>NZ_JAIFZM010000010.1 GCF_022095695.1 Oceanobacillus jordanicus
GAATTACATGCCTAAAATTGACAATATGTTAGCAATTCTATGGATGCTTCGTTCAGGTGAAAAAATTACTGCAAAACAAATTTCAGAAAAATTAGAGCTGAATATAAGGACTGTGTACCGATATATTGATACAATTTCAACAAGTGGTGTACCTATAATTTCAGAACCAGGACATAACGGTGGTTACTCTTTATTGAACAATTTTATTGAGGCTCCTCTTTTCTTTGATTTTGAGGAACAAACTTCACTATTTCACGCTGCTGTTTTTGCAGAAGAAGCCGGATATTATGGAGGGGAAGCACTAAATAGGGCCATTTCAAAACTAAGTAAATACTCAAATCAAGAGCAGGAAAAAAAGATAAACCAACATGTAACTAGTCTTGACGTAATAAGTCGAGTAAGTTCAGTCTCGATGGAACCTTTTTTGAAGGAGCTGGAGCAGGCCGTAGCTGACAGGTACTCAGTAAAAATTCTTTACCATAAAAGTGGTGAAAAGCAATTAAATTATAGATTGGTCGACCCGTATAGAATTATCTATTGGAATAATAAGTGGTATGTGATCGGATTTTGTCATCTTAGGAATGATATCCGTAGTTTTAGAGTAGATCGAATTGAAAGTCTAATGCTAACCGAAAATAAGTTTAACCAGCCAGAAAATTTTTCAGCACGTGACTTTTTTATAAAAAGTCTTCTTCCAACTATAGAAGATAAGGAAGGGATTATTTCTTTGGTTATTAATGGGGATAAAAGTGTATTGTATGATATTTGCCAACATTGGTTTTTAGGACATTACTTACAAGAACGGACTTCAAATCAAGCAGTTTTTATTCTTGAAAAAGATATGATCCATACATATGTACCGTATTTACTTTTGCCGTACAATAAATCTATTAAAGTTATAGAGCCAATAAGTCTTAAGAAAAGACTTGTTGAAGTTCTGTCGGAATTAATAGAATTTCATCAAGTATGATAACTTCCCTGACGTTAACTGTCAGGGAAGTTATATTATAATAGCTGTATCAATTGAGATTGGAGTGTTATTGGATGCAAACAAAAAAAGTTTTTCTATATGTATTTAATACAATGTCGGACTGGGAATATGGATATTTAGTTGCTGAACTAAACACAGGGAGATATTTCAAAAAAGATTTAGCACCTTTAAAAGTAATTACAGTTGGAGCTAATAAAGAAATGATTACTAGTATGGGAGGACTTAGCATAAAACCAGATATTTCCCTTGATGAATGTACTCTTGAAAATAAAGATCTTTTAATTTTACCAGGAGGGACTACTTGGAGTGAAGAAATTCATCAACCTATCTTGAAAAAAATCGGCCAAGCTTTAAAGTTTGGCACTATTGTTGCTGCAATTTGTGGTGCAACTGAGGGCCTCGCGAATATGGGATACTTAGATACTAGAAAGCATACAAGTAATAACTTAGAATATACTAAAATGGTATGTCCTAACTATAAAGGAGAAAAGTTCTATGAGTTGGAATCTGCGGTATCTGATGCGAATTTAGTTACTGCATCAGGAATAGCTCCTCTGGAATTTGCAATGGAGGTACTGAAAAAAATAGATGTATTTACAACAGATACATTACATTCATGGTATAACCTAAATAAGACACATAAACCTGAATACTTCTTCCAGTTAATGAATTCAATAAATAAATGAAGTAACTGAAAAGCTCGATTTCTATATTTAGTTTGTAGAAGTGTTGAGCTTTTTAAATTGGAATTTCCTTATTGTTGTAAATACGCATTGTCCTGACGCTACTACCACTATAACGATCTACAAAGCCATCTCACCAAAATATTTCTACCATGTGTATAAGAGCGATTTATATACTCAATTTTTTGAAAGGGATATTTTCTGTTAATGACTTCTTGACTTCTGCTTTGTTATCATCACCTATTATTTTCCTAAGATATAATTGAGCTTATTAGGTGGTTTTTACAATTGTTTCAACTTTAATTACATCACTCAGCGGAGAAAAATGCGAAGACTCCTTGATAATGCAATCGCATTTTCTGCTTGCGATGAATCGCTGTCGCAGCCTTACTTGTCCAGTGGGAACAGCACGAGTCCGAAGACCCCGGAAGCGGGAGAGAAAGGAACAAAGGCTAAGGTCGCCACGTCCTATGGCAACGCCTTTGTGACCAACATCCTGTTGGCCCGAGTCTGAGGCCGTGCCCACAGAAAGCGGAGCATTTTTCTTAGCGCAGAAATGATGTAATCTTGTTATGCTCCGCAGTTACTCAGACCATCATTAGGAACTATGTTTATTCTGCTCACGCAACAAGTCCCTGATTTCGATCAACAACTCTTCCTGTACACTGACCTTTGGTACTTCTTCCTCCACTACTTCCTCTTCTTTCTTTCGCTTCAATTTCATTGCAAGACGAATAAAAAGAAAAATAGAAAACGCGACAACAAAAAAGTCTAGAATGGATTGAATAAATGTCCCGTATAATATCTCCGCATCACCAAATGTATATTTCAGTCCCGAAAGATCCACACCATTCATAAGTATTCCTACAAGCGGCGTAATGATATTGGTTACTAACGATGTGACGATGCCACTGAAGGCTGCACCAATTACAACAGCAATGGCTAAATCCATAACATTTCCTTTAAAGGCAAATTCCTTAAAATCTCTCCACATATGTTTGACTCCTTCCCTAACTATGTATGACAAAATGATAGCAGAACTTCGTTGTTATGTGAACAGATGACCATCAATGTGTTTTCTTAAAGAGACTGGGAAATAACTAACTTTTCAGCATGGCTTCGGCAGAACTCTCCGTTACATTAGATTTCATTCATACAAAACCCGAACTAAGCAAACCTTTTTCAAGGGTTTGCATTATAGTTCGGGTTATTTCTAGACGCGATCCTTTTATCCCACGCTTTATTTTTACATATCATGATGAACATTGCGATTTTGTCGCGAATGATTTTTATTCTTAACCTGTTTTGAACCACTTAATGGCTCCCCATATGGTTGTTGCGGGCTTTGTGGCAATTTTGGCTTTTCCTGCTGTTTTGGTCCTTTTGGTTTTCCACCCATGTGATTTCCTCCTTCCAACTGGTAATTAGCTTTTGAGAAAGGGGTGTAAATTATGCATTTGTTATAGCATGGATGGAATATCTGAGACAGCAGTTGGAAAAGCATAGACAACATTTTTCAGTTGATTAACAGGGATTCTCATTTGAATAGCCATTGCAAAATAATTTATCAATTCATCAGATTTTCCACCTATTAAATGTGCACCAAGAATTAAATCTGTTTTTTTATCAATAATAATTTTGACAGCAGCCGGCGCATCGTTTGTATGACGGTACGTAAACCAATCCGAAATGTCTTGATGGTTTACCTTTACATCATAATTAGCTTCTCTTGCCTCTTTTTCTGTAAGACCTGCTTTGGCCAATTTTGGCTCAGAAAAAACAACTGACGGGATCCCATTATAGTTTGCTTCTTGTTTTGCATCTGAAACAATGTTTTGCGAAACAATTTGTCCCTCCATTTCTCCTACTGGTGTTAAAGGAGAACCATTTGTATCTGCTACATCGCCAACAGCATAAACGTGTTCATTGCTGACACTTTGTAAATACGTGTTGACAGTTATCCCAGTCTTGCTATGATTAACACCCGCCTGATCTAGCTTGAGATCGTTTATTTGTGGAACGCGACCGCCCCCATGTACGACTAAATCTCCACGGAATGAAACTTCTTCATCGCCTTTACTTGCCTTTACTATATATTCTTTATCATTTTTTTCAATTGCATTTACTGAACTATTTAAATGAATGGAAATACCTATTTCTTTCGATTTTTTTTGCAACAGGTCTACCATATCGGAGTCAAATGACTTTAATGGCTGTTCTCCACGTTGCACAATATGAACATCACTTCCTGCTCTTACAGCAATATGGGCGAACTCAAAGGAAATGTATCCACCCCCCACAAAGATAACACGTTTTGGTAGCTGATCAAGTTCAAGAAAGTCTTCACTATACGTAAGATGGTCCGCTCCGTCAACTGGTAATGGAGCAGGTCGAGCTCCTGTTGCAATAACAATTTTCCCCCCTTCTAAGACCTTCTCCTTAACTTTTAGCGTTTTTTCATCTAAAAATTGCGCTTGTCCATGGAAGGTTTCAATTCCTGCCTTTTCAAAGCTTTTCTCCTTCGCTTCGGGAACTGGCTCTGTAAAGGAACGCTTGAACTCCATTAGGTCCTGCCAATTAATCTTAGCAGGCTTTGCAATCCCCTTTCCTTGCATCCGTTCTGTTTCATCAATCATGGTGGCAGCACTCGCTAACACTTTTTTCGGGTTACATCCCCTCAATGGGCATGTACCTCCATAAGCACGTTCATCTATAACAGCAGTACGCAGCCCTTCTTGTGCACAAGAAGTTGCCACTGAAGATCCAGCGGGTCCTGTCCCGATTACAATCACATCAAATTTCTCTGTCACGCTTTCCCCTCCTAGTTACTATTCACGTACAATAATTTTCCCCTTACCTTATAGAGGTTAAACTTTTTCAATAGGAAGGGAAGGTGTAAACTTAAACGAGGAGGGATATAAATGACGATTCCAATACAGCAAATCACATTACACCATCTAAGCATGGAACTTAAACAACCCTTTACAACAAGTTTTGGGACTGTGGAAAACAAAGACTTTTACATCACAGAGATTGATGATGGACAAGGAAACCGAGGCTTTGGAGAATCTGTTGCATTTACAGCTCCTTGGTATACAGAGGAAACCTTCACCACAACCGGACACATGATGAGAGACTTTTTAATTCCTATCTTATTAAATAATTCGATCAAGCACCCTGATGATGTTTCGAAGCTTTTCACAACGATAAAACGGAATAACATGGCGAAATCTGCCTTAGAGGGGGCAGTCTGGGATTTATATGCCAAACGTGAAGGCCAATCACTTGCCGAAGCCCTTGGCGGAACGAAATCAAAAATTGAAGCAGGCATTGCTATTGGCATGCAGTCTTCCATAGCGGAACTATTACATAAAATTGCATTAAGCCAAGAAAATGGATATAAACGAGTGAAACTGAAAATTAAACCAGGTAAAGACATAGATGTCCTTAAAGAAGTACGGCACCACTATCCGGACCTGCCTATCATGGTTGATGCAAATTCTGCTTATACATTAGAGGATACAGCAAGGTTAAAGGAGTTGGATGCCTTTCAATTGTTGATGATGGAACAGCCTCTAGCACATGATGATATTGTAGATCATGCAAAGTTACAAGCAGAAATTGATACCCCCATTTGTCTTGATGAAAGCATTCATTCTCTTGAAAATGCGAAAATAGCGATTGAGCTTGGAAGCTGTCGGGTCATTAATATAAAACCAGGCCGAGTCGGTGGCTTAACCGTAGCAAAGCAAATTCATGATTATTGTGTGGAAAAAGGCATTGCCGTTTGGTGTGGCGGTATGCTTGAAGCAGGTGTGGGAAGAGCGCAAAATATTGCCCTTTCTTCTTTGGAAGGCTTCCGTTTTCCTGGAGATAACGCTGGCTCAGACAACTACTGGAAAAAAGACATTATCCTGCCAGAGGTTGTTGCCCATAACGGATTAATCACCGTTCCTACAGATCTGGGAATCGGCCACGCCATTGATATTGAAGCCTTGGCCCAATTCAAAGTCGACGAAGAGATTTTCTGAGAAATAAAAAAAGCTAATCACGATTTTAACTCGTGATTAGCTTTTTTAACATGTAAATAGCGCAGATATTTTACTTCAACTGCCAGAAACGAGGCTATTTAAAGCATGTCTGCTCTACAATTTATTATTTAGTAAAGGCATCTGTTAATGCTGTTACGATTTGTTTCTTACGTGACACAACGCCTTTTAGCAAAGCACGGTTATTGGCATCAAGGGACACATCAAATGCCTGCTCCACTTTCGCTTTTCCACTACCAAGTGCTAACACTTCGGAGTCGTTGTTAAGAATATCCGTCACAACGAATAGAAATAGATCTAACTCTTTATCCTTAATAATTTGGGCAATCTCTGTATCAATATCATCTTGGAATTTATAAATCGCGTTCGTGTCAACAGCGTTTACTTGTGCAATTTCCACCTTAGCTTCACCCATAGAAAATTCTTTCGCATCCATTGTCAGTAAATCTGTTACAGATTTATCGCTCAAGTCTGCTCCTGCCTGTAGCATTTCAAGACCGTAAGTTTCTAAGTTTACACCAGCTAGTTCTGCCAATTCATATGCTGCATCAACGTCTTCTTTTGTACATGTAGGAGATTTTAATAAAAGGGAGTCGGAAACGATAGCGGAAACAAGAAGTCCAGCTATTTCTTTAGATACCGCGACACCTTTTTCTTTATATATCTTATTTAAGATAGTTGCTGTACATCCAACTGGTTCAGCGCGAAAAGATAGAGGCTCTTTTGTTTCAAAATTCGCGATGCGATGATGGTCAATAACCTCTGCAATGCGTACATCTCTAATATTATCAACACTTTGTTGGAATTCATTGTGATCCACAAGAATCACTTCTTTTATGTCAGATCCTACTGTTTCAATTAATTCAGGTGCTTGTACACCAAAATAGTCGAGTGCAAATTGCGTTTCCTTGCTAACTGTTCCAAGTCTGGCAGCTTCTGCATTCACGCCAAGCTTTTTTTTAAGATCAGCGTAGGCAAGTGCTGAACAAATGGTGTCAGTATCTGGATTTTTATGTCCAAAAATCAATGTTTTTTCCATATTCATTCTCCTTCTTTCACAATATCCACTATAAGATTATCATACCTACTATGTAGATGAATAGCGATTTACTATTTTAATGTTTCGGTTACCCTCCAAATTTTATCAGAGCCATTATAATGATTCAATGCTATATCCAAATCATGGAAATATCGATGTAAATGTCTAACTTGTTCCACTTTCTCATCACTTATAGTAGCCTTTGCAATCTCCACAATTGCTTTAAGATCTGTTTTTAATGCATCACTTTGAACCGTTTCGATCTCCTTCTCAATAGTTCCAATGATTTCTTTTGCTTTATCCGTTTGTTCTTTCCAATTAAGATTGTTAATATTCCCATAGCCTGTTTTATCATTATAAAAATCATGGGTCTTCACTATAAAATCACCTATCTCAACGTGTTGCGCTCCTACTGTCTCCTGAATCTCTTCAATCTCTTTTGCAGTGTCCGCATCGACTTCCTGCCCCTCTGTCGCCTTCTCATTCTGTGCATTCTCCAAGTCCTCAATTGAAAAAACACTATTAATTTTGAATACGTTAAAAAAGAGTAACAATGAAGCTATGAGTGCCACGGAGAAAATTGTTACCAAACTCCACCCAAACCATCCGATTTTTCGTTTTTTCTTACTAGTTTCCAAATCTGCTCATCCTTCTTTACTGTTGATAATACCATTCGAGAATCTTATTTCTCTTTTCTGTATCTTGCACATCCTTCGCACTAAACCCACCAACGTCGACGACTTTAATTTCCGGGTTTAGTGGCCTGCTTGTATCTTGTACCTTGACGATACAGTAGCCTTCCAAATTTGCAAGTCTTATTTCTAATATTGCTTTATCAGAATATAATTCATAGATCTTTTCTTCATCTTCTCTTGTAAGTTTCCAAGCCGTGTCAATTTCTTCTTGACTGAAAACAACGGATTCTTGCTCGGTTGGTCTAGTAAGAGAAGGTGTTTGGGTAACTGTCTCTTTCTTCAAGATACCATCCAATAAACGGATAACCTCAGCTATACCGATTAATATAAAACCGTACATCAAGGAAGTTCCAGCAAGCATAAAAAACGTGTCCCAATCTATTGTTGCTGTTCCTTCCGGGTTATAATCGGAAAATTGATTCAATCTAGCCATATTCCAAGCCTTGTAAAATCCTGCTAAAAGGACAATAATTCCTGTAACAAATATAATTCTACTTATGATGATTGCTCTCAATGTCTTTCCCCCTTCTCTATTTAATTCTTTACCTGATCAAAAATCCCTTCATAAAATCAATATATTTTACATTCGAACCTTTTATTTTTATAGTTAATACCAAATGTTCTATTAGGAGGAATATAAATGTCAGAGCAATTTGATCTTACTCGTTCTGCTTTATTAGGCTTTATTAAAAATATCGACGAGAAAAAGGCTGATGTACAGCCTGAATACTTTAATAACACAATCCGTTGGCATATCGGGCATGTGTTGGTAACGCCAGAGTCGCTACTGTTTGGCTTTCCAAACCATTCCGAGAATCTACCAAAGTCATTTAATGACTTGTTTGGAACAGGAACGAAACCAGCTGATTGGCAAGATACTCCACCTAGTATATCTGAACTCGTTACAGAGCTCGAACAACAACGCTCACGTATTAAAGATCTGACAGATGACTTTTTCAAGCAGGATCTCCCTTATACCTTACCGTTTGGAAATTTTAAAACCTATGGAGATGTTTATGAAATGATTCTGCAGCATGAGAATGAGCATCTTGGTAAAATAAAGGCAATGAAGCAAGTTGTCGACAAATTATAAGAAAAAAGAAGGTTATATTGTAATTGGTGGCGGTATACTAGGTGCCTCCACCGCTTTTCATCTTGCTAGTAGTGGGAAAGCTGTTACGCTAATTGACCGAAAGGATACAGGACAGGCAACAGATGCTGCTGCAGGAATCGTCTGTCCTTGGCTTTCCCAGAGAAGAAATAAGGCCTGGTACCAGCTCGCTAAAGGTGGAGCAAAAATCTACCCGGAAATAATTAACAAGTTGCGAGAACTTGGAGAGGTCGACACCGGCTATGAGCGAGTCGGTGCAATTAGCCTGCATTCAGATGAAAAGAAACTTAATGCCATGAAGGAAAGGGCATTAAAAAGAAGAGAAGATGCACCTGAAATTGGCAATATAACGATATTAAACGAAGAAGAAACAAAACAAGCCTTCCCTTTGATTGGTGAAGGATATGGCTCTGTTCATGTAAGCGGAGCTGCTCGCGTTGACGGCCGAAAACTACGCGATGCCTTAATCAGTGGTGCAAAAAAGCTTGGAGCACAAATAGTCAAGGGTGATGCTAGCCTTGTTGCTGAGAATGGTAAAGTAACCGGTGTACGTGTGGATGATGAGTTGTATGAGGCCGGTACAGTGATCGCTACAACAGGAGCCTGGATGGGAGAATTATTTAAACCATTGGGAATCTCTTTTGATGTTAAACCACAACGAGCCCAACTCATGCATCTACAAGTTGCTGGGTATGATACAGCAAAATGGCCTGTTGTCATGCCGCCAACCAATCAATACATGCTCGCTTTCAAGGATCAACGCCTCGTAATCGGAGCCACACATGAAGACGACACAGGCTTTAATCCAAGGGTAACAGCAGGCGGACTTTACGAAGTACTCAGTAAAGCTCTACAGGTTTCCCCTCAACTGGAAAACGCGACCGTTCTTGAAACAAGAGTAGGCTTTCGCCCTGTCACACCTGGATTTCTACCAGTAGTTGGCATGGTACCTGGCGTTTCTGGACTCTTTGCCGCAAATGGACTAGGTGCCTCTGGTCTTACGATGGGGCCATACATAGGGGCAGAGCTTGCAAAGATGGCCCAGGGAATTGAATCAGAAATTGATCCCGCAAATTATCCTATAGCTGAGGCTGTTAAAAAGCTTTAGGTTAGATGGTATGGGTGTGAAGCGTCTCCTTTTTTGGAGGCGCTTTTTTTGTTGTTGGTGCGTCACTTTTGTGGGCTGTGGCGTCTCTCCCGTGTGTGGCTGCGTCTTTTGTGAATGAGGGCTGCCTCTCTTCTCTAGGCCGAAGCTCCATCATAAAACGTTGGCTTCACTTTATGGTGCTCTGGTTTCACTTTGTGAGGCTCTGGTTTCACTTTGCGGTGCCCTGGCTTCACTTTGTGGGGCTCTGGTTTCACTTTGTGGGGCTCTGGTTTCACTTTGTGGGGCTCTGGTTTCACTTTGCGGGGCTCTGGTTTCACTTTGTGAGGCTCTGGTTTCACTTTTCGGTGCCCTGGCTTCACTTTGCGGTGCCCTGGTTTCACTTTGCGGTACTCTGGTTTCACTTTGCCCCGCTCTCGATTCACTCTGCCTCCCTCTCGATTCACTCTGCCTCCCTCTCGATTCACTCTGCCCATCTCCAGATTCACTTCCAACACCTCTCCCCATGGAATACAAAAAAGGCTGCCGAATCGGCAGCCTTTTTCTATATCATTTGTTATCTACTATTCTATTTCACAATTAATACGGGACATTCTACGCGTTTTGCCACTTTGTGGCTCACGCTTCCGAGGATAAAGGTCTGCAGGTTGTTCAGCCCTCTACTTCCTAGCACTACGCCATCTATTTCATTATTGTTGGCATAATTGACTAAAGTAGGACCTGCTTCTCCATGCAAAATCTTAATCTCGTATTGAATATCGGTTTTATTCAATAATTCTTTAACAGCCTTTAGTTTATCATTACGCATTTTTTTTAGGGCGAATTTGTCCGTTGCATGTAGCACATCTGACTTCGCTTTATTGCCATCCACAACGTACACAACATTAATGACTCCATTAAACTTCTCAGCAAGCTCTATAGCATAATTTGCTGAGCGAATGGAATGCTCTGATCCATCTACAGCCAATAGTATTCTTTTAAACACCATAACCACCCTCTACAGATTCTGATAAAAGCACTTAATAATTAATGTCCTGACGCCTTCGATAAACCACCAATACGTTGAACTAAATTTTTACTTGCTTCATTTAAACCCGTGAACTCCACGTTAATCTGGTGTTGTTCAAACTTGGCTTGAATCTTATCAAGCGCCCCTACTGCTGAGTCATCCCATAAATGCGCACGACTTAGATCAATTTCTACTTCCTTAACAGTGTCAGCGAAAACAAACTTCGCTGTAAAATCACTTACTGAAGCAAAAAACAACTGACCTTCAATACGATAAACTCTTTTTTGTTCTCGCATCATTAACTCATCCGTAACCTTTACCTTGGATATTTTAGCAGCAAAGAAAATTGCACTTAATAGTACACCAGCAAGTACACCTTTAGATAAATCATGTGTGTAAAGTACTACAGCAACGGTTGTTAGCATGACAACTGCATCTGTCCTTGGCAATTTATGCAAGTTACGTATC
The DNA here is from genome assembly GCF_022095695.1 of Oceanobacillus jordanicus. Lineage (GTDB taxonomy): Bacteria > Bacillota > Bacilli > Bacillales > Amphibacillaceae > Oceanobacillus_B > Oceanobacillus_B jordanicus. Next base: position 11,151 of record NZ_JAIFZM010000010.1, read on the forward strand.
GAGGACCAATCAAATGTACCAATAGATACCATAAACATAACACCAGCTAAGGCAGCCATTGGAATTTGCACAACAAGTCCGCCTAGTACAATAATCAAAAACATTAAGAACGATCCAGCAACCAATGCAGATAAACGGCCTCTACCACCAGACTTCACATTGATGACAGACTGACCAATCATGGCACAACCAGCCATTCCACCGAAAAAGCCTGCAACAATATTGGCAATCCCTTGTCCGCGACTTTCTTTGTTCTTATTACTCTCTGTATCTGTCATATCATCTACGATATTAGCAGTTAACAAGGATTCTAGTAATCCTACAATAGCTAAAGCCAGAGAGTATGGGAAAATAATCATCAACGTTTCAAACGTAAACGGAATAGAAGGAATTAAGAAGATAGGCAATTGCTGTTTCAATGCACCCATATCTCCGACTGTTCCAATATCTATTTTACCAAAAATTACGATTGCTGTGACGACAATAATTGCTACCAAAGCAGAAGGTACTGCCTTGGTAATCCTAGGCAATAGATAAATAATAGCCAAGGTAAGACCAACAAGTGCATACATAATCCAGCTTTCCCCTTGGAAATGCGGAATCTGTGCTGTAAATATTAGAATGGCTAGTGAGTTAACAAAGCCTACCATCACCGAACGTGGTACAAACTTCATAGCTCTTGCTAGCTTAAAAACGCCAAAAATGATTTGGATGATACCTGTAAGAATCGTTGCTGCAAACAAATACTGCAACCCATGATCCGCAACGAGATTTACCATGAGTAACGCCATTGCTCCGGTTGCCGCAGAGATCATACCCGGTCTCCCTCCGACAAAAGCAATTACAACTGCAATACAAAAAGATGCATATAATCCAATCATTGGATCAACACCCGCTATGATTGAAAAGGCTATTGCTTCTGGGATTAAAGCCAGTGCAACTACTAAACCTGCCAGGACATCCCCTTTGACATTGCCAAACCATTCATTCTTCAATTGTTCTACTTTCAACTATTCAACCTCTTTTCATATATATTCAAGCCAACTTATGGCATGTTCCGTAGATAACTAAGAAATCATACCATAATTACTCACATTTCACAAAACACGAAGAAAGCGTAATCAAAAGGTGCTTACGTCTATTTTTATTGTTTTTCTTCTATTTTCTCTTGATTTTAGTAGTAGGCCCATTCTCTATAAAAATGGTGGCTTTATTTACGTTTAAAATCAAGGTATACTTACATGTGAAATGAGTGAAAGAAGGTGAAGAAATGAAAGGAAGAATTGCAGTATTTGTTATTATTTTAGTTACGATTATTGCCATGTTCCTATGTTGGCTATGGCTTCAGGATGTTATCGAGGATTATGATTTGGAAAGAGCACTTGGGGGGACGAAGGTTGGGGATTACGAGCACAATCCGGGTGACTCCCAGTTATCATAAATGTTTTGCCATGTTGAACTCTTAATATCGGGATGAATTTAATTCTGATATGCCTCGAGGCAAGGCTTTCTACTTGGGGCTTACGATGTTCTGTCACACAAGCATTTCTTATCATAGCTTCTCTTCCATCGTTTGCATAGTGATACGGAGCAGAACGGGATACGACGAAGCTGGAACAACATAATCTGGATTGGAATTATGCCTTTCTAGAAACTGCCGAAACCTTCCCATTAACTCTGGTACGATTGTTACGGGAAGATGAAAGAGCCTGCCTTGCGTGGTATAAACATTGTTTCCAACAGGTAACAGGATGCCGCTTATGATCTCACCCATTTTAGGAGTTTGGAATATTTCATTAAAAATAAATACCTTTTTCTCCTCTTTTAAAAATACGTCTTGAACGTGGAATAACCGGTTATACTTTCTATCTATCTTGACTACACGATAAAACCCTGGCGTGATACTTAGCCAACTATTCAAGTGTGCCTGCACAACCTTGTCTGCCTTAGTCCATTTTTTATTATGTACTTCCAAATAATCCTGGTAGATGGTCATACCATGGGGAGCTTGCGGGTAGCAAAATAATAGCCACCAAATGATTTGGGGAAAAGCTTTATCAAACAACACTTCAGGAACATTCATTTGCTTTAGTAATTTTTCAATTTCTTCCCGCAATAACTGGTCATACTTTTCAATGGAAAATAAGAACAAATCATCCAAGATAAACAGTATTTCCTTTGTAGACTGCTGCGTATCATGTAATTCATCTAAACTTCTACCGTTATTCAACACCTGGAAACCCCCTTCGTGAATTCACCCTATCTTATCACGAAAAAAGCTACAAATCAGGTTGGTATAATCCCATTTCCACTACTATAAACCCCTTGAAAATAACTTTCTCCCTTAAGGAAAAGCCCGTTATCTTTCCCTTATAAGTACTAGAAATGTGATTATAAACGTTTAAATCTTGATTTCTTACTCATCCGTTTTAGGAATATTACGCTGTTTGCCTTTTTCTTCCCGACTCTTCTCCCCATCGTCCTCTATAATTCCTAGTAGTACATCTGCTACTTCGGATTGGCGTAAAAGCGTATCGGACAACTCAAACTTAATATCATCTGCTTTTGCCAGGCTAAGCCCTTTTTTTAGTTCAACTGTTCCCTCAACATGGTATAGACGACCTTCCTGCACAATTCGAATTCGATGAATATCCACTACGTCTTCATGGTCTAAAAGTATCGTTGTGAGCTTGTCTTGAACCTCTGCTGGTGCTGAAACTCCGATTAAACCGATCATATTGTCATAACCCACTCGAAAAGCGACAAACAACATTAAACACCCAATTAACATAGAAATTAAACCATCTGCTTGCAAAATACCAAAAAACTGCGAAAGCACTATACCAACCATTGCTAGGAGTGCACCTGATGTTGCAACAAGATCCTCATAAAAGACAAGTCGTGTAGCAGGCGACGCCTTCTTGACATTTTTAAAAGCTACGGTTATTACATTACTTGATTCATCCGTTTTACTTTCACTTCTTATTTCCCGCATCGCTTTAAAAAGAATTAATCCATCAATGATTAAGGAGGCAAGTAATACAATAAAGTTTAACAGTAAGCCATCTGATTCCTCAGGATCCTGAAATAAATGCCATCCTTTTAATATTGTCTCATAAGCCATCACGGTTACGACAATCACAGCGACCATACAAAAGATATTAATGACTCTTCCAAAACCTGACGGGAATCGTTTGGATGGAGGAAACTCAGCCAATACACTACCAAAAAATACAAACCCCTGATTTACAGCATCGGCAAGGGAATGCATAGAGGATGCAAACATGGAACCATTTCCACTAAATGCTGCAGCTATTCCCTTTATCCCGGCTAAAAAGGCATTTCCTAGGGCAGCAATACCCGAAGATGTATTTCCTTTACGTACCTTTTCTATGATACTCATGTAAATTCCATCCCTTTCTGAAGTTATGCTCCCGTTTTATGGAGGCCTTTCTCTTCTATTGAGGCTTCCATTTTATTTAAATGTCCACCAAGTAGCTTATACGTAAACTGAAAGATAGGACTTTGAATAAAGGTGAAGATAAAAGTAAAAAGAAAAACAGGCCCACCAAGCAACAGACCAATGAGTAATACAAGACATTCTGTTATAATACGCACTTTTCCTACAGAAGCACCGAGCTTATCAGAAATGGAGAGCATGAATCCGTCCCTTGGACCTGATCCAACTCCAGCTGAGTTGTAGATTCCCCCACCAATTCCCATTAAAATAATTCCTGAAATAATGACGATTACATCTAGCCAGCTTTCACTCGCATGTGGTAAGAAATCTAGAAATAAGAAAAAATCCACAAACACACCAACGAGGATGCCATTTAAAAACGTACCTAGTCTTATATAACTTTTATCCAGAATCCAAGAGACAATAATTAGGATTACAGAAATAATAATTGCCCAAGACCCAATTGATAACCCTAGTTTTTCATATAGTGCTACATTTAATACGTCCCAAGGATGAATTCCCAAATGTTGCATGTTTATCGCTATACTGATGCCTATACTAAATAGAATTAAACCAAAGAAAAACACACTCCAGCGGATCGTCTTTATCATAAAACCCCTTCTCTCTTGCTAAAATATTAAAAATCGTCTTCAATTTTTTTAAAAATCAAAACTCCAATTTAGTTTATCATTTTTCCTATAAATGTGTAGATAGTTTTCAAAGGATGATAAGCAAAATCCTTCATGTTTTTTTACATTTTATGTCATACTATTAATTGTACAGAATAGGAAAGAAGGAATTTACATGAACTTTTCAACTATCACAATCGCAGGAAGTGGTGTGTTAGGTAGTCAAATCGCCTATCAAACTGCATTTAAGGGATTCGATGTTACGGTATATGACATTAACGATGAAGCCCTAGAGAAGGCGAAAGAGAGAATTGAAAAACTAAAAGAACGCTATCAAGAGGATCTCGGTGCTTCAGAACAAGCTGTTAATAATGCGTACAATCGTATCGCGTTTCAGTCTGATCTAGCGAAGGCAGTTTCAGATGCAGACCTTGTTATCGAAGCGATTCCAGAGGTCGTAAAAATTAAAACAGAATTTTATAATGAGCTAGGAAAAGTAGCTCCTCACAGAACTGTTTTTGCTACAAACTCATCCACCTTATTACCAAGCCAATTTGCAGAGGCAACTGGTCGTCCAGAAAAGTTTCTTGCCTTGCACTTTGCCAATGAAATATGGATAAACAACACAGCTGAAATTATGAAGCATCCTGGTACTGATAACGATGTGTTTGACGAAGTAAGTCAGTTTGCAAAAGCAATTGGAATGGTTGCACTACCATTACACAAGGAGCAACCAGGTTACATTCTTAACTCTCTATTAGTTCCATTATTAGATGCTGCAGAGCTACTCCTTTCTAAGGAAGTAGCAGATGTTGAAACAATTGATAAAACGTGGATGATTGCTACTGGAGCTCCAAAAGGACCTTTCGCCATCCTAGATGTAGTCGGAATTACGACTTCTTATAATATCGTAAATGCAAAAGCCGAAGCGACCGGTAATGAAGAGTTTAAAAAGCTGGCAAACTTGCTCAAAACGGAGTATATCGACAAAGGTAAACTTGGTACCGCAACGGGAGAAGGATTCTACAAGTATCCAAACCCAAGCTTTGAAGAGCCTGATTTCTTAAAAAACTAAACGAATGGCGTCTGTTACGTGAGTACTACGTAATAGGCGCCTTTTTTTATATTTCCTAGGTATGTTTTGCTTACGGAAGTTAGGTGAAAAAATAGTATAAAATTTAAAAGGCCGGGACATAACGTCCCGGCCTTTTATAAACGCAAACAATAATAAACAAACTGCTTAATTACCGCTCCGGAAAATACTACGCGTTCCGTGGGCACGGCCTTAGTCTCGGGCCAACAGGATGTTGGTCACGAAGGCGTTGCCACAGGACGTGGCGATCTTAGCCTTTGATCCTTCTCTATCTTGCGGGGCCTTCGGACTCGTGCTGTTCCCACTGGACAAGTAAGGCTTCGTCAGCGATTCATCGCACGCAGAAAATGCGATTGCATTTTCAAGGAGTCTCCGCATTTTTCCTTCGCTAAAGTGTGATTCAGATACCAAGAAAATAAAGGCTATCGGATGTATTCGAACTTTTTCTGCAATAATCCGATGGAATGTCAGGTTTTTTCTTGTTTAATTTTCTTGTGCCTCATTATATGTTCTCATATATTTCAACTAAAGAGGAGTAGTGATTTCTTTAGAAATTATTCTTCCTCTACTTTTGCTTTTTGGACTAATGCTTCAGGGATCATTTCAAAGCCCTCAATCATTGTGTTCTCTTCCAATTCGATCATAAGACTTAGTTTTCCATCAAAATGAATTTGCTTCACAAATCGTAAGTCTTCTGGGCTTACTTTTATGTCTGCCACTTTCGTCTTAATCTTAATGGATTTTTTATTGTATTTTGGAATGATACTACTTGCTTTTAACTCATATTTTTCATCGTCAATCACTGTCTTAAACGCAGTTTCAACCTTTTCTGTATCAACGTCCTCTATCCCACTGCTTTTCAGAACACTTTCCACATCTTTATAATCCAACCTTGGTATATCATCTTCTTCATGCTCTTCAATTACCCGATGAATTTCATCATACACATTAGAAAGCGTGGACGTATTAATTTGATCTCCGCTAACCTTTTTGACAATCTCCTCGAATACTACCTTATCATCTTCTGCTGTCATCGTTTCTTCCGCATTCAAAACTTCCTCAATAAAATGGTAATTCAGTTCATATGCTTTTCCAGCAGAGTAAAGAACATGGTTTACATCCGCTACGTTCTCTGTAAAGGTTGGAAATAAAAAGCCGGAAATCGGCGCCTTAAGATTAATAACAGGGTCCACCACGATGTTATATTTAAATTCCTTTTCTACATAGTCAAACAACAGCTCTTTTTTGGGATCCTGTGTTTTATTCATACTACATAAAATAAACTTATTGGAGTAAACTGCATCTCGGGAGCTTTCTTCTGTATCTTCATTGCTTCGTTTCATCGGCTTCATATATTCACCTTGTATAAAAGTAACCACAATATCCATTTCATATTGCTTATCCTTTAACATTTTTTCCACAAGACGCAACATTTGGCCTTTCCATTCTTCCGTATCATTACTCAATATTCCTTGATGCAAGATAAGCTGGCTACTATCCTCTACATCACGTTGAAATTTCAATTCAAATAATTTCTCATCAAGCTGTCCTGTTAGCACTTTTTTAAAATTGGTCATAAATAAATCTTTTTGTTCCTCTTCAAGTAAGTCGAAGGGCACACTCTGATGATGATAGATTTCACTCGATTCTTTCATGATATATACGTTAAAGATATCGTTTATTTTCAACAAATCGTTATTTATTTTAAACTGCTTTCGAATATTTGCGATGTCTTTTTTGTTCAACTTCATTCCACTCCTAAATTGGACTACGAATATATATTCTTCGTTCATCCATTCTATCATTTTCCATTTAGGTTATATAGATAAATATTTTTAAATGAAAGTTGAAAAATCTCTGTACAATATTAATTGTGTGTTGCAAAAGAGAACGGTTCTTCAGCCACTATGATACTATCAGCTAATTTTATAAAGTGAAACTTCAATCAGTGGGGTTTTCGTTCTTCCCAACTGATTTGTTAGTTGAACGAATCGGAGCGTTAGCGTCTGTTACTCCCACTTAACTTCACTGTTTCACTTCATATTTTGAAGTGGGGTTCTTACGGACGCTTGCACCGCGATAAATTCCTTCACATCATTCATACACAGCTCCATCCCTTTTTCCCAAAATGACTCGGAAGTAATATCTTCTCCGAGGTGTTTCATCACTAGTTCTTCCGTTGACATACTTCCGGAATCACGAAGGAATGCAAGATAATCTTTTTCGAATCCTCTTCCTTTTTCTTTTGCCTTTGCATAAATACTCAAGGAAAGTAGGTATCCAAATGTATATGGAAAGTTATAAAATGGAGATTTGGTAATATAGAAATGTGGCGTCCAAACCCATGAGTGAACAGGGATATGACCAAGTGAACCATTATATCCTATATCCATAGACTCTTTCATTAATGTATTCAAACGAGTTGTTGAAACAAACCCCTGCTTTCTTTCCTCATAAAATTTCTTTTCAAATAGGAACCTTGCATTTATATTCATAAAGTTCATTACGCTTCTCTTTAATTTTTCATCTAATAAGAGTAGTTTATCTTTTTTTGTAGTTGCCTGATCTATTGCCGCATCTAATACGATCATCTCCAAAAAAGTAGAAGCTGTTTCTGCGAGACTCATAGGATATTGCTTGTTAATACTATCAACATCCTTCATGGCATGATTATGAAAGGCATGTCCAAGTTCATGTGTAAGAGTTAGCAAGTCCTTTATCGTTCCTGAATAAGTCATGTAAACTCTGGATTCACCTGTTTGTGGGAAACCTATACAGAATGGGACTGCTGATTTATTTGGACGATTTTCAGATTCCACCCACCCCTTTTCAAATGCATTAGAAATAAAGCTTGCTAATTCTGGACCAAATTGGCTTAGATGACTTGTCACAAATTTCACAGCCTTATCGTAGTCAATATGCTGATCACTATTTGTAATGGGAGCCCAGAAATGATAGGAATTGAGTTTCGCTTCCCCTAAAATCTCAGCCTTTCCATTTAGATATTCAGTAAATGCATTTTTATGTTTATCCACTGCTCCCCACATTACTTCTAGGGTCTCCTCTTTTATTCTGTTATTTAACAAGGGTTCTTCTAAAATATTTTCAACTCCTTTGTTCTTATACACTTGTAATCGGAAACCAGCAATGTGATTTAGAATCTGTGCAAACAATCCCTCTTTTTCTTTCCAAACATTTTCTAATGCCTCATGAGAAGCTTTGCGTACTTCCGCATTTGGGTCTGCCCTTAAATTTATAGCCTGACCAACTGATAATGTATTTTCCTTTCCATTAATTGATACTTTAACTTTTATGCTACTCATCAGCGTTTTGTAAAACGAATACCAAGCGTGATAACCATCTATCATTAAATCAGATATTAGCCGCTCCTCTCTTTCAGATAGTTGTAACCTACCTTTTTGTCGCCATTCATTTAATATATATTTATAATTACTTAATATCTCTGTATCCAACATTTCATTCCATAACTTCTCTTCTATTTGTTGAAGGAGTTGCTGTGTTCTTTTGACACTTGTTTCAAAACTAGCATTAAGATAACCTACTTTATCCTCCAGTGTAGAAGCTTTTTGATCTTTTGGATTTTGTGCCAGTAGGCATACGACAAAAGATTTGGCTTGTAATACGTTCATTTCAATTTCACTAATCAATCTAATTAACTCTGTTACCTCTACTGGTTCAGCAATACATTTCGAACTTACAAAACTACCAACTTTACTGTTAAAATCTTTTATCTTTCTTTCTGTATTTCGTAGATGTTCAACTAATTGTGGTGACTCACTCTCGCCCGGAAATATGGAGTCTAAGTCCCATACTTCACGATAAACACCATTTTTCATATTTCTCCCTCCATCCACCTATCTACATTCACAACAGCAATTACTAGCTGACAATTCAAATAATTATATATCCTCATCTTACATGAAACCGTCACCTAACAAAATACTATTTGAGCTTTGTGTGCTAATAGAGCATCCAAATATTTTCCTTTTTCCCTCAAAAGTTTTGAAGGTTATATTTGAAAGTTCTATAATGAATACTAGGTTCGAAATATTTTTACATATCAAGGAGGAACAGTTTATGCCAACAAAGGACAATGCAACTGAATCTACCATTACTGAGGATATCTCTGCAAGACGAGCAGCACTTGATGCTAGATTTAATAAATGGCCACGTAATACGATTTCCACACACTTTTATCAAGCCAGTTCTACATATCCTGAAAGAATGTATATTCAAACAGATAACGATTCGATTACCTATAAAGAAACATGGAAACTCGCCAAGAACTATGCTAAAGCGTTGATCAATCTTGGTGTAAGGCGTCGGGACCATGTTGCGATTCTAATGGAAAATGACGTCGTATATCCTGCTCTCATGATTGCATGTTCAATGGTAGGCGCTGTGTTTATCCCAATAAATACCATGTTAAGCAAAAACGAATTAAAATACATACTTACACAATCTGATGCACGCTATTTAATCATGCATCAAGCGACAAAAAATAATCCCCTTGCTGACTCTATAACTGCTTTATTAAATGAAGAATATTTTAAAGAAGAGACTCTGCTTCAAGAAATCATTTGTTTACCGAATCATAATGAGTTATTGGACGAGCGCTTTCTTCCATGGGAGAAATTTTGTAAGAAAGCTGAATTAATTACAGATGAGAAATGGCAAGAAAGATGGAATGCGTCCCGTTACCCTGATGAAGTAGGTGCAATCATATATACTTCTGGATCTACTGGTACACCTAAAGGAGTAATGCTTACAGATGACATGCTGCTCAGGTCTTCCTACAGCACGTGTATGAGCAGGGCAATTGAGGATGGGCGTGTAACGTTTGCGCCACTTCCATTTTATCATTGCTACAACCTGATAGAAGGGATCTTTGCTATGTCCTTTGTTGGTGGCTTATTGGTCGCACCACGTTCTTTTTCGCCACTGTCTGCTATGGAAATGATAGAAAAATATCAAGCAAATGACTTTCTACTTGTTCCAACCATGCTTGTTCCATTTTTGAATCATCCAAAGCTCACAGAATATGATCTGTCCAGTCTTTTTGCGATGTGGTGTGGTGCGGCACCTGCTCCTATCCCAGTATGGAAAAAGGCAATCGAATTACTTGGTCTGACAGAAATCATTACTGGCTACGGGCAGTCCGAAGTAGCATCTTCTGGTGTAACGACAGAGCTTGGTATTTCTCTTGAAACACTTACAACAAGAGTTGGCCGGCCGAAGCTTGGTGGTGTGAGTGGTCTTCCAGAATTCAATGGCAGCAATGTAGAGTACAAAACGGTAGATATCGAAACGAGAGAAACTCTACCCCATGGAAGTGTTGGAGAACTTGCCGTACGTGGTGCGACAGTTAGTCACGGTTACTATAAAAAGCCGGAAGAAACCGCAAAAGTTATCGATAAAGATGGTTGGTTACTAACAGGTGACGTAGGTCGACTAGATGAAAATGGTTATATTGAGCTAATTGGACGAACGAAGGATATTTACAAAGTATCGGGGGAATTAGTTTCCCCTCGTGAAGTGGAAGAGGCCATTTCCAAGCATCCAATGGTCGACCAGGTTGCTGTTATCGGTGTACCGGATTCTTTAACAACAGAAGCTGGTGCCGCGTTCATTGAATTAAAAGCCGGTGAAGATTGTAAGCGAAAAGATATTTTGAGCTGGTGCACTGATTATCTCGCTCGGTTCAAGGTGCCTCGCCATATCTGGTTTATAGAATCATCAGAATGGCCATTAACGAGTACTGGAAAGGTGCAAAAATTCCGTTTAAAGGAAATTGCCGAAGAAAGATTGGCGACAAGAAATAAATAATTTCTAGAGTTCAAAAATAGGGAGATGCATGTAAATGAAGGCTTGGCATAAGGAAGTAATACGTGTTCATTATAAAGATACGGATCAAATGGGCGTTGTCCATCACGGTAACTATGTAAACTTGTTTGAAATAGGTCGAACCGAATGGATGCGACATGCAGGTATTCCGTACAGCAAAATGGAGGACATGGGACTTTTATTGCCTGTAATGGATCTGAATATAAACTATCAAAAATCCGCTCGATATGATGATCTTCTTGTCATCTATACGAAAGTAAGTAATTTTTCAAAAGTACGCCTGCAGTTTGATTATGAGGCAAGGCTTATCCCAAACAATGATTCTCAAGGAGAGATAGCCGATACACCAACTGGAGAGTTGCTCGCACAAGGTTCCACTGTCCATATGTGGGTCACACGTGATTGGAAGCCCGCCCGGATAGATCGCTTTGCACCAGAAGTATATGCGCTATTTCAAGAAGCGTAATTATTTTAATAGAGAGGAGCATGACTATGAATGAATCGATGCCAATAGCTGTAACGGGAATGGGAACGGTGAGCCCTTACGGTGTTGGACTGTCTACGTTTTGGGACAATTTAATTGCGAATAAATCTGCTGTTAAAGAGGTTGAAGATGAACAACTGCACCAGTGGGCTCCCGTTGGTGCGCGGGTTCAAGATTTCAATCCTGCCGAATATCTACCAAAGAAGCTAGTTAAAAATACGGATCGTTTTACCCAACTTGCACTTATTGCAGCAACAGAGGCTTTGTCTAATGCTGGTATTCTTGGAGAGGATGGCGAAACAATTGCACCCAGTATTGATCCAGAACGGATCGGCACCTCTATTGGATCAGCTTTTGGGGGTATTCAGTCATTAGAGGAAGGGTCCGAAAAATTAGCTACAGGAAAAGCCTCGCGTGTCGGCCCTCGGCTCATTTCCAAATGCATTCCAAATGCTGCTGCAGCCACTATTGCAAAGCACTATGGTTTACGCGGTCCTTCAAGTACTCATGTAACAGCCTGTGCAGCATCAGCGCATGCGATTGGTGAGTCTACTTTCTGGTTTTGGCGTGATGATGTGGATTTCGTACTCGCTGGCGGAGCTGATTGCCTCTGGTCACCTGTTTTCCTATCAGGTTTACGTGATATGGGGGCGCTCGCAACAGAAGGCCCAGAAGACAAAACGACCTGGTCACGTCCTTTTGATCAAGATAGAACGGGAATGTTAATGGGGGAAGGATCAGCGTTATTTGTGCTTGAACCACTAGAAAAGGCAAAAGCACGCGGTGCCCATATTCATGCCATTTTAGGCGGGTATGGCTCGTCAAATGATGCCTACCACGATACAGCACCACATCCTGATGGCACAGGTGCCGCGCTCGCGATGAAACGTGCACTGCGTTCAGCTAATTTGGGTCCCACTGACATTGAATATGTTAATGCTCATGCTACATCAACTAAAGTCGGAGACATTGCTGAAACGAAGGCATTGCAAAGTTTATTTGGGAAACAATTGGATGCTATCCCTGTAAGTTCGATAAAAGGTGCGGTTGGCCATCTGCTTGGAGCTGCTGGCGCAATCGAAAGCATCGCTAGCATAAAAGCAATGGAAACAGGAATTATTCCCCCCACCCTCCATTGCAAAAATCGGGATGAGCTCGCCCCAATGGATGTCGTACCAAACCAAAGTCGTAAACAGCAGATTAAAACAGTACTAAGCAACTCATTTGGCTTCGGTGGGCAAAACGGCACATTGATATGGAAGGCATATAATGCTGAGGAGCAGGGTTAATCCCTGCTCTCTTGCATATTCTAAAACGAAAACGTAGTAGGAGGTATTAACATGTCAACTGATAAACTTATTCTCGGTTCTTCTTCCCCTAGAAGACAGGAGTTGCTAAAACAAGTAAACCTCCCCTTCTCTGTTCGTACACCAGATATTGATGAATCACAAATTACAACAAATAATCCAATCGAGAAGGTAGAACAACTAGCAATACGAAAAAGCCAAGCTATCCCTTTATTAGATGAAAAAGAAGTGATCTTAACAGCAGATACAGTCGTTTCCTATAAGCAACAAATCTTTGAGAAGCCAAAGAACAAAAAAGCTGCTATTCAAATGATTTCGGACTTAAGTGGAGAAATGCATGAGGTCTATACTGGTGTACAGATACGTTCTTCAAAACAGGAGCTTGTTTTTGTAGAACGAGCAGAGGTAGAATTTTGGTCATTGTCAGAGGAAGAAATAAACTGGTATGTATCAACGCCTGATCCCTACGATAAAGCTGGCGCTTACGGGATACAGAGCCTTGGAGCAGCGCTTGTCAAAAGAATTAATGGTGACTACGCAACAATTGTCGGGCTACCTATTTCGAAGGTAGTACGAGAATTAAGGCAGTTTTCCATTTTTCCGTATTAAAAAAGGGCCGCCTTTGGACAAGCCCATATTTGCGATAAGCTTATAATGCGTGTTCAAAAAGGAGGATCTAAAGGACCGAGAAGTTCGAGGCGGCGTAGCTTTGAGTACCGGAACGTATGCAATTAATACGTGAGGAACGGAAAAGCAAGCCAACGAGCTTCCACAGGATGTGGTGACTTCGACGTTCGACACAGGACGTGTCGGAATTTAGTCGAAGGTCATCAGTACCGATGTGTCATTTTTACCGGATTTTTTTAACAACCTCTTATAATATGAATCCATTTATAAGCTTATCCCCTATATCGCATGCCCAGTCCTTTTAAAAAGTTCCTTGCATACCTATCTCCACATCTTCTGTAATTGCTGTGGCCTTCTTTTCGAAGCAATGCACTTAACTCTCCTTTAGAGACGTTAACCCCTACTACTTCCCAAATTGCTAACATATCCTCAGTTGTTAGCTGCAACGCTATCTTTAACTTTTTCAGCATAACATTATTAACACTGCCACTGTTTTTTATCATCATAGGCGGACGTTCAGGCTGGCCAGGTTTAGGTTCTTGTTTTCCTCTTTTATGTACAATAAGACCATTAAAAAAAGACTCCAGCATTGTATTATCACATGGAAGCTCATACTCATTTTCATCATCACTTAAGCTATCATTTAACCTGCTGAGCATTTCCTGTACATCTTCTTTTGTAACTTCCACTTCTCCTAATTGAAATATCTTAACCATATCCTCATCTTTTATATCAAGTGCATATCTTAAACGAACAAGGATATCATTATTGTTCATATCCATCGCCATTCCTCCTAATAGTCGGGTTAAATAACTAGTTTACCACGTAACGGAAAGGTTTTACAGTATGGCTGGATGATTGGACTTATGTCTGATAAAGGCGAATATGAAACTGCCACGTGAACCTTTTAAAGTGGCGTAGCTTTGCCTTGTTGTGACGCGACTTTCTCTCTTTCTGGCGCGACTCTGTCCTGATGTGACGCGGCTTTGTCTCATTCTGACGCGACTCCGCCTTGGTGCGGCGCGATATTCACTCTTTCTGACGCGACCCTGCCTTGTTGCGACGCAGCACTCCCATAAGCTAACGCGACTCTACTTCCCAATAACGTGCGCTCCAAAATACATATGAAAGGGAGGAGCCATCACAAGGGTCCTCCCTAAGCTTACAAGCTAATCTTAAACTTCTCCTTCTTCTAATGGTGCGAGGGAGTCCATATGGCTGGCGATCATAGCGATAATGGTGCTAGCTTCATCCTTGCTAAAAATAAAATGAGATTCATCTTTAATCAAATCGTCGTCTTCTGTCCAAATACGGTTTGTTCGCTTAAGTACTCCATCTCCAGTTTCTCCTACAACTCCAAACTGGTAGGAAATCTCTACCTCATCCTCGTCATAGTACGCCGTAACCTCAGGAGTTTCCCATTCCACATCGATTTCCTCAAAGTATATTTCATCCGTTTCTTCTTCATCGTCCATAATATAACCTGAGTCGTCTGTTTCAATAAAATCCGCTTCAATGTACTCGTGGAAGCTCTCATGAACAGCATCCATGATATCGTCAATATCTTCAAGCACTACTTTACTCGTCAATCCATATTCCGGGTCTATCGTTTGAATATAGAACTCTTCATTATATGGATCGAAGAATAATGTACAGAAGTAATCAATGTCCTCTTCCCCACTATAAGTGAAAAAGTCTAAACGAGGATGTTTGGCACCGCGCTCAATAGACATTCTTCCATTCTCATCGTACTTTTCACATATCGAATTAAGATTATCCTGCAATTCCACACATACCCTATCAAACCATTCCATGTGCATAGAGATTCCCACCTTTTTATTGGATTCCTCTTTAGTATGAACGGATATCCAAAAATATCTCCATGAATCAACAGGTAAATTTTGCGATATTATTATTTCACTAAAAAAATCACTATAATTAATATAGCAAACCCACTTAATAAAAATAAAAAACCCCCAGTAAGAAATGTTTTCTCTCCTTACCAGGGGACTTTTAATCCTTTATAAACCCTATATAATGAAGTACGAATCATAGAGCTAAAATGGAAAACTCTAGCTTGCTAGCGTCATCCTATAGCTCTTTAATTGCTTCTTTAATCGTCTTACCACCATTCACAATTTGGAACTCTTTTCCGATCGTATTCTTATCTTCTAGGCATGCTTCAATAACTTTGGCAACATCTTCTCTGGAAATTTGCCCACGTCCCACATCCATACCTGCTTCAATTTTACCAGTTCCTTCTTCATTTGTAAGTCCACCAGGATGGATAATGGTATAATCCAAATCGGTTGCACGTAACCATTCATCTGCATAATGTTTGGCTGCAACATATGGAGCAAAGGAAGAAGGTGCTTCCTGAATGGCTTCCCGTCTTGTATCAAAGGAACTAATCATGATAAATCGCTTCACACCGGCCTTCTTGGCAGCTTCTATTGTTTTGACTGCACCATCCAAATCAACCATAATAGTTTTGTCTTTCCCTGTTTTCGGTCCAGATCCGGCGGTAAATACAACTGCATCTACATCCTCAGCAGCTTTTGCAATCGAATCAATATCTTCCTCCAAGTCAACTATTGCTGTTTCTGCATTTCGTTCTACAAAATAAGTTGCCTGCTCCTTTTTACGGATCATTGCTTTTGCTTCAAGTTGATCATTTCCTTGAATAAATGTGACAAGATGCTTACCAATTTGGCCATTTGCCCCAACTACTAATGTTTTCAATGCCAACACCCTTTCTAAGATTATGAGTTATGTTACCTCTATTGTGCCCCTTTCCCTTTCTGTAAATCAATTATGCTGTTTGATCGTACTATGCTATGATAAAACAGAACCCAATAAAGGATTCTGTTCTTAAGTTATTTTGCAGTATAGCCGCCATCTACGAGAATGGTGGTTCCTGTAACAAAATCATTTTCAGCTAAAAACACGAAAGCATGTGCAACTTCTTCTGGGTTTCCTAGTCTTCCAATTGGATGTTTATCCACAAGACCATCATAAAAATCACCCAAAGATTCTTTATTTACAAGGCCTGATTCGATAAACCCTGGTGCCACGGCATTTACACGGATGTTCTGATCAGCATACTCCAGCGCTAGTGATTTCGTTATTTGATTGACAGCACCTTTGGATGCGGCATATGCCATTGAAGTTGGTTCACCAACCGAGCCTAAAATAGAAGAAGTGCTTAGAACGACACCGCCGCCTGTTTTTATCATTTCGCGTATTGCGTATTTCGCTCCATAAAAAACACCATCCTGGTTAACTGAAATAACTCGTTTGTATTCTTCTTCGGTAACCTCATGAGTTGGTTTCTGGATACCAATACCAGCGTTATTAACAATAATATCTACTCTGCTAAAATGTTCTACCGTTTTAGCCACCATGCTTTCAACAGATTCTTCATTTCCAGAATCTACTTTTACAAAATACATATTGTCTGAATATGTTTGTTTTAATTCATTTTCAGCAGCTAGTCCACCTTCTTCATTGAAATCAGCAATAACAACCTTCGCACCCTTTGCTAGAAAAGCTTCAACAGTTGCTAAACCAATACCAGATGCTCCACCTGTAACAATTGCAACTTTATTTGTTAAATCTGTCATATTATCTTCCTCCTCTTATTATAGGAAAAGTTATACCCATGCATCTTATTATGCTCACTTTTGTATTCTTCCCTTATAAGATTTGAAAGAAACACGAGGGTTTCTTTGTCACTCCATTATCGTCCTATCCAGCCATTCATTCACTAATTTCTGGAATAGATCTGCTTGTTCAATTTGTACATAATGTCCTGCTTGTTCCAGTACATTATAAGATGCCTTCTGGTAGCGATCTAGAATTTGAAAAGCATCTTTAAATCCGACCACTACATCTTGTTTTCCAAAAATAAACGTACTTGGTTTATCAAAACTATCTTCTTCTAGCATTGTGGACAATCCATAATGCTGTTCAATTTTTGCAAGAAAGTCGTTATCAGCACAAATGATCCCCACATAAACTTCATCCCGGTAACGAACCCAATTCTTTTTATTCAACACAACGTTCTCTGAGCGAAAGGCTTCTTTTTCGCGTGGAGTCAATTTTGATAGTAATCCATCATCCTCATATAGAATAGTATGAGCGGGTAAAGTCCTTTCTCCTTTTTCAGGAATAATGACGGGACAAAGCAAGCATAGCCCATGTACAAGCTCTCGCTGGGCATCTACAATGCCACAGGCTAGGTATCCACCATACGATTCTCCCATAAGTAGGTACTGCTGATTAGGAATAATCTTTTGGATAAAATCTAAGACAGTCTCCAATATGTCATCCGCATTTTCTACTTGATGGTATTCCACTGTCTTCCCCATACCAGGTAGATCAAAATAGATCCTTTTGAACCCAGATCTCTCCAGAAAGATCGGTTCCATACAACCTTTCATAAGTCGGTGATCAACACCAAAACCATGTATCATGATTATGGGGATACCATCTCCAATCATCTCATAGTAGATTGATGCTTTCGTTACACTACAATATGGCATAGGACGCCTCCCTTATTTTTAAATAGTTATATGTAACAAGACTACTAACGCTTTTTCATAAAGGGAAACTTCATGTTTTAAGTGGGTTTGCAACGGGATAAATTAGAGAATAATCTCCTTTAATTACAATATCCATGTATTCTAGCCCTTTTTTCTTGTATAGTTAGAATAATTAAGAAAAAATGATGACTTTGGAGGATATTTAATGAGAAAAATTATCTTATCGACAGAAAGCGGAGCCGATTTACCAGCAGATTTAGCTGCAGCCCACAATATTCAAGTTGTCCCAATGCACGTCATCATGGATGGGAAGGACTATCTAGATGGTTCTTTACCTGTACAAGACATATATGATTATTATGATCGTACCAAAAAAATACCTTCCACAACATCCACAAATGCACATGAATACGAAGAATTCTTTTCAAAGATAAATAAAGACCATCCTGATTGCATGATTGTCCATATCGGCTATACATCCAAAGCCTCTTCCTCTTTCCAACATGCAGTGATAGCTTCAGAAGAATTTGATAATCTCATC
Organism: Oceanobacillus jordanicus; assembly: GCF_022095695.1. GTDB lineage: Bacteria > Bacillota > Bacilli > Bacillales > Amphibacillaceae > Oceanobacillus_B > Oceanobacillus_B jordanicus. Next base: position 29,701 of record NZ_JAIFZM010000010.1, read on the forward strand.
CTCATTGACGCTTTAAATGTCACAGGTGGGCTAACAGCCATCGTTATGTTCGCTGCCCAACTGTTAGAAAAAGAACCAGGAATAGAGCCAACTTCACTTGTACAAAAAATTGAAACCATCATACCGAAATCCAAGCTTGCTTTCGTACCTGGCAGCTTAGACTTTTTACGAGCAGGTGGACGCGTAAGTAATGTGGCTTATCTTGGAGGTGCCTTGCTAAAATTAAAGCCCAGAATAGAACTAATTGATGGCCACCTTGTGTCCAATAAAAAATATCGTGGAAAAATGAGCAGTGTTGCAGAAAAATTCATCCGAGAATACTTCAATCAATACGATATTAACAGAGAGCAATTATATCTAATTTACTCTATCGGTCTTGGAGAAGATATTAAAAATAGAATGGAAGAAATTGCAACCGAACATGGCTTCAAGAATATAACTTGGATGCAAGCTGGTGCAATGATATCCACCCATTCTGGCCCTGGTGGTTTTGGAGTAGCGGGGATAGAAGCATAAAGGACATTAACACAAAATAAGTGTGCGTTTATTGGTTAAAGCAATTTAAATAGTTCTAAACAAAAAGAAGTAACCGCCCCTTCAACCAGTGCGATTACTTCTTTTTAAATAACTATCTATGTTCAACCGCTCTTTATGCGGATGGGAAGTACCCTCTACCTCCCACAGCATTTCTTATACTTTTTTCCACTTCCACATGGGCATGGTTCATTTCTGCCAACTTTCTTATTTTCTGTGGGTATTGGCGAATTCTTTTTAGCTTTCACCAAGGGATGTAGTTCAGATTCACTTTTTTCTCTTATCTCTATTGGCGAAAAGCCTTTTAGGAACCACTGTTTCGTGTTATTCATTAAGTTTACAACATAATCTGTTAACTGTTGGACGCTCTCCATGCTTTCAAGTTCTATTACCTTACTCAAATAATCTATAACCTCCCCTAGCTCATCGCCAATTAGCGTTGCATATACACACTCTTCTACAATTTCGTCAGCTTCCTCTTTATCCATTTCATAATTTCGGGTTAGGTACTGGACCAAATGCATATAACTTTGGTTTCTTTCTAAATAATCAGGTTTACCAGCACGGAGTAATTGTTCTTTTGTATAGGGGAAGAATTGCAAATTATTTCTCTGTTTATGTTCCAGTTTCACTTTTTTTGGATTAATCACTCTCCAATGAGAGAACCCTTCCCGATCACTATACATTTCCTCTTGGTACACATTAGCTTCATAAATGACTTCAAAATAATCCTTAAGGTCGAGTTGCTCTTTCGTATAGGTTTCTAGCATTTTTTCTAATTGTGTGACACTCAATGTTCCATAATAATATAAAAGGCCCCTTGTCAGCTTAATCCAATCGGTATTTCTTTTGACTATAGACCTTACTTGTAAATTATTATTCAGCTTCAAAATTGGGGCCACCAGCTCTTCTGGTAATGATAATATCTTTTCCCCTTGATATATCCCTGAGTACACTAAACCAGTTGCTCGCAGGTAGATAATTTGTTCTATTTCTAAATCTGGAGCTGGAATAGAACCGCCTTTACGCGCGATCTTAACTAGTAGACCAAACCGCTCTTCATCAAAACGCAGGCAAGTCGTTTCCAGCAATTCTGGAATCTTTTCTTGATAAAAGGAAATAAGCTCTTCTTTTCTTAAGTTACTAATTCCTTTTAACTGTAAATGTCTTCTTATATTATCTAACTCATTTTTCTTATATCTGCTGAGCCCCTCTTTTAGTGAAAAGGGTATCTCTAATTCACTCCAATATTTCTTATATTCCTTTACTGCCAAATCTTTTTGCGCCTCTGTTAATCCGCTTAAAGCGTTTCTCAATGTATCTTCCAATTCCTGATTTATTTTATTACTCACTTTTAAAAGACTCCCTTTCTAGGCAGGGGCAAATTATATCTGATTAAACCTCAAGCCATTTAATATTTCATCATCTGCTTTTATAACATTTTTAAGGATAACCTAGAAAGTAACAAGCATGAAGATACTACTAATCTCTCTAATTATCTTCTACACATTCTATAATTCCATTGTATTGTATTTCGGTATATTATTCATTACATACACCAAATTTCATACAAAATCGACAGAATATACATATAATATGCTACAATAGTAATAGATTTTTTCCAAAAAGGGGCAGCTCCAAATGGTCGAAAAAGTAAAAGATACATTTCTTAAGTTTACAGAATTAAAGGAACAAAAAGGTATTAAGCTACTGGGAAACTTCCTATTAGTTCTATCCGTTATTGTCATGGGACTAATAATATGTACAGTAGTCTATTTTTTTGTTGCTGATTTTTTATACAATAATTAAATAAAAGGTTCATCTACAAATTAACCCGAAACTACATGGTTGACTTAATACCCGTTCGTGTATATTATAGATATTGTAAGTCTACGATTAAGGAGTACAATTTTATTATGAAATTTTCAAAGGCTACAAACTACGCTTTGCATACAATGCTATTCCTAGTTAAAGCAGAAACGGATAAACCGATTGGTGTTCAGCAATTAGCTGAATCTCAAGATGTTTCTCCCACATACCTTTCCAAGATATTAACAAAACTTGTAAAAGCACGCTTGATTGATTCGATCTCAGGTGCACAGGGAGGATATAAATTATCCCGGAATAGAGATGAGATTAATTTCTTAGACATTATTCATGCAATAGAGGGAACAGCTTCCTTATTTGAATGTGACTTTCACCACAATAACGGATGCCTCATCCAAGCTGAAATTAAGAATGCTGAGGAAAAAATGAATGAGCATCTTAGGAAAACAAAATTGATTGATTTGGTAAAAAAGGAACTGCGTTTATCATAACTTCATTTCCGTTATGGTAAACATATTTTTAAGCGCATTACAGATATTAAGAGTCTTTAATATCTTCCTGGGTGGTGGTGTCTTATATAGTAAAGGATGTTTTTTTATGCAAATTATAGATATCAACAGTCTTTAATATCTTTCAAAGGAGATGACATAAATGAGATATGATTGCGTCATAATTGGTGGAGGGCCAGCTGGGTTGAATGCTGCACTAGTACTAGGAAGAGCAAGGCGCAGCGTGGCTTTAATTGATGGTAACAAACCGAGAAATGCAGTAACGCACGCTTCACATGGGTTTATTACAAGAGACGGTGTAACACCAACTGAATTTCGTACAATAGCAGCAAATGAATTATTACGATACCCTACCATTGACCATTTACAAGCAGAGGTATCTTCTGTTGAAAAAGTGGATGCTGGATTTGAGGTTCGAGATTCTTCTGGCTTTGTTTATAAAGCAAGAAAAGTCATCTTGGCTACAGGGGTAAGCGAAATCTTTCCTAAAATTGAAGGATTCTATTCCTTTTACGGTAAAAGTTTATTCGTATGCCCCTATTGCGACGGCTGGGAGCATCGTGATCAGCCGTTAGTTATCGTATCTGAATCACCTCACGTATTTCATTATGCAAAAACAATCTACAATTGGAGTAAGGACTTAGTTGTTTGTACAAATGGTCATGCTCTCCTGGATGATGAACAAAAGGAGAAATTGGAAGCAAAAGGAATTAAGATAATGGAACAAGCTGTTTCCTCTTTTCTTGGACAAAGTGGCCAGCTTGAAAAGGTTCGCTTCAAAAATGGAACAGAAATAAAGCGAAGGGCTGGCTTTGTCATGTCAGAAATGGTGCCTAATATACAACTCGTTGAAAACTTAGGCTGTGAAAAGGAGCAATCAGGCACATTAAAAACCGATGATTTTGGTCGTACTTCGATAAAAGATTTATATATTGCCGGGGATGCCTCCTATGTGAATCCATCTCAATTAATCTTTGCTGCAGCAGATGGTAGTCGAACAGCAGCTGCTGTAAATATGGATTTAACAGAAGAAGATTTTTAGCTTATGAGATAGACTTTAATCAAGAACGAATAGGAGGAAGTAATGTGGAACAAAATGTTTTTGAACAGCTAGCAAAGAGATATGATTCAGAAGAAAGAATAGAATTAGCAAACGTAATTGTGAAAGAAGTGAAATCAGAATTACCAAACAGTAAATCAAAGTCTCTTCTGGACTATGGTAGCGGTACTGGTCTCGTTAGTTTAGAATTAATCGATTTAGTGGATTCTGTCGTTTTAGTCGACTCATCTAAACAAATGACGGACGTTGCGCAAGCGAAAATTAACAAAAGGGGTATTAACAATGCAACAGCAGTTTACTCAAATTTCACTCAAGAAACTCCTACACTTAAGGCAGACATCATTCTAACATCTCTTGTCCTTCTTCATATCCCGGATACGAAGAAAATCTTACAACAGCTGTTCCAGGTTTTAAATAGTGGTGGCAAGTTAATCATTGTTGATTTTGACAAAAACGATAAAATAAGTCATCCAAAAGTACACAACGGTTTTACTCATGAAGAAATGAAAAATTACTTAACAGAAGTTGGCTTTAGATCAACTCAAATCAAGACATTTCATCATGGAACACGGATTTTTATGAATCAAGATGCTTCCATGTTTATCTCAAGTAGCATAAAGTAATAAAAGTATAAAGCGGACTCTAGCACCTAATAAGAAAAGCCACTAATATTCAAAGTGACTTAAATAATTATTGCTAAAGCAATTTATATACAGTTTATTTATAGTAAAGCCAGCAATCTTTTGTTGCGGAGTAGAAGTGCACGTTCTGCACCAGCCAATGCTCCAATTCCCGCGATTAAGATATTTTCAATATAATTGAAATTAATTGGAGATACAAATGTTCCAAAGTTATCTGAAACCCAAGGAATTTGAGTAATACCTTCCATTATTTGAGGAAGACCTAGAATTGCAGTTAATAATAAAAGGCAGATTGAAGTACACCCTACTAACTTACTCAGTGTAGGGTGTTTTTTCTCTAGCCTTAAGCGTAATCCTCTAACTGAATTATTAGCCGGGTGCAAAGGATATTCTTTTCCTTCATTATCAACATAGTGCATTCTCTTAATTCCATAGGAGCCTGAAGAAACTTCAATTACACCATCATCTATAGAGAAAGTAGCCGGAAGTTTTGAGTAAGCAACTTGTTTTCCAGCACGGTACAATTCAGCTCTTGGTTCTTCAACAAAATATGGATAATTTATAGCATAATCAACTAACTCACCTTTGTCATTCTTAATTTTTATATAAAATACAGTTCGAGTAAATATATGCCATTTCTTATAATCTTTTAACTTCTCACCGTTTCCTTCCTTAACTTTATTTAACTGTCTACGTCTTTTATTAGAACGTAACATATACATACATCCTCTCCTTACTTAAGATTCTTATTAGAAGTTAATACGGGACCGGTATGGCGTGTTTTATACCATATACATATACTTATCAGAATACTAGCAGCCGAGGGGATGAATATAATCCAGGTCCCTTCCATTCCATCTGTTCGGTCTACATCAGCTAACAAATCAGTTCGTAACACTGTAGCGAGGATATAAGTAAGAGAATTATTAAGTGCATGAATTACTACTGCATACTCTAACCCACCAGTTCGCCACGTCATTATTGCGAAAGAAATACCAAGCATAATGTAATGTAGGTTGAACCAAATGTCAGCTGATAAATGAATAGAGGCAAACAATAAACTAGAAACAGTTATTCCAACAACAAGAGATATTTTAGGGTTTTTAAACCAACTGGAGGAAATTTGAAAAACAAGTCCACGAAACCCATACTCTTCTCCGGCAATTTGAAGTGGCACCAGTAATATACTTAAAGCAAGGATTAGTAATAAGTCATTCGTAGTCCATTCCGTTACAGTGTAGGGAGCGAAGTAGTTTAGTGTTACAATACATACAGTCATAATAGGGAGTGTGACTAATATTGCACGCCCAAAAAGTTCTGCACGAAATGAAGAAAGAACTGAATGCAATATATTACCTTTCATACCGTAAAGCCATCGTTGTAATACCATGCTCCAAGGAATGAGCAGACCAACTGCAAGAAAATTACTCGCCATATAAATAGGGGTATAATCTGTTCCGCCATTTACAGGGCTAGTACGTCCAAACACACGACTGTCAATCTCACCGCCGATTAGCGAGAAACCTAAAATGAAGATAAACATTCCACCGATGAGAAGGATAAAAGCTATTACACCACGTAAGAATTGTGGTTTATTGCTTACCATAACACGGTGATACGGTACTCCACTTGGAACCTCTCTGTTTGATTTTTTCATAATTAATTGACCATCCTTTTAACACTCTTAATTACCTTTTCCGTATATGCTTCAAGATTTAATTCATCATTAGTTTTTAATATTGAGCCAGAGACAGCTCCTCGAACGATAACTGCAATAACTTTTGGATCAATATCAACAAATTCTTTAGCCGATACACCGTTGCGTAGTATTTCATCTAACAGATCATCTAATGCGTCTTTTTCGTCAATATCCACTAGATAATATGGAATATTTTCAGGAGTTCGAGCATTAAATACAATCTCCAGTAATGCAATATTATTGTCACGATATGCCGCCTGATAAGCTAAGCTCGCTTTAATATACGTAATTAATTTATTCATGTTTGATTTTTCTTTTTCAACTCTTTCCTGGATAAAAGCTCGTTCTTCTAACACAAGATATCTTAACGTGTTTTGCATAAGATCTTCTTTTCCAGAAAAATGATACGAAATAAGACCCGTACTAATATTTATATTTTGAGCTATTTTCGATAGCGTTGTTTTTACGTATCCTATTTCTGTCAGCACACTTATGGCGGAATTAATAATTTGTTTTTTTCGTTCATCCGTTTCTATATAATCTCTACTATTCATTTTATTTCCTCCCAAGACGCTCTTAATTTAATTGATCAGTCAATCAAATTCATTTTATATCTAGATATGAATTGTGTCAAATTATATTAGATCTAATAATAGTGACTCTAATGCCGTGAATTAGCAACTCATTCCTTATCCACGGCATCTTCAAAAACAATTTCTAATAATGCAATCAACACTGCAACGATAATCTCTGTTTTAATTGAAAGTGTAATGCTACTCATGAACTCATCCACTGTATAAAGGACTAACCAATTGGATGTGAATTCAATACAAACTCGAATAACCATTACTTTAGATTTCCCTTTTATGTATAGCGTTGTCAGCTTGAAAATAGCTTTAGAAAAAATTTCAACAATAATCCCAAGAAAATAGAAACTGATAACAAATAATAACAGTGACCAAACCGTATCGTACTCCACACAAAGTAGATTGAAGACACCCGCGATTCCAAAAAAGTAAACCCCCACTACAAAACCAACCAAAAAAATAATAAAGATTGATATTCCAACAATTGACGCCATTTTTTCTTTCCAATTCATATCACGAAATGGACTCACCTCTGCCTTCTTAAATATAAAGTTTCTAAAAAGCTGCCTTTATTATCATACATATAAGAGCGACAGAAAATTTCATATGCTGACGCCCTTGCATTTGATTGGGCACACATTACTAAAATAATCGATAGGCAAAGCCTAAACATATTAATTACCCTTTAAATATAAAGAGAAGATTAGCTTTCTATTATCTAAAAGATTTTAGTTGCCTTATGTAATTCTTCCCACTCACTTAAATACATACGTTTCGTAATATTTTTAGGATTGGGGAGTTTACATATAAATTCTAAGCTATTCCCATCTGGATCATTAAAATGAATTTTGGCATGAGCCATACCGCTATGTGCCATAACAAAGGGTTCTATTGGTTTAAACCCAAATGCTTCTCTTGGTTCATATCCCTTTTCATGTAGCCAAGTAACTGAATTTTTAAGTCCCTCTAACGTCACCTGAAAAGCTATGTGTCGTATGGACGGGTGATATTCGATCTCTACTTTATCTGTTTCCCAAAGCCCCAACCAACTCTTGTCTTTTTCAATCCAAAAGAATGCAAGTTTATCCTCGTGGCTATGAGAGAATTCTAAACCAAGTCCCTTATAGTATTCAATCGATTGTTTTAAGTTGCTAACTGGTAAATGTGCCTCATACAATCCTTTTATCATGTAAAATCCCCCTTTTTTCAGCACGTCTACTTAAATTATTCAACAAAAAGAGCGTTAATCCTCTTTCGATTAACGCTCCCTTTAGATAAAGACATATATATTGAACTCTAAAATCAGCCTAAAACACCATTCTCTTCACTTGCTTCACATAGAAGAAGCGTACAATTAAGAAGTATACAATCTGTATAAGAGCGAAACTTCCTAGCACGAGCGATGATTCGACTGTAAGATTGTAATCAAACAAATGAGATAAAGCAGTAAGTGCCACAATGCCGTGAACTAATGCCACTACAATCGGTGAGAAAAATAAGAGAGCAATTTGTCTGTTTACTACCTTTTTTAACTCCGTTTCTGTTAAACCAATTTTGGCAATGGATCGGAACTTGCGCTTCTCTTCATCCAGATCGGTAAATAAACGGAAGTACAGAAAGCTTCCGGCAGAAACGAAGAATACAATCCCAATAAATAAGCCGATAAATAAGATTGGCCCAAACGCTTTATTGATTTCATAAAGGCTATAATCCACTGAAAATGCTTTATATTCTAGTTGTTCACTTAGCTTTTTACCCGCTTCGATTACCTGATCCGTTTGACCGTCCTCTGCCTTCCAAGCAGCGCTATGATCACTTCTAACAACTGTGCCAAGCTGATTGTAGATCTCGTCATTTACCACATAATAGCCATTAAGCTCACCTAATACAGCAGATTTGATTACTTGGCTCGGTTTAATTTCTTCCCCGCTTTCTAATGCAACGTTGGATGCCATTAAGATTTCACTGGCTTTAGTTCCCTCTGCTAGCATGGCATCACTTTGCTCCACTACAATTGCCTCACCTTTCTCTGGATTGAGTGCTTCTTCGCCTATTAAAGCGGCAAATCGGTTATAATCAGAAGCCTTGGTTATAAGTACTCGACGATCCTGTTCTGGCATTTCATAATAGGTCAATTCCATATCTTCCATTTTTGCCTCAACATTTTCTTCTTCCAATATGGCATTAATTTTCTTAATATCATTCTCAATAATTTCCTTACTGTCATCCAGCCACGGACTATACGTAACAGTAAATGGGTTCATCTCCTTTACCCCTTTAGTTAGGTAAGATTGAAAACCATATAATGAACCAATTGCACTAAACGCAACTGTAGAAATAATGGCTACCATGAAAAATGTTCTCGCATTATCCTTCATGCGAAAAGATAAATCCGAGAATAATAGCATATTGGTTTTACGCCAAAAGATGGATGTATTGTTTTTAAACCGGCGGATGAAAAACACGCTCAGCTGGGTGAAGAGAAGATACGTACCAAGTGTGACTACGAGAATAACTGGGATCATTGCATATACAACATATATTCCCTCTACCAATACTGCCGTGCCATACCCAATGAGGAGGAGCAATGCTGCAACAACAGATAAGAAAACCGATGCTTTCGGCTCCCCTTTGGACTGCTTATCCCCTTTCACTAAGTCTGTTAATTTATTTGTCCGAAGAATAAAAGATACAAAAATAGATATGAAGAAAAACAGCAGCATAAAGCTTCCAAACGTTACAACGACTGCAAGTGTTGGAAAATAGAACGGAAGTGACTCACTTATGATTAATACATTTTCAGCAACGAGGAGGATGGCTTTAGCGAATAATAGACCTGCCAGGATTCCGCCAACTGTTGCAAAAAATCCTATTAAGATGTTTTCCAAGAACACCATGAGACGTATTTGCTTATTGGTCGCCCCTAACATGATTAAAAGACCAAACTCTTTTTTCCTCGACTGTAGAAAGGAGCTCATTGAATATAAGACGAAAAAGAAAGAAAACACATAGATAATTCCACCCGCAGCTGCCATTCCTAATAGCGCGTTTTGATTAACGGAACCATTGGAAAACGCTGGATGAAATGCAAAGATGGCAAAGGTGAAAAAGACCATCACTGTGAACATGCTACTAAGGAAGTAGGCAATATACAGTCGTTTATTTCGTAAGACGTTATTAAACGCGAACTGACGAAAAGTCATTGCCGTCCCCTCCCATCAAGGAAAGCATGTCAATGATCTTCTGGAAAAATGCTTGTCTATTCTCCCCACGATGGATTTCAGAATGGAGCTTCCCATCCCGGATAAAAATAACCCGATCTGAATAGCTAGCTGCCTGTGGGTCATGTGTTACCATTAACAGACTTGTCTTTTCCTTCTCATTAATCTCTTCAAGCATGTTCATGACATCTTTAGATGCTTTTGAATCTAGGTTCCCAGTAGGTTCATCGGCTAACAGTAATTTAGGCTTATGAATCATGGCTCTAGCAATGGCTACTCTTTGCGCCTGACCACCAGATATTTCATACGTGCGCTTCTTCATGATTGCTGAAATACCAAGACTCTCCGCAATGTCACGAGCCTTCTCTTTCATTTCTTTAACCCGGGTACCATCTAATGTAAGTGGCAACACAATATTTTCTTCCACCGTTAATGTATGCAGCAGGTTAAAATCCTGAAAAATAAAACCCAACTCATTACGGCGGAATTTTGCCAGGGCATTTTTCTTTAGCTTGTGTGGGTTTTCCCCTTCTATTTCTACTTCTCCCGTTGTTGGCATATCGTTTGTAGAGATAATATTAAGAAGGGTCGTTTTCCCGCTCCCAGATGGCCCCATAATAGAGACAAATTCACCCTTTTCTATTTCTAAGTTGATATCCGTTAGGGCACGATAAGCAACTTTTCCTTCATATATCTTACTTACTTTTGAAAGTCTCAGCATAATCATTCTCCTTTTTCGAGCTTCTAACAAAAGTATAGTCTACGTGTTGTACTTTAAACTATCGATTATGCTTTCACGAGTATTACACCGATGTAAGGTTTTGTGTTTCAGAGAAAATGATTCGGATGGTGGTCCCTTCCCCAACTGTTGATTCCATTTCAATATGATGCTCCAACCTCTCCGCAACCTCTTTTACTAAGTAAAGTCCCATTCCTGTTGATTCTCGGTAATTTCGGCCATTTTCTCCTGTATAAAACTTATTAAAAACTCGCTTCTGATCCACATCAGGGATACCAATTCCAAAGTCTTTTACTTCGAGAACTGCATTTCCTTCGTGCTCGAAAATTCTTAAAACAATGTGTTTTGCTTTGCCTATTGAATATTTCACCGCATTATGTATGAGCTGGGTTAACAAAAAGAAAAGCCACTTCTCATCAGATTCTACGGTTATGCCAGGTTTCTCCTCTCTTAGTTGTGGAAACACCTCATGACGAATATAAAATAGTTTATTTTCTTGATTCACTTCACGAATTAACTTGGATAGGGTAACCGGCTTCACCTGGAAGTCCTCTGTAATCGTACGAAGTCTGGCCATATAAAGAACCGTGTTCAGACCGTTTCGCATTCGCTCTGTTTCTTCCCGTATACTTGAGGATTCCGGCTCATCCAGTGTGCGTGCCGTTAATTCAATAACAGAAAGCGGGGTCTTCATTTGGTGTACCCAGCGATCCATGAACAGAAGGTGCTCATTCTGTGATTCTTCTGCCTGTTGAAGTTCTTCTTGGTATAACCTAAATTGCGCGAGTAATAATTGATCCAAGGCTTCTGAAATGGGAGTTTGTTCCGTAATTTCAAGGGACTCATCCAGCTTCGCCATTGGATTCTGTAACCTTTGGTAAAAGTTTTTTCTACTAATATAGCGGTAAATAAGAAAGGCCGTTAATAACACAATTGAAAGGAGAATTGCATAGATAATGACGCCCTTCCCTCGATAGCCGTCTAGCCAAAATATTACGGAAATCATGACACATTGGCTGAGCTGCGTAACGATAAGTAGTAGGTTTTCGCGAAGAAATAGCTTCATGCATTCTCCTCTCCCCATGTAACGCGTAGGCGATATCCCGCTCCTCTAACGGTTTCCACCGCGTCTTCAATCCCGATCTCTTGAAACTTTTTTCGAACACGCGTAATATTCACGTTCAGCGTATTTTCATCTACAAAGGCCTCGTCATCCCATAGTTTTGCTAACAGATCCTGTCTACCAGCAATTCGGGGATAACGATCAAGCAGACTTTCTGTGATATCTGTTTCTTTTTTAGTTAATTGCGCTATTTCATTTTTATAACGTAATTCTAACCGTTCAGGATATAGACTTAATCCCGCTTGGGTCAACACTCTCTCCTCATTCTTAACCGCATATTCACCGTAAGCGCGCCTGAGCTGACTTCTTATTTTGGCCATCACGATATCAGGATGGAACGGCTTTGTAATAAAGTCATCTCCGCCATTTTCAATTGCCATGACTTGGTCCATCTCCCCTGTCCGTGCCGAAATAAAGATGACCGGGCAAATGGATTCTTTTCGGATTTGCCTGCACCAATAATACCCATCATAACTAGGAAGATTTATATCCAGTAACAAAAGATCAGGCTGCACTTCTCGAAATGTCCCCATGATATCTGTAAAGTTGGTGGCAACCGTCACATCATATTCATACTTTTTTATATAAGAAGATAAGTACTCTGCAATTTTCATATCATCTTCCACAATCATTATTTTTTTCATATATATGTCTCCTAGCACCATATTTCATTCATGTTCAATTTTACATAACAATTCCGGGAAATACCATGATGAGGGAAATGAAGGCAATATAAATAACGGGAAAGCTTGTTGGAAGCTAACCCGTTACGTTTTTTCTGAAAAACATACAATTCGTCTGTGCCTGCTAAAAATGTGGCAAGCAGTGAATATAAGAATGACTATTTAACCCTTGTTTTTTGATGTTCATAACAATATATTTTTCCATTAAACTTCTTATTTGATAAGCAGTATGTAGCTACCTTATTAGAAACGGCTTTCCGACATACCTCACATTTCGAGTCACTTTTTTGAGATTCTGTTCTTTCTGTATTTTTCTTTTCATTAATTCGAGTTGTGTGCATTTCTCTAATCTTCGGATCTGTAATGTTTGCCTCAGTAAATTCTTTGTAAACTGCTGATTGGTCTTGTTCGGTTAATAAAGCTTCTTTAAATTTCAATTTATTAATAGACACTTTTCTTTGGATGGACTCAGATAGGTAAAGATCATATATTACCAGCTCATCAGAATGAATATCTCTTAGTTCAGAATCAATTTTCAACGTACAACGCTTCGTAAAAGAGACAATAGAAAAAAACTTATTGTGATATTCCTCATTAACATACTTTTTTAATGCCTCTATATGCCCGTAATTCTGTACGATAGGACTTAACATCTTAAATTTACCGTTTACTAGCCATGTTTTTCTATTCTTCCCGCCATAAATAGTTCCTTGATAGTTCTTTGTTTCAATTACGAATATGCCATACGGCGTAATAACCAGATGATCAATCTGAGAATAACCAGATATGGACTTTGGATTTTCAATCATGATGTCATTTAGGTATTTATATTCTTTTGGAAGCTGGGAAAGTTGGATATCTATTTTGTGTTCGCCAATTTCCCCTTTGCGCGTGGCTACCCTTTGATTATTGTTTCTCTTTCTATCACTCTGATTACTCTGTTTTCTCTTATCAACATGTTTCTTCTCATTAACGGTGCTTTTCTTTTTCTTCTCTACTTTATCTTTTCCCTTAAATAAGTTAAACAGCATGCAATTACTCCTTTACCTTTTAGATACTTTACTTATGTGGGATACCCCTGGTAACAATATTAATCTAGTCATTTCCTTTTATCGTCTTTTCCAAGGTAAATATGAACATTAATTTATAAAAGGCGACTGCTGTTGCTCCCTTTATTTTTTTCAATAGAATACTAAGTAAATAGACACTACAAGGAGGACTTACCATGCCAACATATAACAAACTAGTCCGAGACAAAATTCCAGAGATCATCAAAAACACAGGAAAATACTTCAAAACAGAAATCTTATCAAATAATCGTTACATAGAAGAGCTGAAAACAAAGCTAAACGCAGAGATAACCGAGTATCAAGAAACGACTACAGATACCAATGCTCTAGAAGAACTTGCAGATGTATTAGAGTTAATGCATGCACTTGCTGGTGTTCATGGCACGTCTTTTGATGAAATAGAAAAATTACGTAAAGAAAAAGCTGCTAAAAGAGGGGGCTTTACTGACAGAATCTTTCTAATTGAGGTTGAGGGGTAATGTTATTTTCGATTCTGTTCAAGATGCCCTTGACCAAGGAGCTGACTTTTAAATCCTGACTGGTGCTGATTATTTAAATGTCACATAATACCAGGCAAAATTGTGAATATAAACTCCAGGTCTATTTTAAACGGAAGGGGTATAAATAAGTCCCTGTTACTGTACAGTACTCTATCACTAAGAAAAATGTTATTATTTAACTAGCTAGAATTGAAAGAGGGATATAATGAAGAAGACAGTAAAAGTAGTTGCAGCTATAATTGAAAATGATCAAAACGAAATTCTTTGTGCTCTTCGCTCACCTGATATGTCTATTCCAAACATGTGGGAATTCCCGGGCGGTAAAGTAGAGATAAATGAAGATATTTATACTGCTGTGGAAAGAGAAATTGAAGAAGAATTGGGTTGTAACATCGAAACGAAGGGATTACTAAATGAAAACACTCACGAATATGAGTCTTTCATTATTAATCTTATCGCGATTAAAGCAAAGGTCATAAAAGGAGAACCTCTACCAAGTGAACATTCTACACTCATATGGTTAAAAAGAGAGAACTTAAATTCTCTGAAATGGGCTCCCGCTGATATTCCCGCTGTCAAAGAATTAATAAATGAAAAAGTCTAGCTCGCGAGCTAGACTTTTCTTATATTCCTATTCATTGCCATTAACAATGTACTGGTATAACTTATGCTCAATGGGTTTATCTAATACCATGTTCATGTGTACCACAGGTATTTCCTTACCGTTTTTATCAAGCATTTTATCCTGCTCGACTGTTTCTTTATCTGGAAGAGTTTGGCCGAGATAATAAAATCCGCTACCTTCATCATCATCCTTTTTTATAAAGAAATGTAGATCCATATTTGTCTCATCAGCATTTACAATCTTTTTAACCTCTTCTGAAGCTAATGTCCGCTTACTTCGCGTATACCATTTGAAAATTTCAGGACTAATAAATTCATCCCCATAATTAACACTAGATTCTACTTCGTCATTTTTGTGATAAGTAACGAATATCGGACAAGTCTGGTGTTTGGGTTTGTAGCCATACATGGTTGAACTTTCGTCATTATACCAGTTCAATAACTTACAAGCATCTTTTCTAGAATACTTCTCGTATCTAGTGAGTTTCTTATTGAGTTGATACTTTTTATTCCGCTCAAGCCCACACTTCACAACATCCATAACCAATTTATTAAATAATTGATTGGATTGCAGCCCATCTCTTAGTACTTCGTTAAAAGAATACTTATTATCTCTGTTTAACTCAATAATTGGCTTGTAACCATATTTTTTCTGATCTGTTTGGGTAAAAAAGGACAAATCAAATATACGATGCACAGAATTTAACGTTGATTCCTCAACAATACACCCTGACTCTTCTAATGCCAGGTGATATTCTTCTGAATCGACACTTCCTTTTGATAGTAACTGGTCTAACAATACAAGTTCATGTTTACGTTTCCCATCAAGTATTTCCAATGAAAGCATTGTGAGAACACTATGTTGGTATGCACTTAATGTAGTAATGTCTTCATTCATTTTTAGAAGGAAAGCGTAGAAACTTTTAAATTTGCCTGCAATTACGACTGGATCAATAGAATGATTCGTTATAAAGTCATATAAATATGGTGTCCGTCCAAGTCGGTTTTTCAATTCTACAAAAGCTTCTTTAAAAACCTTCATGGCTGTCAAATTACTAGCGTTTATCGATTTAAATATTTGTTTTTTTGCGATTTCCTCAAAATTAACGGTTGATACTCCCTTGATGTAACTCGTCTCTGTTGCGCGTCTACGTATATTGTCTTTGTTCTGCGATTTATCTCCAGATAAAGCCATCGGAATCATATAGTTGTTTTTGTAATTACCGATAAAATCAATGATTGTAACAAAATCTTTTGACTCATGTTTACGAAGGCCACGCCCAAGCTGTTGGATAAAAATAATGCTAGATTGTGTCTGTCTTAACATGACAACTTGGTTAATACTTGGAATATCAATTCCCTCATTAAAAATATCTACGGTAATAATGTAATCCAAAACTCCATTTTCCAAACGTTCAACTTGATATATACGCTGATCCTGAGAGTGGTCACCGGTTAAGGCAACAGTTTTAAACCCTTTGTCGTTTAAAGCAGTAGATAATTTTACCGCTTCCTCTTTTCGGCTACAGAACATTAATCCTCTTACTTTATCACCCGAATGACTATAATAATCCAACTTATCTATAATATGATTTACACGCTCATCTGTAACAAGTTTGGATAATATTGCTGTATCATCGATTATCTCTCCATCGTATTCAAGATCGGTAACACCGAAATAATGAAATGGACATAACATATCTTCTTCAAGTGCTTCCTGTAACCGAATTTCATAGGCAATATTATAATCAAACAGCTCATATATATTAAAATCATCAGTACGCTCTGGAGTTGCAGTCATCCCTAATAAGAAGTCTGGCTCGAAATGATCTAGTACTCTTAAATACGACGCTGCTCCTGCTTTATGCACTTCATCTATAAGAATATAATTAAACTCATGTGGGTCAAACTTTTGTAAGGTCTCTAGTTTAGAAATCGTTTGTATTGTGGTAAACAGGTATTTTGCGTCCGTTTGCTTAATTGAACCTGTTAATATACCAAAGTCTCTATCCAAACCTCCCAAAATTTGTTGAAAGTCGGACTTCGCTTTATGTAAAATTTGCTCTCGATGTACAACAAATAACATCCTTTTTGGTGCAACACGACGAACATCAAAGGCAGATAAAAATGTTTTTCCTGTACCAGTTGCCGACACAACAAGGCCCTTATCGTGACCTTCTTCTCTTACACTCTGTATTTCTTTTAAAGCTACTTCTTGCATTTTATTTGGATGAATGTCGGTCGCAGTTTTAATTGGATTGACATCATATTCTGTCGGAAGTTCAATTACTTTCGCTGCAGCTTGATATTTCACCGGCTTGTATATTTCCTCATACGACTTAATCCAATCATCTGTTAATGGGCTTGCTTCTTGCCACACCTCTTCAAATTGGTTCTTAAAGTGATGTATGACTTCACCGTTCTCATAGGAAGTTAGTTTCACATTCCACTCATAATTTACTTTTAATGCCTGTGCAGTAAGATTGGAACTACCTACAATTAACGAATAGTACTTATCATGCTCAAATATGTAACCTTTTGAATGGAACCCTTCCATTTCAGTTAACCGTACTTCAACGTTTGTTATCTTCTTCAATTCTTTAAAAACTTTCGGTTGGTTAAAATTTAGAAAGGTAGATGTTAGTATTTTACCCTTAATCCCTTTTCTTTTAAGATCAAGTAAATGTGATTTTAAAGTAGCAAGACCACTTTCCGTTATAAAGGCAACAGAGAAAATAAAAGATTTACAACTATCTAATTCCTTAACTAATGACGTTAATACATCTATGCTTTTCTTAGTATTGTTCAATAGCAATCTCGGTTTATATGTATCCATTTTTCCCTTGGTCTGATCTATAAATCCTTTATGTAAAGATTCTTCAAGATTTTTAATGAAATCCTCCATCTAATCCCCCACGTCTCTTACTTGTTATATCTCGACTGTTGACACTATATCGCAAATATCTTTTCCTAATTTTAACATAATTTATCGCAAAACATTGTAATACTTCATGAATTGCAATTAAGCAAAAAGAACTAGGCTCATAAATTATAGATTTTTTTTAAAGAGATTAACGAAACAATTGTTCCATCTTTTATACTAATCTATTAATTATTATGATAACATGATGATAACAACTACATAGTATAGTGGGCGGTTGGCCACTTCCTGAGAAGGGAGGTGGTAAAGATGACGACTTATCAAGTAATAAGTTTACTACTTCATTTTAGCGTTTCCATGACAGCAGGGTTAACACTTATCATAACCATCGTCATCTTTCTAAACAAAAAGAAGTAACCGCCCCCAGACCATGGTAGTGGTTACTTCTTTTTAGATCGTCAAACAATTGGTCAACCGCTCTTTATGCGGATGTAGTTGTGGTAGCGGGTAGTTGGCGCTACTCGATACCTTTTTCTTATTATTAGTATAATTTTATTTATATATACTGTCAATTATGTCCCTACTAGATCCATTACTTCATGTACCTATATTTCAACAGACCTTTCAACATAGAAATCTCCTGTAACAAGCTCTCTCCAACGTTGGTTTCACGCACTTTTTTTCGTTTCAATTCTTTATCCACTAATCTCTTTACAGATAAAACATCGTTTCCATTGTGTAATACTTCTTGTTTGGAATTGAAATGTTTATGGGCGACAAGCTGCATACCATAAGAATTGTATAATAATGTGTAGCCGGCGATTCCTGTTGTCGGTTGGTAAGCTTTGGAGAATCCTCCATCGATCACAACGATTTTTCCATTTGCTTTGATTGGGTTCTCCCCTTCGATCTCTTTGACTGGTGTGTGGCCATTGATAATGTGACCATGCATCGGGTCGAGATCAAATTCCTTTAAAATCTTGTGGCAGATTTCTTCATTTTCACGCATGTAATAATACGGATTTTTCACTTCTTTATGTGTTTTCTTATCTGTAATAAAATATCGCTCAAAGGTCGTCATTTCTCTCTTTCCAAATAAAGAGGAATGCTCACCTGTCCACAAATACCAGACCACATCTGTCGCAAGGTCATCTGTCTCTTCCGGATGGTCAAAGGAATAGCGTAAATAATGTTCAAAGATATCAAGCAGTTCACGGCCTGCATAAGATTTGTTCTCAATCTTCATCTCTTCCATGTTTCCTTGCTCATCTATCGGAATACATCCATGTATTAACAAGTTTCCATTATATTTGAGATAAAGGCTTCCCTTCTTCATGAGGAAGCGCATATGTCTGCCTAATTTCTCGGAATGCCGGACAGAGAATAATAATTTATCTATTACTTGCTGTTCTTCCTCTAGTAATTGATCTGGTTGTTCTGGGTTCACTGTTGCAAAGCAGGTGTTATCTAATGGATACGTTTCCCCGCGCAATGTGATCTCGTTATTCTCATAATTAACCTTCTCCAACACTAGCCGTTTCTCCATATTGAAGTTAGGACGTCTTTTGATGATTGGACTCTCCAGCTTAAATTGAATCATCGCAATTGCTTGATGAATTTTCGTAATTTGTGATTGTTCTTGATCCGATATTTTTTTATTGGAATGTCTTTTCGGTCTGAATGCTGGATTATCTTCATAGTACTTCTCCGCTAAATTAAGTAGTGGTCGAAGGTTAATTCCATAAACGTCTTCAATTATATCCAAGTTGTCATAACGAGCGCAGATACGGATAATATTCGCTAGACAAACCTTCGAACCTGCAAACGCACCTAACCAGAGCACATCGTGGTTACCCCATTGCACATCAACAGAATGGTAATTAATGAGCGTATCCATAATTTTATCCGGTTCCGGACCACGGTCGTAAATGTCCCCCACCACATGAAGATGGTCAACTACCAGTCGCTGTGTTGTATAGGCAAGCCCTATAATTAATTCATCCGCTTGATCGAGTGAAATAACTTGCTCCACGATTTTTTTATAATAGGGTTTCTTATTGGTGTAATCGTCTGTTTTATATAGAAGCTCTTCAATAATATATACAAATTGCTTTGGTAATGCTTTACGCAATTTCGACCTTGTATACTTAGAAGAAGCATAGGAAACGAGCTGAATCAAATGCTCAATCTTTTTTATGTACCATTCATTTATCTCTTTTTTGTTTGCAAAATGGCTCTTAATCAATTGTAGTTTTTCTTCTGGATAATAAACTAATGTCGCAAATTCTGTGATCTCTTCTTCAGATAATTCATTGGAAAAACGGTCTCTTATTTTCTCTTTCACTTTGCCCGAGCCATTTCGTAGCACATGTTGAAATGCTTGATATTCCCCGTGCAAATCACTAACAAAATGCTCTGTTCCCTTAGGCAGGTCGAGGATGGCTTCAAGGTTGATAATTTCGGTTACGACTTTTTCTTCACTTTCATAACGTTGTGCAAGTAAATCCAAAAACTTGTTTTTCAAAACGATTGCATCCCCTTTTAACAATTAAATCTATCATGTACATTATTACTAGTATAACTGAAAATTGCCTGCTAAGTGAACTCGATTTGTTCGCACAACCATGGAAAAGTATGGATTGCTATCGACAAGCCTATTCAACTTTGTTAAAAGGGTTGCATGTTACGCATTTTCAATTACATTCTGTCTATCTAGCTTAATCTCTTCAACTTTTTTCCTGTTTGCATCTACTTCTCTTTCTAGATCTCTTATGATCCTTTCGACTTCAGCCTGTTTATAGCTTACTTGATCTCTGGCTTCATTTATTCTGTTTTGAACCATAAAGTCGACAAAGATTCCGTCCAAGAAAAAGTCGGCAAATTTAAGCATACCTGAGATATCAATTTGGACATCTAATTCTTCCTCTACATCTAATAATTCTTTTTGGAAACGTCGCATGCTTGTTTGCGCCTTGTGGATAGCTTCTGTAGCGTCGTCTATGTGACCATGTTTTGCAATTCCTGAAATAGCTCCTCCGCCAAACATATCAAAGGTACCCCAGTTTGCTGCACTATCTAACGAGGCATGCGCACTATCCAAATCTTCTACTACATAAGAACCTGCCTTAATGGCTTCATTGAGTTCAACCATGTATGCTTTTGTATCGCCTTCTTGCTCAGTTAGCTGAACTAACATAGCAGCTGAGGAATTGTTACTTTGTTTGATGTATTGCTCTTTTTCAGCAAATAGTTGTTGATACCTTGCCTCTACATCCCCTAGTTTTTCCAGTTCATATCTTAGTTCTGTTAGTGCTTTCTCTAATTCCTTTTTCGTTTTCTCTGCTTCCTGCAATTCCAACTGGACAGCAATTATTTCTTGCTTCTCTTTTTCTATCTTTTCCTCTTTACTTCCTTTTAGTGCTAGGAATACTCCAGAAATACTAAACCCTTCTAACTTTTCAACATCCTTTTCCTCTTCAACAAGTTGCTTCTTTAAGTTGGATATAATACTATCAATTTCAGTACGTTCCCTTTCATAATCCGTCACTTGATTCTTCCATTTATTCTTTTTTCTTAGATCTGCTTTCACCTGTATAAGTTCTTCATTTAATCGATCTACCATTATACATTTCCCCTCCCTTATTTATTACGGAAAGTCTTTTACAAAAGTTTCACGGGATAAACAACTAAAAGAAGACCTTAGATAAAGACTACGTCCCCATCTAAGGTCATTCATTTTAGAATATTGCATTATTTAATCTTGATTAACAAGTTCGTCTTCAACGGCTCCTGCTTCAATAGGGTTTCTGATTAGATAATCAAAAGCTCCTAGTGCAGCTGTCGCTCCAGATCCCATTGAGATAATAATTTGGTTATAGACACTATCTGTACAGTCACCTGCTGCAAACAATCCTGATACTGTTGTAGCACCATGCTTGTCCACAACAACCTCACCAATGCGGTTCTTCTCAACTGTATTATCAAGCCAATCGGTATTTGGTACCAAGCCGATTTGGACAAACACACCTTGTAAATCGATCTGTTTCTCTTCATTTGTCTCACGATCAAGATACTTGATACCATTCACATTGTCTGAACCAGTGATTTCCGTTGTTTGAGCATTTTTAACGACCGTTACGTTAGGGAGTTTAGCTAGACTATTTTGAAGTACTTCATCAGCCTTTAAGGTATCAGAGAACTCAAGAACAGTTACATGGTTTACGATACCTGCTAGGTCAATAGCAGCCTCGACACCGGAGTTTCCTCCACCGACGACAGCTACGTCTTTTCCTTCAAATAATGGACCGTCACAGTGTGCACAGTATGCTACACCTTTGTTAGCGAACTCCTCTTCTCCAGGTACACCAAGCTTACGCCAGCTTGCACCAGTAGAAGCAATTACCGTTCTGCTTTTTAGAATGGCGCCATTTTCTAGCTCTACTTCAAACATGTCTTTCTTCTCTACGTGACGTACACGTTGTAAGTTCAAAACATCTATTCCGTAATCTTTAACATGTTCTTCTAAGCTTGCAACGAGCTTCGGTCCTTCAGTACTTTTTACACTAATGAAGTTCTCAATGCTCATTGTGTCTAGTACTTGTCCACCAAAGCGTTCTGCTACGATCCCAGTGCGGATGCCTTTTCGTGCAGCATAGATAGCAGCACTAGCACCAGCAGGGCCCCCACCGACAACAAGCACGTCGTATGGATCTTTTTCAGATAGTTCGGCTGCATCTGGTCCGCTACCTAATTTGGCAAGCATCTCTTCAGCTGTCATACGACCACTACCAAACTCTTCCCCATTTAAGGTTACAGTTGGTACAGCCATGATGTTTTTGCTGTCTACTTCTTCTTTGAAGGCAGCTCCATCAATCATGGTGTGAGTAATACCAGGATTAAGCACACTCATCATATTTAGTGCTTGTACGACGTCTGGGCAGTTATGACACGTAAGACTTACATAGGTTTCAAAGTGGAACTCACCTTTAACCTTTTTCGCTTGGTCTATAACACTTTGATCTACCTTGGGAGCTCTTCCACTAACTTGTAGTAAAGCGAGCACTAGTGATGTGAACTCATGTCCAAGTGGAACGCCAGCAAAGGTTACCCCAGTGTCTTCGCCAACACGGTTCACACTAAAGCTAGGTGTTCTTTTCAAGCTTGCTTTTTCGATAGTGATCTTCGATGACATAGAAGCAATTTCATCAACAAGCTCCTGCATCTCTTTTGATACACTATCGTCGCCTGTATCTACTTTCAGTACAATATCACTTTCAAGTAATTGCAGGTATTGGTCTAGTTGTGCTTTAATGTTTGATTCAAGCATGCTTATCGCACTCCTTAAATTTTACCTACTAGGTCTAGGCTTGGTGTAAGTGTTTCAGAGCCTTCTTCCCATTTAGCAGGGCAAACTTCACCAGGATTTTTACGAACATATTGTGCTGCTTTGATTTTATCAACAAGCACACTAGCATCACGGCCAATGCCGTCTGCATTAATTTCTACTGTTTGAATAACACCGTCTGGATCGATGATGAACGTACCACGATCTGCAAGACCTGATTCTTCGTTTAGTACTTCGAAATTACGAGATATCGTTTGGGATGGATCACCGATCATTGTATACGTAATTTTACCGATTTTTTCGGAAGTGTCATGCCAACCTTTATGAACGAAATGCGTATCCGTTGATACAGAGTATACTTCTACTCCGAGATCTTTTAGAGTCGCATATTCATTTTGGAGGTCTTCAAGTTCAGTTGGGCAAACAAATGAGAAGTCTGCTGGGTAGAAACATACTACGCTCCATTGACCTTTGAAGTTTTCTTCTGTTACATCTACAAAGTCACCGTTAAAATAAGCTTTTGCATTAAATGGTTTTACTTCTGATCCGATTAAAGACATTGTGTAAATTCCTCCTATAGGTACATTTTAATAATAGTTATTCTAATAAAGCATACACTAATATATATTGCCAAACATTGCAAGAGATATCCGAAACACCTTATTATATTTCACATTATAGTCAATTTTATGTAATGAAACCGTTATCATTTGGGGATTATAATTGAGATTTATTTAATTATTTTTTCCTTGCCTTTTCATAGGGAATAAATGCAGAAATATAGACGTATTGTTATACTGAGAGTATGGTTTCAACATATGTATTAGTGTAGTTATCATGCGGAATTTAGTCATGTATTAATAAAAATATTGGAGGTTATTTCATGGGATTTCTTGATGGGTTATTGGGTAACGCTTCGAATGTGGACAAAGGTGAAATAAAGAGGGAATTTAGCAAACTATTTATAGACGGCGAAGAAGTAAACGTAGCATTTAAGGTATTAAGGGACTTATTTATTTTTACGGATAAGCGTCTTATTTTAGTAGATAAGCAAGGGATAACTGGCAAAAAAACTGAATTCCACTCCATTCTGTATAAAAGTATCTCGCATTTTAGTATTGAGACAGCGGGGACTTTTGATATGGATGCCGAACTGAAGATATGGATATCTGGAAATATCGAACCACTTGTGGCAAAGAATTTCAAGAAAGATGACAGCATTTATGATATTCAAAAGGTGTTGGCCGCTGCTTGCGGGTAATAGAATATATCCGACTATAATCTAATTTCAATATAGATTGCACAAAAAGCATGGCTGTTTTTTAAATTATAAAACCAGCCATGCTTTTATTCGTTTAATTAGTTATCTAGTTGATCATTAAAACTATTAGCTCACTTATTTCGCATTCTCATCTGGTTGATGAATACCAAATGTGTTTCCTTCTGTATCGGTATAATACCCTTGCCACGCCATGCCTGGGAGTGCATATTTGGGCAATGCTACCCGCCCTCCACGCTCTAAAATCTTTGATTCAGTTGAGTCATAGTTCTCTACGTTCATTGTACAAGCAAATCCATTCAACGCTTGGTTCGATTCTAGAGGTGGCCCTTGGCGCTGCATTAACGCGCCATTAATACCAAGCTCATTATCATCACCAGTTACAGCACCAGCATAAGGCATGCCAGCATATTCACTCCAGTCCTCAAATGTCCAACCAAATACTTCCCCATAAAACTTCTTTGCCCTCTCCATGTCATCTACATGAATCTCGAAATGAACTAATCTACCCATAATATCCTCCTTATTATGAAACGTTTTATCATTCTCTTCCGAATCTAGTACGTCTTCTATTATACTTATTAATTCAACACTCTTTACCTTTTCTCCTTCCTAACTACTTATAATACTTTCTTAAGTTGTTAGGACTGTTTTCTGTTCTTTTTGGCTGGAATATCATATACATTTATCCCTCTATCTGATTCAATAAATAGAGACTCTTATTAACGTTCTCCCCTATTTTTCTGCAAATAGAAATTATCTATAAAACAAACATTGACTCTGTTGTGCACCACATAGTTTAAACTCGTAGTGAAAGGACAGGCATTATGTATAAAATAAGTGAATTTGCCGAAATAACCGGTTTGACTAAAGAAACACTTCGCTACTACGCCGAAGTGAAACTATTAGAGCCAGCTTATATTGATCCACATAATAATTACCGATATTACGATGATGGTAGCTACTTCTTAGCAATTCTTTTAGGGAAATTAAGGCGATTCGGATTTACCATTCAAGAGATGATTTCTGTTATGGAGGACGAATCGTTCTATCACTTAGAAGATCTGCTAATTCAAAAAAGGGAAAACATACAGCTAAAAATAGAAGACCTGCGCAAACAAACCGAGGAGATTGATGACTTTTTAGAATCTGGAAGGGAAGATGAAAACGATGATTGAATGGAAAGAAGAAACAATAATTGAAAGAGATATTGAAACTGTTTGGAGCTTATTTTCGGATAAAAACATTAAAAAAATCATGCCAAAAGTTGAAGAACATACTATAGTGGAAAAGTCAGAAACAGAAGTAGGAGCGAAGCATCAACAGAGCTACCGTGAAGGGAAACGCGTTGAAACGTACATCGTGGAAACCTTAGCCTACGAAGATACACCAGACAAGAAACTAAAAACAGTTCGATTTGTAATTGGGAAAGCGTTTGAAGTTAACTTTAGTTTTACCCTGGAAAAAGTGGACGAAAATAACACAAAGTTCATATACTCCGGCCATAACAAAGGCATTAACTTCGTCGGCAGGGCCATGATGAAGCTTGCAAACAAAAAAGGAAGCCAAAAAGTTGTTCATGAATTTATGGAAAGAGTGAACCAAGAAGCGTTGAACCATACTTCTCACTAATCCAAGATGATACATTTGTCACTCCTATTAATATTCTAGTAATATGAAATAGCCTAATTCCTTTTTAAAAGAACTGGGCTGCTGCTTTCTATATAATGCGCCATTTAGATGTCGTTCGAGTGAAGATTTATTTCAGAATGACCCGCAAATAAAAGAAGTCCTAAACTTTAACCTGGCTTATTTTTGGTCGGATTTTCTAGGTTATGCTTCAGCTTATCCATTATTTTCAATAACCGTTCGCGTAAATAATCAGGGTGAATATCTTCAATTAGTGTACCAAAGGACAAAAGATAACTATCTAGCCATGTGCCAACAGGGAAATTTGCTACAACGGTGTACGAGCCATCTTTATTTTTCGTAATCATATGGTCGTCAAACTCATCATAGACCCGGTACGCACCTTGAGAAGAAATTCTAATCTTTATCGGTATAGAGGTTTCCCCTATTTGTTTTTCGGCATCTTTTATCGCATCTTCTGTTGATCTCTTGGTAAATGTTTGATTTGAAACACACACTTGATCCATGCGACTAATTTTAAAGATACGAAAATCCTCCCTGCCTAAACAATACCCAGAAAGATACCAAGCATTTTTTTTGAATAATAATTGAATCGGCTCTACTTCTCTTACACTTTGCTCACCAAGTGAGTTAAAATAGCAAAAGTGAACGACAAATTGTTGGGAAATTGCATCTCTTAATAGGATAAATAACTGTTTCTTCTTTCCTCCACTTCCCCATGGAGAAAAATCAACATCAATCCAGTTTGTTGTTTGTTTTTTAAACAGCCGAGCTACTTTTTTTAGAATGAGATCTGTATTTGGAAATTCAGTAACAGCTAATGTTTGTAATCCTACTAATATGTCTTCTTGTTCATCACTTGTTAACATGGAAGCATTGAAGGAGTATCCCTCTAAAAGAGAAATCCCTCCTCCTCTTCCCTTATTAGCATAGATGGGGATTCCTGCCCCACTTAACACATCCACATCTCTATAGATCGTTCTTGTGGAAACCTCAAAGTGCTCGGACAATTCCTTTGCAGTAACCACTTTTCTATCCAATAAGAGATAGATGATTTCAAAATGCCGACTAATGGTCATGTGAAATCCTCCTACTTCACTTTACAAGAATTGTTCTTCTTTTTTCTTTAAAAAATTCTCCAATGCTTGTCCACTGTCAATGTCCATTCGCTCTGCCAAAACCATCAGCCACCAAAATGACTCCGCGATTTTATGTTCTAAGTCCGTTTCTGAATCAGCTCCTGCTGGCCATCTTTCTTGGTTTGCCATTGCTAATCTCCCAACTAGTGCCGCATCAGTTAGAAACGCAAGTGCATCTTCTTCTACTGTCCATTCAGAGCCATGATATTTTTTCTCGAGTTGATGGTAAGCTTTTCTAATTTGTAACGAACGATTAACTGCGTTATTAAAATCCATTTTCTTTTATCTTCCTTTCTTTGTTTGAAGTGTGGTACACACAGCTTGTCACGTGGTCATCCACCATACCAATTGCTTGCATAAAGGAATACATGGTTACTGGGCCAACAAATTTGAATCCCCTTTTTTTCAAATCCTTACTAATCTGGTTTGATAGGTCGGTTTGAGCAGGTATTTGCCCTTCTGAATGCCATTCATTAATTATTGGTTCAAAATCAACATAGCGCCATAAAAAATTGGAAAAGCTACCAAACTCTTTTGTTATTTTTATGACCGCTTGTGCATTACTTCTCACGGATTGAAGCTTAGCAATGTGTTTAATGACATTATATTGTTCCTTTATGTTCGTCAAGTCATTATCCGTTAGATTCGAACAAAAAGTAATATCAAAATTATGAAAAGCTTTTTGATAAGCCTCTCGTTTAGATAATACAATACTCCAAGACAAACCCGCCTGCGCACCCTCTAATGTCAGCATTTCAAAAATATATTGGTCATCAGTGGTCGGTACACACCACTCTTCGTTGTGATACATTCTCATAAGCTGATTATCACCCGGCCATGAACATTCCATTTTCATTCCCCCTTCAGTTAGTGATTACTATATCACTTTAAATAAGACATGTATCTGTCATATTTAAAATGATTAGTCCCACCTTTTGTAAAAATATAAAGGCTCGGGGAATCAAACACCATAAACTCACCGTATCTTCCTTTTATTATTTTGTTATAGAATACGCATATAAAAAGTAACTCGCAAAGCATAGTTTGCGAGCTACTCGTATATACATACTCGATATTTACCCTTGGCTGATTAAGTCCAACGGAAGGTCAATTTTGTTAATAAGAAAATCGCGACGCTGATGATGAGTAAGACGATAACATTTCCATAAATCGGCAAAGCAGCGTCAAGATCAAGTAAGACTTGGTGAAAGAGCTCTGTTAAGTATGTGAATGGAATATAATAAGAAATTGTCTTAAACACGTCTGGAAGGATGTGCAGTGGTAACATGGCACCACTAAGCATGATAAGTGGCATCATTCCAAAACTTAACACTCCTGATGCTAGTTCTGTCTTATTGAATATTCCTCCTAAAAGGAATCCAAATGTTAGAATCATAACCAATCCTATTAGGCCAATCAATATGAACGGAATGATGTTTCCTAAACTAATCAGTCCCATAAAAAAACCTAAAATAGTAAAAATAAAGATCTGCATAAACCCTAAAATTAACCGAACTATAATTTGCGAAAAGATAAAAGTAATCTCGTTAAGCGGGGTTGTTCGTAGTGTTTTTAATATCCCTTTCTGTCTCATTTCAATTAAAGGAACTGAAGTACCCAAAAACCCAACAGACAAAAGAGCAAAAATTAAAATGCCTGGAAATAAGTATTCTATAAAAGACAATCCTAACTCTTCAGAGGGGTCTATTACCGTACTCATACCACCGAACATGGCTAAAAAGAAAAACGGGAACAATAAGGTGAAAAAGAAGATTTTTGGTTCCCGAAAGATCTCTTTAAGTCCAGTTATAACTAAGTATTTCAAGGCTATTTTATCAATCACCATATTAATCAATCTCCCCTCGTAATGACGAGCCGGTTAGATGAAGGAATACATCCTCTAAAGTGTCGTTCATTATTTTTCTATTATTCATGATAATTTCTTTTGGCGTACCTGAAGCGACTATCTTTTTATTATGTAGGATAGAAACCCGGTCGCAGATTTTCTCTGCTTCTTCCATGTTATGTGTCGATAATAATATTGCATTATGATCTGTCTTCTCTTTTTGTAACACCTTCCAAATTAATTGTTTTACTTGCGGGTCTATCCCTGTTGTTGGTTCATCTAAAATGATAAAGGAAGGATCCCCAATTAAGGAAAGCGCCACTAATAATCTTTGTTTTTGCCCTGTAGATAAGCTCTTCACCCGCTTATTCTTAATTCTTTCTAAATCTAATACATTCATAATCTCACTATAAGCTAAAGGGTCTCCATAAAAGCTAGAAAATAACTGCATGGTTTCTTCAATTGATAACCTAGGGAATAAGTTAGCTTCTTGTGGTTGTATCCCTACTTGTCTCATTATCTCGTCTCTATTACTTAAAATATCAAGTCCTCCAACTTTGATGGTTCCTTGATTAAAAGGTCTTAATCCGACCACACATTCAATTAGAGTTGTTTTCCCAATGCCATTTCTCCCTAAGATACCGTGAATCTCCCCTGGATTGACGGTGAGGGATAACTGATCTAAGACAATATTATCTGCATAATTCTTTGTTAAATTATCCACAATCAAGGAGGGTTCACTCGGCAAAACTTCTTCTTTTGAAACAATACTCATATTTATAATCCTCCAACATTATTATATTTCGGGAATACCATACGATCTCAATCCCTAAACAACCCTCCCCCTGATTGTTTAGTTTATACGTGTAATAATATTAAAAACTTGGAAGCATTCTCAAAGGTTGGTAGGATGTTCTAAGTTGAATAAAAGTGGAAGTTTGGTAGACATGAAGCAATAAAGTAGTACATAACAAATAGTTAATATTTTAACGTAACTACAAGTTCAATACCGCTATTATATTGTAAATTTTCAAACGTTTAAACCCTATAGTTTATTTTAATTACAAGAAGCTCTTCTTTCTCTCGATCAAAACGTGTATTAGTATTTAATATATGTACGTTTTGACAGTATGATAATTAAAGTTAATATATAATTAAAAAGGAGATCATTTATGGGCTACATAATGGAATTAAGAAAGTTAGTGGGAAGTCGTCCTCTTATAATGGTTGGGGCGTGTGTCATATTACTCAATAATGAAAAAGAAATACTTTTACAACTTCGAAATGATAATAAGTGCTGGGGATTAGCAGGTGGCTCAATAGAGTTAGGCGAAACTTTAGAACAAGTTGCCAAGAGGGAATTATTTGAAGAGACAGGATTGGTTGCAAAAAGATTAGAGTTATTCCAGGTGTACTCAGGAGAAGAATTCTACTATAAGTACCCTCATGGTGATGAGGTATATAATGTCGTATCTGTCTATATATGCAGTGAGTTTGAAGGTGAATTAAGGCGTGGAGTAAATGAAGTTCAAGCATTAAAGTTTTTTAAGTTAGAACGAACTTCCTTAAAATATTAGCCCACCTGATGTGCCTATAATAAATGAATATATTAGTAGTGCCTATTAAGCTAATGAGTGTTGGAGATAAAATGATGATACTGAACTTAATGGGGGAATTATGATTTTAATTATATTTGGACTCTTACTATCTTTTCTTACCGTTATATTGCTATTGATTTTATGTACAAGAATAATCGTTTCTTTAATTAAAAAGAAACCTTTTCCTAAAAGATTACTGATTGCAACGTTGTCTGGGATTGTTCTGGTTACTTCAATCTATCTATATGAAACGTACTTTTTTACATTCAGTGATATTGATAGAGAATCGACTCAAAAAGGTCCTGGACCATTACTATCACCCACTGGCGCATACACGGCTAATGCTTATTATGATTTATATGGTGGTGCAGCAGGCGGTGTTAATCTAATGGTGAAAATTACAAACAACAATGAGAAAAATAAAATGCAAACTGTTTATTATAGTGATGCAAAAAGCAATATTTCTATAGAATGGCTTGATGAAGATACACTGAACATACTAAATGACAACCCTAATTATCCAAATTCAAATAGAAGTATCGAATTAGAAATCGGTAAAGAAATTTATCATGATAATGGTTTAGCTTGTAAAAGTTTGTTAATGAAAGACGAATATGAGACCTGCTACCAAAACGAATAACTTATTGAACAAACGTGGCTGGGACATAACATCCCAGCCTTTTTAAAACACGAACGATAATAAACTAACTGCTTAATTACCGCTTCGGAAAATACTCCACTTTAAGTGGGCACGGCCTTAGTCTCGGGCCAACAGGATGTTGGTCACGAAGGCGTTGCCACAGGACGTGGCGATCTTAGCCTTTGATCCTTCTCTATCTTGCGGGGTCTTCGGACTCGTGCTGTTCCCACTAGAGTCTCCGCATTTTTCCTTCGCTAAAGTGTAATCCAGATACCAAACAATAAGGGGGGGATCCGTGGGTATTCGAATATTTTCTGTAATACGCCGTTTGAACGTCCATTTTTTTCTTGTTTAATTTTCTTATGTCCCATCCTCTTCGTAATGTGCTATTAAGATCTCGCAAGTTTATTCTTTCGAGTTCAGTTTCTTTCTGTTTACTATAATTGGTGGTTGCTCCATCCAACTATTGTCAATCATAAGGTTCGCTCCATCTTCTACATATAATGAAACGTCCATTAAACATTTTGCGTATAGTACCCCAATATCTTTTCTTCCGTTTAATGATAAACCATTAGCATACTCTCTTATCTTCATCGAAAACATGTCAATTTTATGAGCGACCATTAGCTTATCAGAAAATGGAGGTATGGTAGATGCTGTTACCATGTGGTCTAGGTAAGTAGGTGAAGGTAAGTTATCATCATGAAGTTTCTTTGATAGTAATTCAACATGTTTTTTATTAATAGTTTTTCCACGATCCAAATATTTTTTCACTCTTTTATCTTGCGCGCCTTGGCTAAATCCAATAATAAGTGCTTTACTTGTGATGTCATTGTTAATGTTGTCAAATAAATGTGCAACTTCTAGCCCATGAAGTGGCCTTATATCTCCTATATAACCATTTAGAAAGCTTTGGTCATGAAGAAACTCAGCCTCTTTCGGGTTCGGTACTTTAGGTGCATTCATTAGCTTCCCTTTTGATTGCAAAATATCATTTGTTTTACTCATCAATTTAACCGTGTCACTTAGGCTTTCAACAAAAAAGTCTTTTATATCCTTTCTAGTTACAATAGCAATCGCAGCAGTATAAATGCTCATCCCGGCTTTTCCGGTATACTGTAAATAATACAGGTAGAATTCATCACTAAAAAGTCTCGGTGCCTTTAAGTTTACGTCTTCTTCAGAAAAACCTACTGGTACAGGAAAACCCTCTTTTTTAAAGAGGCCTTCTATTTTTTTTACAAACATTTCAGCTAAGCTGAATGCATATTCTAATACCTTTTTAACTTCCTTATCTTCTACATTCTTCAAATAAAAACGAAGCACACATTTTGCCATTGTATTCCCAGTATATGTCGCCCAAAGTTTTCCCATTTCTGCTGAAGTTAAATTTGAGATACCTGTATTCATAACAAAAATTCTCCAATCAATATATCCTTTTCATATATTGTGAGCTATTTAGTAAATAACATGTACTACCAAGAAAAAACTCTTTTGAAAGAATTAATGATGATGGAGGTTTGCACATCTATTAAGGTTCTGCTAGTCATGACAAAAAAATCAGCTTTCTCTACAGCAAATTATAAAAACCATACTTAAATCATGTTTTAGTCCTTCTTGCGTTTTAATATGATTTCAAAGAAGGAAGCTATGCCATAACCTTTTGTACCTGGAGCGAAAATTTGGACTAACTCCCATCCTTCCTTTTCGTGCTCGTGGATAATTGTATGATAGTCTTCTTTGGGTTCTAGTTTAAAGCTAGATAGATCAACTTTGATAAATTTGTGTTCGTACATAATAGCGGCCTCCAAAAGTTTGTTATAAATACTAATTAAACATAGTAGGCGATTTCCCTTCTTAATTGTTAAGAGAAATAATTAGAGTTCTTATAACACTTCTAGCCATTCCATTGAAATACCACTTAATTATCCGTCAATAAGACAATATCCTTTATTATGTCATCTTTCTTCACAGGTTTATCAAAGATCGCCATATCATAAAGCGCTCGTATCTTGTTTTTTTCATCAAGTAAATACATGGTGGTGGAATGATATAGTACCGTATCATCCTCTATCTCATATTGCATTTGAAACTCATTCGCAATTTGCTTTGTTTTTTCTGGAGTTCCTCTCAACCACTTCCACCCCTTCGTATCTGCCTGAAACCCTGTCGCATAGTCGGTGATTACTTCCGGAAGGTCATTATCTGGATCTAGCGTAATACTGACAAGCTCCACTTCACTGCCAAATAACTCTTCTTCTTTTAACATTGTTTGTAATTCTCGAAAATCCACCATCGTTAATGGGCAAATGTCTGGGCAATCCGTAAAGAAAAAAGCTACTAATTTCACTTTCCCATTCGTTGATTCAAAAATATCCCCATGCACGTCATCTAATTCAAAAGCGTTTACTTGATCAAGGATAGGCAATCCATCATTATTTGGCCATAACCAGTAAACGAGGAAAAAACCAGCTATAACGAAACAAAGGAGGAGAAGTTTACCTTTTTTCTTCATATTTCATCACCTTCCAAACACCCCTTACTGGCGAGGTCATACAGCCAGTAAGGGCGAGACTAATGGCTACGTGACAATGATCATATTTCATTTTTGCTCTTATTTCTCAACTCGAGGAGATGGTCTTTTAAAGAACTGTGAACGCGAATAATTCCCCACATTCCTTGTTCGATATCCCAGCGAATGTTACCAGAGCGATACATGTAATCTCCTGGATAGTTATATAAACTACCAGCACCATAATGCAGAGGTAAGTCCACTGCATGCCCTGTAACAATCTCCCCTTCGATGGATCTTACCTCGGAAGAAATATCTTTATCATCATTATTCCAATAGTGTCCATGAATATGGAATGTATGGGAACGTCGGCGTTCGGATGGGTTTACTAATCGTATTGTTATTGGATCACCTGGATACGCTTCAAACAACGGGGTAGAAGGATCGCCAAACACCTTTGAACTGAATAAATCCTTAAGCTCCGCATGCTTTTGTAATCGGTTGATTAATCGTTCTGTACGATAATTGAATCCTCTTGAACCATTATCATACGTGTCTATCAATTCCTCAATTTCTTCTGCATCTACTCCACCTAATATGCCATCTACTGGGTCAATAATTAGGTTTCCTTTTCGATTAACCAGTCGTGCTCCATCATACATAACAAGGACAAACTCCCTTGTATCTGGTAAAAAAGGATTTCTTAAGACAACATTAGCACCCGTTTCTACTTCTTCTCCTGTAAAAGGATCTAGATAGATCGTTCCTTTCGGCTCCGCTATAAAGGCACCGAACGTACCAAGGGAGCGGTGATTTCGAATATCCGCCATATCCCATAATCCACATGCACCAACCGCGTTGTTTACATACCATTTGTAGGTGATGACATCGCCAGGTGCTACTGTTTGATCAGGATTGAAGCCAACTGTCTCTCCTGCTGAAGTTTTTACATCATAATCAAGAAGCTGAGCATGTAACGAGATTCGGAGAGATGGCGGATAAAATGCCTGCTCTTTAACAGGTGGGTATTTCCAAATCCCGTTTGGATACGGAAATTTATCTCGCTCCAGTCGAGACGTTAGATTTATTTCTACCACATCACCTTGGTTGGCACGAATAATAAGCGGCTCTGGATTTTTACCATTTAAAATTTCTTCTACATCCTCTTCAAGGGCAAATACAATCCCAAAAGGATCTCGCTCACCCCAGTTACTATAAATAATTGGGGTATGAAAGGCGACGATATTAAAGGTTTTTACCGGAGCATCTACAGGACCTGGAGAAGTAACGACCTCAGCCTTTGCTGGAGGCTTTCCTGTCGGTTCCGGAAGGGCCTTCGTGCGTTTGGGCGGAGGATTCTGATCTGGCAATGGAATAAGAAAATCCACTTCTTCATCAAATGCCCGTATTAATCCCCATAAGCCGTTCCATAAATCTTCTTCCGTTTCAAATGTCCACAGGTAGTCTCCCGCCCGTGGCACATACATTTGTAATGTAAAGGATTCAGAAATACTAATGTGCTGCTGGTCTCTTACCTTTGTTTCAGAATCAGGATATTCTGCCTTCCAGCGTAATCCATGTATGTTAAAACTATGTGATTCCTCTTGAGATCCTTGTAATAGCCTTATCCGAATAGGATCCCCCTCATAACTTTGTAAAATAGGAGTAATCGGATCACCATTTACAAACGAACTAAAGGAATAGGCTGGATCATTGTCCTTTCCTAAGCGGAATTGGAGCGGTTCGTTTTTATAATTGACCCCAAACAAACCTGGATCATCCTGGGAACTAGGAAATTCTGGTGGTTGAAGAGGACAGCCATCTTTATCAAAAAGCAAGGAGAAATCGTGTACCATCAAGGTCATATCACGGTAATCCGGAATAAGCGGTTGCGTAACCGTAATTTGCGCACCATGATCCACTACTTCCCCTGTCTTGGAATCCAAGAAAGAGCTAAACCGTGGATGCACAACCCCTGTACCAAAGACACCATGCTGTTGATGAAAATTGGCAAATAAATGATCATGAAAAAACCAAGCTTTTAACTCCACATCGGCGAAATATTCGTATCGGATTGTTTCCCCTGATAGAACGCTAGAATCATAGTTCCAGCCTACATTTGACCCATCTGATACAAGCACATCAAATTTCACAAAATGCACATGAAAGGATGCTTCATATGCTCTTGTTACAAGCTGGAATGCGTTTCCAGCTGCCACTTCAGGAAGACAATTCGTAAAGTTAATCCGCACACAGCTGTTTGCTGTCATATGAAGGACTAGTGGTTCCGGTTCCTTTTTCCCGCTTAAAACATCTCCCCTATCCTCATCTAATACATATATCCTCCCAATTGGATCATTCCATCCTTGACGATTATAGACAATAGGTAGTTGAATAAGGGAAACATTAAACTCCTGCACGACTGGGTTCTCCGCAACGGCACAGGCGTCTGCAAACACCGCACCAGGTCGTGGTTTTCCCACCGCTGCATTTCTTTCCAACTGTGTCATATCACGTCCGCCGACAATCCCAAGCGGTGGCCGCGGTGCTTTACAGCCAAGCTTTCCAGGAATAAAGTTAGGAAAACCAGGTTTCTCTTTTGTTGGCTTAGGTGGGCATGGACGGTCTGGCAATGGCTGTAATTGCGCGATCGGTTCCCCATTTGGATAACATTGGCTTCCATCCTGAAGTGTATCAAAAATGCGGTTCAATCCCCACATCCCTACACCGAAGTGAGGATAGAGGTGACAGTGAATGATGACATCCCCAAACGCACCTTGAAGAGAGCCTAATCCATAATGGGGTTGGATGGTATACCAGGATTGAGGACTTACCGCTTGTGCATCCAATATTTCTGATTCTGTATTTTTCGGGTCTTTTGGCCATTGATGAACATGATAATGAAAGGCATGCGTTTCTTTGACACCTGCATGAACAAGCCTGATTTTAACAGGGTCTCCACGATATCCTCGCAAAATTGGTGTGGCAGGATCACCAAACACCCAAGAATCATGGTGAACCTCCTCCCCTTCACAATCAGGGCAAACCACTCCTTCTTCCAATAAGCGAGCTCGGTTTTCCATCGGCTCATAGCGATAGTTTATCGCATGCGTTGATTCCCGCTCTTGGTTAGTCATGGGATCTAACGGCCGATTCCCTGTGACATCCTTCGTGGGCATTTCATCATGAAAAATAAAAGCGTACTCTCGGACTGATGGCAAAAATGGATGATGTACATCTGCATACACACCACTATTTAAAGGGCCACCTGTCACTGGATCGGTCCACCAAGACCCACGTGGTTGAACAAATAAGCACCCAAACATCCCATTAATATTGGTTCCCTCATCACTACTATCTGGATCACCTAAATCGGAAAACATATAAACACCTTCGTGATTGACGTTTAGTGAATAAAGAATCTTCTCTCCTGTTTCTGCCAGAGAACTTGGGTTTAAGCCA
Organism: Oceanobacillus jordanicus; assembly: GCF_022095695.1. Taxonomy (GTDB): domain Bacteria; phylum Bacillota; class Bacilli; order Bacillales; family Amphibacillaceae; genus Oceanobacillus_B; species Oceanobacillus_B jordanicus. The sequence continues at coordinate 66,869 of NZ_JAIFZM010000010.1, forward strand.
ACATTGGCACCATCGGAATTGAGAACATTATAATCCGCTTCTTGAAAATGCATCCCTGTTGCATAGTGGATTTGATTTTCAAATAAAACCTCTACCTCATCCCCGACATTCGCTCTAATACAAAGGGGTTCCACCAAGCTGACTGGGGTGAATGGATTTTTTCGTACTAATTCCTTCACTTTCTCTTCGTTTTCTTTTAAGACATACATTATCCCATCACGGTTGTAATCACCAAAATTATTTAGGACAATTCGAATCGATATCGCAACAACATGATAATGGCGCTTCATATCTTCCCCCCTTGGTGACTTAGAAATCATCCCTTAATTCAGGAATTCTTGGTTGCCCCTTTTGTTGGATATAGAAGACTTCGATCTGATGGATGTGAATATACCACTGCCGATTTTCTAGTTCCGAAATGGTCGTGACTTTCACATCAACCACAGCCTGGTCCTCAATAACCTCCACTAGTTTTCCAATAAAGATATAGGGAAAAGATGGCGTCATAATGAATATGTTTTTACCAATTCCCTCTATAAACTCCTCGATAAGAGCTTGATCATGAATGATATTGACAGTAGGGTACTCCCACTCTGTATTAGCCTTTTCTTGACTCATTACTATCCCCCCTTTTACGAAAGTGGAAGCCTTGCATTACAATCAAAGTCAGGTGTGAAATGCGCAATTTTTTCTAAAGGAATACTTAATGGGGTAGGAAAATTAAAGAATGGGGCATTCACCATTTTTATATTTACTGGGAAAAGTGTAAGCTGCCCTTGCTGAACATCCGTAATTTCGCCACAAAACACAGGGCGAAAGGTTTGACCAAATAAATTTAACTGATCTGATTCTGTCACAAGCAGAATACTTTCTCCTTTTAGGGCTAATAATTCTCTAAAAAAACGATCATCTACTTCTATTTCTTCTTCCATAACTGGCTTCTTTTCCTTTACCATGAAACTCCCCTCCTTTTACGTTGCATCCCTTTTATTATTGTAAAAGTGCTTAAAACCATTTGTAACCAGGCTCAACAAACGAATTGTTTCAATGTATTTTATTTCTTGAAAATCAATTTTCTCTTTTTTCCCCAGCAGTGTGATCGTTAATTTTTCTTCCGATCTGGAAATCTTCCCAAGTCTTTTTACATTCTCATCAAACCAAATATTCACCCACGTGTCTTTCCACGTATCTAAATTTGTCTGTAACGTCTCTTCAAAAAATTGCTGTTTCAAATTATCCCGTTTTGAAACGGTCTCCCCAAATTGCCGTAAGAGCTTTGTACGCAAATTATTGTCATAGAGATAATGCTGATGTGCATTCGAATAAGTAGGAATCCCGTAGACAATGTTAGCTGATTCGATAACTGAATAAGGAATCCACACACGCTCTTTTAAATTGGTGATCATGACAAAATCCCGCCCAACCGTACTCACCTTTCCCTCCTTGTAATGGGATTCCGTACCAACCGTAAAATAAACCTCTACCTGTTGATTCCGTTTGGATTTAAAAAACTTTCGGAGCGTTAACAGCTTTCCTCGTTTTTTATTGTGCTGTGTTAGATGGAGTGTGTTCGCTCTGTCCATATATTCCATTAGTAAGCGTGTCTCTTCTGTCGTCGTAAATGTAGTAGGTGAAGTGAGTCCCTCCCCCCTCCGTTGATTCAGTTCATTAATCGAATCTTTCTTTCTAGCTTCCTGTTTTCTTTGTTCAAGTAAGTTCTCTGTATATTCGTTTAAGTGGATTTTCCTTTTTATAAGCTTCTTATCCTGGTGGTTTTCGATTCCGTTCCCCTCCTTTCAACGCCTCTCATTCATACTCGTAAGGAGTAAAATAACAAACCAAACGTGGAAATAACCAAGCCTGTGCCAAATAAACTAAACAGCATCATGTGCTGCTCCACATCAATAAAATAGGCAGCCGGTAACCCACATAATGCCGGATTCTCCACCACAGCCCCAAACATTGTTCCCATAATCGCCCCAAGGCTGCCTTGAGAGAAGCCCGCTAATAATGACTGAAATCGGGTGAGTGCTCCATATAGGATCCCGATACCGCCACCAACCATTGTAGAAATTATAGCTAACGTACCGAGATTGAAAGGAAACATAAAAAAAAGCATCATAGCAAGATTGAAGGAGAGAATGCCACTACCAACCATCGCCATGACCATCCCGAATCTGTCCGTAAACAATTTCCTTTTTTTATACATCACGACATAAAAGAGAAGGCCAATCACACCATTTAAACAAAACAGGACGAAAAGGAATTGGGATATATTCACAAGTGCGTCTCCTTTCTTATGTATTTTTAGCGGAAAGGAAAACGAGTACAAGAGAAAACAGGAAAACGACCTCAATGAATAGTAGAAAGAGGACACTGTTATTGGCCGCTGCTCCCACCATCGGTGCCATCATCCCCATCATTAAACCATTGATATATCCTGTTAAAAGCGTTTGGTAGTCAAATAACGCACCAAAAATAGCCCCAATAAGCATTCCTATAACGGCGGTAATCATGGTAACGATGACGAATTTTAAGGGAAATTGATAAATGAGTAGGACACCTGTGGCAATGGCACCAAATCCTCCTACCAACATGGAGATATTCATCCCTAGTTGAAAGCCGATGATTTTCCGGATTTTATAAAGGTATAAATAAAGTATTACGATCAGGACAAGGTTCCCATATAATAAAAATCCTAAATTCCCCATTATCACTGGTTTTCTCCCCCAAACTTCCCATTTATCCCGGAATAACTGTCCGTAAGACTCCCACTTAAATCATGAAGTGAAACCGTGATGTTTAGGTGAGAGTAAACGGACGCTAACACCCCGATTTGTTCAACTAACAATCAGTGTGAAGAACAAAGCCCCCACCAAATGAAGTGTCACTTTATAATTGCTATGTTTTTAGAGGCTTGGTCTATTACCAGCAATCAAATCTTTACAATGAATCAATTTAGACTTCTGCCCAACAACAAAATCAACTAATACCCATACACTAGGTGTATGCACAGAAGTAAAGGGGGTTGGTGACAATTCCAACTTATAATAAGGTACATCCTACTGCTAAAGATATGAAGGACCATAAAGTTTGGGATGATGTAGAATGCTTAGAATCCGAATTCTTCCATGAAAAAAAAGCCTTTAACTGTCCAGAAGTCGTTCCTGCAGGAGTGGAGGAAGACTTTTGTTTGCCAAAAGACTGCCCAGAACGGCTTCCACAAAAGAAATATCCATCAGCCAATACTGCTTTTCCTCCTAAAGAATTTGAGGAGATTAGGGAGTGCATTGAAAGGGCGAATGAACTTCTTCTCGCACTTGCTGTGGGGGGAGATGAGGAAGAGGCTGGTGAGGAGGCCGATGAACCGAATGCAAGAGCGCTCCAACAAAGCCTTCGCACGTTACGTGAGCTCTTTGTAACCGTACATTTCAGCTATAAAGGGAAGACGGAAAAGATATCAGGTTGTTTTATTGATGCTGGATTAGATTTTATTATTATCGAAAATGCGGATACAGGAAACATTTCCATTATTCCTACCACAAGGATTCTATCTATTCAGTACGAGAAGCAAGAAGATGCTACTGTTCATGAGCAAGAGCTACTTACAATTAATCCTTGTTTAAGACGAAACTTGACGTTTCATTTCGGAGAAACGGTTACGAAGAGCCCTTTTTTAATCAATTTATTTTTTGGTTTAAATTTGAGCATGTTCTTGGAAAGTTATATGGGGTATTACTGTTATGTAAAAACGGATATTGATAAATATGAATTGGATGGAACGTTAGAGATGGTGAAGGAAAACTTTATGTCGATTAGTAAGTATGAGGAAAAGTTTGGGATAGATTTTGATGTTGTTTGTGTGATTGAGTTGGAGGAATAAATATTAATAAATAGTAAAAAAATAGTATGTTATATAATCACCGTTCCGGAAATACACTTGGCTACTGCTTATATACCGCTACGGAAAATACTGCACTTTCCGTGGGCACGGCCTCAGTCTCCTCATAAGCAAAGATCGCTTCTTCCGGGGCCTTCGGACTCGTGCTGTTCCCACTGGAGTCTTCGCATTTTCCTTCGCTAAAAGGTGTCTTAATATCAAAAACGGCAAAAAATGCCGGGTAAGTTCGAATTTTCATCCTAGATAATTCGCTCAATTGCCCGGCCTTTTTAATGTTACTATTCTTTTGTTGTCGCTCCACTTATATATTTGCTCAATTAGATTCTCCTGATAGTTCTAGAACTACTTTACATCCTTTGTGGCGGAATAATTTGTAAGGGAGTCCGTCGGTTAATCCTGCTAAGCGTAGATAAATTCGCCCATCGCAATATGGGATGACGGGGTCTTTGATGTTGTCTTTCTTGAGTCGGCAATGGCAATTTTGATGTTGCCGATGACAATCGGAGCAGCGTCGTTTGTGTTTTTTGTTATCGCATGTTTTCTCAAGGTCCACATTGTCTAGGCACTTGTTTCGACAATGTGGGTCTACCCACTTAATATTCGTAATCCATTTTGTTAACACTCTAATCGTTGTATTGTCACTTTGCAGCAAATCTACATAATCCGTGCCAATCCTAGAGATTATTCCTTCTTGTTCATAGACATAGATCGTAGTGTCATTATGCATCGTATTCATACTCGCCCTCCTTTACAGACTTAATGTAAAGTATGAAGAGCACGGGTTTCTTGTTCATTAGGATACTTTTCTAACGTAAAAGGATTGGAGTCATTAAAGTCTCTATCCTTAACTATTCCTGATTGTTTGTTATGTCCTAAAAGAGTCCGCCAATTATGTCGTAAAGTTTGATACAAGTTAGGACGGTAAATAATAATGCACTAAGCGAAAGAACAATATTTGAAAGTTTGCCACTTCTAAACGGTTTGTCAATTTGCCTAGAATTTAAGAGATAAATAAGTGTTATAGCTAAAAACGGCATAAATAGTGCACCTAGAAATCCATAAAGGATGATTAATGCAACAGGTTTACCGAAAAGATGTAATACTATCGGTGGGAAAGTTAACCAAAAAAGATAAAACTTATAGGACTTTGTTTTGCTAATATCATCTTGTTTCACTCCTGTATGTCGAGTGGTTCGGATGAAATCAGCAAACAAATAAGAAACACCATTCCACACCCCTAAAATCGATGTAAAGGAAGCAGCCCAAAAGCCAATTAGGAAGAAATATTGTGCGGTAGGACTTAGCACTTCCCCAAGCCTACTAGAAAAAACAACAAGTGCCTCTTCTCCACTAATGATATCTCCCGTGCCAAAAATAATTGCTGTTCCAAGAACCATAATTCCCAGAGCAAAGATACTTGTTATAATATACGCACTTAAGGAATCCCAGCGCATAATTTTGATATGGCGTTTCTCCGACCAATTTTTTTCTTTTAGCCAATAACCATAACTTGCCATGGTAATCGATCCACCAACACCTCCAATTAATCCTAGTGAATAGATGATGGTGTCATCATTCATGACTGGTACAATTGTATTTAAATGTGGAAGCAGATCAGGTAATACGAAAATCATGGAACCAATAACGGTGATAAACATGACCGCAACTAGTGCTGTAATGACCTTCTCAAAGAATCCATACTTTCCAGTAAGAACTAACGCATAACAAATGACACCATTAATAACAGCCCACCATGTTAAGCTAATTTGTGGAAAGAGAGCATATGCAGCTAATGCACAAGATGCTGTCCCTGCAGCTCCATAAACAAATCCCCAAATAACCGAATAAATGCCGAAGTACCCTGTAGTCCATTTCCCAATGCCTCGCCAGCCCTCGAGGATTGTATTCCCACTTGCTAGTGTGTAACGCCCCACACCTTCCCCAATGGCAAACTTCACGATAACCCCTAATACAATAGCCCATAAAAAGGCGAGACCATATTCCGCTCCAGATACCAATGCAGTCGCTAAATCACCAGCTCCTACACCAGTAGCAGCTACGATAAGGCCAGGACCAATGAACTTCCATTTTGTTGTATCTTGTTTATCAGAAAATGCTCCTACCTCTTTGCTTTCTACCTTTTCTTGCATAAAGTACCCCCCTGACTCTATCTAGCCTTTTTAAAGCTTTATTTATAATTTTCGTAATATTATATTATCACAGGGTATTTAAAGCTGTATACGGATTCTATAGTAATTAGGACAATGGGTTCAGATGCAAAAGCAAAGTCTAAAATAGTAGGGTCTTCTACCTCACAAACGATTGGTATATTGGCATGTTACAGCACCTATTCCACCGCATTTTCAAGTCTAATTGTGATGCTCATCCCGTTAGGCTTTGCGATATTGTGTTTGGGACAGTCTGTCTTATTGGACAGAAAGTAGGGAAACGAACATGACAACTATGATTGAAGATTTAGTGAAACGCTAACGCCTGCTCAGTCCCTGTTATTAATTGGCCGAATTTAGGTGTTCTATGGAGTTAAAAAAAAAGGGATTTATCTGGTTCAGTCGGAGCAGCTTAGCTCTCGGAGGGTGAGCATGCAGGTATTCAGGGTACGATTACGAGTGTGCAGTATCAGGGGAAAGAGATTCAAAATGCGGTAGAGGATGAGGAGGCAGAGTGGGCTTGTGTATACGGGTTATGGAGAGGTTTCGATTGGGAGAGGAGGTTATTGTGGAGGTAAAGGTTGGTGTTGGGGGTGGGAAGTTAGAGGCTGTTTATCTTTAATTATATTTTATACTTTAGGATGCTTGGAGTTTGACTTTGGTGGCGTCTTTTTGTTTTGAGAATCGTTCAATACCGCTTAGGACAAGAAATGATGAACCATATATACTCCACCGGTGAGAAACCACCTATATTAGAATAAAAAAGACAGGAAATTAAATAACCTGTCTTATGCAAGGGGAGATTCTTCTATTGAAAAACCGATGTTAGAAGTAGGATAGGCCTCGAAATCCCTAATAGGTGGTATCGAGGCTATATTAAAAACATTTATTCGGGAGTGTAAACTAAACTGTGTAAGTGAGAGAGCGTACGGCTCTTACTGCGCAGTTTAGTTTTTTATTGGTAAAATAAAAATATACGAATGGGAGGTTGTTCTATTGGCTAAATCAAAGCGAGATCAGAAATCAGTTGAATTAGCGAATCAAATTCTAGAAAACTACCAACCAGAGACTGTAGAAGACATGCAGAACGCACTTGATATATTTGGTCCCATGTTTGAATCGATGTTAAAGGGTGAAATGAATAACCATTTAAGTTATGACTCGAATGATAAAAAAGAAAAAAATACAGCGAACCGAAGAAATGGTTATGGGAAGAAAAACCTTAAGACAAGTTCCGGGGAAGTAGATATTCAGGTGCCACGTGATCGGGATGGGTCCTTCGAACCTAAGCTTATCCCTAAACGTAAAAAAGACGTCTCCGCAATAGAAAATAAAGTGATTTCTATGTATGCCAGAGGATTGTCTCAACGAGACATTTCGTCAACGATCGAAGATATTTATGGATTTTCTGTATCGCACGAAATGGTTTCTGATATTACGGAACAGGTTCTCCCCGAACTGGAAGAATGGCAGACTCGCCCACTAAGTAACTGTTATGCGTTTGTATTTGTGGACTGCATGTATACAACCATTCGCAATCAATATGAAGCAAAGAAATATGCTGTCTATACCATCTTAGGATACACCATCGAAGGTAGAAAAGAAGTACTCGGTCTATGGCTAAATGAGACAGAAAGCAAACACAAATGGATGCAGATCTTCGATGAAATCAAAGCAAGAGGGGTCGAAGACATTTTCTTTATTTCCATGGATGGTGTGAGTGGTCTAGAAGAAGGCTCACGAGCTATCTTCCCTGAGGTTGTCGTTCAACGATGCATTGTTCATTTATCCGTAATTCTATTAAATACGTTCCAAGCAAGAATTATAAAGACTTCACAAAAGCTTTAAGAAGGTCTATAGTGCACCAAGTCTTAAGGCATGTATTAGCGCCTTTGAATCCTTTCAACAACAGTGGGCAGCCTATCCAGGAGCTACGGATGTATGGGTAAGGAATTTTAGTCATGTCGATCAACTCTTTGACTACATAGTGCCATTCGTAAAGTTATGTACACAACAAATGCAGTAAAGAGTATACACTCAAGCTTCAGGAAAGTAACCAAAAAAGGAGCATTCCCCAACGAGAACGCTCTGTTAAAAGTGTTATATTTGCGCATAAAAGAACTCGAGACAAAGTGGGAAGGCGGCCATATCCAAAACTGGCCCCTCGTTATGAACCAACTCCTCCACGAAAATCTAAAAGAAAGGGCTCTAAAATACATAGAGTAAGTCTGTACTTACACACTTTATTTGACAAGCCCGGAGTGTTGGGGAATAGGTAATTATTTCCACAAATTACTCCTCATATTAATTGATCAACTCCACTTAATTCTTCTGGCCCCTTTACCGAACGAATACTGTTTACCAATTGGTTGAGGAAAATGATGTTCCACTCCCTTTCTAAATCACCTCATCCAGGTCATAATTTGTGATTTATTAGGTTTCCAAACTTCTACATGATCTGTCGATTTGTATAATCCTCTGATAACTTCATTTCAATTACATTTCGTTTCACTTCTTCTGAGTAAACATATTGCTTTTCTCCCATGAGAAAAGCACCTCCACTGTCGTTTTAATTTATATACGACGGAGGGGGGCTTTTTCCTCTGTCTTATTCAGTTAAATCTCTCCACTTTGCATTAATTATTTGTGGGTGTTTTACTTTTACTTTTACTTTTACTTTTATATAATATACATTCATGCTAATAAGTAAAGTAACCCTAGATATCTTTGTGTATTTTCACTTAGTTGTTTTGGTCACATTCTTTTTCCACTTTTTCATGTAATGGATTAGAATGCTGTTCAGTCTCCTTTATAAGGAGATCAACTTTGTTTGAGAGATCGCTTAAATCCTGCTTAAGATCTGCGAATCCACCATCCATCTTCTCTCTTAAATTTCTTATTGAATGTAAAATTTTTTCCGACATCTCTAACGCCCCTTACTTCCACCAAAAATAGATTTTAATTCTATATACGTTGTTCAACTTACACTGCTATTAAATTTATTTACTAAATACTCTCTTCAAAGAAATCAATATCTAATTTCTTCGTAACAAATACCTCTTCATTTGTTACCCCAACATCATACTTAAACATCAGATCAGTCAATTGTTGGCCATCAATTAAAATAACTCGTTTATCAATTAAACTGGCATACTCATAAGCGTGCTTAGAAAATTTTGCTGTGGTTATAAAGATACCTTTTGAGGCCTGTTTACCAACAAGACTACCAACAAATGTTTGAATATCAGGTCTTGAAACTGTAGAATCCTTTTTCCATCTTTTGGCTTGTAAATATATCATCTCTAAACCTAATACATCTTCTTTGATAATGCCATCAATGCCTTCATCCCCGGATTTCCCCATAGCTTCCCCTGCATCTTTTACAGAACCACCATAGCCCATAGCAACAATTAAACGAACAATTAACCGCTCGAAAAAGGCAGGTGTGCATTCTAAAATTTTATCTAGTAGATCATCCTGTAGGTCTTTTTTGAGAATGTCATAATTCTCAGCAATAAGTTCTAATGGTGTCTGCTGTTCCTCACTCGTATTAGTTGGTCGTTTTGTTGCTTTTTCACTTGTTTTATTAACGAATTGATTAAAACTATCATAGCGTGCTAAAAACTTCTTATTAATATAGCTTACACTCGGGTCTTTCAAGATATTTAACCCCTCATTAGTAATGGTAAATACCGCTCTTCTAACTACTTTTATAAGACCAGCCTTATTTAAATAAGTTCTTGTCCAGCCAATTCTATTCACCAACACAGTTTGTTTTCCGCTTGGTAGAGTTTCTTCAATTTCGTCATCCGTTAGTTGAAAATGATTCGCAAGTTCCTTATATAAATCCTGTAGCCGATGTTCTTTTCCATCTCCCAAAATTTGAAGAAATGGGTACATAAAATCTTGAAAACCTGGAACAGTCATATTACCAGTTCACTCCTATCTCGTTTGAGAAATTATATTATGTCTCGCCTTCTTTTATAAAGATCTATCATTTAACTATCCTCACCTTATCATCTACTCTTAAATACCTAATACAACTTTCATCCATAGGTGATAGACCAATACACTTAAAGACACCCACAAATCTGTATCGATTAAACCCTAGATTATCTTTGTATTTAGCAAAAACCGCTCTTTTACGATCTAATTTAATCTCTTCAGTATATGTACTTTTTCTATTTTCCACTATCCCAACATCTACATGCGATTCATCAATGTAGCTCCAATCTTCTGCCAGAAAGTTAAGCCAACCACCTGCTATTGATTTGGTATTTCCATTTTTAGTTATAGATAGTTTGGGGCACCACAGCCACATATTGTCTATCACTCTGAAAAAACTCCGTTGATATCTTTTAGAATTCTTACCAAAGACAGTATTTGCAATGTCTTTTATATCACTAAATGCAATACTGTCATAGACTGATAAATATTCTTCCTGTTTCAATTGTGATAATTCTTCTTCATATGTATTCCATTTTAATGGAGTATTTGAAGCCCTATCTTTAATAATGGAGACAACCTCATTAATTCTATCTTCAATTTCTTCAATAGATTTAGTCGCATCAATTCTAAGGCATAGAAAATCACTGATAGATTCCTCGCTTATAGCAGATATAATATCATCCATTCTCAGTTTATCTGCTTCCTGATTATCTTGATGGTATGCTTCATCTACTTCTACTTCAATATGTAATTGGGGAAAATACAGATCCATTAAAGCATGCTTTCCGTTCTTACGTTTAATGTACTGCTGACTAACAGGCTTGATGTTTAAATTGTTCAGTTTATGCCAGATTGCAGTTAAAATATAATTCTCGTAATCCTTTCTTTTTGTACGAGAAAAGGTTTTAACTAGATAATCACGTTTATTCATTACTTATCACCCTTAATTATTTTCCTAATTAAATTAGCCATAATATTTACGCCCTTTTGTTTATTTTAAACTTTGTATGGAACTTTGGCTTTCATTCTATCATAAATGCATTTTCAATCGTTTTCATTTAAATCCTATACATAATATTCAAAAGGGAATCTTTTTTGATAATCGCCTTCTTAAATCTTGGACCCTCTAATAATAATTCTCAACTAATTGGGCTGGGGGCATATCTAGGTCACCTTCTATTATTGCGTTCTACTTTCCTTTATTGAACATTTATAAACAGTATCTCCAAAAGACCGAATGTCTTTGAGATAATCGTATCCTTCCGTGGAACCATAACGGTTAAACATTCTTACCGCTACTACGTTTTCATCTGGGATGACGAGCAGAGCTACATTTGTGTAACCGAGTAATTGATAGGAACCTTTTGGAACTATATCGCCTATTTGGTTAAAGGTATGGTTTGTGTCCTTTACGAACCATAAAAATCCGTTTTTGTGAATAGGTAGGCTTGGGTCAGGAGTCTGTATAGATGTTGCCATTTGAATAATTTCTCTAGGAATAATCTGTTTTCCTCCCCATTTCCCTTCTGTTAAATGAAGGTAGCCCCACATGGCAAGCTCTTTTGCAGAGACATACATATTCATCCCGGAACCATCTACTACATCCGTCTCGGTCCAGAAGATGTTATCTGTATCTCTAATAGCGTTTGCAATTTTTGAATGAGGCTGGCTCATCTTAACCCATTCTGTCGATTGAAAACCGACCGGATCAATGACATGCTCTTTTACAATATCAGCAACAGACTGCCCCGTTGTTTTTTTGATAATACTTGTCAGCAACTCAATACTGGGACCTCTATATGCCCATGATTCTCCAGGTTTATATTCACTTACTAATTTACCATCAGCTATTATAAGTCCATGTGTGTGGGTTAATAAGTGACGAATGGTTACTCCTTCATATGCGGCTAAATAGGAGTCTTCTATCTGCTTTAACATCTCGAGCATGCTTAGCATTCGATTGTTTGCCAAAATATGATTCTGTTACAACTTTATCGTTATGAATGATAAATAGAGCCACGCCACTGGAACCCAACTTTTCAGCACTTTCTTTTACATGAGTATATACATCTTCAAACAAGTTTGAGACATCATCTTTTAGTAGCAATTTATTCACTCTCCTATAATATTTAAAAATGCCCCCAATATGATTGGAGGCACTGTGCAACATTACTGTTTTTAACCATTAAGGACACCAACACAAGTTATCTCACTTATGTCACCTGTTTAATTATTGAAAGTGTAGCACACCCTATAATTTCAGCAATATTTTGTTAATAAACCAAATACCACTTATAATCGCATGCTTTATTATTGCATCCGTTAGCTTAACATTGGTAAAACATTTATTACAGGTTCTTCATAAGGGTGAACCCTTTTAATTAACCCTTTAACTTCTACAATGTTACTCATTAAACACTTGAATTCCATTTTACATTCAGTCCCAAAGGAAATTTCACCTTTACTACCATTAAAAGGATTTGCTTCTTCTAAAGGTCTCCAGTATCCTTTTACCACAGAATATGAAACAACATTATCGTAAGCTCCCACAGTTAAAACGCCAATATCATTTAGCTGATTCCTTAACTCCACTATATATTCTTCTGGTAACAGCACTTCTACTTTTACAAATTCAAACTCCATTTAATCCCTCTATTTCGTTTTAATATTTCATTAAAGCATCCATTACTTTAACTAAAACATCCTAAATAATTCCTAATTCCTTTTGAATCTTATGCTTGTAATCAATATAACTCTGGTCAAAAGCTGGATTTTCAGTTTCACATTTGCTCATTTTATAATCCCATTGCTTTATTTCATAACTGAAGATACCATTTTTAACAGTAGGGTCATTGTCAGCAAATCTAATAACCTCTTCTTCCGTTTCTGCATCGATAACTATTGCTCCTCCAGTTGAACCACCAAATGGTCCAGCTAAAACTATATTTCCTTTATTATATTCAGTTTGAACATAAATAGCGTGTTCAGGCATGAACGGTTGATTATGTAACGCAACACCATCTCTCCACTTCTTTGATGGAGTTAACAATATTAGGTATCTCATATGTATTCCTCCTTTAATTAATTTATAGGTTTTTTTCTGAATTTATTACATTATACTGCTTTTTAAGGCCATTGCGTGTTTAATCATCTTAAACTAATGCACTCTTTTATTAAAAAACTAAAGTTAAAACCCTCACCGTCCTGTCTATTTTCATTCATCTACTGTTTTCTTTTCTAATTCAATGATTGGCTAGTAACTTCTCTCACTCATCAAATGATAATTTCTTATTAATATGTTTTAAATTATCAGGGACTTCAATGTAACACATCAGTTCTAAACTATTACCGTCTGGGTCAAGAAAATAAACTGACGCGTTTCCTTGGTTTGACCTTATAAATGGTTCCGTAGTAGTTCTGTTACCAAAAGGAACAGCCTCAATGTCTAAGGAATCAAGCCACTCTAGAGATATTTTTAAATTTTCATAAGAAACTCGAAAACCTATGTGCCTTAATGATGGATGATAAGGAGTTTGATACTCACTACCTTCCCACAATCCTAACCAACTTTTTCCTTCTTCCAACCTGAAAAACGCTGTTTTATCATCGCCTCAAACAAACTTTAATCCTAATTTCCGATAAAAAAACCTCATGAGAGTTATCTTATTGCAAAGTGATGAGAAAAAGTTAGGATAATGCTCCTACTCTGAAAATAAAACATAACTCCACCTACAACAAGCAATACACTGGCGATCATTAACAGATCATACGTATTGGTTAATATATTTGGTAATTCGTTATCTTCATCCTTTTCTTGATCATTGTCAGAGTCCTATACTGCTACCTGCTTATATGTTATTACTTCTTTTAGCAGACTCATACATAGCAAACTAACTGACGTATTGATAATTTACATCCGACTTCCTTCTCTCTACTTCTATTATACTACGAATAATAAGGTGTTAATAGACTACATTTTCCATGTTTCTTGATCTATACTGTTATATACAAATTCAAAAAAGGGGTGTATCAATATGAATGACAAAAAAGCTGTCTTAGATAATGGTCCTTTCTTTCATGGTACTAAAGCAGAACTAAATATTGGAGATCTATTGGAACCGCAATACGTATCAAATTATCAAGACAAAAAATCGAACTTTATTTATTTCACTGCTACATTAGATGCTGCTAAATGGGGAGCTGAATTAGCAACATCCAAGTCAAAAGAAAGAATTTACGTAGTAGAACCTTTAGGTGAATTTGAAAACGACCCAAACGTAACGGATAAAAGATTCCCGGGAAATCCAACACGTTCTTATAGATCTAAATCGCCTTTGAAAATAGTAGCTGAATTAGGTTCTTGGAATAGACATTCTGACGAAGAAGTAAATCATATGCTTACATCCTTAAAAAAATTACGAGAACAAGGCAAAGCTGTCATATTCGATTGATCCACTACCAAAGGCTATTATCTAAATGGAATAGTGTCTGGAAAATGCAATTTACAATGTTAAACCAATTACACATAGAAAAAACGGTCCCTTATAACAACGAGGAACCGTTTTTCAATTTGGTAATCTGTACAGCCCACTATTACCAAATAATCATCTGACTTTTAATTTATTCCTGACTTGAATGTGCCCATTTCCCTGTCCAACTACTCCCCCAAAGAACGAATCACAGAACAAGTACAAATTATCCCCTTGAAGAAATTATCTACATTAAGATTTTCATTTGGTGAATGGTTTGCTTCATCAGAATTTGCATATGGAACGATAACAGAAGGTACACCTAGTATTTGGGTCCAGACATAATCTGGTAAACTCCCACCTAGGCTAGGCTGTAAAACTGGTTCTTCATGGTAGGCTTCCTTGACTGCCTCCTTAACAACCTTTACGACTTCCAGATCCGGAGACGTCCGAGATGGTTTCATTGAACCATGACTTACCACTAATACTCCAGGTGCATGTTTATGAACATGTTTAATAAATTTTTCTAAAATATCATCTGGGTCTTGATCAATTACTAATCGCATATCCATTTTGACCATAGCAGTAGAAGGTATAATCGTTTTTGCGCCTTCTCCACCATAACCACTATGAAAACCTGCGATATTTAAAGTTGGTTCAAGGGTTAGTTTTCGGTAATATTCCTCACGTGTCATATCAAAACATTTATATCCGATTTGATTAGCGACTTGTTCAGCATCATAAGGTAACGTGGATATCAATTCTTCCTCGTTTGCAGTAGGTTTTTGCAAGTCATCATAAAAACCTTCTATTAATATATTCCCATCATCATCCTTCATAGTTCCTAGAAGATCAACAAGCTGCCAAGCTGGATTTGGTGCAATATTTCCTTTGTTACCAGAATGATTATCCCAATCTGAGCCTTTTGCATTTAGTTCTACATAGAGCATACCTCTAACACCGAGTAAAACAAATGGCGCCCCGCTTTCATGCATTGGTCCATCTGATGTATACACTAAATCTGCTTTTAATAAATCGCGATGCTCAGAGACAAATTTAGCTATATTCGGGCTCCCACTTTCTTCTTCTCCTTCAAATACGAATTTAATATTTATGGGAAGATCCCCTATAACTTCTTGGTAGCTTTTTACTGCCAGAATTTGCGCCATGAGCTGTCCTTTATTGTCCCCTACCCCACGGCAATATATCTTCCCGTTTCTTATCGTTGGTTCAAAGGGTGGTGAATTCCACTCATCAATCGGGTCAGCAGGTTGCACATCATAATGGCCGTATATGAGTAACGTAAAATCATTATCTTCCTTCATCATTTCACCATAAACGACCGGATGACCATCTGTCTCAATTAATCTACTATCCATTCCGATATCTTCTAACATTTTAAGTAGCATGGCACTTGTTTCTTCCATCCCAATATTCTGCGCACTGATACTTTTCTGACGTAACAAAGTAAATAATGTCTCCAAGTATTCCTCTTTATTTTTCTCCACAAATTCCTTTATCTGGTCTAAACTCATCATGTATCCTCCTCGACTAATTGTTTATAGCACCAAGAACTCCATTTGTTGAGGCCATGGCAATGATGACACATCCCCACATATGTTTATAGGCTGTGACCATGTCATCACATGTGAAACTAATACGAGTTGGTGTGAGCATTTGCACAGATGGTAATGTTGAAGTCATTTGTGCCTGTTGCGGGCCTTTAAATTCAATTTCAAACGTAATAGGGCCTTCTAAAACGAAAGGCTGGTAGTGTTCTATGTCTTCTACTGCGACTTGTACATTTCTTTCAATCTCTTGTTGCACGACATCAGGATGTATTAATTCAGCAGCTAATCTGTTTCTAGCATATTTGGTTACAACAGACTGTACTAGGGGTAAGGTTTCTTTTACTTCTTTTACATAAATATCATCCCCACTAATAAAAATAGAAGGAACTTGAAACTTCCCGGCAACCATTGCATTGAGTTCTGTTTCTCCAACAATTTTGCCATTTACATTAAATTCTTTTACACAAACTCCCGCTAACGTATGGGAAATAACTGCATTGGAATCACTCTCTCTACCATGATGTCCAACAAAAATAATTCCATCAAACGAATCGTCCAATCCTTCTAACTGGGCCATTACTCGATTGTTCCCAGACACCAATCGCGCTCTTGTGTCTAAATCTTCTATTATTATATTAGACATATTTCCATGCCCATCTGCTACGACTACTTCTGTTGCACCGCCATTAAAAGCTCCTCTTATAGCCGCATTTACTTCTTCAGTCATTAATATTCGAAAACGTTGATACTCTCCACTTGTTACAAGCTGTTGAATGGTAGCAACACCAGCAATTCCTTCAATATCGGCTGAAATAAATAGTTTCATTATATACATCCCTTTCTTATATTCAAAAGTATATGTAATAGCTTATAAAACTGCTCTCAAGAAATAAGTACTTGGCAAATAGCTAATTACCATTTACCAAGTACTATTATCTTCATTTAACATATAAGAGAGTTAAGATCTCTTGGGTAATACGTTAGCATTTCAATACCATTTTCAGTAATTAACACCGTATCAGAATGCCTAAAACCACCAAGTCCCTTCACATAAATACCAGGTTCAACAGTTACCACCATACCTGGTTCCATTACGGTATGATCACCTAGATCAAAGAAAGGTGCTTCATGACCAAGTAAACCAATATTATGCCCAGTATGATGTTGGGTTAAATGTGTAATACCTTCTTCTTTAAAGTACTGTTGCACTTTTTCTTCTACGGAAGAATATGTAGCCCCAGGTTTAATAGCAGAAAAGGCAACATCCTGTGCTTCATACATCTGGTTAAAGTATTTTTCTTGATCCTTAGAAACTTCTTCCACAAACATGGTTCTTTCTAATTCACTATGATAGCCAAACACATCTGCAGCAGCCCCTGTGACGAGCGTATCACCCTTAGACATAATCACGTTTTGTGTGACAGCGTGTGGAAATGCAGATTCAGGTCCAATCTGTCCGCGGAATATCGCATAAGCTGTTCGGCCATGCGGTTTATAGTTTGGTCCTAATGTTTCAATCATTGCCATTGTAGCCTCTGTGGAAGCTTTACTCGTAATCTCAATTTCACTTAAACCAGCTTTCGTATATTTTTGAAGAAGACGGTGTGCTAGATTCCCCCACCGACAAGATTCTTTAATTAGTTCGATTTCGTTGGCTGACTTAACAAAACGTAATTTCTCAATAATTCCTTTTAAAGATACAAACTCTTTAACCTCGAGAAATTGATCAACTGAAGGCCCACTATATCCCATAGGAGAACCATATCCTAATGAATCATAGCCAATTGTCTTTCCTTCAAACCCAAATTTCTGTAGTACCTCTTTTAAATATTCCATCGGATGTTTAATGCCAGGATACTCAGGATAAGAATGCACATGATCAATTACCGCATATTCCTCTGCATGGGTATGCTCCAATGCAGGAACAAATAGATGTACCTTATGGTCAGGATCTACTAATACTCCCATCGGGCGTTCCGTTGAATGAAAATGGAAACCTGTTAAATAAAAAATGTCCGTTACAGCAAATATAATCGCCCCATCACAGTTTTCCTCAGATAGTTTGTTGAAAAATTTCTGCTGTCTTTCCTTGAACTCGCTTTTAGGAATGGTTAATAGCATATTCTTTCTCCTCCTTATTTTCTGAATCTGTATATAAATGACAATTTGCCTTATGGCCATTCGAAAACTCTTTAGACACTGGCTCAACCTTACGACAAATATCCATCGCAAATGGACATCTTGTATGAAATGAGCATCCAGAAGGTGGGTTAGCTGGACTTGGTACATCACCAGTTAAAATGATCCGTTCCTTCTCTTCATCTGGATGAGAAATCGGCACAGCAGAGATTAACGCTTGCGTATAGGGATGCCTTGGATTTGCAAATAACTCTTCTGTATCAGCAACCTCAACAATTTTACCAAGATACATTACGGCAACCCGGTCTGTCATGTGTTCAATTACGCTTAAGTCATGTGAAATGAATAGATAAGTTAAACCAAACTCTTCCTGCAAATCTAGCATAAGGTTTATAACTTGAGATTGAACGGATACATCTAAGGCTGAAACAGGCTCATCGGCAATAATAAAATCAGGTTGCAAAATGACAGCACGAGCAATTCCAATACGTTGTCTCTGACCACCTGAAAACTCATGAGGGTAGCGGTCTAAATGCTCTTCCGACAGACCAACTATCTTTAACATGTTGTTTATTTTCTCAAGCCGCTCTTCTCTCGGAAACTTATTATGAACTCGTAATGGCTCCATTAAAATTTGACGGATGGTTTTCTTAGGATTTAATGAAGCATAAGGATCTTGAAACACCATTTGCATCCTATTTCGTAAAGCTCGCATTTGATTATATGGTAGTTTTTCGATGTTTTTACCCTTAAAGACTATTTGGCCATCTGTAGGATCAGTCAAGCGGAGGATTGTTCTTCCTGTTGTAGACTTTCCACAACCCGATTCACCAACAAGGGCAAACGTTTCTCCTTCTCTTACTGAAAAACTTATATCATCTACTGCACGCACATTGATTTTTTCTTTGAACATGCCTTGGGAAATTTCAAAGTATTTTTTTAGATTTTTGATTTCTAACAATGTTTTTGCTTCCATTTAAGACACCTCATCCTTGTTAGAATCTTGTAGCCAACATTTGCTCATATGATTCCCTGTATGCTGGACAGGTGGCGTCTCCTCAAAGCATTTTGAAAAAGCAAAAGGACATCGATTCGCAAAAATACATCCCTTCGTAATTTCGTTTGGTTTCGGTACTTGACCCTTAATGGAATACAATCGATTTTTACGTGTGTTTTTAGATGGTAACGATTCAATTAATCCTCGTGTATAAGGATGCAAAGGATTATCGAATAACTCTTTTACTTCTGCTACTTCTACTATTTCACCAGCATACATCACAACGACACGATCACACATTTCTGCAACCACGCCTAGGTCATGGGTAATAAGTAAAAGACTCATGTCATGTTGCTTTTTAATATCTTTCATCAGTTTTAAAATTTGGGCTTGAATGGTTACATCCAAAGCTGTCGTTGGTTCATCAGCTATCATTAATTTTGGTTGGCCTAAAAGAGCCAAAGAGATCATGACACGTTGCCTCATTCCACCTGAAAGCTGATGTGGGTACTCGTGAATAATTTGCTCTGCACGTGGGATCCCAACTTGAGTTAAAACAGCAATTATTGCAGTTTCTATCTCTTTCTTAGACATCTTTTTATGCTGTTTTAATGGCTCGCTTAGTTGTTCCCCAATTGTAAATACGGGATTTAGTGATGTCATCGGTTCTTGAAAAATCATTGAAATATCATTACCTCTAAGTTTGCGGAAATGCTTTTCTTTTAGATTCGTTAAATCCTTTCCATCAAATACGATCTCACCAGAGATAATTTCACTTGTTTTTTCTGGCAACAGTCCCATTACAGCCAAAGAAGTAACACTTTTTCCACTTCCAGATTCACCAACAACGCCCAATGTTTCCCCTTTTTTTATGGAAAAGTCAACACCACGGATTGGTTGAACTGTTTTCTTACCAGTCTTAAACTGTATTTTTAAATCTTTCACTTTAAGGATCGTATCGGACATATAAATCCCCTCCCATCATTCTCCTTTTAATTCAGGATCTAATGTATCGCGTAACCAGTCCCCAAATAAATTAACTCCAAGTGCCGTAATTACAATTGCTAATCCAGGAAAAGTGATTAACCACCAGGAACTAAAGATATAATCCTTTCCTTCATTCAGCATGTTCCCCCATGCTGGTGTAGGGGGGGCTACTCCAAAACCAAGGAAACTAATTGAAGCTTCTGCAATAATATAGGTACCAATCTGTAAGGAGGCAAGAATGATAATTGGCGTAAATAGATTAGGTACAATATGTTTAATAAGAATTTCAAACCGACTAACGCCAGTCGCAATACATGCGGTAATAAACTCTTTTTCCCGTAATGCAAGAACTTCACTTCGAATGACACGGGCGAAAATCACCCAGCCACCAACTGCTAATGAAATAATAATATTTCTCAAACCTGCTCCAATAATTGCATTGATTACAAGTACTAATAGGATAAATGGGAAACTTAACGTCACGTCAACAATCCGCATTAAAATGATATCAATCCATCCTCGAAAAAAACCTGCAATAATTCCAATTATGGTACCAATTAACCCTGCAATTAGAGCTGTTGCTAAACCAATAATGACGGATACCCTAGCCCCCAAGATAATTCGGGAGAAAATGTCTCTTCCAAGTTGATCGGTCCCTAATAAATGGCCTTCTGTCATTGGCGGAAGTAGTTTTTTACTAAACTCTGCAAAATAGGGATCAAAAGGTGTAATCCATTGCCCAATCAAACTTATTACAATCAAAGTCATTATAATGATAAAGCCAATTAACCCAGTCCAGCTTCTTGATAAATTTGAAAAAAAGGTTGCAATAGCCGATTTCCTCTTTGGTTTCACACGATTTTCTAAAGCTTGTTCGTTCTGTGGAAGGCTTGATGACATGTTTTTCACCTACTTCACTCGTATTTGCGGGTTTACATATGCGTATAGTACATCTGCAATGAAGTTAACCAATGCGTAGATTAAGGCAATAATAAATACCCCAGCAAGAACTATTGGAAAATCTCTGTTCATAAGAGATTGCATTAATAATCTACCTACACCTGGCCAAGAGAAGACTACCTCTGTAATAACAGCTCCGCCCAGTAACACACCTAAATCTAAAGCAACTAATGTAATGATTGGAATTAACGAGTTTCGTAAAGCGTATCTCATAATTAATCGAAATGTTGGAACACCGGAAGCTTTACTCGTTCGAATGTAATCTTTTCGTAGAACGTCTAGCATTGCAGATCTTGTAAATCGTGTGAATCTAGCAACACTGTATGCAGCCAATGTTAAAGTTGGAAGAATCAAATGGATCGCTGTTCCTCCACCTCCCGAAGGTAGTATTTTTAATTGGGCAGCAAAGAAATAGATTAGGATTAATCCCAACCAGAAACTTGGGATCGCCTGTCCCACTATAGTAAGTGCTACACCAACTTTATCGAAAACGGTATTTCTTTTATAGGCAGATAAGACACCTAATGGAATAGCGATAATTAAAGCGATTAATAACGCAGATATAGCCAGTTGGAAAGTTGCTGGTATTCTACTTAGTACAATTCCCAAAGCATCTTCTTGACTTCGCAGTGATTCTCCAAAATCTCCTTGAACGGCATGAAACATGAAGTCCCCATATTGCACAATAAGTGGTCGGTTATAACCCAGTAGTTCCTTATATTCTTCTATCTGGTCCTTTGGCGCATCTGGTGGGAGAAATAAAGTCGTTGGATCACCTGATATTCTAATTAAGAAGAAAACAACCGTTAGTGCCAACAAAACTACCACTATTACTTGGAAGAACCTTTTAATTATAAAGTCCAACATAGTGCAGCCCTCTCTCTGTGAAAAAGTTCCATTGTAAGAGGAGAGGTATACCCCCTCCTCTTACTTTTTATTTCCAGGACATTTCAAACACTTGCATTTTCTCATCAACTCTAGGTTCGAAATTTAAATCTTCTTTAATTGCATATAAGTCGGCTTGTTGCCAAAGTGGAACCCAAGCCGACTGTTCTACTAAATCATGCTGCAATTCAGCGTATCCTTCAAATCGATCTTCTTCATTAAAGATTGCATTTGTTTCTTGGATTTTAGCTTCAATTTTTTCATCATAGAAACTACTGTATGGAGCACCTTCTGTGAATAAGTTTTCAATTGTTGATTGTGGATCAAATGCAGGTCCCCAACCAAGGATATACATATCTCCCATTTCACGATTTTGTATTTTTTCTAAATGGTTTCCCCATTCATTTACTTTTACATCTACTTGAACCCCAATTTTTTGTAGCTGAGAAGCAATGCCTTGTGCTACTTGTGAATCCATTGGGTAACGTCCATTTGGTGTATCAAGTGTTAATGTTAACTCTTCTGGGTCATATCCAGCCTCTTCTAAAAGCTCAACCGCTTTATCAGGATCGTAGCCATAGTCATCTGTTTCTACATAACTACTATTGATAACCGCTAATGGACCAGTCATTTTCGTACCATAGCCATTTAAAATCGATTCCAATAATTCATCAACATTTACTGCATAATTTAATGCCTTTCTTACATTCACGTCTTGTAATGGACCATCATGGAAAGTATTCAAAGCTAAGTAATTAATACGCGCAGATGATACTTCTCCAATTTTAGCGTTATCTGTGTTTTTTATTTCAGCTACAGAGTCAACTGGAATATTTTTAAAGAAATCAATTTCTCCACCTAAGAATGCAGACATTCTAGAACTGAATTCTGGAATATAACGAAATTCCACTTCTTTAATTGCTGGCTCACCTTGCCAGTAATCTTCATTAGCTTCTAATTTCAAGAAGTTGTCCCTAGACCATTCAACAAATTTATAAGCACCAGTTCCAACTGGTTCCTTCGCTGCAACATCAGTACCAACTTCCTCTACATATCCGGGTTCCATAATAAGTAAATCCTCTGTTATACGCTGAACTAAACTAGGAAATGGAACAGAAGTCTTTATCTCTACTTCCGTTGGAGAAAGAACCTTGACCTCTTCCACGTTTGCCCATCTTGAACGATAGAATGACTGGTTAGCCTCATCTAAGATATAATCAATACTAAATTTTACTGACTCTGCATTAAAATCTGCACCGTTATGGAATTTCACCCCTTCTTTAAGCGTAAGTCGCCATGTTAACTCATCAACATTTTCCCAATCCGTTGCTAAACTTGGGATGTATTCACCCGTTTGTCCATCTCGCTCAATTAGAGAATCATAGATATTACGGATTTGTGTATCTGTAGTATAGTTTACATCTAAGTTTGCAATTAATGTTCCAGCATCTGCTTCAAACCCAATAACAAGACTATCCTTTGCTTTTTGGTCATTGTTCCCATCACTCGAAGGTTCATCCTGTCCACTTGTTCCTTCTGTACACCCTGCAAAAATGAAAAGCATGCTCATAGCAAAAAACATTATTAAAAATCTTTTCAAAATAACCACCCTTTTCTTTTAGTTTTGTGTAAGTATTTTTTCTATTTTATTCATAGATGAAATTAGTTCACTCAATTCCACTTCACTGATGTTTTTGACCATGTTTTCAACATTTAAATTAGCTTTTGACATTAACTCATCTAAATCTTCCTTTCCTGCTTGCGTAATTTCAAGATACTGCTTTCTACGATCTTCCTTAGAAGGCACCCTACTAATAACTTGGTTCTCCTCAAACTTTTTAATAATTCTACTGATATATCCTTTATCAAATAAAAAATACTCAGATAGATGGGAGGCTGTACAATCCGGAAATGAATGTATTTCAAATAATATCAATGCTTCTGTTGCTGAATACGAGCTTTCATCTGTATATAAATTAAAAAGACCCATCATTCGAATATAAAACCTATTAAATTTTTTAATTTCTCCAATATGCTTTTTCATATTTTCAGTAAATTCCCTCTCTTTATAATTTAAAATTAATTCTAATAATTTTTGTTGCTAAAGTCAACCTTTTTATTTAAAAAATATTCAGTTTAATTTATAATTATGTAAAAGTTGAATGCATACTATTTTTCTACTATTAGGAGGGATTCAAGTGGGGGTAACGAGAGACTTATTTATTCATTTATCTCAGAACAAATTGCTAAACACCAGTGCAAAACGTTGGGGATTAAAACTAGGGGCTAGATCAGTTGTCGCAGGTACTACTGTTAAGGAAATGATTAAGAGTGTATTAGATTTAAATGCATTAGGAATATCTTGTACCGTAGATAATCTGGGAGAGTTTGTTTATGAAAAAGAGGAAGCAATCGAGGCTAAAACTCAAATTTTAAAGGTAATTGAAGCAATTTACGAACATGATGCGAAAGCTCATATTTCTTTAAAACCTACACAAATTGGACTAGATATTGATTATGATTTTTGCTTAACAAACCTAACTGAAATCGTGGAAGCAGCAAGCAAGCACAATATTTTTATTAACGTAGATATGGAAGATCATGCCCACTTACAACAAACTTTTGATTTAATTAATACAGTAAAACAAAAATATAATAATATTGGTACCGTCATCCAAGCTTATCTCTTCCGCGCAGAAGATGATATTAAAGATTTTAAAGAATCTCGTTTAAGGATTGTGAAAGGTGCTTATAAAGAATCTGAAAAAGTTGCATTCCAGAATAAGAAAGAGATTGACCAAAACTACCTTCATTTAATAGAATATCATTTACTTCATGGAAGATTTACTTCTATAGCAACCCATAACCATCATGTTATTAACCATGTGAAACAATTTGTAAAAGAAAATAACATTGCAATGGATAAGTTTGAATTTCAAATGCTTTATGGGTTTAGAAAAGATATGCAACTTCAATTAGCAAAAGAAGGGTATAATTTTTGCACATATGTTCCTTTTGGAAGTGATTGGTATGGATACTTTATGAGACGACTTGCAGAGCGTCCGCAAAATCTAAATCTAGTAGCGAATCAAGTTTTTAACAAGAGAGTTAACACTATAATTGGGGTTTGTGTAGGTGCACTTCTTTTGGGAGGACTACTCAAGAAAACAAAAGGGTAATGTTCGCAAAAAAAAGATTCCAACTATCGTTAATGATAACTGGAATCTTTTTAATTTTATTCAGGTGTCAGGTTTATACCCATATTACATATGCGAACTTATAAGAAGAATTGAAAAAAAGAGAGGTACATATACTGTCCTTTGTCTCATTACGCCTTCTTAATATATATACGGAATGAACTTCTTCGTCGTCTGCTCATACTTTTCAAAATCACTGCCGTATTTCCCCCTTAAGTATCGATCATGCTCCGGAATATTAAAGAAAATAAACATGAAGAATAGAAAGATGGGTATCAGTCCTGCCCATGCATTTCTTGTCAGCAATGCAAAACCGCATACCCACACGAAATCCCCGAAATAATTGATATGGATGGCATACCTGAATAATCCCCCGGTATAGAGTTTTCCTTTATTCTGGCTATCCCTTTTCCAGTGATTTCTTAACACCTCAGACAATGTATTAATTACTGAACCGGCAAGAAATATAAATACAGCAATTCCGTCTATCCAATCCAAGGGCTGGTCATTAGTTCCTCCTAAAAGGGAAAAACCAATATAATAGAGAGCGAAGGCAAAAGAGACACTTACTGTTTCTCGCCATGTAATCCCTCGTTTCAACAAATAAACAACCATAAAACTCATCCTTAAAAAGACGACCAGACAAAAACCGTACAGTAGCACTCTTCTCTGAAAATCACCTTCGGGTAAATGCAAGAATTCATTACCGGCTAAAAAGAGAAACCAGTAGACAAGGACAAGGAAAACACACTCATATGCAATAATCACTAATCGCTGTGGCCAAGATTTGTTCGCTGAACCGTACATGGCAAACCACCCCTTTTCTAAATCAATTAGACGCAGATAAACTATGTCCCAGTCCGACTGTTTGGTCAATTTTATAGCGGATACTACCACTTTTTACCTTATTATCTCCTTCTGAATTTCCGAACCAACAACAATAGGTGAAAATATAAATTAGATGCAGCAAATCCGAATAATGAGAAGTAACTAACTTCAACTAGATATATACTATCGGAAAATATTATAAGATAAATAAATCCGACTAGTATTCCAGCCAAAGAGTACAAACCTAACTGAATAAAGTAAAGTTTCCATTTTGAATTTCTGTCAACATTACCGACTAACTTATCAATTAATATCGAAACAAGTATTCCTACAAGAAAATAAACTGGAGCCGTGTAAATAATTACAAAAATACTTGTTTCAAAAAAGCCAAAATAATAAACATTTGGTTCCCGTTGTGAACTAGGAACATAGAACGTCCAAGAATAAATTATAGAGAACAAAATAGTAGATAGTAATGCTGTTAGGACTCTTCTCATTGTCATACCCCCTTACTTATTAGTTGGTAGCAAGAGTAATTACTATTTTACTATTCACTTACTAAAGCACCGATAGCTGTATTAAGATAATCTACCTATTAAGTTATAAGGATTTACCTCCCAAGTTTCATAAGGTATGAAACTTGTAGCATTTAAACAATCGATTGTGCGGGATTTCATATGTGGACGAGTTATGTATTGGTCTATATTTTCCTCTGTAAGCTTTATAAATCTAGCCTCTTTAATTTCTTCAGGTTGAACTTTTATGTCTCCCGTAACATATTTTGCTTTAAACACAACAGACAATAGATGTTTTGTGGCATTGTAATACAAACCTGTTACTCCCAAAAGCGAGATAACTATTCCCGTTTCTTCTAATATTTCTCTACATACTGCTTTATCAAGAGGTTCTCCTTCTTCAACCTGTCCTCCTGGAGCTTCCCAAGTATCAGACCGTAAATGTGTCTTAACTAAGAGAATTTCTCCTTTTTCGTTAGTAACATTAGCAGAAACCGCAATTATATGTTTTGGTGCAGTATCCATTACATATCCTCCTTGAACGTGTTCATATGAAAATTTACTATCATCACTTAAGCTTTAGATCTTTTTATATTTGAGTAACTTTATTCCATTAGCGCATCCCCCAATAAACCCCGTAATAATGAATAGATATGCTATAAATAAAGGAGTTGAAGAAAGCGACTCAGAGAATAATCGATATAGCCCCACTACAGTAATAAAAGCACTTCCTATTAGCCCAAAAACTGTTTTACTGTTCATGTTGAATTCCTCCTTACAATACAATTAATCCATTTTGCTAATCAATTATACATTCTGCAGTTAAATCATGCTGATCATAGTCGCCAGTCTTCCTAACATCCAGTAAACGGTATTAGTTCTGTAAAAGATCCTTAAATCCCTTTATTCACTAACCTGCAGTTTAATTAAGTAAATATATTTAGTTCAATACTAACATAATATTCCAAAATCACTTTTAAATTTTTCATAAGAAAAGGAGATCAATAAATGATCCCCTGTTTAAAAATCAAGCGCTATACAGTTGCTTGTTCACCCAATGATTATGCGTTCCCACAAATATATAAAGAAAACGCCTATATGTATACAGACGTTTTCCCTTTTTGAAGCCTTTATTTAGACCTTATCTCAATAGATATTCTCCGCTTCTTCTCCATTCAACACTAGACGGAATGAAATGTCAGCTTTTAGTGAATCTGAAACAGCACAATACTTCTGCTTCCCTAAATTAATAGCTCTCCATACCTTTTTAGCATCAATATCACCGTCAACCGTAAAGGTGACAGCAATGGCAGTAAATCCTTTAGGTAAGTCTTCTTTTCGAGTTCCATCTGTTTCGATCTCGATATTTGTAATTGCATCAAGATGCGGTTTTAGTATCATGGTTACATCAATGCCGATGCAGCCTGCAACGGATGCGAGCAACATTTCAGTAGGCGTTACACCTTTTCCTTCGCCACCATACAATTCCGTAGCGTCCATGTTGAGTTCATATCCAGAATCGCCTACTGCTGTAAAAGCTCGTTGACCATTCCATTTTGTTTGTATCTTCATTGCTGAACATTCCCTTCTTGGATTAAATAATCGGCCTACATTTTATTTAAAAACTTTCTCGCTCTCTCTGTTTTGGGTTGGTTGAAAAATGAATCCGGAGTACCTTGTTCCACAACCACTCCTTCATCCATAAAAATGACACGATCAGCCACCTCACGCGCAAATTCCATTTCATGCGTCACGATAACCATCGTCATTCCCTCTTTAGCAAGTTCCTTTATAACTGCTAACACCTCGCCAACCAATTCAGGGTCTAATGCAGATGTAGGTTCATCAAACAACATCACTTCTGGTTCAACGGCTAATGCACGCGCAATCGCCACCCGCTGCTGTTGACCCCCAGATAATCGCGATGGATATACATCTCTTTTTTCAGACAGGCCGACTCTTTCTAGTAAGGCTTCACCCTTTTTAGTGGCTTTTTCCTTTGACCATTTCCTAACCGTTAGCAAGGCTTCAATCACATTCCCCAATACGGTTTTATGTGGATATAGGTTGAACTGCTGAAAAACCATCCCACTATGCAAACGGATCTGACGGTATGCATTTAATTGCTTTTTCTTACTATCTTCCGTGTTCACGGTAGATCCAGCTACTTCAATCTCACCACTTGCCATGTCTTCTAATCCGTTCAAACATCTTAAAAGGGTACTTTTCCCTGAACCACTTGGACCTAGAATCGTGATAACTTCGCCGTTTTCCACTTCTAAATTAATGTCCTTTAGTACTTCTAGTTTTTCAAAACGCTTCGATAAATGTTTTATTGTTATCATATATACAACCCCAACTTATACATAAATGGATAGCTTCTTTTCCCATCTTTCTAATAAGAAAGAAAAGCCTGTACTCATGATCCAATACATGAGTGCAATCGAAAGATAAAACGGCATGTAAACATAGTACTGCGCAATTAAGAGTTGTGCAGATCGCAATAATTCCGTAACGGTAATGACAGAAACGAGAGATGTTTCCTTTAACATGCCAATGAACGTATTACCCGCCGGTGGAATTGCGATTCGTATTGCTTGTGGAAAGATAATACGTCGCATCGTTTGTACCGGCGTTAGGCCAGACG
The DNA here is from genome assembly GCF_022095695.1 of Oceanobacillus jordanicus. Classification (GTDB taxonomy): domain Bacteria; phylum Bacillota; class Bacilli; order Bacillales; family Amphibacillaceae; genus Oceanobacillus_B; species Oceanobacillus_B jordanicus. Next base: position 96,081 of record NZ_JAIFZM010000010.1, read on the forward strand.
CATAGGCAGCTTCCATCTGTCCTTTTGGAATAGATTGCAGTGCACCACGTAAGGTTTCTGAAAGGTATGCCCCAATGCTTATACTAAGGGCAATAATTGCTGCCGGTAATGGCTGCAGCCTAATTCCAAAATCCACAAGGCCATAATAAACAATAATAATCTGAACCAAGGTCGGGGTCCCCCGAATAATGGATACATACGCTCTAGCAATCCACCTAATTGGAGGAGCCCCTTTTAGTCTTGCAACCGCAACGATCGCAGCTATTATGGAGCCAAATAACATGGAAATAACTGTGATTAGAAGTGTATAGTATGCTCCTTGGAACAAAAATGGCAAATGATCAATGACAATATCCATTTTTAAAATTCCTTTCTCTTACGCTTGAGGCTCTTCCCCAAACCATTTTACAAAGATTTCATTATACGTTCCATCTTCTTTCATCTCGGCTAAAATACGATTTAATTCCTCTATAAGCTCTTCATTCCCTTTACGCGTCGCAATTCCAGCTTGGTCTGATTTAATTGGCTCCCCGACAGCTTTAATTTTAAAACCGTTTTGCTCTACAACTGGAGTTATAGCGTAAATATTATTTATTGTCGCATCAATACGCCCTGTATCAAGATCCTTTAGTGTTGTAACCACATCATCATAGGTCATAATAGTAAAGTCTCCAACCTCAGGCATAAGTTCTGTTCTTAAATAGGTTTCATCGTTTGTCCCTAAGCCAACTCCGATGTTTTTCCCCTTGAAATCTTCCACTGACGTAATGGAATCATTATCTTCTTTCACAATAACTTTAACTTGATTGGTGATATAAGGATCTGAGAAGTCCATTTGTTCTTTTCTTTCATCTGTAATGGTCATTTGACTAATAACCACATCAAATTTTTCAGATTGTAACCCTGCAATCATTCCGGAAAATTCTTGTGCAACAAATTCAACGTCTACACCTAAACGATTGGCAACCTCTTTGGCAATATCCGCATCGAATCCGTCCATTTCCTGGTCTTCATTAATGAAGTTATAAGGCTTATAGGTACCCATCAAACCTACTTTTATTTGGCCCTCTTCTTTAATTTGATCTAGTAATGATGATCCTTCAGTACTCGACCCTTGTGACTCTTCACCCTCTTGTTTATCTGAATCTGATCCACAAGCCGTTAGCATAACAGCAAACACTGCAAGCAATATACCTAGTAAAATCGATTTTTTCTTCATCATAATTAACCACCCTTTTTAAAATTAAATTCCTAGTAACCCAAAAAATTCAAATTGAACGACATCCTTGGCTAGTTGGTTTGCACTTTGACTTTGTAATTTAGAATAACCTTGTTGTGGGTTAAATAACCATCTCTCCAACATTCCTTCTAAAAGACTTACCAAAAGTGCAGACTGTACCATTGGATCCTTTTGTGGCAGAATACCTAGTTCAGCTGCTCTTTCAATATTTTTTTGAAAAGCGACCTCAAGCTTTAGCCTTGTTTCAAGGATGGCAGATTGGACAGAATCCTCTGTTTCCATCCCTTTTAAAAGAAGCCGCATGAAATATTTATTTTGTTGAGAAAAAACAAAGAAGTCCTCAAATAATGTTTCTGATGCTTGTACCACTTCTTGGACCGTTACTTTCGAGTCCCTATATCCTTGTGAAACGACGGCAATCAAATCGGCTTCCTTATTATGTATGATTTCTAAAGCTATCGCCTCTTTACTTTTAAAGTACCAATAGAAAGTACCTTGTGCGACACCAGCAGCTTTCACAATATCCGATACTTTTGTCTTATGATAGCCATAATCAGAAAACTGTTTTAAGGCAACCTCTAAGATTTGCTCTCTTCTTTCAAAACCTTGATCTTGTGTAGTAATATAATCCACCTCCTCTTGATTGATCAGTCAGTCGAGTAGTGTTATTTTAGCTATGATTCTTTTTTAAGTCAATAAATTTGATCAGAATAGTCGGGTTTGATTTTAGAGGGTTTTTGGGGGGATATTTGGCTGTGAATAAGCGGGCTAACTCAAATAATCTTAAACGCTACTGCTGTCTTCAATAACTATTAAGACATCTCTTTTTTAGTAATCTGATTTATAATTTGTACGATACTTGGATTTGAATCGGGCAAAGAAAGGAAATAAAAGCGATGGAACGCCAATTAAAAATAAAGCAGCCAAAGAATAATAACCAAATGACGTATATGATAACTTATCAATTAAAAATATAATGAAGATAAATATTGGCAGTTCTAATATCAACAATACGGTTTTTGAAGAAGTTTCTAAAACATGTTCTGTGTTACATTCTTTGCATATGACAGGTTGCTTTTTGATATGGGCTTTGAAAATTTGTTTCCATTTAAAACTCGTAAAACATCTCTCACACTTTTGCACATCAGACTCCCTCTCTTATTTAATCCTTCCTTGATAAAAAACCGTTAGTCTACGTTACAATTCTGACATCGTTAAAAGATTAAATTCATTAGAGATATTGAGCCATATATGATAGCCCCACAAGCGATGATAAATAATCCAACCATTACAAACCCATAAGCAAATCCTTTCCCCATAGAAAACAAATCTAAAAACATATTTTTGAAAGTATCAAGAACCTTAGACATAACTCTCCCCTCCCCTATCTAAATAAATAATTTCAATTTATTGAAGAAAACTGCTCCGTTACTTCAATATCTGTTAACTAAATACTAACATAATATTCCAAGTATGAAATCTAGAAAGAAAAGAAAAAAGTACGAATAATATTTTGAAATTTCTTAATCTATAGTTTGGTTTGTGCTATACTTTTCTATAAACGAACAGGGAGGTTCTTGTCCAATGGTAAAAAAGGAATCAGAGAAAATCTTAAATTATTTTAATAACTTTTAGAATAAACATGTAGATTTTCTCTTTCATGGGTATGAAAAAATAGAAAAGAGGAAAATAACATGTTAAATAAATTAAGTGATACGATTTATTATTTATCTAATCAAGATGATAAAGAACGACCAACATTAGGACTGGTATGTGGTGATCAATTTAGCCTTATAATAGATGCTGGTAATTCTCCTCAGCATGCTCAGGATTTTTTACTAGAAATCGAGACTCTAAACGTACCACCAGTTAAATATGTTGTTATTACCCATGCACATTGGGATCACTTCCTAGGAATGAATGAATTTAACGCTACTGTTATCGTTAATAGGAAAACGAACGAATTGATAAAAGAATGGCAAGGTTTTTCCTATGACGATCGTTCATTACAAAAGTATGTGACTGTTAATCAGATGAGTCCTATATGTATGGAGATTTTACAAACTGATATGCCAAACAGGGAACGTTTCAAGTTAAAATCACCAGATGTAATATTTGAAAACACATTAACGATTGATTTAGGTAATAAAGTTTGCATACTTGAAAGAATCAAAAGTACTCATACAGATGACGCTACAATCATTTATATTCCGGATGAAAAGGTTGTTTTTTTAGGGGATTGTGCATATGGTACAACCACTAACTCTTTATTTCATTACAAGCAATCACTGTTATCTCCTATGATCAAAGACATTCAAAAATATGATGCGGAAATGTTCATACTTGGTCATGAGTCCATCTGTGATTTAAATGAAATGAATGTATATTGGGAAGAGTTAACAGCAGCAAGTCAAGCAGTAAAGTCCACTTCAGTAGAAAAAGCGATGGAGTCCTTTAAGGAAGAAAATAATAGGGAACCTAATGATAATGAACTTTTTTTCATAAAAGCTTTTGTTAATGACCATATTATTCAGTCAGACTAATTCTATAGAATACAGCAATCAAATATGAACAATAGCCACCTCGTTAAGAATAAATTGAGGTGGCTTTTAATTAGTATACTTTGAATGTTTTTGAGTACAGAATAAATTCTCCCTGCTTCTTTTTATATGCCCTAACGCCGTTTTTAGGTCACTTTCTTTTATCGTTTAAACTACTAATCAAATAATGACTTCATAAGTTAATCTCGATTCACTGAACTAAAGCACTCTTAGTTAAAAATAGTCATTTCCCAATCTTCTAGAGGTCCCCAAGTAATTGATGGCTTTCCATTTAAAGATTTCATCGAGCCTACATATACGTTTTCCGTAAATCCCCTAAAATCAATGTAATGTTTAACTATTTCCTTTGTGGTGGCTGAAACATTTTGATTTACAATTTCTTTAAATTTAACCCATTTTAAAGAACCTTCATCACTTTCGATTAAAGTAGAATTTTTCGATACAGTTCCAAAGAACACATATTGTATTCGTATTTCTTGATTCTCTTTTGTTCTAAGTACAACATAATAAAACTATAAAAGCTAAACTCATTTTAATAATTAATTCTACTATTTATTATCAATTTCCTTCTTTTACTAAACTGCTGTTAAAAAAGAACACAACTTCTTAATCAAAGATATTTACAATGCATCCCTTTAATTTCACGTAAAATTGACTCGAAATATTTGTCCTTTTTTTAAATATAATGAAGGGACATTTCTCTTATTTGATAAGCATAAGAACTTCGCCATTTTTTACTAGTGTTTTAAATTAACATTCGTGCTATAATAATTAAGCGATGAGCTGATTTGTGTAAGACGAGGAATGCAATACATGTGAATGTGAACACATAATTCTTCGCCACAAATATACGTAGAAGACGCCTGTATTTTATACAGGCGTTTTTTCTTTTGGAAATAGCGATACGGTTCTTTAAAGTGAGCATAAGAAAGCTCATCTGGCAGATGAATTGAACCATGTGTGAGAAGGGATAGAGTACTGTACAGTCGACCAGATTACTTTTTCAAGCAATCTCTGTCCACAGTACTCAATATTTATAGCAGTGCGTCAGCTATTTTCTGATCCAAGACGGGTTTAAAACCTACTTTTTACAAAGTCTTTCGACAGTAGTTTTACCTTTAACTGTGACATAGATTCACCCTCATGGGTATTGCCCTACAAGATCTTACTTAAAAAAGATTGGGTTCTAGGATTTTGAGGATTATCAAAAATCTGTGTTGGCTCTCCCTCTTCCATAATAATTCCTTCATCCATGAATAACACACGATCTCCAACTTCCTTAGCAAAGCCCATTTCATGAGTGACAACGACCATTGTCATGCCTTCTTCAGCTAAATCCTTCATTACTTCGAGAACATCCCCTACTAATTCAGGGTCAAGAGCAGAGGTAGGCTCATCAAACAGCATAACTTTCGGATTCATCGCAAGCGACCTTGCAATAGCCACGCGTTGTTTCTGCCCACCGGAAAGACTGTCCGGATAATCATCCGCTTTATCAGATAATCCTACTTTTTCAAGTAGTTTAAGGCCAACATCTTTGGCTTCATTTACAGAAAGACCTTTTACCTTAATTGGGCCGAGTGTAATATTATCTAAAACTGTTTTATGTGGGAACAGATTAAAGTGCTGGAACACCATTCCAACCTGGGAACGAACATCATTAATATTGACTGATGGATCAGTTAACTTGTCACCATTGATCCTAACTTCACCTGCGGTTATTTCTTCCAGTAGATTGAGGCATCTGAGAAACGTACTTTTACCAGATCCAGATGGCCCAATCACGCATACCACTTCACTCTCATCAACTGTTGCATCAATTCCTTTTAATACCTCTAAATCACCAAACGATTTGTGCAAGTCTTTTACTGTAATCATTTATACATCCAACTTCCTTTCTAATCTGTTCAAATACAGTGCGGTTGGAATAGTGATACATAAGTAAAGTAAACAAACCATGACTAATGTTTCAAATATTTCGAACGTCGTGTTGTAATACTCTTTTGCCATAAACACCACATCGTGTACAACAATTACAGAAAACACGGACGTGTCTTTTAAGCTAATAATAAATTGGTTTCCAAGAGGTGGAATCATTCGTTTAAATGCCTGTGGCCAAATAATGTATCGCATGGTCTGCTTTTCGGTTAATCCCATAGATCGTCCTGCTTCATGCTGACCTTTATCAATGGAATAAACGGCTCCACGAACAATTTCTGCAATATATGCCCCGGCGTTAACTGCAATTGCAATAACACCTGCAGTAAAAGAACTTATATTTAAGCCAATTAAATCTTCGGAAACACCGTAGTAAAGAAATAAAGCTTGCGCTAGAATTGGCGTACCACGTACAACTTCTACGTACACCGACCAGAACCCTCGGATGAATTTGTTTTTAGAGAGTTTTCCCAAACCTGCTAATGATCCTATAATCATTCCTAAAAATAGACCTATAACTGTAATACTTAGTGTTATTTTCAAACCATCTATTAAGAAAGGCAAACTTTTAATATATGCTGTATCCATAATCGTATAGATCATTCTATTATCTCTCTCCTTAATAAAATGGCGTAACAAGTAACTACTTGTTACGCCTCATTTGTATTCTGCTTCGTTGCTATTCGGTTTCAGGTGGCTGTGTACCAAACCACTTCTCATAAATCTCTGCATATGTTCCATTTTCCTTAATTGCTGCTAAACCTTCATTTACTGGATCAACTAGATCTGATCCTTTAGGTAATGCTATACCATATGGTTGACCTTCCATAACGTCTCCCACTGTTTTTAATTTATCAGAAGCATTTTCACTGATATAGTATTGGACGTTTGGCAGATCATATAAAACTGCATCAAGACGTCCTCTTTCCAAATCCATGTAGGCAGTAACAATCTCAGGGTATGCTTCAACCTCAGCATCTGTATTATCTTTTAAGTAGTCATTACTGGTAGAACCTTGACGTGCCCCAACTGTTAAACCATTCACATCATCAATGGATTCAATATCTGAATCAACAGGTACTGCAAGAATTAAACCGGAATCATAGTATTTATCCGAGAAATCGATGAATTCTTTGCGTTCTTCCGTAATAGAGATACCAGCGATACCAATATCATTTTTGGAAGTTCTCATGGAAGCTAGCAATCCATCAAATTCCATTGTTTCAAATTCAACATTAAAGCCGGATTCTTCAGCGATAGCTTCGATTAACTCAATGTCAAAGCCTTCCATTTCACCTGTATCAGGGTTTTTATACTCAAATGGCTGGAAGTTGGAATCTGTTGCGACAGTGTACGTCTCTCCGTCTCCATCACCGCTGGCTTCATCTGTTCCGCAAGCCGCAATCAATCCAATAAAAATTATTGCAGTAAATAATAGTATTAGTTTATTTTTCAATTAATGTCTCCCCCTTTTCCATATATTCAATCTTCTCACATTATTCTAACTTTTTGAATTTTCGTTTAAATGCATTTTCAGCTTTAAGTCATCATTTACTTACCTCTCCTGTATTTAACAGGCTATTTTTAAAAATATCTGATAAATACCCTCTAATACTTCCAAATGCACGAAATTTGGAAGCTTTTTTTGATTTATGTAAAGGATTATTACATAAAAAGACCGACAATTATCACAGACCAATAGTCTCACTTTTAGGGTAGATACGGATTTATCAGATGAACTACTTACTATCCATTTTTTATCATAACTGCAATAGACGCAGCTGTAACCCACCATTAGGGGTAGCGTCAGGAAAATGCGGATTTACAACGCTAAGCCCATTTTCAAGACGATTCCCCCAGTTTTAACAACGTTAAGAAAGTTTCAATGGTCTTAAAGAATCTAACGAGACCATTTTCTCCGAATTAAAATGGTATTCTCCAAGTAAATTAATATGTTCCCAACCTAGAGGTGACATATGGTGCAATAATTCTTCATTAAACCTACCTGACCGTTTTTGATATTCAACTGCCTTTGATAGATGTAAAGTATTCCAGATACTGATGGCATTGATAATTATGTTTAAGGCACTGGCCCTTTGCAATTGATGCTGTATGGTTCGTTCCCTAAGCTCGCCTTGTTTTCCGAAGAAAATAGCTCTTGCCAGTCCATTCATGGCTTCTCCTTTATTCAATCCTTTTTGTATTTTTCTTCTTAATGATTCATCCGAAATATAATTCAAAATAAAGATCGTTTTTTCTATTCGGCCCATCTCACGTAAGGCTGTAGCCAAGCTGTTTTGTCTTGAATAAGAACCTAATTTCCCCATAATAAGGGATGCTGAAACTGTTCCTTCCCTTATAGAATGAGCTAATCGCAAAACATCCTCATAATTCTCTTTAATGACCTTTGTATTTATTTGTCCACGTAAAATGACTTCTAATTTTGGATACTCACTTGCCTTATCTATTGTAAATAATTTCGAGTCTGATAAATCTCGTATTCTTGGAGCAAATTTAAATCCTAATAAATGGGTCAGTCCGAATATTTGGTCTGTGTAACCAGCCGTGTCTGTATAATGCTCTACTATATTTAGATCCGTCTCATGGTGCAACAAACCATCCAAAACATGAATCGCATCCCTTGAATTAGTATGAATAATCTTTGTGTAATTAAGAAGAAAATTGATCACTTGTAAAACGATAGATGGTGGCTCCTTTTCCAGTTCCATAATGTGGGTTTGCATCTGCATGTAGCGATGAAACGCCTATCTGCATTCTCATACCATCGGACGAGGATGTTGTACCGTTTCCCCAATAGGAGGACAATTGCAATTTGTGATGAAAATTTACTAATACGGCTTGGGCTTTATTCATTGCATCTTCATACATGCGCCATTGTGATACATTGGCCAATTGCTTATATGTAAGTCCGGGTGTTGCTTCAGCCATTTTGCTTAAACCAATATTCATTCCCATTCCTAAAAGAGCAGCCATAATAATAATTGTTTCTTCTTTATCCGGTTTTCGATTATTGGAAGCATGAATAAATTGCTCATGAAATCCTGTTATATAAGCAATATCCATCAGTAAATCGGTTAATTTTATTCTTGGTAGCATCTGATACAGGCTTGCACTAAATTTTTTTGCTTCTTCTGGAACATCTTTTTCTAAGCGTGCAATTGACAGCTTTCCTTTTTCAAGAGAAACCCCGTCTAACTTGTTGGAATTGGTATCTAACCACTTTAACCTTTTGTTAAGGCTGCTGGTTCTCTCCGTCATATAATCCTCGAATGATAAACTAACTGATAATCTTGTATTCTCCTTCGTTTGATTCCATGTATCTTCTGAAAACAAATATTCTTCAAAGTCTCTATATTGTCTGCTGCCAACAATGGAAACATCTCCTGCCCTAACATGCTCCCGAAGTTCTATTAAAACAGCCATTTCATAGTAATGACGATTGATTGTTGTACCATCATCCTCGTATAAATGCTTTTTCCAACGTTTTGAAATAAAATCCACAGGTGAGTCATCAGGCACTTTTCGCTTTCCGGATTCGTTCATTCCACGAATAATCTCAACAGCTTGTAAAAGTGGCTCATTTGCTTTTGTAGAATGAAATTCCAATACCCTTAATAGCGTTGGCGTATATTTTTAAAATCGTTTTTGCAGTAAGTCTAAATAATCATAGTCGGCAGGACGTGCAAGCTCCTGAGCTTCTTCGACCGAAGAGACAAAAGAATTCCATTCGATAACGGATTCTAAAACCTCAAAAACGTCTAATTTTTCCTTTTTTGCTTTGATTAAAGCTTGTCCGATGTTCGTAAAGTGTATAACTTTCTCATTCAGCTTTTTACCGTTTTGTTTCTGAATTTCCTCTTGAGCCTTACGGCCTTTTGATAACAGACTAAGTATTTGTCTATCATGAATTTCAAAAGCTTTATCCGTTAACTCTTGAGTAAGATGTAATAAATAGACGGTTAATATCGAATATCGCTTATTTTCTTGAAAGTCACGGAATGCATATGGCTCATATCTTGAGCCTAAGCGAGATAGTTGTAACAGGCGATTGCGATGCAAATGACTAATTTGTACCGTTTCTAATTCCATTCCTCGTATGTATTCGAGTCGTTCTATTACTTTTAGAAATGTTTCGGGTGAAGGATGACCCGGTGGTTCCTTTAACCAACCCAATATCGTTTTATTGGATTCGGATGGATGCTGCGAAGTAATGATCTCTTCAAGATTTCCTTTTTGTTCATTTGTAAGAGATTGACTAACAGTATTAAACAGTTTCTTTTCAGCCATTGCCCTTGCCTCCCACACCATTCTTTCAAGTGTAGTAATAGCAGGCAGTATGATTTTGTTTTTTCTTAGAAAATCTATACATTCATGTAGTAGATGTATGGCATCGCCATTTTCAAAAGCTAATTGATGAAGATGCTTAAATGCTATTCGATATTCTCTTAGAGTAAAAGTTACAAAGTCGTATTCACTTCGAAGTTCTTTCAAATGATCCCAAAGTGTATTTTCTCTTTGAGGATAAAGACTAATCGAAGATGGAGTGGCACCGATTTGTTTCGACATATAATGTATGACTGATTCCGGGATGCTTTTGATATGAGTGTATGGCCAACCGGGATACCGAAGAACAGCTAATTGAACAGCAAACCCTAAACGGTTTTCTTCTCTCCTTCGCTTATTAACTATTTCTAAATCCCGTTTGGAAAAAGTGAAGTAGGTCCCCAATATCCATTCATCTTCAGGGATTTGCATAAAATCCTGCCTCTGTTCCAGTGTAAGCAATTCTCTACCTCTCGCAATTTTCATTCAGTATCATCCCATTTCCATAATTATTCAGTTAATTAGTTCAATTATATATCAATAGAGTGTACTCTATTGATACAAGTGTGGTAGACTGATAAAATCATAGTTAAGAGCGTCTCATAAGACTTGTCTCAAAAACGAGGTGATATTTTGCGGAAAATCGGTTATATACGTGTTAGTTCGACCAGCCAAAATCCTTCAAGGCAATTTGAGCAGCTAAATGAAATTGGAATGGATATTATATACGAAGAAAAAGTTTCTGGAGCAACAAAGGATCGCGAGCAACTTCAAAAAATGTTAGAGGATCTACAGGAAGATGACATCATTTATGTTACAGACTTAACTCGAATTACTCGTAGCACACAAGACCTATTTGAATTAATCGATAACATACGGGAAAAAAAAGCAAGCTTAAAATCACTAAAAGATACATGGCTACATTTATCAGAAGATAATCCATACAGCCAATTCTTAATTACAGTAATGGCTGGTGTTAACCAATTAGAGCGAGATCTTATTCGTATGCGACAACGTGAAGGGATTGAGTTGGCTAAGAAAGAAGGAAAGTTTAAAGGTCGGTTAAAGAAGTATCATAAAATCACGCAGGAATGAATTATGCAGTTAAGCTATATAAAGAAGGAAATATGACTGTAAATCAAATTTGCGAAATTACAAATGTGTCTAGAGCTTCATTATATAGAAAGCTATCAGAAGAGAACAAATAGTCCTTCCTTACCCCATATTCCAGAAAAGGGCCATATAGTTGAATAAACAACTTTTTGTCACGTGATTTTTGATTCCATCACGAGTGATTTCTTAAAAGTTAACAACTATTTTTTGAATGAGCTGCATTTTTCAACGGAAGGATGAGGCTTCTAACCGTTAAAAGTAAACATCTTTATTTGTACTGAACATTAGAAATGAAAAAATAGAAGGAACTAGGTTATTTTTTCTATTGTCTAAAGGATTATTCAGCTTGTGGTGCATATACTGAATTGGTCCTTTATATAGGGTAGTAAATAAGATATCTAATCCTATATTCCTCAAAACATAAACTTTTAATTTAGGGGGAGATTAGTATTGCAAACAGCAAACAATGGTTAGTATTCCATTCCCTCTAGTTATCTTAACCTTTGTTGTATTAAATCTTGAGACAAGTACGTTTTCACGTTAATTATATATAAAGAATGTAATGGTGTGGTAATAAAAAAGCTTTAAATAACAAACAATACAGATTATAGAAAGGAGATGTATCATAATGAATAAAAATGACCTTCAAGAATGTATAACTGAATGCGAAAGCGCATTATCACATTTAAATAATGCTATGAGCAAGGCCCACACTGGGTCTAAAGAAAGAATGCAACATGCTGTAAAAGATTTAGAAGAATGTATTTCGGAGTGCCGTAGCTTATTATAAGCATACTGAAAAACCCTTATTAAAATATCAAGACCTATTTGGGAAAAGCTAGGAAAATAAAGGGAAACACATAGTCATTTATAATATGTGTTTCCCTTTATTTATTTTTAATTCAAGTTATAGCTATTTACTAAAGGTATTTTGGGAAAGTAAATTACGTTTTATAAAGGCAATGAAGTACGGACGAGGACTGAAGTAAATAAGTAAAGAACATACAACATGGACTGTTAATCAAAAACATTAAGCTAATCCTGTCACGTTACAAGCTCTATGTAGCATATAAAATTAAAAGCACGCCGATGTTTAAAATCAAACTACAAACAAGTGCCTATTTTCGTAGGTTAAATAATTGCATAAAAAGGGATTTAAAACAGGGGCTGTTTAAAAACGTAGGTATAAAAAGGTCAGATAATGGAAAAGAAACTCAACGAAGGGATAAAAGTCTATACTTTTTGTCTCGTCACTTATTCAATATAACAAGAAATACCTCCTTCTTGCACGTTAGGCAAATGTCCGGCATATAATTAAGAATCCACAACCGCCCATTCACACCAATGATGCAAATCGTGTGTGTGAATGGACCCTGCAATGTTTTGGTTTATGTATATGTTAGCATCAATTGGAAATAATGAGATGTGGCCAGTTATGGCCATCCCTTCTGAAGGAGTCCCTATATAAAGGGACTCTTTTCTTGTGGCAAAAAGCTTATAAGAATACTTGTTTTGCATGACATTCGTTGACTCGAAAGGTATTTTAATGTTTTAAGAATTAATTGGTAATACTAAAGATAAGGTGGTGAAAAAGATGGCTGAAGCAGTCGAAAGAAAAAATGATACCTCTGCCTTATGGATGGGGTGGATTGGTATTGTGGCGGGGGTTATCTCCTTTTTTGCATTTCCACTTATATTAGGGGCTATTGCTATTATTCTTGGGATTATTACGGCGTGTAGTAAAGCAAAAGCTTGGTGTTAGTCTAATAATTGGACACAGAGAGTGGAGATTTTTATACTGATAATAATAATTTCTGGGAGTGTCCAAAATGGTACAACATTATGATAAGGAATTGAAGTTATATGCAGTCAAAATGGTTGTGGAAGATGGGAAAAAAATTGCGGAGGTAGCTCGGGAGCTGGATCTGGTTCCACAAACTGTCCAGAAATGGGTAGTTAAATATAAGGAAGAACTGGAGGGGGATTTTGTAGGTAGTGGAAACCGGTCCCCGAAGGACAAGGAAGAATATGAAAAGGATAAGCGAATTCATGCCCTGGAGGAAGAAGTTGCAATCTTAAAAAAGGCAAAGGGCATCTTCGCCAAAAACAGAAGTAGTTTACGACTTTATAGAGCTTCTTAATAATGGAAGGATCCTTTTCATAGTTGTCGTATAATCCCATAAGGAGTATTCTTCCATTCTTTTTTGGATGTTCGTCAACTATCATACTAGGAGGTGCTTTTTTTCATGTAACCCTTGGGTGCCCACGGTTAATAATTTTGAAATTCAGTCGCTGTACTTAGAAGAACTCTCATTTTTCAAGAAGATGGAGTTCTTCTTTTTTATGAGGCTGGAACAAAAGTGTTTTTATCACATAAAATCCGAACATGTTTGTCGAAAATAACCCGCTTCGAAAATATATTCTGCTGAGTTTGTGTTTTGACATTTAGCACTTATATCCCAGCCCCTGCTTCCGATTACACTTCGAATTAAGGGAACATTTTTTATAAAAGAAAACCAAATTTGCAACTAGACACATACACATTTTCACTTCTCTGCATATAATGCTATGGGCTTCGAGAAAAAGGAGTGTTAACAATGAATGAAAAATGGAACCTTAGTGATCCGTATGTTTATCAAGCTTTAACAGAATTTCAGAATAAGTCACTTGCCGTTCAAACGACACACGGCTCTGTACGAGGTGTATTAAGAAAGGTAATGCCAGATCATATTGTCATCCACATGGGAGGATCACCATTTTATGTTCGTACAGCTCAAATAATTTGGTTTCAGCAGTTAAAGGGTGAATAAGCCAAGCATTCTCCATCATATGATGATAATGGTTATTATTTACGGATGGAGGCGTAAAAATCATGATGAAACGTGTGAATAAAATCGCCATTGAACTACCCATTCCAGAACATGGCGATATGAATGCTGCAGCAGCTGTTCAGGAATTAATGGGAGGCAAATTCGGTGAAATGTCCACCTTAAACAATTACATGTTCCAATCCTTTAATTTCCGTGGTAAAAAAAAGCTAAAGCCCTTTTATGATTTAATCGCAAGTATTACAGCGGAGGAATTTGGTCATGTTGAACTAGTAGCTAATGCTATTAATCTACTTTCTATTGGCAATACTATACCTGGCGACCCTGACACCGCCCCACTGCAAAATGGAAAGGATGCACGTTATTCAACGCATTTTACCACCACTGCTCAAACAGCTTATCCAGGAGATGGGATGGGTAGACCGTGGAATGGATCTTATGTAAATAACAGTGGTACACTCGTTGAAGATCTTCTCGCCAATTATTTATTAGAAATCGGTGCTAGAAATCATAAAATGCGTGTTTACGAAATGACAACCCATCCAACCGCCTTAGAAATGATTGGTTACCTACTCGTTCGCGGAGGGACGCACGTCATTGCATATGCGAAAGCAATCGAAGTAGCAACAGGGGTAGAAGTAGGTAAGATGCTACCTGTTCCAAGTTTGGATAATAATCAATTTGACTACGCAAGGAAGTTCATGGATCGAGGATTATTTAATGTGTTGTATACATGGGGAGAACCAGAATATCGGGACATCAACCAAATATGGAAAGGGGAAAACCCAGAAACGGGTGAGCCACTGCACGTAATTGATGGGATGCCTAAAGGTGCGGCTGTACCTGATTTACCAGAACTTCCAGAACAATTTGCACCAGGGATTGATCGTGATGACTACCATCGAATTTTAAAACGCTTAAAAACTAATATGTGATCCTCAAAAAAAAGAGTCTTTAGGATTAGATTCCAATGACTCTTTTTCTACTAACGAAGCATGCATAACCTTATATAAGGTAAAATAGCACAGCAATTTTCACAAGTCGGCAACTAATATTGAGGTTACGGCACTTCGCAAAATGCTAGCATCGGGAACCCCGCCATCAAGGTGGAAATACCCCTGACTCATCATTCTCTTCCAATGTAAAATCAGGGGCAACAAATGGTTTGTATACGAAATTTGCTCCATTTAAAAGAAAAATCTCAAATACTTCAAACCAACTGTAACGTTGTAATACACGTATTATCATTTTCAAATGAAGAAATCTCTGACTTCACTTCTTTCCCATCATTTGCAATTGTAATACGATACGTTTTATCTCGAGGAAGCCATAAGTCAATAAATCCATTAGACTCGGACTTTATTTTTTCATCTACTATCACGTTACCTTCTAGATCTTCAATGTATACATCAAATTCTTCATTTACCATTTCTCCTTGGCAGCCAGTTAAGCTATGAATAGCACATGGATGGGTTTCCTCCATATAAGGAGCGATGGAAACAAAAAACTCATCTTCCGGTAAATCATACGTTTGCTGACTTCCATCTCGATCTGTCACAATCAGTTCCTGTGATGTAATGGAAGCAGATTGATCTTCGGCTTTACCAATGCTGTAATCATGCACCAAGTCCTTAATATCTTTTGATCCATCATCTTTTGGTGTCATGTTACTATCGTTTACTGCAAACAAATATCCTACTAATACAACCAATGCAAACCCAATCACCACAAAAATTTTTCTACTCATCTTAACTACAGACCTCTCCTTCTTTATCAGATCCTCTTATCTCGTTCAACAACTCAAACTTTAACATAAATTACCATGTAAAGCGCTCACTATTCCTTCACATACTTCAAAGGAAGTTTGTTATCGATTAATGCATTTATTTGTTTAAGGACTCTATAATCTCCTGTAAGCTCATATCCGCCATTGAGTTTAACTTTAAATGGAAATTTTCGAATGGTAGCGATTCTGTAACTGGGTTTGGAATAATAACAGTAGGTAGTTCCGCTTCCAATGCAGCAATTAAACCGTTTAAGGAGTCTTCAAAAACGATTGCCTCATCCGGTTTAACCTCAAGTATTTCTAACGTTTTCAGAAACAGATCCGGCGCTGGCTTCACATGTTCCACCATATCCTGTGTAATGAGATAATCAAAATAGGAAATCAAATTTAAATTGGCCAATTGGGTAG
Source organism: Oceanobacillus jordanicus (assembly GCF_022095695.1). Classification (GTDB taxonomy): domain Bacteria; phylum Bacillota; class Bacilli; order Bacillales; family Amphibacillaceae; genus Oceanobacillus_B; species Oceanobacillus_B jordanicus. The sequence goes on from NZ_JAIFZM010000010.1 coordinate 112,299, forward strand.
TCACCCACTTCTTAGTAGAGCTTGTTGCTAAAGCAATTGTCAGTCCTGCCTCACGCGCATCCGCAAGATAGGATCCCACACCTTCTCGTGCTTTTGCTTCCTTAACCAATTGTGCATGTAATGTTCCTGCATATTCACGAACCTTATTCGCATCCAGTTGATCACCAATCTCTTTTTCTAAATATGTAAATAACGCTGTGTCATTTGAACCGACACATTTCGCAAAGACTTCAAGTGTTAAATCAAATTGAAATTGCTCATTTAAAACTTCTTTATATGAATGATACCAAACTGTCTCTGTATCTAATATTAATCCATCGAAATCAAAGATCACTGCTTTAATCATATTCCGCCTCCGTTAGGTTATCTTTTAAACCATTGTCCTTAGTAAAACCGTTTATTTAGTTACGATCCGCCGTTCTAATACGCTTTCCATCAAATCCCAAGCCTCATGACAGCTAGCTTCTGTAATAAAAGGCTCAAATCCGAAGTTCAAATACATATTAACAGCCTGATAACTCGTTGTTTTACGATGTAAGATAAGCTCTTTCATGATGCTGTGCTAAAACCTTCAAAGCTTCACTAAGTAAAGGCTTCGAGAGCTTCTTCCCTTGATATTCAGGAACGACACCCACCCAATGGATTCTGCCCAGAATTTCCCCATCACCTTTTAAATCTCCATACCATGCTGTCGTTGTTGCAAGAAATTATGCTCCTATAAGTATTTTTTCCTGAGTATAAACTAAGTCTTAAAATTAAAATAAGAAAACCCGACTATTAATTGTGAAATCTTATGAAAATAGGTTGTGGAAATAGTAAATTAGTTCAAATAAGGAAAAATTGTATCAATTGCTTTTTGTACCTTTTTACTATTTCGTTCATATAGTGCCTTTGACTCCTCATTTTCTGTTGCTAAAGCAAATAATTCTAGATCGGCCTGACATTTTTTCATGGTAGCGAAGAGTAGTGGTTTTTCTGTTGGTTCTGGGACAGCAATTTTGTCATCATATAAATCGACGGTTAACTGACCATCATTATCTGCTTGACCTAAAAAGACATTTTCAATACTAACATTCAGTTTAGTAAGTTCTGTTTCAAGCCAATTTGTGTTTAGAGATAGATTTGCCAAAGGCTCCAGTAGTACTTTTCCATCCATAATGATGGTTTGGGGTTCTTTTTTTGGTGCTAATTTAAATCCTAGATCCTTTGCAGTTAGTGGAAGATTTTCTCTCTTTGGTAGTATACTTAAAGTTCCGGATGGTTCCAATACTGCAAATTCCACATCCGATGCTAGAAAAACATTATTATCTCGAAGTTTTTCAAGCAAATCATCCGTGGAATAACCTTTCTTTTTTAAATTATCCTCCATGATTTTCCCATCCTGAATAAAAACCGTACTCTTCCCCTGTGCGAAATTTCGAAAGGATTTACTTTTTAATGAAATAAATTCGACTCCATAAGGTACGATAAACCAAATAAACATGGCAATTAATGCATAGGCAAAGTTACTCGTTGGATCTACCGTATGAATTGTTACAATCCCACCTAATACGACACCAGAAATAGCATCAAAAATATTTAATTGTGATAATTGTTTTGTTCCAAGCCACTTAATCATGAAAAACAAAATAGCTATTAACGCTAATGATCTTATAATAATATTAACCCATTCCGGCATTCGTATCAGTTCCTTCCATGAGTACTTTATTTGTACTGTGGTTCTTCTATTGAAAGTTGTATAACCTGGTTTTGTAAATCATCTTTAACTTCTGAAATAAGTTGTTGTACCTGTTCAATTGCTTCTCTTGATTCCTTAGCAGTTGTTTTATTTGCTAGTGTTTGAAGACTTGCTTCTATATTTTTAATAGAGGAAAAGCATCCTTTTACTTGTGCTCCTACTGTCATATAATTTATCTCCTTATCCTTTGGGTTTAAAAATGAGTGCGCCAATTACCCCAAAAATAATAGCTGCAGAAATTCCTGAACTGGTAACTTCAAACATACCTGTTACAACACCAATGAGTCCATGCTTTTTAGCCTCAGCCATTGCCCCGTGGACCAAGGAATTACCAAAGCTTGTTATTGGAACCGTAGCACCAGCTCCTGCAAAATCAATTAATGGTTCATATAAACCAAATCCATCCAAGATTGCTCCCGATATAACCAATATAGAAAGTGTGTGTGCAGGAGTAAGTTTGAAGACATCAAACATAATTTGTCCGATAACACAAATAAGTCCACCGATAATAAATGCCCAGAAGAATATCATGGTTGATCACTTCCCGATTCTATGGAGACTGCATGTGCAATACATGGAATAGGATCTTTTTGTTGTACACTCATTGGCGAATGTAGGGAACCTGTTGCAACTACAAGGATGCGATTAAGCTTCCCTTGTTTTATTAAGTTCAAAAAATGACCATAGGTGACGATTGCAGAACAAGCAGGCCCGCTTGCTCCGGCTAGAACTGGTTGTCCTCCTCTGTAGATAGTTAATCCGCAATCAACATAGTTATCTTCCGTAATCTTCACATTATGTTTTTTAAATAAATCCAATGAAACTTCCCTACCTATATGTCCTAAATCTCCAGTTATGATAAGATCATAATAGGAAGGTTCTAAATCTCTTTCTTTAAGGTGGGTTTCAATGGTGTCTACTGCTGCAGCAGCCATCGCACCCCCCATATTAAAAGGATCAGTTAGCCCCATGTCTACAATCTTACCAATTGTAGCGGAAGTGACGATTGGTCCGTTGCCTTCTTTTGCAATTAAAGCACATCCAGCACCGGTAACCGTCCATTGGGCAGTAGGAGGTTTTTGACCACCATATTCTGTTGGATAACGAAATTGTTTTTCTGCGGCGGCATTATGGCTAGATGTACCACTTAATATATAATTTGCACCGTCCCCATTTATAATCGAAGCAGATAATGCTAAGCTTTCCATGGAAGTTGAACAAGCGCTGAATAAACCAAGGTAGGGAAGACCCATTGTTTTTGCCGCAAAGCTTGTTGGTGTGATTTGATTGATTAAATCCCCACTTATAAAAAATTGTACTTGTTCTTTTTCTATGCTGCTTTTTTTGATCGCGAGTTGACAGGCTTCTTCCATCATCATTTGTTGTGCTTTTTCAAAAGAAGCTTGTTTTAACCACATATCATCATGTAAAATATCAAAATCATTTGATATTTTACCCTGTGCTTCAAAAGGACCACCAACTGTACCGGTCGTCAATATGACTGGTGTGTTTTCGAAAGCCCATGTTTGGTGTCCAACTAGCATTATAAGCCACCCCATTGAATTAAGATTGTTTTTATAAATGCAACGATAAATGAAGAGAATACCCCATAAACAATTACAGGTCCAGCTAACGTGAGCATATTCGTACCAACACCTAGAATGAAACCTTCCGTTCGATGCTCGATTGCAGCTGAAATGACAGCATTTCCGAAACCTGTAACAGGAACAGCAGAACCAGCCCCTGCAAATTGTCCAATTCGGTCATAAACACCAAATCCGGTTAACAGCATAGTTATAAAAATTAATGTTGCTACGGTAGGATTTCCAGCAGTTTGCTCCGTAAAATTAAAATTATAGATATAAATAGTGGTAACAATTTGACCGATTAGGCAGATAAGTCCACCTATTAAAAAAGCTTTGAGGCAGTTTTTTAGAATCGGACTTTTTACTTCTCTTTGTGATTGAAATGCTTGATATTCTTGTGCATCAGGTGGTAGGTTTTTCTTTTTCTTATCCGCCATTTAAATTCTCACTCATTTCGTTAAGTTTTTTCTTTAACTAATTTGGTAATTCGTTTAATTTCCTTTTCTAATTTTTTCTTTTTGATGGAACCGGACTGTATTTTTTCTTCCAGTTTCTCAAGCTCCAGTAATATTTTCTTATCCGTTGAAAATTCAACTTTTATATCTTTAAATTGCTCCTTCATTTCTTTTGTAAGTTCTTTTCTAATATCTGCCAATCTAAATCGTTTACTATGCTCAATATCAATCGCAATTACAAGTGTTTCTAGTGTATTGACAGCATTAATAGCTGTTATTTCTTCATGATTACTTAAAATTTCTTTAGCTTGATTAGAAGCGGATTGATCAATTGAGTTATTTGAAGAAATCTTTGTCAATTCAATGGAATTTTCCTGATTTCTTGATGGTTCCCCTGTTAAATCATTAGCGCAACCTATTAAGAAAAGAAATACGGAAAATGTCATAATAAGTTTATACCCGTACATAGTTCTCACTCATTTCTATTTTTTAAAGGTATGTAAGAGGTTGGAAAAACCAACCTCTTGTCAACTACTGCTTATATTGTGGTTCTTCTTGTTCTATTTGTTGCATTCTAGGCTCGACAGTCTGTAATATGGACATGGTTTGTTGGGCTGCATTTTGGTACATTTGTTTAGCTTGTTTGTTTTCTGTTTCAAGTGCAAATTGTTCAAAACTAGCTTGGGCACCCTTTAGTCCTGCGATTGTTTGTTGAACCTGAGTTGCTACAGTCATAAAATCCCTCCTCTTAGATTGTGCACTAAGTTAGTATTTAATATTGGATTTAAATATACCTTTTATTTATTACCAATTCTTTCCAAATTGTGGAATGCCTAACCTTTTGTCCAACGTATATGAAATAATTACTCATAATTTTATCTTATTATTTATTTATATATCCAATTATCCTAACTAACTGTGGGAAAAACCGAAAAATAGTTACCAGTATATTTTTAGTGGATTAATAAAAACTATCAATACTTCTAAAAAATTCTTTAGGGGCTAATAATTCTTACAACAAATTGAAAGGAGTGATAATTTATTATGAATAATAACGGTCGAGGTATTATGACTTCTTTAATCACCATGAGTGCAGCTGGTGCTGCTATTTATGGAATTACAAGGGGAGTACAAAACGGAACATTCCAGCGTCTACCTCAAAGCATTTCTAATGCAATGAATAATCCAACAGTTCAGCAAATGACGAAGCCATTACAGAATATGACAAACAATTTGCAGGATGAAACGAATGATATACAGCAACAAAGGGGAATCAGAATATTTTAGGGAAAATTACACTTCAACCTCCATCTGCTTTTTAATTGGTTGATTTCCTAGTCAAATCCCTCCTCACCATGAGAAGGGATTTTTTATTTGATGGTTTAATTAAGGATAGAAGGTAAATGGGCATAAGAGCTACTTGTTTAAATAACCTGTAATACCAATTATGGATGGATGTGGAACACTTCAAAACCCAATTTATTACAGCCTTTATGGTTGTAATGCCAATTAACCCCTTGATTTCAACGGAATCATACAATCGTATATGTTTCGCAATGAAACTATAAAGTCAACAGTCGAAAATAGCGACTTACATTTATAATAGCTTACTGCTGTTTCCGAGCTTCAGTAATTTAGCCATATTTGGAAAAAAAAGGAGCATAAAAAAACACATAGTAATCTATGAGTTAGAACATAATGTAAGCATATCTGAGAGAGAGGAAGATTGTATGATTAGTTTAAAAAACCCCGTTGAAAGCATTTTAGGGGTGGATGTAAGAATTAAACGACCAATAGCTGAGATTGAAAAAATGGATAAAGGCTTTTCCAGACCTATTATACATAGGCAAATACACGGTGATGAAGTATACGTACCATTAAACCTTTGGTCCAGATAAAAAATTACTAAAAAATAAAGTTACTAAAAATATAATAAAGACTACTCGCATTATTATAGTAAAATCAAGTTAAACTACAGACATTATAAATAACAGGACTGGAGGTACTATATGGATAAAAAGAAAAGAAAGATACGAACAGACAATACGGTTGTTGCTCCAGGAATGGATCCTGAAGATTCTTATGGAGAAAGGGCAACCAAGTTTGAAATTGAAAAAGGTGAATCTACTACTGTTACAAGGGTTACGTACGATGAATATGACCCAAGTGACAGATAATCGAAAATCAACTACTAAAGTGAAGGCTGAACGTGAGTTTATTCTTCACTTCTGAACTTTAAGAAAAGAATCCTAAATCTATTGGTATCTTATAATGATATTAGGCACATTCAAATAAATAACTAGTCAATTTTGGTAAAAAATACAAAAGTATCCTTTGAAATATGTTTTAATTGTTAGTAACGACAAAAACAAAAAAACATAACAAAGGATACCGATACTATGATACAGAACTTCTTTAGTAAATACAAAGATATTTTAATCGAGAGCGTCCACAAGTTAACAGGCTCAGATAAACGCATTGCACTAGCCAAGACAGCGGAAGATCTTGGAAATGGTGGTCAATCCATTGTAAACACCAAAGTTAATCAGCTTGGTTATCAACTCAAAAAGGTAAATAAAACGCAACCACTAAAGAAGATAGAAGAAACGGATGACATCTTTGAAAATCTCAAAAAGGTGCATACTGAATACCACGATAAAAGCAATGTTGTGCGACTGTCTATTCATACCAAGGACAGGGTGAAAATTGGCCCCTTTTCCCGAGGCGGCAAAAGTAGGGTTAATACTCAAGCAGCTGATCATGATTTCGGTACTGAGTTTTTGACCCCATTTGGCATTTAGGACATTGATCATCTTGAGCTGGTATTTACAGAAACAAAGGTGACAGCCGATTTTATGATTGATGCCATCGAGCAATATTGGCTCAAGCAAAACTTTCAAAACGATATAGATACACTGATAATGCGGACAAACGGGCCTGAAAATAGTAGTCGCAGAACGCAATTCATGAAAAGGATCATCGAATTTGCGGCGAGGTACGCTGTAAGTCATACTGGCTTATTATCCACCTTATCATAGCAAATACAATCCGGTAGAACGAGCTTGGGGAGTGTTGGAGCAGCATTGGAACGGTGACATTCTTGATTCGCAGGAAGCTGTTTTGGGATTTGCCCAAGGCATGACCTGGAAGGGAAACAATCACTGCGTGACACTGGTGGAAGAAATCTATGAAACAGGTAAAAAAGTAGAAAAGAAGGTTATGGAAGAGGACGAGAAAATGATAGATCGGGCAAAAGGCACCGGAAAGTGGTTTGTGGAGATAAATCCTCAAAACTGTACAGGAGCATTGGAAATGGGAATAAAAGTATAAAAATGTGCGTGGGGGGAAGGGGGAGCTATACCCTTTTTGGCAAAAACAATCATTTTTACTGTTATCTGTATCCTTTTTGGGGGAACGAGCAGTAAATTACGTATTCAATTTTCATTAAAGTCCCTATTTTATATAAATTGACTTATTATTATTTTTAATGTGCCTAAATCATTTGCTATTTTCCATTTAATAATTGGGCAAAACCAGGTAATGCAATACTCCATAGCAATTTTTCCATTCACACATAAAAATGTGCGTTTGCGAGGAATTTATGATCAAACTTTATTTTAAACCTACATCATGACTTTATTTTTTTAATTATTTCTGTTTTGTCCTTCCCCCATCTCATTTTCTCCATGATTCTGCTATTCGGAAGGTTCTTCGGATGGATCTGGCTCTTGTTCATCACCTGTGGTGCCACAACCAAACAGTAAACCAGTAGATAGAGTTACTACAAGCGTACTAACTAGTAATTTCCTTAATTTCATCTTATTCACCTAACTTAACTTAAGCTCTTTATATAAATTATTAATTTTGAATGAGCACATCAGGAAAAGCAATCATAAACTAGGGAAATAGGCGGGGAAGGGGCTATTCTCCTTCCCCATATATATTTTATTGTTGTTTATACTGAGGTTCTTCCTGCTCTATATCATGGAGCCGAGGTGTAAGACTGTCGACAATCATTTGTGTCTGTTGAGCAGCGTTTTGATAAAGTTGTTTTGCTTCTTTATTCTCGGTTCCAAGTGCGAAGGTTTCTAAGCTTGCTTGGGCGCTTTTTAAGCCAGCTAATGTTTGTTTTACTTGACTTCCTACTGTCATATTGAAATCCTCCTTGATGAGATTGAATTACAAGTATAGGTTGAAGATAAAGTATTCTTTTTATGTATTCTAATATTTTACATATTGCAGGCTTTGGGATTTCAGATAAAGAAAAAAAGCCGTTTTTCAGCTGTTTTTGAAGCCTCCTTCTCCCGTATCGGTTGTTAATAAATAGTCATGCTCACGAATGGCTACATAAAAAATATTGCTTTGATCGGAATATCCGGCTTGTGTCAGCTCTTTTTTTAACCACTTTTCGTCTTTGTTAATAATTTTCAAATTGTCATGCTGAATTTTTCCCTCGAGAATAACTGTTATTGGAAGTCCTTGGTCTGCTGTATCTATTTTTAATTGCTTAGGGGTAACAGGGGCGGCTTCCTGTTTCGGAAGTACACTAATCTCGCCGCTTGGTTCTATAATGGCATAGTCAATATGCGTTACATCCGAGTATCCTTTTTCCCGGATATATGATAACAATCCAGCTAATGTGATATGAGATCGCTTTAAGTTGTCTCTAATAAGTTTTCCATGTTTGATTACAATTGTTGGTTTCCAATGAAAAGCTTATTTAACCGGTTGACAAGTGTAAGTTTGGAAAAGGTAATATGAACCAGACCAATAACAATGATTGTTGTAATTGTATGGGTAATATTCTTTGCGACCAGCGAGCTGACAGCAAGTGTAACAACAAAAAACATCCCCGCTAAATCGTGAGCCGTTAATTGAGCAAAGGCTGATTTTCCCATAACTCGGATAATGATAATGGTTATAATATATAATAAAATAGCTTTTCCTATATGGGGTCTCACCAACATTTCGCGTAAAACATACGCTAAGCAAAATTTAACAAGGAAATTTATGTTTTTCATACTTTAAGAAATTAAAATACTTTCAGAAACTTAGTATTGTGATAGTTATTGAACATTTTAAAAAGGAGTAATCTCCAACAAATCCTCTATCTATACGGGTGTTCAGCAACTCCTAATTTTCTGAACAAACTTTTAACGTATGTTTTTAGCTTTTTGTTGGTAGTACCCCAAAAAAGCATACTGTCCTATAAATTATCTTGAATTCAAGTCTTATAAAAACGGGGGCTTTTCTACAATAACGGGGAGTCCCTGCTCCTATAGGTATTACAATAGAAATAATTTTTAGACAGTCAGAAGGTGGATTAAAAGATAAGTTATAGTCAAAGCGACCTTCAATTTAAACGGCTATATTTTAATGCTGACTTGGAGAAACAGTCGGTCCTCCTGAACCAATTACAGGGGGACTCTTACACAAAATGTATCTAATAAAAACAACAAAAGGTAAATATGCGATAAAATTATTGAATCCAGAAATAATTAAAAGACCAGATGCAATGACGAACTATATAAACTCTGAAAAATTGCAAACCTTGTTTCCAACAATATACCGGCACTCTCAGCAAATATTATTAACGGTAAATATGTTAATGAAATAAAAATAACCAGTTCTATATAGTGGCTGTAATCAGAAGGGTGATTGGCCAGATTATGGATACTGAAACCACTTTTCCTATTATCGGAGTGGTAGTGGAATTAATCAATTCTAACGAAACGATCGTTGACTCCGCGATTACAGACGAAAAAGAATTATTCCGGCTCGAAGATGTGTCGGGCGTTTTTAATGATGACTCCAGGACTCAGTTCAGTATTTATTGTCATTAATTAAGGCCTATATCTTGATATCAAATCTTCCGGATAATAAGAGGGGTTTTTTCATACAATATTTCGGAGGTGAAAAAATGACGAGAATAAAATACACAAGTACCGACGTTGCCTTAATGGCAAGAATGATGAGAGCGGAAGCCGTAGGAGAAGGGAAACAAGGAATGTTGTATGTCGGAAATGTAATTGTTAATCGTGGCGTAGCGGATTGTTTAGATTTTAGAGATGTAAGAACAATTCGCCAAGTTATTTTTCAAGTACAAGGAGGAAATTATTCTTTTGAAGCTGTCCAAAAAGGAAATGTATTCTATCAAAGAGCGAGATCAGTTGAAAAAAGATTAGCAAAAAAGAATTTGGAATTTTGGAGGCAGCACCCGGCGAAATATTCTCTTTGGTATTTCAATCCAGACGGTCCATGTCCTCCAACATGGTACGGTCAGCCTTTTGCTGGTCAATATAAAAATCATTGTTATTATGAACCAGCAGCTGGAACATGTGCCAGTGTTTATTAAGTTATTATGTTTATCCAAGTATACAAGTTTATGAAATATTGTAATTAAACCACAGGAGATTATCGGTATAGATCGAAATGAAATAAAAAAGTTGAGGCTATGGAGAGAAGAGGAATTTTAGTTTTGGGTTAGATTTGAAGGTGAATATGGAAATGGTCGGACCTGTAAGAAAGGTTACTGAATAAAGCTTATAAGCCCGTTTTAGTCATTTAGGCGGTGTCAAAACTAAATGTTTATAATACAACGCTTAAAATTTGTCTGAGAGGGTGCGTGTTTCATGTCTGGTTATGAAAGTTCTTATAGAAATACAGAATTTATTCAGTCATCTAATGGAGAGATTATCAGCAAACGTTGCCGTGACTTTCATAACTTTAAAGAAGGTCTTGCAGGAAAACACGGTAAGTGCCGATGGTGTAGGAATGAAATAAATAAAAAGTATTTTCAAGATAATAGAGAATAGTTGAATCAATGTAACAGTCGCTATTACTTGGAACACAAAGAAAAAGCTGCAGAATATCATAAACGTCACTATACTGAGAATAAAGAGAGGTTATCCCTTAGAAAAAAGAAATACTAACCAGGATAAAAAAAGCCAGAAATGAATAAGTAAAGTACACAAAAAAAGCGTCCCAGAAAAATTTATTCCCAGGACGTCATTTAGGAAGTAATTCCTGTTTCAATTATTTCTACGTCAATTTTCACGTCTACGGGAACGGTAGGATAAACATCTTCCCATTTTTTCAAATCAAAATGTTCCCTGCGATTCTTCAGATCATTACCCAAACCCAGGGGGTCGATTTTTAATTCCTGGAACCGCTCGATCATTTCGATACATTGAGCTTGTAACGATTTCTCAAAATCCTTTTCCATACTTTTAATTACGGGTCCATTCAGCATTAAATTGATGTTTTGCACTTCATTTATAAATCCTTTAATTTTAATATCCAGCAGGAACTTAGGATGTTCTATCCCATCTATGACATGATAAGTCACTCTGGAACCGATGTTCTCCAAAACTATATGTTCTTCCTTGTATTTGATTCCTTTTGTTCCTCTATTAAAATCTTGTTTCATAATTTTAAAATTGAATGCTTCCGAATAAGGTAAACTGTGGACCATCTTTGCCCCATCGAAAAAAGCGATTCCATCTATTTCAACTTGACTGTCTGTTCTTTTAATGAGCGGGAGAAAGGGATCCATGCCGTCAGCATAATAAGCATATAAAAACTTATGCAAATTTGTTTCAGGAAAGTTACTTTGATTTATATTTTGTTTAATCAAGCCGGTTATATATTTAGAGGTTGTTTCACTTTCACTGTACTTAGCCTCAATAAGTCCTTGTGTCTCACCTTTTACGACACTGAGTAAAATATTTCGGCCGATTATAGGGTCCCTCCCTAAGAAATCGATCATATTTTTCAGCCCATTCTTAGCAAGCTCTTCATTGAATAAAGAAAGCTCTAACTTACCAATAGATATCGGTTTAGATAACTTTCTTTGAATATTTTCATGGGCCTCTTTCACAGAGTGATCAACAGCAGACTGAAATTTTTCAGTAGGTGTTCCACTAGATTCACCCCTTCCGTATTGTGGAACAGCTACTGTAGCTTTCAACCGATCTTCGTCCACAAAATCATACCCTGCGACCCGTATGATAGCCCGATCTTCTACACTATATGTTTCGGCACAACCAGTGAGGAACATGATGCCAATTATCACCATTACACTAATATTATTTTTCAATTTGTATCCCTCACTTTATCTCTTGCCTTTTTAAAAAGAAAGAGGACAGGAATATACATTAAGACATAAAATCCTATCATATTTGCAATGTCATTCAGTTCCTTGATTTGTTGGCGCTCGTCCAACATGATTGTAGCCACATAAAGAATGAGACAATAAATCCCCACCATATAGGTTTGCCTTATATTAAACATTCTTTTTGGGATACGGCTTGCCGCCCACAAGGCGAGACATATGTTTGGTATGACTACAAACAGCCAAAGGGCTATACCGATGAACTCAAAACGTTCAACAAAAGGAAATTCTACAATTTTCCAAAGCGATATTGTTGCCCAATTCACTTGATCCAATTGTTTTTCACTGAAATAAATGAAAGCTATGATAGCACTGATCACATAGATGATAGTGGTAAAAAAAACGCCATAGTGCGCCCATTTCTTTGACTGCTCGGGGTTTTTGATAAAAGGATAAAAGACCAATAATAACTCAAACCCCAGAAAGCCTAAAATGCTCGTTTTAGCTGAACTAAGCAGCTCGACTAAGGTATGGTCGATAATTGGAAATACATTATTGATATCTCCAGCTTGAATAGGAAAAAATTTGAGCCATAGAAGGGGCAGTGCCAACAGGACACTGATCAGACATAGACCGGTGATCAAACGGAAGCCTCCAGCTACCAAATAATAGATCAACAACAGGAGAGCCAATGTGAAAAACCATACGTTTAATTGAGGAAAAACCCATGTTTGGATGACCTCAATAAAGGTTCTAAGCACCGTTAATGTCAATAGCAGTACATATAAACTGAAAATAATGCTTAAAAATCCACCGATATATTTGCCAAACGTCTCTTCATGTATAGATACGATATCACCTTTGCTGTTCTGAAGAATGTTATAAACTATCCAAAGCAGCAGATGAATAGCTGCCCCTGCAATCAAAAGACTGATCCAGGCATCATAACCAGCGTCTCTGGCAATATACGTTTCAAAACTAAGTATTCCTACCCCGAGTTGCATAGCATGAATCAGGAAGAAAACAAAAAACGGGGTAACCAATAGGTTTTCAGGAACATGAAGATCGATCTTGGATTGCCTCTTTTTATTCATCGATATCCCTCTTCTTATTGGCATCAGACGGTTGTAACCGCTCTGATTTTAATGGTCGTGTCTGTATAGGCCGTTGTGTTTGTTTATTGAATGGCAAACGAATGAATGCATCCTTCAAATCTGTGAATCTTAATGGATAAATCGGTGCAAAAAATGGTGTACCTATCGATTGTAGCTTTATTAAATGACCGATAAAGAGTGCCATCACCATGGAAACACCAATCAATCCCCATAATTGCGCCCCAATAATGAATGGGAATCGAACCAGGCGTATCGTGTTACTGATTTGATAGACCGGTGTAGTAAATGACGCCAAAGCGCTTAATGCTACGATGATTAACAATACATTACTCGTAAGCCCTGCGTCTACGGCGGCGGTTCCAATAACGATACCACCGACGATACCAATTGTTTGGCCGATTTTTGTAGGCAGTCGTGCCCCGGCTTCTCTAAGTAACTCGATGGTGAGCTCTAAAATAATCACTTCGAGTATTGGTGGGAATGGAATATCAGCCCTTGAAGATATGATGGTAGCTAATAATTCTTCTGGAATCATCTCATGGTGATGTGTGAGTATAGCTACATAAAGTGATGTACTTAAAACAGAAAACAATACAGCGAACAATCGGATTAACCGAAAAACTGTAGCCAAATGCCACGGCATAAAGTAGTCATCTGAAGCAGAGAAAAATTCAACAATAGTCGTTGGGCATGTTAGTGCATGAGGAGAACCGTCCACAAGTATGGCTATTTTCCCTTCCACGAGAGCCTCTGTCATTCTGTCTGGCCGTTCTGTATCTAATAATTGAGGAAATGGAGAATTGGAGTTGTCTGCAATCATTTGCGCGATATAAGAGCTATCAATCATTTGATCATAATCAATTTCTTTCAAGCGCTGCATCACTGTATTTATATTTATCTCATTAGCTATCCCGTCTATATAAACCACTGCAACACGGGTGTTTGTCAGTTTACCTATGGATAATTCTTTTACTGTAAGCTCAGGTAATGGAACACGCTTACGTATTAAATTCATGTTCTTATCCAAGGACTCGACAAATGCCTCTTTCGGTCCGACGACACTGAATTCTATTTCAGGAATGCTTACCTTTCGACCTACCTTTGTACTTGCTGGTATAAGAAGTACCTGATTGTCATTCTCTGTCATCTGTATAACGACATAACCTTGTAAAACTTTCTCTTTTATTTTCTCTGCTTGGTCTGTAATAGAAATGTTTTCAACAGTAATGGCTTCTTTTATTTTCTCCAGAGAGTGTAAATCAGCGTTTTTTAAGCCTGGTAAAATAGATTCATTTAATATTTTGGGATCAGCCATAGTTTTGAGATAAGAAATGACACAAGGGGTTGGCCCTGTATGATGATAGACCAAAAAGTCCTTTGATTCTTTCAATTTTTTATAAAGGGTTTGTATTGTGCCTGCTTTATTAAGTTGTTGGTTTCTTCCCCTTCTTTCCCATTTTCCCATATGAAATCTCCTTGTAGAGGACTGTTTTCTGTCTTCATTCTTGCCACATGAATTATAAGTTATACCCTTATAGGGCAAGATAGTTTTAGAGTTTTATAAATAAAAATGGAGGAGAAAAGAATATATGTTAGTGGCATACTTGAGCCCCTTGATTATTTTAGTATTATTTTTCCTGTCTACTTTCTTTCTAGTTGAACTGGCTGCAAAGCTCTTTCTATACGCTTGCTTGACCTGTCTTGTGTTTCTCCCTATCATACTGGTGTATATAGAGGAAGTAAAAGAAAACAATAAATAGGCTAGTAAGAACAAAATCGCTAACGCGATTAACTACCCGCCCAGATGAGGGCTATTTATCTGGGCCGTTTCCTTTTCAATTATTGTGCCTTGCCTTTTTTCAATAGCAAAGACATTGCTTTGCAAAAACGGCTCTATTCTACCCATTCATTAATGTTAGCTTGATGGGAATGGGGGAGTGTCAGGAAAATGCGGATTTGCGACGTTATGGAAATTCTAATATTAAAAAGCCTAATTTCTCAGCATAAAAATTGAGAAATTAGGCTTTTTTCGTTGTTACATTAAAGCGTCCGATTATGGAAGACCCAAGAGTAACAAACACTCTATCAGACAAATTCTTAACACCCATTCTATGGGAAACGTTCAATTTTGTTTTAAACAGTGAATCTCTTTTATATCCACATAATATTCACCAAGAATTATTTGGGACTTATATGTATCCCTTCGCTCTCTCGCCAATCTGCGTAGAGTATACGCTTTACATTATCATATCCATTGGTAGTTAATTGGTTATCTAACCACTGTTGATCAAATCCGAGTTCATGTAAATTATCCCATAAAATTTCCCCATCTATAATTAACGATGTTGGGAGGTCTACTGGACTTTCTGGAAGGGATCTTGCTTATCTGGTTTTTGATACTTGGATTGTAATAATATACTTATTTGTCCATTAGCTTCCAATATACCGTATTTGACTTCGCGAACTGAAAAAACATTATTTTGACGGAGTATACTCAATACTTGATTTACATCCAATTTGTTTTTCTTAAGTAACTTTCGATCCATGACTCCATCCCGAATGATGATGTTAGGATCGCCTAATAAGAGAGAACGTGTCGATTTATTTTTTAGAGTCAAAAACTCTATTCCCAACATAAGAAGCGTCCACAATCCGATGGCATATAAAAAATGAAAAATCCCTACCTTATCTTCATAAATGGTATTTCCTAAAAAATCTCCAAGTACTAACACAAAAACTAAGTGAAACGGGGTTAACTGATAGATGGATGTTCTGCCTGTTACGATAATGATAAAAAATAAAGTGGCAAAACCAACGATGGCTTTGATCGTCAGTAAACCAATATTAACTTCTTCCAAAGTTTTTTCCTCCAATTTAAATTTTACTTAGTTGTAAGATCTTGAGCTTGAGATAATAGGCTAGTTTTAGTATTAAAGCTCGAGTTACAATTCCAACAATGATGTATAGAGCTTATCTTCTAATAAACGTATTTCCTTAAGATTTTCAAATATATTATTTATTGATATCACCCCTATATTTAAATTAAAAGGAACAGCTATTTTTGAATTCATACTCTTTAAGCAGCCTTTTTGTTATTCCGTTTTATACATTTAACTTATAATAAAGGAGAAAACACACGTGCACTTTGTTCAATCATGCGCTGAGTTATGGAGCGCTGCACCAGATCGTCGACCTTCACCGGCAATGAATCACTAAGATCACGCTCGAATTGACTAGTAAGTTCTTTAACAACATCATCACTGTAAATGACTTCACACGTCTCATAATTCAGCCGGAAGCTTCTCATATCCCAGTTTGCAGCACCAGCAACTGCGATCTCATCATCTATGCCATTTGTTTCGCATGGAGCATGCCTTTATCGTATTCGTAAATTTGAAGACCTGCCTCTATCAATTCTCCATAATAAGTTCGTTTGGCAGAGTCGACGATTTTATTTGCTACATGTCGGGGGACGAGTAACCTTATGCGTACACCTCTTGCCACGGTTGTCTTTATCGCCATCAGGATGTCTTCATCTGGAATAAAGAACGGGGTGGTTATATCAACGGTCTGGTTCGCTTGACTTAGGCAAATGAAGTAGGTCGTTCGAACGATTGGCGTAGGAAGACCTGGATTACCTTCCAACGTCTGACATGAACCAGACCAATAACAATGATTGCTGTAATTGTCGGTTTGATTTTGTTCCTGTCATCTTCTCTGTCAAAATTTCATTATAATTATATTTTTCTAATAAATCCAATTGTCGTGCTAACTCTTATTTGAACTTTGACTGTAAGATTGTCATAAAACTTTTCTGTACTACATTTTTTATCTCCAATTCCTGACACCTTCCCGTTTATCAATAAATCCTCTAATTCTTTTTTAAAAGGGAAATTTTGAAAATGATACAAATAGGCCCCTACTTTTTGGTGATTAAGGACCTTAATATTGTTGTTAAGTTAAAATGTTCGTATAAAAAAGTGGAAGAAGAAGATAATATTAAAAGTAAAAAACCAATAGAAAGGACGATGAAAATGAATCTAAAGTGGTTAAGACTATTAACAGCAGTTTTTCTATCTACTATCATGTTATTGGGGTGTAATAATGTAGAAGAGGATAATGATCCACCACCACCTGAAGTGGATGTAGATCCTGATACAGAAGAACCAATTGAAGATCCTGAAGATGCAAATGACCCAAATAATATAGATGAAAATAAAGATGATGAAGCTGATTTAGTCCCTGATGCAGAAGAACCCATTGAAGATCCTAAAGATATAAACGATCCAGATAATATAGATGAATAAATATTAATAGACAGCAATAAGGCACACCGTTTGATTTTGACGGTGTGCCTTATTGCTCCAAATTTAACTGTTATGATAACTCAATTGTTGTTTTTGAACAATAGTACAAAAATACATTTAAACATTTCAACTCTACTAGTTTTTCCTTTATAAGAATGGATCATATCAACCATTTTTAAAACATTTCATTAATTTCCCAAGATTCGACCGTTAAATAAGCGGTCTGTGCCAATTAAATAGGTTATTGCAGCAACTTCCTGCAATGCATGGACATATGAAGTATCTTTTGCTTCTTCTAATCCATATTTTATAAAAGGGGCAATAATATTTAATACTTGATTCAAATGAGGATATAAAGGTTGTTTGATTTGTTGCTCTGCCCAAATTTCAGACTCAGGATAATTGCTGAGACTGGGTGGAATATTGAGGGTGATAATTAGACATGTGATTATGATATTGATGCATTTTTTAACTCCCTTTCTTTTGAGTATATTCAGTTTTATCTTATGTTCCTCACTTTTCCTAGGAATAGAGACATTGCCTACATATCCTAGTTTGAAGAAAAAGAAATAAAGAAAATAAGAAATAGTAAACTTAATGACTTTTTGCTTACTTATTTATCATTAACTTTTTACTTTTAATAATGTAATACGAAACCTCTTTTTTTACTTTTCCACCTATTCCCATTGTAAAAATTCCTGGGACTAAACTAATAAAAAACTATGTCAAAAACCGATTTAATACCCCTATAACCAGAGTCCAAAATGTTGAAAGCGAAAAAAATGTTCTTCAAATAAATAGCATGCCATGGATGAAACCATAAAGAATCACTTAAGAAATTATCCTTCCGTTTTTCTTATTAAACACAATGAAAAAACTGAGAGTCATTATATTAAGAAAGAAGTAACCGTCAAATTCAAGGTTCACCCAACAACGCAAGATTTAGAACGGATGACAAGTGAGATAAATGGTAAAATTATTAAAGATCTGAATTCTACGATTGCTTTTCATTCCAAAATCAATTATGCAACAATAAAAATGTAGTCTTGATTTCTGCAGCGTGGCAGGACTTGCTGGCCTTTTGCTTTCTGCAAACCCTAATTTAACTAACAGAGAAGTAATAGACATTATTAAGAATTCTGCATATGATTTAGGAATCCCTGGAAATGATAGCGATTTCGGCAATGGCTTAATTGATGTAAAGAATGCACTGGAAGCAGCCCTAAATGAATAATCTGAAATACTCCCCCTATTGACCCCATGTCAGGATAAAAGGCAATGAACCTTTATAAAAGTTACCTTTTGTAGTTAAAAACACCTTGAAATTTTTGAATTCTTTAACTAAGGCGATATGAAATTTAAAAGCTATGGACTGGTTACCATAGCTTTTTGCGATCTTATTGTATTGGAGGATTATGCGGAAACTGGGACATGTACCCTGTAAACTGCTGTGCCGCCTGTTGAAGTTTTTGTGGCTGTTCCGCTTCAAGCGAATACCATCCCTTTTGAAACATCAGATTATACAGTTCACGCTGCAAATTCTTCGTTTCGTCAAAAATCGCGTGAATGTCCTGATATAGCCAAGCGTGGCTTGCCTCATTCATTGCCGTAGAATAAGATGCCGTAATGTACTTTTCATACGAAAGCATATCGTTTAGGAAGTCACGTTCATTCATCTCAGGTGTTTTTGGTATAGGTGTTTCTGGATTTTGAATCTTGTTTTGATTGTTATTCATTTTGTATGTCCCCCTTATTGATTCTTCATTTGGTTCACATTTTGCTCCAAATGCTGCAAAATACGCTGATAATGTCTTTCGTGCATCATGCATGCCTTTTCAAGGGCTACTACGACCTGTTGATCTTGGCACTGGTCTGCTGCAAAATGTGCCTTTTTGAGTCCTAAAAGGTTCCACGATAGCATGTCCTTTAAGTAATTAAAATCTTTTCCTGTAAGCACTTGTGGTGGCTCTTGAAAGACCGGCGGCTGACTTTGAGATTGATTCGGTTGTTGCTGTTGCATGAACAGTTCCTCCTTATTACTTCATTTACCACTTTAGCTTTTCAAATTTATAAAAAACTATACCTTACCAGATGGTAATTTAGTCTCTAGTTAGGACAGTGCCCAGATCATTACGCCTTTCGTGATGTCAGAACTTACCCAACCTTAATTCTCTATTTTTTCGTTCTTAATATCTTATAAAAGTTCTTATAAAGGTAGTCCATAATATATAACAGACAATCCCTTCATATTCCATACGTATACTGGTTACATAGTTTGTACATGCTAAGAGAAAAAAGCTAGGGAGGAATTTTAGATGGAGTGGATTTTTTATCTATACCTTTTAAATACGGTCTTTATCTTATTCATAGCAATTTGGGAAGTTCGTCGGCCAGCCAAAGCTTTGAATTGGATAGTAATCGTCCTTGTTTTGCCTGTCATTGGTTTCTTACTATATCTTAGCATATCAAATCCCAAGCTTATTCATCGTAAAAGATTGACCTCTTCTCATAATGAGTCTGAGAAGTTACCTGATACATATAGTGATTCAGCATCGATAATCGCCGATGCTTTAAGGTATTTTACTTTAGGCGGGCTACAAGTCGGCAAAGTCCAAGTACTAAACAATGGAATAGTAAAATATGAACAACTCATCGAATCTCTACAAAAAGCCCAAAAAACCATTGATCTGGAATATTACATCTATCGGAATGACCAAATAGGTAATCGCATCACAGAACTGCTGATCGAAAAAGCAGTAAACGGAGTGCGGGTTCGTTTTATTAGAGATGGTTGGGGGAGTAAAAAATTTCCGCGTCAAAAAATCCTGCAGATGGTGGAAGCAGGGATAGAATGCCGGACAATATTTCCTTTACGCTTTCCCTGGATTTTATCCAATTGGAATTATCGGGATCACTGTAAGATTGTCACGGTCGACGGAAAGAAAGCTTTTACTGGTGGCATGAACGTAGGATATGAATATACAGGATTAAATCCTGACATTGGCTTCTGGCGGGATACTCATTTACAAATAACAGGAGAAGCATCAGTCGATTTGCAGACTGTCTTTGACGTTCATTGGAATATTGCTGTGCCGGAACGGATAAAATCGAAAACAAATCGGAAAACAAAATCTGAGGTAACGAAAATCAATCCAATCGGAAGAGTAGATTTTTCCAGATGGTCAGCCGAATTGGGGTCAGAGTTGAGCACCATAGATGGTAAAGAGATGGACATATACCCAAAGACCGGGACATTGCAAAAAGCGTACATCCATACGTTGGAAGGAAACCCTGGAATTCCTACCCCAGTTATTCGTCAAGCTTACTTTATATGTATAACACAGGCGACCAAGACTATTGATATAACAACACCCTACTTTGTACCAGAAACAGATATTATCATGGCATTAAAGACAGCTGTGGCTCGTGGTGTACGCGTAAGATTACTTGTTCCTCGCCATATTGATCAAAAAATCGTGGGCTTTGCAAGTCGTACTTATTACGGGGAACTTATAGAAGCTGGGGTCCAGATCTACCAGTACAATAAAGGAATGTTACATGCGAAACTGATGATCATTGATGAGGAAATTGCAGAAGTAGGCGCAGCAAACTATGATATGAGAAGTTTTCGCCTGAATTATGAGGTGTGTCAAGTCGTGTACAGTGCTGATGTGGCAAGTGAACTCACAGAGCAGTTCGAGAGGGATCTTACTGATTCTGTACCATTAAGAATGGAAGACTTACTGCAACGATCCCTGACCGAGCGCATTGTTGAACAGGGTGCTCGCTTGCTTTCTCCATTATTATAAGTTGATGTATCCTGTTTTTATTGTTCTATCTTAAATCTTGATTTAATAAATTTTTGTTTTAAAAAATATTTCTTATTTACGATGGAAATTCATTACTAAAAAACGGTAATACTAAAAAGGCAGCTCAAAGAGTTTGAATTCAAAAATATCTGTTACCTTTTAATTTAAATATAGGGGTGATATCAATAAATAATATATTTGAAAATCTTAAGGAAATACGTTTATTAGAATATAAGCTCTATCATTTAGAATTAAATGGTTGGCTAAAAAATGAGTTTTTAACTTGGGAATGGTGGATTCTAGTAGTTTTTTTTATTGTGCCTTGGGTTATATGGGCTAAACTTGTTAACCGAGACATTATTTTAGAAATTTTGTTATTTGGTACCGTAATTATTTTGACAACAACCTTACTAGATGTAGTTGGTGCACAATATAGTCTTTGGGATTACCCCATTGCATTCCTACCTATTATTCCTAGGGCTTTTCCTTTTGATTTTTCAATGGTACCTGTAGCTTACATGTTGTTATATCAATATTTTAGAACATGGAAATCTTTTATTTTAGCCCAGATCATTATGGCACTAACATATGCCTTTATAGGTGAACCATTTTGCGAGTGGGTCAAACTTGTTAATTATTTAGAGTGGAGATACAGATATTCATTCATATATTACATCATTGTTGGAATTGTAACTCGAGCTTTAATACTAAAACTAGCCTTTTTATCTAAACCTCAAGATCTTACAACTAAGTAAAATTTAAATTGGAGGAAAAAACTTTGGAAGAAGTTAATATTGGTTTACTGACGATCAAAGTCATCGTTGGTTTTGCCACTTTATTTTTTATCATTATCATAACAGGCAGAACATCCATCTATCAGTTAACCCCGTTTCACTTAGTTTTTGTGTTAGTACTTGGAGATTTTTTAGGAAATACCATTTATGAAGATAAGGTAGGGATTTTTCATTTTTTATATGCCATCGGATTGTGGACGTTCCTTATGTTGGGAATAGAGTTTATGACTCTAAAAAATAAATCGACACGTTCTCTCTTATTAGGCAATCCTAACATAATCATTCGAGATGGTGTTATGGACAGAAAGTTACTTACAAAGAACAAATTGGATGTAAATCAAGTATTGAGTATACTCCGTCAAAATAATGTCTTTTCAGTTCGTGAAGTCAAATACGGTATATTGGAAGCTAATGGGCAATTAAGTTTATTATTAAAATCCAAGTATCAAAAACCAGACAAGCAAGATCTCAATCTTCCAGAAAGTCCAGTAGACCTCCCAACATCGTTAATTATAGATGGGGAAATTTTATGGGATAATTTACATGAACTCGGATTTGATCAACAGTGGTTAGATAACCAATTAACTACCAATGGATATGATAATGTAAATCGTATACTCTACGCAGATTGGCGAGAGAGTGAAGGCATACATGTAAGTCCTAAATA
Organism: Oceanobacillus jordanicus; assembly: GCF_022095695.1. GTDB lineage: Bacteria > Bacillota > Bacilli > Bacillales > Amphibacillaceae > Oceanobacillus_B > Oceanobacillus_B jordanicus. Next base: position 134,883 of record NZ_JAIFZM010000010.1, read on the forward strand.
AAATTTGTTAGGATCAGAGCATATCAATTTTCTTGGTGAATATAAACTTTAGTCTTCAACAATCGGGCGCTTTAATGAAGTAACTAAAGCCTAATTTTTCACTTATAACACCGAGAAATTAGACTTTTTATATTTTGATTTCCTTAACGTTGTAAATCCGCATTTTCCTGACGCTACCCCATTAAAAAAAGCTGTTGGAATCATTTACAACTATCCTTTTCCAACTTACCTTGATCAAATCCTCCAATCCCCAGAATTTCAACTTCCAAATACAGCGATGATAGGGTATTTGGGCATTTCTAAGCGCATGAGAACAATATACCTCCAAATGTTAGCGCTTACCCTGACTATTTCGGCTATATACACCCGACTTGTGTTCAAACCCTTGAAGTATAAAACGTACGTGTTACGCTAATTAACGGTTAAGAAATCGTAAATAGGAGCGTATTGAATTTGAATAATAAACGAATCGCATTTTTAGGTGCAGGTAACATGGCAGAAGCAATTATCTCAGGATTTATACAATCAGGAAAATTATCAACAGAGCAAATCGTCGTTACAAACCGAAACAACCAAGAGCGTTTGAACGAATTAAAGGACAAGTATGACATAAAAGCAGTTACAAAAGACCAGTTGGACTATACAACGATTGATATTTTTATTTTAGCAATGAAACCAAAAGATATAGATGGTGTCATTGAGGAACTACGCCAGAAGATCACTGCAGATCAGCTACTTATTTCTGTATTGGCTGGTATCTCTACTACCTATATGGAAGAAAACTTAAACGATCTTCAGCAAGTTATCCGTGTCATGCCGAATACATCCAGCATGATTCAGGAATCAGCAACTGCTGTTTCCCCCGGTAAATATGTGGATATGAATCAGGTACTGTTAGTTAAGGAACTAATGAAATGTATTGGTGAAGCATATATCCTTGATGAAGATAAGATGGACATTTATACAGGAATCGCTGGTAGTGGACCCGCTTACTTTTATAACTTAATGGAACATGTAGAAGAAGTTGGCCATCAGGCAGGACTTGATCGCGAATTGGTACGCGAAATCGGTGCCCAGACCCTTTATGGTGCAGCAAAGATGATCATGGAACAAGAAGAGACCCCGAAAGAACTGAGAGAAAATATTACATCCCCTAATGGAACAACAGCGGCCGGACTGGATGCTTTAAATGAGCATGGTGGTGGAATGGCCATTATCGAAGCAATTAAAAGTGCAGCCTCCCGCTCAAAAGCATTAAGCAAAAAACCAGAGAAAAAATTAGCCCTGCAAAAATAAACATTAAGTGGGCTGGTATACCCCCACCCATACTTGAGGTGGTGTACTGCCAGTTACATAAACCCAGTACTAAAACGCAGTTAACAAAATGAAATGAAAAATAATAGGAGTGGTGGAGTGACACCTGGTATAGACATGAAACGTATCGTAATCAAAATTGGAAGTAGTTCATTGACAAGTATGAACGGAGAAGTAAGCCGTAGAAAACTGGAAAAATTAGTCGAAGAAGTTGTTCGTTTAAAGGATGATGGCCACCAAGTATTGCTTGTTTCTTCTGGAGCAGTAGCAGCTGGATATCGTAAGCTAGGCTGTCTTACCCGCCCGGATTCTTTATCAGAAAGACAAGCTGCCGCATCCATTGGACAGGGGGTATTAATCGAAACGTATTCGGATCTCTTTATTTCCCACGGCTATGTGGCTTCACAAATTTTAATCACTCGCAGTGATTTCTCTGATGAGAACCGTTATAACAATGCAAGAAACACGATAAATGTTTTACTGGAACGGGGCATCGTTCCAATCGTAAATGAAAATGACACGATTACGATGGATTTCCTAAAGTTCGGTGACAATGATACACTCTCAGCAAAAGTAGCTGGTCTAGTTGATGCGGATCAATTAATCATCCTTTCTGATATTGACGGACTGTATGATAGTGATCCACGTAAAAATGAAGACGCAAAGCTTCTTACTAAAGTAAATGAAATCACCCCTGAGATCGAAGCAGCGGCTGGTGAACCTGGTAGCTCCGTCGGTACAGGTGGAATGAAGTCAAAAATCGAGGCCGTTAAGATAGCGATGGCATCCGGTATTTCTTCCTTTTTAGGAAAATCCAGCACCAACGGCATCGTCTATGATGCTGTTTATAATAATGCAGTCGGCACATACTTTGAACCACAAGAAGACATGGAAGAACTCAATCAAAAAAAGCAGTGGATTGCGTTTAACTCGGGACCAGAAGGCGAAGTTACCATTAAACCATCCGCCAAAGAAGCAATTCTTGAGAACCATACCAGCTTGGAACCTTCAGCTGTCTACAGCGTCAACGGTCGGTTTAAAAAAGGCGCGGTTGTAAAGATATTTGATGCAACTGGCGAGGAAATTGGCCTTGGTGTGGTGAATTACTCTTCCAAAGCACTGGATCAATTAATAAATAAGGTTGACGTCGATTTGGAAAAATACGAAAAAGCAGCCATTGAAAGTGAACAGCTCGTTTGTCACCTGGATACATCCGTGCTCACAACTGTATAAACATTTTAGGAGGAATATAATGACAGTCATAAACAAAGTGAACATCGAAGAACAAGCCATTCAAGCCAAGAAAGCAGCTAAGACCTTATCTTTGCTAAAAACCGAAGAAAAAAACGCAGCACTACTTACTTTGGCCGATGTACTAGACACAGAATATGAAAGTATCTTAACTGCCAATAAAGCAGATTTGGAAAAAGGAAGCAACAAAGGCTACGACGCGGCATACATGGATCGTTTGACGCTTACCAAAGAACGTGTCAAAGAGTTCGCCCAAGGATTACGTGACGTAGCGAAGCTTGAAGATCCAACTGGTATAGTGGATTCCGATTGGACACTGGACAATCGGTTAAATGTTCAAAAGGTAACCGTTCCTCTCGGGGTCATCGGTATGATTTATGAAGCGCGTCCCAATGTAACGGTTGATGCGACTGGATTAGCGTTAAAATCCGGAAACGCGATTGTGCTGAAGGGTGGTTCATCTGCGATTACATCCAATAAGCAGATCGTCGAAGTGATGCATCGTGGATTGGAAAAAACAAAAATACCAAAAGAAGCCGTACAATTCATTGATAGTACCGATCGGGAAGCAACACAGCAGTTATTCACGATGAAGCAGCACATCGATGTACTTATACCTCGTGGTGGTGGCTCGTTGATTCAAGCGGTCGTCAACAATGCAACCGTTCCTGTTTTGGAAACGGGTGTGGGAAATTGTCATCTTTACATTGACGCAGAAGCGGATGTGGAAAAAGCTTTAGCCATTCTTGTCAATGCGAAAACAGATCGTCCCGCTGTTTGTAACGCTGTCGAAACTGCCATCATTCATGAAGATTGGCTGGAAACAAATAAGGATGCTTTAATCCAGGCTTTTAACGAAAATAACATCAACGTTCATGGTGACGAGGCTGCTGTACAGGTTTTTCCTGGCTCTGTTCTGGCAGGAGAAGATGACTGGGCGAATGAATATTTAAGCACAGACATTGCTGTCAAAACGGTAAACCATCTGGATAATGCTATTGACCACATTGATACCTATGGAACCAAGCACTCAGAAGCAATTATTACGGAAAATGGTCAAACTGCTGAGACATTCATGAAACTAGTTGATGCAGCTGCATTGTACCACAATGCTTCCACTCGTTTTACCGATGGAGGCGCACTTGGCTTTGGTGCTGAAATAGGAATTTCCACACAAAAGCTGCACGCACGTGGCCCAATGGGATTACCTGCTTTAACAACGATTAAATATATGATGAACGGGAATGGACAGATTAGATGAATATAAAGTGAAACTGCAATCAGTGGGGGTTTTCATTCTTCCCCCACTGATTGTTAGTTGAACGAATCAGGGTGTTAGCGTCCGTTTACTTTTAGACCGTTTAACCTTTCCCCTTAGTTACTACAGGAAAGATAAGCTCACAGCGAAAAGAGGAGGGACAGTCTCCATGTAAGTTCATTTACTGGGGCCTGCCCCTTCACTTCAATAAAATTCACTTCACATGTTCCGCTTCCCATTCCTCCATAAATGCTTGTAGAGATCTATTAACATCTTCCTCACTTGGCACACTGCTCAATATTTCAACTTGGGTATATGCTTTTCCACCTTTCATGACGAGGTCGATCTCTTTTGTATGTTTAATATTATCTAATGGGTTCTTGTTTAAGATGACGAGGTCCGCGATTTTCCCTTCTTGGATTGTTCCAATATCATCTAGATTAATAGACTTAGCTGCATTTACTGTGGCTGCTTGTATAGCCTCTACTTCAGTAAAGCCGATTTCCACAAAAATTTCTAGTTCCCGATGCAAAGCCATTCCTGGGTACGTATATAGTAAGGCTGGTGTATCAGTACCAGCAACTACTGTTCCGCCCATATCATAATAAGTTTTTGCAATAGCTTTCGTTAAGTTGTTTACGACAGCATTACTCTCTTTTATAACCGCATCAAGTTCTTCATGGCTTTTCCAGTATTCTACAGGATGCTTTCTATTTTCAATAGATTTAATCACTTTATTTTTAGGCGACCAGATAGCTGGATAACGCATAGCTTGATCAAAAAGAACCATGGTCGGGCATAGTTTTACGTTGTGTTTAAGGATTTTCGCACAAAGCTCCTCGATTTTTACTTGATCTGGTTCTTCCCAATTAATATGACTCCACGCGTTTTGATCTACCATTGGGTTCCAACCTTTGTACATTTCTTGTGCAAATCCAGATGTATGTTCAAGCCAAGTAACACCCGCTTTCGCTGCATCTAAAGCCGTTAAATCCTTGGAATTGATTAAGTCACAAGCAACTTCCATGTTGTACTTCTCGGCCTCATCGGCAGCTGCTTCCATGACATCTTTTTTGATCCATCCATATAGTTTTACAAATTTAGCTCCTACCTCTACTTGCCTTCGAACTTCTTTTCTAGCTTCCTCAGGATCGTCTGTTACGAAATTACCATAGCTAGTTGGTCCCCATTGTCCAGGTGTTCCATCAATCATTCTATCTGAAGCATATACTCTTGGTGTTGGTGCATCTGTAGGCTTTTGAATTAAGTTATTAAGTAAGAGGACATTACCTGCCGTATTGCGTACTGTCGTTACACCTGATGCAACAAAATGGGGTGCGAATCCCTCATTAATATGACAATGCATATCGATTAAGCCTGGCATAATATATTTACCTTTGGCATCAATCGTCTCTATTCCCCTAGGTAATGCTTCATCGTGTCTTATGATGCTTTTGATTTTATCCCCTTCTACTTCAATTGACCCGATAAAAGAGACTTTATTCGTCACATCAATAATCGTTCCATTTTTAAGTAATAATTTTTCCATTTCTATTTCCCCCTATATTAAATGTTCTGATTTTATTGTATATTGATTAAAACGACTGGTTTGCAAAATTATCATATAGTGGAATTTTCGTCTCTGGGAGGGGAATTGAAATAGTAGTAGAATACGGAAAAACAATTAGAATGATTCGAAAACAAAAAGGGATAACTTTAAAAAGATTAGCAGATGGCGTCTGTTCTGTTTCTTTTCTATCCAAGTTTGAACGGGGAGATTCTGATATAACCCTCGGCCTCATGACAAAAATATTAGAAAAGCTCATGATGAACTTTGAAGAGTTTTTTTACATTCATCATGATTTTCAGCCCGATAAGATAGAGCAATTTTTTAAAGCAACAGGGACAGCCTACCTGAATAGAGATGCAAATGAACTAAGGCGATTAAAAAGCGATTAACTAAAGAAGGGCAAACAATATGGTGTAGAAACCTACCATTTTAATGCCCTATTGATCGAGGTATATGAAAGTATTGTAGGGAATCAGTATATCAGTGAAGAAGTGCAGGAAAATAATATTCGCCTTCTTGCTGATTACTTATTTCGCGTGGAGGTATGGGGGTATTATGAATTAATGCTTTATAATGGAACACTATTATTACTCGAGCCAGATATGGTCATAACGCTATCCAGAACTGCTTATGAAAAAAGTACTCGTTTTAAAGGCTACCTGAAGATCCACGATGCGATAACAGCTGTGCTTTTTAATACGATTATCTATTTACTTGGATCTGTGAATCGATTTCATGAAGCATTTACATATCAAAAGGAATTTAATGAGTTTATGTCGTATCTGGAGGAGGTCGCCATTCCAGAAAGCAACTTAGTGGATAGAGTCCATTTATTGCAGTTAAAAGGCGCTTATGAAATCCGGACTGGTAATAAAGAAGAAGGTATTATAAAAATGGAGAAAGCAATTCAATTATTAAGGGAACTGAATTCTACAAAGCTGGCGAATAATATAGAGCAATATCTCCTGCTGATTGAGTAGTAACGAGCAACTACCAATTTAGCCAAGTTGTGTACTAGATTTCCTTTAATACTACTATTTTTAGGCACTTTAATAAATTTAAAAGCCCTTCTTAGCAAAGGGCTTTTTTAGTTGCATTGAATATTAAATCTCTCGCTACACTATTGGCAGGATGACATGTGATGGATATTCTTTTTGATGAAATAGACTTTGGGTTGCTTTTCTCATTTCTTCTGATTCTAATGTTGTTTTTCCGGTATTAGGATTCACATCATAGCGCGGGAAATCACTGGAAGCTATCTCAACTCGAATGGAGTGTCCTGGTAAGAATACATTGCTTGTTGCACATAAATCTATTTCATAACGGATTATGTCACCATTCAAACTTTCTTGTTCCCTTTTCCCACTTCGATATTTGGCGCGGATAATACCATCTGCTAAATTATAAGCAGTTCCATCAGGGAAAACATCGATTAACTTTGCTGTGAAATCAGTATCTAGAGCATCGGTAGACGCCCATAGAATAACTTTTGCTGTGCCAGTTACTTCTACTTCCTGTTCCAATTCTTCAGACGTGTAGACGACAACATCTTCTCGTTCTTCTATTTTTCGTTGATCACGTGGCCCAGCGTTTCTACCGTTATAAAATAGCGTTCCACCACCATTAGTTGGTACTGGGCTTGTTGGATCATGAATAAACTGATCTTTTTGCTCATCGCCAGGAAGGGTAGTATTTAAGCTGCCAGACTTGAGATTTGCTTCTCCATCACTATGAAAATAGAAATTGGTGGATGTAGCACGCTGCAAGGGCCAGGACTTTTCAGAGCGCCATTGATTTATCCCCATAACAAAAATTTTAACAGGGTCTTCATCATCTATTCGAACCTCATTCTCTTCTTTCAACCACTGGTTAAACCAATTAATATGCAACGATGTGAGGTCATCTTTACCATCAATAGAGTCGCCTGAACTATTTACGCCAAAAGAACGTTCTCCTAAGTCAGTACCAGTCATTCCATGTCCCCATGGACCGATGATTAACTTTTGATTTTGACTATATGCTTGCATCTGTTCATAATTCAATAGCGTTTGATTTAAAAAATTATCATACCAACCAGCAAGATGATAGGCTGGAATATCCATTAAATCAGAATACCTCTTTACATCCCTATACTCAATGGCTTTAATATTATATTCTTGTTGAATATATTTCTGGTAAATATCTTGTAGCATGGGATGCTTCATGACTGCTGGTAATTCTTTAATCGGAGTAAATGTATGCCATTTTTCAATCTGATTTAGGTCGTTGGCTAACTCCTCCATCGCTTTTGCAAAATCTTTTGGACTTAGCTTTCGTTTTAAATAATCAGGCGCTAACGAATCGAGCATCCATGTTTCTGCTGCAGCTAAAGAGAGTATGCCGTTTTCCTCAAAGGCATCCTTAAAAATGTTTCCTGTCATTGCGGGGAAAATTGCTTTTAGAGCAGGGGGCTGTTCTACCATTGCATACAATTGTGTGAATGCATAATAAGACAGGCCAAACATACCTACTTTACCATTGGAATAGGGTAAGCTCGCTGCCCACTCAACGGTGTCATAGCCATCTTTCACCTCTTGAACGAAGGGTTCAAATTCTCCTTCTGATGCAAAACGACCACGCACGTCTTGGATTATAACGATGTAACCTTCCATTGCGGTTCGAATGGGATCAATCCAACGATGTGAAAAGTTAGGAAGATTTTTATTGTAAGGTAAGCGAGTTAAAAGTACTGGATAGTTTCCATTTGCTTGTGGACGATAAATATTTGCATAGAGTATCACTCCATCTCTTAACTTACAAGGAACTTCTCGGTCGACGATTACTTGATTTATGTCTGACATATTTACCTTCCTTTCGAATAAGATGAAATTTACCATACACTTGATTAAGAGAGTAGAAACAAACAAGGTCTGTGCTGACTCAGTCAACACAGACGCTCCATTATTTGCCTAACATTTCATTTACTTTATCTTGATTATTGTCAATCCACTCTTGCGCTACTTCTCTGGCAGGTACGTCTTCTTCCTCAATTTTAACAATCATTTCTTCCACATCATCAAGTGGGATACTCCAATTACTTAAGAATTCGTATGCATCAGGCGCTGTTTCTTGTAGTTCTTTGTTCGTAATCACTTTAACAGTAGCTGTTTCAAAGAAACCTTTGTCGTCTTCAATTACTTTAATGTCTAACTTATTAAACATTGTGTGTGGGCGCCAGCCATAGAAAACAACTGGTTCTTCATTTTCCAATTTACGCATAGCTTGTGCAAGCATACCACCTTCAGATGAATTGACTTGCTCCATATCCAGCCCATATCCTTCAATCAAGTCATCAATGATGCCAGTTACACTTGCTCCTTCTTCTATTCCATACAATTCATTATTAAACTGATCTTCCATACCTACGATGTCCTCAACTGAATTCACATCTTCCATATAACTCGGAACGACTAAACCAGCATCAGCATCTGTATAACTAACTGCTGTTTCTTCAATTTTGTCACCATACTTTTCGATATATACGTCATGGACTGGGAACCATCCATCCATGAATACATCGATATCACCACGTGATAGTCCAATATAGGTGCTTCCAGCATCTGCTTGTGTTTGTTCTACGTTATAACCCATATCTTCCAATAAAATTTGAGCTATTTCAGTAGGAGGTACAGTGCTTGTCCATGGCGTTACACCTAATGTGATTGTTTGCTGTTCATCAGCACCTGTCTGATTTTCACTATCTTCGTTTTGTTGGGAACAACCAACGACAAACATTACGAATAATGCACTAATCATACCTAGTAATACCTTTTTCATAATAACTCTCCTTTTAGTTTTCTGTTTTCTTGATACGTCGAATATTAGATTTAGTTTATAATTTATTCCCTACTCCTTGTGTGATGCGGTCAAGTATAATGGCAATTACAACGATGGCTAAACCGCCAGTTAATCCTAGTCCTACGTTAACTGTCGAAATTCCGGACAATACTACCGAACCAAGTCCTGGAGCCCCAATCATGGAGGCCACAACCGCCATAGATAATGCCAACATAATTGTTTGATTTATACCAGCCATAATAGTTGGTATAGCAAGTGGTAATTGAACTTTAAATAGTAATTGTTTTGATGTTGTACCAAATGCTTTTGATGCTTCAACTACTTCTTCAGGCACTTGTAAAATCCCCAACCGAGTCATACGCACAGCTGGTGGAGCCGCAAATACGAATGTTGCTATTACAGCTGGGACACCACCAAGCCCAAATAATAGAATCGATGGAATTAAATAAACGAAAATAGGTAGTGTTTGCATAAAGTCCAATATTGGACGGACAATTTTATCTATGAGGCTACTTTTTGCACTTGCTATGCCAACAGGAACTCCAAAAATAACGGATATAATTGTCGAGACAATTACAATGGCAACAGTTTGCATTGTTTCAGCCCATAAATCAACAGAACCGATATATAGACAACCTATTAACGTAAATAATGCGATACCTCTTCCAGCAAGTTTCCAAGCTAATAATATGAGGACGACTGCGATAATTTCAGGAGGGATAGAAGTGATGAGATTCGTAACACCGTCTATAAAGGAACTAAGTGCAGTACTAATACTATCAAAGAAACCACTCATGACTGGCAGTAACCAACCATTAACAAAATTGTTTGTCCATTCTTCTAAGGGTAAGTCGATATAGTTCATATAGATTCCACCTCGTCTTTCTCTTTCCCTAGCACTAAGCCTGACAATATGGAAACGCGTGACACAATACCCAGTAGCTTTCCATCTTCAACAATGACTATCGGATACTTTACATTAGCAGCAATACCGATTAAATCATTTAATGGTGTATCTGGCGAAGTAGTATAAACATCCTCTGTTATAAGCATTTCTTCCATAGAGATATTGTTTTGATAAGCTTTAACTGCATCATCGATGGTTAAGAGGCCCTTAAAATTCTTTTCTTTATCTGTAACAAAGATACTAGAAACACTTGCTTCTTCCATTTTTCTTACAGCTAAACGAGGGCCGTCCTTGTACGATAACAATACTTCTGGTTTTTTCATTACATGGGACGCTTCAAGGACTTTGGAACGGTCTACATCTTTTACAAAGTTGGAGACATAATCATCTGCTGGATTTTCTAAAATCTCTTCTGATGTTCCTATTTGTACTATTTTTCCGTCCTTCATTATTGCAATGCGATCTCCAAGCTTTAGAGCCTCATCTAAATCATGGGTAATAAATAACACTGTTTTCCCCAATTTGTTCTGGATCTTTAAGAGTTCGTCTTGCATTTCTTTACGAATAATTGGATCTAGCGCACTAAATGCCTCATCCATCAATAGAATATCCGTATCATTTGCAAGTGCACGAGCTATGCCAACGCGTTGCTGCATTCCTCCACTTAATTCACTTGGATAGCTATCTTCATATCCCTTTAGCCCAACATCCTCAATTGTTTCTAGTGCTATTTTTTCCCGTTTTTCTCTTTCAATTCCTTGGATTTCTAAGCCAAAAGCGACATTGTTCATAATTGTTTTATGTGGTAGTAACCCAAATTTTTGGAAGACCATACCTAATTTTTTACGTCTCGTTTCAATTAGAGTATGTTTATCCATTTTGGTAATGTCTTCCCCATCGATTAAAACTTCCCCATCTGTGGGTTCAATCAACCGATTGACTAATCTTATTAATGTTGATTTACCACTTCCAGAAAGGCCCATAATAACGAAAATTTCTCCAGGTTTTACTGCAAACGATGCTTGGTTAACACCAACTGTCATTCCAGTTTTTTTAAGAATTCCATTTTTTTGTTCTCCATTTTTCAAACGTTTTAGGCCTTGCTGTGGATGAGAGCCAAAGATTTTCGTTAAATGATTCACTTCAATCTTATTCATCTACATTCTCCTATTCTTTTAGAGATACTTTTTGGAAAAGCACCGCTTTAACTTTTTCGCTTAATACCTATCGTTCTACCCACTTGCTTCGGTGCTTTTAGTTGCTTATCCTTGTTCCACATTACTTCTATACTATTTGCTACAGGAGCAGGAAAGGGAGCAGGTCTTTCTTGATCCGTATTGATCCCCATTAACATTTGTTCACTTGTTGCAATTGCTTCGTTCATTTCATTTTTCATTGTGAAAATTACGTGTAGTCGTTTGGGGTCGACGTCTAAAAGCTGTATAGTCACGTTTAGTTGCTCATTTTGATGTGCTTCTTGCAAATAACACAAATGTGTTTCTAAGGTAAAAATCGTATAACTAAAATAATTACGTGACGCTTCATCTAGTCCAATATTAGCCATAAATGCATCAACAGCTAAACTAAATACTTTCGCATATGCTGCATCATTCATATGGCCGTTATAATCTACCCATTCTTGATGTACAACGGTTTGATAATGAAAGGGTTGTTGCTCTGCCATGGTTTAAAATCCTCCCAGACTGTTAAATCGTTTGTTCAAAAAGATGGATAAAGGAAGAGAACATTCCAGATTGCTGCTTTTCAAAGTTACAACCAGTAATTCGCCTACCATTTTAACCATCTATTAAATTTTGGATTGAGGCCAATAATCCTCGACTAAGTCTAATAGTTTCACTAGAAACTCATTTCGTTTATCTTCTAATTCGGAGATGGGTACATCACCTGCATGACTTTCACAGCCTTCGATAACTTTTTCTTTTAATTCATCCGTTAGTTCAGGTGCTTCTAGTTTTGTCCATGGCTTTTTAAGTGCTGGACCAAACTGTTCTAGCATATGTCGCATGCCTTGATCTCCGCCTGCTAGATGGAAAGTTAAGAATGGTCCCATTTGAGCCCAACGAAGCCCTGCACCATAAATAATTGCTGCATCAATTTCTTCTGTAGTAGCAATTCCGTCATTTACAAGGTGTAGCGCTTCACGCCATAATGCTTCCATTAAACGATCAGCTACGTGCCCTTCAATTTCTTTGTTAATTACGAGTGGTTTCATTTCAATAGATTGATAGAAAGCTTTTGCTCTTTCCATTAACGCAGTGTCCGTTTCTTCTCCCCCAACTAGCTCAACAAGAGGCAAAAGATAAACCGGATTGAAAGGATGAGCAACAATTACCCGCCCTGGATACTGCAAACCTTGTTGTAATGTTGTTGCCATAATTCCTGAAGTACTAGACCCAATGATGGCATCAGGCTTAGCATGTTGATCAATACTAGTTAAAACACTTTTCTTGATATCTTCACGTTCAGGTACATTCTCTTGGATAACTGCAGCATTTTGAACCGCTTCTTCAATTGTCGGAACGAATGTCAATCGTTTTTGTGAAGCCCCTTCTGCCAACCCAAGCTTTTCCAAAGACGGCCAAACTTGCTGAATGACTTGTCGAGTACGTTCTTCTGCTCCTTCTGCTGGATCAAAAGCAATGACATCTAGCCCTTGAGCTAAAAATCGGCCGATCCACCCATTACCAATTACGCCTGTACCAATGACTGCTACTGTTGTTGACTGACTCATATGTTTTCGCCTCCGTATGGGTTTCTCAATCCGAATTGTATTCTAGCTTCTTGAGGTGTCATGACTTCGATATCATTACTGTTTAACATGTTTACTGCTTTCTCAACAAGTTGATCATTTCGAGCAAGCACACCTTTTGATAAATATAAATTGTCCTCTAAACCAACGCGTACATTTCCACCTAACTGTGCGGTTTGTTCAAGAATTGGCAACTGCATCCGTCCAATACCAAATGCTGACCAGTGGGCATTTGCAGGTAGACGATTCTTCATGTACATCATTGTCTCTTCATCTGCATCCATTCCCCAAGGAATTCCCATACAGAATTGGTACATTGGATCACCGTCGATTAATCCCTCATTCACTAGTTGCTGGGCAAAACGAAGGTGCCCTGTGTCAAAGCACTCTAATTCAGGTTTGACTCCACTTTGTTGAATAAGTGCCGCTTGTTCTCTTAACCAATCAGTCGGGCTCATATAAATCATATTGCCGAAATTTACTGAACCACAGTCAAGGGTGCACATTTCTGGAAGCAACTCACCTACAGGCTGATGACGTTCCGCTGGGGTTTGCATATCGGTTCCATTTCCACCAGCTGCTGGTGTATTTAAACTGGGTATGAAATCTCCGCCTCCCCCAGAAGTAATATTAATAATAACGTCTGTTTCAGACTCACGAATCCGATCAACTATTTCACGATAATGATCAACGTTATGGCTTATTCCACCTGTTTCTGGATTACGAGCGTGAACATGGGCTACAGTTGCTCCCGCTTTTGCTGATTCTATTGCTGCTTCTGCAATTTCTTTTGGTGTTACAGGTACATGAGGGCTTTTTGAAGTTGTATCCCCTGCACCCGTAACAGCAGCTGTTAGTAATGCTTTTTTCAATCTGCTTCCTCCTCTTCTTTACTGCTCAATTAAACTTTTTAGTATTAATCGATAACTGTTACAATGTGTACCATCCGGACGGTTTGTTTATCACAGTTATAAACTATACCATCCAGACGGTTTGTTTTCAACCCTCTCTAAAATTAGAAAGGTGTTTCATTTGCTCTTTTTAATTTAAAGCAACCATTAAACTAGTCAGTAGAAGGGATTGTTTATTTTTCGATAAACTTGTAAAAAAACAAAAACACCTCTATAAAGTGGTGTTTTGTTCAACATTTATTCTACCAATTTTATTCGTTTGCCCATTCTCTTAGCTTTTCGTAGACAGCTTTTTTCTTGTCTTTTTCAATATGATAAATATCGAAGAGTTCGGATAACCAAATCCCATCAGTAGCCAGTCTTATGATAGTAGCTTTAATGGGATCTATACCATCGTCCTCAATTTTATATTGCCAATCTGAATAGAGTTCACGAATAGGATCCAATGAATTAGAACTGACTGCTTTCGCTGCAAGTAATCCATAATGCATATCCTTGTTTTGGTAAGCTTGATTAAACGTTACATCAACATATGCACGGACCCATTTACCTTTATCTACTGGATCTGATTCCGCATTATTACTTATTTTCTCTCTATAGTTATTCGCTAGATGTTCTACCATCCCTTGCACAAGTGCTTCTTTCGACGGGTAGTGATAGAGAAGGCCACCTTTGCTGATTCCAGCTTCCTTCGCAGTGGCATCGAGTGTTAAATTAAAGATACCTTTTTCACTTACAACTTTCGAGGCAGCATGAAGAATATCCACTTTTCTAGAAATTTTGCCCATTGAAGATCTCCTCTTTATTTTTATTTATGCTATTTAACATACCATCTGGACGGTACACTTTCAATCTTTTTTAGAATGGGAGTAACAAGTTGATTTTACAGGTTTTGGGCTAAAAATCCCAATAAATCAAGCAAACACCCCAATTATTTAAGGTGAAAATTGATTAACTTTTATACAGATTGCATGTTTTTAGAGTGGGTGGAGTGGTTAGAACCAGAGGGCCATTCATCATATTACATACTAACTTTATACTTTATCGGCACCTGTATTCCTTTTGGTAAACCATATAACTTAGGGGATGTGGATTCCCGTTCCTCTACCAATTCGCGACAAGAGCTGACTAAACATTATCGTTATGTTCTAAATTTCTTCATTCTATTCATTTCCCTGAACTAACATAAAACACCTTACCTTACAAGCCAAAAAGGTAGAACAACTAAAAATGTCGCTCTACCTTTACCTTAGAAGATTTGTGTGGTGAAAGTTCCACCCCAATGGAGGGACCACCGCTCATACCTATGTAACAAATCCACTACAAATTAATAGTAGATTACTATTTTCTTCATTGGGGATTGTCGAAAAAATCAGTACCGTTACCAAAATCCCCCCTATTACATACTGTTATTAGTTTCATTACCTTCAATCGTCGCTACTGACAGCAAGGGCGACTTTGTACTGCTCGACTTTTCTAAAGGTTCGAAGCCCCATCCACATTATAAAGTAAACGAGAATGATGATACTGAGAAAAGGGAACAAGCGTAAATAATAGGAAAGTGTAAACGTGACAAGGGAACCTATTAGCATTAAGACCGAATTTAAGGGCTGGAATATCGCCATTAGTAACGTTTGTTTTATATATTGAAAAAGCTTAAGTTCATAGTGAACAAAGACAGGAAAGAAATATAGTAACATGGTTAGAAACAGTAAGCTCAACATAATAAAACAGGCATACCAGATGAAGTATACGATTCCTTCTTGAGATTGAAAGAAGTGAAAATCAAAATAAATCAGTAATCCTATTGAAGAAAAAAACAAGCCTAAAATATTTGATTTAACAAACTCTGTTTTATATGTTTGCCAAAAGGATTTAAATATAGGAATTTCTTTTTCACCAATCAACCATTTTCTTACTACTGAAAACATCGCGATAGTGGCAGGGAAAATGCCTAAAATGAGGAGACCTAAACAAGTGAAAATTATCCATAACAAGTTTAAATAGAATAGGTTTGCAAACTGCTTACATAGTGATAAAAGCTTCTCCACCCAGCCTTCCATTTTTCACCCTCCAGTTTTATTATTTTTGTATGGCTTCCGTTTTTCCAATCTGCTGTTCTTTTCCTTGCTTAGGTTTCAACCAGAGAAAAGCGATACATAATAGCGATACTCCAGTTGCTAGCTGATACATGTATGCTATGTTGACATAATCTACAATCCAACCTGCTAGGATATTTCCAATTAATCCACCTAAGCCGAGTGCAATTGCCCAGTAAATGGTCTGCCCAGTTGCCCGATATTTTTTTGGGGTTATGACATCTACATAGGCTACCGCAACAAAGTATTGAACACTATAAGAAAAGCTTAATAGTATTTGAGACCAGATTAACACTTGAAGGTTGTCACTAACTCCCAAAACTAACCAGCGTAAAGCATATATAAGCGCGACCCCTGATAAGAGTATAGGATAGGAATAACGGATCATTAATCTCTTTGACACTGCAAAAAAGGGTACTTCTAAGATGGATTTTATTAATAAGGCAAAGCCAATAATCGTTATGGTTGCTCCTAAGTTTTGTAAGTATATAGAATAGAAAGAATTGTTGGCGTGTACAGTAAGATGTAAGAAGAAACTAAATAATAGTAGCATGATAAACGGACG
Organism: Oceanobacillus jordanicus; assembly: GCF_022095695.1. Lineage (GTDB taxonomy): Bacteria > Bacillota > Bacilli > Bacillales > Amphibacillaceae > Oceanobacillus_B > Oceanobacillus_B jordanicus. The sequence continues at coordinate 151,365 of NZ_JAIFZM010000010.1, forward strand.
GTTTTTAAATAATCCCATTGCTTCTTTAAATTTGAAATGTTTTTTTCCACTCTTATTAGCCGGTAATTTTAAAGCAAGTAGTAACGCAAATACAATTAAACTACTATGCAGGAAAAACATTAGCTGTAAACCAAAAAAGTCTAACATTTTCCCAATGGTAAGGACCCCAACCGCATAACCAATAGAACCCCACAACCTAATTTTGCCAAAGTCATTCCTGTCTGTGAGTAAAGACATCGCTGTCACATCAGCAATTGGAGGGATGGCACTATGAAAGAAAAAGTAAATAATATTAAGTATTAGTAGATGTGTAAACGAGAAAGTGAATGGGAAAAATAGAGCTGTTGCAGCAGAACATAAAATTAAAATCATTAAGGTGATTTTCGTAGAATTCCAATAGTCTGTTAGCATGCCCCATAATGGTTGGGCAATAATCATGACCAACGGACCAACCGCGAATAAAACACCGATTTGGCTAGGAGTAAGGCCATGATCAACATAAAATAAGTTTAGAAACTGAAAGGCACCTGTCCCTAGGGAAAAACAAAAATAAAATAATTTTAGAATACCATAACTCATATACTTATTTTCCTTCCACCATAATATCTAGTGCAAAAGACCATGAATTTCTCATGATCTTTTGCACTTAACATTATTTATATTTTTACCTCCTCCAAGCTAATTTCTGTTCCCTTTTCACTAGATTCATAAATTCCGCACAGAATCTTCATTATCTCGACACCGTCTTCTACTGGGCTTAACGTCTGTTTATCCCCTTTTACACTAGCAATAAAATGGTCAATCTCATTTTGAAATGCTTGTGTGAAATCAAAGGTAGCGCTGTCAGTTTGTGGTACGGCATTTAAAATTGTATTATGCTTTTCTGTTATTAAGTTAAGCTCTGGTTCTAGCTCTGCTCCCCCTTTTTCTCCGTAGAGATTAACAGCGACTTTGTCTTCCTTTGCATGGAGCGTGAAGCTTACATCGACTAGTAGTGATGCGCCATTTTCAAAGCGGATAACTGCATTTGCTAAATCTTCTACCGTATTCTTGCTCGGGTCATAATCAGCCGCCTTATAAAAGGATAGGTTCTGGACGTTGGAACGATTTCCTAACTTAGAATACGTGTTTCCGCTAACTGACTTCACCTTTGGCCGCCCCATTAAGTACCAGCAAACGTCTATAATGTGAACCCCTAAGTCAATAAGTGGTCCTCCACCAGAGCGTTCCTTATCTGCAAACCATCCACCTGGATTGCCTAACCTCCGCAAGCAAGACGCTTTTGCGTAATAGATCTCACCCAATTCATTCGAGTCAATAAAGTTTTTTATAATTGCAGTATTGGTAGCATAACGACGTACAAAGCCAACCTGCAACACTTTACCACTCTGTTTCACAGCTTGTTCTACGAGTAAAGCCTCCTCAACAGTTTTACACAATGGCTTTTCAACAAGCACGTGTTTACCTGCATGTAGAGCAGCAATCGCTATCTCTGCATGCGTGTTATTCCATGTACAAATGCTTACCGCTTCGATATTTTCATCAGCTAACAGTTCGTTATAATCGTAATAAACCTGTGAAGCGTGATATTTCTTTGCTTTGTCCTGTGCTCTTTGTTCATTTAAATCACAAATCGCATAAATTTCTGCCTCTTTACTACTAGCATAGGATTGTAAGTGACTTTCAGAAATCGACCCAGCTCCAATTACGCCCACTTTTAATGTCATGCTTTATCCTCTCCTTTTTAAATTTCATTCCAAATACGACGTACATTGTCCAAGCTTATTTTACAAGCGTGCTTACATTCTTCCATTCCTTCAAATTCCACAGATAAATAGCCATCATAGCCTGAGTTCTTCACAACTCCTATTACTTCCCTCATATTAATATCACCATGTCCAATAATGGCACCTCTCAAGTAATTACCTGAAATCGTCTCCAACCATCCTTCTCCTGGATGAGTTGATCGAAGGTAAAAGTCCTTAATATGTACCATCGAGGAATAAGAGATATTTTTCTTTACCGCAGATACAGAATCTTCATCTGCACACATAAAGTTCCCTACATCTAACGTTGTTTTAAAATTCGGTCGATCAACATGATTAATTAAAGATTGCACCCGATCACTCGCCTGAACATAATACCCGTGATTTTCAATACTAGTGGTAATCCCATATTGTGCTGCATAATCAGCAATTTCACGACAGGCTCTAACAAGCTTTGGTAGATCTGACTCAAACTGTTGGATTGAGGTTTCCCTGATTGGTCTCCAAGCAACATCATGACGCATCAGTTTTACGCCAAGTTGATTTGCAATATCAACTTCGTTTTTGACACGCTCGATTTCAGCTTGAAATTTCGCTTCGGTTTCCGTAATGAAATTGGCACCAATAGCATAATTCGATATATCTAAACCAACCTCTCTCGCTTTTTCTCTAATCTCCGAAACTAATCCGCCATCCTCTAGTGTGAAACCAAGATTCGGAACAATCTCAATATGCTCCCCACCTTGTTCCGCTACCCATTCCATCACATCCAAGATCGACATTTCGCCCGCCTTCATTGCGGAATACAAACTATAAGAACTTATACCAAGTTTCATTGCTTACTCCTCCTCAAGGATATCGGCTTAGGCTTAGAACGAGACCTTCCTTAGCCTAAGCCATATGAAATTATTGATTAGCTGACCATTTTTCGGCTCGTTTTTGGAGATCATCCAAGTACGATTGAATATCAGGAGCATTGCCGTTATGTGCTTTACTGATAAATCCATTGACAGCAGGCGCCATTTCACTTCCAAAGAATGGATTGGCTTCATCCATTAAAGTTGCAGATGTAACTTCAGCAATCTCAGCTGCTTTTTTCATATAAATATCATCATCCGTAACGAAATCTGCATCAGCTAGTGTTGGTGTATAGGTAAAGTTTTCATAGTTATGCTTTTGTGCTTCATAACCTGTTAAAAACTTTAATACCTCCCATGAAGCTTCTACATCTTGTGCATCTTTTGCCATAACAAATGGATCTGTTGCTACCCAACCTTCGCCATTTGGACCTAGGTTTAAAACAGGTACAAATCGCTCAAGCAGACTGCTATCTCCAGTAGATTTAATTTCACCCATTGTACTTGCGCCCGTTCCATCTAAATAAATGGCGATATTATTACTTTCCAAACCAAAATTCTCATTTCCTAGCGTATTTAAGAAGTCTGATGGTGGATATTGAGAAGCCTCCACCAGCCATTCAAATGTCTCAACCATTTCCGGTGAATTTAAATTCCATTCAATATTCTTTGGATCATCTAGTGTACCTTCTCCACCAGTTACTCCAAAAGCGTGCGTTAATGCTACGAAAGTAGAAAGGTTTAGAGATTTTCCATCCCACCATACTCCATAATTCTGTTCACCGGTCTCAGGATTTTTCCCTGTCATTTGCTTTGCTTTTTCTAGTATTTCTTCTGGGGTTGGATTTTCAGAAAGGTATTCTACCCCCCATTGGTCAAATAGTTCTTTATCATAGACCGTTACACGACGACCCAAAATAGCCGGTATACCAAAGTGAGCTGATTTATCAGGAGATTTAGTACTATAGGAGTTTTCCCAGACTCCTTCTAGATAAATACTAGAGTCAAAGTCAGCATCTCCTTCAATTAATTCATCTAATTCCTTTAACAATCCTTGTTGATACCATTGCGTTGCAAAGGCTCCTCCTGTATATAGCACATCAGCATCGCCTGACTGCAGCATTGCTGTTTGTTTAGCTTGAGCATTCTCCCACGGTACTTGCGTTAGGCTTACTTTTATATTAGGATATCTTGGTTGAAATTCTTCTTTTATAAAGGTTTCTAGCCCTTTATTTTCTACACCTGTTATTGGGTCAATTCCATCCTCTAGTTGAAAACCGGCTAAAGCAACCCTAACATCTCCTTCCATTTCGGAAACAACTTCAATATCACTTTTTTCATCATCGGTACTACCTGACTCAGCAGAACATGCCATTAGTGCAAACATAGACAAAATCACCAAAAACAGAACAAGCTTCTTTCTCATTAAATTCACTCCCCTTATTTAATTTTCGTCCTGCATTTCTACTAAAATCCCCGTTATCTATAACGACTAGACCTTCTTTTCACCCCCTTTAATTCTGAAAGGTTGGGATCACTGTTTCATTCCTGACAACGCGATACTTTCCACTATATAGCGTTGTAAGAATAAGTAGGTAACAATAACTGGTAGTAAACTCACCGTTGTTGCTGCCATGATAACGGAGGGTAGCGGTAGATCTTTGTTATACGAAAACATGGCTAATCCAAGCTGTATTGTATATTTATCCGGGGTTTGTAATGCCAATAGCGGCCATAGTAAATCATTCCAAACGGCTAAAAACTGTAAGATAACCATTGTAGCCAGAATCGGAATACAAAGTGGTAAGTAAATTTTTAAAAATACAAGAAATTCATTTGCCCCATCGATAATTCCTGCTTCCCTTAACGTATTTGGTAGTTGATCAATAAACGATTTTGCTAGAAAGGTTCCAAAGGCGAAGTTAAGTGCAGGTAAGTAAAAAGCCCAATACGTATCTAATAGGTTTATTTTGTCAAAAAGTAGATATTGAGGAATCATGGTCATTTCAAACGGAATCATCATGGTACTAAGTGCAAGTACCAAAACAATAGAAGAACCCTTAAATTTTAATTTTGAGATGGCATAGCCTGAGAATAGCGCGGAAGTTAAACTTATAATAATGACCCCTAAAGAAATAATTAATGAGTTAACTATATATTTGAGCATCGGAATGTTCGTAAATGCCAATGTATAGGTTCTAAGCGAGAACTCTTCCGGCCAAAACCTCGGTGGAAACGGAATGTTTAATCTTGCTTGCCAGTCAAAACTCGTTAAAACCATCCATAGAAATGGAACAATCATAATAAGAGACCCTAGAAGAAGAACGATTATTAAAAGGATATTTCCCATCCTATTAGTCTTTTTCATCGATCTCGTTTTTGCATTTTTTTCTTTACCTTGACTCAGAACAGGATTTAGTGGTGTCGGCTTCATCGTATTCCTCCCTCTTAATCAAAATTGCTCTTTCTATTCGTAACGAGCAAAATAATGGTTAACGTTAAAATAAACATGAACAAAATATACGAAGCAGCGGTTGCTATACCCATCTGAGAAGATAGAAATGCATTTCTATAAATGTATAAGACAGCTGTCATCAGCGACCCTGCTGGATTCCCTGCTGTACCACCAATCAACCATACATCCGTAAAACGTTTCATCGCATTAATTGTACCTATAATGACCATGAAAATGATAATGGGACGAAGATAAGGAATTGTAATGTAAAGCCATTTTTTAAACCAATTTGCTCCATCAATCTCAGCAGCTTCATATAAATCCCTTGGCACACTTGTAAGCGCTGCAATAAAAATGATTGTGTTATAGCCTAACATCCCCCATAAAGTCATTAAAACGATACTAAATCTAGAGTAGCTTGGATCTGTAAACCAGCCAACCGGCTCAATACCAACTAAACCAATCACGTAGTTTAATAGTCCTTCGCTTCCTGGGTTAAATAGAAAAGTAAATAAAATACTCGTAGCTACTAATGAAACAACATTTGGTAGAAAATAGACCGCTTTAAAAAAATTCCTCCACCTTAATCCGGTAACATTATGAATTAAACTCGCTAGGATAAAAGATAGGGATATGCCTAAGACCACCGCTATTATTCCCATATAAAAAGTGTTATAAATTGATTCCCAAAACATCTTATCTGATGCTACATATTGATAATTGCTTAACCCAACCCATTCCCCCGCAGAAGAGCTTGCTGACTTTTTAAAACTCATAATTAATGCAGCAACCATTGGATAGATGGCGAACCCCATAATTCCAATTAAGAGAGGAGCTGTAAACAAGTATCCTGCCAAATCTCGTGAATTAAAAAACTTCTTTTTCGGACGCGCTTTTTTCTGTCTAATAGGAACTTCAGTTTTTAACGGCATGATCTCACTCCTATTACTATGATTTTCAAAAACTAGTAATTATCCCCTCATAAACTTACTCTATTTAGCGTCACAACTTGGTTGGTGTCAGCAGATTGATAAGCAGCCTGTACAACCTCCAGCGTTCTCAAACCATCTTCACCTGTTATAGAAGGTGAAGACCCTTCTTTTAAACACGAAATAAAGTCATGGATGAGGCCTTGATCCATATCTGAGGACCATGGTAATTGCTGGACCTTTTTGTTCGTGTCATCATACAATAGAGCATGCTGTTTAAATACATCTATTGATAAATTCCCTTTTGCCCCTATTATTTCAAGTGTTACATCTCCCCAAGTAGGAAAGGTATTTGGTCGTGACCAACTCGGATCGATTGAAACAATAACACCAGATTCTAGTTTTAAGGTAACAATTCCGCAATCCTCAACATCTACCTCATGAAACCTAGTATCTAACTCCGCGTAGATAGTGCTTACTTCATCTTTTAACATCCAGCGAATAATATCCATAAGATGTACGATATGATCTATCGCCGCCCCGCCACCTGATAGCTCCTTATCAATAAACCATCCTCCTGGCATTTGACCATGATTTGTTCCGTTTATGGCCAAGACTTCTCCTAATTCATTTGATTGAATCATATGTTTTACTTTTTGAATAACAGGTGAAAAGCGAACCGGATAGGCAACCTGTAAGCGAACACCTTTTTCTTTGCACACAGCAATTATCTCTTTAGCATCTTCTATCTCCGTTGCAATTGGTTTTTCACATAAAATATGTTTCTTCTCATGCGCCGCTGCAAAAATATGCTCCTTGTGTTTAACATTTTCGGAACAAATAACTACTGCTTCTATGTCTGTTTGAAGAAAGACGTGGAGGTCAGAGTAATACTGACATGTATACTTTTCTGCCATGTCGGAGCCTCTGGAAACATCCTCGTCCCAAATGGCCGTTAACTCCACGTCTGGATGTTCAGATAGGTAGTGTGCATAGGCTTGTGCATGCATATGAGCAAAGCTTATTATGCCTATTTTCATCGTGTCACCTTCCTTTCCACGAGGTTAACCGGTTGTCCTGTAGCTGCTGATTGAATAGCAGCCTCTGCAACTTCAACTGCCTGTATTGCTTCTTCAGCAGTTACAATAGGTATGTTCCCCTCTAAAATACATCCTTTAAAGTGTTCCAATTGCCTTAGAATAGGAGAATCCTCCACTATATTGTTGGATAAATACGTAGGCTTTGTTGATGTCTCCCAATTTGTAAACCTTATCGGTTGATTTTCCATACTATTACTTACGATTAACCCATTTTCCCCAGCGATCTCAAAGGAGGTTTCCAATCTTGTTTTTGCCCATGATAGCTCCACATGAGCAATGGTTCCGTGTTTCATTTTTAACGTTACCAGCGCATAAGAAAGCTTTCTTCCATCCTCAAGCTCTCGTTTCACATGCTGAGCCATAACTCGCTCTACATCGCCAAACGTCCAGATTAACCAGTCAAAATCATGGATTCCTAAATCTAGCAGGATTCCACCACTCTTACTATCATCTTCATACCAGGAATCCTTTCCATATGGATATGCGGTACCTCTAGATAGGCGGACCACACCAGGATTCCCTATCACCCCATGCTTCACCTGATTATGCGCATGTACATATTCGGCATCAAAGCGCAACGTTTGCCCTACATATAATTGAACGTTTTGCTGTTCACAAATATCCAAGATAGCTCTCGACTCTTCTCCATTCATTCCTAAAGGCTTTTCACAGATAACGTGTTTACCTGCCTCTGCTACCTGCTTGACATAGGGATAGTGAAGATAAGTTGGTAGGCATATATCTACTACATCCACTTCTACCTGATTAAATAAGTCTTTTAAGCTTGTAAAAACCTTTGCGTTAAAATCAGATCCCAAGGTATGAAGCTTGTTAGTATCACGACCTACTAGCCCAACAACTTCACACTTATCAAGGCACGACCATGCTTCTAAATGCCTTTGGCCCATTTTCCCTAACCCTATAACTGCTATTCTTAACATTGTGTCACCTCAATTCAGATAATTATTTTTAAATTAATCCATCAGGGTAAAGCTATCTCTGTATTCATTTCGATTGGTTGAGCCTTTTCCTGAGATTGATTAGCTGCAAGCGTAACAGCGAGCGTTTCCAGTCCATTTTTATAGGAAGACAGTAGTAGATCAGGGTTCTTAGTACGTATCGCTTCTATAAATGCTTTATCCTGCTCTTCATAGAAATCGACCTTAGATTTATAGGTAACAGTTGCTTCTTTATCAACAATCGTTACATTTACACCATCAAGTACAACACGGAAGTCTTTACCTAGTATTTCTAGACCCATTCGGTGATCTGGCTGTGTAAAGGAGCAATCAAGATGCCCCACCGCCCCTGATTTAAAGGTTAGGTTAACGGAAGTCACATCAGGAATGTCGATGTTCGGAATATCTTCTAATACTTGAAGACTCATGTTTGCATACACTTTTTCAATATCTCCAGCTAAGTAGCGGATTAAATCCAAGGTGTGGGTTGCTTGCTCTACTAATTGTCCTCCTGATTTCTCCATTTCTCGATACCACGGCGTTTGTACAAAGGAACTCAGATAGTGACCACGGACCATAGCAATCTTTTTATTCGCTAGATATTCTTTCGCTTTTGCAACCGTATCAAGATACCTTAGACAATAACCAGTTGCACAGATTACATTAGATTCATTAATAACTTCATATTTTTCTCTGACGGTATCCATATCCAACCCAATTGGTTTTTCTACCATTAGATGAATTCCTCGCTGAACGGCTTTTTCTTCGATATCAGCATGGGCAAAAGGAGGTACACAAATGAAAAGAGCATCCATATCTACCGTGTCTAACATGTCATCTATATCCGTATATGAATTCGCCTCGTATTCGTTTCCCACCCGAATCGCATTCTCTTGCACAATGTCACAGACCGCAACAATCTCCGCTTTTTCCATTTGATTTATATTCTTTAAGTGTATAGCTGCAATCCCACCCACTCCGACAAATCCAACCTTAACCTTCTCCATCTACTCAACTCCTTTTTTATTGCTTAACTTTACTACCTGTATTCATTATGATATCCATATGCCTTGCCGTATCTTCAGCTAGTGTTCTTGGGCCGATTGCAAAAGCGCTAAGTTCGGCAGTCAATGTATCATCATAGCCAATTTCCTCTAATGCCTTATAAACCTCCTGCCAATTAACATCTCCCGCTAATAAAGGTAAGAAACCTTTTATATTACCAACGTCTGTACTAAAATCTTTCACATGGATTTTTCGAATTCGATTAGCTAATGTTCGTATCCACTGCTCAGGGAATCCAAACTGTAAGACGTTTCCTACATCAAAGTAAACACCAACATAATCTGAATTTAACTCATCAATATACTTAGCCATCTCTAATGGAGATAGGAGAAATTTGTTCCATACATTTTCAATACCAATATGCACACCTTTTTCCTCTGCAAGTGGGATAACCTTTTTTAGTTCTTCCTGACTACGGTTATAGCAATTCTCATATGAAGTATCATTCGTAACCGCACCTGGCACGACTAATACCGTGTCCATTCCCATAACAGCAGCTAATTCAATTTGTTTCTCAATGACTTGCCTACCCTGTTCGCGTACACCTTCACTTGCTGAAGAGAGTGGCGTTTGCCATAGTAAACTTGTAGAAATACTTCGTAATTGCAAATTATAAGCTGAAGCTAGTTGGAGAATTGTTTCTGCTTCACTAGCTGTTGTGTCTACCGTCAGTCCAACACCTCCAGCAGAATTAAGATTCAATTCCACAGCATCAAACCCTGCATCACGGCTAAACTCAAATACTTTTTCGAGTGGTGTCCCTTCTGGATAGCACCACTGGTTAATACCTTTTAACATTCAATAACCTCCTAATTTATAATTTACAAAATCCTAACCTTTAACGACCTCCTCTGTGTGCGTTAACTTAAATTGAAATTTATCTTGTAAAAGAACAGAGGCTGCCCCAATCATTTCGAATTCTTTTCCTAAAGACGACGGTTGAATTTGGAGATCTTCATATAAAATAGTAAGGGCACGCTCTTTAACAAACTGATTGACCTTTTGTAATAGGAGTGGGTTATTTGTAGTAATCTCACCACCAAAGATAATAATTTGTGGATTGAACAAATGAACTAGATTGACTAGACCTATAGCTAAATAGGTAGACATTTCTTCCAACACATTAATAGCTAGTTCATCTCCTTTATTTAATGCATCAACAAAATTTAGTTCAGTAAGTTGGCTAATATCTCCATGAACTAGCTCGGTCATGATGGTTTGCTTCCCCCTAGCGATAGAGGACAATATTCTAGAGTAAACAGCTGGCCAACACACATAATTTTCGATGCACCCTATATTGCCGCAATCACACTTTATTCCCTCATTGCTTATATTGGTATGACCAAACTCTCCTGCACCGCCATTATGACCTCTGTTAATTGTGCCATTTACAATAATTCCAGCACCTAACCCCTCCCCTATTGTGATATAAATCATATTTTCATAATGATTGAACAACCCAAAATGCTTTTCTGCTAAAATATAGGCGTTTGTATCATTATCAAGCCAAGTCTTTATATTAAATTTTTGCTCGATCAGTTCCTTTAGAGGAATATTTTCAAATTTTAACTTCGGGTTATATCGAATCACACCATTTTTCGAGTCCACGATCCCTTGGGTAATAACGGAAACCCCAACACATAAATCTAAAGGCTTATTGATTATGTTTATAAAGTATTCGATTAACTCCAGTAAATAAGAGATTACCTGTTCACCAGTATGTCCCCTAGTTGAATAAACCTCCTTGCAACGAATCCTTGCTTCTAGATTCATCTCTGCAATCGTTATCTTAGAGTTTGAGATGGAGATTCCAATTATGTAATGATTATCCGGAGAGAATTGAAGTAAAATTGGTTTCCTTCCCCCATTAGACACCCCCGTTCCTCTCTCGCTCACTAATCTATCCTGAATTAAATCATTTACTGCCGTAGTAACTGTGGTTGGACTTAAATTACTTCTTTTAGCGATCTCACTCCTAGATAAAGGTCCATCTTTTCGAATCATGTCCAAGATAATAGAACGGTTTAATTCCTGTATTAACTTAAGATCTCCTGTTCTCCGCAAGCTATCACCTTCCATTCATGTATTAAATTCAGCTTTGTTTTTCCAATGATTTTATTAAGTTTGTAAGAAAATGGGTAATTACTGGAATTATATAGTAGATGTCGTATCAGTGAATTAAAAACAGGTTGAATCCTTAATGTGATGTTCTTTCTTTTTCCATTGCCTTTACTAATAAATCGTTACAATTTTCAAAAAAATAGAGGCGCACTACTTCCTTTTGAACATTCTCTAAACTACAATTAACAGTTATTAGAACGTATCATAATGTGATTTCGAATACTGTTTCGTTCGTAATTGGCTATGATGTTTGGTGTTTAATTAAATCAATTAGGTAGGATGAAATATTAATTCATAGGTGGGAGTTAGTAGGCATGTGGCTTGTTTTGCAGTTGGTTAGTTTATCATCTAATTAAGACTTTCTTAATGTTAGTTAAGCATAAATTATTATGTAAGCGCTGTCAATATGAAAAGTAAGAAAATTTTATCAATTATTTTTTATTTATATATCTTTTACCTGGGTAATCACCAATGACATCAATTCCACCTGAAAGTTCTTATTGTAAATAAGCTATAGATGGCTATTCCATTTTAACATGTATATCATGACGACCCGTTTTATACTTTCCCCTTACTTTCTCTTCATCTGTAGGGAAGATTAAAAGCGCCCCCTTAATCAAGGTAGAGCGCTCTTATTTTAACCTCTATTTAATACCTACCAAGTATATATCGTATTGCTTAAAGTGAGACATCAAATGATAAAAAGCCAGGCAGTTGTTGTTCATGCTTGTCGAGCATAATATGTTCCGGCTTAATCCCCTGCTCATGTAGTACTTTAATGTTATCCATAAGAAACTCATCACTACCGACAACGTAGAAGAGTCCATCCTTATCGGCAGCAAGTTTTTCAACTTCCAAATAGTAGTCTTGACGATTATCGACAAACTGTGATGTGAACTTCTTCTCAGGTGCGGATTTAAAAACGTTAGTGAATAAGAAATCTTTTGATGAATCAATGTTCAAGGAATGTATTTGGTTGACGTTGTCAGCACGTTCTACATACTCAAGCACAAGCGGTCTGAAAGTTGCCAGGCCAACGCCTGATGACAGCAAGTAAACATTTTTGTTTTCTCTCTTAAGTGGTACATTCGAATGTGTTTTAAATATGGCAACCTCATTGCCGACTTCAAGATTTCTTAAAATTGTTTTAAACTCGGAGCATTGCTCTCTTATGCGTGTGGTAATACCAATGGATTTTTCGTTTGGTAAAGTAGAAATTGACATATGGCGAATCAGGCTACGGTTCGGTTTATCCCCGGCATTAAATCCTTCAAAAGCAAAGTGGGTGTGAGAGCCTTCTTCCCATGTAAAGTTTTCCGGACAGTCAAGCAGATACGTTTTAACCTCCGGTGTTTCTTCAATAATCTTATTTATTTTAGTCCAGTATATTTGCATTATATATTCTCCTCACTCAATTAGATAAACCCTTACTTTCTACTATACAATAATTGATAACAATTCTCAATTAAACGGATTATTTTTTTCTGATAATTTACATGCATTAATCTTCATTTTTCATGAGACACTTTACCAAGTTAGAAACAATGGAGGATGTTAACAGAGAGATCATCCAGATGACTTCACAAAGGTTCGAGTTCTATAAGATGAAAGAATTAATGGCCGCAGATACTCCTTCACTTCCTTTCACTTTCCCTTATCCCCTGAACCAATTACAGATTACGCAGCATTAACTTCAAATAACTTAGAGTATCTAATGTTAGATGCTTAGAATTAGATTTAGATAAAGAAATTAGTGAATATTATCAGGGGTTCTTAATAGAGTGTCAGAATAAAGATTTTAGTAATTTGATCGAGGTTCATAAAAATCTATTACTTGAATACTCAACACCAGAAGACGAACTAGCAAGTAAGTATCTTGATGTATATGGTTTTTGTTTAGCAACGGAAGAAGAGGAAAAAAAATATAACTTAGACATTATGGTCTTGATTCTTAATACAAATAGAAAAAAGGAGAACTATAATCTATAGTCCTCCTTTATCATCATCCTTCTTTATTGTTAAGACTATAATAGTCTAAGAAGGCATTCTCTTCCTCTGCTGTGGCCAAACGATAATCGTCTATTTCTTTAAATTCCCTTCCGTTAGTGAAAAAGGTGTATTCTTGAAAAAGCTTCTTATGTACTACCACTACTCTACTGTAGTCTCCTACTTTCCATTCCTCTAGGAAACTTAGATAATAATTTTCTTTATCTCTATCTAGTACTAATTTCTTAACGTATTCTTCCACGTACTCTATATTTTCAACAGTTAAAGTTCTGTAATACGGAGCTAAGTCGAATCCCAAACTGCTAAGGTAAGCCGGCGTAAAGTCTTTGTCGTTTCCTCCTAATAGACTCTTTAGCTGTTGGGAATCTACTTTTTGAGAAGTCATCTGAATTATTTCTTTATTAACATCGTCTAAATTTGATAGATACTCAAACCTTTCCCTCCCGGCTTTTTCCGGTCCCGAAAGCACTTGATTTGATCCCTCAATATAATTAAATTTCACAAAAGTATATGAACCTATACAAAATATTAATATACCTATCATTGATAAGATGATTTTCTTTATGAGGGCTTTGTTCATTGTATTTTCCTCTCAAATCCATTTACTTCCATTATATCATGCTGAAAAAATCATTTAAAACAATCATTTATATATTTTTTCGTATTTACCCTATAAAAAGACAATAAAAAAGACTTTCAACATAAATGTTGAAAGTCTAATATAGTACCGGTGGTCGGGGTCGAACCGACACTCCCGTGAAGGAACGGGATTTTGAGTCCCGCGCGTCTGCCAATTCCGCCACACCGGCATGTGTATAAATGGAGGCGGTAACCGGATTTGAACCGGTGATAAAGGTTTTGCAGACCTCTGCCTTACCACTTGGCTATACCGCCATAAAAGTAATGGAGCGGAAGACGGGATTCGAACCCGCGACCCCCACCTTGGCAAGGTGATGTTCTACCACTGAACTACTTCCGCATATTGGCTGGGCTACCAGGATTCGAACCTGGGATACACGGGATCAAAACCCGATGCCTTACCGCTTGGCTATAGCCCATTAAATTAAAATGGGGCGATCGATGGGGATCGAACCCACGAGTGCCGGAGCCACAATCCGGTGCGTTAACCACTTCGCCACGACCGCCATACATAGAAATGGCAGGGGTAGTAGGAATCGAACCCACATCAAAGGTTTTGGAGACCTTCGTTTTACCATTAAACTATACCCCTACTAAACTTATTGAATTAAATGGTGGAGGGGGGCAGATTCGAACTGCCGAACCCTGAGGGAGCGGATTTACAGTCCGCCGCGTTTAGCCACTTCGCTACCCCTCCATATATAAATGTTTAAATAAAAAAATGGTGGCTCGGGACGGAATCGAACCGCCGACACAGGGATTTTCAGTCCCTTGCTCTACCGACTGAGCTACCGAGCCATTTAGTTTTTAAGACTTACTAGATAAAGTGGCGGTCCGGACGGGACTCGAACCCGCGACCTCCTGCGTGACAGGCAGGCATTCTAACCAACTGAACTACCGGACCACTATTTAATTAAGTAAAATTTGGTTGCGGGAGCAGGATTTGAACCTGCGACCTTTGGGTTATGAGCCCAACGAGCTACCAGACTGCTCCATCCCGCGATATGATTGAAATTGTTTATGGTGGAGGATGCAGGGCTCGAACCTGCGACCCCCTGCTTGTAAGGCAGGTGCTCTCCCAGCTGAGCTAATCCTCCAGCATAAGTTAAAAGTTGGTGACCCGTACGGGATTCGAACCCGTGTTACCGCCGTGAAAGGGCGGTGTCTTAACCGCTTGACCAACGGGCCAGATAATTTATTATAATAGTGGCGGAGAGCGAGGGATTCGAACCCTCGAGGCCGCGGTAACGGCCTACACGATTTCCAATCGTGCTCCTTCGGCCACTCGGACAGCTCTCCAATGGCTCCACAGGTAGGATTCGAACCTACGACCGATCGGTTAACAGCCGATAGCTCTACCACTGAGCTACTGTGGAATGGAATATGCCTGGCGGCGTCCTACTCTTGCAGGGGCAAAGCCCCAACTACCATCGGCGCTGGAGAACTTAACTTCTGTGTTCGGCATGAGAACAGGTGTGACCTCTCCGCTATTGCTACCAGACCATAAAACATGTCTTTAAAATAGTGACAACCATTATTATAATTGTTTTTGAGAAAAAATCAAGTATAAAATCAAATTTATGTAG
>NZ_JAIFZM010000011.1 GCF_022095695.1 Oceanobacillus jordanicus
AAAAAACCGACTTTCAATAGGAAGTCGGTTTTGTTTGTATATGGAGAAATATTAACTTCAGGTCCATACTCAGTTTAATGACCTGTAAGGTTGGCTACAGTTTTTTTAACCTATGTTGCCAGCAATTCTTTTTTTATTTCTTCACTAATTGGCATAGGTTTTCCAGTCTTAGGGTGAACATAAACAAGCCTTCCTCTTCCCGTCAAAGCGACTTTCCCATCAACAACCCCCATATAGTGAATATCCATTGACGTATTGCCAACATGATTCGCTTTTACATACATGGTTAAGTTTTCATTGAAATACATTTGTTGCAGGTAGTCGCACTGTAAATCAGCGACCACTGGTATACCAGCATCTTCTTCAGACTTGGTATTGAATAAGCCAACCGATTTTAAAAATTCAATTCTTGCTTGTTCGAAATAAATAAAAGGAGAGACATTATTAACATGTCCAAACATGTCCGTCTCGGAAAATCGAATTTTTATAGGCGTGGAAAAAGAAAAAGAACTTCTCCACTCCTCTAGATTTTCAATATATGATATCGTTTTCATTATTTAGTCCTCCAATTGTTCGCTAAATAATAGTGTAGCACAAAGCCCCCCTTGTTACCCATCGAGGCAAAAGGGGGCTTTTACTACCACTTAATGTGCGTGATCACTACCAAAGAAATTTTTAAATGCTTGAATGTTTGTAGCACGATTCATTGCTGCAATAGATGTAGTCAAAGGTATCCCTTTTGGACAAACTTGCACACAGTTTTGTGAGTTACCACATCCATCAATACCGCCTTCATCCATTAAACCATTTAATCTTTCGCTTGCATTCATTTCACCAGTTGGGTGAGCATTGAAAAGACGTGCCTGTGATAATGCTGCAGGTCCAATGAAATTAGACTTATCATTCACATTAGGACATGCTTCAAGACAAACACCACATGTCATACATTTTGAAAGCTCATAAGCCCATTGACGTTTCTTTTCAGGCATACGAGGTCCTGGTCCTAGATCATGCGTTCCGTCAATTGGAATCCAGGCTTTTACTTGTTTTAATGCATCAAACATGCGTTCACGATCAACAATTAGATCTCTTACAACAGGGAATGTAGACATGGGCTCAAGACGAATCGGCTGCTCTAATTTATCTACTAGGGCTGCACAAGATTGTCTGGCTGTTCCGTTAATGACCATGGAACATGCTCCACAAACCTCTTCTAAACAGTTCATATCCCAGTATACAGGAGCGGTTTTATCACCGTTCGCATTTACCGGGTTTTGCCGTATTTCCATTAGGCCAGAGATAACATTCATGTTTTTTCGATAAGGAACATGAAATGTTTCATCATAAGGAGCAGATTCAGGACTGTCCTGTCTGGTAATAATAAACGTAACGGTTTGTTGTTCAGCCATCATTACTTACTCCCTTCACTTTTTTTCGTATAATCGCGCTTACGTGGTGTGATTAGAGACGTATCTACAGGTTCGTATGTAAATACAGGTTCTTCTGTCTCTTGGTTAAATGCGGCAACGGTTGTTTTCAACCACTCTTCATCATTACGATCAGGGAACTCTGGTTTGTAATGCGCACCGCGACTTTCATTACGATTATATGCACCGATTGTAATAACGCGAGCTAGGTGAAGCATGTTTTTCAACTGACGAGTAAACATTACACCTTGATTGCTCCATCTGGAGGTGTCATTAATGTTAATATTTTCCCAACGCTCCAACAACTCTTGTATTTTCTTATCGGTGTTTAATAGTTTCTCATTATCTCGAACAACTGTTACATTGTCAGTCATCCATTCACCTAGCTCTTTATGAATTTGATAGGCATTTTCTGTACCTTTCATATTCATTAATGCTTCAAACTTCTCACGTTCTTCTTTTTCAGTTCTCTCGAATAACTCTGGAGAGATATCATCTACATGTTTATCCAGCCCGTCGATGTATTTAATAGCATTAGGACCAGCTACCGAACCACCATAAATAGCGGAAAGCAACGAGTTAGCACCTAAACGGTTCCCTCCATGCTGGGAATAGTCACATTCTCCAGCAGCAAAAATCCCAGGGATATTTGTCATTTGATCATAATCAACCCATAGACCACCCATTGAGTAATGCACAGCAGGGAAAATTTTCATTGGAACTTTTCTAGGATCTTCACCTACAAACTTTTCATAGATTTCGATAATCCCACCAAGTTTTACGTCCAGTTCCTTTGGATCTTTATGGGAAAGGTCTAAATAAACCATATTCTCCCCATTAATTCCAAGCTTCTGATTAACACATACATCAAAAATTTCACGTGTAGCAATATCACGAGGTACAAGGTTTCCGTAAGCAGGGTATTTCTCTTCAAGGAAGTACCATGGTTCTCCATCCTTATAAGTCCAAACACGTCCACCTTCTCCACGAGCTGACTCACTCATGAGACGTAGCTTGTCATCACCTGGTATTGCAGTTGGATGGATTTGAATAAATTCGCCGTTTGCATATTTTGCACCTTGTTGATAAAGCACACTTGCAGCAGAGCCTGTATTAATAATCGAATTGGTAGATTTACCAAAAATAATTCCTGGACCACCGGTAGCAATAATTGTTGCATCCGAAGGGAAAGATTTAATTTCATGTGTCTTAATATCTTGTGCTACAATCCCTCTACCTGTTCCTTCGTCATCTATAATGGCGCCAACAAATTCCCAGCTTTCAAATTTATTAACAAGCCCTTCAACTTCATAGCGACGAACTTGTTCATCCAATGCATATAGCAACTGCTGTCCTGTTGTTGCCCCAGCGTACGCTGTTCTATGATGCTGGGTTCCACCGAAACGGCGAAAATCAAGTAGCCCTTCTGGTGTCCGGTTAAACATAACACCCATCCGATCCAACATATGGATAATACTTGGAGCTGCATCACACATTGCTTTTACAGGAGGTTGATTCGCTAGGAAGTCTCCACCGTATACTGTATCATCAAAGTGAATATCTGGAGAATCCCCTTCCCCTTTCGTATTAACCGCACCGTTAATACCACCTTGTGCACAAACAGAGTGAGAACGTTTAACAGGTACAATAGAGAATAAATCTACATTCACACCCGCTTCAGCTGCTTTGATTGTTGCCATCAAGCCGGCAAGTCCGCCGCCAACAACAGCAATTTTGCGATTACTCATAATGAACACTCACTCCTCTTTCTATAAATTAAACGCCGTAAGCAAATTGAATTAATGTTCTTACACCTAAATAGCTTATCGCTAAAAAGATTAGCAATGTTGCATATGTAGCGATCTTTTGAGATTTTGGTGACTGTGTGAAGCCCCATGTTACAAGGAAACTCCATAAACCATTTGCAAAATGGAAAGTAGTAGAAATGACACCAATAATATAGAACCAGAACATAAATGGATTGGTTAAAATATTTTCCATTAGACTATAATCAAGATCTACATTACCCATCCCTAGCTGTATCCGTGTTTCCCATACATGCCAGGCAATAAATACAAGTGTTACAATGCCTGTGAATCGCTGTACGTAGAACATCCAATTTCGGAAATAATTGTATCTTTTCATGTTATTTCGCGCGACAAATACAATATAGACCCCTAGAATTGCATGAAACAGAATTGGCAGATAAATGACTACGGTTTCAAGCAATAGCCTAAATGGTAGTCCATGCATAAAACCAGCTGCCTTATTAAAACTTTCTTCACCATACACAGCAAAATGATTCACCACCAAGTGCTGAACCAGAAAGAGCCCAATTGGTATTACGCCTAACAGTGAGTGTAATCTCCTGTAAAAAAACTCACGATGCTCTGCCATGTGTTACCCCCCTTAGTTTCAAAGTTTACGATTTTCATAACTAGTAACATCAACAAATAGTATCTGTTTTTGTGTTGTTTCCTTACTATTTGCATAATGTACAATTTGCGACATATTTATTGTACTTCTAACTAGAAAAAGCGTCAAGAAAACGTTATCGTATTCTTATAGAAAGTCTTCCTGAAAAAATTAAATTTATAAGAAGAACTTCCGACGGTACACTTGCTAATTTCATTAATTATATAGATAATAAGACTAGCAATTTACTTCTTCATACATAAGAAGCAGGTTACCTATTTGGAAAGGATGACATTCATGTCAAAGGAACAAGATACACTTGATAATTCTTTATTAACTAACCTTCAAAGCACTGGTGCCGGATACGATATACTTCGATACATTGGTTTACCTGAATTATTTGGTAATGAATCCGATACATTGCTTTATTTTATGGGACGAAATCTTGCTAGAAAGTTTGCTATTGAATCCATGGAAGATATTTATGATATTGTGGAGAAATTAGGATGGGGAAAATTGGATCTTGTAAAAGAAAAGAAAAAGGAACTAGTCTTTCAGTTGATGGCCGATAGCGTGGCACAACGACTACAAGCCCCATTAAATACTGATTTTCGACTTGAAGCCGGATTTCTTGCAGAAGCTGTACAACGACTAGTAGGATACGAATGTGAGTGCACCGAGGATATACACCGAAAAATCCACCAAGTTCAATTCAATATTATGTATACGAAATAAATTCAATGAGCTTATTAGAAAGCTCTATATTGAAAAGCCACGAAGCATAAATGCTTCGTGGCTTTTCATATTCACGGACTAAAAAATTTTTATTCGCTATCCTCATTTTCTTTCGTTAAATGCGCTAAAATGTCTTCAGCAGTGTTTATTGGGATACCTAATTTCGTGATATCGGTAACAGTTGCCTTCTTTATTTCCTTCACTGATTTAAAGTGAGTAAGAAGCAATTTTCTCCGTTTTTCACCAATCCCTGGTATCTTATCAAGCTCTGACTGAAACAAGTTTTTCCCCCGTAACTGTCTGTGGAATGTAATAGCAAAACGATGGACCTCTTCCTGTATTCGTTGGACGAGATAAAACTCCTGCGACTGACGTTTTAACGGGATTACTGCTGGCGGGAATCCGTACAATAATTCACTCGTTTTATGGCGGTCATCCTTTGCCAATCCGCATAACGGAATATCAAGCCCTAATTCGTTTTCCAAGACATCTAACGCTGCACTCATTTGTCCTTTCCCACCATCGACTATAATCATATCTGGCAATGGCAATCCATCCTTAAGTACCCTTGAGTATCTACGACGCACAACTTCACGCATTGTATCATAGTCATCAGGTCCTTCTACATCTTTAATTTTATACTTTCTATATTCCTTTTTATTTGGTTTTCCATCTATAAAGACAACCATAGCAGAAACAGGATCCGTTCCCTGAATATTTGAATTATCAAAGGCTTCAATACGATGTGGTGTCTCAATATTAAGCGTTTCACCCAGCTGTTCAACCGCCACAATGGTCCGCTCCTCATCTCTTTCGATAAGCGAGAATTTCTCCTTCAATGCGATTTCCGCATTTTTGGTCGCCAATTCCACCAACTCTTTTTTACGTCCTCTATATGGCGTATGGACATCTACTTCTAATAATTCTTTCACCAAATCATTATCAATACCAATTGGAACAAGAATCTGCTTCGGTTTTGGATGGTGCTGGTGTATATAAAACCTTCCGACATAGCTGAGAAATGTATCCGCTGCATCATCAAAGAAAGGAAACACTGCGACATCACGCTCAATTAATTTCCCCTGCCTAATAAAAAACACTTGAACACACATCCAGCCTTTGTCATAGCTGTAACCAAAGATGTCACGATCGGCATTGTCATTAAGCGTCATTTTCTGCTGTTCCATTACTATTTCTATATGCTCAATTTGATCCCGGAGCTCCATCGCACGTTCAAAGTTCAGCTGTTCACTAGCCAGCAACATTTTTCGCTTAAGATCAGCTTTAATCTTTTTATATCCTCCATGTAAAAAGGAAGAGATACTCTGAACAATTGAAAAGTATTCCTTCTTAGAGGGGGGATTTTCACTACATGCTTTACACTGCCCCAAGTGATAGTATAAACAGACTCTACCTGGTGGGTTATTGCATTTTCTTAATGGATACAAGCGATCTAGAAGTTTCTTCGTTTCTCTTGCTGCAATAACATTTGGGTATGGGCCAAAATACTTCCCCTTATCCTTTTTAACTTTACGGGTTATTAATAATCGAGGATGTCTCTCAGCCGTAATTTTTAGGTAAGGGTAGGATTTATCATCTTTGAGCATAACATTAAACTTAGGGTCATACTTTTTAATTAGATTCATTTCTAATATTAGAGCTTCTATCTCTGAAGTCGTTACAATGTATTCAAAATCTACAATTTCCTGTACAAGTCGCTGTGTCTTCCTGTCATTAGCACCAGTAAAATAAGAACGGACACGATTCCGTAATAGCTTTGATTTTCCTACATAAATAACGGTACCATGTTTATCTTTCATTAAATAACAGCCCGGTTGCGATGGCAGGACAGCCAGTTTCTCTTTAATCGTCTGATTCATGTTATCCATTCCTTTTATCACTTAGAAAATCCCTTGTTACATAGGCAACAAGGGATTTTAATTTACTTTCTATTCACTATACCATTATTACGCGTGCTTGTTAATAAGATCTACAAGCGCTTCTTTAGGTTGGAAACCGATAACTTGATCTACTACGTTACCATCTTTAAACAATAGTAGTGTAGGGATACTCATAACACCATATTTACCAGCAGTTTCCTGGTTTTCATCTACATCAAGTTTAACGATCTGTACTTTATCTTCCATTTCGCCATCGATTTCTTCGAGTACTGGTGCAATCATTTTACAAGGTCCACACCAAGGTGCCCAAAAATCAGCTAACACTAGTCCTTCAGCAGTTTCTTTAGCGAAGTTTTGATCTGTTACGTTCGTAATTGCCATTCTAATTCCTCCTTAAGTGAAGCTTTAAATCATACACCGAGTATACCATCGTTATTATTTCCTTGCGAATACTTTGCTTATACATAAAAAAAGCGCAGAGCCCCTGCTAATTGGGAACGCCGACTAAGAACAACCCGTCCTAGGTCAACGTCGGCATGACCCGGTTCCTCCGGGCCCACGTAGTAATTAAATAGAAAATAGAAAAAGCAATAGCTTTTTCTATTGCTTCATCTTCTTAATATCTTCAATTAACAATGGGAGGATTTCAAATAAATCCCCAACAATTCCATAGTCTGCTACATTAAAGATGTTTGCTTCAGGGTCCTTATTGATGGCAACAATAACCTTAGAGTTGGACATTCCCGCAAGATGCTGAATTGCTCCAGAAATACCTACAGCAATATACAAGTCTGGGGTAACAACCTTCCCAGTCTGGCCAATTTGTAGAGAATAGTCGCAGTACTCAGCATCACATGCTCCGCGCGAGGCACCGACTGCACCACCAAGTACTTCTGCTAGTTCATACAATGGCTTGAAGCCTTCTTCACTTTTGACACCTCTACCACCCGCAACAATTACATTCGCTTCAGAAAGATCTACTCCTTCTGCTGCTTTTCGAATAACATCTTTAATTACAGTTCGAATACCTGCAACATCTATATCTTTTGTGATTACTTCACCTTTCCTGCTTTCATCTCGTTCCAGTGCTGGTACGTTGTTTGGTCTTATCGTAAAGAATGTTAACCCACTTGTTACCGTCTTCTTTTCAAATGCTTTACCAGAATATATCGGCCGAGTAAAAACTGGTGTATCCCCTTCTAGCTCTAAATCAACCACATCTGAAACCAGACCACTCTCTAATTTACTTGCAAGCTTTGGTGTAAGATCCTTACCAACCGAGGTGTGTCCCATAACAATACCAAAAGGTGCTTCTTCTTTAATTACGGATAGTATGGCCTGCCCATAACCTTCTGACGTATACGCTTTCAAATTATCATGCTTAATTGTAATTACTTTATCGGCACCATAATAGATCATTTCATCAGCTTGGCTTTCTTGATCTGTATCACCACATATTACACCAACAACTTCACCTTCTGGCTGAATCTTCTTAGCTGCTGCAATTGCTTCATAGGTCACATTTCGTAATGTACCTTCCCTTGCTTCACCAATAACTAAAAATTTATCACTCATTACGTCTTCCCCTTTCTGACTGAACGGATTTATAACACTTTTGCATCGTTTTTAAGTAAAGATACTAGCTCCTGAACCTGATCACCAATTTCCCCTTCAAGAACTCTTCCAGCTTCTTTTTCCGGTGGCAGAAAAATCTCGACTGTTCTCGTTTTCGCTTCAAGTTCATCTTCATCAATGTCTAAATCTTCTAATTCCAGCTCATCAAGAGGTTTCTTTTTTGCTTTCATAATGCCTGGAAGAGATGGATACCTTGGTTCATTTAAACCTTGTTGGCATGTCACCAATAAAGGAAGTGTTGATTCTACAACTTCCACGTCTCCTTCTACATCTTTTTCTATGGAAACTGTCTTATTATCAATCTTTAAGTTGGTGATCGTTGTAATGTATGGCATCCCCAACAATTCAGCTAATCTCGGGCCGACCTGTCCACTCGCTTCATCAATCGCAACATTACCAGCAAGGATTAAGTCGACTTGTTTATCTTTAAAATATGCTTCGAGGATACGTGAAGTAGTATATTGATCTCCATCTTCTAAATCTTCCTCCGTATTAATTAAGACTGCTTTATCCGCTCCCATTGCCAACGCTGTTCGGAGCTGTTTCTCAGATTCTTCATCTCCTACTGTTACTACTGTAACCTCTCCTCCATGCTCATCCCGTTGGTTAATTGCTTCTTCGACTGCATACTCATCGTATGGATTAATAATAAATTCAGCACCGTCATCTTCAATTTTTCCTGACGATATGTTTATCTTTTCCTCTGTATCAAACGTTCTTTTTAACAGTACGTATATATCCAATTTTGTTCCTCCTCAATTAAAAGTGGATTACTTATCTATAAAGTTTGGCTTGCGTTTTTCCAAGAAAGCCTGGATACCTTCTTTAGCATCCTGGGAACCAAAAACTTCTTTAAATGCATTTGCTTCGGCCTCCAACCCTCTGTCAAAGAGGTCCGTTTTCGCATAAGGCACTAAGTTCATAATATGTTGAATGGAAGGTTTACTTTTTTCTGCTATTTTTTTTGCAAGTTTACTAGTTTCAGTATACAATTCATCTTCTTCCACGACCCTATTGGCAAGCCCAAAGTGATATGCTTCCTCTCCAGATATAGGTTCACCAGATAAAATCATTTCATATGCTTTGGCATTCCCTACATGCTGCGGTAAGCGCTGTGTTCCCGCAAAACCTGGAATAATACCAAGGGTAAGTTCAGGCAACCCAAGCTTAGCAGATTTTGTAACAATTCGAATATGGCATGCCATTGCCAGTTCCAATCCTCCACCAAGTGCAGCCCCATGAATTGCTGCAATAACTGGTATTGGAAAATGTTCTATCTTGTTAAAAAGCTGTTGCCCTTTTTGAGCTAGTGATTTAGAATCTGAAGAATCTTGAAAAGAAGTAAACTCTTTTATATCTGCCCCTGCCGAGAAAAACCTTCCTTCCCCTTTTAACACTATTGCCTTCACACTCTTATCAGCTTCCACTTGTTTTAGTTTTTCTTCCAATTCAAATAAAAGTGTGCTAGAGAGCGCATTAGCAGGTGGACTTTGAATAGTTAAATATGCTACCCCGTCCTTTACATCATAAGCTAATATAGACATCTTTCTCCCCCCTTTGTTATTTTACAGTAAGACCATTTGTAAGTAATTGATGAACGTCTCCTGCCTGATCTCCTAGGTTGTATTTTCTTTCCTTCATTACCCAATTGGTCACCGTTTCATCCAATGTGCCAAATATCATTTGCCTTACAAGTGGTAGAATTAATTCCTTTCGAAAAGTTCCATCCTGCATTCCTTCTTTAATAATACTGTCAATTAAGGTCAAATAGGGCTTTAAAACTTGGTTAATTTTTACCCTCAACTCAGGATTAGACTGGCGTAGTTCTAGCTGCGTTACTACAGCCAAAGGTGGATTACTTGCTAACTGTTGAAAATGCATTTCAATTAATGCTAAAAGCTTTTTATTCGCATCTTCTTTTTGCTCAATGGACTTTTCGGTTTGTTCTATGAACTGTCCCATCTTCTCTTCAAAAACAGAGACTAAAATATCCTCCTTGTTTTTGAAATATAGATAGATGGTGCCATCTGCTACCCCTGCCTTTTTGGCAATTTTTGAAACCTGTGAGGCATGATAACCATTTTCAGCAATTACTTCCACTGCTGCCTCAATAATTTGCTTATACTTTGGTTTTCGTTTATTCATCTTAATCTCCTAATCTAAACAAGAAATAATCAACTGAATGAACCATCATTCATATTTCATTTTACGATCAAAGATGATTTCTGTCAACCGATATAAGTTGTCCAAACTTTTTCCAACAAGAGCCTTATGGGCTCATGCTTTTTGAATGTGTTCCGCTTCTTCCTCTTTCCGTTTTTCTCTTTCTTCATTTACTAAGCTACGTCTAAGTATTTTCCCTACTGCTGTTTTTGGTAGCTCTATTCTGAATTCATAAATTTTTGGTACTTTATATGCTGCCAAATGCTTTCTACAAAAGCGATTTAATTCTTCCTCATTTAAAGTTGATCCAGACTTAAGTACGATGTAGGCCTTAACAGTTTCTCCTCGATAAGCGTCTGGTACTCCTGCGACTACCGCTTCTTGAATACCCTCATGCTCGTAAAGCACTTCTTCCACTTCTCTAGGATAAATGTTGTACCCGCCTGCAATAATCATATCTTTTTTACGATCCACTACATAGAAATACCCTTCTTCATCCATGTATCCTAAGTCTCCAGTGAATAGCCACCCATCTTTCAGTACTAGATCTGTTTCTTCCTGATTATTCCAGTAACCTTTCATTACTTGCGGTCCTTTTACTACAATTTCACCTATCTCACCTATTTCTGCTTCCTCATCCGTCTCCATTACCACGACTTTACATTCTGTGTCAGGCCAAGGTACTCCAATACTTCCATTAATCCTCTTTTCCCATACAAAGTTCGCATGGGTTACAGGAGAAGTTTCTGTTAGTCCATACCCTTCCACCAATTTACCACCAGTTAGTTTCTCAAATTGCTCCTGTATTTCGATAGGAAGTGGAGCGGATCCACTGATGCAGGCTTCAATAGAGGATAAATCATAGTTAGATAGATCAGGATGGTTTAGCAGGCCAATATAGATGGTTGGCGCTCCCGGGAAGAGTGTGGGCTTTTGCTTATCAATTGTTTTCAATACTTCCTTTGCATCGAATTTAGGCAGTAATACCATTTTGGAACCCACCATGATAGAATTGTTCATGACGGTTGTCATTCCGTACACGTGAAAGAAAGGCAGAACTCCGAGAACAATATCCTCTTCACCTTTTGTATTATATAACCAAGCATCACACATTTGAACATTAGAAACTAAATTGTAATGTGTCAGCATAACGCCTTTGGGGTATCCTGTTGTGCCACCCGTATACTGTAGTAATGCAAGATCCTCCATTGGATCAATATCCACTTTTTGGTACGAAGTTTCTGATGCAGAAAGTGCTCTATGCCAGCTATGGGTTATCTCTGATTCTTCTACTTTCACAACCATTTTATATTGTCTTTTTTGAATAAAAGGATAAACCATATTTTTGGGAAATGGTAGGTAATCCTTGATGCCAGTGACAATGGAATGCGTGATGTTTGTCTTAGGAATAACGTTGGTAACGGTAGGAAGGAGAATATCCAAGCAAATAATAAAGCTTGCCTCTGAATCTTTTAACTGGTACTCCAGTTCTCTTTCTTTATAAAGGGGGTTAGTCTGTACAACAACGGCCCCAGCCATAAGTGTAGCGTAATACCCAATTACCGCTTGAGGACAATTTGGTAGCATAATGGCGACTTTATCGCCTTTATTTAGTCCTTTCTTCTGCATAAAGAATGCCAGTTTTTTTGCTTCCTCGTACAAAGCCTCAAAACTTATTTCCTTCCCCATAAAATAAAGCGCTTTCTTTTTTGCGAATCGGGAAGCACTTTCTTCAAGAAATGCGTGCAAGGGCTTCCTGTCATACGTAATACTGGTAGGTATCTCAGAGGGGTAATGCTTTAACCATCTTTTACTCTGCCCCATTCTATATCTCCTCCTTTATTACTATACTATTTTCATTATAACGGTAAATTTCAATTTTTGAAAATTTTATGTAACTTTTATTTAAATAAATACACAATGCCAACTATCATAAAAATAACCGCTACAACTGTTAATATTTTTGCCAACCTGTCAAGTATCATAAAAAACGCTCCCCTATTCTATGCTAACACCAATAACAAAGGCTAATCCAATGGATATCATCATGGAAATTAAACCAACTGCTTTGTTTCCTTTTCCAATTTCTTCGTCAACTTTTATCGTTGGGGTGAGAAATTCAAAAATAAAATACCCAAACAATAATAACAAAAAGCCAAATGCTCCCCAGCCAATACTTTGAAGCACCGTGTCATTATGCTCAATGGAAAATCGAAAAATGGTAGCTATTCCAAATATTTTCCCTCCAGTTGCCATCGCCACTGCTAAATTTCCCTTTTTAATCTCTTCCCAATTTCTATAAGATGTTACTGTTTCAAATATGGCTAGGAATACAAGTGTGGCTAATATAACCACACTGTATCTAGCAGCCGTTACAACAATAACATTTTCCCAAAATGTACTCACAGCGCTTCCTCCTATTTGTCACTAACGCAATTCTATGACGGTAACTCCACTACCGCCTTCTCCCGATTCTCCAGGTCTCTGCCCCGCAATTCTCGGATGCTTCTTGACGAACTCTTTTACACCATTGCGCAAGGCACCTGTTCCTTTACCATGTATGATGGATACCTTGCTATATCCTGCAAGTAAGCTGTCATCAATATACTTTTCTAGTTTTAAAAGTGCATCCTCAAACCTTTCTCCACGTAAATCAAGTTCTGTACTAACATGATAATTAGATCCACGTATTGTAGTGAGGGGTTTTTCATAGGTTTGCTTTTGCTTTCCTAATGGCTGGAGATCCTCACGCTTCATTTTGACTTTCATTATACCGACTTGTACGAGAAATTCCTTATCACTAACCTTTTCTACAATCGTACCCTTCTGATTAAGTCTCAGAAGTTTCACTTCATCACCAGCTTTGATCTCTTTCTTGGACTGTGCTGGCGCAGAAGGCTGTTGTTCTTTTTTCTTTTGTAGCTTAGGCTGCGCATCTTCTAGCATCTTTTTCGCTTCGATCCACTCATGTTCCTTTAACTTCGTCTCTGTTTTCATTTTGCGTATTTCATCGACAATTAGCTCGGCTTCCTCGCGGGCTTTTGCTAATGCTTTCTCTGCCTTTTCCTCAGCTTTCTTATATAAAGCTTCTCGTTTCTGTTCAAATTGGCTCCAGGCATTTCTTATGTCTCGATGTAATTCTTCACTTGCTATAAGCGTTCGATGTGCTTCTTCATACTCTTTTTCAGCCGAAAGTTGTGAATCTTCGAGTGAGGCAATCATGTTTTCCACGCTTTTTGTATCAACACCGATTAACCCTTTAGCCTGGTCGATCACATGATCATTCAATCCTAGCCTTTTAGAGATTTCAAAAGCATTACTGCGACCCGGAACGCCAATTAATAGACGATAAGTTGGTCGTAGCGTCTGCACATTAAATTCTACTGATGCATTTACTACATTTTCTCTATTATAACCATAGGCCTTTAATTCAGGATAATGAGTGGTTGCAATTACTCTGGCCCCTCGACTTATCACATCATCTAAGATGGACATCGCAAGTGCTGCTCCCTCTTGTGGATCGGTACCCGCTCCAAGTTCATCGAATAAAACTAGTGTCTTATCATCAACCTTCTTCAAGATATCTACGATGTTGGTCATATGCGATGAAAAGGTACTCAGGTTTTGCTCAATCGATTGTTCATCTCCAATATCGGCAAAAACGTGTTGGAACACAGAAAGCTCACAGCCATCCAATGCGGGAATCTGTAAACCAGATTGTGCCATGAGCGTGCATAATCCGATCATCTTCAAAGTGACTGTTTTCCCACCTGTATTTGGGCCTGTTATGACAATAGAGGTATATGACTCTCCAATTTCCACATCATTCGGGACCACTTCCTCTTTGGGGATGAGTGGATGTCTTGCTTGTTGCATTTTAATTATTCCATTATCATTCATTTTCGGCATCGAAGCCTTCATTTCTTTACCCAGTTTTGCTCTAGCAAACATAACATCGATATCTGATAATACCTCGATATTGATTAGTAATGGGGCTTCCTCTAATGCAATCTGTTCGGTGATTTCCAGAAGAATTCTTTCAATCTCTTGCTTTTCTTTTACCGTTGCTTCTTGGAGCTGGTTATTAAGGTCAACGATTGCTTTAGGTTCCATAAACAATGTCTGACCTGAGGATGATTGATCATGTACAATGCCACCTATCGCTCCTCTGTACTCTTGCTTTACAGGCAGTACATAGCGATCATTACGAATGGTAATAATGGCGTCCGAAAGCATATTGCTATTGGTACGTGTATAATTTTCCAATCTATCCCGGACTCTGCTTTCATAGGTCCTTATAGAAGAACGGATACTGCGTAATTTTTGGGAAGCACTATCCATCACATAACCGTGATCATCAATACAGCTTTTTATTCGTTGCTCAAGTTCTCTTAACGGTGTAATCTGCTCCACAAGCTCTTCTAAGATAGGGTACGTTTCTTCCAACTTGCCAACAAATTCTTTAACTTGCCTTCCACCATAAATCGTATTTGCCACATCTAAACATTCGTCAGTCCCTAAACTACCTCCGATTACCGAGCGCTTGATGCTTGCCCGTATGTCAGAAATACCACCAAGAGGCATTTCTGCATTTAAACGGACAATTTGGGAAGCTTCATCCGTCTCTTTCTGGCGCTGTATGACTTCTTCCATGTCCACAGATGGCTTTGTTTGAACAGCAAGACGTTTACCTAAAGACGTTGCTGCATGGTCTTTTAATTGATCTATAATTTTATCGAATTCCATTACCCGTAGGATTCGCTCATTCATAAAAGTGTTACTCCTTTTTTCTTCCTTATTTATTCCGTGAAAAATATTTCTTTAACTCTTCAACGGACCACGTATTCATAACAGTATCTTTTTCAATCCAACCTTTTCTTGCAATGCCTACTCCATACTTCATATGCTCCAACATTTGATAGTTATGCGAATCCGTATTTATTGCAAGGTTCACCCCTGCCTCTTGGGCTTTTCTGGCCCACTCTGCAGCTATGTCCAGGCGATTTGGGTTGGCGTTTATTTCTAAAGCTGTATTTGTTTCTTTTGCTTTTTTGATAAGTTGTTCCATGTCTACTTGATACCCTTCCCGTCTTCCGATCAACCTACCTGTAGGATGGGCAATTAAAGACACGTAGGGATTTTCAAGCGCTGTCTGTAACCTACCCATTATTTTCTCTTTCGACTGATTAAAATTGGAATGAATCGCCGCAATAACAAAATCCATTTCCTTTAAGAAGTCATCCGAGAAATCGAGAGTTCCATCTGGACGTATATCCATTTCCACCCCAGCAAAAATTTGGATATCTTTATATGTTTCGTTTAGTCTTTCAATTAGTTCTCGCTGCTTCCTTAAACGGTCTTCATCAAGACCATTTGCTACCCTTAGGTACTTAGAATGATCTGTAATCGCAATATAGCGATAGTTTCTTCTTCTTGCTTCTTCGACCATTTCCTCCAGTGACTGTGCACCATCACTCGCTGTGGTATGCATATGTAAGTCACCACGAATGTCAGTAAGTTCAAGCAGGTTATTTGAAGAGCGGAATTCTTCCACTTCCCCTGTATTTTCTCTTACTTCTGGAGGGATATTTGGTAAACCAAAATGTTTAAAGAAAGCTTCTTCCGTGGGAAAGTGTAATGTCTCACCTGTTTCCTCAACGTCTACCCCATACTCATTAATTTTTTCGCCCCGTGATTTCGCAAGCTGTCGCATGGCAACATTGTGATCCTTTGACCCTGTAAAATGATGTAAGGTGGAAGCAAATTCGGACTGATCAACCAAACGAAAATCTACGTTAATATCATAGATATCCTCAAGTGTCACAGATACCTTCGTATCACCTTTTGCGATGACATCTTTAAGGTTCTCTATATTTAATAATGCCTCTCTAACACGTTCAGGCTGTTCGGTTGCAATGATAAAATCAATGTCTTTTATTGTCTCCCGCATTCGCCTGAGGCTACCAGCACGGGAGTACTGCTGGATTTCACTAACTTGGCTTAAGTATGCTTCAATTTTTTCAGCAATTGGAAGCATGATAGCAATTGGCAGACGTTCTGGACGTTTCCCCACTTCCTCTAGTGCAGAAAGAATTTTTTCTGCCGTTTTCTTTCCAAAACCAGCCAATGCCTCAACCTGTCCATTTTCACACGCTTCTTTTAGAGAGGCTCCATCCCTTACACCAAGCTCTTGATATAGCTTGGCTAATTTCTTACCACCAAGACCAGGTAGATCTAATAAAGGTATGAGTCCTTCTGGTATTTCCTTTTCTAATTGTGCAAGTGTTTCCGAATTGCCTGTTTCAACGAATGCTTCAATTACCGAACTGGTTCCCTTTCCAATCCCACTGATTTTTTGAAAGTCCTCAATGGCAGAAAGCGACCTTTCATCCTTTTCAAGACCCTGCGCTGCTTTTCGGTATGCAGCTATCTTAAACGTGTTTTCACCTTTTAATTCCATATAAATTGCAATTTTTTCAAGTAATTTAATGACATCTTTTTTATTTAAACTCATTGTAAATCACCTACATCCATTAATAATCTTTTTCATATACTTTAAACATTAAAATTTTACCTATGTCGTCATTGCTTCCTAGCTAAAATTTTTATACTTTCCTAACGTGTAAAAAAGACTGATTCAAACTAGTTAATACCTATTGTACATGACATACAACTGTATCACTACTACTTGAACCAGTCAGTTACGGTACTACTATGTTTTTTCATTCACCAGTACATTATTTATTCAGAACGAGCCACTGTATTAAACCAAAGATCTTTTAACTTCTCTGATAAATAAGGGGTGTTTTCTAACATTCCGAGGGCGATGGAAGAGTCGTTTATCCATGTTTGTATACTAGCAACTGGCGTGAGGGCCAAGATATACAAGACAATAAACAATAATAGATAAACCTCTATAAATCCTAGCACTGCACCAAGCAGTTTATTTACTGAATTCAAGACAGGTAGAGATGCCACAAAATCAAGCATTGAGGCAATAATCTGTAATATAATTCTTACTGCAAAAAATATGATAACAAAGGCAATAGCATTATAAAAACCGCTTTCTAACGGTAATGCTTGAAGAAACCCTGCCCAAGCTCCCTCATCTGTTAAGTCGGGATAAGGAATCCATAGTTTTAGCTTCGGACCCAAATTATCATAGTATAGGGAGGCTGCTATTAGTGCCACAATAAACCCTAATAAATGGAATAGCTGGAGGATGAAACCCCGCTTCAATCCCACTAACAAACCAAAAACTAATATAATCAGTATGATAAGATCAAACATATCTAGTTATCCTCTTTCTTTTTTAATGAGCCTAATAATGCTGCATAATCCTCTTTTAATTTTAAGTAATCATTCATAGTATTAACCGCTGTAAGTACTGCAAGCTTGGTGGTATCAAGTTGCCTGTTAGCCTCTTGAATTTCATTCATTTTTTGATCAACTAGGCTGGCAACGAGGCGAACATGACTTGCAGATTCCTCCCCAACAATCGTATATGATTTATTATGTATATCAACAGTAATCCGCGATTTATTATTTTGGGTCACGGGAATGCCCTCCTGCCTGATAAAAAATTCTACATCTTATATTAACATGAAGTGAATGAATTAGGAAACCGAGATATCATGGAACAAACCCGTTTTCTTCTGTCGCTGTTTTTGCTATAGTCAATCTATCGGAAAAAGAGGAGTTGTTTAAATGCCACAGTCTGTGCATACGTTACCATATAATACAATTAAGAAAATGATGCAACATTATCATACATCTCTAACTACTACTCCACAAGGGGCGGTTTTCCGGGCAAAGACCGAGCATGCAGTCATTACTGCCTACAAATCAGGGAAGGTATTATTTCAAGGTGCGAGTCCTGAAAAAGAAGCAGGTAGGTGGACAGATGCAGCAGCCGACACTTCCACTAAAAAAGGGAAGCCAACAGGGAAACCGCAATCAACTTACGCACCCCCTTCTACTTTATTTTCCCAGAGTCATATCGGAACAGATGAAGCTGGTACAGGAGATTACTTCGGACCTATAACAGTAGCAGGCGTTTATGTAAGTGCAAACCAAATTGATACGTTGAAAAAAATGGGTGTTAAAGACTCAAAAAATCTACATGATGATACCATTAGGAAGCTTTCAAGGGAAATTGTAAAAATGAACATCCCTTATACGCTGATGGTGCTTGCGAATGAAAAGTATAATAAGCTACAGGCCAGTGGGTGGTCACAAGGTAAAATGAAAGCGATGCTACATCACTCTGTCATTAAAAGCCTTCTAAAGAAAACAGAAGATAAACCCATGGAGGGTGTATTAATTGACCAGTTTTGTGAGCCGGCAGTCTATAAGCGCCATATTGCTTCTGAAAAACAAGTACTTGCAGAAAAGACCTATTTTATGACAAAGGCAGAAAGCTATTCCATTGCAGTTGCGGCTGGCTCAATCATTGCTAGAAGTCGTTTTCTAGATGAAATAGATAGACTGACAGAAAAGCTTGGTGTTACGATCCCAAAAGGAGCGTCCAAAAAAGTTGACCAAGTTATCGCCAGACTCATCACAGAACATGGGGAAGACGCATTAAACCAATGGGCTAAGACCCATTTTGCAAATACCACAAAAGCGAAAGCCTATTTATAACCATAAAAAAGCCGACCAATTAATCGTGTTTCATCTATCGACTAATTGATCGGCTTCTATAATAATATTATTATGATCTTACATATGCATCATATTTTTCATTTACGTTATGAAGGATGTTAGTATAAGACTCCTCGACTTCTTCGTCTGTAAGAGTTTTATCAGGGTGTTGATATACTAGGCTGTACGCAACTGATTTTTTGTTTTCCCCTATGTTTTCTCCTTGATATACATCAAATATATTGACTTGTTTTACTAATGGAGCTCCTAATTCTACAATCGTCTGTTTCACATCCCCAGCAGGAATCTGCTTATCCATGATAAAGGCAATATCCCTTGAAATGGATGGGTACTTCGGAATTTGACTATAGGAAGGGACAGCACTATGCTCGGCAATCACTTCTTCCATATTCACATCAAATACATACGTATCTTTAAGCCCACTTTCCTTTTGTAAGGCAGGGTGTACCTGGCCAATAAAGCCGACTTCTTTACCATTAATAAGTATTACAGCACTTCTTCCTGGATGCATCTGTGGTATTGTCCCTTTTTTGAAGGAGACTGGTAATTTTAGGTAGTTGAACAATCCTTCCATTATGCCTTTCACTACATAAAAATCAACCTCTTTTTTCTCCTGTTGCCAAGGATGCTCCATCCATTTGCCGGAAAGTGCGCCAGAGACTCTAAGTTGCTCAGATGGTTGGCTCGTAATCATCTTTTCCTGGGAGACGAAGATTTTACCTAGCTCAAAGTAAAACAGATCTGTTTGATTTCTTGCCTGGTTATAGGAGATGGTACTTAACAACTCTGGCAAAAGACTTAACCTTAAATATTTATGATCCTCACTCATCGGCATAGATAGCGCAACGGCTTGTGGGTCTAAATTTTGAATTTCTGGACTGATAAGTTGGCTGATCTTTGCTGAGCTTGTTAAGGAGTATGTTATTGTCTCCATAAGCCCAGCACTTTGTAAGTAGCGTTTCACATCCCGTTTTAGCTGTTGTGTCTCTGTAAGCGCCCCAGCTTGGGCTTCCCCTTCTGGCAATGTAAAAGGCAAGTTATCGTACCCATATACACGTGCAATTTCTTCGAGTAAATCTTCAAAAATGGTTATATCGCCCCTGCGAGTTGGTGCATAGACAATAAACTCTTCAAGGTCCTGCTCAAAATGGAAACGAAGCTTGCGAAATATATCAGCAATATCTTCAGCTGTTATCTCTGTTCCAAGTCGCTTATTTACTTCACTTGTCACAAGGTTAATCTTTTTCTCGGTTCGATCAATTTGGTCGGATTCAACCACATTAGCTAGGACCTTCCCACCAGCATATTGTGTTAAAAGCTGGCATGCTCTTTGACCTGCTTCTCTTACTCTATTTGGGTCGATTCCTTTCTCAAAACGTGTACTTGACTCACTACGTAAACCGGTATCCTTCACTGCTTTCCTTACAGCAGACGATTCAAAATAAGCGGCTTCAAGTAATACCGTTTTAGTCTTTTCATGAACTTCTGTATCAAGCCCACCCATTACGCCGGCTAATGCAACAGGCTTTTCGCCATCCGTAATAACTAGATGTTCTTCTGAGAGTGTTCTTTCCTGCTCATCAAGCGTCACAAGTTTCTCGCCATCCTTAGCACGTCGAACCACAATGTTTTCTGACTGCAAGCGATCATAGTCAAATGCATGTAATGGCTGACCATACTCCAACATTACAAAGTTGGTAATGTCCACTACATTGTTAATCGGTCTAATACCCGCTGCGATTAGATGATTTTTCATCCAAAGTGGCGAATCTTTTACCTCAATATCTTTAATAACAAAAGCTCCATAATACGGATTTAAATCTTTAGCTTCAACTTCAACTTTTATATAGTCTGCAGCATCTTCATCTGTAACTTCTACTTCCTCACTTGGCAGTTGGAGTGGCTGATCCAGTAGTGCAGCAACTTCATAGGCTACCCCTAACATGGAAAGACAGTCCGCGCGATTGGGTGTTAATTCAAATTCAAGTACAGCGTCGTTAAGGTTTAATAATGGTTCTACACTTTCTCCCACTGTTACATCTTCAGGAAAAACAAAAATTCCTTCAGCGAATTCTTTTGGTACATATTTTTCTTCGATCCCAAGTTCCTGTAGCGAGCAAATCATACCGTTTGATTCAACGCCACGTAATTTGACTTTCTTAATTTTAAAGTTACCTGGCAACACAGCCCCTGGCTTAGCTACCGCAACTTTCTGTCCTTGCGCGATATTCGGTGCACCACAGATAATCTGTAACGTTTCTTCTCCCGTATCAACTTGACATAGATTTAGCTTGTCTGCATTAGGATGTTTTTCACAGGATTGTACATATCCTACGACCACATTCTCACTTTTCTCCGCAACGTACTCTACACTTTCCACTTCAATCCCGGACTTTGTTACTTTCTCAGCTAACTGCTCCGGACTTATTTCTCCAATATCTACATAATTCTTTAACCAATTAAGTGATACTAACATTGACCTCTACCTCCTTACGCGTTATGGTACTGTTTCAAAAATCGTTTATCATTTGTATAGAACTGTCTAATATCATTCACACCATATTTCAGCATGGCAATTCGTTCTGGACCCATCCCAAAGGCAAAACCAGTGTATACTTTCGGATCATACCCGGCCATTTCCAACACATTTGGATGTACCATACCTGCACCGAGAATTTCAATCCAGCCTGTGCCCTTACATACAGAGCACCCCTGACCATTACATACCTTACAAGAAATATCCATCTCAACAGATGGTTCTGTAAATGGGAAGAAGCTAGGGCGTAAGCGGATTTCCCGATCTTTCCCAAACATCTTCTTCGCAAACTGATCCAATGTTCCTTTTAAATCACTCATGCGGACGTCTTTCCCTACATAAAGCCCTTCTATCTGTGTAAACTGATGGGAGTGTGTTGCGTCATCTGTATCTCTTCTGTAAACTTTTCCAGGACAAATCATTTTGACCGACTGATCTCCGTCAAATTCCTTCATCGTCCTTGCCTGCACAGGAGAAGTATGTGTTCGCATTAATAATTCGTTTGTTACGTAAAATGTATCCTGCATGTCTCTTGCTGGATGGCCTTTAGGTAAATTTAATGCTTCAAAGTTATAATAGTCTGTTTCCACCTCTGGACCTTCTCTTACTTCATAACCCATCCCAATAAATAAATCTTCAATTTCTTCTACAATTTTTGTTAGAAGGTGTTCTCCCCCAACATTAACTGGACGACCTGGCAAGGTGACATCTATTGCTTCTTCCTCCAGCTGTTTTTCAAGCGCGAGCTCTTCAAGTTTTTGCCCCTTTTCTTCAAGGGCTGTCGTAATTGTTTCGCGTACCTCATTTGCTAATTCCCCAATAATTGGACGCTCTTCCTTTGATAGTTTACCCATTCCGCGTAATACACTGGTTAAAGAACCTTTTTTTCCAAGGTAGGCAACCTTAATGTCCTGTAACTCTTTTAATTCATCTGCACTCACAATCCTACCAAGTGCTTCTTGTTTAATTGTTTCCAATTGTTCCTTCATACTGTTTTACCTCCTTCTATCTTTGTAAATGCCGCATGGTTCTTAATTAAAAGATCCTTCTTTTTTAATCTGCTCTACGCAACAATGAGAAGTGAATCGTTTAAAAAAGAATACAAAAAGCCCCATCCCAGAAAAGGGACGAGGCTATAAATTCGCGGTACCACCCTAATTGACGCATTAACGTACAAAATGCATCCAGCTCTAACATGATAACGGAATGTTCCGGATCACCTTTACCTGTAGTATAAAACAGGGTCCCGGTGTCAGCTCCAGAGTGAAATAATAACAGTCGTTATGGTAAAAATGCTTTCAGTCTAGGCATTTTTTCCCTTTCCCACATGATCATGTTATCTGTCTCTTTCTTCGCTTTTCTATTAAGAATACACTTATTATATGCAATTTAAATTACTTGTGCAACATTATCCTTTAATATAGTACATTAAAATTCCTGCTGCAATGCTTACATTAAGAGATTCTGCTTCCCCGTATATGGGAATTTTGACCACAGTATCTGCCTCTTCCTGTAAAACTTGTTGCACGCCAGCACCTTCATTTCCTAAAATAAGTGCAACCTTACTATTCCTGTTAGTTTCACTGAAATTATGCGCATTTTGTAAAGCAGTTGCCCAAATTGTATACCCGTTCCGCTTTAATTGCTCTATTTCTGTATCTAAAGGAGCTGCTTTAATAGGAATATGGAATAGAGATCCTTGCGTCGATCTAACCACTTTATCATTGTAAAGATCAACGGTACCTGAACCAAGGATGATTCCACCAAATCCAGCGGCATCTGCAGTACGAATCATTGTTCCTAAATTTCCAGGATCCTGAATAGCGTCAATTAACAACAGATGATTATCTAAATCGACTATTGCTTCTTTCATTTTTACAATTGCAGCAATACCTTGAGGAGACTTCGTTTGGGATACTTGCTGAAATACTTGTTCTGTTACAAAACTTACTGGTATTTCTTCACACCATTTCGGAAGCTGAACATCCTCCTGGGCAATAACCTCCAAAATAGTATAATTGCTTTTCCATGCTTCTTCTACCAAGTGATTACCTTCAACTAGAAAGGTTCCTGTTTCCGTTCTTTCCTTCTTTTTATGTAGCTTACGTAACGCTTTTATTTTTTCGTTTTTTGCTGAGGTAATCATAGACTTTTCATCCTTCATATTAAAATTAAAATCGGTTAAAACATCTGAGTAATATTAGTTTGCATTAATAATCCTTGTATCAATTAAATCCATTTTTATTATCATACATATTATTTTACTTCCGGGTCAAACTATCCCTAGCTTTAATTTTCTAAAAGAGGTGAAAAGAAATGGATTTAAATTTACGAAAAGCAATACTAACAAATATCGCGACTAATGACCAATCTCAATTAGAAGCAACCATTGTGGATGCCATCCAGGATGGAGAAGAAAAAATGCTACCGGGTTTGGGCGTGCTATTTGAATTAATTTGGAAAGCATCAGATGAACAAGAAAAACAAGAAATGATCGACGCCCTTGAACAAGGTGTCAAAAAGGAAACTGCTAGTTAATAAAAGTGCAAAAAGGTAAGTAAGTTTACGTTTTTGGCGCTCGGTGCTAAACGAAGAACTAAGAACGTTTGGTCATTTAAGAAAATAAATAGACCGATACTAAAATAGATGCGATTCGCATCTATTTTTTTAAAATAAAGAAAAAGACCTATGCACATCGATACAATTTCTTGAAATTACCAATTATATTTCCACTATTTGTAATAAAACAAGGTCTAATTACCCCTATAATTATCTTGAAGTCAAAGTATTATAACCCTTGATATGACAATCTATTTACCTACCTTTGTGAAACCATTTGACTATATTTTTTTAATCTGATAAAAAGAATGAAGATACTTTGTCGTTATGTATTTTTACTCTAAGCATATATAATAATGATAAAGGACAAAGGAGAGGAGCAAGATAATGGATGAAACTGTAAACAATACTCCAGAGAAAAAAAAAGGAGTATCCAAAGGACTTATTGCAATCATTGTTGCCGCAGTTTTGGTGATAGGAGGTAGTGTAGCTGCCTTTGTATTATTAGAAAATTCGGCTAAGGCTCAGTATTTTTTAGCAGAGAAAAACTCACTTGATTACATAGGTGATAAATTTGAAGATCGATATCAACCAGAGATGGAGTGGTTAGAAACATCAGAAGAAAATCCTACAGAGTCAACAGTTGAGTTATCAGCTGAATATAATGACCCAAACGGTGGGATGGGATACGGAATGGGATTGGATCCTAGCCAGATCATTAATAACTCTACTATCACCTTAACAACTGCTGCTGACATGGAAGAAAAACAAATATCCACAGAACTAGCTGCATCATTCGGTGAAATGGAGATAGATGGGGTTCAATTCCATGTGACAGCAGAGAAGATTCTTCTTGGCCTACCATTCATCAATGAAATATTACAACTAAAAGATGAAGACCTTGGACCTTTATTAAAAGAAGTAGACCCGGAAACCTTCACAGGTGAAGAATCTATGAATCTAGAACAATTATTTGAAGGAACAAACTCGGAAGATTTAGAGTACTTTAAAGAAGAATATGGAAAGATGATTTTTGATGAGTTACCTGAAGATGCATTTGAACAAACGGAAGAATCTATCAAGGTTAAAGATCAATCTTTAGACACAGAGAAACTTAGTCTTCATCTTTCTGAAGATCAGGTTAAGGACCTTATTGTCAAGACATTAGAGAAAATGAAAGACGATGAAAAACTGAAAGAAATGATTCGTGAGCAAATGGCTTTACAACAGTTTGGTGGTACAGCAATGTCACCTGATGCCGACCAATTTATTGCCGATTTTGAAACTGGTTTAGAAGAAGGAATTAATGAAATAGATAAAGTAAGCATCCCAGATGGGTTAAATTCTACAATTTGGGTCAAAGATGATTTAATTGCCCAGCGAGATTTTTCTGTAAAATTAGGTTCAACAGAAAATGAGGATACCGTTTCCTTGGCTGTAAAAGGTTCGCAACTACTCGAAGATGCAAATCAATCCTTTAACTATGATTTTAGTTATGACGATGGGTATACCGAGGGTACAATGAA
Source organism: Oceanobacillus jordanicus (assembly GCF_022095695.1). Taxonomy (GTDB): domain Bacteria; phylum Bacillota; class Bacilli; order Bacillales; family Amphibacillaceae; genus Oceanobacillus_B; species Oceanobacillus_B jordanicus. Next base: position 25,562 of record NZ_JAIFZM010000011.1, read on the forward strand.
CTTAACAGGTGACCTTTCTTGGAAAGATAATCAAGCAACTGATTCACTAGCATTAACCTTCGCTGATACGGTTCTTTCTTATAATGGAGAAGAAACCCTTGATGGGACCGCGCGTGAGTTTGAGCGGACATTCTCGTTTGAAGATCCAATGAATGGTGAAGGAAGCTTGATCTGGTCTGGAAATGCAAATTATGAAGGTGACCAAATGACTTCTGAACATTCCTTCTCTGTGAACACGCCAGATATGAGTCAAGACATGTTCTCCTTACATGCTGCTGTTGAAGGGAAAACAATTGATAGTGTCGAGCTACCAAACGAGGACAACGTGAAAGACATAGGAAGTATGAGCATGGATGAATTGTCACAATACTTCAATACTGAGGTAACACCACAATTTCAGCAATGGGTTTCAAACCTTCTTTACGGAGGAGCAGGCTTTTAATCTTTAAAGAAATGGAAGTGCTAGAATGCATTTCATGAGGAATGTAAGATTATTTGTTAAAAATAATGTATTACAGTTTAGGAGGAAGTGGCTCTCACTTCCTCTTCTTTTGCTTTTTCCGATCTTATTAACAGGTCTTGTGCTATTTATTATACTTCAGTTTTTTATTAACGATGAGCATGCCCCTGTTCAAGTCGGGATCGTTGATCAAGACCAATCGGAAGAAACACAACTCGTGAGTCAATTAATTGAAGAGACCCCGCTGAGCTCTTTCCTCGAACTTAGAGGGATGGAAGAGCAGCAAGCGATTGAACGAATAGAAGATGACAGCTTGAGTGCTTATCTAGTCATCCCAAAAGGGTTTACAGAAGACCTCTATCAAGGTCGATCAGTAGAGTTTCCAATCGTAGGTAATCCAACACAACCGGCACAAAGCCAATTAGTAAGAGAGTTAATTGAAAGCGTGACACGACACATACGTGCTTCACAGGCTAATATTCTGACCATTAATTATTATGCGAAGCAGTTGGATATAGATAGTGAAACAAGAAGCGATCTACTCTTTGAACAATTCAAGGAATACTTTTTCTACACAATCGGAAAAGACAGAATAGTAAATGAAAGTGAAATTAGCAATGCGGCTACATCTAACCCACTGAATTATTATAGCTTGTCTTTTTGGTTTACTTTTGTAACATTATGGCTTTTTGTTATTTATAACTTTTTATCTAAGGAAGACACTGTGCGACTTAAGCAGCGGATGAAATTATATGGTGTTACCGAGTTACAGCAGACATTTGCCAAAATGAGCGTTACGCTTATAGTAGCTACGTTATTTTCCGCAATTGCCCTTTTTCTTTTCCATTCATTACTTGATTGGGATATGACGATAGAAGACTATGGACGGGTCTTACTGCTTAGCATGCTTTATAGTACTCAATTTCTCTTTGCTCTCGGGATGGTAGAAATAATAATTTTCTCGCAAAAATTACGTATGCTAACCCAAAGTATATTAAGCGGTGTTTACCTTCTAATAAGTGGTGCACTTATTCCGACAATTTATTTTCCAGTCGTCATCCAAAAATTTATAGACTATGTTCCCTCTGTGGAGGCACTCCATTGGGTGCAAGAAATTGTTTTAAATAACAGAGTATTTGTTGACTATATTCCACTCTTGCTTCTAACGATTGCTACTACTCTTATTTTTATAGGGACAGCTATTGGAAAGGAGCGAATTCAGGAATGAAAGCAATTCTTCAAACACGCTTCATCCATTTAAAAAAGCATTGGGGATCGCTTCTTTTTTGGCTCCTATTTCCTATTATTGCGACTCTGACCATTATGGGGTTAACAAATTCTCTACAACAAGATAGCAAAGTCCCAGTAGGAATTGTCGTAGAAGAGACCACCCCTATGGCATTGGACTTGGTTGATTCTATCAAACAGACGCCTATCATTCGAGTTGAACAACTATCTGAAGATGAAGCTTTAACTCAGCTGGAACAACACCAGCTTGATAGTGTATTTATCATACGGGAAGGCTATGAGGAACAAATAAAAAAAGGAAGTAGAAACCGTCTGATCAAGAGTTATCGTTCAGACCTATCCTTTGCTTACTCTCCTATTGCGGAAATGGTGATGTCCTACGTCCAGCAGGATACCGGTAGAACGAAAGCAGTGCTCACTATTCAGGAACTTAGTGAACAATATGCAAATACAGGGGGAAATTGGACTTGGGAAGAAATTGTGGACAAAAGTAAGGCAGTAGAAGCAGAAGAAAACTTACTACAGACTTCCTTTACTTTTTTAAACGCGCAAACTGAAGAGGATGCAAACCGATTTGTTTTATTTAATCCCTGGGGAGTATGGGCCATTTTTTCAATCCTTTCTACCTTTATGGTAATGGATTGGATTATACGGGAGCGACGCAAGAGCTTATCGCCACGTTTTTTCTTTATGCGAATAGCACTTAAATCATATCTACTGCGAAATGCTATGTTATATCTGCTGTTATTTATCATTATAGACATCGTAACAATTGCAGTATTTTTCAAATCCTTAGGAGAAGCTGTAACGCTGGTATTAATCTTTGCTGTCCTCTCCTTTCGACTTACCGTTTTAATGGGAGCATTCTTACTTGCCATATGGATTAATAAATTACCTGTCTATTATGGTTTCTCGTTTGTGCTCACACTTTTAATTGCCATTATAAGTGGTGCCATTCTTCCGACTGAAGGATTAATAAGTCGCTATCCATGGCTACAATTAGGAAATCCACTAGCACCCTTTCTTTCTAAAGAAATTGGATATGAATGGAATATTTTATTTGTTATCCTAATTGCAATATGGTTTGTACGAAAGGAGAAGAGAAATGTTAAAGGTGCATAACCTATCAAAAAATTACGGAACGCGAAAAGTATTACGAGACATTAATTTCATCGTTAATCCAGGAGAAGTCATCGGTTTGGTTGGGGAAAATGGCGCGGGGAAATCTACTCTGCTGCAGATCCTTGCCACCTTACAAAAACCAACTAATGGTAGCCTATCACTGTATGAACGAAATTTTGAAGATAAAAAGAAACTCCGGAAACAGATTGGGTTTGTGCCCCAAGAAATAGCCTTATGGGATGAATTTACCGTAGAAGAAAATATGGTGTTTTTTGAAAAGCTGGCCTGGACCAATAGAACTAAAACCCAGCTAAAACAACTCTGTTTGGATATGAAGCTCAATAGATGGAAGGACCCTGTTAAGTCCTTGTCTGGTGGGATGAAGCGTAAATTAAACATTGCAATCAGTCTAATTCATGATCCGGATCTACTGTTGCTTGATGAGCCTACAGTAGGTATAGACCTTAAATCGCGCAAAGAGATCGGCAACTATCTAAAACGATTAGCTAAGGATGAAGGCAAAATCATCGTTTACACTTCCCATGATATGGATGAAATTATTTCATTATGTGATCGAATTGTCTGTATCGGGGAAGATCCTTTTTATAAAAACCTACTTGAAGAAGCAGGTAAGTCTATTATTCCAGTTTAAAATTTATATTGCATAATAGATAGATTATAGTAAAATAATCCTGTAAGCTATTTTAAAAGAGAAAGGGGGCAGTTACTATGGAGATAAGAGAGTTACAACAAATGATTCAATATCAGGCAATGGCTACGTTGACTTCATCTTCTGGCTCAAGTCCTTACTCTAATGGTTCCCCCATGATGGAATTAGCATTTAAACAAATGCTACAGGAAAGAATAAACCAGGCAACAACTCAGAGTGCTGATTTAAATAAAAATGTTTCAAATATGAATACTCTTTATACTGCAATACAATCCAGTCCATCGCCAACTTTCACAACAGAGGCAACTGGTGCTGCTTCACAGTATAATACATATGTACAAGAAGCAGCTACAAAGTATGGCTTGGATGAAAAACTTATATATGCGGTTATTAAAAATGAATCCAATTATAACCAAAACGCACGCAGTACTGCTGGTGCCCAAGGTCTCATGCAACTGATGCCCGCTACAGCTAGAGGGCTTGGAGTAACAAATCCATTTGACGCACAGCAAAACATAGAAGGCGGAGCAAAATACTTAAGTCAGATGCTTAGTCGATATAACGGAAATATGGAATTGGCACTTGCTGCCTATAATGCTGGTCCAGGTAATGTTGACAAACATCAAGGCATTCCACCATTTAAAGAAACACAAAATTATGTAACAAAAGTTATGAACAGCTACTTAGCATAATTTCATAAAGTGAAACTACAATCAGTTGGGGGATTCTTTCTTCCCCCACTGATTGTTAGTTAAACGAATCGGGGTGTTAGCGACCGTTTACTCCCACTAAAAACTAAAGGTTTCACTTTGTGTTTTAAAGTGGGAGTCTTACGGATGTTTGCACCGCGGCAAAAAAATGTGGACATATAAACGCCGAACGTTATTGTAACTCTTTTAGAGCTCAAATCTCGTTCGGCGTTTCTTTATTCTATACTCTTTAGTCTATGCAAGGTATTTCCTTATCCCTGCTTAACTTAGTACAATGTCTTTTACTGTATCTGCGTCCAGTTTTTTAATGGTTTCTACAATGATCTTCACAGCATTTTCAAAATCATCACGATGCAAAATTGCTGCATGAGAATGTATATAGCGAGTAGCTACCGTGATAGATAATGACGGTACACCATTTGCAGTTAAATGAATAGAACCTGAGTCCGTACCACCAGCCGCGATAGAAGTGTACTGATAAGGAATGTTGTTCTCATCAGCAGTTGCTAATACAAGATCTCTAACTCCTTTGTGAGATATCATAGAAGCATCGTATAAAACAATCTGTGGGCCTTCTCCTAGCTTACTGTCAGCATCTTTGTCTGATACACCTGGCATATCTCCAGCAATTCCTACATCAACACCAAAACCAATATCTGGCTTTATCGTATGTGCAGCTGTCTTAGCACCACGCAGTCCGACTTCTTCCTGAACAGTTCCCACTCCATATACAACGTTAGGGTGATCTGTATCTTTTAACTGTTTTAACACTTCTATTGCGATAGCACATCCGATACGATTATCCCAAGCTTTTGCCATTAGCAACTTCTCATTATTCATTTGGGTAAACTCAAAATAAGGGACAATAGAATCTCCAGGTTTTACACCAAATTCTTTTGCCTCTTCCTTACTAGAAGCGCCAATATCAATAAACATATCCTTGATATCTACAGGTTTCTTACGTGCTTCTGCAGAGAGAATATGTGGTGGTTTTGAACCAATTACACCAGTTACATCTCCTTTAGTTCCCATAATCGTTACACGTTGTGCGAGCATAACTTGGTTCCACCATCCGCCAATGGTTTGAAAATAAACAAAGCCTTTCTCATCGATCCGTGTTACCATAAAGCCAATCTCATCCAAATGACCTGCAACCATAATGCTTGGTCCATTTTCATCGCCAGCTTTTTTAGCAATTAAACTCCCTAGATTATCGGTATACACCTCATCTGCATATGGAGAGATATATTTATGCATTACCTCTCTTGCTTCTTTTTCATTCCCAGAAATCCCTTTAGCGTCAGTTAAATCCTTCAGCATTGTTAATGTTTCATCTAGTTTTGCCATATATGTACCAGTACCTCCTATAATATAATGTTCCCTTACAGTATAACCGTTTTTTGAAAAATAACAAAACAGAAACGTAGTTTTGAAAAGGCATCCTCATTTATTTTCCAGAGGAACCAAATCCCCCTTTATCTCTAGCAGTTTCAGACATAATGACTGTTTCAACAAGATTTATTTGTGCGACAGGCGCGACAACCATTTGGGCAATTCGCATTTGTTTCAAAACCTGGAAATCTTCTTTCCCATGGTTAATTAAGATTACTTTTATCTCCCCCCGATACCCCTCATCAATTGTTCCGGGACTATTCAGAACCGTAACAGAGTGCTTTAACGCTAACCCACTTCTAGGTCTTACCTGTGCCTCTGTTCCTTGTGGTAACTCAATTTGAATTCCCGTTCTTACTAAAGCTGACTCGCCTGCTTTAATTGTTTTTTCTTCAATTGAGAATAAATCCATCCCAGCATCCCCTTCATTTGCGCGGAATGGTAATGTTGCTTCCTCATCAACTAATTTTACTTTTAATGTATATGTCATGAAATCAACCTCTCCCCTATTTCCATCTAGCTACAATATGTGTGCGCTGATAGCGATGCACTTGTTCTTCTTTTCTTAATCAACATTACAATCATTTCATTTTAACATGATTGGACCTTTAATATTAAACAAGACATTATTAAAGTCATGAAATTATTTTTTAGACAAAAAGTGAAACCTTCCTCCCTTGGTATACGTATAACGAGTATTAATCTGCAGGGAGACGTGTATCTTTATGATTGTGATTCTATTTCGCGTACTCGTTATCATCGCACTGGTACTCCTCGTTTATACATTAATACAATACTATCGCAATCCTTCACGGCGGCTGCGTCTGGCCAAGGTAGCAAATGAATTTTTCTTTCTTGACGAACCAAATAACAGTAAAAAAAATGTGCAGTTTGTCTATAAAGGTTGTTTATTTGAAGGAGAAAAGTATTTAGGTACAACCGAGGATGCATTTGAAGTAGTGAACATCCATGTTACGGTACGAGATCCCCTTGAACTAAGAGGGCTTACGAGAGATGATCTTTATTTTATGGAGAAAGAAATTTTAATGCGATATCCATATGCAAGTATTGAATGGAAGCATCCAATAAATCAGCTGCTTCTTACAAGCATTGAGTAAATATTATAAAACAAACTAAAAACCACTCATCATCAGATGAGTGGTTTATTCATTAAATTATGTCGCTGGGTGGAAGAATTCATTCCATTTAATTATTATCTCTTTTCGTCTCAATAAGTATAATAAAGGAAGCAGAGCCATTAGGAAAATGAAGATATGAAGTGGGGTTAAATTAGAAATCCATTGACCAATGGATGTGTAAACAAAGGCTAATGGAATGTTGGTAATAAGTGCAGACTTTGTATAATCCTTAAAGCCAGCTGAAATTTCCATTAAACATAGGGAAAGTAAGTGAAAATGGATAAATGGCACAAGCCTAAGTAATGCAATTTGAGATGGTGTGAACGAGGTCTGCTTTCCGATTAATTTATGTTTGACACGGACTAATTTGTTAAACGTTCCGGGCATCCAACGAATTACATAGTAGAACATAATACTGGATAACGTAATACCAATTAATGAATAAACACTGCCAGCAACCGCACCAAACAGCACCCCTCCGGAGATACAAATGAAAACAACTGGAAGGAAAAATAACGGCCTTAATAAGTGAAAGCTGATGAATAACAACGGTGCCAAAAATCCTCCTGTTTCAATAAACGCCATCAGGTAATTTCCAAACAGCTCCATAACAAACCTCCTCGCTTCAGAGCCTGCTCAAGCCTCTTTGCCCACCTCCTCACCTCATTATATGATGGTCATTGTCGGATTATGCCCTAATAGAGCGTTATGTAAAGTTTTAAATGGAATAAAGCAGATACACAACGGAAGCTATATTGACTAATAGCAAGATAGGCATACCCCATACAAATGTTTTATGCTTGGTTTTGTGTCTATATCGTTGCATTCCAATAATCGCCCCTAGAGCTCCACCAACAATCGCTAAAAGCCAGAACGTCCTTTCGGGTATACGGTATTGTCTCTTTTTTGCTTTTTGCTTATCTAAACCCATCATAATAAATGCAATGATATTAACGCCTAGAAGATATAGCAGCAATCCATTCAACTCGTCCATTGGAATACCTTCCTTCTTGTAACTACTTGATAATTTTAAATGATAGACTATGTATTATGCTATTTTAGAAAAACTCACATTCGCTCGTCCTTTAGCAAATGTGTACGTTTTTCTTATACTTGGAACCTCAAAATTTCAACTGCATCGACTTTGCTTCCTTGCTGGAATTTTATACTTTCCTAAAGTGTAAAAAAGACCAGATCTCTTATAAAATAAAAGATTTGGCCTTCTACCATTTAGGGCCGAATCAGATGGAGACTTAGCTCCACTAGAAACGGATGCACCTAAACGTTTTTTACTTAACAGCTTGTTTAGCTTTTTCTGCTAATTGAGCGAATGCTTGCTCATCATTAATAGCAAGATCTGAAAGCATTTTACGGTTGATATCAATACCAGCAACTTTTAAACCGTACATTAATTTGCTGTATGAAAGGTTGTTCAAACGAGCTGCAGCATTAATACGTGTGATCCATAGTTTACGGAAATCACGTTTTTTCTGTCTGCGGTCACGATAAGCATACTGACCTGATTTCATTACTTGTTGTTTTGCTGTTTTAAATAACGTTCTCTTTGAACCATAATAACCTTTTGCTAATTTAAGGACGCGTTTACGACGTTGACGCGTTACTGTTCCACCTTTTACACGTGGCATATAAATTCCCTCCTAAAATACATCTCATAGTAGTCTTTTTATTCGTATGTGCTTCTTAACTTATTTGTATGGAAGCATTGTTTTGATACGTTTGAAATCTCCTGCAGATACAACAGTACCTTTACGAAGTTTACGTTTTTGTTTTTGAGATTTGTTTGCGAACATATGGCTTGTGTAAGCATGTGCGCGTTTAAGTTTTCCAGTTCCAGTCTTCTTAAAACGTTTTTGAGAACCTTTATGGGACTTCATTTTTGGCATAGTTATTTCCTCCTCGTAAGCTGTCCAAATATTATTTTTCGTTAACTGGAGCGATCATCATAAACATATTACGACCTTCCATTTTCGGCTTGGTTTCAACGGTTGCAATATCTTTCACTTCTTCAGCGAAACGATCTAGCACCTCACGTCCAAGCTCCTTGTGGGTAATAGCACGTCCACGAAAACGGACTGCTGCTTTTACCTTATCACCCTTCTCTAGGAATTTTCTAGCGTTCTTTAGTTTTGTTTCAAAATCATGATCGCCAATTCCTGGAGTAAAGCGTACTTCTTTAACATTAATGATTTTTTGTTTCTTACGTGCTTCTTTTTCTTTCTTCTGTTGTTCAAAACGGAATTTACCGTAATCCATAATCCGACAAACAGGCGGTTTCGCATTCGGTGCAACTAACACTAAATCTAGGTTTCTTGTTTGTGCGATTTCAAGTGCTTCCTGGCGTGATTTCACTCCAAGCTGATCACCGTTTGAATCAATAAGACGTACTTCCCTAGCACGGATTTTCTCATTAACATTCATATCTTTGCTAATAGCCAGCCACCTCCAAAGTTATTTTGCGTGTTTCTGATCTCTATTGACAAGCGAATCATATACATTAAAAAAGCGTCGGTACAAAATGCACCCACACGTCTCCAATCGTTTAAAAAAGTTCGGAACCAGTCAACTGCAATAGAGCGTCGATCAGGTGAGAAGCGGGTGCTTCTTCTTGTCTTAAGATCATATAATGTTTTCAACTTAATTATCATATCATTTAAAAATACTGCTGTCAACACATGGTAAACAACAATGAGTTCTTAACCAAAATCTATTCTATCATAGATATCTCCATTTAAAAAGGGTAAATCCTTTGAAAACGGATTTACCCTTTAGATATTTATTTTGTATATAATGTTTTACTTGTTATTTCTTCTTTAATTAATTGTTTAAATGCCTCAAAAGATAAGGTGTTGGAAGCTTTTTCACCGTAGCGTCTTACATTTACGGCATCTTCATTAATCTCATTATCACCAAGAACGAGTGCAAATGGGATTTTCTGTGTTTGTGCTTCCCGTATTTTGTACCCAATTTTCTCGTCTCTTTCATCAAGGGATACACGCACCCCATCTAAACGGAGGTCGTCGGCCACTTTTTTGGCATATTCCAGATGGACTTGTGGAGATACAGGAATCACTTTTACTTGAACGGGAGCTAACCAGGTTGGGAATGCTCCTTTGTATTCCTCAATTAAGAATGCAACAAAGCGTTCCATTGTAGAAACAACACCTCGGTGAATAACCACTGGTCGGTGCTCTTTTCCATCTTCCCCAATATAAGTTAGATCAAATTGTTCTGGCAGATGGAAGTCCAATTGAACTGTGGAAAGTGTTTCATCTTTGCCGAGAGCCGTTTTCACCTGAACATCAAGCTTTGGTCCGTAAAATGCTGCTTCTCCTTCAGCTTCTACATACTCTACATTCATTTCTTCCATTGTTTCTTTCAGCATGGCTTGTGCTTTTTCCCACATTGCATCGTTATCTACATACTTCTCTTTATCCTCTGGGTCACGATAGGATAGACGGAAATAATAATCTTCGATACCAAAGTCTTCATATACTTTTTGTACTAACTCTACTACCCGGATAAATTCATCCTTCAATTGATCAGGACGTGCAAAAATATGAGCATCATTCAATGTCATCGCACGGACACGCTGTAAGCCAGCTAGAGCTCCTGACATTTCGTAACGATGCATCGTTCCAAGCTCTGCAATCCTTACAGGTAAGTTACGGTAACTATATAGTTGGTTTTTATACACCATCATATGATGTGGACAGTTCATAGGACGAAGAACTAATTCTTCGTTATCCATTTCCATTACAGGGAACATGTCATCCTGGTAATGATCCCAGTGGCCACTTGTTTTATATAGGTCGACACTACCCAGTACTGGGGTGTATACATGGTCATAACCTAAGCGTTCCTCAAGGTCTACAATATAACGTTCAATGTTACGGCGAATAGTAGCACCCTTTGGAAGCCACAGAGGCAGCCCTTGTCCAACTTTTTGTGAGACAGTAAATATCTCAAGCTCTTTGCCTAATTTACGGTGGTCTCGTTCTTTACGTTCTTCCAAAATGCGCAAATACTCATCCACTTGGCTTTGCTTTTCAAAAGCTGTTCCGTAGATACGTTGTAGTTGTTGATTATTACTATCTCCACGCCAATATGCCCCAGAGATGCTTAACAATTTAAATGCCTTTATTTTATTCGTAGATGGAACGTGAATACCGCGACAAAGATCAAAGAATTCACCTTGTTTATAGATTGTCACTTGTTCCTCTTCAGGAATGGCATCAATTAATTCTTGCTTGAGGTGATCGTCCTTAAACATTTCCTTTGCTTCGTTACGGGATACTTCTATCCTTTTAATTTCTAAGCTTTCATCCACAATACGCTTCATTTCTTTTTCGATTTTTGGTAAGTCTTCTGGTGTTACAGATTGATCCATTTCGATATCATAATAGAATCCCTCTTCAATCACTGGACCTACTCCAAAATTAACGTCACCATACAAGCGCTTGATTGCTTGTGCCATCAAATGAGCTGTAGAATGGCGCATTACTTCAATACCTTCATCATTTTTATAGGTGACGATTTCTATTTTGCCACCGTGATAAAGCTCACGTTTTAAATCAACTAGTTCACCATCCAGTTTAATTGCAACTGCTTGCTTTTTTAGTCCACTGGAGATAGAACTTGCAATATCTTCTCCTGTTGATCCTGCTGGAAACTGTTTTTCAGCTCCGTCAGGAAAAATAATGGTTACTGCTTCCGACATTTCTGCTCACTCCTTCTCTACAATTAAAAAGCGCCCATCCCTCTGCTAATTTGCAAAGGGACGAGCGCTGACACGTCGTGGTTCCACCCAAGTTTCCGCAACAATTTATTACGGCTTTATAACATCTTTAACGCAGATCATACGCTGCTATTTACTTCATTTCCACAGCAGGGTTCAAAGGGGGTAATTAGTTGATGGTATAGAGGAAGCTTACAGCCAAGGCTCCCATCTCTGTACTAACTCAGTTCAACAAATCATGTCCTTCTCAAAACCTTTAAGTTGAGATAATTTATAATCAGTATTATATCTGTTGCTATACAGAAATGCAAGCCCTATTTTTGGCGATTGTTTAAGTAGAAGGCAAAAGGAAAATTATTGTATGGTTCAAAGTCTACTCTTTCCTGAAAAACATTAATAACTGTTAGTGTTTTTGGCTCTGATGGATGATCTCCATAAATTTTAATTTTCTCTGGAGCCATGGCTACAAGCGGTGCCAAATTAAGTTCATCCTCATCAAGCCCAACAATATATAACGGTTCCTTTTGCATGAGCAAGTGTAATTCCATTTTAGACAACCTTTTTCCATTCTGCTTAAAAAAGGAAAAAGGATCGCCTTGTAAAATATGAATAATTTTAAAGCTAGGCTCTTTTTTTGCAATGTATTCACGGAGTAAATAAACAAATTCTTGATGGTCCTCTTCCCGTTTGAACTCATCTATTGCCAATCCTACATAATGAACTAGCTTGTCTTTAAAAACGTTTAAACGAAACTTTACAATAGAATCATAGTGTACCGTAGGCGTATTTTTTATATTTGCCATAAAAAGCGACATTAAGAGTTGCCTAGGATCTTTGTCTTTTCTGACACGGCGACTGTCCTCGTCTTCCCCTGCAAATATCCATTGTGTTAATTCAAGTATTTTTTCCATTTCATCTTGGTTTGTATAATAATAATATTCTTCAATAATGGCGTTTATCATTGCTGTTAAACGGTGGGTAACAAATACTTCAACCATCGCCTTCGAAATGGCATCAAATAGTTCATTTGACTTTATCTCTTTTTCAAATAATATATGATTCCCCCAATCTTTATTGGTTTTCCAGTGTAACTCGATTCCCTTATTGTAGCGAAAAAGCAGTTCACAGAATCGGATTACTTCTTTATCTGACTCAAAATATACTTCAAGCAATCATCATCACCCTCACCCAACACCAAACTGTTACATTATATGGACGAGGAGAGCAAAAAATGAATAAACAACTGAAACTAGTCAATATAGTAAATAAAAAGAAAAAACTGGTAACAGAGTTCCTAAACTCTATCACCAGCTTTTTTTAAGTAAAATGGAGATCTTCTTGTTTACCTAACTAGTTTCAGGCCCACAGATGCTAGATGTCTCTTCGATTTCCTCCAGCAATTCGCACTTCTTTGCTTACTTGTTTTATTCGTTCCATAATTCTACCTGCTTTAACTTCCTCTACGCCACCACGTGTTGTAGCCAAATGACCCTCTAACTGATCCATACTGTAGTTGGATGTAAAAAAGACCGGCAGCCCCTCCATCATGCGATATTGTAAAATAGACCCAAGAATTTCATCACGGAACCAGGCTGAATGAAGTTCTGCCCCAATATCGTCAAGCATTAAGACATCTGCTTTTTTAAAGTAATCAATTTTATCATTAATCGAGTCATCCTTAAAGGAAGCTTTTATTTCCCTTACGAACTCAGGCATATAGATTAGTGTCGAGGAAATGTTTTTCTCCTTCAACTGATTTGCTAAAGCACCAAGAAAATACGTTTTTCCTACTCCAAATGGCCCGTAAAAGTAGATTCCTTTTTTAGGTAATCCTTCTTTAACCTGTCCCACAAAATGTAATAGCTGTCTAACAGCCTCACTTCGCTCGGGGTCACTGTCAATATCGGCGATCGTTGCCTGCATGATTTCCTTAGGCATAAATAGACTTTTGATTAGTTTATGCTGCTTTTGTTGCCTCTCATAATCAACTCTACTATGGCATTTTTCATAGGAAAGATGAATTTCGTTATCTTCCACGTGTAGAATTGGCGAATAGCCCTGTAGCATATTCTGGCAACCACCAAAAGAATTACAACGATCACATTGTTTCGACTGTGTCTTATATTCGTAGAGCTTTATTAAACTCTTATTAATCTCGTTCTTTTTTAATTCGGGATGTGCAGCTAAAAATTCCTTTATTTCCGGATCAGTTAATACTTCCTGTCTCGTACGGTTATAGTTTTCCTGGAAATTTTCATTTTGCTCCATCCAGCGTTTTAATTCAGATTGTACTGGTTTCATCTCAATCATCCTTGCAAATGATTATTTTTATTTATTTTCACCTGAAAATTGGCGCAGCAATGCCTCAATTTCCTGTTGCTCTTTTTCTTTATCTACATTTTGTTCCTTTGAAGTGGAGGGCTGCTTTTTCTTCCGCTCCTTGAACCAATCCGGAATAATTTCTTTCGACGCCGGTTTTCTATAGCTAGAAGCTGCTTGGTTCCCTTTTTGGAAATTCTTTGTTTCTCTCTTTGCAAAAGCCATCGCTTCCTTCGCAGTCTTTAAATTGGCTCTCGACCAATGGCTGGCGATCTTTCCTAAATAGGCCTTGGATAACTTCATATTAGTCTGGAGCAGCACATAATGAATTAATACATTCATGACCGGAGAAGGAAGTCCTTGTGATGTCATAACTTCTCTGATGACTTTCATATCCTGATCAGAAGCATGGTTACCGCTTGATAGATCCTCTAATAACTGTTTGGGAGAGATCTTTTCAAGTTCCATAACTAATTGATCTTCCTTCGTGACGACTTCTTGGGACGATATCTGTGTTGGACTCGATTGTTTTTCGGTTAACTGTATATCCGTTTCCTTGTACTTTGATTTAAATAAATCATGGCAGGCTGTTTTAAATTCTTCAGAGTTAAGCACATTATCCTCAGTAAGTGCCCATAAAAGGGACTTTTCTATTTCAAATGTTTCCAAATCATATAACTGCATCATTTGAATGATTAGTCGCTTATTCTCACCAGTTAACACACGCTGTGCTGGTATCATGCGTTGCCTAAGCATCTGTTCTATCCAAGTAAAATCAAATACTGCTTCACTTGAAGCTGGTTTCTCGTCCTGCTTCACCTGATTGGCTGGAGCCTGTGGCTGAAAGGTTTGAAACACTTCATTGAAGGAAGCCGTTATATTTGACCCTTTTGTGACAGGTTGTTTCGTATAATGTTCCTGTAATAGTTCAAATTTATCCTTGCCGATGTGATGGTAGAGTAATTGTGTAAGCATACCATCTAAGAAAAAGCTTTTTGCAGAGAACGGGCTTTGGATCTCATAGGTATAATAGTTTTGCATTTCACCCTTGTTCTCGTATGTTTTTAACAGCCCAATTCCCTCTAGCTTTAATCGTGCCTGGTAAATTTCATCAAGAGGGAGATTTAAATAATTCATTAATGTATGATGTGTCTGAGGTGAATCTTCCTTTTGTAATTCTACTTCATGCAATAATGTCAAATACAATGTAACAGCCTGGATTCCAATCAGTGGCTGATACAAATGGGTCAATGATTTTGCATAGTCGACAGGTAAAGGTGATTTCACCACCACATAATAGCCTTCAATAGGCAAAATTTTACCAATAAAATTCATCGTGATTAACCCTTTCGCTTAACCCAATTTACTACGGTTTTGAACGTGTACCGTCATTCTTATCTGTTTTAATGAGATCTTTTAACTCATCAAAAAACACACTAATATCCTTAAACTGACGATAAACAGATGCAAAGCGGACATATGCCACTTCATCTACTTCGGAAAGCCTGTCCATCACCATTTCTCCTATCTCGTTGCTGTCAATTTCAGACATACCAGTGTTTCGCAGTTCTTTCTCAACATCTATCGCTACCGCTTCAATTTTTTCAAGCGGAACGGGTCGTTTTTCACACGCCTTTATTAAGCCTCGAATAAGCTTTTCTCTGCTGTATTCCTGCCTTGTTCCATCCTTTTTCACAATGATTAACGGTACTTCCTCAATTCTTTCAAAGGTAGTAAAGCGAAAACCACAGGCTTCACACTCTCTTCGTCTTCGTATGGAACGGCCCTCTTCTATTGGTCGCGAATCCAATACTTTTGTACTTTTATATTGGCAATTGGAGCATCTCATGTCGTGGTGTCCCTCCTTTATGTCTTTTCATGAAGGAAATCTATTTTTTATCCGTAATTAGCTGCAGATGTTTGTTAAGTTCATTGTATAATGTTTTGATTAACTTTGAGCTATAGCCCAAATCAAACGGTAAGGCTGACTCTGTAGTAACGGAAAAATCAATGGCTGTCTGATAGGGCCTAACCATAATAACGGTCGCTACAACAAATGCCTTTTTCCCCTTTTTTACATACATGCTAATCTCACCATGTTCTGCTGAAACAGCGTTTAATTCATAGGATGGTGAATTTTTAATGATATCTTCAAGGGCACGTAGTCCCTTGTCTTTTGATGTTTTATAATAATGTGTGTTAAGTGACTCGTCCCAGTGATTTTCCTTAGTTTCAGCATGATTACTTAAATATTTTCCAATCGTATTGCGAACACCCATATCGCACACCTCATCATGAATATATTCTCAAACTTAAATATAAGAATTCTGATCGCTATGTAATAACTACATCTTTAATAGATTACTATTAATCTTAACATGTTTCAGGGAATTCCTCTAGACTGAACATCATAAGAGTGGCTATGCTTAGGGGAAAATAAAAGGTTGACTAGTTAGCAGTGTTTGATCACTGAATTAGTCAACCTGTTCTTATATTATAATACGCTTTGGAATTTTCCTGCTTTTACCGGCCCCATACCACGTGGAACTTCAACTTTTTCGAAAGTTTTAGACTCTAGCGCTTCAGCAATATATGTTGCTGCGACATTTGGATCAATAATGTCTCCGCAGGTATATACATCAATGCTCGCATAGCCATGTTCCGGAAAGCTGTGGATGGTTAAATGTGATTCTGATATTATAACCACACCGCTCACACCGTGTGGTGCAAACTTGTGAAATGCTACCTCTCGAATCTCTGCACCAGCTTTAAGTGCTGCATCCACAAAAATTCGTTCTATCAATCCCATATCATTTAATTTATCAATATTACAATCCCATAATTCGGCAATAACGTGTCTTCCCATTGTATCCATATAAATCCCCCTTATTTATGGTGATCCTCCTGATTTCTAACACCGCCACGGGGGAAAGTTAGTCCGATGAGGTCCTAACCCTTTAAGCGGATAAACCATTTAATCAGGAAGTACATCGAAAAGTATATATGTTTTCTGCTTGATTTGCAACACGTTTTTTTTCGAAAAAGGGAAGTTTGAAAATTGATGTTCTTATAAGAATCTTTCACTCTTTTCTAATTCTTCTATTATATCTTTTTATCTATTGCCGTACTGGTTGCCCCCCGAAAATATTATATCTTGAAAGCAGTTTACGATACCACTGCAGAAGTACGATACATATATTTCCCCACATATTTTGTAAGGTCACTTACACGTTTTGCATATCCCCACTCATTATCATACCATGCAAGCACCTTTACTTTGTTCCCTTCCATTACCATGGTGGATAGTCCATCAATGATTGCTGAATAATTTGTAGTGGTGTAATCAATCGAAACGAGTGGTTCTACACTATAATGTAAAATCCCCTTCATACTTCCGGCTGCTTCATCAGCAAAAGCCTTGTTGACCTGCTCTGTAGTAACCTGGTGGTTAAGATCTACGACTAAGTCGACTAGCGAGACATTTGGTGTAGGTACTCTTAGTGCCATGCCATGCAATTTGCCGTTCAAATGAGGTAAAACCTCACCTAACGCTTTGGCCGCTCCTGTGGAGGTTGGAATAATCGATTGGGTACAACCTCTAGCGCGTCGAAGATCTTTATGTGGATTATCAATGTTTTTTTGGTCATTTGTAAAAGCATGGACGGTTGTCATCAAGCCATTCTTTATTCCGAAATGGTCATCCAATACTTTTACTACGGGCGCTAAGCAATTTGTTGTACAGGAAGCATTGGAAAGAATGTGATCCGTGTCGGGGTCATATTCTGACTCATTCACCCCCATTACGATGGTTCTATCCAACCCTTTTCCTGGTGCTGTAATAACTACTTTCTTGGCCCCTGCCTCTATATGCTTACCCGCACTTTCTTTTGTTTTAAACTTTCCTGTTGCTTCAATAACTATGTCAACCCCAAGGCTTTTCCACGGCAGCTTCTCCGGTTCCCTTGAATTTACTATCTTTACTTTCTTTTCATTTACTTGCAATCCGTTTTGAAGCGCTTTCACTTCTTCGGAAAAAATACCGTGTACACTATCATATTTAACTAGGTGTGCCAATGTATCTGCAGAATAATTAGCATTGACTGCAACCACCTCAATTTCACTGTCCAATATCAGTTGGCGAAAAACCATTCTGCCAATTCTTCCAAACCCATTTATCGCGATTTTTGTCTTCCCCATTTAGACAACCTCCCGTTAAGCTATACTTTAATCGAGATATTTCAAAATAAGTATAACATAAAAACTAATTAGTGTGTCTTATTAAAAAGAAAAAACCTGACAAAATTGTCAGGTTCGGATTTTAGTTTAGTTTTCAGTAGTTAGGTCTCTCCATTGTTGAAGTAACTGTTCAAGTTGTTCATATGTCTCTTGCTTTGTACCATTATTATCAATCACGGCATCTGCCATTTTTACTTTCTCCGTAATAGGAATCTGTGACTGTATGCGTTGCCTTGCTTCTTGCTCATTATAGCCATTCCGAGTCATCAGCCGAGTTAGCTGGACCGATTCTCTCACACTAATAACAAGCGTCTTATCGACAAGGTGCGTTAGGTTACTCTCAAATAGTAAAGGAATATCCAATACAACAGTTGGCACACCTGCTTTTACATAGGCGTCTCTTTTAGCAAGCATCCTTTCACGTACTGCAGGATGCACGATGTTATTAAGTTTCTCTCGCATCACGTGGTCATTAAATATAATTTCACCAAGCTTTGCCCGGTCTATGGTTTTATCTTCTTGCAAAATACTGTTACCAAATGTATCCACTATTTTAATGTATGCATCCTCATGAGGATTTACTACTTCTCTAGAAATTTTGTCTGCATCGATTACCGGTACATTAAGATCATGGAACATGAGAGAGACGGTGCTTTTTCCACTGGCAATACTTCCAGTAAGTCCAATTTTAAGCGTCACTATTCTCCCACCTCAATTATTTTTTTTGGCAGGTACTGCAAACATGCGTACCACGGCCGCCCACTTTCATCTTCATAATCGGTTTTCCGCATTTCTTACAAGGTTTATTTTCTTGTCCATACACATATAGGGACTGTTGAAACATTCCCATTTGCCCTTGTCCATTTACATAGGAACGAATGGTTGTACCACCTAGTTCGACTGCCTCAGCTAATGTTTTAATAGCTTGTTCCTGAATAGCCTTTACTTCTTTTTTGGTTAGCTTACTAGCTTTTTTTAAAGGATGGACACCAGCTTTATATAATGTTTCATCTACGTAAATATTGCCAAGACCTGTCACGATGGTTTGGTCTAAGAGGGCCGATTTAATTACCCGCTCTGTTTTTTTCAATTTTTGATAGAAGTATTCAAATGTAAAAGTAGCATCAAATGGATCTGGACCTAATTGATTCAACGGTTTATTAAGAAGCTCTTTGCCTCGCTGATATAGATGCATTGTACCAAACTTCCGAACATCGTTATAACGAAGTTCTTCTCCATTTGTAAAACGGAAGATTACATGAGTATGCTTTTTAACCGCTTCCCCCGGTGGCTCTACACTATATTTCCCTTCCATCCGAAGGTGAGACACCATAACGTAATCATCTAGCTGAAAAAGTAAAAATTTTCCCCTTCTTGTTATATCCGAAATCGTCTGTCCAGTTAGCAGTGTTTGAAATTGCTGCACGTCATCTGGTTCTTTTATAATATTTGGCCAGAAGACCTCTACCTGCTCAATTGTTTTATTTAATACAAATTGTTTAAGTGTATTTTTTATTGTTTCTACCTCAGGTAATTCAGGCATGTTTTTCGTCTCTCCTTACTTCGCGTCGAACCAGCTGGAACCGTAAGCATAATCTGCTTTCAACGGAACAATGAGATCCACTGTGTTTTCCATCATTTCCGGCACTATTTCTTTTAACTTGTCTAATTCCTCTTTTGGAGCTTCAATAATTAATTCATCATGGACCTGTAACAGAATACGCGCCTGCAATTTCTCTTCCTGCAGTTTTTCATGCAAGTCAATCATAGCCTTCTTAATAATATCTGCTGCACTTCCCTGAATTGGTGTATTCATTGCTGTTCTTTCTGCAAAGCTACGAAGATTAAAATTCCTGCTCGTAATATCCGGTAAATATCTTCTTCGTTTCATTAATGTGGTGACATATCCTTGATGCTTTGCATCTTGTACAATTTCGTCCATATAAGCCTTAACCCCAGGGTAGCTCTCAAAGTAACGCTCAATAAACTTTTTTGCATCCTTACGGGTGATACCTAGATTTTGTGATAATCCGAAGTCACTAATTCCATATACAATACCGAAGTTTACCGCTTTGGCCTGTCTCCGCATATTTCCGGTAACCTCGTCCTTGTCTACATGAAAAACATCCATTGCTGTTTGTGTATGAATATCGGAATCCTCTTTAAAGGCAGCCACCAATTTCTCATCATTTGCTATATGTGCTAGCACCCTTAATTCAATCTGTGAATAATCGGCTGCAAACATGATCCAATCTTTCTTAGAAGGAATAAAAGCTTGTCTAATTTTCCTGCCTTCTTCCAGTCTAATCGGGATATTTTGCAGGTTAGGATCAATTGAGCTTAAGCGACCTGTTTGTGTTAGTGCCTGGTTAAAGCGCGTATGAATTCTATTTGTGTCTTTATTTACTACTTTCAATAATCCTTCGATATAGGTAGACTGAAGCTTACCTAATTGGCGGTAAAGAAGTAACTTTGGAATAATTTCATGTTCGTGTTCCAGCTTTTCCAATACATCCGCTGCAGTTGAATAGCCTGTCTTTGTTTTCTTCACAACAGGTAACTGTAGTTTTTCAAATAAAATCGGCCCCAATTGCTTAGGTGAGTTAAGATTAAATGTTTCACCTGCAAGCTCATGTACTTCTTTTTCTAATTCAGCTAGCCTAGATTTTAAATCAATACTCATTTCCTCAAGTCGCTCAACGTCCACTTCAACACCATAGTGTTCTATCTCACCAAGAATTAAAGCAAGTGGCATCTCTAACTCTGTACATAATTCCTTTTGTTCATTATCAATCAGCTGCTGATTCATATTATCTGTTAACTCAAACAATGCTTTTGTTTTACGAACAACGTGTTCCGCTAATACTGGCTGTTCTGGAACCTTTTGCTTTGCACCTTTGCCATAAACTTCCTCATCAAAGAGAACAACTTGTTTTCCCATTCTATTTGCAATAGCAGGGATGTCATGGTTATTATCCGCTGGATTCAGCAAATATGACGCAAGCAGCATATCAAACGTAATTCCTTTTATGTGAATCCCATTTCTAAGAAGTGTTACTAATGTTTTTTTCGCATCAAATACTGCTTTCTTTTTACTGCTGTCTTCTAGCCATGCTTTAAATGATTCTGAAGATAATGCAATTTCTGTTGGGATAAAGTAGGCTTGCTCTCGATTAAATACCCCAAAACCCTCAATTTCCGTTTGGTGGTAATTTTCACCAAGTGTTTCCACGACGATGGATTCATCTCCAAGAAACATGGATTCATCGATTTCTTCTACAATTTGAAAATCAATGTCCTGTAATTCACTTTCTGTTGGTTCTTCAGCTGATACATTTCCTCCAAGTTTGTCTAACAATGACTGGAAACCTAGCTCCTTAAAAACCCCACTAACATCACTTGGTTGGTAGCCATTAAAGGCAATGTCCTCTACCTTAATTGTGATAGGAGACTCCCGGTCTATGGTCACAAGCTCTTTGCTCATAAACGCATCATCTTTGTATGTAGTTAGCTTTTCCTGTAATTTCTTTCCACTAACCTCGTCCACATGGTTATAGAGTTCTTCTAACGTATTGTATTGCTTCAACAATTTAGTGGCGGTTTTCTGTCCCACACCGGGGACCCCAGGAATATTATCGGAGCTATCTCCCATAAGTGCTTTTAGATCAATAATTTGATCTTGATGCAGCTCCATTTTTTCCTGTAAGAAAGCTGGGTTATATTCTTCCACATCACTAATGCCTTTTCTTGTCAAGCGGACGGTTACCGAATCGGAAACAAGTTGTAATAAGTCCTTGTCCCCTGAAATAACCGTGACGTCCCACTTATTTTGTTGAGCCGTTTTAGAAAGCGTACCTATGATATCATCTGCCTCATAGTTTTCCAGTTGGTAATGCGGGATATGAAAAGCATCCAATACTTCTTTTATAAGGGGAAATTGTTCTGATAACTCGGAAGGCGTTTTTTGCCGACCACCTTTGTACTCTTTATAAGTTTTGTGACGAAACGTCGTCTTTCCTGCATCAAACGCAACAAGCATATGTGTTGGTTTTTCTTCTTCCAGAATTCTAAGTAACATCGTCGTAAATCCATACACAGCATTTGTATAAACACCTTTGTCATTATTAAGCAAGGGAAGTGCAAAAAAAGCACGGTACAAAATACTATTACCATCTATTAAAACAAGCTTTTCAGACATCGTAATTATCCTCCATTCCAGAATCTTCATTACCCCTATAGTATCATTCTCTATCATGAAAGTGAAAAAATATATACATGAATAGAGCCACCGGATAGAAAGTGAAACTTCAATCAGTGGTGACATTCTTCCCCCACTGATTGTTAGTTGAACGAATCGGAGTGTTAGCGTCCGTTTTCTCTCACTAAAAACTAACGATTTCACCTCATGTTTTGAAGTGGGGGTCTTACGGACGGTTGCACTGGGATAAAAAGAAAGAAGATGACCCTATAGCTAAAAGGGGCACCCTCTTCCATTCTCCATATGCTGTACAAAATATTAATTATTAATCGATCAGTTCTTTTTTAAAAGTAACAGACACTGTTGTGCCTTTATTCAGGTCACTACTGATTTGAATATCCCCTCTATGGACTTCCACAATATGTTTTACAATAGCTAGACCAAGCCCCGTGCCACCTGTATCTCTGCTCCTCGCCTTGTCAACACGGTAAAAACGTTCAAAAATGCGTGGCAATGCTTCTTGGGCTATCCCAATTCCTGTATCCCTCACTTCTATCATAACCTCATCTTTGGTGTTTTCACCATTAATCCAGATCTGCCCATTGACAGGGGTATAATTGATCGCATTATCTAGAAGGTTAATAATGACTTGCTTTAAACGCTCTTTATCTGCTTTTATTATTGCCTCATCACTAATATTAACGGATAGCAAAAGCTTCTTTTTATCCATTTTATGTTTCATCAACATGGCCACTTCGGATACAACTTGCTTTAAATTAATTTCAGATAATACTAGCTGGAAATCTTCCTTTTCAAGTCGAGATAAAATAAGGAGATCTTCAATTAGTAATTGCAAACGTTCACTCTCATTATAAATAATACCGAGGAATTCCTTACTAGCTTCTTTATCATCCATCGTGCCATCCAAAAGAGTTTCCGCAAACCCTTTAATCGATGTAATAGGAGTCTTCAGTTCATGCGAAACATTGGCAACAAAGTCCTTGCGCATTAACTCCAGCTTTTTCATTTCTGTAATATCATATATGACTAATACCGCACCTTTTAGCATGCCTTTTTCATTAAAAATTGGTGCACCGACTATTTCCAAATAGATTTTATCAATGCCTTTATAGTGGGTAAACGCTTCTTTTACATTTTTTTCATATAAGAATGTCTTTTGTACCGTTTCATGAATAATTTCATTCTCTAATATATCGTAATAAAGGTGCCCCTTATAATCCTTTGGTACACCGCCAAAGATGTGGATGAATTTCCGGTTAACAAAATGAATATATCCTTTTGCATCAACTAGAATAAGACCACTTTGTGTATTATCAATTACAGTTGATAATTGCTCCGATTGCATCTTCTCGTGCCTGGCGAACTCCCCAATATTACGAGCAAGGGAATTTATTTTTGCACTTAATAAACCAATGCTATCATTGCTGGGATGATGGAATCTAGCACGATAGTTTCCCTTCACTATTTCTTCAATGGTACTTGTCGCTTTCTTTATCGGACGTATGTAACGTTCATAAAGATGCATTAAAAATAATGTTAAAATTATAAACTGGGTTAGTAGAACAGACCCTAAAATAACTATGTTATCAACAATTTGGTACAGGACAAGTCCTGTGGCGAAAACCACAATGAAAACGCCAAATAAATAAGTAGCTAGTGGTTTCTTAAAGAGTGCTTTCATGTAGTAGGCTCCTCCAATTTATACCCGAGACCGCGTACTGTTTTAATATATTTAGGTTTTTTTGTGTCCGGTTCGATTTTATCTCGTAAATGGGATACATGGACATCTACTATTCTTGTATCTCCAACAAAATCATAATCCCAAACACCGCTCAACAGTTGATCACGTGAGATTACCTTTCCTTTATTGTTTGCCAGATAATGAAGTAATTCAAATTCTTTTCTTGTAAATGTTATGACCCTATCAGCAATTTCAGCCTCATAGCGCTCAGGGTAGACAATTAGTTCCCCTATTTTTAAAGAGGAATAGGTTGATTTGCTTACCTTGTTAGATCGTCTTAGGATAGCTTTCATTCTGGCAATTACTTCTTTAGGACTAAACGGTTTTGTCAAATAATCATCAGCGCCTAATTCAAGACCAAGTACTTTATCAAACTCTTCATCTTTAGCAGTGAGCATGAGGATGGGTGTATCAATTTTGTTATTACGGAGGTACTTGCATACTTCCATCCCATCCATTTCAGGTAGCATGAGATCAAGAATGATTAAATCATAGTCATTTGCCTCAGCCTTTTTAATCGCTTCGGCTCCATCATATGCTACATCTGTCTGAAATCCTGCTTTCTCAATATTGAAATTAAGAAGTGTCACAATGGACTTCTCATCATCTACAATAAGTATATTTTGCTTCATTCAAAATCCCCATTTCTCTAGAGAATATCGTATCTATTACCATTTAATTACGTTCGACCTACCCTCATCTTACAATGAATAGGTGACAATGTGAACATATTAAAAACTTTGTTAACTAAAATTTACAAAAAACATCTTAGACTGGGGATCTAGATAATGAAAATGTAGAGAAGAATGAGTAGAAGAATCGAATACCACACACTGAAAATACGTCCCAACACAGCCTCTTG
Source organism: Oceanobacillus jordanicus (assembly GCF_022095695.1). GTDB lineage: Bacteria > Bacillota > Bacilli > Bacillales > Amphibacillaceae > Oceanobacillus_B > Oceanobacillus_B jordanicus. The sequence continues at coordinate 50,436 of NZ_JAIFZM010000011.1, forward strand.
AAAAGGAAAATGTCGAACGTCATGTTGCCCGTTCGACCTGGTTTAATAGGTATCTTCCTTGATCAGAAAAAGTTTTCCAATGAAGTTGCTGTTAATGAATTTGGTTTATATGGCGGGCAAACTTGCAACTTTCCAATAATGACCTTACCTCCATCCGTATCGTACCCTGTAACATTGATTGAAACAGTATGATCTTTTTCATCTATAGCTATTACTTCTAAGTTAAATCTTACCTCAGCCTGGTGTAGGACAGGTTTTGGAAAAGTCATTTCATGCTGTGTAATATGGCTACCTGGACCAGGGAGATGCATTGATACTATGGAGGATACCATCCCAAACAGCAAAACTGACGGAACAATTGGAGCTTTATATGGAGTCTGTGAAGCATAATCATGTTGAATATATAATGGGTTCGCATCATTTGTTAATCCTAGATAGAGCAATAACTCTTTGTCCTCAATAACTTTGATTGCCGTATACGTCTCCCCTATCTGTATATCCTTCAACGTCATGCCAAGCTTTCTTTTCTTCCCTAACACTGCAACCACCTCCGTTTTGTAAGCGCTTTCTATTATATCAAACCTTTTCTTACTTTACCAGAACAAATGCGAAGAGCCTATGAGACTAATAGGGGGGCAGCAAATAGCCAGAAATACGTTTAGGAATTTGTTCACCTAGACAGCAAAATTAATGATAAAAAAAGCCTCCACAGTTTGGAAACTGCAGAGGGCTTTCATTACTATCCCAATATGCTTAGAACATTTTTAACTGAATCTGCTGATTTATCAAGCGCAGTTCTTTCTTCTTCAGTTAAATCAAGTTCAATGATTTCTTCAATACCTTTTCCGCCAAGCACTGTTGGCACTCCTAAGTATATATCGCTGTAACCATACTCTCCTTCTAAGTAAGCAATAGATGGAATAACACGACGTTGGTCCTTAAGAATTGCTTCCGCCATAACGGTTAGGGAAGCTGCAGGAGCATAATAAGCACTTCCATTACCCAGAAGGCCTACAATTTCACCCCCACCTTTGCGTGTACGTTCTACAATGGCGTCAAGGCGATCTTTGGAAATAAGCTTTTCTAACGGTATTCCACCAGCATAAGAATAACGGATTAATGGAACCATGTCATCCCCATGTCCACCTAATACAAACCCTGTTACGTCTTTAACAGAAAGATTTAATTCTTGGGCTACAAATGTACGGAAACGAGCTGTGTCCAAGACACCAGATTGACCAATTACGCGTTCTTTTGGCAACCCAGACTCTTTAAATATAGTATACGTCATGGCGTCAACAGGATTTGTTAACACTACGATAAAGGTATCAGGAGAATATTTAACGACTTCCTTGGCTACAGTCTTCATTATTTTAGCATTTGTATTAACTAAATCGTCACGGCTCATGCCTGGCTTTCTAGCAATCCCGGCTGTAATGATGACAAGATCGGAATCTTTGGTTTCTTCATAATTAGATGTACCTGTAATATTCGCATCAAAACCTTGTACTGGACTTGCTTCAAGCATGTCCAATGCCTTTCCTTTTGTAGGATCCTCCATGTTTGGAATATCAACAAGCACGACATCGCCCAATTCTTTTTGTGCTAACATTAAAGCAGTTGTTGCTCCAGTGAAGCCTGATCCGATTACTGATATTTTACTTCTTTTAATAGCCATTTTAACGTCCCCTTTTACAATATTTGCAGTGCACCCTCCTTTATGAAAGGAGGGTGCAGAGATTCTATAGCTTATAATTAGTCCATGTTTTTAATAAGTTCTTGACCAAACTCTGAACATTTAACTTCTTTTGCTCCATCCATAAGTCGAGCAAAATCGTACGTAACTACTTTGGATGCGATTGTTTTATCCATTGCCTTCGTAATTAAGTCCGCTGCTTCTCTCCACTCTAAGTGTTCAAGCATTAATACAGCAGATAGGATAACAGAAGACGGATTTACTTTGTCCAGTCCTGCATATTTAGGTGCTGTACCGTGAGTTGCTTCAAAAATGGCATGCCCTGTATCGTAATTAATGTTTGCTCCTGGTGCTATACCAATTCCACCAACTTGTGCTGCAAGGGCATCTGAAATATAGTCACCGTTAAGATTCATTGTAGCTACAACATCAAATTCTTTCGGTCTAGTTAAAATCTGTTGTAAGAAAATATCGGCAATTGAATCCTTAACTAAGATCTTGCCTGATGCTAAAGCTTCGTCTTGTGCTTTATTTGCAGCATCTTTCCCATCTTTTTCTACAATGCGATCATATTCAGCCCAAGTGAAGACTTTATCACCGAATTCTTCTTCAGCCACTTCATATCCCCATGCTTTAAAAGCACCTTCTGTAAATTTCATAATGTTACCTTTATGTACTAAAGTAACACTCTTACGTCCTTCATTCAGTGCATATTCAATACTTGAACGTACTAGACGTTTTGTACCCTCTTCAGATACTGGCTTCACACCAATACCAGACGTTTCAGGGAAGCGAATGTTGCTTACATTCATCTCGTTTTTAAGGAATTCAATAACCTTTTTAACATCATCCGAACCTTTTTGCCATTCTATTCCTGCGTAGATATCTTCTGTATTTTCACGGAAGATGACCATATCTACATCTTCTGGTCGTTTAACTGGTGATGGAACACCTTCAAAATAACGTACAGGTCGTAGGCATGTGAATAAGTCCAGTTCTTGACGTAAAGCAACGTTTAATGAACGAATACCACCACCAATTGGTGTAGTAAGCGGTCCTTTAATTGCAATTTTGTATTCATTGATTTTATCAAGAGTATCCTTTGGTAGCCATTCTCCTGTCTGATCGAATGCTTTTTGACCAGCAAATACTTCTAACCATTCTATTTTCTTCGTGCCATTGTAAGCCTTCTCAACAGCAGCTTCAATTACACTGCTTGCTGCAGCCCAAATATCCGGGCCAGTACCATCTCCTTCAATAAATGGAATTACTGGAACGTCTGGTACATTCATTTGTCCGTTTTCAACTGTAATTTTTGTTCCTTGTGTCATCGTAAAAAACCTCCTGTTTCTTTTCTCGATTCTAGTATAACGTATTCCCCGTTATCTGTGTCTAGCTATCTCTTTTATCTTTCTTCAATTGGAACGTATTTAGGTGACCTTGGTCCATTGTACTCAGCACGTGGACGAATCAGTCGATTATTTGAGTATTGCTCCAGAATATGGGCAAGCCATCCTGATGTACGACTTACTGCGAAGATTGGTGTAAACAAATCATGGTCGATTCCCAAGCTATGGTAAACACTAGCAGAATAGAAATCTACATTAGCAGGAAGACCTTTTGTCTCTTTAATATAATCTTCAATCTCGTGTGACATATTGTACCATTTGGATTGTCCTGTAAGCTCTGTAAGCTGTCTAGACATTTCCCTCAAGTATTTAGCACGTGGATCACCATCGCGGTACACACGGTGCCCCATCCCCATAATTTTTTCTTTGTTATCTAACATTCTTTTAATGTAAGGGATCGCATTTTCTTCTTCGCCAATTTCTGTGAGCATTTGCATTACTCGTTCATTTGCCCCACCATGCAACGGTCCTTTTAATGCGCCAATTGCTGCCGTAATACCTGAATACACGTCAGATAATGTTGCGACACACACTCTGGCAGTAAAAGTGGAAGCATTAAGCTCATGGTCTGCGTGAAGAACTAACGCCTTATTTATCGCTTCAACCTCGATTGCTTCAGGTTCCTTGCCATTCAGCATATATAAAATATTTTCAGCATAATTATAGTCATGCTTAGGCTGTACTGGCTCCTTACCCTGACGAATTCTTGCGAAAGCAGTTACAATTGTTGATATCTTAGCTTGAATTCGTAACGCTTTCCGTTTGTTAGCCTCTTCGTCCATAACATCTGCTTCTTCATCATACAGCCCAAGTAAAGAAACCGCTGTACGTAGAGCTGCCATTGGATGAACGGTAGACAGGTCATAAGAACGCAAATGAGAAATAACTGCATCTGGCAACGACATATTTTCTGCTATCTCTTTTTTGAAAGCATCTAACTCTGACTTATTTGGTAGTTTTTGATTCCATAATAGATAAATTACTTCTTCAAAGCTAGAATTTTCTGCCAAGTCATCGATTTTGTAACCAACATATGTTAGTTGATCATCAATGATGGAGCTTATGGAAGATTGTGTTGCTACAACGCCTTCAAGCCCTTTCGTTGTTGTCATTGAAAACCTCTCCTTTTTCTATTAATTGTTCCATTCAATTAGGACCATTTAAAAATCGACAATATATTCATAGTTTCATATTGTCATCCCCAAGGCTAATTATAAAGTATTTCGAATGTAATGTGAATTGAAACCGATTAAATTACAGATTAATTTTAAAAAAAGTAAATTTCTTCCTTGATTTGCACCTTTCAAAATTGCCCTAAACTGGTACGTCTAATCCTTCACCTAGAAGCATAAATAAAAAGTATACGTCATTAATTTAATGAATGGGGTCCTTTTATGTACAAGCAGCTTTCTTATCAACTGTTGCGCTTATTTATTGTCATCTTACTATGTACGGTTATTTTCTTAGTGTTTCATTATACTGCCAAATTCATCTATCCACTAATCATTGCCATTATGCTGTCACTGGGTATGCATCCAGCTGTGACTTTTTTACAAAAACGTTTCAAATTTCCTCGGATTGCGGCAACATTGACCGTCATTGTTGCTGCCTTTTTAACGTTTATTAGCTTCATCTTTTTTATTGTGAATGAAGTTATTAATGGTGTCATATCTATTGCAGATAAGATTCCTGGTTACTTTACCAAAGGCACACAGATACTGGACCACCTTACGAACAGCTACTTATTACCCTTTTATCAAAAATTAGCTTCCCTTGTTCACACATTAGACGAGGAGCAGCAAATTACAATTAAAGAAAAGGTTACGGATTTTGCAAATAATATGGCAGTAGCTGCTGCAGAATTTCTGCAACAGCTACTGTTATCCATACCTGCCTTTGTCAGTACACTTCCAAATTCGGTTACCATTATTATCTTCATCGTTTTGGCTTCTTTTATCATTACGAATGACTGGGATTTATTAAATACGAAAATGAAATCCCTTTTTCCAGCTCGTATTAATAGTTCAGGACAACGGATTATGACTCAACTAAAAAAAGCTACTGCAGGGTATATAAAAGCGCAGGTAACACTTATCTTCATTACATTTATCGTCATACTTGTCGGCCTAATTGTACTCCAGGTTGATCATCCACTGACCATTGCCTTCTTGGCAGCATGTGTGGATCTCTTGCCATATGTTGGGACAGGCATCCTATTTATCCCTTGGATTCTCTATCTTTATATGACAGGTAATTTCCCACTAACTATTGGCCTGATTGTTATTTATATGATTATTGTCATTTTACGACAGATCCTAGAACCAAAAGTACTTGCTTCAAGTATTGGCTTACACCCGCTTGCAGCACTTATTATCTTGTTTGTTGGTGTACAAATGCTTGGCATGCTTGGCTTCCTTATTGCGCCTGTACTATTAATCCTTGTTAACGCGTTTTATAAGGCTGAAATCCCTCAGAAGATTTGGCAATTCATTGCAAAAGGATAACCTACCACTACCATTTCCGATAAATAATGGTGTTTTTACTCATCATCTTCGTAATAAGTTTACCGATGTATGCTTTGAACGGTGCTCTTGTATATGGGATAACGAGAATAAAACCGGCGATGTCTGTAATAAAACCAGGTGTAAAAAGAAAAATTCCACCGATTAAAATACAAATACCATCAATGATATAAGGGGTCGGGGCTGATCCATTACGCATAGACAGCTGCGCTTTGTTCCATGTTTCAACACCTTGTTGCTTTGCAAGTGAAACACCAATAATTCCTGTAAGGATAATTAAGAGTGCCACCCACCATGGGCCAATCATCCCACCTACCCAAATAAACATTCCTATTTCCAACCCAGATAATAGGAGCATGCTAAGTAACAACCAGCGCATATCGGTACCTCCCTTTTAAATAAATTTAATTTAAAATATAAGAAAAAAAGAAGGTTCTCCCTTCTTTTTTCTTACGGATTAAAGGACTCTTGTATGGCCTTTATAGATATCCCCTTTTGTACCATCAACGGTAATTACCTGTCCTTCTGTGATAACATCAAAGACATCTTTAACACCAACGATAACTGGAATTCCTAGACTTAATCCCACAACAGCTGCGTGTGAGGTTAGTCCTCCTTCTTCTGTTATAATAGCTCCGGCCTTTTCAATTGCAGGCATCATTTCTCTCTCTGTGCCATATGTTACTAGAATATCTCCATCATCCATCTTATCAATGGCTTCTTGTGAACTTTTTGCATGGATAGCTTTACCATAAGCACTGCGTTTTCCAATTCCCTGTCCTTTTGCGATAACGTCCCCAATCACATGTACTTTCAACAGGTTAGTAGTGCCACTTTGTCCTACAGGAACACCGGCAGTAATAATTACTCTGCTTCCATGTTCTACAACGCCAGTTTCCAATCCTTTTTCGATAGCAATATCAAGCATTTCATCAGTAGAGTTTGCTTTTTCTCCTGGTACAGCGTGTACTCCCCATACAAGAGAAAGTTGACGTTTTACACGATCTGCAAAAGTTACTGCCACAATTGGTGCTTGCGGGCGATATTTGGAGATCATTCGTGCAGTATGACCACTTTCCGTAGGAGTAATAATCGCACTCACTGACAGGTTCATTGCTGTATGTGTAACAGATTGACTAATTGCATCCGTGATTGTCATATCTACATGTTTAGAGCGATCTTTCAGAATTGATTCATGGTTAAGCGCTGTTTCTGCCTTTATTGCGATATTGCTCATTGTTTGAACAGATTCTACTGGATAAATTCCTGCAGCTGTTTCCCCTGAAAGCATGATTGCATCGGTTCCATCAAAGATTGCATTCGCTACATCGGAAGCTTCTGCTCTTGTCGGACGAGGGTTTCGTTGCATAGAATCAAGCATTTGTGTTGCGGTGATAACCGGCTTCCCTGCTGTATTACATTTTTTAATTAACTGCTTTTGTACAAGTGGTACATCTTCAGGAGGTATCTCTACTCCTAAATCACCACGTGCAACCATAAGCCCGTCACTTACTTCCAGGATGCTATCGATATTGTCGACACCCTCTTGGTTTTCAATTTTAGGGATAATTTGAATGTGTGAAGCATTGTGGGTATCAAGCAATTCTTTTATCTCAAGAATGTCAGATGGGCGACGAACAAAAGATGCTGCGATGAAGTCAACGCCTTGCTCAATACCAAACGTAATATCGTTGGCATCTTTATCTGTAATACCTGGTAAATTCACAGATACATTTGGAACATTAACACCTTTTTTATTTTTAATTGTTCCTGAATTTAAGGCTTTTGTTCTTAATTCTTTATTATCATGGTCAACACTTAAAACTTCCAATTCAATAAGTCCATCATCTAATAATATTTTAGAGCCTTCGTGAACATCATTAATCAGACCGCCATAAGTTACCGAGAACCTTTCAGCAGTCCCTTCAAGCTCTTCATTCATGGAAACATATACTTCTTCTCCTTGAATAAGCTCTGCTTCTCCATCACGGAATTTCCCAGTGCGGATCTCTGGTCCTTTTGTATCCAATAAAATAGCTACTGTTTTCCCTGTGTTTTCAGCAGCTTGTCTTATATTTTTAATTCGTGCTCCGTGCTCTTCAAAATCACCGTGGGAAAAATTTAATCTAGCCACGTTCATTCCGGATTCAATTAACTGTTCCAGTTTATCAATAGTCTCCGAAGCTGGTCCGATTGTACATACGATTTTTGTGTTTCTCATTCTAGTTACCTCCTAAATGTTCCTATATAGATAATTCTTTTGAAAGCTGGTACATGTCTTTATCGATAGTATGTGGCTGTGCAAGGATTTCCAAAATATCATGGTTTACCAATTTATTATTCTGGATACCAACCATACGCCCGGCTTCCCCTTTACGTAATAAATCAACAGCATAGCCACCAAGTCGACTTGCGAGTACACGGTCAGAAGCAGTAGGTGAACCTCCACGTTGGATATAACCTAGTACTGTTACCCTTGTTTCCAAATCTGTTGTTTCTTCTATTCGTTTTCCATAATCGAAGCCACTGCCCACACCTTCTGCAAGGACAATAATACTGTGCTTTTTCCCACGATCATGGCCTCGTTTTAGCCGTTCAATCACTTCATCAAATTCGTCTTTTACTTCTGGGATAAGAATACTTTCTGCACCATCAGCAAGTCCCGCCCATAAAGCAAGATCTCCTGCGTCTCTTCCCATTACCTCAATGATATAAGTCCGTTTATGAGAAGTAGCTGTGTCTCTAACCTTATCAATCGCTTCAATAATGGTATTTAACGCTGTATCAAAGCCAATTGTAAAATCAGTTCCAGCAATATCGTTATCAATTGTTCCTGGGATACCAATACAAGGATAGCCTTTCTCCGTTAGCTTCTGAGCCCCCCGGAAACTACCATCTCCACCTATGATGATTAATCCTTCAATTCCAAACTTTTTAAGTTGCTCAATGCCTTTTTCTTGGCCTGCATCTGTTTTAAATTCTTCACTTCTTGCTGAATAAATAATAGTGCCTCCGCGGTGAATAATATCTCCTACAGAGCCGATTTCCATTTTTTCAATATTTCCTTCCATTAATCCTTGATAACCATATTTTATGCCATATACTTCAATATCATGGTAAATGGCTTTTCTAACGACAGCTCGAATAGCTGCGTTCATTCCTGGAGCATCTCCACCACTGGTCAATACACCAATTCTTTTCATATTCGTTCCACCTCTGTCCTCACTGCTAATTATTTCTTCACTATCAAAGATAATGGGAAATAGAAAAAATAGCAATTAATTATACTGTTTCCACAGTGCTAATGAAAGTAATCAGAGGTTGACTTCAAAGTCAACCTCTTCTAAGTATTATTATTATAACCTAAGAACAGTCCAACCTTACAATGTTGTAAAGTCCCCAATTTGCTTATACTTTTCCCAGCGTTTTTCTAACAGTTCCTCTGGAGTGTATTCTTTCAACATGCTAAGCGATTGTTCAATGACATGGTCCATATAGTCTGCTTGCTGTTCTAGATCTCTATGGGCCCCACCCTTTGGTTCTGGGATTATATTATCAATAACCTTTAGCTGTTTCAAATCATAGGACGTGATTTTCATTGTTTCAGCAGCTTTTTGTGCTAAGCCGGAATCTTTCCATAAAAGGGCGGCTGCTCCTTCTGGGGAAATCACAGAGTATGTAGAATTCTCCAGCATGTGGATATGATCTCCTACCCCAAGGGCAAGTGCGCCACCACTTCCTCCTTCACCTATCACAATACATATAATCGGAACTTTAAGCCCGGCCATCTCCATAAGGTTTCTGGCGATAGCTTCACTTTGACCACGTTCTTCTGCAGCTTTTCCTGGATAAGCACCTTTTGTATCAATAAAGCAAATGATCGGTCGGTTAAATTTCTCCGCCTGCTTCATGTGCCTTAGTGCTTTTCTATAGCCTTCAGGATGCGGCATACCAAAATTACGTCTTATGTTTTCCTTTGTATCTTTTCCTCGTTGATGGCCAATGACGGTAACAGGACGGTCCTTATAATACGCGATACCTGCTACAATTGCTTCGTCATCACCAAATAAACGATCGCCGTGAAACTCAATAAAATTACGGAATAGTTTTTCTATATAATCTAGCGTTGTGGGCCTGTCTTGATGACGTGCCATTTGTACACGCTGCCATGGTTTAAGATTTCCATATATATCATCTTCAAGAACGGACAATCTTTTTTCCAAAGTACTTATTTCTTCTGATAAGTCAATCTCACTATCCTTCGTGAAATTTTTTAGCTCGGCAATTTTTTCCTTTAAGTTAACAATTGGTTTTTCAAATTCCATCACTTGCTTCACGAAATTTCGCCGCCTTCCTTATGCATGTCAAGTAGCGTAATAAATAGGGTTTTCATCTCTTGACGATGAACCACCTTATCCAACTGGCCATGCTTTAATTGGAATTCAGCCGTTTGGAAGTCATCTGGCAATTTCTCCCTTATCGTTTGTTCAATGATTCTTCTCCCGGCAAACCCAATGAGTGCACCTGGTTCAGCAAAGTTATAATCTCCCAGTGAGGCAAAGCTTGCTGAAACACCTCCTGTTGTCGGGTGAGTCATAACGGAAATCATTAAACCACCTGCGTCGCTGAATCGCTTGATTGCAATAGATGTTTTGGTCATTTGCATTAGACTAAGAACACCTTCCTGCATTCTGGCCCCACCAGAAGCAGCAAAGATGATAAACGGAAGAGATTCTTCTCTAGCATTTTCAATCGCTCTTGCAATCTTTTCACCTATTACAGAACCCATGCTTCCCATGCGAAAGCTTGAATCCATTACAGCTACTGCTGCTGGCTGGCCGTCAATAAAACCTTTTCCAGTTATAACGCCTTCGTTCAAACCTGTTTTCAAGCGGTCCTTTTCCATTTTTTCATCGTAGCCTGGAAATTGTAAAGGATTGCTTGTAATTAAATCTTTATCCCATTCTTGAAAAGATTCCATATCAAAGAGGCACTCAATTCTATCCCATGCTAATAGTGGGTGATGATGACCGCAGTTAGGGCAGACATTTAAGTTTTTCTTCATCTCTTTACGGTAAAAAATCTTATGACACCCATCGCATTTTTGCATTAAACCTTCCGGCACATCTGTTTTCGCCTGGTGATTTGGAATGGTTGCATATTTCTTTCGCTTGCCAAAAAGATCTTTAAGCAAGGTAATTCCTCCTTTTTCAACACCACTTGGCATCATACCATTTTCTTGTCAAGTGCTTGTGCCGAGCTTGCTCAGCTTTATGAACGTCTTTAATAGAATTCAAATCGTTTATAAAAAATATAATAAAATTATTCAAATTGATCGTCGTCTTGTACTGCGAGTGACTCGAATAAAGGCTCAATTAACTCATAATTTTTCGTTGAATACAGCTGTACTAGCTCTATGTAAAATACTTTGCTGTAATATAGCTTGTTAATCGTATGGGAGAATTCTTCCATTAACTGCCAAACCCTGGCTAGCAATAGGTTCTCCGACTTTGTAAATAAATATTTAAAGAAAGCAACATGCCGGTCGTTTGGTCCCATGACTGGATCATAAAGTAACTGTTCGAGTTTGTCCAAATCCTGTACATTCATGCGGCTAAACGCCAGTTTTGCCGCTTCCTTCTCAAGTATTTTCTTGGCTAGATACAAGTCCTCCCTTGTTCTTGCCTCTTTTAAAATGAATGATGATAATAGCTCTACAGTTTGATAGGGTCGATACGTACTAAGAAACGTACCTTCCCCCCTTTTTGTCTCGATTAGACCAAGCAGTTCCATTGCTCGCAATGCTTCCCTTACGGAGGATCTGCCTGCCTGCAGTGTATCAGCTAGCTCTCTTTCTGAAGGAAGTTTATCACCGGGCATTAAGTGTTGTTGATCAATGTATTGACGTATTTCCTGCAACACGCCCTGGTATACCTTTTGCTTCGATGACATAGCCACAGACCTGACCCACTCCTTCTACCGCCTATTTATTATCTATTTGCGTTAACCTTCTCGTTTTTTCTGCTATTTCTTCTGGGTCAACTTCAATTCTGGAAACACCAGACTCCATCGCAGCCTGCGCTACTGATTTAGCAACAATTGGTGCCACTCGGGAATCAAATGGTCCAGGGATAACATAATCTTCATTGAGTTCTTCTTCGGTAATCAAGGAAGCAATCGCATTAGCAGCAGCTACTTTCATACGCTCATTAATTCGAGTCGCACGAACATCTAAAGCTCCACGGAAGATCCCCGGGAAAGCCAACACATTATTTACCTGGTTAGGAAAATCAGAACGGCCTGTACCAATTACTCTAGCACCTGCTGCTTTCGCATCTTCTGGCATAATTTCTGGCTCTGGATTTGCCATGGCAAAAATAATGGCATCATCACTCATTTTACTTACCATTTCTTTTGATAAAGCTCCTGCAACAGAGACTCCAATAAAGACATCGGCATCTTCTAGTATTTCTTCTAGACTGCCTTCTTTCTTTTCTTGATTTGTAAAAGTCGCGACGCGTTCTTTAATATCATTCATGCCATAGGAACGCCCTTCAAATATAGCCCCACGCGAATCACACATAATCATATTACGTACACCAAAATTATATAAAAGTTTAATAATTGCAATCCCAGCAGCACCTGCTCCGTTCGCAACGACTTTGATATCGGAGAAACTTTTTCCAACTAGTTTAAGTGCATTAATTAATCCAGCAACTGTTACAATTGCTGTTCCGTGTTGATCATCATGAAAAATAGGAATGTTCGTTTCCTTCTTTAGCCGGTCTTCAATAATAAAGCAATTCGGTGCGGCGATATCTTCTAAATTAATCCCGCCAAAGGTTGGCTCCATTAATTTTACTGTTTGAACAATTTCTTCTACATCCTGTGTCGCCAGGCAGATAGGAAATGAATCCACCCCTGCAAAGCTTTTGAAAAGGACTGATTTCCCTTCCATTACCGGCAATGCAGCTTCTGGTCCAATGTTTCCCAATCCTAATACAGCAGATCCGTCACTGACTACTGCAACCATGTTCCCTTTCATTGTGTAATCATAGACTGTTTCCTTGCGATCATAGATTTCCTTACAAGGTTCAGCTACACCTGGAGAATAGGCCAAACTAAGTTCCTCTGCATTTGTAACAGGTACCTTAGATTGGGTAGTAAGCTTCCCTTTGTTCACTTTGTGCATATGCAATGCTTCGTCTCTTAAGCTTGCCATATTAGATTATCGCTCCTTTGTTAGCAGTAGAAATTGCCGTAAAGTGGTCAGACCACCCTTAACCATTACATTATAACAGATGGTAAAACTCTGTAAAGTATAGTTTATTTTGCTGATTTGTCGAGTACAATATTTTCATCGCCAAAATATTGTTTTAAAGCTTGTACGCATTTGTACGAGGGATCTACAAAGTATTCACTATCAAGCTTGTAAGATTTTCGTTGTTTTTGCCGAAAGACAATGATGGGTACAGCACCGGGGTGCTCCTTCACAATTTCCCGGATAGCTTTTAAGTCTTCCTCATTTTCCTCGCCCGTTGTACGGATAAATAGTCGTTCTTCTTTCTCCGTTTTCTCTAATGCTACTTCTTCGAAAGACGTTAAGTTACTTAGCAGTAATTGCTTCGTTCCATTCCGCTCCTCCACTCTTCCTTTAACCATAACCACATTCTCTTCTTCCATTAATTTCATAGAGTTTCGATATAGCTCTGGAAACGCAACTGCATCCATGTCGCCCGTTTCATCATTAAGCGTAAGAAATGCCATATTTTCTCCACGCTTCGTGCGGATTGTTTTGATGCGTTGAATCATCACGGTACACTGTATTTCTTTTTTAGCTTCTAGAGCTAATGCAGCAGAAATAGACAAATAACCATTTCTCCTCAGCGAATCCCTGTAGGTATGTAGAGGATGGCTGGATATATAAATTCCAAGAAGATCTTTTTCATCTGACAACTTTTTCAGCGGACTAAAATCCTCTATTTCGACATAATCTGCCTCAAGTTCAATTTTATCCTGAAACAGACTCGGCTGGTCTTGAAATTCTTTGAACAGTTCTCCTTGCTCTAGCGCACGGTCGATTGACGCTAGAAGACTTGCTCTATTCGCTTTTGTTTCATCAAAGGCTCCAGCCATAATAAGGAGTTCCAACGTCTTTCTGTTCACGATTTTATGGGACACACGCAGACAAAAATCGAACAAGTCTTTAAACGGGGCATCCTTCCTTACACGAATGATCTCCTGCACAACTTGATTGCCAACCCCTTTAATAGAAGAAAGTCCCATACGGATACCAGAACCTTCTACAGAAAAGCGACCAAAGCTAAAGTTAATAGATGGCGCTGCGAGCTGTATTCCCAGCTCTTTAATTTCTTGAATATATTGATGCATTTTCTCCTGCTGATTGGCTACAGAACTCAGCAACTCGGTAAAAAAGGCAGCTGGATAGTGTGCTTTTAAGAAGGCAAGCTGATAGGATATTATACTGTATGCCACAGCGTGGCTACGATTAAATCCATAATTTGCAAAGCGAACAATCCAGGCAAAAATCTCCTCACCAACTGCTTTGTCGTAGCCGTTTTGCAGACAGCCTTGTACGAAAATTTCCTTTTGCTGTTGTAATACATGTTCCTGTTTTTTACTAATAGCACGCCGTAAAACATCCGCCTCGCCTAAGGACATGCCCGCAATTTTATTGGCAATTTGCATAATCTGTTCCTGATAAATTAAGACACCATACGTATTTGCTAAAATCGGCGCTAAATCCGGATGCGGATAACTAATCTGTTCTTTGTTATTCTTACGCTTTATATAGGTTGGAATGTACTCCATCGGACCTGGACGATAAAGGGCGTTCACGGCAACAATATCTTCAAAAGAAGTAGGCTGCAAATTACGTAGCACCTGTTGCATTCCCTGTGACTCAAGCTGAAAGACGCCATTTGTTTTTCCATTTCTAAGCAAGGAAAAAGTCTTGGCATCTCCTTGTTCAAGGTTATGTACGTCAACCTGCTTTTTGTAGGAAAAATGAATGCTCCGGACTACCCGCTCGATAAGAGATAGGTTTCGTAAACCTAGTAAATCAATTTTAAGCAGTCCTAACTCTTCAAGCTCATTCATTGGGAACTGTGTCAGCTTTGTGGTGCCTGTCCCAGGTCTTAACGGAATATGTTCCACAAGAGCTTCTTCACTAATGACAACTCCGGCAGCATGTGTAGAGACATGTCGTGGTAATCCTTCTAATCTAGCCGCTATGGAAAACAATGTTTTTAATTGAGGAGACTGTTTTATATAGGAAACAAGCTCCGCTGACTGCTTTACAAGTTCTGGGATCGGTAACTTAGCTTGTAATGGGATATGTTTTAATATATATGCTGTATCCTGATGATCTATTTCCATCGTCTTCATTACTTCTCGAAGAATTGATCTTGCTGCAAAAGTACCGAATGTAATAATTTGTGCTACATGGTCATCTCCATATTTACCTCGGACATATTCAATTACTTCATCTCTCCTCGTATCTGAAAAATCAATATCGATGTCTGGCATTGTCCGTCTTTCAGGATTTAGAAATCTTTCAAACAGCAAGTTATATTTTATCGGATCAACATCGATAATTTCCAGTAAATAGGCCACTAAAGAACCTGCTGCCGATCCCCTACCCGGCCCAACCATAATTCGATTAACTTTGGCGTATTGAATAAAATCAGCTACGATCAGAAAATAATCACTAAATCCCATCTCTGCAATAATGCGTAACTCATCTTCAAGTCGATTTTTAACTTCTTCTGTAACTGGGTTATATTTCTTATTTAGGTTTTCAAAGCATTTAGTCTCTAAATACGTTTGCGCATCCGTATGATCTGGTACTGGGAACGATGGAAGCAGCGGCTTTCCAAATTGTATCGAGACATTACATTTTTGTTTTATCGCTTCTGTCTCGAGTAAAACCTCTGGCCAAAAGGAATGGAAAGATTTTTCCATCTCCTCAGATGATGTAAGATATCGCTCTGAGTTGCCTGAACCGTTCTGGCTCCCTTCCCATTCCCAACTCTCACCATTTTTCATTGACTGCAAGCAATCAAATACAATATCATCCTGTGCATGTAAGTAGCGTACGTCATGTATTGCAGTAACTGCTACACCAGCTCGTTCATTTAGGGTCTTAAGAACAGAATGCATTTTTTCTTCATTTGAAATTCGAATATCTTGTATACCTAAATAAAAGTCTTCTTTTTCAAAGAGGCTCTCCCATTTTTTTATGTAGGACTCTAATTGTTCAAACGTTTCGTTTTCAACACGTGTTCTAAATGTGGAGTTACTTAGCGTGAATATCCCAACAACATCTTGCGCTAGATGGCGCAGCGTTTCCGCATCGATCGTTTCCTTGTCTTGTTGTTGAATCCAGGTGCTTATTTTAATAAGCGATTGATAACCCGTATTACTTTTTGCCAGCAACACACATTGCTCCTGGTTGTTTTCTTCATCTTCTATTTGTATGATCATCCCAATAATTGGCTTGATTCCCTTCTCCTTACATGCCTTATAAAAAGGGATAGTGCCATAAAGGGCATTCTCATCTGTTAACGCGATCGCATCAAAATTTAGTTCACTTGCTCTTTGTACTAACTTTTCTATCGTGATGGTGCTATTAAAAAAACTATAGCCACTTCTAACTTGCAAATGCGTATATGACATAGTATCCCGCCTTCTATTCTCTCATTCCTATTATAACAATCTCTATAGAACATGCATACGTATATGCTGATTATTTATCATAACGTCTCCAATCTCCTCATAAAATGGTAAGGACATGCCTTCGGAAGGAGTCGTTTTCATGGAAGAACGTTTTTTCGCTACTGCCATACATTGCTTCTTTATCGCCTTTGGTGTAATGGTAGGCGGATCTATTATCGGAAGTATTGGGGAATTCGCTACAGGGGATGCTCCTTTATCGGCTATCGCTACTATTGCAAAAAAACTGCGTATTTGGGCAATCGCTGCAGCAATTGGGGGAACATTTGATGCACTTAGCAATTTTGAAAGAGGAATTTTTGATGGTTCAACCATGGATATCTTTCGACAAATTGTATTGATACTATGCGCCATGGGTGGCGTTAAGACTGCAGTCATGCTCATTGAATGGCTCATCCAAGAGGAAGTATCCTAATGCATATTCCACCTTACCATAAGAAGAAAACATGGCAACGTTTCTTTGCAGGGGCACTTGTCGGCGGGATTATCGCATACATTATTTTTATTTTTATGTATGGCACCATGTATGAAAATCAGCTAAAAAAAAATCTTGAACTTACCTCCCAAGTTAATGACTTGAAAAATCAAAACGAGGCACTCTTAAAGGATACGGAAAACTTAAAAACTCCCGTTACTGTTTCGGTGATAGATATAACCATTGAAAATGCGGAGGAAATTTCATTGGACAGTCTAGTTGTTCCAAAACTTGAAGAATTGGTAAAGGATGAAATAAGTCATATTACGGGGCAAAGTGTCTCCATTGTCGACGAAATCGACCAACTCCTCATTTCAGCTATAGAAAATAAGGAATATACCATAGATGATCTTCGTTACCAATTTACCGTTCGAAAACTAACTATATCTGAAACAGTCAAAGTCTTTCTAGAAGCAGAAACCGTGAATTAAAAGTCAAAGTGAAGAACGCCAGGGCCTTAACCTCTAGTTTAACGTGACGAACCACCTTCATGTTGGAGATAAAGGAAGCACACCGAATACAATTTGGTTTTATTATCAAGAGAGAGACACCTTTTACCTATCCTTTTTCATATACTAATCTTAAAAGGGGGATGGTTATAAGATGCTCATCATGCCTTATTATAAAATGAGAGATGAAAAGCTAGCTCAATTAAGAAATGGCCACACTGCATACGCTGAATCCCGCGAACTTATTAGAATTCTAAAACGCGGAATTGAAAAGGAACAACTACGGGTTCACTATGACGAAACCCAAAAAGGCTGCTGGATTATTCCACTCATCCCTGAAAAATGTAACTATACTTAAACTCCAAAGAAAAGCCAAACGTATTCGAACTTCAGATACAGTCGAATTCGTCTGGCTTATTTCGGCTTAGCAGTATATGCTTCCCCTAATTGTTCTGTCTATGATTTAAATGCCTTGCAAACTTCCTCTAAATCTTGTACAACCTGTTCTGCTTCTTCCCAGCTGTATACAGTTGCCCCAGAAGCCATTGGATGACCGCCACCATTATATTTTGCAGCAATCTCGTTTACGATCGGCCCTTTAGATCTTAGTCTTACACGGATTAAGTCCTCTTCCTCAATAAAAAACACCCATGCTTTTATTCCTTCCACTTCGCCTAGGATACCTACAAGTTGCCCTGTTTCAACTGGTTCCACCTGAAAAGAGTCTAGAATGTCCTTGGTTAGTTTAATTGTACTTAAGCCATTTGGTGATAGTTCATAGCGTTGGAGAACATAGCCACGGAGTCTTGCAATATGCTGCTTAACGTTATATATTCCGTCATAAAGTGCCGTTCTGTCAAAATCATACGTTACAAGGTCAGAGGCATATTGAAAGGTTTTCTTTGTTGTACTCGGAAATAGGAACCTTCCCGTATCGCCTACAATGCCAGCATAAAGAGAAGCTGCTGATTTATCATTCAGTTGCAAGCCTTTCTCTTTTCCATGTAGGTACAGCTCATAAATCATTTCACTTGTTGAACTTGCTTCCGTATTTATCCAGCGTAGATCACCGTATGGATCTGTATTAGGATGATGGTCAATTTTAATTAATTTGTCGCCGAGATTATAGCGGGAATCACTTATTCTATCAGTATTGGCTGTATCACAGGTTATAACAAGTGCCTGCTTATACGTATCATCAGGTATGACATCCATTTGCAATAAAAACCCCAAGGAGGCGTCTACTTCTCCTACTGCATATACCTTTTTTTCTGGAAAGGATGCTTGAATGATTTCTTTTAACCCACCTTGAGAGCCTAGCGCATCTGGGTCGGGACGGACGTGTCTATGAATTATGATAGTGTCATAGGCCTTAATTGTGTCTATAATTTGCTGAATCGACATTTTGTTACCTCCACAGTTTTCATTTCTTTCTGGCTAAACCGATACAAAAAAGTTACAATATATAAAGATGCATCAGTCAGTCCACCGGGCTGGATCTGGTTTAGTCGCATTTTAATAAGTAAAACGGTTTATCCGTATACATACTTTCTAGGAGTGATTTCATGTTTATTTTCCCGGTTATTATCATCCTATCCGTTGTGTTCTATGTGTACTACAAGGTTGCGATCTTAAAAACAAAGGATCGTCTCACACAGGTTTATTTTAACGCACGATCCCGTATGTGCCTAGGTAGCTTCGTGTTATTCTTTGGTGTTAATCAATATGTGTATTATCAAACTCAATTATCTCTTTTTATCGGTATCTTATTCTTCGCACTAGGCGGTTTTCAACTTTACACTGGGTTTAAGGAAGCAAGACATTATAAAAATGAATACAGGCGGTTAAATCCTGCAGGTCATAAAGCTGACGAATAGAGTCAGCTTTTTAATTTGGACATTACTAACGATCAATCAATTGGGCCATGATTAAGCCTTTCCCTGCAATTTTCCGTTCATTGTATACTTCCACTTCTATTTTCGCATACATTCTGCCTGCTTCTAACAACTTTGGTTTAATCACAAGCTTGCTGTCGATTTGCATTGGCTTTAAAAAATATACGGTGAGGTTTTCAACTACTAAATCACCTTTTTTGTAATGCATTAACAGTCGACTGCTCGCTTCTGTGATTAAGGAAGTAAACACTCCATTAGAGAGCGTTCCAAGTTGATTTGTCATTTGCGGAGTTACATCTGCATGGTACACCGGTTTATCTTCCTCAGAATCAATTAACGTCCGTGACACTATATCGTCAATGGTCTCTCCAACCTGTGGTTGCCGCTGAATTTGCTGCAGTGCTTTTAGAACGTCCTGCCTGGAGATAACCCCTTGCAAACGAGAGGCTTGGTCAACTACCGGGACGACCTCGATGCCTTCCCATACCATCATATGCGCAACAGAGGCAAGTGACGTTTTTGCCTGCACGACCTGTGGGTTCTTGCTCATAACCTTATCGATTAACAGACTAGCTTCTTTGGCTACCACATCTTTTGAAGTAACCATTCCTAATACCCTATTGCTATCATCGATAACTGGAAATCTCGTATGGCCAGATTGTTCATTTAACTCATACCATTCGCCAACTGTGTCCCCTGCCTTTAGAAACCAAGATGCTTCATAAGGGGTGAAAATATCCCCAACAAAGACAATTTCCTTTTTGATTAGTTGGTCATAGATGGCCCGATTAATCATGGCAGCTACAGTAAATGTATCGTAACTTGTGGATATGATCGGCAATTCTTTTTCATCTGCTAGTCGCTTTATATGTTCCTCTGTATCAAATCCACCGGTAATCAATACTGCAGCACCTTCATTTAATGCCAATTCATGCGCTTCGACACGATTCCCGATGATTAATAGGGAGTTAGCCTCTGTATAGCGCATCATGGCGTCAAGCTGCATAGCACCGATAACAAATTTATTTAATGTTTTGTGTAGTCCTGTCTTTCCACCAAGAACTTGTCCATCAATAATGTTAATTACTTCTGCAAAGGAAAGCCTTTCGAAGTTCTCTCTGTTTTTTCTTTCAATTCGAATGGTCCCCACACGTTCTATGGTACTAACAATCCCCTGGTTCTCTGCTTCTTTAATTGCACGATATGCTGTCCCATCACTTACACCTAGTTCTTTTGCAATCTGCCTGACTGAAATTTTATGGCCAACAGATAGGGACAGGATATGCTGAATAATCTGCTCATGTTTCGTTGCCAATGGTGTCCCACCAACTTTCAACTGTACTAGTACGATATTTAACTTTTATTATACAGTTGTTCCTAGTGAAACTCAATAATTATGGGACTTGCGCCGCCCTGATTCTTGCTGTTCCATAATTGGTGGTTTGGTCATTTGTAAAAACGTTGCAAAGTTAGCTCCAACAACTAAGAACAGAAAGCCGAGCCATCCTCCCCAAAACACCGTTTCCACTGTCGTGTTTGCATAGGGAATTACCGGCCAAGCAAAATAAAGCAAAAATCCCGCTAACAATAGCCTTAAAATAGCATAGTTTCGCATAGTATCTCCTCCTATTGACCAATGTATGAAAAAAGACCACAAAACAGAACTTGATCAATCGTAGATGCAGCGGTGAAAAAAGGTTAAAAAAAATAGCCATCTGTGTGGCTATTCCGCATAGTAAGTAGAAAAGGAAATCGATGCAAATAACGAATCTCCGTCCTGGTTCAAATTTAATGTTTCGATTGTAATTAATCTTTCCCCTTCAAGTAAGGCATCTAAAAACTGATTTACTTTCTCCACACTTTTACCAGTGACCTCCATCGTATAGGTAGCTTCCTCAACCCCTGTTGTCTCTTCTTCCGTAACGTCGGTATCTTCCGTATTTCCATTCATTGCACCTATATAATCAATACGTATGTCATTTGAATTTGCCAACTTCTGTATCTCGCGTAATAAGGAATCCATTGCTAAATAATCAGGAACCAACTGAGTAATAGTCGTAAAATCTTCCGTTACATCTTTTTCCGTTTTACCGTTGCTGGCAGTAACTTGTTTTTCAAACATGGATACCTGGCTATGTAAACTATCCGCTTCACTTTTCTGTGGTTTAACCATAAGTTGATATCCTAATAAATATACGAGGCCGAGTACAATTAGAGAGCCGACCAACGCAAATATATGCTTTTTATTCAATGACTTCATCATGTGTGCCCAGCTCCTCCATTAGAATTTCTTCTTGCAATTGAACTGTTAACACAGCTTCATAGTTTTCTTCCAATGTGATGACACTCGTTAACTGTACTTCTGACACATACGCTAAATCTGATAGCTCAGCGATAAACTTTGCCACATCGTCCATACTTGGATAACTTGCTGTCACTACAAATGAATTTGCAGAAACATTTTCATAGCTTACTAGTTGTTCGGCTCCACCAAATAATCCGTACACAACGTGGAAAAGAGGTATTATAGGCGTGGCTTCTCCTTTAATTCCTTGTATCTCATTAAGCAGTTGCTCCATTTCTCTTGTTCCCGCAGTGTCTTGTTGCTGCTCAGCAATTTTAATCTCCAACCCTGTTAGATAGGTTTCAGAAGCAGAAATTTCTTTCTCCACGCTATTTTTCTGGAATAATAAAGCGGTCAATATACAACAGGCAAGAAGCAAAAACACACCTGTAGAAAGCATTAGGAATAGCTTCTTATTTGGTTGCTTTTTAATAAAATTAATTTCCGTAGTCATGTTGCTTAAACCTCATTTTTCATTGCCAGACCAAGAACGTCTGTGTATTTTGAAGGTAGCTCGCCATTTGTAAAATCCTCTACCTCTAAGGTTGACTCTATATATCTTTGTTTCAATATTGGTAAACCAGGATAATCACCAGATAATAAAAGAAGTTCTATTTGGGCATCCCCTTTTGTAATGGAATATTGGTAGAAATCAATGATGCGATTTATTTCAATTAAATACTCATCAATAGTTCGCTCAATATCTACTTCCTCTGTTGCTTGTTCCACTTTCATGTTCCTTGTAAATACAGGCTTGTTTTCTTTGAAGGCCGTTAATACAAGCGCATCTTCATTCCAGTGAACGAGAAGGATATGGTGTTGTGTTGTTTCCTGCCTCGTGGCCATGTAATACCGATATATAGACAAGGAGGTCAAATCTGCCACCACGGGACGCAGTCCTTGCTGTTCAAAAACATCAACATAATCCGTTATCTTTTCTTTTGGATAAGCAAACAGTAAAACATGTTGCTTGTCATCCTGTTTTTCAAGAAAATCTATCGCGATAGCAGGATTGGAAAAAGGTAAATAAATACTATTTCCCAGCTGTGTCTCGATATAGCCTTTCGCTTCTTCTCTTGATAAAGCTGCTGGCACTTCTAATTGCCTGATTACGACCGTGTCATCAGGTACCGCAAATAAAAGCTTTTTTCTTTTCCATTTATGCTCATGTACAAGCTGTCTGATGAGCTCAGAAAATAAAGCTTTATCCATTATCTTGCCTTCTTCTAAGACAGATGGAGGAAGCTCTAGCTCTCCGTGTTTTTGCAACCCTTCCATTTTATTGCTTTTATGATAGGTATACCGTAATTTTCGGTTCGTAATCACGATATTAACCCTGCCATTCGACATAAATCCCATACTGTCACGCCCTTATTAGAGTATTGTAATATACCAGTCTATTAATCTCTCACCATAGAAGTAAGTTATCAGGGAAGCCAGCACGATATACGGCGCAAAGGGAACCGGCTGCTTTCGGTCGATTACTTTTAGCACGATTAACAACAGCCCGACTATTGCTCCAATGATACAGGATAGAAAGAAAGCTAGAAGAGTGCCTTGTAACCCAAGCACAATACCTAGCACACCAAAAAGCTTCATATCCCCTGCGCCCATACCGCCCCTGCTAATCATAATAACTAGTGCAATAATTACCATACCAGCAATAGCGCCTACTAGACTATCCCACCACGGTTCCAGAGGTTCAAGAAAGCGTATGATAGCGAGGAACGGCAAGAAAAATAATAAAACCTTAGTGGGTATAAGCATATAAGCAAGATCTGACACAAGGATGATCATAAGCAAAGAAACGAGCAACAATGCTGTAACGATTTCCTTGTCCAATCCAATTTGTATGTAACTAAGTGCAAAAAGCACGCCTGTCAGTGCCTCAACAACTGGATAAATGGTGGAAATCGGTTTTCTACAGTATCGGCATTTACCCCGCTGTAAGGCGAATGAAAAAAGCGGTATATTATCATACCAGGCCAGTTGATGGTCACAGTTTGGGCATCTGGAACGGTCATTCGCAAAAGGAATTTTCTTTGGAACCCGCAGTCCGACCACATTAAAAAAAGACCCAAAGAGCAAGCCTAAAGCAAAAAATAACAGAATCATGACACTTTCCATTTATGTCCTCCTTCATGTTATAGATGTTTATAATTGAAGAAAACGCCCTGCTTTGGGGCAAGGGCGTTGCATGGTTATTTACACTTATTATGTTTTCTTATTCGGTATAAGTAATGACTCCATCCTCTTTACCTAACGTACCTGAATAGGTCCCACTTCCGCCTGGGACTTCTGGATTTTCCTCAAGATAACCTGCACTTACTAAATCGTCTACATCCATACCATCAGTAAAATCTTCACTAACATCTGCAAGCCTTGCTGCATTTTCAATAAGTTCTATATTTGCTATGTTAGCATCATCCCTAGACTTACTAATCACATTCCCAATCGTAGGAACAGCGATCGCCACAATAATAGCTAAAATAGCAATAACAGCTAGAAGCTCTACCAACGTAAATCCTTTTTCTTTTTTCAACATTTTTTTCATGCGTGTAAGCATAAAAATCCCCGCCTCTCTAAATATGTATATTTAGTAACACAGTCAGGTCGGTTGCACTACTTGCTCCGGATTATCAAAGTGCCCAAATAGAGATAATCCTTCATAGCATCCGTCTATTTACCTAGTACTATTATATTATACAAAATTACAAATTACCACATTTTTATTGTAAATTTTCGAACATAGAAAACATCGGTATAACAACAGCGGTTATGATACCACCTACTATGAACGTAAGAACAATAATCATAAGCGGCTCTATTAACGTTTTAATTCTATTTGATAATTGTTCTACTTCTTCTTCATAAAAAGAAGCCGCTTTTGCTAGCATTTGATCCAAAGTTCCTGTTTTCTCACCAATTTGCATCATTTGAATAATTAGTGGAGTAATCACCCAGTGGTTTTTCATTGGTTTTGTGATCGACTCACCTTCACTTAGGCTTTCCTTAGAATCATGCAATACCTCTTGTATCACTTTGTTCCCAACAACTTTTTCTGTTATCTCTACTGCTTCCAATATAGGAACTGCACTGTTAACCAATGTGCTTAATGTTTGCGTCATCCGGACCAATGCTCCCTTGTGCGCAAGAACCCCAAGAAAAGGAAAACGTAGCTTATATGTATCTATCTGATAGCGAAAACTATCATATCGTAACATATATTTCCCGAGAAAAACTAGTAATACTATAAGGAGAGCAATGCTCCACCAATAAACGCCAAGCCAATCACTAAGACTTAAAATAAATTGCGTGTACGGAGGTATTTCTTCCCCAAACGAATTAAACATAGTTACAAATTGCGGGACAATAAATACTAGTAAAAACACACTTAAAAATAATGTAATGACACCTACCACACTTGGATAAAGCAATGCGGAGACGACTTTTTGCTTATTGCGATATTCTTTCTCGTAATAATCAGCCATTTGGCTTAGAATTTCATCTAGTTTCCCACTTACTTCTCCAGCATGAATCATATTTACAAGTAGTTCAGGAAAAACATTGGAGTGTTTCTCTGCTGCAGTAGATAGCGAGACACCCTGCTCTAATTGTTTTAGCATATCATCTAGGGCCGTACGAAGCGCATAATTATCGGTTTGCTTTGACATCGTATTTGTCGCATCCGTTATGGTAATCCCAGCATGAATCAGTGTGGAATATTGTCTCAGGAACAGAACAAAGTCTTTGTTTTTAACACGCTTATTCAAAATAATATCTTTATTCCACGGTTTCGTTTCCTCGATTCGCGTAATTAAAAGTCCTTGTTTTTCTAATTCGCTAAGAGCTCGTTGCTTCGAATCACAGTCAATTTTTCCTTTAATTCGTTCACCTGACATCCGTTTGCCGACATATTGAAAGTCCATACTAGGAGCTCCTTCCTTGCATAAACGGTGCTGCTGCTTCCATGGAAATCTGATCTTCTTGCAGAAGTCGCTTCAATTCCATATCTAATGTATGCATTCCATGATCTCTTGAAGTTTGTAATACATTTTGGATTTGATGCAATTTCTCATTTCGAATAAGGTTCTTTACAGCGGAAGTATTTCGAAGCACCTCTGTTGCTGCCCTTCTTCCTGTATGGTCCTTTGTGACCAATAGACGCTGAGAAATTACCGCTTTTAAAATCGTTGACAGCTGAATACGTATTTGCGTTTGCTGAGCTGGTGGAAACACATCAATAATCCGCTCTATTGTAGAAACAGCATCTGTTGTATGTAGCGTTCCAAGAACGAGATGACCTGTCTCCGCTGCTGTTATAGCTGTAGAGATCGTTTCAAGGTCACGCATCTCTCCAAGTAAAATGATATCCGGATCCTGCCTTAAGCTAGCCCTTAAGCCATTTACAAAACTCTTTGTATCAAATCCAACCTCACGTTGATCAATAATTGATTGATTATGAGTATGCATATATTCAATCGGATCTTCCAATGTAATGATATGTTTTTGCATTGTCTGATTAATGTAATGAATCATGGAAGCAAGTGTCGTGCTTTTACCACTCCCTGTCGGCCCCGTAACAAGAACAAGACCTTGTGGTTCCTGAACAATTTCCTTTGTTACTAAAGGAAGGTTCAGTTCCTCAATTGATGGAATACGGTTCGGAATAATTCGAATTGCTAACGATAACTCCCCGCGCTGATAAAAGGCATTTATCCGGAATCGGGAAACTCCTTGAATGCCATAAGAAAAATCTAACTCTCTCGTCGTCTCTAACGTTTCCCATAAAGTTTCCGGTATAATAGATTGTACAATTTGCGTCGTTTCTGTTGGTTTTAACCGGGGCTTGTCCTGTTCAACTAGCTTGCCATTTATTCGGAAAACGGGGGCTTTCCCAATTGTTAAATGCACATCTGATGCATTGTTGTTATATGCTTCTGTAAGCCATCCTTCAATTTTGTTACGCATTCTCTCTCCCCCTTACAACCGAATGGAAACTTGCATAATCTCTTCCATTGACGTCTTTCCAGCTTTAATTTTTCCAAGTCCATCCTGCATCAGGAATGCTGTTCCCTGCGTTTTCATATAGGCTCTTAAATCAGCCATAGAGCCATTATTCAAAAGCATTCCGAGAATTGCATCATCGATTACAAGCACCTCTTGAACTGCAATTCTTCCACGATAACCGCGTTGATGACAAACGGAACAACCTTCACTATCATAGACGTGTTCTACGCTCATTCCATTGTTTCCAAAGATCTCCTTTTCCATATCTGTTGCAGGCCGCTCTATTAAACAATCTCTACAAAGCTTGCGGACAAGCCTTTGGGCTACGACACCTGATAAAGAAGACACAACTAAATATGGTTCAATTCCCATATCTATTAAACGCGGAATCGCATCAACTGCACTGTTGGTGTGAAGGGTACTAAAAACAAGGTGACCTGTTAGGGAAGCGCGGATTGCGATTTCTGCTGTTTCTTGGTCACGAATTTCCCCTACCATGATTACATTCGGGTCCTGTCGTAAAATCGAACGCAAGCCATTTGAGAAAGATAATCCAACAGAACTGTTCACTTGTACCTGATTAATTCCTTCTAATTGATACTCCACAGGGTCTTCTACTGTAACGATATTAACCGCTTCTGAATTCAATTGATGAAGTGCAGCATACAATGTCGAAGTTTTTCCAGAACCTGTAGGGCCTGTTAAGAGCACAAGACCTGAAGGACGGCTTATTAAATCTTCATATTTTTTGAGGTTGCTTTGCGAGAAGTCTAACTCATTAACTTTCTTTAATGCTTGATTTAAATCCAGTATTCGAATAACAACCTTTTCTCCGTACACTGTTGGTAGACAAGAGATTCGTAGGTCAACTGGTGTTAGACCAACCGTCGTTCTAATTCTTCCGTCCTGCGGCAACCTCGTCTGGGTAATATTTAAGTCTGCCAAAATTTTTATCCGGGCAATCAAGGCATTTTGCATCTGCTTGGCAACAATCTTCTCTGTTTGTAGCTTCCCATCAATTCGATAACGGACTTGAACGGCTGCTTCCTGTGGATCGATATGAATATCACTCGCCTTTAACTGAACAGCAGTAGTAAGCAACTGGTCAAACAACTGAATAATCGGAGCTTCCGTTTCCCCATTTTTATTGTTATCGATCATTTCTGGTTCGTTTTTGTAATAGTATTTATTGATCGCAAACAGGATATCATCCTTGGCAGCAATAACCGGTGAAATGCTAAAACCTGTTTCCATTTCCAAATCATCAATAACAAAATAATCCATTGGATCCTTCATCGCCACCATAAGTTCCGTACCACTAATCTGCAATGGCATAATCAAGTTTTGCTGAGCAGACTCCCTTGTTACAAATTGCAGGACATTTTCATCGATTGGATATCGATATAGCGACACATGTGGAATGCCTAGTTGGAATTCCAGCACTTCAATCAATTGCTTTTCTGTTATAAAGCCATGCTCGAGGAGGGCATCACCAAGTTTTTGGTTGCTTTTTTTATTTTCTATCGCTTCGTTTATTTGTTGTTCTGTAACCAGTCCAGCATCCCGGAGCAAGTCACCAAGACGTTTACGCGTAATCAAATTATTCATCCCTTTCAAAGGTTATGGTAATAGTATCGTTAGTTTCTATAGTCTGATCCATTGATCTACCAATACTTCTATAGGTAACTTCTAAATCTTCTCCTTCAATAACCTCAGGAAGAGGGTCTGGTAGTTCAATTTCGAACTGCCTAACTTCATCCAGTATAAGGATCGGATTTCCCGTTTTTGAAATTTGCAAGTACTCATCCAATTTTGTTGACAAATAATCCATTACATCTTGGACCTCATTATATTCATACGTTTCTAAAACAGATTGCACATAATCTATCCCCATTTGCGAAACTAACTCTGCATCAATACGTTTTTCTGTTGTCGTAACTTGTTTTGTTGTTTGAATAACTTGTCCAGACAACAACGTTACGAATAAGAGCAGTAATGTAATCATTAAAAGAGTTAGGACTAGCGCCGCGCCTCTTTCACCTTTCAAGTTCATGGTTTTTCCTCACTTTTTATATATGTATAAGACTCACTAATAAGGTTATTGTTTTCCCCATAAACCTTTATTTCTGCGCGATACAGATTAACTGATGCCTCTTTACAAAGACCTATAGTACTCTGGTAATTTATATTATTTAATGTGTAGGTCTTATATGAAACTCCCTTTTCCTCCCCTTTACACTCTTTGACAGGGGTAGGATACCAATCTTCTACTCTATCATTTTTAACATCATAGGCTACTTGGCCTACTAAATTACTTGCAGTAAGTTCATTTTCCGTTTTTCCAGTCCACTTAAAAATTTGTGGAAATACTGGAAGAAGTACCATAATAACTAGTGCGAGAAGCGCTATTGATGCTATAATCTCTATAAGGGTAAAACCACGATCATTATTAAAATATTTTTTGACCATTCTGATAACCACGCCTCACATGTGACTTTTATCCTATTATAGCATTTTATTGGATGTGAAAATATGAATTTTCGACAACTTCATAATGAAAAAGGGTTTACACTTGTTGAACTCCTTGCTGCACTTGGTTTATTAGCAATTGTCATCACATTATCTGCTGGTGTCTTAACGCAACTATTAGGCAGTGAAAAAGAGGCAAGTGCTAATATATCGTTGAAACAAAATACCAATGTTTTACTTAGTGAGATGAGAAATCAGTTTACGGAAGGTCGTAGTATTTGTTATGACGGAAGACACGGTGACCTAGAAGTAGTTTCTATTAACTTAACAAATGGTGATCAAGAATTAATAAAGGAAAATGGTTGTTTTACAAACGCTAATAATTCAAAGGCAATGCAGGTTAAACTAACTGTCAAAAGTAAGACCGATAAAACATATACAACTGAAACGACTTGGAACAAATCGGAGCCTTATAATCTAGCTATTCAACTAAAAGACAGCGATGATATTGATGATGTAGAAAATGACGAAGAAGATTATTCACCTGGAGAAGAGGGAGATTGTGACTATTATGGTAATACTAAATTCAGCCGTTACCAAATAGGTGAATGGAATTCTTGTTTAAATCCTACCGTCCATGACGGTAGTGCTTGGTTTATTAACAACATATCTATCTTTCAAAAAATAAAATTTACAATCGACCATAATTTGTTTACCGACCAATCGCTAAATCTCGAACAAAATGCCAAATTAATTGTAAAGAAAAGTGCTAAGCTCAGTGGTCCAGCAACTATAAAGAGGGCAAGTAAACTTTCTATAGACGGTCATTTAATAGCTGAAGAAAATATGGTATTACAAGAGTCCACTACTACCCAAATCGGAAAAGATGCCAATTTTAAGAACGGCTTAAAACTTATGGGAAATGCCTCTTTGGATGTTAATGGGTCATTTTCGTCTCAAAAGGATCTTAACTTACAAGAAAATAATAGCCTTAAGGTAGGCAAAGATGGGGATTTTTTTAACAATGTTAACATGATGGGGAATGCTACATTGGAAATTAAAGGAGACGCACGATTCCACAAATCGCTTCACTTCCAAGAAAACTCGATAATTATAGTAGAAGGTAATGCTACATTTGATGGTCCAATAACCCCAGAATGGGGAGCAGGTACAATGTGTATTAAGGGTGAGGCAGAGTTTAAAAAACCATTATACTCTAATTTAAAAGTTCTGGACCCCGCTAAGCAATGCTTCTCTCCTGGAGGGTATAATATCTATCAACTAAAATAGCCAGAGAGCACCTGCTCCCTGGCTTTTCTTATAGCACCTAGTTAAATCTCCAAAACATCCCCAATTTTCATTACTTTCCCTTCTCCTACACTCACTTTCTCAGCAAATGTGGCTGGATTTTGCTCGATCACTGGGAAGGTATTGTAATGCACTGGCACTGTTGTCTTAGCGTTTATCCATTTTGCTGCAACCAATGCGTCTTCTGGTCCCATGGTAAAGTTATCACCAATTGGTACAAATGCGACATCTATGTCGTTCATTTCACCAATTAATTTTAAGTCTGAGAATAATCCTGTATCCCCAACATGATAAATGGTCTTACCATCAATTGTTAATAAGATACCTGCTGGCATACCAGTGTAGACGGTTGATCCATCTTCTTGGGTGTAGGCAGAACCGTGGAATGCCTGTGTGAATTTTACTTGGCCAAATTCAAAAGTGTGCTTCCCGCCTATATGCATGGGGTGTGTCCTCAATCCTTTATTGCCTAAGTACTCTGCAAGCTCATTAGGTGCCACGACTAAAGCATTGCTTCGCTTGGCAATTTCAAATGCGTCTCCCACATGATCATTGTGTCCATGTGTGAGCAGAATGACATCTGCTTTAATTGTGTCTGCATTTAAATCACATGCCTCATTACCTGAGATAAATGGATCAAAAAGGATCGTCTGTGTGGCGGTCTCTACTTTTACTACGGAATGTCCATGATAAGATACTTTCATGCTATCTCGCTCCTTTTTTAAAGATTGTCTCCCTACTATTCTTCTATAAGAAGTTCTCTATTCCTTTACCCGTTTAGTAATTTTCCCATGCACGTTCATAAATTTGAATTAGATGAGGATCGATTAGAGTATTTGGTTTTAACACCGTTTCCTCCCCATCCTTCCCAATAATCTCTTGATCTTCATCTTTACCAAATTCGGTTAAGCTGCCTAACATATCTTCCTCTAGGAACCTGGTTTCGGGCTCAATTGTCAGGTTTTCAATATCAATTTCCTCTCTGCTCGCCATAACAAATCCCCAATTTCCGAAGCTGGGCACATCCACATGAAGATTCTCTGTATTAAGACCTGTAGAAGCGATTGTTTCAGAAATCGTCCAATAAACTTCTCTTGCAAAAACAGGGCTTGTAGCCTGTACCATCATCGCCCCTTCTGCTGTTAGGTGGTTTCTTGCCAACGAATAGAACTCTTTTGTATAAAGCTTGTTTAAACTTTCGTTATTGGGGTCTGGCAGGTCAACGAGAATAACATCAAACCATTCATCACTATTTTCAAGATACTTAAAAGCATCCATGTTTTTCACAGTCACTTTTTGGTCTTTTAAAGATCCCTCATTCAATTTCAATAGCTGTTTATTAGTATTCGCTAATTCGACAACAGCAGGGTCAAGATCCACTAAAGTGATCGATTCTAAGGCATCATATTTCAATACCTCTTTTGCAGCAACCCCGTCCCCACCGCCTAAAATTAACACGTTTTTAGGCTCATCTATAAAGGACATCGCTGGATGCACAAGTGTTTCATGATAACGGTATTCATCTGTGGAACTAAGCTGTAACGAACCGTCCAAATAAAGACGCACGTCTTTCTGATCTTGAGTAAGGATAATTTTTTGATAGCTGCTTTCTTCCATATGTAATATTGGATCCTTATATAATTTCTGTTCAAAGCTAAAGGCGAGTTCTTCTCCAAAAAACAGTCCGAGAATAAGCGACAATGCGATAACGCCACCACAGACAGCATGCACCATAAAATGGCGAATTTCTTTACGAAAAAGCCATAACACAATCAAAGCAACGGTTACGTTAATACAACCAACTAAAAAGGCTGATTTTACCATACCGAATTGAGGGCGTAGTAGGAACACAAATAGCAAACCGCCAACTAGACCACCGGCATAATCAGAAAATAAGACTCTAGCTGTACTTCGATTAAGTGATACTCCTATCTCATTTGCTTTCCTAATAAGTATAGGTAATTCAAAACCTGTTAAAGCACCGACTAATGCGGTAATAAAGTAGAGATAGAAGGCATCTGTCCCCTCAGGTGCAATTGCGGTGATTCCAAACATGGTAAAGCTTGAGAAGCCACCAATTATTGCTACACCAAACTCAACCCAAATAAAAGAAATAATCAGGTTTTTCATTACTTTTTCACTTAGACTTGCCCCAATTCCCATACCAGTAAGAAAAAGAGAAATGGTTAACGTGTATTGTTTTACACCATCGCCTAATATATAAGACCCCAGTGCGCCGAATAGGACTTCAAATATAATACCGCAAATGGATACAATTCCTGAAGCCCAGTAGATAATGGTACTTTTCTTCATAGCTGCATCTTTCACTTTTAATCACTCCATCTTCTTACTTCCATGAAAATAAATGTGGCTTCCGCGTCAGATAACGTCGGAAGCCATTTTAATCTGTTTTAAACAATCGCCATATTATTTAGGTTATGGAAGCACCGATGACTAATGCTAAACCAATAGATACAGCCATGGAAAGGATACCAACTGCAAGGTTGTTCTCGCGTAATTGTTCCTCTACAGAAAATTTCCTAGTAAACAGATCGAAAATGCCATATGCAATCATTTGCAGAACAACGCCAAACAGTCCCCAAATAATGGTTTCTTGAATCTGAATGCTGTGATAAATTGCAAAAGCTAATACAATACAAATACCGATAATTTTTCCGGCAATGGATAACGCAACGGCCTGGTTGCCGTTCTTTACTTCTTCCATGTCTTTATATTTTCTTGTCATGTTTTCAAATATAATAAGTCCAATTAATACGATTACGACCGATATCGCAAAATAAATTAGTGTATCAATAAATGGTTGCATCTAAAAACCCTCCTTTTATTTTCCGGAACCTGGACCGCCTCCACGGAATGTTCCACTTCCACGACTTGGCGCTCCGTAACTTCCACTTTTATAACCACCATAGCAATCCCCCGATTGGCAAGAACGTGCTCTACGATTGCTCCAACCATTCCCTAAGAAACCGTCGAGCAGTCGATAGGTAAAATACGTCTGCAGAAAACTTGGTGAGTAATTATTTCGAACAAACTCCTCACTGGCAACTTCAATTAAGATGACGTTATCATCGCTTTCGCTATGCTTCAGTGTAACAAAGTCATTTGGATAAACCATGATTTGCTGATTATCTTTTTCTTCACTTACATTCTCCGGCTCTATAGCGGAAGAAAACAATGATACGAGCTCTTCTTTAGTAAAACGCTGTGTGGCAAAAATTTCCGCTTCATATGTATCACCATTCACTACATCAAGCAGAGGGAAATGTTCCTCTACTAAATCATCAATTTCATTACTGTTGTCTGATTCTATAGCGGCAGCTAGCTCAGATTTGCTCGGTTCATCCGGCATATCACCCGCACTAACATTGGCATCTTGTTCCATACCGCCAGGTCCACATGCTGCAAGTACGCCTAGCATAATGATTACCATTCCAAGTAACAGCCATTTTTTGTACAATAAAATCCCCCTCTCTCTACTACAGTTTTATATTATTAATAGGAGCAGCAGTACTGCTCCTATTAACAACTAATTTATTTTCCCATTTTCTTCTTTAACTCTGCAAGTTCATCATCCACTTCGTTTTTGCCCAAATCTTCAAACTCATCATCAAGTGTACGACTAGCTTGTGACATATCTTCACTTGTTTCAGCTTCTGCTTCAAATTGCATCACTTTCTCTTCCATACGCTCAAAACCGCGCTTGGAATCGTCACTACCGATAGAAGACATCGTACGATTCATTTTCGTTCTCGTTTTTGCAGATTCAGCACGTGCTTTTAATGAATCCTTTTTCAATTTCATTTCTTGATATTCTTTTTTCATTTCATCAAGCTTTGAGCGAAGTGAAGTAGCATCTTGTTCAGCACGCTCCCAAGATTCGTTCAATGTGGTTGCTGTAGCTTCATGATCTTTTTTATCTTCCAGTGCACGTCTAGCTAGATCATCATTACCTGCCTCTATCGCTTGTTCTGCTTGTTTTTGCCTTTTTTCAACCATTGCCTGAGCATCATTGGCTTTTCTTTTCAACATTTTTTCATTGGCAATCTGCTTGGCAACTGCCGCTTCTACTTCTCTAATATCTTCTGCCATATCTCTCATAAATTGATCAAGCATTTTCACCGGGTCTTCTGCCTTATCAAGCATGGCATTTAACTCTGAACTTACAACTGTTTTCATTCGACCAAAAAATTTAAACATATATATTCTCCTCCTATTTAGATCCTGCTAATATTTTAATTTCATAAGCTTCAATGGCATAACCGTAGCTGGCTTCTATTTCCGTACCCCATGATTCAAAACTGAGGTAGCTTTGCTCTGACTCATCCATGTATTCAGCATAGTGGGTTTCTGAACCATTTAAAGAGGTGCTTCTTCCTTCACCCGTCACCCTAGCTGAACCTGTCTCTTCCAGGTAGTATTTGCTGTTTTCATACGTAACTTCTTTCGGATAAGGCTTTTGAATCGGAATTTGTACCTTTCGATATATCCCTAACTCCAGTTCATCATCCATTTCAGCCGCTAACCAAATGGTATCATTTCCTTCCAGCAATTGATAACTATACCACTCATAGCTCCCATCTCTATATGTTATCTTTCCAACAACCTCATAGTCCCTAAGGTCATAGGTGATAATATCGCCAACTTTGATGGAAAGCACTGTTCTTTCTTGAGGAGCTGCTGTATCATTCTTTTTTTTGGAAAAGATCTTGGATAATAGCCCCATTAACTCACCTCACATCATTATATCTTTTGTTGCTATTAGGTATTACGTTCTAAATAGAATTTGGTTTCAAAAAGTAATATTTTTTTACATTTGGGATTCTCTGTTATACTTTAGTATAACACTACATATGAAGGAGTGCCTATATGACAAGTAGAATAGATTCATTATTAAAAAGCATGAAGGAACAAGATCTTGATAGTATGTTTATAACATCAAAAGCAAATTTTTATTATTTAAGCAATTACTATACGGAGCCACATGAGCGCTTAATTGCAGTGTATGTATCTCACAGCATGGATCCCATTCTTATTGTACCATCAATGGAAGTAGAGGATGCAAAACAAGCAGGCTGGCAATTTGAAATTATTAGCTACCGTGATCACGAAAACCCATGGGAACTTTTTTCCAAAAGGCTCAAAAACTCCAACCAGGTCCCAGCCTCCATTGGTTTGGAACATGACCACATTACATTAGAACGTTACGAAGCAATAAAACAGTATTTATCGGATACAGCTATTCGCGATGGTAAGGAAATATTGGCCAACTTAAGAGTGGTAAAAGATAAAAAAGAATACACTTTATTAAAGCAGGCAGCAGCACTAGCTGATTTCGGTGTCAAAACAGGAGTAGAAGCAATTCAGGAGGGCGTAAGTGAGCTGGAACTGATTGCAAAAATTGAATATCAGCTGAAGAAACAAGGCATTCAGGAAATGTCCTTTAATACGATGGCTCTATCTGGAACAAAAACTGCTTCACCTCATGGAACACCAAGTATGAAAAAGATTGAAAAAGGCGATATTGTTTTATTTGATCTTGGTGTTATTTTTGAAGGATATTGCTCAGACATTACCAGAACAGTGGCCTACAAATCAATTACCGAAGAGCAAGAAAACATCTACAATACGGTATTGCAGGCTGAACAAAAAGCAATTGAGGCTTCTAAAGTCGGAATCTCTGTTGGAAAGCTCGACCAAATTGCGAGAGGGCATATT
This sequence comes from Oceanobacillus jordanicus, assembly GCF_022095695.1. GTDB lineage: Bacteria > Bacillota > Bacilli > Bacillales > Amphibacillaceae > Oceanobacillus_B > Oceanobacillus_B jordanicus. The sequence continues at coordinate 86,504 of NZ_JAIFZM010000011.1, forward strand.
GAAACCGCGGGCTATGGTGACTATTTTACCCACCGTCTAGGGCATGGCTTAGGTATTGAAACACATGAATATCCGTCCATGCACAGCAATAACACACTACCACTGAAAACTGGAATGTGCTATACCATTGAACCAGGTATCTATGTGCCAGGACAAGGTGGCGTCCGAATTGAAGACATGGTATACATGACAGATAAAGGTGCAGAGATCCTAACCGCATATCCAAAGGATCTACAAATTATTGAATAGACAAGAGATAAGCAAAAGCCTGCAGGATACTCTGCAGGCTTTACTTTTATCTTTTTAACAATACATGTGCATCATCAAACTCAAGTCCGTGTGATGCTGCGACAGCTTCATACGTCACGTAGCCATCTAACGTATTTACCCCTTTACACAAAGCTTCATTGTCTAAACAGGCTTTTATATACCCCTTATTAGCAAGTTGAAGTGCATACGGAACCGTTACATTCGTTAAACCGATAGTAGAAGTTCTCGGTACAGCGCCAGGCATATTTGCCACCGAATAATGAAGAACACCATGTTTTGAATAAGTAGGATTGTCATGTGTTGTAATTCTGTCACTCGTTTCAAAAATGCCGCCCTGATCAATGGCAACATCTACAATCACGGAACCTTCGGGCATTTGTTGCACCATTTCATCTGTTACAAGCTTCGGAGCTTTGGCACCTGGGATCAGTACTGCACCAATAACTAGATCCGATTCTGAAATAGCTTGTCCAATATTAAGCGGATTGGATATCATCGTATTAATTTTAGAGCCAAAGATATCGTCAAGTTGACGTAAACGTTCCGGGCTTAAATCAATGATTGTGACATCAGCACCTAAACCAACAGCTATTTTTGCTGCATTTGTTCCTACGACTCCGCCTCCAATAATCGTTACCTTCCCTCTTTTAACGCCTGGAATACCAGCTAATAAAATTCCTTTTCCACCCTTCGGCTTCTCCAAAAATTGAGCGCCAATTTGTGAGGCCATTCTTCCTGCTACCTCACTCATCGGTGTAAGCAATGGCAAGGAACGATTGTCCAGTTGTACAGTTTCATAAGCTATTCCTACCACTTTTTTCTCAATTAATGCCTTCGTTAACTCAGGCTCTGCTGCAAGATGTAAATAAGTGAAAAGGATAAGACCTTCATAGAAATATCCATACTCCTCAGGCTGTGGTTCCTTAACTTTCATGACCATTTCCTGCGCCCAAACCTCCCGCGCTGATTCCAGAATAATAGCACCGGCTTCTATATATTGTTCATCCGTAAAGCCAGATCCCAACCCGGCTTCTGTTTCCACATATACCTCGTGTCCTGCATCTGATAACGTATGCACCCCGGAAGGTGCCATAGCAACTCTGTTTTCATTGTTTTTAATTTCTCTTGGAATCCCTATTTTCATCGCTCTCGCCCTCCAATTTCTGTATAATTATAATCATTTTTATGAAAGCACTTACAACACACTAACATTATACTACATTATGTACCTAAAGCTACATTACCAAATTCTTACGCAAAGGGGAAGAAGAAATAAATCCTTCTTTAAAAAGAAGGATTTATTTCTTCATATTATCTTCTGCGATTATTAAAAGTATGAATGTTTTTATTGTTGTGCAGCTGTTCAACAACACCACTTTGATAACTCTCATTTAATTGGTTTTGCACAGCAGCAACGCCTTTCTCATCTTCAAAAATATTTTCTGGAGAATTATCTTTCTTTTGTTTACTCAAGATTATCACCTCCAATTATAGGTTGTCCATAATCGTGACATGTTATCTTACATACTTCTTTCCAGAAAAACCAATTGAGTTCTTCTCGCCATTTGAAAAGTACTGAAAATTTATATAAGAAAAAAGATTTCAATTGTGATTCAAATTATATGGGTATATACTTAAAGTAAAGGGGGAGATGTAGCATGGAATATAAAAATATTGTGGTAGCTGTAGATGGCTCTCAGGCGTCTGAAAAAGCTTTTAAAAAGTCACTAGATATTGCAAAACGCAATCATGCTCGTTTGATTCTTGCACATGTCGTGGATTCCCGTACGTTTGCTTCCGCAGAGGCATATGATCGTACGCTCTCCGAAAGAGCTGACAGCTATGCTAAAGAATTACTTGATACGTATGTTGAAAATGCAAAAACTGCTGGAGTTATGGACCTGGTTCGCTCTGTAGCATATGGTTCCCCAAAGGTCAAAATAGCAAAAGATATTGCACAGGATTTCGAAGCAGATCTCATTATATGTGGGGCTACTGGAATGAGTGCTGTTGAACGATTTTTAATTGGAAGTGTTTCCGAAAGTATTACGCGATATGCCTCGTGTGACGTGTTAGTTGTAAGATAAAAACAGCATTTCTACTTAAAATTAGCAAATGGAACAAATCAACCGATAAAAAAAGGTTTTGCCACTTCATAATGGCAAAACCTTTATAAAAATCTAAGCTAATCTCAACGTGTCGCGAGCGATCATAACTTCTTCATTAGTCGAAATAACAATAACCTTAACTGGAGAATGCGGATAGTTAATGAACTGATCCTTTCCACGAATCTGGTTTAGTGCAGGGTCCCAGTATACACCCATGAATTCCAGACCATGTAACACTTTTTCGCGGATTGTTGCACTATTCTCCCCGACACCTGCTGTAAAGATAATTGCGTCTACACCAGACATTTTTGCAGCATAGGAACCGAGATATTTATGAATACGACCAGCGAAAACTTCAAGTGCTAGTTCTGCACGCTTGTTTTCTCCTGATTGTTGCTCAATATCACGCAAGTCACTAGAGAATCCAGAAAGTGCAAGCATACCACTTTCTTTGTTTAAAACGTCCATTACTTCTTCCGCTGTCTTACCAGTTTTCTCCATAATATATGGAATAAGTGCCGGGTCAATGTTTCCAGAACGTGTTCCCATCGTCACACCAGCTAATGGGGTGAAGCCCATAGACGTATCAATAGATTCTCCACCTTGTATAGCAGCAATACTAGCACCATTACCCAAGTGACATGAGATTAGTCTTAATTGCTCAAGTGGAACGCCCATTAGCTCAGAAGCGCGTTGTGAAACGTACTTGTGGGATGTACCATGGAAACCATATTTTCGGATCCCATAATCTTCATAATAATCATATGGAAGACTGTATAGGTAAGATGATTCTGGCATCGTTTGATGGAATGCTGTATCAAACACTGCTACCATTGGCACATTCGGCAAGATTTCTTTGAATGCATTAATTCCAGTTAAATTGGCAGGGTTATGAAGTGGCGCAAGCTCTGAAACCTCTTCAATACTTTGAATTACTTCGTCTGTCAACTTGACAGAATCACTAAATTTTTCTCCGCCATGAACCACTCTGTGGCCAATTGCATCTAATTCATCAAGGGACGTAATAACGCCTGTATCCGTTAGTGAAGCTAATAATTTCTTTACAGCCTCTTCATGATTCGGGATGTCTCCAACAAATTTATCCTCTTTATCATTAACTTCAATGGTGAAAACTGCTTCTGGAAGACCAATACGTTCTACTAATCCTTTTGCCATTACTTCCTCATCTGGCATTTTTATTAATTGGAATTTCAAAGATGAACTACCAGCATTGATTGCCAATACATTACTCATTGTTGCTCACTCCTTATTATACGTTTGGAACCAATTATTCATTTGTCCTAAAATATCTGCCATTGCGTTGGTGTTTTTCAATGATGGCATTTGCACAAGCAAAGGCTGTTTTGGCGGACGAGAATCCTGCGATTTTTTCTGCAGAATGAGAATGCTTTTTACATTCTTTTCAGATTTAAAAACACTTTCAGGTAAACGAACGACCCCAACAATATGTGCATACTCCTGGATGTAACGGTGGAGTTTGTCCGATTGATCACTATCAAACAGAAAATCAGGTACGACATAAATCATATAGCCGCCTGGTTTGGTATAATTCATCCCTTGTTCAATAAATAAATGATGGGCATATGAATGTCCTTCATCCGCTTTCAGCTCAAACTGTGCTGCTTGAACATCATCAGGGTAATAGCCTACTGGTAAATCTGCCACTACCAAATCAACTGGGTCTAGTAAAAACGGTCGAATGCTGTCCTGATGGAAAAATTCGATTTGTTTCTCTTGTAAATTAGCATTCATAACAGCAAGCTGTATCAACGTAGGATCCACTTCTGAAGCAAATGCTTCAACCGGCTGTTGTAATCGATCAAGCACTGTGGATAGCAAGTTAGCAGTGCCACCTGCTGGATCAAATATCCGCACCTTTTCGTTTGCAAGCATAACCTTTTCTGCGAAATACGCAACAAGCAAAGCTACGGTTTCAGGTGTCATCAAATGTTGCTGTTGAGTTGAATCCTTCATCCCTTTTAGCATTGCCAACTGTGTCGCTTTTCGAACATCCTCTTTTGAAAAATCCGCTAGTTCAAGTTCTGTTATAGATTGCTGCAATTTATGTGAAGTTATGTCATCTTGATTCTCTGGTATTTCCTGCATAAACAAAATTTCCATAGTTGTTGCCAGGCTATCCAAATACGGTTCATGACGTTGTTGTTGAATAAGGTTCGTTGTTTGATCTAGCCATTCATATAATAGCTCTACATTTGATTTCCCCATTACAATCCTCCATTCGTTCCTAAAGCGTTTCTATTGTACCAAAACAAATGGCTATGTACAAAGCAATGGTAGCTAAATATGTTATGAAATTTACTGAAAGTGTTTTCACAGTAAAAATCTCTCTCAACTAAATAGCGAGAGAGATTGGAGTCGATTATTCTGCTTTCTTGGCAGCATCTAATGCAGCATCATAGTCAGGGTGGTTACTTACTTCACTGACATATTCAACATATGTGATGTTGTTGTTCGAATCAACAACAAAAATCGATCTCGCCAACAATCGTAATTCCTCTATCAACACACCGTAGTTTTGACCAAAATTTGCATCCCGGTGATCCGATAGTGTATCAAGACTGTTAATTTCGTGCTTGTTGACCCATCTCTTCTGTGCAAAAGGGAGATCCATACTTACTGTTAACACTTTGACATTACCTATCTTATCCGCTTCATCATTAAACCGTTTTGTCTGTTCAGCACATACCCCTGTATCAATCGAGGGAACGACACTGATTAGTTTTACTTTCCCGTCATAATCACCAAGGGATACAGAGTTGAGATCATTGCTCAAAACATTAAAATCCGGAGCCTTGTCTCCAACCTTTACTTCTTTCCCAACTAATGTGACAGGGTCTTGATGGAATGTAACATTTGCCATATGAAGCATTCCTCCTAAATAATTGTATTCCCTTAGTATTATGAATATAAATTTGGGCCTTGTCCAACAATTTCTGCCTTATTTCAGCAATAAATTATTGAAACCCATTACATTCATCCTACTCTGTAAATTGAAAGCCCCATCATTTAAATATCGTACTGAGACGGGGAGTCTTTGGATTTTCTAGATTGCTGTTCTTTTGGTTTTTTTCCTTGTGTGGACTCTTTAATAATTTGTTGCACTTTCTCAACCACTTGTGGAGCAAAATCAAGCATCTTTTCATAAATATGGGTATGCTGATCAAGGTGAACCATTTTAATTCCTCTTTCACTGACAATAAGGAATGCCACAGGTGTAATGGAAACACCACCCCCGCTACCTCCACCAAAAGGCAATTCTACTTCACTATCACCTTGTGATTTGCCGGCATTAAATTCGCTACCTCCCGCCGCAAAACCAAATCCAAGTTTTGAAACTGGGATAATAACACTCCCATCAGGTGATTCAACTGGATCTCCGATAATGGTGTTTACTTCGATCATGTCCTTTAAATTTTCCATTGCTGTCGTCATTAATCCTTGTATTGGATGTTCTTCCATAATTAATCTACCTCCTATACCTCAGTTTTAGGTTGAAACGATTCTCCCTTAATTACAGTATTTTTTAACATATGGACGAGAGCGTAAATAGCTTGCCCAATTCTTAAGGATGCAATGCATTCTACTCTTGTATAAAAACATGGTTGCTGAAAATGAGGAACCACTTGAATGACAGGTTTGCATTTCATCTGACTATGCTGTACCAAGTAACAGATGATGACACCTTTGATTGACCATACCCCACCTGCCACAAGTCCTGTGCTTCCAGCATCACCAGTACCTCCTTCTGTATGCCAGACAAGTTTATGAAAACGAACACGCTTTAGCACGTTAATCATTGACTTTCCAAGCCCCTTCACAATATGGAATTCACGCTTCAATACATTTCTCACGTTGGAAAAGGATATATTGTGAGAGCCCTTCTGGGAAGTATCGGCTTCTAAAGGTATTTTTCTGCGGAAGACACAAATCCGAAGCACATGGATACGAAGGTCTAACCAATGATTATCTGTTGTATAAATAAGGTTAGCAGTAACGTAGACACGAGTGATGAGTAGCAAAAAAATTAATAACAGAATAAGGAGAATCGTGAACCAGATCATAAGAAGCCCCATTTCGCTCATTTGGTTAGCTATTACTATTTTGCTACACATTGCCATTTTCTACTCTTACAATATTCCTCTTTTTGGTTAAATCGCTTTCAAAATGATATGATATAGTTGTATCTAATTAGCATTGGAGGTATGGAAAGAAATGGAGCAACGTAGAAATATCTTTTTTTATTATAAGAAGGATGAGGAATTACAGAATAAATTAGAAACTTTATTTGACCTTGCAAAAGAAAACGGTTTTAACATTGTAGAGGATCCACAGAATGCAAATATAATCGTCAGTATTGGCGGAGATGGCATGTTCTTGCAAGCAGTCAGAAAAACAGGTTTTCGCGAGGATTGCCTATACACGGGAATTACACGCTCTAATGAGTCTGGTTTGTATTGCGATTTTAATATGGACAACTTTGATGACATGCTAGATACAATGAGGCATGCAGAGATGGAGGTTCGCCGCTTCCCTGTAATCAACGTGGAGGTTAATGGTGAAACATCCTTTGAATGTCTAAACGAATTAAGTGTTCGTTCTACTCTAATTAAATCAATTGTAATTGACGTTAAAATTGACGATATGTATTTTGAAACGTTCCGGGGTGACGGTTTAATTGTAGCAACCCCAACTGGAAGTACAGGCTATAACAAGTCAACGAATGGCGCGGTTATTGATCCTAAAATTCCTTGTTTCCAAGTGTCGGAGCTCGCTTCCATTAATAATAATCGATACAGAACACTCGGTTCCTCTTTTGTACTTAACAGTGATAGAAAATTATCATTAGAGATCATTCAGGACGGAAATGATTATCCGATTATCGGCTTGGATAATGAAGCCTATTCTATTCGAAATATTCATGAGCTAAATGTAACACTTAGTGACAAAGCAATTAAAACAGTGAAGCTTAAAGACAATTCATACTGGGATCGCGTTAAACGAACGTTTTTGTAGGTTTCCGATCGAAGCTTGCAGTTAGGTCTTAGCAAAACAACCCCCCCTCCCCTATAATGGAGTGGGGGCGTTTTTATATACGATATTTCCATCTATAACTGTCATTGCTACATTAATTTCATGAATGGTTTCCGGTTGTACTTGGAAAATATCTTCTTCTAGTACCGTGAAATCTGCACTAAATCCAGGTGCGATTTTACCTCTGGTTTCCTCTTGGTTAATTACATAGGCACTGCCTGAAGTGTATAATGTAACTGCTTCAAACACGCTCAAACGTTCTTCTGGACGGTATACCTGATTATCAATCTGTGACTTTCTCGTTACAGCTGCCTCTATTCCTAATAATGGAGAAACTTCCTCAATGGGTGCGTCTGATCCACCCGCACATTTTACCCCTTCATCAAGTAATGTTTTCCATGCATAAGACAAGTTCAACCGTTTATCCCCTATTCTATCGAGCACCCATGGAAAATCAGATGAAACAAAGGAAGGTTGAATGTCGACTACTACGGGAAGTTCCTTCAACATTTGTAAAGAATGTTCATTTAGTATTTGTCCGTGAATAATTCTGTCTCTTGCCCCATTAGACAATGGGTGCTTTTTTATGATTCCAGTTATTGCATCAACAGCTTGATCTCCTATTGCATGAACTGCAATTGGTAAACCATGTCGCCGTGCTTCTTTCACTATTTGTTCAAGCGTTTCTTCATTGTGAATAGCCACACCGTAATTCCCTTTTTCATCAGCGTATTCCTCTGTCAGCCATGCTGTTCTGCCACCAAGGGCGCCATCAGAAAAGATCTTAACTGCACCCAATTCTACATATTCGGTACCTTCAAGATAGCCTAGTCCTTCATCAACCATGTCTGACATCACCTCATGATGGACAAGTAAATGTGCTTTAAACTTTCTCGCCTTTCCATCAATGGCATTCTTGAATGCGCCAAATGTTTTATGAAAGCCGCCATAATAGTTTAAATCCTCACTATGCCCACCAACTAAACCTTTTGACATGAGATCATCCGTAGCAATATTAATAACTTGCTCAAGATAGTCTTGTGAAACACTTGGCATGGCATTTTTAATGAGTTCCTGTGCTGTATCTAAAAAATACCCTGTCGTCTCTCCTGCATCGTCTCGTACGATAATGCCACCTTGAGGGTCAGGACTTTCTTCCATTACGCCTGCTAGCTCCATTGCCTTGGTGTTTGCTAATATGGCGTGTCGACAAACACGTGATAGCATCATCGGATTATAGGGACTAATTTTATCAAGCACTTCTTTATGTATGATGGAAGCGTCTTGCCACTGATTTTCATTCCATCCTTCCCCAATCAGCCACTCACCTTCACTTAGATTGGCAGTCCGATTGCTCAGCGCCTCCACTACTTCTGTCGCTGATTTCATTTGAGATAAATCTAACCGGAGCAGCTTTTCTCCATGGCCTATTATGTGTAAATGACTATCTACAAGTCCAGGAAGCATTGTCTTACCTTGAAGGTTTTCCACTTGTTCAATTGACGCTGCATAAGTATGGTATAGTTTTTCATAAGTTCCAACAGCCTTTATTATACCTCCTTCTGTGTAGACAGCTTCAATTGCAGTTCCTTCCTTCTCCATCGTGTAAATGTTTCCACCAAACCAAAGTACCCCCATAGGTGCTCTTCCTCTCTAGATATATTAAGTCCTACTTTAAAAAGAATATTTCAGTTTAGCAAGTAATATAGCTTTTTATATTTAATTTTCAAATTTATTCTCTACTTAAATCTGGAAAAAATTAAGGACTGCCCGTTTCCGGACAGTCCTAACCATAAATTATAAAATTGTAATTGTTATTTCTGTCCGCCAAATTGCTGTTCAGCCATTTGTACAAGACGTTTCGTAATTTCTCCTCCAACAGAACCGTTGGCACGAGAAGTTGTATCAGCACCAAGTTGTACACCAAACTCGCTAGCAATTTCTGTCTTCATTTGGTCCAATGCTTGTTGAACACCAGGAACTAATAATTGATTTGAAGAATTGTTACTTGCCATGTTAGTTCACCTCCCTTGGTAACTATAGAATGCGTTATCTTAGGGGAAAACATGCACGGATTAAGCTGGTATATCTTAGAAAAAATTCAGTTGTATTTAAAACAGATCTTCAAACGTTGGTTCCATTGTTGTATCTGCAGTAACCTTTACTTTTTCAATGCCAGAAACTGCTTCCTCTATCAGGGCAGTATAGTCTTTTGTGGATTCATAATAATTGGCTTTCTCTCTTTTTGGCTTTGTTTTTGGTGCTTTAGGTACAAAAATTGTACAGCAGTCCTCATACGGCAATATGGAAGTCTCATATGTCCCAATTTGCTGAGAGATGTTAATAATATCAGATTTATCCATCGTAACGAGAGGACGAATCACGGGATAATTCGTCACTTCATTGATTGTGTTCATACTTTCCATGGTTTGACTTGCCACCTGTCCAAGATTCTCTCCTGTTGTCATGGACAAGATGGATTCTTGCTCACAAACCCTCTCACTGATTCGCATCATCATACGACGCATAATCGTCATCGCGTAGCCATCAGGTATTGACTTAAATACTTCCTGTTGTAGCTTTGTGAAAGGAACGATATGCACCTTAATGGAACCACCAAACCTGGTAAGTTGTTTTGCTAAATCAAGTACCTTCTGTTTTGCTCGATCACTTGTAAACGGTGGAGAATGAAAATGAATAGCTTCTAATTGAACGCCTCGTTTCATTGCCAAATACCCTGCAACAGGACTGTCAATCCCTCCTGACAATAGAAGAAGGGATTTCCCGGAAGTCCCTACAGGTAAGCCTCCTAGCCCTTTTACAACGCTTGATGTAATATACGTTGCTTCATTTCTGATTTCTACTTTTATTTCTAAATCTGGTTGATGGACATCAACCGTGTATCCTTCTGTATTGCTTAAAAGGTGTCCCCCAAGGATTTGGTTAAATTCTTGGGAACGGATAGGGAAATCTTTATTAATTCGTTTCACCGTTACTTTAAACTTTTTAACCTCTTCGCTGTTTTTCAAAGCATAAAGAGCTGCCTCTTTCACTGCTTCTGGTTCATTTTCTACTTTTATAGCAAGGCTTAAACTTTGAATACCAAATATGTCTTTACACTTTTCGATAATTGGGGCAGGATCTGAGCCATTTAAAATGATAAACATTCTTCCCTGGGTCCGTTTTACCTTTACATTAGGAAAGGCTCTTAGCTTGTGCTGAACGTTTTCCTGCAGTCTTATAATAAATTTCTTAATGTTCTTCCCTTTTAACGCCATTTCACCGTAGCGAATTAGTATGTGATCATATTCCATTATTATCTACTCCATAACTTTTTTAAATTGATGTATTGCCTGTTTCAGCACTTCTATAAATTGTTGAATTTCTTCTTTCGTAGTCTCATACGATAAGCTCACTCTTAATGCAGATATGGCTCGATCTCGAGGAAAGCCACATGCCACCAAAATTTTGCTCTCATCCGACTGTTTAGAAGAGCAAGCAGATTTGGTTGAAATATAGATGTCCTTCTCTGCCAGTATATGAATCATTACTTCAGGTTTTGTACCCGGTACAGAGAAATTGACAATATGTGGGGCCGCATTATCTGGAGTGTTTATAACTACCTCAGGTATTTCCGTCAAAGAATTAAGAAGAAAGTCTCGGACACTGTATAGATTGGCAAGCCTTGTAGCCTCTTTTTCTTTAATGAGACGAAGAGCTTTTACCATCGATACAGTACCAGCCACATTTTCAGTACCAGATCGTAGGTTTCGTTCTTGTTCACCACCGTGAAATAAAGGGAAAAGTGTTGTTCGATTGTCTACATATAAGATCCCCGTGCCTTTAAGTCCATTGATCTTATGCCCTGACATCGTACATAAATTAATGCCCGAATGAGACAAAGTAAGTGGCACTTTACCTAATCCCTGTACATCGTCTACATGAAAAAATATTTTCGGGTATGTCGCAACAAGGTCAGCAATCTCTTTTATCGGTTGTATACTCCCTAACTCATTATTCACATGCATTACGCTAATTAGAATGGTATCTTTCCTAATTGCTGCTTTCACATCAAGTGCAGAAACAACGCCTGATTGATCAACTGGTAAATAGGTAATATCAAAACCAAGCGATTCTAAGCTTTTACATGCTTCAAATACGGAAGGATGTTCTATTTCCGTTGTAATAATATGCTTACCGCGTTGCTGGTGCTGTAAAGCAATACCTTTAATCGCCATATTATTACCTTCTGTCCCCCCAGAGGTGAAAACAACTTCTTCTTGTTTCACTTTCAACAGCTCTGCTGCTTGTTTCTTTGCCATATTCAATAGCTTCTCCGCTTCCCCACCAAAAGGATGAATGGAGGATGGATTTGCAAAATAATGGCTTGAAATTTGTTCAAAACTAGTTAGTACACCTGGATCAGGCTTTGTTGTTGCACTATTATCTAAATAAATCATAATACGGACTCCTTGCAATGAACCTTTTATTATATTAGAACACAGAAGAAAAAGGATATTTCTATAATATCCTTTTCTTTTTAATGAATATTTATTTAAGCTACCTATATTACGCTTAATTTGCAGTCAATTGATATTCCTCTATACGTTTTAAAGCACCTGGCTCAATTTCTTCAATTGCTTTGGCTGCTTGCTCTAATGAAAGCTCATATTCGTAGGCACGGAATAAGCGCTCTGATTCAGCTAACTTTGCAGCAAGTAATGGATATTGACTGCGGTACCGATTAGCATATTGAATAACCTGTTCTGTCAGATACGCTTGTTCAAGCATCATATCTGTTTGCTCTGCTACTTGCTCAACGGCAGTTGCAGCATCGCTTAACGCCTTTTGTACTTCGGCCATATCCAATGGCTGCTTTTCGAGTGTTTTAATAACGCGATTATTTTTCTCAGACGCTGTTTCCATGGAATTCCATATAAAGGTCGGAATGCCAGGTACATTGCTCTTCTTTAATTTACGTTGTATATCATACAATTGATTGCGCATTTCCGTCAACTTCTCTTTTGCTTCCAACTCGTCTTTACGAAGATTTCGGATCCGTACCTTGAAGGCTTCATGATTTTCCTTCATTTCCTCCAATTGGATATATCCATCTTCTACCAGATTTCTAAGTTCCGAATGCGAAGCTTTATCATTTGTAAGTTTTTCTGATAGTTCTTCCAGCTCAACCGTTAATTTCCCAATCGACTTTTCTAAAGCCATATAACGTTCCATATCACCATCTTCAAAGTAATAGGCTTTCTTTAATTGCTCTACTTCAGATTTCGTGTCTAGAAAAGCTTGGTTCATATCTGCTACAGCCTGCTGATAGCTTGGCACCTGTGTGTCGAGGTAGCTCTTGGCAAGTGCTTCTTTTTCCAGTAGCTCGTACATTTCCTTTATACGTTCTTCCATTTCTTCCATCGTTGCTTCTACTTCTTTTGTCTCGCCTTTTTCCATGGCTTCAACTGTACTTGCTAGACGTTCTTGATATGTACGTATCTCTTTTTCAAATGCCAAATGCTCGACATGATACCCTTCATCCTTCATCTCTTTAAGACCGGAAAATAATTGATCTAACTGTGCTGGAAGCTCATGTTTGCATTTCTTATAATAGAAAGGAAATGCATCAAATTGCTCCTCAAGCTCATGAATTTCGATAGTTAGTTCATCGACAACCTGTTTAGCCTCCATATAATCGCCGGCCTCTGTCGATTGCTCATACACCAAAGTCTTTTCTTGTAGTGTATCTAGTTGATTATCGAAATATCGCTCGGCTTTTCCATATTGATAGCGGTTTTGGGAAAGTGCTTTTTTCATTGCTTTTATTTTAGGATTTAAAGTGTCCATTTCTTTTCGGCTTTGCTCTTCCGACTCTAACAGCATGTCTACTTCTGCAAGTAGCTTCTCTATGTTAGCTTCGATTGTTTGCAAAATCTCTTCTACATTATTTAATGTCTTTTTAGCTTTAGAAAAACGGTATTTGTCCGCTGCCTCTTCTGCATCAAATAAATGCTCTTCAATATCAGGAAGTTCCTTCGTTAAGATATGCTCCCAGCGTTCCTTCCAGGATTCAAACTTATCCTGCGTTTCTCCGGATAAATTTAATGTCTTAATCCTTCCCAACTGTGAGGCAATGTTCCGACCCATAATGTCCATTTTCCAAGCCTCGTAACGATCCACGACATCGTATACACGTTTTCTGAGAATAAGACCGATAATAATTAATGTAATGATAACTAGTACAATTCCTATGAAGTATGCCATAAATTGCCTCCTAACTATATTCCTATTTAAGAGGATGAAACGTTGAAGAGCCTCTTGAAGAACATAAAAACCGTTATTTAATATGATAGTACTTATAATACCATGTTCGTAGTGTTTTTGGCTAAAAAAATACAAATAATTTGCAGCTTCGACATATAATGCTTTATTTTTCTTGAACATATTGTATGAAAAGTTGCGTTTTAAGAGGATGCAGTCTTATCAGCAGGCTCTTTTGCAGCGAAATCAATCCAGTGATGGATACTCTTCACGTATTTTTCAGCAAATTGCCTGTGGGAGTATTGTCCAACCACCTGATTTTTCCATTCATTATGCAATATATATGGTGTTGTCAGCATTCCTTTAAACTGCATGAGTAAAAAACTGCGTTCCTCAGGGTCTGTCTTTTTATTAACGCGAATAACCGCTTCAAACGCCTTGCTTACATAGAAGTTTTCTTTAGCCAAGTATGTTACCGCCATTTCCCTAACAAACACGGAATCCAACGACAGTTCTCGATGAATAAAACAGGAGAATTGATGATGCATTTGTTTATAATGTATAATGGTTGAAATTAACTCTTTCAATTGATCAAGTGCAGAAAGCTGTTCTGTTTCGAGCAAAGTTTCTTCTATCGCTATCAAGTATGCTTCATAATAATACGAAACAGCGTATTCTAAAAGACCTTGCTTTCCTTTAAAATAATAGCTGATGAGCGACACGTTAACAGAAGCACGCTCTGCAATATCACGTACCGAGGTACCATGAAAACCCTTTTGAAAGAACAGGGACGAGGCTGCGTCAATCACTTTTTGTTTTGATGTGTTTGGTTTCATCCTATTCAACTCCTTACTTGTCTTTTACGACAAAGAGACGGGTAATCCTGCATTTTTTGCTCGACAAAAAAATTAACGATGTCGAATTAGCAAACTTACCATACATTACAATGAAAGGAGTGTGCATATATGTTTCAATCAACAGCATACTCAGGCCAAAAAGAAAAGGACTATCAATTATTAGTGAAGCAAGTAGATGCACTCAGTGAAGGCGAGCATGATCATACCGCCTTACTTGCAAATGCGTCTGCTTTATTAAATCAGTTTCTCACTGACGTAAATTGGGTAGGGTTTTACGTTTGGAAAGAAGATGAACTTGTATTAGGGCCCTTCCAAGGATTACCAGCATGTATCCGGATTGGCTACGGCAAAGGAGTATGTGGCACAGCTATTAAAGAAAAAGCAACTCAACGCATTGCGGATGTTCATGCATTCCCTGGACACATTGCTTGCGACGGGGCGACAAACTCGGAAATCGTTGTACCGATTATCCTTAACGAGACAATTTATGGAGTACTAGATATAGACAGCCCGAATTCAGACCGTTTTGACGAAGTGGATCAAACTTACTTAGAACAGTTTGTCCATGTACTTGAAAAGCATTTAGCCGGATGAAGTGAAACTTCAATCAGTGGGAGTTTTCATTCTTCCCCCATTGATTGTTAGTTGAACGAATCGGGATGTTAACGTCCGTTTACTCCCACTAAAAACTTACAGTTTCACCTCATGTATTGAAGTAGGAGTCTTACGGACGGTTGCTCCGGTATAAAGTTAAATAGATATTCTTTAAGATATAAAAAGCCCGATGAAACTCGTATTCTAGAGAAGAATTCCGAGTAACCGTCGGGCTTTTAGTAATCTAAGAATTATTTCACGTATCTAACAACACTATTTTTGCCATTGTTTTTGGCTTCATACAGAGCCTTGTCTGCTCTGATAAAGAGTTCACTGACTGTATCTGTAACCGTATGTTCCCATGAGGACACACCACAAGAAAGGGTTACAGACGGATTTGTATGCTTTTCGACTTGACTTCGAATTAATCCAGCTATTTGCACACCTTCGTTAATAGTGATAGTAGGTGCATAGACAGCGAGTTCTTCTCCTCCCCACCTAGCTGCAAGATCACGATTGTTTACAATTGACTTAACAAGGTCCGCTACCTGTATCAACACCTTATCGCCAATATGATGCCCATACGTGTCATTAATTGATTTGAAGTCATCAATATCGAATAGAATTAATGTTCCCATTTCACCTGTCGCCATATGAGCGATTATCTCTTCTTCTAAATAGTTTCGTGAATAGAGTTTTGTTAAAAAATCTGTTTTAACAGCCTTTTTCAACTTATCTTTAAGTACTGTATTTGTCAGCGCTAAGGTTGAATGCTGTATGAGTGACTGTATTAATTTAAATTTATTAAATGAAAAGAAATATGGTTGTTCGTGCAAGATCGCAATAATACCATGAACTGTGTCAGAATGGCTCATCGGAATAGCAATAATAGACCGGTATGGAAATCGATCTATTCTATCAAAATCCCCTTTAAGCAATGGCTCCCCCTTACAATCTGTATGGTCTTTCAAATACTCAGCAAATCTCCTTCCAGGATTCGTATTAAAAAACGTTGTACTTCCAGTTAGGACATCGAACCTTTCTTCATTATCCCCGTTGTAATAAATAAAACCGACCTCTGAGGCATGACAAACATCCATTACTTGGTCTCTGACAAGATTGATGATCTCTTTCATTTCAAGATTCGAGTTCAACTTGTGTGTAGCTTCATTAATTAACTTTAAGTCAGAGACAAGGTGATTTGATTTTTCATAAAGCGTGACGTTTTCGATGGCCTTGCCGGCAGTACTAGCAATCTGGGATATAAAGTTTATTTCCTTTTCGGGAATATACATTCCTTTATCACTAATCACCTGTAGAACTCCGTATACACCTTGTTTCCCTACCAATGGTGCATATAAGAAACAGCCTGTTTTATCTAATTGCTCTTCTATTTGAATTTCTCCTGAAATAAAGGCCAAAGTACTTACACGTTTTATCACATCATCACTATATTCTATCGTTTTGACAGGAAGTTCTGCTTCTAACTCGGTATCCTGTGAAAGCAAAAGATTATATGCTAGTTCCGGGTATAGTTTACGAAGGCCTTGAACAATTTCACTTAATATCTTTTTTTGAGAGGTGAGAGACAGCAGCTGGGAAGTCAATTCAAATAAATACGCATGATTCCTTCTCATCCTTCTTCCATCTAATTGTAAGAGGGAAATTAACTTCTCCGTTTCCGTCTTCAAAATTGCCAACTCTTCTACTGGAGTTGGGAATTCCTGTTCAATACATAATATGGCTTTGGGCCCTTCTTCCGGTAAAATATGTAGTAAGGTGACCTGCTTTTCTAGAATTATTTGATGGTTAACTTCCTCCCCCATCATGACATTCTCTGACAATCTATGTTCTTTTAAAGGAACTTCCCTGATAAGACTATCTGATATACAAAGTTCATATTCTCTCTGCCATTCATTAAACAAATAAAATCCTGAATAGGAAACAGGGAGAACTTTACATATACACTCAGCAACACGACATAGCATATTCGCGTCACTTTGCTCAAGGGGGGTTGATGCCAATTCAAAGTATAAACTCCGTAGCTTATCCATAAGCAATTCTGTGTTTTTCATAGTTATCACCTATTATCTTAATGTCGAAACGAATTGTGCTCTAATTGACTAGTTATCATTATAAACGAACTAGTCCTAATTTCCTATTATATTACCCGTTAAATTCGTTTTCTCAATAAAGGTTGACTTATAAGCTAAGAAATTATATACTATTCCTTGTGTAAAATAATAAAGTAGCCTATGTGAACCGGACGCTTGAAACCATTTTGTTCCTCATCACTTGAATGAGGTGTATCGCGTAACTCTTAGCTGCTGGAGCGATGGTACATGAAAACATAATGGACAACGTATAGGAACACGCTCGCTTATTTTATGCAAATAAAATAAAAAGGAGGAAATGTCTTATGGCTCGTTTTACTGGATCAGTATGGAAAAAATCACGTCGTCTTGGCATTTCATTAACTGGAACTGGTAAGGAACTAGATAAACGTCCTTACGCTCCTGGTCAACATGGACCAAACCAACGCAGAAAAGTCTCTGAATATGGCTTACAATTACAAGAGAAGCAAAAACTTCGCTTCATGTATGGATTGAACGAACGTCAATTCCGTACCTTGTTTGATAAAGCTGGGAAAATGAAAGGTATTCATGGTGAAAACTTCATGATCCTTCTTGATTCTCGTCTAGATAACATCGTTTATCGCATGGGTCTTGCCCGTACTCGCAGACAAGCTCGTCAGCTTGTAAACCATGGTCACGTTACTGTAGATGGCGGACGCGTTGATATTCCATCATACCGTCTAAAACCAGGTCAAGTAGTTGGTTTACGTGAAAAATCCAAAAACCTCGATATCGTTAAAGAGGCTGTGGAAGTAAACAACTTCGTACCTGAATATGTAACAATTGACACTGACAAAATGGAAGGTACGTACACTCGCTACCCTGAGCGTTCTGAACTTCCAGCTGAAATCAACGAAGCACTTATCGTTGAATTCTACTCTCGTTAATCGTTTCTTAAAGAAAAACCTGAAATGCTTGTTAACAAGTATTTCAGGTTTTTTTATTTCTATTAACTTTAGTAAAAGACGGGAGTTGCATCCAACAGCAACTCCCGTCTTTTAAGTTCTACTCATTAAGAGGCATAACGAATCAACGTGTATTTCTTCTTCCCTCTTCGAATAATGGTAAATTCATCTTCGATTCGGTCATCTTGGCCAATAGTATGTTGCAAGTCTTGCACTCTTTCTCCATTCACATAAATGGCACCATTTTGGATATCTTCTCTCGCTTGTCTTTTAGAAGAAGAGATTTTTGCTTCAACCAATAAGTCTATTAGCCCAACTTCTTCTTTTGCACGCTCATGTGTTGGAACATCCTTGAATCCCTGCTTAATTTCAGCACCAGAGAGGTCTTTTAGATCACCACTGAATAAAGATGCAGAAATTTTCTTCGCCTGTTCCAATGCTTCTTGACTATGAACGATAACTGTCATTTCTTCAGCTAAACGTTTCTGAGCTTCTCTTTTTTCCGGTTGATCACTAACTTCTTTTTCCAACTGCTCCATCTCTTGTTCTGAAATGAAAGTAAAGTAACGAAGGAATTTGATAACATCCCTGTCGTCTGTATTTAACCAGAACTGGTAAAACTCATAAGGAGAAGTTTTCTCTGGATCTAGCCAAATTGCTCCACCAGCAGTTTTCCCGAACTTGGTACCATCGGCTTTTGTGATAAGTGGTACAGTTAAGCCGAATACTTTTATTTCCTCTTCCTGGTTTTCTCTTGACCTACGAATTAGCTCCATACCAGCGGTAATATTCCCCCACTGATCACTACCACCGATTTGTAGTGTACAATTTTCCTGTTCGTAAAGCTTTAGAAAGTCAAGGGATTGCAAGATCATATAACTAAACTCTGTAAATGTGATGCCTTGTTCGATACGTGCAGAAACGGATTCCTTTGCGAGCATATAATTGATCCCAAAATGCTTCCCAGCATCACGAAGAAAATCAATTACTGTCATGCTTGAAAGCCAGTCATGGTTGTTTCTAGCGACGACTGGATTTTCGCCCTTATCGAAATCAAGTAATCCGGCAATTTGTTGCTTAATTTTTTCACTATACCCTTTAACGACCTCACTCTCGTTAAGAGAGCGTTCACTTGTTCTTCCGCTTGGATCACCAATCATTCCTGTCCCCCCACCAACAAGGGCAATCGGGCGATGTCCTGCTTTTTGGAAACGTTTTAGCATTGTAATTGGTAGCAAATGTCCTATATGCAGACTATCTGCTGTCGGATCAAACCCACAGTACAATGTTACCTGTTTTTCTTGCAATTGCTTTTCAAGTGCCTCACGATCCGTTGTCTGATGTATTAGTCCCCTTGTTTCAAGGTCCTGTAAAATATCCATTCTCTTCACACTCCATTTTTTTATCTAGATTAGAAAAACTCGCCTTCGCTCATCCTAAAAACGAATGTGCATGTTTTTCTTATACTTGGGACTTCAAAATTTTAACTTCCTTGTCATTACTTTCTAGCGCGGAAAATAAAAAAACCCCTCCCCTATAAAAAGGGACGAGTTTAACACGCGGTACCACCCTTGTTGCAAATTAAAAATCTGCCACTTCGGATTGTTAACGATGTTGCCACCGTTCCGAACGCTCAAAACGATCGAAATTGCTCCGGAATGTAATTCGTCAGTAAATATATCCCGGCTTTCACCACCCGCCGGTTCTCTAGAATAGGGATTTACTCGACTACTTCGTTCCTTCAACACAAATTATCTTATAGTATTTATCTATACCATATTTGATTTAAAAAAGCAATTACTGAACCGAAAATCATTCCTCCCCATTCTATTATTATGCTATAATAAGAAAGGTATTTTAGGAGGTTTTGCGATGAATTGGGAACAACGGTTTCATCAATATATGGAAAAGCTAAAATCAATCTGGAAATCTGGAAAGGTTCAACGTTCCTCCCGGATTTCCTATGACGTAGGATGGAATGTATTACTGTTTTTCTTAATAATTGGCTTCATTGGCATGTTTTTTGCTGGTGGCGTAGGGGCTGGATATTTTGCCTCATTGGTAAAAGATGAGCCAGTTCTCTCCTATGAAACGATGCAACAGGACATTTACAACTATGAGGAAACGTCTAAGCTGTACTTTGCTGATGACAAATATTTTGGCGACGTCCAGTCTGACTTACACCGGGAAGAGGTCACCCTAGAAAACATCTCACCAGTCTTACTGGATGCAGTAATTGCAACAGAAGATGAGAACTTTGAAGAACATCATGGAGTTGTGCCAAAGGCTATTCTTCGCGCAGTTTTACAGGAAGTAACAAATTCCGAAGTAAAAACAGGTGGTAGTACCCTTACACAGCAATTGATTAAAAACCAAATCCTAACCAACGAAGTGTCGTTTGAAAGAAAAGCAAAAGAAATATTACTTGCTTTGCGGCTGGAACGCTTCTTTGAAAAGGATGAAATTCTTGAAGCATACTTAAATATTGTCCCTTATGGTAGAAACGCTTCTGGAAACAATATTGCGGGAGTGCAAACAGCGGCACAGGGAATATTTGGTGTGGATGCAAAAGACGTCAATATTGCACAAGCTGCATACCTTGCGGGGCTCCCACAAAGTCCATCCGCTTACACCCCTTTTCTTAACGGAGGAGATCTAAAAGACGAGGACGGTTTACAGCGGGGAATTAACCGAATGAAAACAGTGCTTAACCGGATGCTCGAATCCAGCTACATAACACAAGCAGAATATGATGAAAGCATCAATTATGATATTGTGGCTGATTTTAAAGAAGCTTCCCCTTCCCCTGTGGAGAAATATCCGTACTTAACTTTTGAAGTAGAAAAAAAGGCCACGGAAGTTATTATGTATCAACTAGCCGAGAAAGATGGTTACTCGAAAGAGGATCTCGAGAAGGATAGTGCTCTAAAGGAAGACTATGAAGTGAAGGCTGAAAGAGACTTACGGAAAAACGGCTACAATATCCATACAACCATTGATAAGGACATATATGAAGCTTTTCAAGAAGTTGCGACAAACTATGATAACTATGGTCCAACTGTGACCGTTACAGAGACCAATAGTGAAACTGGCGAAACAGAAGAAGTAGAGCAAAGAGTCCAAACTGGTGGAATGCTCATTGAAAACAGTACCGGTAGAATCATTAGCTTTGTCGGTGGCCGAGGATATGACGAAAATAACAATATTAATTATATTTCCGACAATGTTGTTCGTTCAAATGGTAGTACGATGAAACCATTATTAGATTATGCCCCCGCCATGGAAGAAGGAAAAGTTCAACCAGGCACCCCTGTCGCTGACGTAAGAAAGCAAATTCCTGGCTGGCCATCTGGCAAACCAGGAAACTATGGTGGTGGTTATCATGGAATCGTCTCTGCTCGTACTGCTCTGCAGAACTCGTATAATGTGCCTGCTGCTGATATTTATTCTCGTATTATGAATATTAATCCTGCAGAAAAGTACCTTGAGAAAATGGGTATTACTTCAATAAGCGAAGATCTGTATGGTATTGCTTCCCTATCAATAGGTGTAGCAGAACTAACCCTCGAAGAAAATATTAATGCATTTACTACCTTTGGTAATAACGGGAAATTCGCTGACGCGTATATGATTGAAAAGATAACAAATCAAGACGGCGATGTTGTCTATGAACATAAAGCAG
The DNA here is from genome assembly GCF_022095695.1 of Oceanobacillus jordanicus. Taxonomy (GTDB): domain Bacteria; phylum Bacillota; class Bacilli; order Bacillales; family Amphibacillaceae; genus Oceanobacillus_B; species Oceanobacillus_B jordanicus. The sequence goes on from NZ_JAIFZM010000011.1 coordinate 108,392, forward strand.
AGCCAGTTGAAGTGTTCAGTCCGCAAACAACGTATTTAACGATTGATATGATGCGAGATGTTATTAGTTCTGGAACAGCTGGTTACCTGAGACCGCAGCTATCAAATGGCAGTGTAGACTGGGCAGGTAAAACCGGTACATCAAATAATTATCATGATGCCTGGTTCGTTGCAACAAATCCAAACGTTACCTTCGGGACATGGATTGGATATGATGACAACCGTCCTATTAATAATGCGAGCACAAATTATAGTCACCGTAACCTTAAATTATGGGCTGAGCTGATCAATAGTGCTGCCGCAATTAATCCAGAGCTAGTGACACCAAGTGAAACGTTCAAACGTCCGGACGGTATTGTCCAACGAAGCTATTGTGCGATTTCAGGGATGCTTCCTTCTGAATTATGCGAGAAAGCTGGTCTAGTAAAATCAGATTTATTTAATGCGAAATATGTACCAACTGAAACTGATGACAGCTTAGTGAGCGGAAGCTCTGTTATCGTGAATGGTAAGGCAGTAGTTGCAGGTGCTAATACTCCTGATGAGTTTGTAACAGGAGATGGCCTTATGTTTAGCCCTGAGTTTCTTAAACGAAACGGGTATGATAAGCTACCGGACCTTACACAATTGTATCCTAGAACCGAAACAGAAAAGTGGCAAAGGATTGGTGTACCTGGAGCTGGAGCAGAAGTAGGAGATGCCATTGAGGATGATGGAAAAGACCCTTCCGCTCCGACATCTTTAAACAAATCTGGAAGCAAATTAACTTGGAAGAAATCGGGCAGCAATGACGTGGTTGGATATAGAGTATATCGCGCTACGAAGGCTGGTGGTAAATTTAGCCTTGTAGGAAGTACGACCGAAACAAGTTATACCATCGGAAACAATAATGCTATCTATCACGTAAAAGCTGTTGACTATTTCGGTAGAGAGTCCTCTGCCTCAAAAGAAATAATGGTTGGTAATACGTCTAAGCCAGAGCCCGAAACACCTGACTCAAACAAGGAAACCGATAATGAGAAAGAAACAGCAGATGAAAATAACGAAAAAGAAGATAAACAACAAGAAGAAAGCAATAACGATCAAGAAGAAGAAGAAGAAGAAGAAAATAATCAAGATGAAGAAAGCAGTCAGGATGAGGAAAGTAACAAAGATGATAGCGAAGACGAACAATAACGCGTCTTATTCGTGATATCTTGGGCTATAGTTTCGTACCAAACGAACAAGTCGAGCGATCTTTTGAAACTCTATGGTGAGTTTTGAGTTCGCTCGACTTTTTTATGTAGAGAAATACACATAATTGTGAATGAAGATCACAAGAGGGATTATCCATAGATCTTTTTCCCAGCGTCCTAACACTTTGAAAAAGGATAAGTTTCACCCTTTTCACATTTATTCCTAAATAAAGTGAAACTTCATTTGGTGGGGTTTCCCTACCTCCCCCACTAAATGTTAGTTGAACGAATCGGACCTTTACTGGCAGTTGATCCCCCCACTTAGAGCTTGATTGCTTCCCAAATTCTTGAAGTGGGGGTTTTACTGCCAGTTGAGGCGGGATAAATGTTCGGTAATCTAGTATAATGAATGTAAGCGTATTAGTTTTACAGATTAGGTGGTGAAAAAGTTGGAACATACAAAAACTTATCATGCATTATGCCGTGAAAGTAATAATGGAGACAGTATAACAATTGAAGGTCCCCTGTCCAGTGAAGAACTTGGAAACTTCCATTTTCATGAACACCTGACTGCATTCAGACCCGCTCCAAAACAATTTGAAGCACTACGCAGTATAGCCGATTTCCCTGAAGGAAGAATTATAGTTGCCCGAACCGAAGATACAATAATTGGTTATGTGACTTATTTGCACCCTGATCCGCTGGAACGCTGGTCCGAGTTCAAGATGGAAGAACTTATGGAACTTGGCGCAATTGAAGTAGTTCCCTCCTATCGGGGAGCCAAATTAGCCTCAGGTTTATTGCAAGTCTCCATGATGGATGACTATATGGAGAATTATATTATTATTTCGACTGAGTATTATTGGCACTGGGATTTGGATGGAACGAAACTAAGCATTTGGGACTACCGGAAAGTGATGGAAAAGATGATGGCTACTGGTGGCCTCCTCCCCGCTCCAACCGATGATCCAGAAATCATTTCACACCCAGCAAATTGCTTAATGGTTAGAATCGGCAAAGAAGTCACTGATGATTCCGTCACGACTTTTGATAAGCTGCGCTTCTTACAGCGATATCAATACCGCAATATGAGGGAGGGGCTTTAAATGCTAGTAGAAGAAATTATGAATCGAGACGTGATTACTTTAGCACCAACAGATACGATTGAAAAAGCATTGCACATCTTACAACTAAATCGTATTCGACATATCCCAATTGTAGAGAAGAATAAAGATGTAATAGGAATTATCTCTGACAGGGATATCCGCGATGCTTCTCCGTCTATATTTAAAAATAACACAGTGGCAGAAGAATTAAAAAATGAGCTTCACACCATTATGAGTAGTCCCGTCGTTACCGTTCATCCGCTTGATTTTGTAGAAGAAATAGCTCGAATCTTTTATGATGAAGAATTTGCTTGCCTCCCTGTTGTGAGAAAGGATAACAGGCTTGTTGGCATTGTCACAGAAAAGGATATGCTTCAGACATTGATTCAGCTTACCGGTACGAATGTGCCTTCCTCTCATATTGAAGTAAGAGTGCCACATAGGCCAGGAATCCTTCCTGAAATTACATCTATATTTGGTAAAAGGAAAGTAAATATTGTTTCTGTATTAGTGTATCCGTATAAAGATGATCCCGCCTACAAAATACTTGTTTTCCGGATCCAGACGATGAATCCTCTCCCTATTATTCAGGATTTAAGAGATGCGGGGTATGATCTAATGTGGCCAAATAATATTCCGGGGCCAAAACGATGAAATGTTCCGCAGCGTTCGTCTTCTCAGAAAATACGTTAAACTATCACTTTAATAAAGATCATCCGTTTAACCAAAAACGTGTATTGCTTACAAAGGAGCTATTAGAGGCAACAGGTCAATTATCTGCAGAGGCAGTGCTAGCTCCTCGGATAGCAACAGAGGACGAACTCGCACTTTTCCATGATGTAGCTTACATTCAAGCTATTAAAAAGGCGAGTAAGTCCCAGTTAACAGACAGTGAGGCTACACAATTTGGACTGGGTACGGAAGATACACCTATATTTCCAAATATGCATGAGGCTGCAAGTTATGTAGTAGGCGGTACACTGACAGCGGTCGATGCTGTTATGGAAGAGCAGACTATGCATGCACTCCACTTGGGAGGTGGGCTTCATCATGGATTTAAACGAAAAGCAGCTGGTTTCTGTATTTATAACGATGGAGCAGTGGCAATAAAATACCTCAGGGAAAAGTATGATTTAAAGGTGTTATATGTGGATACGGATGCGCACCACGGAGACGGTGTACAATGGGCCTTCTATGATGACCCGAATGTCTGCACCCTATCTATCCATGAAACAGGTAGATACCTTTTCCCGGGGACCGGAAATGTAAATGAGCGTGGACTCAAACAAGGCCATGGATATACCTTTAATTTACCACTAGATGCATTTACAGAGGACGATTCATTTATTTCCGTTTATGACAGCGCTATCAAAGAAGTTGCCGATTTTTTCAAGCCTGACATTATTATCACACAGAACGGGGCAGATGCGCATTGCTATGATCCATTAACACATTTATGTAGTACGATGAGAAGTTTTGAGTATATCCCTAAGATAGCGCATGAAATAGCGCACGAATACTGTGGTGGCAAATGGATTGCACTAGGTGGCGGTGGGTATGATATTTGGCGAGTTGTCCCGAGGGCATGGGGACAACTCTGGAACATTATGCATGATGGCCACGTCCTTACAGGAAAGATCCCTCCTACCTGGTTGAAGCAGTGGGAAAAGGAGGCTCCTACTCCCCTTCCAGCGTATTGGCAGGATGAAAAGGAGATTGTCTCCATACCCCGAAGAGCAGAAATAACAGAAAAAAATGAGAAGCTATTACAAAGCATGTTAAAATACACAAAAAAAATTATGTGACCTAGTTTCCTTCCTAACAAAAAAGCCAGCGAGATGGCGTTTACTCATCATCTCCCTGGCTTTCTTCTAATATAACAATCTCTACACGTCGGTTTTTTGCCCAGTTTTCTTCCGAAGTATTTTCAACTAGTGGTCTAGTATCTCCATACCCTACTGAAGAAAAACGTGATTCATCGAACTTATTTTCTTCTATCATATAACGTATGACACTGCTTGCTCTAGCTCCTGACAGTTCCCAATTGGAAGGGTACCTAAAACTGTCTATTGGCCTATCATCCGTATGCCCTTCCACTTTAACATTATTTGGCAAACTGTCTAACATGGAAGCAATTTTTGATAGAAAAGGTTTTCCGCTTGCCAGTATTTCCGCTTCACCTGAATCAAACAATATACTTTCTTGCAACACCAGTACGACCCCTTGATCCGTACGGGTAGCTGAAATAACATTATTTAACTCGTTTTCATCTAAGTATTGATCAACATTTTCCATTAGGTTGTCCAAGGAATCCTGTGTTGTATCGTCATCATCTTGTTTGTTCTCCAGCTGTGTTGGATTCTCAAATTCATTCGAATTCTTACCACTTTCCTCATCCCTTGTATGCTCAGTTGGATTTTCCATCGGAACTGGGGATGGGTAGAAATCAAAAATCATTCGATTTTTAAATGATTCTGAGATTGCTTCAAATTTCACCGAATCAATTTGTGACATGGAAAACAACAGGATAAAAAATACGAGAATTAAGGTCACCATATCCGAATATGTAACCATCCATTTTGGTGCACCCTTGTTTTTGTTCCGCCTTATATTCCTACGCTTCATTAACTCTCTCTCCTACAAAACCTTCATCTTCAACCGATGTCTGTTGGTTTTTAATCTCACTGGAAAGAAAAGCAGATAGTTTCTCTTCAAGAATGCGTGGGTTTTGTCCAGACTGAACGCCCATAACTCCTTCGATGATAACCTGTTTAATAAATACTTCTTCTTCTGTTTTGCTCTCTAATTTATTTGCCATGGGGACGAATACAAGATTCGCTAGGACCGTACCATATAAAGTTGTTAGAAGAGCTACTGCCATACTAGGCCCGAGGCTGGCCGGGTCCTGTAAATTATTAAGCATCAGTACAAGCCCTACTAATGTACCAATCATTCCCCAAGCCGGAGCATATTCTCCAGCCTTTTCTATTAGATTTCTTCCTTTATAATGCCTGTCCTCTGTTGCCGTGATTTCCGCATTCATAATATCGCTGATCACTTCTGGTTCTATCCCATCAACTGCAAGTAAGACCCCTTTTTTTATAAAAGGCTCATCTACATCTTCCAATTCATTTTCCAATGCAAGTATGCCTTCACGACGAGCCCTCTCAGATAATCGGATAAACAACGCTATTAGCTCAGGAAGACGCTGATCATTCTTGTGAAATGCCTCACTAATAATTTTTCTAGTGAGTTTAATTTCCTCCATTTTAAAATTTATCAGCATGGAAGCAACTAAACCGCCGATTACAATAAAGATGGATGAAACATCCAAGAATAACGTAGCGCCGCTTATACCACCTTTTGACATTATGGCAAGCATGATCATGATAAAACCTAACGTGATGCCGATAGGAGTTAATATATCGCGTTTTCTCATATTCTCTCTCCTCAAAGTCACTATGGAATAAGGGAATGAAGATTCTCTCTATTCTTTATATCGGCATCTTTTTTACTTTGTTGAGTTTCTTTTTTCAACTCGGTGTGGCAACACAACTTTTTTATCATCTACTTCTTCTTTGTTCATAAATTTCGTTAAGAGACGCATTGCAACAGCCCCGATATCATACATCGGTTGAACGATTGTAGATAATGTTGGTCTCACCATTGTAGATAGTCTTGTATTATCAAACCCAAAGACTTCAATATCTTCTGGCACACTATACCCTTTATCTTGCGCACCATGGATAACCCCAAGCGCCATTTCATCAGAGGCTACAAAAATAGAGGTTGGCTTCTTGTCCAGCTCAAGCAGTTGGTTAACAGCATCAATACCTGAGTCATAGGAATAATCCCCTTTTACAACAAGTGTTTCATCTAACTCAACAGAAGCTTCTTTCAATGCCTTTTTGTAGCCATTGTATTTAAGAAGATTAATATGTGAATCTTCTTGGCCAGAAACAAAAGCTGGTAGGCTGTCCCGTTCAAGCAAGTATTTAGTCGCTTCATAAGCCGCTTCTTCATAATTAATGTTAACGGAAGGTATTTCGTCGTTTTCATCATAGGTAGCAGCCAATACTACTGGTACAGAAGATGTTTTAAATTGTTGCACATGCTCTTCCGAAATATCTCCACCCATGAAAATAATTCCGTCTACCTGCTTCTCTAGCATGGTATTAATTAAGCCTAATTCCTTGTCTTTATTTTGGTCGGAATTACTCAAAATAATATTATATTTATACATGGTGGCAATATCTTCTATTCCTCTAGCCAGCTCCGCAAAGAAGATACTTGAAATATCGGGGATAATGGCCCCGACAGTAGTCGTTTTTTTACTTGCTAGCCCTCTTGCTACAGCGTTTGGTCGGTAGCCAAGACGTTCTATTGTCGCAAGCACTTTTTTCCTTGTGGTAGGTTTCACATTCGGATTTCCGTTTACTACGCGAGATACTGTTGCCATGGAGACATTAGCTTCTCTCGCTACATCGTATATTGTAATATTCAATTTCCTTTACCTCCTATTTAACTAAACAACCTATATTTTTTTATCATACTCCACAATGAATAAAATTACAAAAAATTTAAAGGCTGAATCATCAAAGTGATGGCTCAGCCTTTAAATCGACATTCATAAGGATTTGTTATATTATCGATTAAATTTATTTGCTACATCTATAATATCATCCATAAAGGAATTAAACATCTGTATATCCATCTGTTGAGCAGAATCAGATAAAGCCACAGCAGGATCTGGATGAACTTCTGCCATCACACCATCAGCCCCAATTGCGATTGCAGCCTTTGCTGTAGGTAACAAGATGTCTCTTCTCCCTGTTGAATGGGTCACATCAACCATAACTGGTAAGTGTGTTTCCTGCTTCAGTATAGGAACTGCTGAGATATCAAGTGTATTTCGTGTAGCTTTTTCATATGTTCGAATTCCACGCTCACATAGAATTATATTTCCATTTCCTCGGGAGATAATATATTCTGCTGCATTAATGAATTCCGAAATCGTAGCAGACAAGCCTCGTTTTAATAAAACTGGTTTATTTATGTCACCAGCTGCTTTTAACAGTTCAAAGTTTTGCATGTTTCGAGCTCCAATTTGAACCACATCTAAGTATTCAAGTGCTTCTTCAAGGTGTGCAGGATTTACAATTTCACTTACAACAGCTAAGCCATGCTTATCTGCAGCTTTTCTTAAGATTTGTAAACCTTCTATACCAAGGCCCTGAAAATCGTATGGAGATGTACGTGGTTTAAATGCGCCACCTCTTAATAGCTTTATGCCTTTGTTTTTAACAGCCTCTGCAACCTGATCTACCTGATCATAGCTTTCTACAGCACATGGCCCCATCACATAGTGGGTGTTTCCGTCCCCAATAGTTGCTCCATTAATTTCAATGACTGTATCCTCAGGCTTTTTCTTCCTTGAGACTAGTAATGCTTTACTATGGTCATCTTCCTGCAATTCAAGGCTCGCCTTAAATATTTCTTTAAAGATATGTTCAATTGTACTTTTTTGAAATGGTCCATCATTCTTGCTAGTAATCTGATTCAGCATATCTCTTTCCCGTACTGGATCAAATCGGTTCATACTTTGCTTTGCCTTAATTTGACCGATTTGTTGTACAATCTCTGCTCTCTGATTAATAAGCTTTAAGATTTCTAGATTCACACTGTCCATTTGCTCTCTTAATTGATCCATTTCATTCATATTACTACTCCCCTTGTGATTGCAGTTTTTTAATAATTAGAGACAATTATAGCTAATATCTATTTCTTTGTCGATAAAAAGTTTCTAAAAGTTTATAATAGAGTCAGATTATGAGGGAAAGGGTTATTTTATGATGGACGATCGTATTTTTGCTTTAGACATCGGAACACGCTCCGTAACAGGGATTATCTTAGAAAAAGAAGAAACGAAATTTAAGGTGATAGATTATTATACAAAGGAACATACAGAAAGATCAATGCGAGATGGTCAAATACATAATGTGGTAGCCGTATCGGATATTATTCGTGAGGTTAAAGAAAAGCTTGAACACACACACGGAAGCTTACATAAGGTTTGTGTGGCTGCAGCCGGGAGAGCATTGAAAACAACTCAGGCAACCTCTACGATCGAGCTGAATCAACAGCCAATTGTAGAAGAGGAAACAATCAAGCACTTAGAGTTAAGTGCCGTACAAGCTGCCCAAATCAAGCTTGCTCAAGAGGAGCAAACAGAAGATTATCATAATTATTATTGTGTTGGCTACTCGATTTTACACTATCAAATTGATGAGGAAAGAATTGGATCTCTGATTGATCAGAGTGGGGAGAAAGCTTCTGTAGAAATTATTGCCACCTTTCTCCCTAAGATCGTAGTGGAATCTCTGTTGGCTGCCTTAGGACGAGCAGCACTTGAAATGGACGCTCTTACCTTAGAGCCAATAGCGGCTATCCACGTCCTTGTTCCTGAGTCAATGAGAAGGCTTAATGTAGCCTTAGTTGATATTGGGGCTGGAACTAGTGATATCGCCATCACCAATGCGGGCACAGTTGCTGCCTACGGAATGGTTCCAGTGGCAGGAGATGAAATTACAGAAGCCATTAGTGATGCATATCTCCTTGACTTCCCTTTGGCTGAACAGACAAAACGAGATATTGTCAATGATGGAGAAGCCATGGTTGCTGATATTCTCGGATTCGAAACAACCATTACCTATGATGCATTAGTAGGAGAAATACGCTCTAAAGTAGAGTACCTTGCTTCTAAGGTAGCTGAAGAAATCCTTCTTTTAAACGCGAATCCTCCGAAAGCCGTCATGTTGGTAGGCGGTGGTAGTTTAACACCTGAGATCACAAAAATTCTAGCGGATAAACTAAGATTACCAGAGAACCGCGTAGCAGTTAGAGGAATTGACGCGATTCAAAACTTAGTGTCATCAGAGGCTTTACCAAAAGGCCCCGATTTTGTGACACCTATTGGTATCGCAATTGCCGCAAAACAAAATCCAGTTCATTATGTTACTGTTAATGTAAATAAGCAAAAGGTTCGTATGTTTGAAATGAAACAACTAACCGTTGGAGATGCCCTCATTCAGGCTGGTCTAGATATTCAAAAAATGTATGGTCGCCCGGGATCCGCTGTAATGGTGACCGTGAATGGAAAGGAAATCACAATACCAGGGCAATTTGGTCAGGCACCTCAACTGTCTGTGAACGGCATTAAGACTACGGTGGAACAATCCATACTGAATAACGATAATGTAGAGGTAGAGAAAGGCGAGGATGGCTCCCCTGCTCTAATTACTTTAGAAGAGCTTATTGGTGATCTTCCATCCAAAGTAATCTATTTTAATAATCAACCTATTAAACGTTATGCCAATTATTTCGTAAACGGAAAGAAACAAGTTAAAGCCTATGTTGTTAAAGACCGAGACAACATTATCTTTGAAAATGAAACAACTGTAAAAGATTTCTTGCCATATGTTGACAAAGAGGGATCACTTCAGATTAATTCTTTCTCGGTTTATGTAAATGACGAGGAAGTAAAGCTCCCTATAGGAGAAACTAGAATTTTTGTTAACAATAATCAAGCAAATGATGACAAGGTGCTTCATAACAACGATCAACTGACGATAGAACCTGCTAGCACCCCGCTTGTATCTGATTTATTTACTGTGCTAGGTAAAAAGGCTGTAAACACCATCGCCGTTTACTTTAATGGGCAGTACATTGAATTAGAACAGTCTTGTTATTCCATAAAACGAGATGGAGAGACAGTTCGGCAAGAAACTGAATTGAATAATCTGGACTACTTAAGCATGAAAGCAAAAGAAGTTGAGCCCTTTATTTTTCAAGATATCTTTCGGTACATTGATATAGATATTAGTAAAGTAAGTGGGGATTTCAAACTATATATAAATGATATGCCAGCTTCCTTTGACGCAGAGATTCAACATGGTGACCAGCTTCGGATTACCTGGTAATGGTTTACCTTATATCTTAGGTGTCATAAAAAATGCCGAGCGATCATTCAAACGAAAAGGTTTGAATAAATGCTCGGCATACTTATTATTATTTCACTTTTAAATATTTCTCAATTTACATAATATGATGACTATCCTTGGTTCTTAGCTGCTTCTAACTCTTCTGTAGCCTCTTCTATTGCTTCGGCCACATCATTAGCTGCCTGTTGTGCCTGATCTTCTTTAGATTTTTTCCGATTTAGCTTTGACTTTACTGTGCTGGTCATTTCTTTCGTTTTTGTTGACGCGCTTTTGGATAACTGAGAAGTTGTGTCCATTGCTTTTTGTCTAAGTTCAGCACCAGTAGTATACGCTTTATCCTTCCAGTCAACACTTTTCTCTTGGGCAGTGTCTTTCCATTCATTGGCACGGTCTTTTACTTGCCCTGCTCCCTGGTTAATATCACTTCTTAATTCCTTACCAGATTTAGGAGCAAGCAATAATGCCGCTGCTGCACCCACCATACTTCCAATCAGTGTACCAATAATAAAATCTTTTGTATTTATGTTGTTATTTTCAGCCATGCGATATCCTCCTTGTATGTTTACTATTATTATTTACTTTTCTTTTTCCATACTTCCATTAGGGTTGAGGCCCACTTAACTGCCTGTGTTGCTTTCTCAGGATTTTGATTTGCTGTGCGAGATATACTGCCAGACAGCTGTTTTAAAGAGTTATTAAAATCTCTCACTGTCTCTCCTAATCCCTTCGCTCCATCAAATACACCATTAAGTTTCGAAGACTTCTGTTGTACATCATCAGCAAGTCTGTTTGTTTTCGTTAAAAGCTGGGTGGTCTCATCCGTTATTCCCTTCATTTGAGTGTTCAAACCATCCAGTGAGTCTTTAACATTGTCCATTGTTTGTTTTGTTGCTTTCAAGGTCATAATTGCGTACACAACAAGTACTGCAAACGCTACCGCAACAATCAATGCAGCAATATAAAGCATTATTTCCATTTTGTAGTATCACTCCTTCTGTTGTCAATAGTATGGCTACTAGACATTGTTTGCATGAAAAAGGACAAACCATTAAGTCATTTAAGTATAATTTATACGTATTAATTATACCAACAATAATCCTTTTTTATAAATACCCTAACACAAAAGAACTAAACATGCTCGTGAAACTACCTCTATTATTATTAATTCGACATATATGTAAAAATCCCTTTAAATATTATTTGCAAAAGCGATGAATGCCGTTTACATCGCGGTTGCACCACACCATTTCGGTTTGTGGTAGGGCTAACATGTGTCCCTAGGAATAAAACATTACGGTGAGCAATTTTCCCAAAAGCAAAAAAGAACCTGATAACAGATTCTTTTCTACTTGTTTAGTTTCGTACGTTTTTCTTTTCTTCATAAGCCTCTTGAAATTTTTGAATGTCTCCTGCACCCATGAAAACAAGCACAGCATCATCATACTCCATTAAAACATCCGTATGGTCAAGCTGTAACACTTCACTTCCATCGATCCGCTGTTGCAAGTCATTCACTGTCAGCTTGCCCGCTTCTTCTCTTGCAGATCCGAATATATCACATAAATAGACGTGATCGGCCAATGAAAGACTTTCTGCAAATTCATCAAGAAATGTTTTCGTTCTTGTAAATGTATGAGGTTGAAAAATAGCGACAACCTCTTTACTTGGATATTTCTTTCTTGCTGAGTCAATCGTAGCAGTAATTTCTTTTGGATGGTGTGCATAATCATCAATTAATACCTGATTGGCTACCGTTTTCTCGGTAAACCTACGTTTCACACCTTCGAAAGTTACCATCTTTTTAATATCCTGTGCCTTAACCTCTTCATAATGACAAATTGCGATAACAGATAGCGCATTTAAGACATTATGATTACCGTACATTGGAATAGTAAATGTATCATAGTATGTGTTTCGCACAAAAACATCAAAAGTTGTGCCTGCTTCATTTTCCACTACATTCTGGGCTTGGAAATCATTAGTAGCAGCGAAGCCATAATAAACCACCGGTACTTTCGCCTGGATTTTCTGAAGCTCTTCGTCATCTCCACAGGCTATAATTCCTTTTTTCACTTGATCTGCCATAGATTGAAAGGCTTCAAACACATCATCAATGCTTGTGAAATAATCCGGATGATCAAAATCAATGTTTGTCATAATTGCATAATCCGGTTCATAACTGAGAAAATGCCTGCGATATTCACATGCTTCAAAAACAAAATAGCGGCTGTCAACATGTCCTTTGCCCGTTCCATCGCCTATTAGATAGGATATAGGGTACGTTTCATTTAAGACATGTGCCAATAGTCCTGTAGTCGACGTTTTGCCATGTGCACCCGTGACTGCGATACTCGTATACTGTTTTAGCCATTCTCCAAGAAATTCATGGTACCTGTAAAATGTTAGACCTTGTCTTTTTGCTTCTTTGATTTCTGAATGGTCATCAGAAAAAGCATTGCCTGCAATTATTGTGAAATTTTCTTTAATGTTTGTTTCTGAAAAAGGGAGAATCGGAATGTTCTTTTCCTCCAATGCTTCCTGTGTAAAAAAGTGTTTTTCCACATCGGAGCCCTGTACTCTTTCACCTGAATCGTGAAGAATCTGAGCTAGAGCACTCATTCCCGTCCCCTTTATACCAATAAAATGGTAAGTTGTCATAAAAAGAACCTCCAAATTGTGCGTAAAAAGGATTATTTAACTATTAGCTGATAAATTTTTACACCTATTTTATTATTATAGCAAAATGAGAGAAGGATTTAAATAATAAGTTGCGCCGTGAGCTTGAGCTTACAATTTTAGAAAGTCTACCTTCTCAAGTCGGGGATTCGGTCGATAGCGCCTACCTTCTTTTGCTTCAGGTGTACCGTTTAGTAATACGTTGTCACCGGTAAACCCTATGTTAATCTTAAGTAAGCTACCACCAACACCATACATATCAACAGGCACTCCGATTTTTTCAAAAGAGGTAATTCGTTCTTCGGTGAAACCACCGCTAACCATTATTTTTACATAATCAAAGCCTTCATCATCCAATGCCTTTCTAAGTGCAAAAATAAGTTCAGGGTTTACGCCACGAGGGTCAAAGGTTCCCATTACGTGATGATTCCTTAAGAAGTACTTATCAACAAGCGTTCGCGAAGTATCCAGGCGTACACCTTTTAAATCCCTGCCGAATTCATGTGCAACTTTTAAGGAATCTGTTATAACATCATTATTGTAATCAACAAGTGCTACAAGGTCATCATCAGGGTACATTTCATGATAGGCTCTTGAAGCTGCAACAAGGTCACCGCGGAACATCTGGATCATGGCATGAGGCATTGTTCCCATTCCTGCTTTCCCCCACCATTCATTCATAGCGTGTGTAGCCTGTGCAGTTGATCCGCCAATGAATGCAGCATAGCCATCTCCAGCCTGCTGTGTATAGTGATCATCCCTATCCCCCATAAAGATGACGGGCTTTTGCTTTCCGGAGGTTCTGCCTGCTTTTACGACATTGTATACATTTGTAGCGACAGATGTTCTTCTTGCCAATATTCCATCAATTATCCCCTCTAAGAAACCAAACTGCTGATAGGCTCCAGTCACTGTTAATACAGACTCGAAAGGACTAATTTTGTCGCCATCTTTAAGCGAATGGATTTCTAGAGTTTCTGGATTTTTGGCAAAAGTGTGTAGCAATGCGATAGCTTCATCTGTGCCACATAAAACAGCACTCTCTTTCTGAAAAAATTGCATGGTAACACTATTATCAGGTAATTTGTTTTCTGCTATTTCCTTTGTTTTTAAAAAATATACTGCGGAAAACCAACCTTCTCTAATACGTTCATCGAATTTAAATGTCTTATTCGTTAACCGGTTGATTTTCCCTTCTAATTTTTGTGAGATTTCCTTCATTATTTGTTTCTCCTTACATCTAATAATCTGTTTCTCTTATCATATAGAAAAAAGATATGGGAAACAAGGCTAATCGTTCAGCTGCCATTCCTCTATTTGTGCCTTCGTTGCTAAAACATCTCGTGGCTTGCTCCCATTTTGCCCCGAAATAATTCCTTTCATTTCAAGTGCATCTATTAGGCGGGCTGCACGATTATAACCAATTTTAAAATGTCGTTGCAGAAGAGAAGTGCTTGCACTGTTCTGATGCAACACAAATTCAATGGCGTCATCCATTAATTCGTCCTCTTCGTCATCTGTTGCTATCTGTTCGAGCAACTGTTCTTGCTCAAACAAATAATTCGGCTCAGCAATCCCTCTGGCATAGCTCGTAACCCGCTCTATCTCTTCGTCAGAAACAAATGGCCCCTGTAGTCGGATACTCTTACCTGCTCCATTTTCGATAAACAACATATCTCCCTTACCGAGTAGTTTATCAGCGCCTCCAGTGTCCAAAATGGTCCTTGAATCTACTTGTGAGGATACACTGAATGCAATCCGGGTGGGAATATTTGCTTTAATTAAACCCGTTATAACATCTACTGAAGGTCGTTGTGTCGCTAGAAGAAGGTGGATTCCACAAGCCCTTGCCTTTTGTGCAATACGGCTAATTGCTTCTTCCACATCCTGTGGTGACATCATCATTAGATCTGCCAGTTCATCAATAACGATGACAATATATGGCATTTTTTCGGATGGTCTACCTTGTTTTAATATCTTTTGGTTAAACCGTTCAAGGTCTCGGACCCCCTCTTGAACAAATCGCTCATACCGGGATTCCATTTCACTAACCGCCCATTTCAGAGCAGCAGTAGCTGCTTTTACATCTGTAATAACAGGAGATACAAGATGAGGAATACCGTTATATGGTGCGAGTTCAACCATTTTCGGGTCAATGAGTAGAAACTTAACATCCTCATGACTAGCTTTATACAAAAGACTGATTAAGATGGTGTTAATACAAACACTTTTACCAGAACCAGTCGCACCTGCAATCAGCCCGTGTGGCATTTTTTGAATGTTAGTGATTAATGGTTGTCCTTCAATACTTAATCCTAGTGCAATCGTTAAAGGGGAGAGACTGCCTTTAAAAGCTTCTGACTCAAATATCCCCTGTAAACCAACCATTTGCGGGTTAGGGTTCGGGATTTCAATTCCAATGGTATTTTTACCAGGAATTGGTGCTTCGATTCGAATATCTTTTGCAGCCATATTTAATTTCAAGTCATCACTTAGATTCTTCACCTTACTAACCTTTACGCCTAGCTCAGGCTGGACTTCAAATCGTGTTACAGAAGGGCCTTGTGTTGCGTTAACCACTTTCGCCCGGACATTAAAGTGCTTTAACGTCTGTTCCAGTAATTCTTGCTGTTCTTCTATCCACAAATGATCAGCATTATCCTTTTGAACAGGATCATTTAGGAGATGATTTGGAATTGATTTTGTGTTTCCTACAATCTCTTCTTCGGCTTGTCTCGTCACAATAGAAGAATTATTATGCGAACTGCTTGTTTGCACGTGCTTTTCTTGCTGTTTTTGTTTCTCAAACAATTGTTTCTTGTCCCTTGGTGTCATAATGACATTGAATGGGCCTTGGCCGGATGTCCTGTTTCCAGAACCAGTACTATTGCTTCTGCTACTCTTTTCTCTCTCATATGACGAAGATTCTTTTGTTCCTACCTGAGGCTCTTCATTGGTCTCTGTGTGCGTTTTTGCAAAGGATTGCTCTACCGGTTCTTTTACTGGTTCCTCCCTTTGTTCGTTAACCACAGGCTGTGTCTCTTCGATAGTAGCGGCCATTTTCTCAACACTGGTCTCCTTATGTACAAGGTTTGATGTATTGGTTACATCCCCCACTTCCTGTCGTTCATCCAGGATCGGTAGTTCGTTTGTAAGTCTCTCCTCTTTCCGCTTGAACGCTGGAACATCCTCGATATGACTATTCTTTTTCCGTTGCTGGAACCCATATATAGGGGATGGCACCTCTGTACGTTTAAATGGTGTATCTATTTCTTTCTTGTAAATTTTATTACCGTAACTTGGAAAGTTTTTTTCTTCTTTGTTAACTGTTCGTTTTGGTTTTACATGAACTTCTCTTGGTCGTTCCCCAGGAGTTGAAGGATCAGTATTATCTGCATGCTGATCTGGGATAACAGGAAACCGAAAAGCTGGTTTTTTCGGGTATTGGTACATCATCTTTGCCTGCAGATCCTGTGTTTGTTTGTGTTGTTGTTTTAATTCTGGTTGTTCTTGCTCTTCCTCTTCAACAAAGAGGGTTTTTATCTTTTTCTTCCATTGATCCCACATGTTTAATCACTCATTTCATACATAAGTCGTGTATTACCATTCTAACAGGTTTTATATGGATTGTAGATCTCAAAATAAAAACAACCCATGTATTAACAAAGGTTGTTCTCGCTTGGCTTACCATAGTAATTACACTTTGGCTCCCATTAAAATGTGAACGTATCCCCAGGTGTATAAGATTCCTCTAAGACATATATCCCTTTTTCCTTCGGTGCATTTGGTAGTCCCAACTCTTTTTGCGAACATATCATACCATTCGAAGGAACACCTCGTAATTCTGTCGGTTTGATCTGTAGACCACTTGGCATCGTTGCGCCAACCTTTGCAACAACAACATACTGATCTTCATCAATATTAGGTGCACCACAGACAATCTGTAATGTCTCACTTCCTACATCTACTTGGCAGACACTTAATTTATCTGCATTTTCATGAGGTTCTTTACTTAAAACATGACCTACAACAAATTTAGGTGATAGGTCAAAGTCTAATGAATCCATTACGCTTTCTGCTGCAAATAACTCCTTCATCTCATCAAGCAACGCTTCTGTCATGGTATTTTTTCCATTTGTTAGCTTTGTGAAATGTTTTGAAGCCTGAAATATGTTGTAGCCTAATATTGCTCCATCTGAATCCGTAATTCTTGTAATATCTCCTACTTTATCATGTTTTAGCTCGTAACGATCCCCGGTTTTAAGTGGAATGATAAGTACATCACCAATACCATCTGGGTTATAAAATACATCCATTTAACTCTTCCTTCCCTAATTGTTCTCTGGTTTATTTTTTGCAAGAATAAATACTGGTTCCAGCTGCTTGTCTTCGTAAATAAAGGGTAGAGATGTGATCGGTATTCTTCCCTCTGCAAAGAATTTCATATTCATCTGTGCCAAAATATCGTAGCCGGTCTTATTTTGGATATCAGCAATAATAAAAACATCTTGGTGAGGTACAGCTACGGCCATTTCACCCTTCATATTTGCTTTCATTTCTTCTAGAAATGCTTCATTAAGTATTCTGCTTGCATCATAACCATCTTGTTTAGCAATAAAATAAAAATCATTGCCCGCTACCGTATCTTTATTATAATCACAATCGAGTGAACGTAAATTAAACGTTGCAATTTCATTAATCCTATCTTCGGTCCATCCTTCACTTTCAAGCAAATCCTTGTCGATTAATCGGTAGGATTTTCCTAGATCCAAAGCATAGTAGACCCGGGTTTCTGCAGTATGTTCCCTGTTAATTAATTCTTTATTGGCCTTTGTTTTATTAGGAAAAGAGGTTGCCCTTATAACAGGGAAAATGTTTTTCTCCATTCCAGCCAATTGGTGTTCTTCGTTCATAATCCGCAGTGCCTCTGTAATATGTTCAACGAGCTCTTCTATTGCTTCTTGGCCTCGCTGATTATATTTCGCAACAACGTTAGGTAATGTTATGGTTATACCTTGTCTTGATTCTTTCCACTCCACACGAAATGTGTCCTTATCTCGATTGTAGGACGTGTGATATCGTGTATCTGACAAGCGTTCCTGCAAAATTTGCTTTAATTTTAATGATGTCATTTTCATCTTACATCCTCCTTAGTCCATACTTCATTCATAAAGGACAGGGAATGATTTTATATTGACTACGAAAGTCCCTGTATAAATTCCACTATCTCTTCTTTCGTTTTTCGATCCTTGCTGACAAATCTCCCTGTTTCCTTGCCATTCGAAAATGCAAGAAAGCTTGGTATTCCATATACATCATGTTCTTGGCAGATTTCAATAAAATTGTCTCGGTTTATTTTTATAAACGTAAAGGATGGAAATTCTTCCTCTATTTCTGGCAGTACCGGCTCAATAACAACACAATCGGGACACCAGCCTGCAGTAAAATACATTATAACATTTTCATTATTTTTCCATTCATTAAATTGTTCAATTGTTTCAAGATTTTTCATTTGTATCAACTCCCTTTCATATCATATCTTTCTTTTGTGTTAGATTCAATTATCAAGGCTATCCTTGCTTAAACAAATTTCTATTATCTTACTCCTACTATGTCATGTACAATCCAAAATATTGTACTATGAAAACGAATGGAACAAAAGTGTAGTGTCTTTTACTACGGAAGTCTAATTTCTTTGCAAGTGCTGTCATTTTCGATACGATATAAAGTGAAGCTTCAATCAGTGGTGTTCTTCGTTCTTCCCCGCTGATTGTTAGTTGAACGAATCGGGGTGTTAGCGTCCGTTTACTCCACTAAAAACTAACGGTTTCACTTCATGTTTTGAAGTGGGAGACATACGGACGATTGCTCCGGGATAAAAAAGGATAGAGGAGGAATATGATGGAACTAACCGTTTATTTAGCAGGACAAATCCACGATGACTGGCGAAACGAACTAAAACAAAAAGCGGAGGAAAAGAAGCTCCCCCTCCATTTTGTCTCCCCGCAAACAAGCCATGAGCATTCAGACAACATAGGGGAACAAATTCTCGGTAAACAACCTAGTAATCTATACAAGGACGATGCTGCTTCAAGTGTCAATAATCTGCGGACAGAAGTGTTAATGAATAGAGCAGATGTTGTCATTGCTTTATTTGGAGAGCAATACAAGCAATGGAATACAGCTATGGATGCAAGCACTGCTATAGCACTAAACAAACCCACCATTATTGTGAGACCAGATTCCTTAATACACCCATTAAAAGAGTTAAGTAATAAAGCAAACGTAACCGTTGAGACAATTGATCAAGCACTAGAAGTACTAGTCTATATCTATGCATAGAAAAAAGCAGCGACTCCGCTGCTTTTTATTTGTTCCAAAATCTCCACTGGCCTTTTAGTAATGTTAATACATGTTCAAACATCGCCTGTCGACTTACAAGATCATTTGTAAAAATACCTACAGCACCTTCTTTTTTACTGACCCCTTCTCTTTGAGCATAAACATCCATTAAACTTCCTAGTTCCTTGCCAGAATGAAGTTCTTTAGCGAACTCTCTTGGTAAAGCGATACGGGCACCGCTAGCTGTATAGATCTTTTCATCTTTTGTGACAAGCGCACCCCAATTACATAAGAAGAGCTCCCCATCCACTTCCATCACGCCGCCTTCAAGACCAATGCCGAGGTCTGCTTCATCATTGCTTGCACATTGTTTCGCCCTGTTTATTGCCCCTTCTCTCGTTTCTTCGTCTGTTATTGGTTGTGGGGAAACATTAGAAGGAGCATCAAATGAGACAATGCTATCGGAAGTAAACACTGCTCGAGCCGCTTCTACTTTTGTTGGATTTTTGGACCCTACTACTATATTCATCTTTTCACCTCTTCTAAAAATAAAAACTCCAGACTTTCTCGCAACATATCATAGCATGTCTGCAAAAAAGTCTGGAACAAAGAATTTTATTAGACTAGATATACTTTATCAGATCAAGCACATTGAAAAATTAAGCCTTTCTGATCTGTTCTACCATATTAGCATCTGTTTGTTTTACTAATTTTACAATCAATTCTTTTGCTGCTGCGTAATCATCTACGTGGATAATGGAAGCAGATGTATGAATATAACGAGAGCATATCCCTACGACTGCCGAAGGGACTCCATTATTGGATAGATGAACACGTCCAGCATCTGTTCCCCCTTGGGAAATGAAATACTGATAAGGTATATTATTAGATTCTGCTGTATCAAGAACAAAGTCTTTCATTCCTTGGTGGGTAATCATAGAACGATCAAAAATGCGTAAGAGCGCCCCTTGACCAAGCTGACCAAATTCCTCTTTATCACCAGAAGCATCGTTTGCAGGTGACGCGTCCAATGCGTAAAAAATGTCTGGCTTAATCATATTAGCAGCTACTTGTGCACCACGCAGTCCAACTTCTTCTTGAACGGTAGCCCCTGAGAAAAGTTGGTTCGGTAGTTTTTCACCTTGCAGTTCTTTTAATAATTCAATAGATAGCCCGCAACCATAACGATTATCCCAAGCCTTGGCCAGTATCTTCTTTTCATTTGCCATAGGAGTAAACGGGGTTAATGGAACAATTTGCTGTCCTGGCTTTATCCCTATTTTCTCGGCATCTTCCCTATCATCTGCTCCAATATCAATAAGCATGTTTTTAATTTCCATCGGCTTTTGACGTTGCGCATCAGTTAAATTATGTGGCGGAATGGATCCAATCACACCCACAACTGGGCCATTTTCTGTCATCACTTGCACCCGTTGTGCAAGAAGAACCTGGCTCCACCAGCCACCAAGTGTTTGGAACCGTATCATACCGTTTTTCGTAATCTGTGTAACCATGAAACCAACTTCGTCCATGTGACCTGCTACCATTACTTTAGGTCCGTTTTCGTCTCCCTTTTTCACACCAAAGACACCACCAAGGTTGTCTTGTATAATTTCATCCGCATATTTTGTTAGCTCTTGTTTCATAAAAGACCTTACGGCATGCTCATTTCCTGGTGCCCCTTGTAATTCAGTCAAGTTTCTAAAAAGCTCCAATGTATCCTGCTTCATCTTATCCCACCTTCAAGTATGTAATATTATTAGTATACCGGAAAGTGTCGTTCTCTTTCCACTATTCACTTTTATCCACCGTAAAACTACTAATAGTTCTTACGGAACAAGAAATTGGAGCAAAAATAAGAAGGGAAGCAGGGAAGAAAACGACCAAGATACATGGGTTCTGTGATTGGCCGTTAGTTATCCTTACGCTTGGGTTAAAAAAATCGCTATTTAGTGAAGTTTTCACTTAATGAATTTTATTATTTTCTATTTTTAATTGGATAAGTTATACTATTAAGTGAAAATAATATACGAGATTAACAAACAAAATTTAGCATGAGGTGATGAAGAATGAGTATAAAACGAGTAGTCTTTGCCGCCGGAATCGGTGCAGTAGTCGGCTATATGGCGAAACAACAATTCGATAACTATCAAAGTGTCACACCTGAAAAAGCACTGAAACATGCAAAAGAAACATTTAAGAAGCAAGGACCTATAAGCGGATCCTGGATTTACATGAAACCAGAGGAAATAGAAAAAGATGGATTGCTTTATAATGCTTACCGTGGTGGGGTAACACGTACCATTGACGGAGAAAATAAGCAATATGAATTCCATGTTGACGTCGATACTGGAGCTGTTCTAGGCGCCACGCAAACTGCCTAAAAACAATAAAAAAACCAGACACTTTACTAAGTCTGGTTTTTTTATTTAAATCTCTGTATATTGTTGTTTCTCTACACTATCAATCTTTTCGCCGTCTTCGTTATACTTTATTGCTCTGTAGAATGCATCATGATAGAACGTGTACCACGTCCTATTGGCATACCCAGTAGCCATCCATTTCTCTTTTTCATGTACACTTGTGACAGGATAGTCATCATAGGCAAGTGCCCAGAGCTTGTTTTGATGTGCATGAGTCGGCATAATATCTGCCATGTGTAAAAAGCTGTCATCCCCGTCTTGGAAATACACAATTGCATGACCGTCACTATGTCCACCTGTATGTATCATACGTAACCCATCCACAATTTCCATTTGTTTAGAGAAAGGCTGAACTTGTTCTTTGATGGCCTCCCAGTTTTGTTTCCAATACGTGTTAACAGACCTAATATTAGGATTACGCATTTCTGCCCACTCTGTTTCAGTCGTATAAATAACTGCATTTTTAAAAACAGATTGATAGGTGTCCCCTTCTTTTACTGTTAATCCACAGGCATGATCAAAGTGCATATGTGTCATGAGAACCCCATCGATGTCCGCAACGGTTAAGCCGAGTTCTTCAAGAGACTGTTCTATGAAAGATTCTTCAAGCACCCCATAGTTTCGTTTTTGCTTATCTGTAAATTTTCCAATGCCAACCCCACTATCAATTAAAAGGTTTTTATCGTCAATTTGCAGTAAAATTGGATCTGTTCGCAGCTCTATCTGATTATTGTCATTAACTGGATACTTTTTACTCCATAACGCCTTTGGTACAACTCCGAACATTGCTCCACCGTCCATATACGTAACACCGCCCCGTAACCAGGTCAATGTGGCTCTACCTACTTGTAATTTCTCCATAACCCTTTCCCCTTTCCATACTGTATTTAGTGTAGCAAAAGCTTCGAAATTACTGCAAGCGTTACCATTTTTATTCATTTAAAAAGAACCTACTAGGAGGTTCTTAAGTGCCTGGGAAAAACGCCCGGCATCGATATATTGGTTGCCCTTTTGCTGAAAACTTTTCTTCGTACTCTGTCATCACATTCAAAGGGTCATCTATGGCATGTAAATCAAGATTCACTTCATTTAATAGCATACCAAATTGGGAGAAACTAACAAGGGAATATTCAAAGAGACCACGATTATCTGTTTTAAAAATGATTTCTCCCTTACTTGCAAGAACTTCTTGATATTGCTCTAAAAAACTTTGATATGTCAATCTTCTTTTAGCATGGCGGTTTTTTGGCCATGGATCAGAAAAATTGAGATAAATACAGGCAATTTCTCCATCAGCAAAAATTTCCCGGAAATCAGCAGCATTTTCATTTAGTAATAGAATATTCTTGTGCTCGGCATCCAATACCTTTTGTGCTGCTGTTACCACTATACTTTTAGCTAATTCTATCCCGATAAAATTGATATCAGGATGCTGCTGAGCCATCCCAACTAGAAATTGTCCTTTTCCCGTGCCAATTTCAACATGCACAGGGTTATTGTTACCAAATAGTTCTTTCCATCTCCCTTTATATTGCTGTGCTTGTGGTACAACTAGATGATTATTCTCTTGTAAAAATGTATCTGCCCACGGTTTGTGTCGTTGACGCATATATAGCACCTTTCTCTGTTTATAATGTGTGTATATTATTAATAAAAATGCTGAAAATAAGATAAGAGGTGATCGAACATGTCTTTAACAACCAATCATCAATTAGTACTTCTATTGGATTTACTGGATGAGCAATCAGGAGAATGTTGCGGAAATGTATCAGAATATCAGCAAATAAAGAGACTTGTCCAGTCAATGCTATCAGATAATCGTATTACAGATACCCAACTAGTTCAACTTTTACCCGATATATATAATTATGGCGCGCAGGGTGAAAATACACCTAACGTTCCTGAGCATATCACTGCGAATCGAGACAATATTGAACAATGGATTGGTGCAATTAATCAATTCACAGCAAGATAGATGTTTTAATATAGCTATTTAATTCATCAAGATTGCGCAGTCTTTCTGTAACTTTGTCGAACTCGTTTCGCTCACTATGCCAACATACGTAATGTAATGCATCAACAAGCAAATACCAAAACATTCTCTCTACAAGCTCTTTGTCCATTGATATACCATACTGGTATAGCCAGTCATCCCACTCTGCCTGAGGAATATACCATTTAAGTACCATCCCATAATCTATTACAGGATCGGCAATCATTGCGTTATCCCAATCGATTAAATACAGATGACCTTCGTTGGTTAAAAGAATATTGTTGTGATTTAAGTCCCCATGACAAACAACCTGCTGTTGATGTCTCGTAACAGGGAGCATTTGTTCCAAATATGACATTGCTGTAGCAACGGAAGCATGCTTTTCAGCAATTCCCAACTGTTGCAGTCTACCAGTTATATAAAGAAACCCTTCATCAGAAGTGACGGGTTTTTTACCAATCCGCATTAACATATGGAGTAATTCAGAGGAATCATGTATCTTACGTAGTAACTCAGCTACCTGGTAACGCTGCATCTCAGCAGGTTTTAATTCTCTCCCATCCAGCCATTCCTGGGCTGTGATGACATCACCGTTCTCCATACGCTTGGTCCAAATCAATTTTGGGACGATCCCTTCTGCTGATAGTACAGCTAAAAAAGGTGAAGAGTTTCGCTTAAGAAACAACCGCCTGTTTTCTTTTGTTGCTAAATATGCATCGCCAGTTAGCCCACCAGCTGGAGTTACTTCCCAGCCTTTTCCTAGAACTTGCTTCAGCCAGTTCACCATATATTCCTCACATCTTTCAAAAAATAGCATTCAACTACTTATTTTATAGGGATTGAATTAAAAATACAACTTTAAAATTTTATTTCTTTTCATCATCAGCAAATGTAAAGGTTATCGCTTCTTCATCCCATTCAGGTCGTTTTACAGAAGTGGTCTGACAATGTATTAATAATGTGCCCGCAGCCTTAAGTTGACTACTCTTCAGTGGGGAAGAAGAGCTACGTTTCTCTTGGAACCATTCTTCGAAGGAACGTTTATCAATCATCCTTGTTTGATAGGGCTCATAATGGTTAATAATTAAGTTGGTTCTGGAAAGAACTGTTTTATGCACTGGGAACTCTATGTCTTTCGTGCGTAAAATACTTCGGACGATTTGTTCCGTTCGTTTTAATGCAATCAACGGATTTAGCATCTTTCTACTTTCTTTTTCTCCCTGGATCGTCCAAGTCCTTTCTTCACCAGCAATAAAGGATGCTCCTTCTTCCGTTTCTGCTATATATATTATCTCAATCCCTAATGGTCCAATGAGAAGAATCTCGCCATCCACAGGGGCTTTTTTTATTGAAAATATTGGAAAGTAAAGGAGCAAATAAGAGTCTGGAAAACGTTGCAGGAAGAATTTCAATAACGAGTCGTCTTGATATTTCTTGTGCATGACAGAACGCTCCGTCACTGTAGATGTCGCCCATTTCAGCTGAAAATCAAATAGCTGATCTAAAAAATATTGCTTGAGCTCAGCCTCAGTATTGGGAAGTATCTCTTCTGGTTCTGGTTCTACTTCTTCTGATGTGATAGCATCCTTTTTTAGAAAGGATTTTAATTTGGATATTCTAGAACTATCCGTGTCCTCAAGTACCGAGTTTTCGGGCTCTTCAGTTGGGTTTAACCAACGATCATATAATTTTTTCCAATTATCCTGCTTTAATCTTATATATTGACTGGGATATCGATATGTATCCCACTCATAACGCGTTATATAATCCTGTAACTTAATCAGCTGAGCCAGTATCACCATCTCCCTTTAGTTCAAAAGTGGCAACCGGATGGTACTTCGGTCGCTTTTGTGGAAAAATTTGATAGAGCACTATTCTATCCACCTTCATTGTTTGTTGTTCATTGTGCATGTGATCCAGTTGTACTATTTGTTCTCTCTTTGCTTCACCTATCCAGTTTTTAGCTATGGTGATATGAGGACGATATGGTCTATTCTCTCTAACAATGCCGCAATCTGAAGCGATATCTTCTACAGATGAATAAAGACTCTGAAGGTGTTCCGTTTTTTCTACTCCTGCCCATAGTACCCGTGGTCTTCTTAAATCGCCAAAAAAACCTATATTCCCAACATTTAATGAAAATACCAATTGTTCTTGAATCTCAGGCAAGCGTTCCTTTAGTTGATGTACTTTATTATCGGGTAAATCACCAAAGAACTTTAATGTTATATGAAAATCTTCCGCGATTGGCCATTGCTTATACGTAAGATTTCTCTTTAGTTTTTCCTGAAGTTGCGATAAATCCTGTTTGATACGATCAGGTAATGGAACAGCGATAAAATAATGATTACCCATGTTAACACCTCTATTTACGTTTAATGGAGAAACAATACGCTTTTTCCTGTTCTGTAAGTGGTCGATACGCACCAAGTGAAAGGGACTTGTCCAATTGTAACTCTCCCATTTCTAAACGTTTCAAGTAGAGAACCTTTCGATCTACTGCTTCAAACATACGCTTCACTTGATGATATTTTCCTTCTGTTACGGTAACGATTATCTCTGATGTATTCCCTGACTGTATTATTTCCAACCAAGCCGGCTTTGCATGGTACCCATCCTTTAACACGAGCCCTTCTTGGAACAGTTTTACATGGCTATTAAGGACTTCCCCATTAATTTTGGCATAGTAGCGCTTTTTAACATCCTTTTTTGGAGAAGTCAGCTCATGTGCTAGCTGTCCATCATTCGTAAGAAGCAGCAACCCTTCTGTGTCTTTATCGAGACGCCCTACGGGGAAAGGCTGGTAGGTCTTTTCTTCGTCACCCAATAGGTCTATCACCGTTTTATCCCGAGCATCCTTTGTAGCAGAAAGGCATCCCTGTGGCTTGTTCATCATAAGATAGATATATTTTTCGTAACTTACTTTCTTGTTATTCACTCCAACATTGTCAGTATCTGGATTTACATGGGTGCTTCCATCTTTTATGACTATGCCGTTGAGTGTTATTTGTTTCCCTTTTAATAGACTTTTCACTTCTTTACGACTGCCATAACCACTATTCGCCAGTAACTTATCAACTCGCATCCTTGTCTCTCCTATCTACTAAAAATTCGATCCAGGAAACGAATCCGGTTTCCCAGCACGCGTTCAAGTAATGTAGAGTGGTAAGCAAACCACATATAAACAGTACCACCAGTTAGGACAGCTAAGGCTAGCATAATCGTAGCACCTGTCCGCGTTTCCTCATAAGGTATAAACATTCCTCCTACAAACTTGGTTATCCATATCGTGATTGCCATAAAGATGACAAATATTAGAATAAGCAACGTTCGCTTGAATGTTTGTTTAAAGGAAAAATTGATGGATGTTTTAATTCGATATAAATTAAGTGCAACTGCAATTATTGCAGCAAGTGCTGTACCGATAATTGCTCCTTTAGCACCAAACATATGAATAAGCTGAATATTAAACAGGATTTTCACTAGTAACCCTATAAGCAAACTGATTACAGCATAATTCTGTTGATTTACACTTTGCAATATAGCAGAAGATACACTGTACAATGCAAAAAACAAAGCAACAGGTGCATAAAGCCCTAACAAGGGGCCAGATACATCAATCCGTTTCATTGCACCAAATAAAGAACCATAAGCTTCGCCGGATAGCAAGGATAGTCCAATAATAGCTGGAACAACAAGCACCAATACGATTTGTAGGGTTTGATTAATCTGTTTTGTAAGCAACTCTGTATTTCCTTGCGTGAATGACTTGGTCATTGCAGGAATAATCGCAAGCGATAACCCTGTTGCCAATGTTATCGGGATAATGACAAGTTTATGGCCATAATTGCTAATAACAGCAAAAGAAAATTCCCATATATCTTGCCTCCCCGATGCAACCATAGCCCGTTCAAAGGTAAAGGAGTCAACTAGTTGATACAATGGAATAGCTAAACCAACTAGCACAAACGGCCCTGCATAACGAAACAACTCCGCTAATAGTTTTTTTGTCGATATATCGTACGTAAACTTCTGCTGTTCCATTTGCCTTGTAAAGTGTGACTTTCGTTTTCGCCAGTATATATATAAAACAATACAGGACGCTATAGCCCCAATAAAGGCAGCGAATGTCGCAAAACCAACCGCTGTCGTAATGGAGCCATTTAAAAATTTCATAATTACAAACGCGCCACCTAGCAAAACGACAATACGAACGATTTGTTCAACTACCTGGGAGATCGCAGTAGGGCCCATAGAATTATTCCCCTGAAAGAACCCTCTCACTATACTCATTGCAGGTATTACGATCAACGCTACACTCACCATACGAATTACAAATGTTACATCAGCTACGGAAATACTTCCTGGATCCTTACTGGTAATCATTTGTTCGGCAAGTAATTCCGCACTAAAAAACAGTGCCAGGAAAGAGAGCAGTCCTGTCACCGCCATCATAGTCATACCTGTTTTAAACATCCTCATTCCTGTTTCGTAGTCACCTACAGAATTATACTTCGCCACAAACTTTGAAACGGCTAAAGGGACGCCAATAGTTGAAATACTAATAAATATACTATAGGGAATGTACGCAAATTGAAAAAGCGCGCCTCCCGTCTCTCCGACCAAGGCATTAAATGGAATAACATAAAGCATGCCAAGGAGTTTTGATAAAAAGGAAGCACCTGTTAATAACATGGTGCCTCTGATTATATTCGACATTTTTTCACCTGCATCTAATTTCTATTCTATCTGCTATTTTATCATAAATAGACAGGTTTCTAATAACGATAATTTTTATTCCTTCAAGAATTTCAAGAAGTCATCAATTGAAATACCTTTTAGACGCCCCCTTGAACGTTGAGATCACATTATACCAGTGGTATGATACATAGGAAAGGAATGAAGAAATTGAAATATGATGTAATTGTAATTGGTGGAGGCCCTTCAGGTTTAATGGCTGCGATAGCGGCTGCTGAAAAGGGTGCCAAGACCATGCTTATTGAAAAAGGAAATAAATTAGGTAAAAAATTAGCAATTTCTGGTGGAGGACGTTGCAATGTGACAAATCGTCTGCCAGAAGATGAAGTCATTAAGCACATCCCCGGTAACGGTAGGTTTTTATATAGTGCATTTTCTGTCTTTAATAATTATGATATTATCTCTTTTTTTGAAGAACTAGGAGTAGAACTCAAGGAAGAAGACCATGGTCGAATGTTTCCTGTTTCCAATTCTGCAAAAACAGTTGTAAATGCATTAATAAATAAGCTAGATGAATTAAAGGTAAACGTTAAGTTAGAAACTGAAGTCGAAGCAGTGCATTTTTCTTATGAAGAACCACATCAAGTTATTTTGAAAGACAAACAAGCTTTTCCAACAAGTTCTGTTGTAATTGCAGTTGGAGGAAAAGCAGTGCCCCATACAGGCTCGACAGGCGACGGTTATGCCTGGGCAAAAAAAGCTGGACATACCATTACAGAGCTTTATCCAACAGAAGTTGCTTTAACTTCAAATGAAAGATTTATCCAAGAGAAAGCTTTGCAAGGTTTGTCGCTGCGGGATATATCGCTCTCTGTACTTAACAAAAAAAGCAAGCCAATTATAACACACCAGATGGACATGCTTTTCACCCATTTTGGTGTTTCGGGACCTGCTGTTCTTCGTTGTTCTCAATTTGTTGTAAAAGAACTCATGAAGGGTCATGATCAAGTGGCAATGCACTTGGACGCCATTCCTTCCACTAAAGAGCATGTTTTATTAGAGGAAACGTTGAAGGCAATGAAAGAACATCCAAAGCGTTCTATAAAAACAATTTTAAAAGGGTTAGTGCCAGAACGCTTTTTGGATTATCTTTTACAAGCTAACGGGATTTCACCTGAACAAAATGGAGCAAATATATCTCATGACGGAATTCGCAGTATTATAGCCGACATGAAAAACTTTACATTTAATGTACAGGGATCCTTGCCCCTTGAAAAAGCATTTGTTACAGGAGGTGGTGTCTCCATTAAAGAGATTATCCCTAATACTATGCAATCTAAGTTAATGAATGGGTTATTCTTTTGTGGAGAAATATTAGATATTCATGGTTATACTGGTGGGTATAATATTACCTCAGCATTAGTAACAGGAAGACTTGCGGGAAGTAATGCTGCAGATTAATATTATTGGTATTAGCTACCTTGTATGACTTACTGTATTACGTTCAACCTAAGCATGTCTGACAAAAAATCTGCTTCAAGGAAAGGATGGTTAGACATGCAGAAAAATGGAATGTGGTTACCTATATTAGCTTCCGTCGGAGTAGGAGCTGCAACGTATTATACGATGACGAAGAATAACCAAAACTTCAATCAAACCATAGAAAAAATGGTCCCATTGGTTACTCAGATGAGTGGAAATAGCAAAATACAGGACGGAGAGAATACGGAACAGCTCGGTCCGTATGGAATGAGCTAATAATAAACGTGCCATTATGGCATGTTTATTATTTCTATACAAAAAAGGTTATGCATACAAAATGCATAACCTTTTTCCATTTGCCTGGCGGCGTCCTACTCTTGCAGGGGCAAAGCCCCAACTACCATCGGCGCTGGAGAACTTAACTTCTGTGTTCGGCATGAGAACAGGTGTGACCTCTCCGCAATTGCTACCAGACCTCGGTTTGAAACCGAATCTTTAGGTGTACTTATACCCTAAAAACTAAATAAGAGTAAACAACGAATCAAGAAAAATGTTAGTTAAGTCCTCGATCTATTAGTATCCGTCAGCTCCAC
>NZ_JAIFZM010000012.1 GCF_022095695.1 Oceanobacillus jordanicus
GTGAGAGCGAAGCCAAGTCGCGCACCAGTACAAGAAAGTCGCGCGTCAGCCATGAAAAGTCGCGCGCCAGCCAGGGAAGTCGCGCGAGAGGCATGAAAAGTCGCGCGCCAGCAAGGAAAGTCGCGCGAGAGGCATGAAAAGTTGCGCGCCAGCAAGGAAAGTCGCGCGCTAGCCAGAGAAAGTCGCGCCCGCACCATTCTCGAGCATCAACTCCACCAACTCTAAAGCTTAAACCCAGTTCGGCTCTTAAATCGCTTCAAGATAACAGAGCTCTCAACCCGGGTAATGCCTGTAACGGCGTATAGCTCTTCATTAATAAACACTTCTAACTTTTGAAAGTCTTCCACTAGGACGTGCATGTGTAAGGTGCTAGGCCCAGTCATTTGGTAAATGCTTGCAACGTGTGGATTATCCGCTAGATTTTGTGCGACTTGCTGCAGCTGTTTGGGCTCCACATCTACTTCAAAGAAGGCAGAAACGTTCTTACCAAATTTTTCTGAGTTTATGACGACAGTAAATTTTTCAATGACGCCTTTGTCTTTCAAATTTTGAATACGGTCCTTAACAGCTACACGGGAGAGGCCGACCTTTTCTGCCAGTTCGACATAGGATAACCTGCCGTCTTCAGTTAGTTCCTCCAAAAGCTTTCTATCAATATCATCATGTTTCATCATTGAACCTCCATTGCATCACATTATGAAAGTATATGTCAAAATCATAAATCTAAATGTAAGTATAACCATATTATCACCTTCTTATTGTGTTGACAAATCGCTGTACATTACGTATGATGTTTTTATAATTCAGACAACGAAGGAGCGAAAAAAATGGATTCATTCACAAACCCATCCTACCCGTATCCTGTTACAAGGCATGCGACATATGCAAAGAACGGAATGGTGGCAACATCACAGCCTCTTGCTTCACAGGCTGGATTAGAAATATTAAAAAAAGGCGGTAATGCCATTGATGCAGCAATTGCCACTGCAGCATGTCTCACTGTTGTAGAACCTACTTCAAACGGAATAGGCGGAGATGCATTTGCCCTTGTTTGGACAAAAGGGAAGCTACACGGACTGAATGCCAGTGGGCGTTCGCCACAAAATATTTCAATTGATGCAGTAAAAGAGAAGGGGCATGAAACAGTCCCTACACATGGTTGGATTCCTGTTACAGTACCTGGTGCTCCAGGCGCATGGGCAGAGCTATCAGAGCGATTTGGTAAGCTACCTTTAACCGAGGTTCTAGAACCAGCCATCACGTACGCTGAAGAAGGCTTTCCAATATCGCCAACTTTAGGAAAGTTTTGGGCCCGTGGATATGAAGTTTTTAAAGAAAGATTAACGGATGAAGTATTTGAGAACTGGTTCAAAACTTTTGCGCCTAAAGGCCGTGCTCCAAAAATAGGAGAGATCTGGTCTTCACCTGATCACGCCCAAACGCTTCGTGCGATTGCAGAAACTAAAGGTGCATCTTTTTACAAGGGAGAGCTTGCCGAGAAAATTGCAGCTTTTTCTGAGGAAAATGGAGGCTTTTTAACAGCAGACGACCTAGCTGCATATAAACCAGATTGGGTAGATCCAATTCGAGTGAATTATCGAGGCTATGATGTATGGGAAATCCCACCAAATGGCCAGGGAATTATTGCCCTGCAAGCACTAAATATACTTAAAGGTTTTACCTTTAACGAAAAAGAATCTGTAGATACATATCACAAACAAATTGAAGCAATCAAATTGGCTTTTACTGATGGTCAAAAACATGTGACAGAAGAGGATGCTATGCAACATACTACAGCAGACATTCTAAGTGAAGCTTATGCGGAAACACGCAGGAAGCTCATTACAGATAAAGCACTGTTACCTGAAGCGGGGGAGCCGAACAGTAGCGGTACTGTTTACTTAGCAACAGCAGATGCGGAAGGAAATATGGTTTCCTTTATACAAAGTAATTATATGGGCTTTGGTTCCGGCCTTGTGGTACCAGGAACGGGAATAGCACTGCAAAATCGCGGGCATAATTTTTCCATGGACCCTGACCATGTAAATGCATTGGCAGGTGGAAAACGCACGTACCACACAATTATTCCAGGCTTCCTAACGAAGGATGATTCGCCTGTTGGACCATTCGGTGTTATGGGTGGATTTATGCAGCCACAGGGCCATGTGCAAGTGATGATGAATACCATTGACTTTAATTTGAACCCACAGGCAGCCTTGGACGCACCTCGTTGGCAGTGGTTAAAGGAAAAGCAAGTGGAGGTCGAAAATCGCTTCCCGCACCATCTCGCACAAGGGCTGGCAGATAAGGGACACAGAATACACATACAGCTTGAGCCAAATAGCTTTGGAAGAGGGCAAATCATTTGGCGTGATCCGGAGACCGGTATTTTAATCGGCGGTACAGAATCACGTACAGACGGCAGTGTTTCCGCCTGGTAAGCATAAAATGCGAAAGGGACTGGGAGTAAACCAGGCCTGACAAAAGAGAAACGTAACTTTATTATGTTGAAAAGGTTCGTGACGTATGAAAACACATTGGAATTTATTTATAGCTTTCTTTCGAGTGGGGATTCTTGGGTATGGTGGCGGACCTGCTTCCATTCCCTTAATCCAAAAGGAAGTAATTGAGAAATATAAGTGGATGGATAATGAAGAGTTTGGTGATCTGCTTGCATTGGGAAATACACTACCTGGACCAATTGCTACAAAATTGGCAGGCTATATTGGCTACCGGGTATCAGGAGTTTGGGGCATGCTAAATGCAGTGGTGGCGACTATAGTGCCGACGATTATTCTCATGATCATATTACTTGGCTCGCTTTCCTCCATTAAAGGCTATGATTGGGTGCAGGGAATGACAGCAGCGGTCATCCCTGTTGTAGGTATGATGCTAGCAGTTCTCACCTGGCAGTTTATTGCGAAATCAGGCAGTGGGCTGGGTTGGGTGAAAACGGCGATCATGGTAGTTATCCTATTTGTACTTATTCAGGTCGTTGGCTTGCACCCTGGTATTATCATTGCCTGCCTGCTTGCAATTGCCTTGCTTATAAAAGATAAACCGAAACAAAACAGTGGTGCGAAGGAGCGTGATCCTTCATGATCTACTGGGAAATTTTTATTGCCTTTTTCATACCAGGTATCCTAGGGTATGGTGGCGGACCTGCATCTATTCCACTCGTTGAAAATGAAGTGGTCGGTCGTTTTGCATGGATGAGTGTTCAGGAATTCAGTGAAATGCTCGCCCTTGCGAATGCATTACCAGGGCCGATTGCTACGAAACTTGCCGGCTATATTGGCTATGATGTAGGGGGGATACTAGGTGCCGTAGTGGGCGTTTTTGCAGCTGTTGCACCATCACTAATTTTAATGATCCTACTATTGCGCATCCTTTTTAAATACAAGGATTCCCCAAAGGTAAAAAGGCTTACCTTATTTGTGAGACCAGTTATCGCGATTTTACTAGGGGTCATGGCTTGGCGTTTTTTCTTCGAATCGTATGAAGGAGTCGGCATTTGGCAGACTGTATTTTTGACTGGAGCTAGCTATATCCTGATCGAACGACTTAAAGTTCATCCGGCATTTGTTATTGCTGGGGCACTGATATATGGTGGTTTTCTGCTATAGAAAAGTAAAACGGGGCGAGTGTCAATGATGACACAGCCCCGTTTTGTTATTTCAGCAATCCAAGTTGTTTTAGTCCGTTTGCAATTCCTGATTCCGTTACCGTGGTAGTTTGATGTTTCGAATAGGGTAGAAGTTCTGGCGCACAATTTCCCATTGCGAAACCTTCACCAACCGCTTGGAGCATTTCTTTATCGTTCATCCCATCCCCAAATGCAATGGTCTGTTCTTTTTTTATATTTAAGCGGTCCATAATACGTTGTACTGCAACACCTTTGTTAACACTTTTTCGAATAATATCATAGCCATGCTTAACTTCTTCCACATTAACTTGGGACAAGTGGATATCTGCTTCTTCCTCATATAATGCTACATCTTCAGGTTTCAAATTCATGACCGTAGCACCAAGGATGCCACTTACTACGTCTTCTGTTAGAGCTTCATTCCATTTCAAATTAAAAATATCGATGAATTGCTGCACCTTTGGATGGGTTAAAGATGTAAAGTAATTTTTCTCGGACGTATAGCAAACAAGCTCATGATTATGCTCTTTTGCTAGTCTAATGAATTCCTTTATTGTACTTTCTTTTAAAGGTTCATTGATGATAATTTCATCTTGGTATATTCCAAAAGCACCGTTATACCCAACAAAAGATTGTACGTCTAATTCTTCTGCAAGCTCTCTTACTTCATGGAGTGGTCTTCCTGTTGCCAGAAATACTTCCACCCCTTGTTTTTTTACTTCTGCAATTGCTTCTTTAGTAGATGCACTGTATGTGTGATCTGGTTTTAAAATGGTTCCATCGATATCGAGGAATAATAGTTTATATGTCATCTGGCTCTCCTTCTTCTATACATGTTTATCTCGGTGCAACCGTCCGTAAAACTCCTAGGTAAAACAGAGATGTTTTAAGTGTGAATAAACGGACGCTAACAACCCGATTCGTTCAACTAACAATCATTGGGGGAAGAATGAAAATCCCCACTGATTAAAGTTTTACTTTATATAGGAAATTCTACCATAGTTTTTCATATAGGTGAGGAAATTAAACATCTCCAATTCCAACATAACGATTATACTGGAGAGGTAGAGAAACTAAATCACATTTTTACTTATTCTTTTAACTAATGTTCAATAGAGTGAAACTTTCTCCTGTTTTCGTTCGTATATAAAGCAATAAAACTATTTTGTATATTAAGAAAAATGGGGCGATCATGATGAAAAAGCGATTCATTTTAATATCACTCTTTCTTGTACTTTTACTTTCAGCTTGTAACGGTAACGACGAATTAGCTGGAAAAACCTTTAAACTTGGTTATCCATCGCTGGATCCAAACATGTCAACAGAGGGGGATGCTGATGATCCTGATAAATATGCGTCTCTTTTGACAGTAGAATTTTTAGATGGAAATACGTTCACGAGCTCTATTCAAAACGGAGAGGGAACATATGAACTAAATGACAATGTACTTTTGCTTCATTTTAAAAATGACAATGAAATATTAAAACTAAGCTTTAAAGTTAAAGAAAGTGAGAAAGAGTTCAGTACGTACGCAGCAGAAATTAGTGATGCTGATTTTGAAATGACGAATACGGATGCAGTAAGTCATTTTAAAAATCTATTTTCTGCATTAAATAACGATACTTATGTTGAATTTATTGAAGTAAAAGAGTGATAAAGTATTGTTGTAATTAAAAGTGGAACGAATTATAAAAAGCTTAGAGGAAAAACTTCTCTAAGCTTTTTCTAGTGTGATTTTAAATGTGAATTACGGTGATAATCCCCAAAGAATAAAAGAAAGTAACTTTATTTACATGAATTGGTTATATGTTTATCCCGGAGCAACCGTCCGTAAGACTCCCACTTCAAAACATGAAGTGAAACAGTTAGTTTTAAGTGGGAGTAACGGACGCTAACACCCCGATTCGTTCAACTAACAATCAGTGGGGGAAGAATAAAAACCCCCACTGATTGAAGTTTCACTTTATCGATGTCTGCTTCTCACTTAATTCTTGTAGTTTTTTCGGCAACAGGCTTTCGATCTCTGGCACCAACAGGCTTTCCGATGCAAACGGGGCTAGTTGCGTATTTTCGCCAACCATTACGGTATGTAAAGCATGTTGGAACATCGTAATGTCATTCACATCATTCCCAAATGCAATGTACTCCCCGTCCTCTAGTCCCAGCTGTTGCAATCCACGCCACTTATTAACACCACTAGGACTAATATCTAAAATTCCTTCATTTCCATGTTTGTTAACCACCACATCTAACAAGTTCAACTTTTCTTCCATAGTCTCTATATCTGCAGACGCGAACAATAAAATCTTTACAATAGATAGTAGCTGATTTAAAGGAACGTTTTCTGCACGGTTTTGTGTATCTAAATTTTTTAAGATGGAATGGTTAGCAGGTCCTGTATAAGCGTAATCCCACTCTCCATCTATTAAGTAACTAACCTGGTTAATGTTAATAATGGCTAGAATTTCAGCAAGTGTTTCTTCGCTAAACGACACGGCTGAAAGGATTTCTCCGTTTCTGGCAACGAGCGAACCATTACCACCGACCATAGGGTAGTGATGAAAACGTACAGGTAAGACGGGGAGAATATCTCGAATTGGTCTTGCGGAAGCAAAAATCACCTCATGCCCTTGTTCTACTAATTTCTCCAATGCAACCAAAAGGGTCTCTGAAACAGGCTGTCCCTTAAAGCAAATGGTTCCATCCAAATCAAATACATATTTCATAAAATTTTCCCCCATAATCATGTTAATGTTTCCATCATATCAGGTTGTATTATAATGGAAAGGACATATGTCCTGAAAAGGGGTTTACAATGAAAAATATTCAAGACGAAAAGCTACTGCAAACAGCCTTACAAAAATATGAGCTAGACAAAATAGTGGACCTGGAAAAAAAACCACCGTTTTCTCTCCAATATTATGACGCTAATGAAGTCATTTTGCATGAAGGTACAGAACTGGAATCACTACTATTTTTAGTGGATGGAAAAGTGAAAGTAACCTCGAGTGTCGCTACAGGAAAATCACTGCTTTTGCGATTTGTTCAGCCATTTTCTGTTATTGGCGACATTGAACTCATTCGAAACGTATCTGTTCAATCACAGATCAAGGCAGTGGAGAAAAGCCTGCTAATTGGCTTACCACGGGACTATATAAAAAAGTATGAACAGGACAACCCGAAGCTTCTGCACTTATTATTAGATCATGTAGCTTACAAGCTACAAACCTGTACGACAGCTTCGCGTGTGAATTTATTAGCATCTGTGGAAAATAGATTTGCGAGTTATCTTTTGTCCACCCTAGCTGCTGATGCAGATCATCCCTTTGGTTTAGAATTGAAGACTACAAATCTGCAAGAAATAGCCGGGTTACTTGGTACAACCTATCGCCATCTTAACCGAGTAGTTCATTCTCTTATTGAAAGGGAGATTATCACAAAAGACAGGCATTTTATTCAAATACAAGATTGGTCACTTCTAGAGAAATTGTCCAATGATATACGTTATGAATGAGACAGGCAAACATCACTTCTCTTGGTAATATAAAACTGTCACAAAATGTTCACTTATGAAGAAATTTTAAAACCTATATAATAACGAAGTGTTCTTGGCAAAGCGTAGCGTTTCTGGAGCGTGAACCTAGACATTTTATAGAGAAAGGATGAGGAAAGAATGCCGACAACAAAAAAAGAAAGCTTCTATTTTGGTTTAATGATGTGTTCTGGGATGGTTATTGTGATGACCTTTTATAATTTATTTTTACAGGAATTGTTTGGCGTCATACCCGTGACTGGAATTATTATAAATCTTCTATTAGGATTTATTGTTGCATTTAGTTCAGATTTATTTATTGTGGGGCCTGTTGCGCGGAAAATCGCATTTTCACTACCTATCAAACAAGACAAACCCATTTATAAAATCTTAACGATGACTATCTTGATGGTGCTTGGAATGGTGTTATGCATGTCGCTTTACGGGTTAATAACGGCGGCGGTCATGGACAGCTTAGGTGAAACATCCTTATGGGAAAGCTATGCTTCGATCGCTTTAAAGAATTTGATCATGGCGTTACCGTTACAGCTTATCATTATGGGACCGATCGTACGTTATGTATTCACGAAATTTGTTAAGCAAAATCCAGCTGTAAATATGACAGGAACGGTGAATTAATAAATATGGAAGGGGAAGCTTTTTACGTGCTGTCTGTACGTTAATAGGTTTTTCAAAAATAACTAGAGCCGGATGGATAGAAAATAACCATTCGGCTCTTGCTTAACTATTTTATAATGTTCGTGTCTTATAACGCTTTATCGTCCACACTTTCAAGCCATTCCTCGATAACCGCCACCGTATCTTCCACTGTACCTTGCTCAAATGGTGATCTTAGGTTGGCAGCTTCGACGAGACCAAGGAAAGATTTAGATCCACCAAGTTTACAAAGATGTAGGTAATCTCCCCATGCCTTCTCTTGGTCTTCTCTAGATTTTTTCCAGAACTGGAATGCACAAATTTGTGCCAATGTGTAATCAATATAATAGAATGGAACATCATAGATATGGCCTTGACGTTGCCAATAGCTACCAGCTTCCAAATAAGCATTTCCATCATAGTCAATGTGTGGAAGGTATGTTTCCTCTAGCTTTTTCCAAGCCTGCTTGCGCTCATCTGGTGTCCACTCTGGGTTCTCATAAACAAGGTGCTGGAATTCATCTACAGCAACACCATATGGAATAAAGTGTAGTCCACTTGCCAGGTGTGCATATTTATATTTTTCCGTATCCTCTTTGAAAAATAACTCCATCCATGGCCATGTAAAGAATTCCATGCTCATGGAGTGGATTTCCGCTGATTCATATGTTGGGAACAAATACTCTGGCACTCCGATATTTCTGCTGGAATACGCTTGGAATGCATGGCCTGCTTCATGTGTCAGGACATCGATATCACCAGATGTGCCATTAAAATTAGCAAAGATAAATGGTGCTTGGTAGTCCTCGATTAAGGTACAATATCCACCAGCTTCTTTTCCTTTTTTCGCCTCTAGATCCATCAAATTACGATCAAGCATGAATTGGAAAAACTCATTGGTTTCATCAGATAATTCCTTGTACATTTGTTTCCCGTTTTCGATGATCCATTCAGGAGACCCTTTTGGTGTGGCATTCCCTGTCTTAAAGTCAAAATTAACATCGTAGAATTTCAGCTTATCTACTCCGATTCGCTCGGCCTGCTTTTTATAAAGCTTAGAAGCAAGTGGTACGATGACATCTCGAACTTGTTTACGGAAGACGTCTACCATTTCTGCATTATAATCAATGCGCTGCATCCGTACATAGCCAAGTTCAACAAAGTTCTTATAACCTAATTTTACCGCGATTTCGTGACGTACTTTTACTAATTTGTCATAAATCTCATCAAATTTATCGGCGTGTTCTGAAAAGAAACCAGCACTCGCATTCATTGCTTCTTTACGTACAGCGCGATCTTTATGCTCTGCAAAAGGACCCAGCTGTGCTAAGGTATACGTTCCACCTTGGAATTCTACTTCCGCAGATGCGACAAGCTTGGAATAGCTGGATGATAGTTTGTTTTCCTCCTGCAATAGATTCATAACTTCAGGTGAGAAGGATTTAATTTGGTAGTCGGCAATTTGGAATAGCTGAGAACCCCATTGGTTTTCCAACTCTTCTCGGTAAGGGGAGGAGACCAATTCTTTATAGAAAGCTGTTGCCATTTCAGATATCTCTGGACTTACCTCGTCAAAAAAGTCCCGCTCTTTTTGATAGTAAGCATCATTTGTATCAATCGAAGCACGTATGTAGACAAGATTGAACATGGTAGCTAATGTATTTCTTCTCTTATTAATTGCTTCGATCGCTTCTGTAGCTTCCTTATAGGAAGAAGCTTCTTTGAATTTGTTTAATAACGCGTTGAATTTCTCTTTTTCTGCTGGCATATCTGGTCGCTCATAAGTGTAATTTTCAAAAGTTTGCATGATGACCCTCCTTTATCCTATTAATATTCGACATAAAAGGGGAGAATCCTTTTTCTCTAAATAAAATTATTATATAATGGAGCGAAGTCAGTAGGAGGAGCTATTAAAATGCAAATAGATGGAAGACATCGTAAAAATATATACCCAGGACTTGAAGTTGAGGTCATTTTAAAGAAGGATCAAAGATCAGGAAATCGAACCGCAGGGATTGTAAAAGATTTATTAACAAAATCCTCGTTTCATCCACATGGCATAAAGGTTCGCTTAGAAGATGGACAGGTAGGAAGAGTAGTGTATGATTAAGAAAGATAGTTAACTAGACTATCTTTCCGGCAATTGACTTTCCAACTGTTCACTTGTAGACTGTAAGTAGTTTACTATACATAAATCATGGGGTGAAAAGATGATAGAAACTGTTCTAACTATTGGAGGCGTCACGGCTGCAATCCTTGTCGCGATTAGTTTGTTTATTTCTAAAGCGGTATCAAAAGATAAATATATTGGATATTTCCCAAGTTTTATTGTTGCACTTGCTGGTGGGGTATTTATCGTGCTAGCCGCACTTGCTGGTAAAGCAGACATTATGGGACTAGGCTATGGTGGATGGGGAATCGCATTCTTATTTGCAGCAGCAGCTGGCATCCTTATCACAACTATACTAGATTCGTCTGCAAACGCAGAGGCATAGAAAATGATCGCACCAAGGAACCTGTAGAGGAGCAATGCTTTTCTACGGTTTTTTTTATAGAAGAAAACCAGTTTGATATCCCGATACTAAATGGAAGAGGGGCTATAGGGATGAAGAAAATTGCCTTCTAGCTATTCTTAAAGCATTACATCGGATTCGTGTTGATCTTACTGTTAATTACTTTCCTCCTCGGGTCTTCTAATGCCACATCAGTACCTTTCCTCGTAACAGTAGCACTGCCGATAACCGCAGTGATGCTTTTTACTGGATGGGATGAAAAGTTAAAGAAATACTTGCCTTAGAATAATAAAATCCACCTGCAATAGAGCTAGGTGGATTTTCTACATTATTTTAAATACGTACTACCGTCACGCTGTTCAACTTTTCCTTCTTTCATAAGCTTTCCAAGCGCCCGCTTAAATGCTGCTTTACTTATTTGGAAGGTTCCACGAATATCTTCTGGATCACTTTTATCACCAAATGGAATGACGCCACCACTTAGCTCAAGACGCTCCATAATTGCATCCGCATCTTCGCCCATGCTATCTTGCTTTAACGGGCGAAGCGAAACATTTAATGTGCCATCAGGTCTTACTTCAATAACACGACCGGTTACAAACTCACCTAGGCGCGGCTCTGTTTTTCGTTCTGTGTAATGGATAAATCCACGGTAATCTTCAGTTGTTAGGAAAGCTGCTCCTTCTCTGCTTGTATGATACACCGTTCCCGAAACCTGTTGGTTTAACAATTCGTCGGGAGCAAGCTCCACTTCACGAGCAATCACACCTTCTGTTGCAGGGATGGCAAGTAATCTGTCTCTTTGGTCTTTGCCAAGTGTAACAAAAAGCTTGTCTCCTTTTTCGGGCCAGA
Organism: Oceanobacillus jordanicus; assembly: GCF_022095695.1. GTDB lineage: Bacteria > Bacillota > Bacilli > Bacillales > Amphibacillaceae > Oceanobacillus_B > Oceanobacillus_B jordanicus. The sequence continues at coordinate 11,201 of NZ_JAIFZM010000012.1, forward strand.
CGGATTCAAACAGGGGGAGATCATCTTTGGAAACAAGTATTTCCTTTGTTGTACCAATGTTAACGAAAGCTCCAAGATTAGCAAGCACTTCTACCACTTCAGCCCAGCCATACTCATCCATTTGAATAGAAGGGAGTTTTGTTGTAGCTATCGTGTTTCCTTTTTTATCCTGGTAAAGGAAGACCTCTACTTCTTGGTCAACTTCAAGCTCTGTTTCCGTTTCATTGTGGTGCAGCAATGCTTCTTCTAGATCTTTTTGCAGGACATAACCCGTATCAATTTTTCGAAGTACTACCATTGTTTGGATAGTACCTATAGGTAAATCACTCATTAGCAAACCTTCTTTCATTTTATGTAAGATTGGAAAAGGGGTACTCACTAGTAAGAGTACCCCTTTGATTTACAAAGTAACACATAAGATTTAAATTTTTATTAACCCCGAATAGATCGGGTGGGAAATTCTTTTTATAACCTCGGAAAACATACGATTTCCAGGCGTATTTAGGCTACAAGCCATATATTCTTCCTTTATAATTCGAAAACCTTTATGAGGTTTTTTAGAATTTCACTTAACCGCGGTACGTGTTCCACTGGGTGTTCTCTAACTTAAGCAACATAAGCCCTACCTGCTCTTATGTCCTTGCGACCCCTTAGTCGCGCCAGTGTGAATAAGCATCTTCGATAAACATTGTAGAATGCCAGATCACTTATCTGTTACTTCTTTACTACCAACGTTTATAATCTCATATATGTTGTGCATTGTCAAGAATAATTTCGAATGTAATACAACAAATGGAAATATCGGTCTGAGGTCGTAGATCATTCCAAACTTTCGGCGGGCGCATAAACGACAAAATACAATTAGAGTGTAACTACAGGCAATAAAAAAATAGAGAGCAGGGATTACTTTATGAAACAAACTACAGAGATCCGCGAATTTGAACGATATACTGATGACATTTTGAAAAGATACAACGTACCTGGGTTTGCAATGGGAATAGCCGAATATGGTGAATTGGGTTATAAGAAAGAGTTTGGATTCCGGGACAGTGAAGCGAAGCTACCGTTATCTTTGGATACTGTCTTTGGGGTAGGCTCTATAACGAAAGCCATTACAGCAATTGCTATTCTTCAGTTACAGGAGAAAGGGAAGCTTAACGTACATGACCCTGTCAGCAACTATTTACCTGAATTTAAACTCTCTAATGAAGAACAATCTAATAAAATAATGATTCACCACTTTTTGACACACTCATCAGGCCTTCCACCATTAGCCACGTTAATGGGCGCAGTAAAGAAAAGTATGGAAAGTGATCCAACTTTTAAAGTAGATCCAGAGCAAGGGAATCCATTGGATGCGATTCAAACTATAGATACACATGGGGATTTACTGGATGCTATTACTAAAACTGAATTCACATTACTAGGGGAACCAGGAACAGAATTCAGTTATTCCAATGACGGATATGCTCATTTAGGTGCAATTATAGAAACGGTTAGTGGTATGTCGTACGAACAATATGTGCAAGAAAATATTTTCAACCCTGCTGGTATGCACCATAGTGTTTTTCAATATGAGGACTTGAAGGGATATGAAGATATAGCCGTCTTATATGCCTTGGAAACTAATGAGGATGAAAAAATGATAGCGAGGTCCAATCATCCATGGGATGCGCCAGCAATGCGTGCGGCAGGTTTTATAAAGTCGACAGTGAATGATATGCTCAAATTTATGGAAATCATACGGAATGAAGGAAAAGTTGGAAGTGCAAGAATCCTATCCGCTGAAAGTGTGAAGGTTATGACGACGCCGTACATGCAATGCTCACATGACACTTATTACGGATATGGTGTCATGATTATTCCAGATTTCTTTGGATATAAGCTCATTCACCATGGGGGTGATATAAAAGGGGTAACAGCTCAAATGGGTATTCTTCCAGAACGCGGATTAACCGGAATATCGCTTGCAAATCTTGCAGAAGCCCCGTCTTCCAAACTTTTATTTAGTGGATTTGCTAGTTACTTAGGAAAGCCTGCTGATGCTTCACACTTAGATGTCGAGATTGTCGACATACCACGTGAAAACTTAAAAGAGTTTGAAGGAACTTTCATGGCAAACGATGGCATGACAAGCACGTTTTATTTAGAAAATGGTGAGTTGTATGTGGCAATTCCTGGCTTTGTTACTAAAGTACTTAAACCAATTGGGAATGACCAGTTTTTAACATCCATGAGGGACCAGGATACCACCATTCGTTTTAGAAGAAATGAGAATAGAAATATTCATCGGGTTGAAGTTGCATTCCGACAAATTTCAAAGGTAGAGGAAGGTAATGAATCGATGAATTAGACTCCTACTTTTTGAAAAACAGAAACAGCCGAGGAACCAGTAATTACAAGGTTCTAGGCTGTTTTTAATTCTATTTATAAAATTAACACATAATCTCTCGAGAACAAATTGCTTTCAAGAAACCTTAGCTTTTTTTACAAACAACAGTTCGGAAAGCTTTAAAGAAAGATAAAAAAGGATAGCTGTTACCAAGCTAAGTGATATATATGGCTGGAAAGGAATGTACTTTTCCACGAGCAACACAAACCCCGGGTCAAGGTCATTAAAGATGATTTCACGCTCCATTCCTAAAACATTTGTTAAAGGTGGGAGGGAGAAAATAATGGAGAAAAAATATAAAAATGCAAGCCCTCCAGTAGCCATTAGGAAGGAAGTAAGACCATAATATATTGGGATAGCCACTGCTTCTATCAATGCAGCCATACATAAAAGTACCAGCATATCCTTCCAGCTATAAATATAGTAGTTATTCTCAAATAAGAGACTAAGGACCTTTCCCCATAGTCCTTGATAAAAGATAAAGAATATACTTACCAATAAAATAGAAACGTATCTACCTTGCACAATGGATGCTCTCTTAACAGGTAAACTAGACATATAGAGCCTACTTTTTGAACGCTGGTCTGTAAAAAACAAGCCGATCAGAATGGTCATAACATATACATTGAAAACAAAGAATGACGGAAGCATAACAGCATAGAACAGCGGTATGGTTAGGAGAACAGTAAGCAATGTTCCCCAAGTGGGCATAATCAGGTCGTATTTCACAAAGTGTAGCATGATAATCCTCCTCTCAAACTTTCGCTTTTTTTGTGTATATCCAGGCAGATAAAAGATAGGACAAGTATAAGAATACAAGGGAAATTGCCACAAGGATAATGATTGGTTGGATTTCAATTAAATTGGAAAACCACGATAAAATCGGTTCGTGAAAAGTAATGAGATCATTTCCAAGCGTGACTGAGAAAGCAAAGGTACTAAAAACTAGTAACCCCATCTGAATTACAAATGCTTTATTAAAGGATGTTACGAGATAGTAAATTGGCATAGATAACGATACAACTATGCAAATCGTAGTAAACAATAACGTTATACTTAAGGCATCAATAGGTTGGGAAGTCAGATAAGGCAACCCCTTAGAAGCAATGCTATCAACAAGCCAGACGTATAGAAGAAAGCCGATTAGAAATAAAAGCAAATACAGATGCCTGCTTAATACAACATGATGAAGCTTTACAGGAAGGCTACTGATAAATCGATTTACATGATTACGATGATCAAAATAGAATAGATTAAAAAGGAAATGAATCATGATCACAAAGAAAAAATAACTTTCTGTAAATCCCATCACATAAAATAATGGGATTAATAGCGCATTAAATCCGTAATAGAAACTATTAATATAGAAATCTTTTTTCATCAAGTGCAAAATCATTCAGGTCCCTCCCTTGTCAGGAAGTACATAATATCTTCCAGACTAGCTTTTTCCATTACTAAATCATCACTATAAGCATTAAAAACAGTGGGGTCACCTTCAAAGAGTGCTGAAAATCCATGCTGGCTCATTTTTATCCCCGAGAAGAGGGTTTCTGTATCTGCATCAATCATTTCCCGCTTCCCTTTCACAATATGGAACTGTTCCTGTATTTCGAGCATGCTTTTTTGAAAAATAATTTCGCCTTTATATATGAAGACAATATAATCAGCTATTCGCTCAAGGTCTGTGGTGATGTGCGTGGACAGGAAAATCGTCTGATTATCACGTAGCATTAGTTCCTGTAACTGATCAAGCAGCTCCCTACGGAAAATAGGATCTAGGCCTGAGGTTGGTTCATCCATAATAATAAATTCAGGCTCATGGGCTAGCGCGAAAAGTAGCGAGCACTTCATTTTCATACCTTTGGAAAAATGCTTTAGTTTCTTCTTTAATGGTAAATCAAACTTTTTCACATATTGTTGGAACAGCTCCTCATTCCAATTTTCATAAAGTGGTGCAATAAAGGACTTCATTTTCTTAATGTTAAACTCCTCATACATATAGAGTTCATCATAGACAAATCCAATTCGCTGCTTCATTCGATGGTTTTTATGGCTTTCATTAAATAGTGTAATGTCACCACTGTCAGGAGGAAGGAGGTCCATCAGCATTTGGATGGTCGTAGTTTTGCCACTGCCATTTGGGCCAATAAAGCCAGTAACATAGCCTTGAGGAATCGATAAATTAATCGTGTCCAGTGTAAAATCTTTTCTCTTCTTCGTCACGTCATGAAACTCTACAGCATTCATGCATCTACTCTCCTTCATAGTAAATCTCCAACAGTTCGATTAAGTCAGCTTTAGAAAGTCCAAGCCGTTTTCCTTCCGTTGTGAGTTTTTCCAGCTCATTCTCTAGCTCGCGAACCTGCCATTCTTTCAATACATGGGGCTGTTGTCCCGCAACAAAGGTTCCTTTGCCAACAGAGGATATAAGGTAGCCCTCATTTTCCAGATCCTCATAGGCCCTTTTGGTGGTAATCACACTTACCTTCAAGTCCTTGGCAAGCGCACGCATGGAGGGAAGCGCATCGCCTTCCTTTAGCTCGCCTGAATAAATATGCTGTTTAATCTGTTCCTTGATTTGCTGGAACAATGGCTCTTTACTCATACTGGCAATTAGAATATTCATTTACAAAACCTCATTTTGTTATTGTGTATATACATTATATACAATATATACACATTTGGTTCCTTTGTCAACTACTGTGGGAGAGAAGACGCCGGAATAAGTTAAACAGACGCAAAGGGAGGAGTGATTGACGCAGGAATAGGAAAAAGTGACGCGATGGAAGGGAGAAGAGAAGCAGCAAAAGAAAAAGTGGCGCAAGAGGAGCTAAAAGTGAAGCGTCAGCCCTAGGAAGTGAAGCGTGAGCGGCATGAAGTGAAACCACACCGGCATGAAGTGAAACGTCAGCTATGGGAACTGAAACGTCAACCGCCCAAACTGAAACCACCACCATCCAAATCGCCCGTCCTAAACGAAACAAATATGGTAAACTAGGAAAATACAAAAATTATAGTGGGGATGTCATCATGAGTTTATTTTTAAATGTTATTTTGCCAATTATGGCTGTTTTTGCAGCAGGGTATTTATTACAACGAATTCGATTACTTGATGTGAAATCCGTTTCAGCTGTGTCGCTTTATATCCTGTCACCGGCACTTGTTTTCGTTTCATTGTACGATGCGTCGTTTGATCGTGATTTTTTAATTATATTCATTTATATCTTTGTCCTATTTTTTATAATGGTTCTTCTAAATAAAATAGTGGCACGTGTATTTAAATGGTCACCATCAGTGGAGAGTGCATCTATTCTAGCTACAGGATTTATGAACTCTGGTAACTATGGTTTGCCTGTTGTGCTCTTCAGTGTGGGACAGGAAGCAGTACCGTTTGCGATTTTTATTATGGTAGTACAGGCGCTGCAAAATAACTTCTTCGGTGTTTATTATGCTTCTCGGAGTACGAGCGGAATGAAGCGAGCGGTGTTGAATGTATTGAAAATGCCGACCACCTATGCTGCTATACTGGCCTTTGTCTTTCAGCAATTTAGCTTACCGGTTCCTGAAGCTGCCCACTCTACTCTTTCGATGGTAGGAGACGCAGCCATTCCCGTCATGATGGTGATGCTAGGAATGCAGCTTGCGTCCATAACAGGTCTAAAGCTTAATTGGCAGGTGCTGATTTCCGCCGTCACCTTAAAAATGATTGTCGCACCACTGATTGCCTTCGGGTTTGTAGCGATTGTGGATATGGATCCGATCATTGCATCTGTTCTTATCATCATCTCGGCAATGCCAACAGCGGCTACCACTACGATGTACGCTATTGAGTTTGATACAGAGCCAGAACTTGTTTCCAGCATCACCTTTGCAGCAACGCTCGTCAGTATTGTTACCATTACATTACTCCTTAACATTGTTTCGTAATGTTTCTTACCGTCTAATACAGGGTAACCTATAGACAGGAGACAAAAAGAAACTAAGCGTTACACTGAAAGGATGAAATGTATGTTACGTACCATTTTAATGATTATCGGAGCAATCGTTGTTATAGGCTGGATCATCTCCATGCTGTAAAAAAAAACAAAAATCCCGGACGCCTCTAAAGCGTTCGGGATTTTTTAGTTGGCCATCATTGCAGTAACCGCCACCAAATGAAGTTTCGCTTTATAGAAAAATATTACATACACCAATGGTAATTAAAAGAAGGGATGGGAGGAGTGACATTTGCTGCATTTGTTTATTTTTGGCCAAGTAAAGACCTAGTTTTATTCCGCTAAAGAGAAATACTCCACTCATACAGGCAACAAGAATGGCTGTGAAAACAGATGGATAGCCGAGCATTGATGCACCAATTCCTGCACCAAAGGCGTCCAAAGCCAGCGCTGCACCTAGTAATAAGGCTTCTGTAGAGGAGATATTCCCAGATTTGTCTAAGTCAGCCTTATTTGGGTCAGTCAAAACCGTTGTAATCGCGTTGTGGTTTTGTTGCTGTGTCTTTCCAGAGCGGACGTTATTATAAAAGGTAAGCGAACCAATCACAATCAATATCCCGCCACCGATGAACCTCGTTATATCTGGTGATAGGAGGGAGGTAATCCCAGTTCCGATCGTCATGGCCAGTAACACGATCCCGCCTGAACAAAGCATAATAATACATAGAGCAACAGCAGGTACATGTATTTTTCGCATTCCATACGTAATCCCAACCCCAAAACCGTCAAGACTTACTGCAACAACTAAAAGTAATAATCCTGTATAGAAAAGCATACGACCAATTCCTTTACACGTTCGTTGTATCCATAGCTTATGGAGAGGTAGCTTACTCTGTTCCTGTCCAACAAAGTGGCTCTGCAAGAACAATTGATTCTGTGGTAAAGTAGAAGGAGCGCTTTAACAAAAAGAGAGGATTTTTGTGTATGAGTAAAACGGTTGTATTAGCTGAAAAACCTTCTGTTGGCAGAGACATTGCCCGTGTACTGAATTGCAATAAAAAAGGCAATGGCTATATGGAAGGCTCAAAATATATTGTGACATGGGCACTTGGGCATTTGGTAACACTTGCCGACCCTGAAGTTTATGATGATAAATATAAAACATGGAAGCTTGATGACCTGCCGATGCTGCCAAAGCAGCTAAAGCTTGTAGTAATGAAGAAAACCGGAAAACAGTTCAATGCGGTAAAATCTGTTCTAAACAGAAATGATGTTTCATCTGTTGTCATTGCAACAGATGCTGGAAGAGAAGGGGAGCTAGTAGCACGCTGGATCCTGGAAAAAGCACGGAACACCAAACCCGTGAAGCGTCTGTGGATTTCTTCTGTAACCGATAAAGCAATTCGGGATGGATTTAATCAATTGAAGCCCGGTGGAAAATTTGAAAATCTTTATCATGCAGCGGTCGCTCGTTCTGAAGCAGACTGGTACGTTGGGCTTAATGCTACACGTGCTTTGACAACAAAGTTCAATGCACAGCTGTCCAGTGGGCGAGTTCAAACACCGACACTTGCAATGATTGCAGCTAGGGAAAAGGAAATTAAAGACTTCAAGCCACGCATGTTTTATGGAATTGTAGCAAAGACTGGCAAAGGATTTAAGCTTACGTGGCAAGATGATAAAAATAACACTCGCATCTTTTCAGAAGAAAAAGCAGATGGCTTGTATAAGCAATTAAAAAACAAGCCGGCTAAAATTGTGGAAGTAGATAAAGCCTACAAGAAAAAACATGCACCTCAGCTATATGATTTAACGGAGCTACAGCGTGATGCCAACCGAATTTTTGGCTTTTCCGGTAAGCAAACACTATCCCTGATGCAACGTCTTTACGAGCGCCACAAAGTTCTAACTTATCCTCGTACAGATTCAAGAGTACTCACGACAGACATCGTGCCAACATTAAAGGATCGCTTAAAGGCATGTGGGGTAGATGAGTATGCGAAGATTGCTGGAAAGCTGCAAAACAAGCAATTTAAGCTATCAAAATCTGTAGTTAATAATGAAAAAGTCTCCGATCACCATGCTATCATTCCAACCGAACAGCATGTAATTTTGGCTGATCTGGATGATAAAGAACGCAAGATTTATGATCTTGTTGTAAAACGCTTTTTGGCCGTTTTATCCGATCCATTTGAATACGAGCAGGTAACATTAGTTGCCACGATCAATGGGGAACGTTTTTCTGCAAGAGGAAAAACAGTGAAAAAACAAGGTTGGAAAGAAGTGTACAACAATCGTTTTGATGATGGGGACAAAGAGGACGAAGAGAAGTTGCCGGCAGTGGAAAAAGGCGATACCTTCGCCAATCTGCAGATATTCCGTACACAGGGGGAAACGAAGCCGCCAGAGCGTTTCACGGAAGGTGCGCTCCTACAAGCAATGGAAAACCCTGTTCGCTATATGCAGCCAGATGAGAAGCATCTTGCTGGAACCATTAATCAAACAGGTGGCCTAGGTACTGTTGCAACACGCGCTGATATCATTGAAAAACTATTCAACGGTATGTACATGGAGATGAAGGGAAAGCATATTTTCATCACATCAAAAGGGCGCCAATTGCTGGATCTTGTTCCGAATGACCTGCAATCCCCTGCACTCACAGCAGAGTGGGAGCAAAAGCTTGGTCTAATAGCAGAAGGAAAACTTAATAAAAATAAATTCATCGCTGAAATGAAGGATTATGCCAAAGATGTCGTACAGCAGATTAAAAACACGCAGGAAACGTTCAAGCATGACAATATGACAGGGACCAAGTGTCCTGACTGCGGAAAATTAATGTTGGAAATCAAGAATAAAAACGGCAAAATGCTCGTCTGTCAGGATCGTTCCTGTGGGCATAAGAAAAACATTGCCAAACAAACAAATGCCCGCTGTCCAAAATGTCATAAACGCTTAGAACTGCGCGGACAAGGAGAAGGCCAAATGTTTACCTGTAAATGTGGCCACAGAGAAAAACTGTCTACCTTTAATGAGCGGAAACAAAAAGAGAAAAAGCATAAAGTCTCCAAAAAAGATGTTAACAAGTATCTGAAAAAGCAGGATGAAGGTTTTACCAATAATGCCCTGGCAGAGCAGTTGGCTAAGTTGAAGAAGTAAGAAATTTAAATTCGAAACACTCGTTATGTAAAAGTCTCGTTTCTTTCTAGTAAAGAGAGAAACGAGGCTTTTTTAGAATAGGGAAATAGGGGCACAAGTAGCTGGGAAAACATGCCACAAAAAAAGAAGCGCCCTTAGCGCTTCTTTTCTACATTTTATTTACTGGTTCATCTAATACATGATGATCCGTTTCGTTAGAATTGCTGGATTTTGATGAAGTATTAGTAGCTTTTGCTTCCTTCTTCACCTTTTTACCAGCATCCATTGCAGTGTTTCTTGCATCGTCAATATCAGACTTGGCATCCTTCACGCCTTCTTTTACATCTTTCGCTTGGTCACCAAGCTCTTTTGTTTCATCCACAATGTTTTTAGCTGTTTCTTTTATTTCCTGGCCTTCGTTAGCCCAAACGTTTTGTACTTTCTCAAGTGCTTGCTGTGCGCTTGATAGTGTTTGTTTGGCATTTTCAACAAGAGATTGTTTTGTGCCATTTGGATCTTCTTTAATTTTTTGAGTGTACGTTACAACAGAATCTTTCGCATTCATGGATGAATCTTTTACTTTTGTTCTTGTTTTTGGATTCAGAAGGATGAAGGAAATACCTGCTAAAGCTCCAGCACCTACTAGTAATCCAACTTTGTTATTCTTTGTTTTTTCCATTGTTCATCTCTCCTGCCTTTTATTGTTTAGTATACTAGTACCCTCGCTATAGAAATGTAAACTACTAGAATCGTTTTTCTTCTATGACGTTATGATTCTTGTCCATGATTTCCACCATGCTTGGTGTGTTTTCTTTTGCCATTTGCTCTGCGGCGGCGATGGCATCATCTTTTGCCTCGTATACATCTTCTGGGGCCACATTCTCTAGTTTAACAAACCAGCCTGACACATCTACATTCGGTACGACGCTATATGTTTTCATTTTGACAAACTCCTTTATAATGATGATATGTAAGCTTTTCCCACTGTAAGGGTAAGTAAAACATGATAAGGGGGGAATTTCTTGAATATACATGAATTTACGATAAAAGGTTCACTGGATAAAGAAACACGTTGCACGCACTACCATGGTCCCACAGACCGGATTGCAATTAAATTTTATTGCTGTCAGGAATATTATCCTTGTTATAAATGCCATGAGGAGTATGGTTGTGGCAAAGAAGAAGTATGGCCAAAGGAGAAATTTGATCATAAAGCCATTCTCTGCGGCTCCTGTGGTAAAGAACTAAGTATTGGTGACTATTTAAAATCAGGCTATGCTTGCCATTCCTGTCAAGCAGCTTTTAACCCAGGATGTGCACTACATTACGAGCTTTACTTCGAAAAATAGCGGGAATTTGCTCTAAGCTGTTTACTTGCAATTGCCCTCTCATGTATCATAATAGAAGAGATACTAGCTATCTTTTACGTAATAAGGGAGGTAACTTAAATGGCATTCGTTATATTGGATCCATGCGGACCGGAGAAAGCAGCCGAATGTGTCAGTGTGTGTCCAGTTGATTGTATAGAGGAAGGTCCAGACCAGTTTTACATAGATCCAGATATTTGTATCGATTGTGGAGCATGTAAAGCAGTCTGCCCAGTAGATGCAATAGAAGAAGAATACGATATAACACCAGAACAAGAAGTATTCCTAGAAAAAGCAGAGAAATTCTTTGCGAATAAATAGATAAAAAAAGCCGCGCCATCTATTGATGGCACGGTTTTTTTTGTGCCTGTTGTAGTTCTTGAAAAGTCGCGTGGGAGCTACGTGAAGTCGCGTGTCGATCCTAAAAAGTCGCGCACCACCACCTGAAAGAGACGCACCCCCCATCCCAGGAGACGCGCCACCACCCGAAGGAGACGCAGCCTCCATCCCAAGAGGCGCACCATCACCCGAAAGAGACGCAACCTGCCTCCCAAGAGATGCGTCACTACCCGAAAGAGGCGCACCAATCCAAAATTACTTCACTATCTCTTCTAGCGCAGCCTCTATATCTGTTGTCGGCTGCTGGCAGGCGAAGTTTTCACAAATATAGACAGTCGTTTTACTGCCCATTTGCTTATAATCTGCTGCAAATGGGGCTACCTGTGCCAAACGTTCCGCATCTTCAGCAACCAATAATGTGATATGAGGGAGGAAATGCTGGTTCAGCTGTAGGATTAAACGCTGTCTGTCAAGATCGTTTTCCGCACCGATAATTACAACTTCCTTCGTTGGATTTTCGGTTAACTGCAGTGCTTGCAGGAAGAACGGAGCTGCAGAGGCTTGCCGAGTAATATCGGTGTAAAAGCTTTGGTACATTTCCTCTACCTTATCAAGATAACGATTTTCTCCTGATAAATATCCAATCCTTGCAAGCATTACAGCTGCAACACTATTTCCAGAAGGAAGTGCACCATCGTAAATATCTTTATCTACAGCGATGAGTTCTTCACTATCATTCCCACTGAAAAAGAAGCCACCATTTTCCTCATCCCAGAATAATGCCAACATGTTATCCACTAGAGCTCTCGCTTTTTCCAAGTATTCTAATGAATACGTTGCATCATATAATTCAAGGTAAGCCCAGGAAAGATAAGCATAGTCGTCAATATAAGCCTTATACTTCGTTTCGCCATCACGATACCGAGCCATCAAGCGGTCATCAACCATAAGTTTTTCTTCAATAAAGGCAACTGCTCTCTTGGCATAACCTAAATAATCATCCTGATCAAAAACTTTGGAGGCTTTCGCTAGAGCGGCAATAGCCATGGCATTCCATGAGGTTAAGACCTTATCATCGACATGTGGGTAGACACGTTTTTCCCTTACCTCTAACAGTTTCTGTCGTGATTCCTCTATCTGCTTGCTTAACAGCACAGGCTTGATGCCTCGTTTTGCTGCTTCTATCCCTAAGTCTTTGCCAATGAGGTTCGGAATATTTTCCCCTTCAAAATTACCTTGAGGGGAAATGGAGTAGACATCTGCAAATAAAGAGCCTGCTTCATCCCCGAGTATAGAAAGAATTTCGTCATAGCCCCAAACATAGTACTTTCCTTCCACACCTTCAGAATCGGCATCAATTGCCGAATAATAGGCTCCATCTAATCCCTTCATTTCCCGCTGTAAAAAGGTGTTGATTTCAGTAGCTATTTTTTTAAAATGTTCATCCTTTGTAAGTGAAAATCCTTCTGTATATGCAATTAACAGTAAAGCATTATCATACAGCATTTTTTCAAAGTGGGGGATAAGCCACTTTTCATCTGTAGCATATCTCGCAAAACCAAATCCAATATGATCATAAATGCCACCATCAGCCATAGAGTAAAGGGTTTTCTTCGCCATATCGAGTGCAGTATTGTTCCCATTTGTTTGAAAGTGTCTGTGTAAAAAGGTAAGCACATGTGGCATAGGAAACTTTGGAGCATCCCCAAAGCCCCCATACGTAAGATCAAACTGGCCGGAAAGTTGGTCGAATGCCTCCTGACAGCTTTTCTCCGTAAGTCTCGATTCACTTTTGGCCATGACGGTTCGCTTCAGTGCAGCACGCACACTTTCCGTAACCTCTGAAATATGGGCAGGATCGTTTTCATATTTTCTGTGCAGCTGTGTCAGCATTTCTATTACACCGGGCTTTCCGTATTTACTTTCTTTTGGAAAGTATGTACCTGCATAAAAGGGGATTTGATCTGGCGTCATGATAATGGTTAATGGCCAGCCACCATGCCCCGTCATCATTTGACATACCTTCATATAAATCGAATCAACATCAGGACGTTCTTCTCTGTCCACTTTTATCGAGACATAATGCTTATTTAGCAGCTCAGCAACCTGTTTATCTTCAAAAGATTCATGTGCCATTACATGACACCAATGACACGTACTATACCCAATAGACAAGAAGATAGGCTTCCCTTCTCGCTTTGCTTTATCAAACGCCTTTTCTCCCCATGGAAGCCAATCAACAGGATTGTATGCATGCTGGAGTAGGTATGGAGATTTTTCATTTATTAATCCGTTCGGTTTTTGGCTTGATGTCATAGGGTGATCACCTTCTTTTCGTAAAATGTTATATGTTACTTTACCACAAAACACCAATTCCATACCAAATAGGAATGCATCATTTCCCCTTGAACTTGACGTTAACGTTAATGGTAAACTAAAATTATTGGAAAATTGAAAGAAAGAGTGATCACATGTCTCAAACGGAAATGTACTCCATTTCGGAACTCGCCAGGCATTTTGAGATTACAACACGAACGATTCGTTACTATGAAGAGATAGGTTTACTCACTCCACATCGATCGGAAGGTGGCCAACGATTATTTTCCAAAAAAGAGAAAGCGCGTCTTCAACTCGTTTTTCGTGGAAAGAAATATGGTTTTTCCTTAGATGAGATAAGAGACATGATCCAGCTTTTTGATCAGGATCCAAGTGGACGTCAGCAGCTTGAACGCACGATACAATACGGAAAAGAAAAAATAGAGGAGGTGAGCAGCAGAATAGAAGATTTAATTCAGATTCGTTCAGAGATGGAGCAGTATATCGTAGATTTTCAGAAAAAATTATCCGAGTTGGAGCGTGACAAAGATGAATATGCCTGACTTATTAGCCCATCAGTCAAGAAAATATCCAACCAAAGAAGCTATCATAACACCGACAGAAAGCGTCACCTATGAAACATGGAATAAAAAGGTGAATCAATTAGCGCATGCCCTCCTAACACTAGGTATTGAGCGGGGCGATAAAGTAATCCTCCATATGCCAAATACAAAAGAATTCCTCTATACTTATTTTGCGGTCCAACGGCTTGGCGGAATTATTGTTCCTGTTAATGCCAAGCTAGTTGCAAACGAATTAACCTACATTTTATCCCATAGTGAGGCAAAAGCGTTTATTACACATGATCTCATTTTTCAGCAAGTGGAGCAGTTAGCAAATGATAATGGCTTGTTGTTTATCAAAACAGGGAAATCTACTTCAACATGGTACAGCCTTGAGCAAATAATGGATAACGCTTCGGAGGAAGAGATCTTATCTGATCTAAACGAAGATGATGAAGCTAGTATTCTATACACCTCTGGTACAACAGGAGAACCAAAAGGTGTCTTGTTTACGTATCGGAATATCTTGACTGTTGCCCGCATGATTTGTATGGAGATGACAATGAAACCTGAAAGCAGGGTGCTCCATATCATGCCTCTCAGCCATTCAGCTCCATTGCACTTGTTTATGGCAGCAGCTTTAAATGTGGGTGCTACGCATGTCGTCGTGCCAACCTTCACACCAGAATTATTACTATCAACAGTTGAAAAAGAGAAAATTACGCATTTCTTTGGTGCTCCTATTGCTTACCTAGCCAGCACCAAACATCCTAAACTACAAGATTATGATCTAAGTTCCATGGAATATTGGGTTTATGGAGGTGCGCCACTCTCCCAGCAGGAGGTCTCGTATATCAAGAAACAGTTTTCAACAGACAAATTAACCTGTGTATACGGATTAACGGAAGCTGGCCCAAGTGGAACACTGCTTCGCTCAGAGGAACATGACAGCAAGGCAGGAAGTATTGGAAGCCGTGCCGCTTTACATTGTGAACTACGGCTTGTAGATGAGAATGGAAATGATGTGAAACAGGGAGAGATTGGGGAAATTATCCTTCACGGGGAAGGAAATATGAAAGGCTATTACAAAAACCCAGAAGAAACAGCAAACGTTTTAAAAGGAGAATGGTTGTACACGGGGGACATGGCAAAGGAGGATAAGGACGGTTATTTCTGGGTAGTAGATCGAAAGAAAGATATCATTATTTCTGGTGGAGTAAATATCTTCCCACAGGAAATAGAGAAATTAATCATCACACATCCAGCCATACAAGAAGTTGCTGTAGTGGGAGTTCCAAACCCAAATTGGGGAGAGACAGTAAAGGCATTTATCGTTGCAGACAAGCCAATAAACGAGCCATTGAAGGAGCTCACAAGTTTTCTAGAAGGAAAACTCGCAGACTATAAAATTCCAAAACTATGCGAACAATTGGAAGCGCTTCCTAGGAACGTAACTGGGAAACTGCAAAAAAGCCAATTGAGGGAGCGCATACAACAGTAAGGAAGAGGAGGTACCAAATTGAAGAATTATTATCATGGCGATCCTAACTTAAAGCAGATTTTACAGGATCAGCTTCCCCAGCCATTTTGGGAATGGGCGGACAAGGAGCTTGGAATATTTGGCGAACTTTGCGCTGGTCCGGTAGATGAACGTGCTGTGCATACAGACCGAGAGGGGCAACCAACGTTAATTCGCTATAACAAAATGGGTGAGGAAATATCCGAAGTTTGGTTAAATGAAGGATATCGTCAAACAGTAGAAGAAACCTATAATAAGGGGATTGTCGCTTATGTGCATAAAGAAATTCCAGCATTAAAACAAAAGGGAAATTATGTGTATGCTTTTGCTCAAGCCTATCTATTATCACATGCGGAAGCTGGGTTTTATTGTCCAGTCACCCTGTCCCAAGCAACTGCTTACCTGATAGACCACTATGCTTCAGAAGATTTGCAGCAAACATACTTGCCACATGTACTTTCAACCGGAGAAGTAGAACTTTATGAAGGGGCAACCTTTCTAACAGAGCGACAGGGAGGGTCAGACGTTGGCGCAAATGAGGTAAAAGCTGTGCCGAATGGAAAGAGCTTCCGCATTAGTGGTGAAAAATATTTTGCGAGTAATGCCGGTGCCTGTGGTCTGGCAATGGTACTTGCTAGAATGGATGGAGCACCAGAGGGGACGAAGGGACTTAGTCTGTTCTTAGTTCCGTGGGAAGAGAACCGCAAAGAAGGACTCCTACGTATTCGCAGGCTGAAAGATAAGCTCGGTGTGCGGGCCGTTCCGTCGGCTGAAGTGGAATTTTCTGGTGCGAAAGGTTTCCTTGTAGGTGAGCCAAACAAGGGGCTCGGATACATGATGGAGGCGCTTAATTTGTCACGTGTAGCGAATGCTGTCGCCTCACTAGGGATTATGAAGCGTGCTTATCTTGAGGCAAGAAACTATGCAAGAAATCGTCCAGCATTTGGCAATCCCTTAACCCATTATCCAATGGTTCAGGACACATTAAGTAAAATGGCTGCAAAGCAAGAAGTGGAACTGAATACGCTGTTTCACGTGATTCAGCTGATGGATAAGGTGATGGGGAAGCAGGCAAAGCATGAAGCTACCGAAGAAGAGCAAATCCTCTTTCGACTTTATGTGGCCATCGTAAAAAAGGAAACTGCTGAACAGGCAATCCATTTTGCACATGAAGCCATCGAAATGCATGGGGGAAATGGCTATATTGAAGATTTTGTTACCCCTAGGCTATTGCGGGACGCCCAAGTCCTTACCGTTTGGGAAGGAACAGCTAATATTCTTGGATTAGAGGTTGTTCGTCTCATTGAAAAATATCACGTGGACACTATTTTTATAGAGGAAATGAAAAAAAGGCTTGCCAACATAAATGAAAAATCAGTTTTGTCTGAGTGGGTTACGCATCTTGAAGAAGAGTTGTCTTCGTTAATCCAGCAGATTACCCTAATAAGGTCTTCGAAAAAGCAGGAGCTTCAAACATATTACAGCAAGGATATCGCGCATAAATTTGCTATTCTTCTCGAAAGTGTCATTGCGATGGAGACAGCTGTTAAGAGAGGAAGTAGAGAAGAGGCTGTCGCAGAAGTTTACTTGCAGCACACCTGGAATAAGGATGAGATAGAAGCAGACCCCGTTACCTTAGAATATTTTCAAATTATTTGTAGGTAAACAAAACCCGTTACAGGCTGGGAGCTTGTAACGGGTTAAAATGAGGCGCTATTGTAGATTGTCTTTTTGTTGTGGGACATTATAAGTGGAATTGATTTTTAAATCTGGCAAACTCTCGTTCATTACGTGCTGCTTTTTCCCAAATATGTTCTTGGTCTGCCTCGATGGATTTTAACTTGTCCATTACTTCAGTATGTTGCGCCTTGCTTTCTTCTTTCATTGCAGTGATCTCTTTCCACATGGTAGCTTGATCTGACTTCATCGTAGCCTGTTCGGCTTTCATAGCAGCTTGCATGTCTTTTAGTGTGGTTAACTCCTCTTTCATAGTAGCCTGATCAGTTTTCATAGCAGTTTGTTCTTCCATAACATTACCTAGCATTGTAATAATTTGAGATAGAGTATTCTCCATCCGATCAAATCGTTCCTCACTCAACCTAATCACCTCCTTGTCCTACTCATTATAACGTATCATCTATAAGGTTTCTACAGGGGAAATTTATCCCACTTTGGAGTGTGTTTGTCTTAATCAAAAGGGGTCCGCTTTATTCCTCTACCGCTACCGCAATTTTACTGGCGACCCAACGTTTTGCAGTTGCTTCATCAATTTCATATATTTTCCCCGCACGGAGCAAATCCCCATGGTATGCAGTTTGTACATTCATTTTCACCTTCATTTTTGTTCTCCTCCAATTCATTGCATAACCCAAGTATACAGGAAATAGTTCTATAAAAAAATAAGTGGCTCCTGAAAGGGAGTCACTTTAGTAGAATTATATCAGGGCATAGTAGATTATTATACTCTGCTGTTATCATGTAGGTGTTCAGGCCTTCCGTCTTTTTCTAAGTTGAGTGTTTCCAAGGGTGTAGGACTCGGCTTGGCAAAATAATAACCTTGGAATAATTCATATCCCATTTTAGTAAGATAGTGATAATCTGCTTCTGTTTCGACACCTTCTGCAAGTGCTTTTGCACCCATCTCACGTGAGAGTTTTACTACGGACGCAGCAACTTCCTGTTTGGCTTTGTCTTCACTCACGCCATTAGGAAATTCCATGGTAAGCTTCACAATATCTGGTCTTAAATCTGCTAATTTTTGCAGATCATTAAAGCCTGTTCCAACGTCATCTAAGGCATATTTAAAACCGTGATCGCGATAATAATTTAGGATGGATTTCAAATGCTCAATATTTTACTACTTCATCTGTTTCCATTACTTCAAACACAACCTGCTCTGGCTTTATATTAAGCTTCTTAATTAAAGCGAAGGTAGTGGCAAGGCAATGCTCCGGAACATAAATAGCGGTTGGAATAAAATTAATAAAGATTAATTTATCAGTAGGTAAAGTAGCAGCGTTCCGAACTGCCTGTAGCCTACAGGCGCGATCAAGAGCGAACGTACGATTTCTCACCCTTGCTGCATCAAATAGTTTGAAAGGAGGGATGATGTTCCCATCTTGATCTACGCCTCTTGAAAGAAGCTCGTACCCTACAATTTCAGAACCTCCATTTATTCTTTCTATAATAGGTTGGAAATGGGTGCGAAGTTGGCTTCGCTCGATAACCTCATCGATCCAGCTTGACTCTCGTTCTATTTGAAACTCATGAATTTGTTTCATTTTATATAACGTTTTAAGTGGATCTTCTCTGTTTGACTCGACAGCATAAAAGCTTTTAGGGTCCAAATGGGCTTCTACATAATCGATCATATCGAATAGAATAGAATAGCTTCCATAACCCAAAACGTTCTCTCATTTACTGCACTCCACGTATTCTCTGGTTTTCCTTCTATGTAATGTATAAGTGGTTGTGCATCTTGATCATCAGCAAAATAAACAGTATAACCTTTTGGTTTTGGCTGACAAATATCACAAAACATGTGTAATACACCTCTCTTAAACTATTTCTTCCTAGTCTATTTATACTAGATAAGAAGGCCCGTTACTATTAAAGAAAGAGGATTTTTCAGGAAACTTTTATGGTTAAGAAGATGCTGGATAAAGATCTACTTGTAGGTACATCTAGCCAAAAATCAGGCAAGAAGTCCAGCATTTATTTTGGTTTGCTAAATTATGTGAATATGCTATATTTTAAGTTAATTAAAGAGTTGTCTATATACAAACTATGTTGATGGTAGAAATTTAAATATAGGAGGTGTTTTCATGACTCATCCCATTCAAAACCAAATTGGAACTGTATTCATTCCGGTAAGCAATATAGAGAAAGCAAGAGATTGGTATAGTAATATTTTAGGTTTAAAAACTGTGGGAGAAATACAGTTTGGTCATCTTTATGTGTTACCAATGGAGGGTACAGGGATTGTGCTAGACAGCAAGATTTATTCAGAGGGCCATGTATATAAAACTCCAGCATTTCACCTGAATACGAAAGATATTAAAGAAGCATTTCAATTTATGAAAAAGAAGGGTGTTAACGTAACGACGGAGATTGAACATGATCACTATTTTAATTTTCAAGACCCAGATGGAAATATGTTAATGATTTGCAAATGTTGATGTTAGTTAAACGAGGGATATACAAAAGTATCCCTGGTAGATGATAACCCAAACTATAATGCAAAGCCTTGAATAAAGATTTGCTTAGTTCGGTTTTTGTGTGAATTTAATCTAATTTAGTTTAGGCAGAACATGGAGCTCCCTAAAATATAATAAACAATTTTCTTTGTGCGAAGTGAAGCTATCGAAGCTTTCCTTGTTCTATGGGAACAGCAGCTAGAGCCGTTCCCATTTTTCCCAAAGCGGTACTATAAAGTATTATTTGTATTTAAACACTGTCAATTTAGTTATGTTCTTTGGAGAAAAGAATTTTTAACAACCTTCTTCTCTTTTTAATAGTAAAGTAGAAATGTAGGGTGGGGTTCCCTTAGTATCGATAGGCACCTTCGCATGTATCTGCTACTGGCTCATAATAGCAGTGCTGTTTGTACTGTCCTGTAAACGGTTGACCATACCAAGTGGGTGGACATTCACCATATGGGTTGAAATACCAAAGCGCATACTTGGAAGGGTGCTGTCGCCAATAATCTAAAGTTTGTCTGGCTAATCTTTTTTCAACGTTTCTTGCTCTGTTGTAAAAAACGTTTCCCTTTTGTACTGCTTCAAAGGAGTAATTTCCACCTTGGATTTGAAAAATAACGTCGTTAATGGATCTTAAATCTTCGAAATCTAAACAGTCGGCCTTTAATCGGTTAACGATAACGTTCCCAACCATCAGCATTCCCAGTTTACCTTCACCTTCTGCTTCTGCTCGCATCATCCTTGCCACTAAGTCAACATCATTATCCGTATATTTCACTCTAGCCATATTTATCACCTCTAAAAGCAGTGTATTAAAAAAAGCCTACTAAAATGTAGGCTTTTTACAATTTTTACGAATGGACAGGTAGAAAATTTTAAAAGGCCTGTATTATATTTATTTTTGCTCCGACCTATCATAGACCTTTTCGCCATTTATCCATGTTTCTGACACCTGAAGTTTATATAGTTCACTTGATTTTATGTCTTTGGGGTGGCTATCCAGTAAAATAAAATCAGCCTTATGGCCAGTTTCAATTTTTCCTTTTTCGTCTTCGCGATGTTCCAGTTCGGCTGCTCGGACCGTATAAGCAAAGAAGCAATCATCGACACTTAACTTTTCTTCAGGGATCCAGCCACCTTCTGGTTTCCCATCTAAATCCATACGGTTAACTCCCGCGTATATTTCCTGTATAGGGGAGAGGGGACCAATTGGTGTATCAGAGCTGCATGTGAAAGGGATACCTTTATCTAGTACGGTTTTCCACGGATTACAATAGCGTTCTCTTTCTGTCCCTACCCAGTTTAACGTTTGATCATGTTCATCCATCATGAAGCCGGGCTGGGTCTCAAGGTATGGTTTTATTTCTTCTAGCTTTTGTAGTAAATCTGGTGCTAAAACCTGTGCATGGATAATGCGATGCCTGCGTTTCTTGGTATCGACGTTACTTAGAGCGCCAAGTGCTTGCTCTACCGCGCGATCTCCAATAGCATGCATCGCAACTTGCATATTGTTTTCGTCAGCTAATTGCACGATGTCACGAAGCTCCTCTTGCGAATAAATTAACGTACCTCGTGTATGTGGTCTATCTGAATAAGGCTCTCTTAACGCAGAAGTATGCAAGCGTTGTGTACCATCAAGGAAAATTTTTACTGCCCCAATTTTCACTTGGTCACTACCGTCACCTGTCCGGAGTTTCCACTTAATTAAATAGTCAGCTAGATCGTTTTTATTAAAAATGTAATGATGAAGCCAGACATCGATTAGGAGTTTTCCCTCATTTTCCAAGGTTCTATATGTGTTCCAAAGCTTCTCAAAATCTCCAGCAAAGTTAAGATCATCCGTATGGACAGAGGAGATACCATTTTCTAGTAGGGGAGGGATTGCCATTTCTAATGCTTTATAAATTTCTTCCTGTTCTTTCTTTCGGAAATGAAATTTAATGAAGTGGACGGCAGTATCCTTAAATCGGCCTGTCCATTGGCCATCTTTATCTTTTTCAATGAATTGTTCATGATTTCTGAGAAGATCTGGTTCTTCTTTAACAATGTTTAGCGCTTCTTTATTTAGTACACATTCGTGTCCATCATCGTGGAGGAAATAAGCTGGTTTACTATATTCCAATTCATCTAGATCCTCTGCTGTTAGAGGTTTGTCTTTATCCTTTAATTGGCTGTCAATTAGTCCTCGTCCAACCACCCAATCATGTTCTTCCATTTTCTCTTCTTCATAGGTGTTATGGACAATTTTTTTCATTTCACTGAAAGAGGTGACCTTCCTTAAGTCTATCTCTTTTTTCATAAAGCCGAACCGAAGTAAATGCATATGAGAATCATTAAAAGCAGCGGTAAGGACTTTTCCTTTTCCATCTACTATATTGGAGCCCTGCTCTTGCGATAATCCCTTTTTAATAAAGGAAATTTTTCCGTTTTCCACACCAATGTGGTAAATATCCTCTGTGTTTTCCTTATCATACGGTCTATATAGGCGAACATTATTGATTATTTTCATATTCCATTACACTCCTTCTAATTGCCGTATACCCATAAGAAGGAAGGACCTAACATGGTACATAGATATAATTATTTAGAAAGAAGGATTGTCTCTCCCTTTATAGAATAGTTAAAAAGAAAGGGAGGGACATGTATGTATACAATAAACGAACTTTACCAGGATATGGAGCAATTCAATGAATGGGCGGAAACCTTATATAAGGTTGAGGAGAATCTTTTCTTCACCCCAATTGCTGAGGGCAAATGGGCAATGGCGGAGACTATGACACATATTGCTTATTGGGATACATATATTCTTACTGCTATGCTACCCAAAATGGAGCAAGATGCGGACATTCAAAGCATCGATATTGAAAAACTTAACAAGGAAGCGGCTACCCACGCGAAATCAGGAATTAGCCAGAAACAAATATTGCAGGAACAGCAGCAAGCAAGGAATGCTTTACTTACAGCGTTGAAAGCGAAAGATGAATCATTTTTCACGACAACTTTTAAATTAAATGGCGAAACGCTTGACGAGCACTCTGGCTATCCGCACAACGCGTTTAATTACTTTAGCGGCTTTGTTTGGCATGACAACCATCACAGGAAGCAAATAGAAAACTTCTTAGATGAGCAGAACCAATCCGTTTAATGAATGATTAAATGGGAGACTTCATTAGGAAGACCCCGTTGTATCGCAATACAAAGACATTGCAGAAAAGAAATGGGAGAAAAGATTATACTATAAGGGTAGCACTGAAAATTACTTTCGGTGCTACCCTTGGCATTTTATATTGAATAACCATAATGTAATTTAAATTATGGGGTTATCTTCTAATAAAATAAATTACTGTGCAGTTAATCCACCATCGATTACAAATTCCGAACCAGTTGAATAGCTCGATTCATCTGAAGCTAGGAATAGTACCATGTTTGATACCTCTTCTGGTTGCGCTACACGTTTTAATGGAATCTGTGCAGAAAATGTTTCTACAGCAGCTTTAGTATCTTCTTGTACTACCATTGGGGTAGCAATCACCCCAGGATGTACAGAGTTCACCCGAATACCCATAGCCGCTAAATTCATGGCTGCTGCTTTTGTCATACCACGTACCGCAAATTTCGTATCTGTATAACCTACAGCGCCTGCAACTAAACCATTCATTGATGAGATATTTATGATGGACCCACCGCCCGATCTAGCCATTAACGGTGCAACAGTTTTCATGCCAATAAATACGGAAGTCTGGTTAATATCCACAATCCGACGATATTCTTCAAGCGAAATGTCTAGAATACTTTTGGCCATCGTAATTCCTGCATTATTAACTAATACATTCACTTGACCGAACTTCTCTTCCGTAATTGCAAGTACATTATTCCAGTCTTCTTCACTTGTAACGTTTTGTTTTACAAAGATCACATTATCACCTAATTCAGCAGCTAATGCTTGGCCTTTTTCTTCGTTTAAATCTGTTAGTACCACTTTTGCACCTTGTTCTACAAATAATCTTACATGGGCAGCACCCATGCCTTGAGCTCCACCAGTAATGATTGCAACTTTATTCTCTAAACGATTCATTTATATTTGCCTCCGTGTCTTAGATTAGCTAAAAACTATGCAGAACGGAATGATAATAGTTATTTTGAACCCTTCAACTTATTCAGTAACTTTTTTTGAATCTCAATATACTGAAGTAACTCTTCATCAGTGAGTACACTATATATATTTTCATAGTATTGCTGACCAAGATATTCGGCTTCGCGTAACATATCATTGCCTGCGCTTGTTAAGCTTAAATAAATTTTTCTCCGGTCATGTGGATCAAATGTGTTTTCAATATAGCCAGCATCTAATAATTTTTTAGTAATGATAGAAATACTGCTTTTTGAATATCCGAGTTTATTGGATAATTCTATGGGTTGGCATTGTTCAAGTTTGCGAATTTCGCTTAATACAATAAGCGAAGAAATGCCAATTGGTTTAGTCAATCCTTCTGTAAATTGGATAATATTTGCGTTGTTCACCTGTTCGACCATATTAATTAATTCATAAAATGTAGGTTTATTCATTGGCTTCTCCTTTGATTAGCGCAATTGAATCGAACCACCGTCTACCATTATCGTTTGACCTGTAATATAGCGAGCATCCTCAGAGGCTAAGAACACAGCGACACGCCCGACATCTTCTTCAGGCTCGCCCCAGCGACCTAATGGGATTGAGGAAAGACTTGCCTCATACATTTCAGGAAAGTCCTCAGCCCATTTTTCTACAGCTTGGCTTTTTGCAATAGGACTGATTAGATTAACATTGATATTATATTTGCCCCATTCATTAGCTGCAACGCGGGAAATAGCACGGATTGCTTCTTTTGCTGCTGCATAAGAGGTTTGCGTTGGTTGGCCCGATAAGCCAGCACCAGATGCAAAGTTAATCACCGTGCCTTCTGTCTCTTTTAAATGAGGAAATGCTGCTTTCATCAAGTAGAAAGTAGGGTAAAAGCCTGTACCAAATGAGAAATCCAAATCTTCTTGGGTTGTTTCTTCGAACGGCTTTTGTTTCGACGCATGCGCATTATTAACTAGTACGTCTAATTTACCATACTTTGCAACAACCGTTTCGATAATAGTAGGTAAGTTTTCAACATCAAAAAGATCTCCTTTTATAAACATTGATTTAGGAGAAATCTCTCTAATTTTTGCTTCCACAACTTTTCCGGCTTCAGCATTAATATCAACTAATACTATAATGGCACCTTCTTTAGCCATTGCAGTGGCCATACCAGTAGCAATACCACCAGCGCCGCCAGTGATAATCACAATCTTATTCTCTAAACGCATGATTATTACTTCCTTTCCTAAGATTTAATGCCATTATAAACAATAAAGGTTCGTCATTAAACTGTATAGATTATTATGAAAATTAAATACATAAAACTACTAGATAAAATCAATAAAATTTATTGGTGATAGAAGCGATTGAAAATAAAAAGAAGAAAAGAGGGAGGAAGTGTTTAAGTAAAAAAGAAATCCGAACTCGGATTGTTTTTCATTCAATCTAGTTCGAATTTCTTTTGTATTTCCGAAGCGTTAATTAGAGAACTTATATCACGACAGTTTTTTACTCATTAATCTTTCACTTCAAAAATTCGCCATCCTAAAGGTGGGACTTCAAACTCCGAAGCACTGTCTTGATTTTCGATTTTTTGCGTAGGTAGGGAAATCTCATTGTTTAGCTCTCTACCAAAAATAGTCTTCGAAACATGCGATACAGATTCACTGTTATTTAACATGACGACTAACTGTTGGTTACCCAATCTCTTTTCATAGACAAGCACATTCTTTTCATCATCTGCATGGAGGAAGCTAAAGGTTGCTTTATTTCCAAATAACGCATTCTGCTTACGTAAAGCGATGAGTTCTTGGACAAATTGGAACAGCTCTTGATCTTGCCTGCTCGAATCCCACTCCATACATGCACGACAACCAGGGTCTTGCCCACCGCTCATTCCAATTTCATCTCCATAATAGATGCAAGGAGTTCCCGTAAAGGTTAACTGAAATAAATAAAGCAGTTTCACTCTTGCTGCACTTTCTTTTGCCAAACTTAGAATGCGCGGTGTATCATGGCTATCCAAAAGATTAAAGGCTGCCTCATTGATGTTTTGCGGATACATATGCATGACCCTGTTAAGAGAATTAGAGAACGCGGTTGGTTGCATGTTGTTTTCGGCAAAAAAGGTAATGGCCCCGTTGGTGAATGGGTAGTTCATGACCGCGTCAAACTGATCCCCTTGTAACCACGGCATGGAATCATGCCAAATTTCTCCGAGAATGTATGCTTCCGGCTTTACTTCTTTTACGACTCGGCGAAAGTCACGCCAAAACGCATGATCCACCTCATTGGCAACATCAAGTCGCCAGCCATCAATGTCAAATTCCTCTACCCAATAACGGGCCACTTCGAGTAAATAGTCACGGACTTCTTTGTTTTCCGTGTTTAGTTTTGGCATCGACGAAACGAAAGCGAATGTATCATAGTTTGGTGCAGGATCTGTAACAACGGGGTAATCCCATAAGTGAAACCATTCCTTGTATTGAGAGTTCTCTTGGTTTTCAAGAACATCCTGAAATGGAGGGAAATAGTATCCACTATGATTAAACACGGCATCGAGCATCACACGAATACCACGTTTATGACATTCCTTAATCAACGTACGGAAGGTTTCCTTATCACCAAATTGCGGATCAATTTCCATATAATCAATGGTGTCGTATTTATGGTTAGAGTATGCCTTGAATATAGGGGTAAAGTAAATCCCGTTAATGCCAAGTTTCTCTAAGTAATCAAGATTATTTATAACCCCTTGAAAATCACCGCCAAAGTAATTTGAAGGTGTTGGGTCCTCAGATCCCCATGGAAGTGCGCCCTCAGGGTTAATAGAAGCATCCCCATTAGCAAATCGCTCTGGGAAAATTTGATACCAAACAGTGTCTTTCACCCAATTTGGAGCCTGAAAGACATCAGCCTTATTTAAATATGGAAAACAGAAGAAATGGCTAATTTCAGTTGGAAGAGTAGAAAAGATACCATCTTCCGCAACATAGCATTCTTCTTTACCATCTGAGCAATAAAAGCCATATCGCATTCTACGGAACGTCGGTTTAACTGCTATAAACCAATAGTCATACAAATCTGTAGAACCGGAACAAGTCATAGAATCTGTTTCAGTTTGCCATTTTTCATCCTTCCAATCATAGGGATCCCCGTAGATCAGCTGAACATCCTGCATGTCACCTTTTTTCGTCTGCAAAACAATGTGAAGCGTGTCCGCATCATATGCATAGGCAAAATTATTTTTGGGGCGGTGGTAGATTGCTTCTTTTATCATTGGTTGTAACCTCCTTAGTTGTATAAACAGCGACCTTTCTTGTTATAGTTTAATTCCAATCGACTATAATTGTATCTGTACCTTTTTCAGGAAGAGTGTATGTGTGATTAGAACCACTTTCCCACTCTATGACACCATTTTCTTTCTTCTTAAAGAATTTAAATTGGATTTCTTCCCCTGCAGGGACACTCACATCATAATACCATGTTGGATATTGATAAATGACCTGATTGAACATTGGGCCTATTGCTTTATCAACATCCCAATTACCTAATTCACCTACATCTCCAGTTAGGTATAGATCTTCACCAAAATCAGTGAGGGCATTATTTACTACAAACCGAACACTCACTTGTTTTCCTGTTAGCACTTCAAAATCTTCATATACATTACTGGATAAACCATCAGCAGTGTTTAATGAAACATCATAATTACCACTCGCGATGTCAGGAACTTTGAATTTTATCTCTTCATTAGACCACGATTCTATTGGAACATTTGCTGTACCTATTTTTAGATTGCCAGTTTCGGCACCAAATCCTTCACCGTTTACTGTTATCAGGTTACCAGGGCTACCTTCAATTGGACCAACATGCCCAATTAGTGGCTCGGTTTCTTTTGTAGAATACTCCCATACTGCAACACTCTCAGCTGAGATGGTGAATGAATCAACAGCCCCGTTACTATTAGCTGATATACTGTTGCCGTCTAGGACGTTATTCATTACATCCTGGTATTGACCTGCAGGAAGTGAAGTATATAAATTTGAAATTGGGTAATCTGTAGTTCCCTTATTGATTGCAGTAACGACAACACTATCACCAAATTTTCTTTCATAAATGTAGACATCTGAATTAATCCATCTTTCTGTTGTATCTCCGTATCCAACAGCCAAATTAGATTTCCTTAATTCTGTTAATTCGCTAATGATTTTATAGGATGTCGTACTGGTATCAAAATCTCGCATTGGTTTTCGATTTTCTGGATCAGTATTTCCACTGAGATATTGTTCAGTTCCATAATAGATTGTAGGGACACCTCGGGAAGTCAAGAGAACTGCCAATGCCATATCTGTATGTTTATTATTGGATTCGTCAGTAGAGAATCTTGACATATCGTGGTTATCTATAAAGGTTACTTGATCATTTACTTGGTTATAATCAGAGTCAGTTTGTTGAATCATTTCATCAAACCCGTGCCAATCATCAGTATCGTCTTTCAGTACTTCACGGATTTTTTGACCATATCTAAAGTCTAGAAGGCTCATTCCACTTTCATTTGCAAAGTAATGGTTTTTTTCATCAACTTCTCCTTGCCCTAAAAACCACTCTCCAAATGTGAAAACTGGCTTATGTGTATATATTTCACTCATTAATGATTTCTGCCATCCTTGAGGCATGTGTTTTACCGCATCAACTCTTATACCGTCAATCCCTTTATCCAACCATAGTTTAATAGATTCTTTTAAATATTGATCAACCTGAGAATTGTTCAAGTTAAAGTCGGCGAGATCATAAAGATTTCTATAGATACTATCCTCATAAGTTGAAAAATCAGTACCACCGTTATGGTGAAAAATAGATAGTTGGTCATTGGAATAATTAGCTAACAAATTACCATCATCATAAATAGCACCGTTTTCAGCATAGTTAGGATTTGTTTCCAAAGCAGGTGAAGAATGATTAGGTGTAAAGTCCATAATGACCTTAATTCCGTTAGAATGTGCAGTTTCTATAAGTGAATCGAAATCACCAAAATCACCGTAATAAGGGTTTGTTCTTTTGTAATCTCTGGCCCAATAACCATGATAAGAAGTATAACCACTTGGGTGTAGTGCATGGACATTCTCAACCGGTTGTGAAATCCACAGAGCTGTAATTCCCATGTTTGTTAAATAGCCATCATTAATCTTATCAATTATCCCTTTCCAGTCACCTCCACAATACTTATGAAGATCACTACAATCTGAACTAAAAATTTCCCCTGTGGGATTGTTGCTGGGATCTCCATCGTAAAAACGATCTGTAACAACTTGGTAGATGACATCTTGGGAGTAATCAACGGTATTAATGTTATTATCATTTGATTGTGCAAACACATAGGTGCTACTACATATTAATAACAATAAGACTAGCGCAATCGTTTTCATAAATTTGTACATATTTATCCCTCCTAAGTTAATAGTTAAACCGTTTGATTTGCACCTCCTTTAAATAAAAACAACCCCGAGCTTTTTTGACGAAAAAGCCGGGGTTGTTTACTAGAAAGCATTGCCCTCAAATTGTATGTTTTTGTTGTTATTACATGATGATAACCTAATTATTAACCAATTATATGTTAGAAGTCAACAGAAATTCATAAGGTTTTGTAACCCTTTTCTAAAAACAAAGAAAGTCTAAAAGGAATTTTTTGAAAACGCTTGCCAAAAATTATATGAATGTGTAATATTAGATTCAGTTACAAGGCAAACGTTTGCACAAAAATAAAATAGAGAAGGGGAATTACTATGAATAAAAGACTTTCATTATTTTCTTTATTAACTCTAGTTTTTACAATTCTATTATTAGCTGCATGTGCTCCAGAAAGAGAAGAATCTGAACAAGCGAGCACTGACACAGATTCCACTACTGAAAAGCCAGAAGAGCTAACAATTTGGGCTAATGACGAAGAACAACAATTGAAGGCAATTGAAAAGATTGCAGCAGATTATGAAGAACAAGAAGGTATTAAAGTTAACGTTGTTGCAAAATCAATGTTAGAGCAGCTTCAAGAATTATCTCTTGCAGGTCCTGAAGGAAAAGGTCCAGATTTATTTTTCCAACCACATGATCAAATAGGTAATATTGTGGCCCAAGGATTAGCGGAACCACTTGATGTTACAGATGAAGAACTTAGTGGATACAGTGACGCAGCTGTTGAAGCTGTAACGTATAATTTTGAAGAAGAAACCGATCGTTATGGTGTACCGGCTGTAATTGAAACTTATGGTATTTTCTATAACCAAGATATTGTATCAGAGGCTCCTAAAACAATTGAAGACTTAAAAAGCATAGTAGAAGAGAATACAAATGCGTCAGAAGACCAATATGGA
The DNA here is from genome assembly GCF_022095695.1 of Oceanobacillus jordanicus. GTDB lineage: Bacteria > Bacillota > Bacilli > Bacillales > Amphibacillaceae > Oceanobacillus_B > Oceanobacillus_B jordanicus. The sequence goes on from NZ_JAIFZM010000012.1 coordinate 41,442, forward strand.
TTTTTAATGAAACCAAATGATTTATATTTTGCTTACCCATTCTTTAAAAATTATGGGGGATACATTTTCGGTGGTGATGTTGGCGAATATGATACAACAGATGTAGGCATGGCAAATGAAGGTGCTATAGAAGGTGGAGAATTATTTCAATCATTCTTTGGAAGTGGGATGATCCCTGCCTCTACTACAGTAGATGTAATTGATGGTCTGTTTACAGAAGGGAAAGTCGGTGCAGTAATTAATGGTCCTTGGAGTATCACTGGATATAAAGAAGCATTAGGCGACAGCGTATCATTTGCACCATTTCCTCAAATAAATGGAGAACCAAGTTCCACCTTAGTAGGAGTTAAATCATGGATGGTCTCCTACTACTCAGAGGAAAAAGACTGGGCACAAGATTTGGCTTTATTTTTAACAAACGAAGAAAACCTTGGGTATTACTTTGAAGTAGCTGGGGAGCTGCCAGCGAATACAAAGGCATTAGAATCAATTGATGATCCAATCTATTCAGCATTTGCTGAGCAAGTAGAATACGGCGTGCCAATGCCTAGTACTCCGCAAATGTCTCAAGTATGGGAACCAATGAATAATGCTCTGCAGTTCTTAGCTGAAGGAGAAGATCCGAAATCTGTATTAGAAGAAGCAGTTCAGCAGATAGAAGATAATATTCAAGCAAGCGGTTCTGGTCAATAGAAAGAGAGGATGGGAGGATTTATAATCTTCCCATTTGCTTTTATAAATAATAAGGTGAAATTTGCGTTTTGCTATAGAGGGGGTTTACCATGTCACATCTACCAGCAGAAGAAAAGAAACATGTAGAAAAAAGACATGTTGAAAAGAAACAGCATAATCCAACTGTTGCTATGGTGCTATCTATAATCTTTGCGGGCTTAGGGCAACTATATAATCGTCGCTTCATCAAGGGGACAGTATTTATTGTAATAGAAGTAGCTTTCCTCGTTACAATGCTAGAATCTATCAATTTTGGTCTGTGGGGTCTCCGTACCTTAGGAACTATTCCAGGGACAGACCATTCTATAAGACTATTAGTATTTGGAGTACTTGCTTTAATTGGTGTTTTCTTTGCCATTACATTATACGTATTTAATGTTCTGGATGCTCGAAAACAGGCAAAACGAATAAGAGATGGCTGGAAGCCTATGAAATTTGGAGAGGCAATGAGGCAGTTTTATGATAGTGCATTCCCGTATTTAATGACGTTTCCTGGATTGGTACTTATGATATTCGTCGTTATTTTCCCATTATTATTTTCTATCCTGCTTGCATTTACAAACTATAATTTATATAACTCACCTCCTAGGAATCTAGTAGATTGGGTCGGCTTTGATAATTTTTCAAGTTTGGTTACAGTACCTATTTGGCAGGATACATTTCTTAGCGTGTTTAGTTGGACTATCGTCTGGACATTAGTAGCTACTACTTTACAAATAGGTCTAGGACTTTTCCTAGCCTTAATTGTTAATGACTCAAGAATTAGATTCAAAAAATTAATTCGAACTATACTGATCTTACCTTGGGCAGTCCCAGCGTTTGTAACGATTCTCATCTTTTCCGCTATGTTTAATGATGACTTCGGTTCAATTAATCGAGATATCATTATCCCATTATTTGGAGGAGAAGGATTACCATGGCTAAGTGATCCGTTGTACGCCCGGATAGCTATTATTATGATACAAACATGGCTCGGCTTTCCGTTTATCTTTGCACTGTTCTCAGGTGTGCTGCAGAGTATTTCAAAGGATTGGTATGAAGCGGCTGATGTTGATGGGGGTACACGATTTAAGAAATTCAGGTTTATTACACTTCCGCATGTTATGTTTGCGACAGCACCACTTTTAATTATGCAATATGCTCAGAATTTCAATAACTTTAATGTTATATATCTATTTAACGAGGGTGGGCCACCAGTCAGGGGACAGAATGCTGGCGGCACTGATATTTTAATTTCATGGGTTTATAAGCTAACTTTTGATACTAACAATTACAGTATGGCTGCTGTAATCTCGATCATTATGGGTGTCATTGTTTCTGGCTTTGCCTTCTACCAATTTAGGAAAACGAGATCATTTAAAGAAGAAGGTGAAATTTAATGAACCAAAAGAAGAAATCAAGAATTGAGGTAGCTGCAATTTATATAATTATAGCCATATTTGCTGTAATTATATTTTACCCACTTGTTTGGACGGTTGGTATGTCCTTTAATCAAGGAAGCAGTTTATACTCTTCCTCAATCATCCCCGAAAACTTTTCGCTTGAACATTATAAATGGCTGTTTAGTGAAGAAAGTGATTACTTAATGTGGTATAAAAACTCTATGATCGTGTCTGCAGCTACTGCACTAGGTAGTGTGATTATCACTTCTCTCATAGCATATGCGTTTTCTAGATACCAATTTGTAGGCAAAAAAAACGGACTTTATGTGTTCCTGTTACTACAGATGTTTCCTGTGATGATGGCAATGGTTGCATTATATATCTTCTTGAATATGATTGGTTTGCTAGATACGTTAACCGGTTTAATTTTAATCTATTTAGGCGGGCAAATACCATTCAATGCGTGGTTGGTGAAAGGCTACTTTGACACCATTCCAAGAGAGCTAGACCAAGCTGCAAGAATTGATGGGGCAGGACATTTGCGCGTGTTTTGGAGCATTATGCTTCCACTAGCTAAACCAATTTTAGCAGTTGTCGCTTTATTTAACTTTATGATGCCATTGTTCGATTTCTTATTACCTAGCATCGTCCTTTCAAGTGCTGATAATTATACATTGGCTGTTGGACTGTACAATTTTATAAATGATCAGTTTGCAAATAACTTTACTAGATTCGCTGCTGGGTCGATCCTTGTGGCTTTACCAATTGCTGCTATCTATCTGTATTTACAGCGTTATTTAATATCCGGATTAACTGCTGGAGGATCGAAAGGTTAAGCAAGCATATATGAATCAAAAAGAAAACAGGAGGAACCCATATGCTTGAAGATACAAGCTTTGCCATACTACCAGAGAATAAACAAGATACGACTGGAAAACATTATCTCGATATAGGGAATGTTCTTTCCATTGAAAAACAACAGAATATGTATCAACTAACATGTACGAATGGGTTTGTGACACTTTGTTTTTATACGGATGCCATTCTCAGAGTTGTGATGAACCCTACATCACAGCCTGTGCTGGATCTTTCCAAATCAATACATGTAACACCATTAGATGTTTCCGTTTCAGAAGAGGATTCTGAAGCGGTGTTGCTTCTTAAAACAAAGAAACTTGAAGTGAAGATAGAGAAAAACCCATTGCGGATCACCGTCAAAGATGAAAACTCTCGAATTCTTGTAAAAGAACAAGAGCGGGGAATGGCATACGACCAAAATGGGGAAATACGTGTATGGAAACAAATGGAGGAATCAGACCATTTCTATGGATTTGGAGAGAAGAGTGGTTTTCTTGACAAACGTGGTGAAAAATATGAAATGTGGAACACGGATGTATATGCACCACATAATCCCGAAACAGATCCATTATACGAGTCTATTCCCTATTTTATGACATTACGGAATGGGAAAGCTCACGGTATCTTTTTTGATAACACATTCCGTACCTTTTTTGATATGAAGTCAGAGATTGATAGATACTCCTTTTCAGCAGAAGGGGGACAGCTTGATTATTATGTCCTAGCAGGTCCGGATCCGAAAAAGGTACTTGAACAGTATACGTACTTAACAGGAAGAATGCCGATTCCGCCGAAATGGGCGATCGGTTATCACCAATCACGTTATAGTTACGAAACAGAAGCGGAAGTAAGAGAGCTCGCAGCCAATTTCTTAGAACGTGATATTCCAGTCGACGTGATCCATCTTGATATCCACTATATGAATGGATACCGGGTATTCACCTTTGACAGAGATCGTTTTCCAAATCCGGAAAAGCTAATCGCAGATCTGCGCGAAATGGGCATACGGGTTGTTCCAATTGTGGACCCAGGGGTAAAGCAGGATGCAGAATACCCGATTTATCAAGAAGGCGTACAAGGGGATAATTTTTGTAAATATATTGAAGGTGACATTTATTTTGGTGATGTTTGGCCAGGGAAAAGTGCGTTTCCAGATTTCACGGATGAGAAAGTTCGGAAGTGGTGGGGCGAAAAGCATGCGTTCTATACAGATATGGGCATTGATGGAATTTGGAATGATATGAACGAGCCTGCAGTATTTAACGAAACGAAAACGATGGATACATCGGTCATGCACCGAAATGATGGCCGTCCAACTACACACAAAGAACTACATAATGTGTATGGGCTATTAATGGGGAAAGCAACCTATGAGGGGATGAAGGATCAGCTTCAAGGAAAACGCCCTTTCTTACTTACACGGGCAGGTTATTCAGGAGTGCAGCGCTACGCAGCTGTCTGGACAGGAGATAACCGAAGCTTCTGGGAGCATTTACAAATGTCCTTACCAATGGTCATGAACCTTGGTTTGTCTGGTGTAGCATTTACAGGACCTGATGTTGGTGGATTTGCTCATGATACCAACCCTGAACTGCTTGTACGCTGGACACAGGTTGGCGCATTTACACCGTATTTCCGAAATCACTCTGCACTGAATACAAAATATCAAGAGCCATGGCAATTTGGTGAAAAATACGAAACGATCATGAAAAATTATATGCAGATGCGGTATGAATGGCTTCCACAGCTTTACAGTTTATTCTTTAAGGCTAGCCAAACAGGACTTCCTGTCATGCGCCCGCTATTTATGGAATACCCGGATGATGAAAGAACGTACAATCTGAATGATGTGGTCATGATTGGCGATAACGTTCTATTGGCGCCAATTCTTTCGCCAGGGGTAACAGACCGTGCTGTGTACTTGCCTGAAGGGGAATGGATACTATGGGCGACAGGTGAAACTTTTGAAGGAAATCGTGCCCATTTAGTTCACGCTGAGCTTGCCGATCTTCCGCTTTTCATTAAAAAGGGAACGGCTGTTATGCAAACGAAGTGGGTTTCAAATCAAGAGAAAGAAACAAAACAACGCAGCATGCATGTAGTGGCAGGTAACCCAGGTGATGTCTACTCCTTCACGTACTATGATGATGATGGCGAGACGTTTGCTTACGAAAAAGGCGATTACTTAAAATGGAATATTGAGATCAAATCAGAAGAAGATGCGATCCATGTTACCATTTTAGATAAAGAAGGAAATTATTTGCCTCCATACAAGGAAGTAGACGTTAATCTAGCCGAGTTAAAACCGAATCAAAATGTTATACTAAATGGAAAAACATACGAAGACAAACAACAATTTAAGATAATTTTATAAGTGCGTGTTCAAAAAGGAGGATAAAAAGGACCAAGAAGTTCGAGGCGGCGTAGCTTTGAGTACCGGACTTTCACAGGATGTGGTGACTTCTGTGTTGTCCACAGGACGTGGACGATTTTAACAGAAGTTCATTAAACTCCTTTAATACGTGAGGAACGGAAAAGCAAGCCATCGAGCTTCCACAGGATGTGGTGACTTCGACGTTCGACACAGGACGTGTTGGAATTTAGTCGAAGGTCATCAGTACTGATGTGTCATTTTTACCGGATTTTTTGAGCAACCTCTATAATGAAAAGTAGTGGGTGAGTATATGGTAACAATTAAAGATGTAGCAAAGGCAACAGGGGTTTCACCTTCTACTGTGTCACGAGTGATTGCCGATAATCCAAGAATAAGTCCAGATACGAAAAAGAAGGTTCGCAAAGCAATGAAGGACCTGGGATACCACCCAAACGTAAACGCCCGAAATCTTGTCGTGAAATCAACAAAAGCAATTGGCGTAATTCTGCCATCTTCTGCTGATAAATCTTTACAAAATCCCTTTTTCCCAGAAGTACTAAGGGGAATTGGTTCCATCACACATAAAATGCAGTATTCCATGACATTATCGAGTGGAGATACAGAGGAAGAGATTTTTAATGAAGTGGAACGTATGGTGTATGGTAGTTATGTTGACGGGGTTATTCTCCTATATTCCCGTGTAAACGATCGGATTACGGATTTCTTAATCGAAACAAACTTCCCTTTTGTTATTGTCGGGAAGCCGTATGACAATGTAAGCAATATTACACATGTGGACAATGATAATTTTAAAGCAGGTAAAGACATTACTTCCTATCTAATTGAGCAAGGGCATGAACGAATTGCTTTCATAGGTGGTGCGAAGGATTTATTTGTGACAGTTGACCGGGAAGCTGGATATGAAGCTGCAATGCGAGAGGCGGGCATTCCAGAAAATCCGGCGTATAAATTGCACACCGAGTTTTTAAAATCTGGTGGTAGGGAAGCAGTGGAAAAACTCCTGTCACTTGATGTGAAGCCAACAGGTATTGTCGTAACAGATGACCTGATGAGTTTAGGTGTGCTCAGTACGTTGGAGGAGTTAGGATTCCATGTTCCACTTGATATGTCGTTGGTAAGTTTTAATAATGTTTATTTATCGGAAATAACCAGGCCTGCTTTAACGACGGTGGATGTACAAATCCATCAGCTTGGAGCACAGTCAGCAAAAGCGCTGATTGAATTGACACTGAATAAGGACGAACCGGCTAAGCGAATTATCATCCCACATCAAATTGTCTACAGGGATTCAGTAAGTAAAATAGAAAAATAGTGGAAGATAGCTCTGTTCTCAGGAATGGAGCTATTTTTTTGTAGATAGGGAGGTCAGTTCTGCATCGAAAACTTTCCTGATATTTTCAACTTGTTTGCTATAAAAGTAAATGAAATTTTATGTTATAATAATATTTCAATAATTACTAATGTATTTAAAATAAAATTTTGTTAAGAAAGTAAAGTATGCAATCAAGGGGAGGGAGATAGATGGCGTATTATATGGGAATAGATGGCGGAGGTACGAAAACCCAAGCCGTATTGGCTGATGAGAACGGGAACATTTTATCGCGGGCTATTAGTGGGGCAAGTAATCCAAATGCTGTCGGCGAACAACAGCTGATCCACGTGTTTCAAACTCTTTTTCTAGAACTGGATAACGAGGAAAAAACACGGCTAAAGAATGTGAAATTGGTATATGCCGGCATCGCAGGGTCAGCCAATCCAGCAAACCATACCCTATTAGAAAGCATCCTCTCCCAGCTCCTTCCACATGCAACTGTTTTTGTTGAGCCGGATGCTGTTTGCGCCTTATATTCTGGGACGTATGGGGGAGCGGGGATCGTTCAGATTGCTGGCACAGGTTCCATTACATACGGGATGAATGAAGCTGGTGAACAAGGAAGAGTTGGCGGATGGGGCTATTTATTTGGTGATGAGGGCAGTGGTTATGCGATAGGCAGAGCAGGCGTAACGGAGGCGTTGAAATCGGTTGATGGGAGAGGGGAGCCTACCATTCTGCTTGAAATGCTTTACGAGCATTTTCAAGTACTGCAACCGCAGGAGCTTATAAAAAAAGTCTATAATGCCAAACAGCCGAAAATGATTATTGCGCCATTATCCCGCATTGTATTTCAAGCATATGCCCAAGAAGATGTGGTGGCACAAGCTATCTTACAACAGGCTGCCAAAGACATTGCTTCCCAAATTATGGCACTATATCGTACACTATTTACTAGTGAAGAGAAAACAAAGGTCGTGCTTTGTGGTGGTGTTTTTCAAGAGAAAGCAGTCATGCCAGTACTTTTAAAAGACTATTTGAAAAATATTCCATTTACCCTCGTGCAACCAGAATTTCCACCAGTGGCTGGTTCGCTAATCGGGGCATACAAACAAGCAACTATTCAAGTAAGCCGAAATATGTTAGAGCAGATGAAAAATACACAATAAGAAGGTGAAGTCATGGCGCATGTTAAAGGCGGACTCGTGATTTTGAAAGAAATGGTGAACAGTCTGTCACCATCAGAGCGTAAGGTTGCAACATATATTATTGACCATCCACAGGAAGCGATCCATCTCACGGCACTCGGTCTAGGGGAAAAAAGTAATACAAGCAGTGCAGCAGTGATCCGGTTGTGTAAATCACTTGGCGTTAAAGGATTTCAGGAATTAAAAATACGGGTAGCCGGGGATCTCCAGACAGATGACGCAACTGTTTACCGGGATATTGAGCCGAATGAAACCTATAAAAGTATTATAGACAAAGTGACAGCGAATACAGTGCAAACATTGAAGGAAACAGTGGATATTATTGATGAAAATCAATTGAAAGTAGCGGTAGAAGCATTAGCGAATGCAAATTCTATCGTACTCGCAGGGGTGGGTGCGTCTTATATTGCCGCCAAGGATGGAGAGCAAAAGTTTCAGCGAATCGATAAAAATGCCTATTCCTTTTCAGACATTCATTTAGCAGCAACACTGATTGCAAACAAAGGAAAGGGAGATGTCGTGATCGGGATATCTTTTTCTGGGGACACACAGGAAGTTGCCAAATTACTTCAGTTAGCAAAACAACGTGACATTACAACGATAGGGATAACGAAATATGGAAATTCCCTTGTTAGCCAATATGCTGATATATTATTACATACGTCTGCAGCAAAGGAAGCAACCTTTCGCAGTGGGGCAACCTCGTCTCGGATTGCCCAGCTACATGTCGTTGATATGTTATTGATGTGTCTTGCATCCAACCATTATGAAGAAACAATCCAACACCTTGATGCATCAAGAGAAGCGGTCATGTTTTTACGTGATTAAACAAGAGAATCCAGCAGCGTCCAACGACTCCAACTTAAGCTAGGTAGAGATAAGTTTTACTGAAGAAGTTTAAGAAACAGGACGCTTTATATGCTGAGTGAAATTTTATTTCTTATTTTCAAAATTAAATTGACAAAAAATATCATTCACCCTATAATATAAACAACTTAACAAAGAGCTGCACAGACACCTATGACAAAATGGAGTACGCTGGCAGATGAAAGAAGTCGTAGAATAAAAGAGTTTTTTACGGGCTTTCTTATAGAAAACGCATGAAAGCGCTTTAATTCTATTTAGTGCAGCACCAATTAAAATTTTATTTCAGCTTTTAGCAGATAAGGAGATTATATACATATGAACCTATCTAATCTTGCCGGATTGGTTACGGAGCAAAGAAATCCTAATTCTATGAATCTGGATGGAATGCCAACTCGCGACATCCTACGGCTTATAAATGATGAAGATAAACAGGTCGCCATAGCGGTGGAAAAAGTCCTGCCACAAACCGAGACAGTCGTCAGGCACGTATACAATGCATTAAAAAATGGTGGAAGGTTATTCTATGTCGGTGCTGGTACGAGTGGACGACTTGGTGTTATGGATGCATCCGAGTGCCCACCAACCTTTATGACTCCACCGGAATTAGTCCAGACGGTCATGGCTGGTGGAAACGGTGCCTTTTTCGAAGCGGTTGAGGGAGCAGAGGATCAAGAAGAACAAGGAGCTCTCGATATTACAGAACGCAATGTGACAGCGGCAGATGTTGTGATTGGGATTACTGCTAGTGGAAGAACACCATATCCAATTGGTGCTGTAAAATATGCCAAGAAAATTGGTGCATTTACAGCTTCGCTTACTAGTAATAAAGACTCTGAGATTAGCAGTTTTGTTGACTGTCCAATGGAAGTGATCGTAGGACCGGAAATTTTAACTGGTTCTACCCGAATGAAAGCTGCAACCTCACATAAAATGGTATTAAACATGATTAGTACAGCCGTTATGGTGAAACTTGGAAAAGTTTATGAGAATCTCATGGTCGATGTCCATGCAAGCAACTATAAGCTGAAGGAAAGGGCAAAGAGAAATGTGATTGCCATTACGGAGGCAAGTTATGAATCAGCTGAGGAAGCATTGGAAAAAACCGATTATAAAGTAAAACCAGCCATTATTATGTTGAAGACAGGAAAGAGCCTCCAAGAAATAGACGTTGCCTTAATTGCAACAGATGGTAATGTACGAGCAGCAATCAAGTCCTTAATAGGGGAATAACATGAACGGCATTTTTAGCCTTCGTGTGTTTCATATAATAGTAATTAAACAAGGGGGATTTTAGGATGAAGGGAATAAAGAAAAGCCGCATCTTGTTTCTGTTTGTTGCCATGCTGCTAATCGCATTCACTGTCGCCTGCTCGAACGATGAAGATGCAGGTGGAGAGGCAGATTCAGATGGTAATGATTCAGGTAGTAGCGAGGGTGGTATTTCAGGAGATTTAGAGCTTCAGTATTTTGTAGGTGGATATGGGGATTCTTGGTGGAAAGAAGTAATTGCAGGTTTTAAAGAAGAGTACCCAGACGTAAATGTTATCGAGCATGCCGGACCGAATATTAACGAAGAAATGCGGTCGCGTTGGGTATCCAATGATCCACCTGATGTCGTGTATATCGACGGAGCAGGATCTAGTGAAGCACAAATGGTAGAAGATGGGCAGCTTATGAATCTATCAGATTGGCTTCAAGATATTGAGTTAGAAAACGGAGACAAACTTGTTGACAGTTTCATTGTAGAGCCAGCGAATTATGATGGCGATGTCTACACGCTTCCACTTGTATTTGATACATGGGGAACATGGTATGACAGAGCAAAATTTGAGGATAAAGGCTATGAAGTTCCGACAGATTTTGAAAGCCTAATGAGTTCGATGGAAGAAATTAAGGATAGTGAAGGAATCGATCCATTTGTAACAAGTGGGCAGCATCCATATTACTTCCTTCGTGGAGCGCTTTATCCTGCATTTGGAGCAGCCGGGGGAGAAGAGTTGCTAACAGATGTTATCCAAGGTGCTGAAGGAGCTTGGACAAGTGAACCAGTTCTGGAAATAATGAAACGAGTAGAAAGAATGGCAGACGAAGGAATGTTTGATTCTGGTCTTGGTGCTTTAAACCATACCCAATCACAAATGAATTTCCTTTTAGGTGACAATGCCTTTATTCCAGTAGGATTCTGGTTACCAAATGAAATGAAAAATGATATTCCAGATGACTTTGAGTTTGGGTTTATCCCATCCCCAATGCAAGCACCTGATGAAACATATGCTATCGTACCAGATTTACGTCCACTTGCTATTGCAGAAAACGCGGAAAATCCAGAAGCTGCAAAAGCATTTGTAGAGTTTGCTTTCACACGTGAATATGCAATGTCATTCTCAGAGCATACAGGCGCGATCATGAACCTTACAGAGGTTGACCTAACGCAAAGCGACAAGGTGCCAGCATATTTAACAGAAGCAAATGCAATGATCAATGATCCAGAACAAGTACAAATTTACAACAAGCCACATCCAATGAGTGCTGATTTAGAAACACCGGTTGGAAATGCGCTTATGTCACTAATGCTAGGTAATTCAACAGCAGAGGAATTTGTAGAAGAAGCAGAAAAGGCAGCTGCCGAGTATCGCAGCAGTAACGAATAGGAAAACAGGTATCAGCAGGAGTCTCATCCCTCCTGCTGATCCATTTTTTCATCAAATTAAAGAAAGAGAAAGAGGGATAAAATGGTACAGTCAAAAAAGCAAAAATACCTATTTCTGGCTTTTTGTTTAATCCCAACCTTTATCTTGTTTGCCATATTTACGCTTTATCCGCTGTTTAGTGGTCTGTACTATTCATTTTTTGATTGGTCAGGCTCCTCGCAAAACAAGGACTTTGTTGGCTTGGCGAACTACATAAAGCTTGTGAAAGATGCAATCATACCAAATACGATTATCCATGACTATTTCCTTGTTGCTACAAAAGTAATTGGCATTATGGTTATGGCATTGTTTTTTGCTGTAGCCTTAACCCAACTTAAAATAAAGGAAGCGCCATTTTATCGTATTGTTTTCTTTTTCCCAAATATAATGAGTGTCGTCGTCATTGGGATTCTTTGGACATTTATTTACAATCCTAATCTTGGTCTAGTTAACTCAGGGCTTGAATTTATTGGGTTAGAAAGCTTAGCGAAACCATGGCTAGGAGACGAGGATTGGGCATTGCCAAGTCTTGTGCTGCCATCGGTTTGGGCAGGTATTGGTTTATTTATGCTCTTACTAATGGGCGGAATATCCAATGTTTCAAAAAGCTATTATGAAGCAGCAGAATTGGACGGAGCATCAGAATGGCAGCAATTTTGGAAGGTAACACTCCCACTTATCTGGCCTCAGGTGAAAATCTCCATACTATATATCGTGATTACCACATTAAATGGCTCCTTTATTATTGTACAAGTCATGACAGGTGGTGGGCCAAATAACGCTACACATGTAATGGGCTCTTATCTATACCAGCAGGCCTTTGTACAATATAACTTCGGCTATGGTGCCACAATCGGTGTAATGATTTTGATCATCTCCTTACTGACTGTCTTAATTCTTCAGTTCATTATGCGCCGAGATAAAGTAGAGTACTAACTAGCACGGATTACCGATAAAGAGGAGGAATTTATTGTGAAACGAAGCGTCGGCCAGATCCTTGGTAGAACAGGGATACGGATTCCGTTGATCCTTTGGTCATTAGCAGTATTGTATCCGATTTTCTGGATGTTTCTAGGAGCCTTTAAATCCAATGCAGAAATTTATCGAAACCCTTGGGGATTCCCCGAATCCTTTAGTTTTGACAACTTCGTTACTGCTTGGACAAACTATAATATTGATGTTAGTGTCTTCAACAGTTTAATTGTAACCGTAGTGGGTGCTGTTTTAACGCTTGTATTAGCAATCCCCACTGCTTATGCCATTGAGAGAATTAACTTCCGTGGTAGTAAAATATTGTTTACCGTTTACGTGTCCGCAATGATGATTCCTATGGTGCTTGGCTGGATCCCGCTCTTTTTCCTACTATCAGATTTAGGATTATTAGACAATATTTACGGACTGGCGATTGTGTATGCCGTAAGTCAGTTGCCATTTTCCATCTTTGTTCTAACAAGCTTTATTGGTACCATTCCTAGATCTTTAGAGGAATCGGCAGCAATGGATGGCATGTCACCTTATAAAGTATTGTGGAAAATCATTACACCACTCAGTATGTCAGGAATCATCACCGTTACCATTATGAACGCCATTCAATTTTGGAACGAGTATTTCATGGCACTCATATTCCTGAATTCCAGTGAAAACTATACGCTTGCATTAGCGATTGACTTTATTAGTAGTGAAGCACAATATACGAATGCATGGGGTACCCTATTCGCCGGCCTTGTCATCGCCATCGTACCAGTCATTATCCTATACGCCATCTTCCAAAGACGTATTTCTAAAGGCATGACAGAAGGAGCAATCAAAGGTTAATAGAAAACACCAATCCAAATGAGATTGGTGTTTTTTTTGATGGCTGGATTGTGGGGCGTGTGAGGAGCATGTGAAGTCGCATGGGAGAGTGTAGAACTCGCTTGGGTATCCGGAAATGCCACCGGGTGAAGATGCCGAACTCGCGTGAGGACTATGGAAATGCACGTGCCAGCCCAAAAAAGTCGCGTACCAATATTAAATCACCGAATGTCGCATATAAACAGTACATTTAATCGGTCAAAACTTTTCTCCCTCTGCCAACCCCTAATAGGATAAAACGTACACATAAAATATAAATCATTATTTCTAATAGTTATCAACACAATAGTTTACAATAAACTTTATTATGTACTTTACAATAGTGTGCATCATACACTATAATGAATACAGGAGTTGATCATATGAAAGATGCACATGAGCATTTAGATAAACTAATGCAGGAACTGAGACGGGGAACCATTACGATTGGGGTACTAAGTCAGCTTTCTGAACCGCAGTATGGGTACTCACTCGTGACGATGCTCGGCGAAAATGGGCTCCATGTAGAACCTGGCACATTATACCCACTTTTAAGGAGGTTAGAGAAACAAGGCCTATTGGAAAGTAAGTGGGACACCAACGAAGCAAGGCCTAGAAAATATTATTTACTCAGCAAGACAGGGAAAGAGGTATATGATCTGCTCGTTGTTGAATGGAAAAGTATTGTGACAAGTTTAAATCATGTGATCGAGGATAAGGGAGATGATGTCGATGGAGATGGTTGAACGTTATATCTTTGCAGTTATGCAAAAGCTGCCACAATCACAGAGGAAAGATATTGCTATTGAACTTCGCGGTTTAATTGAAGACATGCTGGAAGATCGGTCCGGAAAAAATCACTACACGGAAAGTGATATAGAAGAAGTACTGCTGGAATTGGGCAGGCCGAAAGAATTAGCCGATAAGTATCGCAACACCAAAAAATACCTGATAGGACCAGAACTTTTTGACTCGTACCTATATATATTGAAGGTTATATTGGCAGTAGTAGGAATTTCTATAGGCGTTGGATTCGCCATTCAGGTCGTTATCAATCCAGTAAATATTTTAGATCACTTCGTTGATATGATTGTTTCAGCTGTTACTGCATTGCCAATGGCTTTCGGGTGGACGACATTTGGATTTGCTATGGGAGAGTTAATGGGTAATGTGAAAAAGGAAGATTTACAATGGGAAAAAGAAGAGTGGAAACCAACTAACTTGCCACCGATTCCAGTTGAGCATAGTCGAGTTAAACGCGGTGAAGCCGTAACAAGTATTATTTTCTATGCATTTTTTATCGTCCTGTTTTCTTTTTCAAGTGATTATTTAGGTGTTTGGGTTTTTCATGATGGATTTAATGGGGTTGTCCCCTTTTTGAATGAACAGAATTATGGGACCTACCTCGTATTCATTATTTTAATCTTAGGGATTGGAATATTAAACGAATGTTTAAAACTAGCTTTTGGAAAATGGAGCTATAAGTTAGTTTTATATACAACCGTTTCAAATACACTTTCTATGGCTATCATTCTATTCATGGTAACGGCTACGGATTTTTGGAATCCAACGTTCATGAGTGACTTGGTAGAGGTAAACGTCCTTACTGCGGGCAGTGAAGGCTATGATACCGTCAATTGGATTTGGAGTCGGGTAACATTCTGGACTATTGTCATACTTATCCTCAGCCTAGTCTGGAACGGGATCGATGGATTTTTAAAAGCTAGAAAAAATAAGTGATAACGCTGTAGGCCTATTGCTACCTGTTCAAGCAGGTAGCAATAGGCTTTTTTAAAAAAATGTGAAATCATGTATTAAAAGTGAATCGTCACCGCCTAAAGGTGAAACCACAGCGCCCCAAAGTGAATCATCAATGCCCCAAAGTGAAACCACAACGCAACAAAGTGAATCGTCAACGCCCCAAAGTGAAACCACAACGCAACAAAGTGAATCGTCAGCACCCAAAGTGAAACCACAGCACCACAAAGTGAATCGTCAATGCCTAAAAGTGAAACCACAGCACCACAAAGTGAAACCACAGCCTCCAAACTGAAACCAACCCCCCACCCAAACCCACCACAAAAAAACTTCTCTTTTAACCAAATGCCACACTTCATCAAAAACACGCTAATTTTGTCGAATCCCCGCGTGGAATAATATGTAAATCCAAAGTGAAAATCTTACACAAAGACATCAATCTGCAAAAAGTGTGTAGGAATACCTAGTGAGATAGTATGGACAAACTTTCCTGGTAAGAATAGATGCGCCCTCTCTACTAGCACCTCGGGTAATAACTAGTCCCAATATATCAATTTTGAAAACATAGAAAATTTAGACATAATTAAACAACATTTTTTAACAGCTTTTGCTATTGTCTAGATAACCCTATTAAGGACAAGGGGGATCCTACCTTTGACAAATTTTGAAGGGCGGTGTTTTCATGACTTGGAAATGTTGAGCCAGGAAATGAACCTCGAAATCAAATAAATGAATGAAGGAGGGATTTACTTGAAGCTGAAGCTACGAAAGGTAATCGCGTTTTTGTCAGCAGCTTTACTACTTCTGACACTTCCCATACCAGGGGGAGTGAAAAATGTGTCAGCTGCTGAAAAGCAGGATGTAAACGAGGATGAGATTAACGCCATCATAGATGACATGACATTAGAAGAGAAAATTGGGCAGCTGTTTATTGTTCATGTATATGGCCAAACCCCAACTGACCCAAGATACGAGAACACCAATTTAAATAACAACCGCGGTGGGAAAAACTTTCAAGAGGTTATTGAAAACTACCATATCGGTGGGCTAATTTATTTTAATTGGTCCTACAACATTGGCACACCTTTGGATCCAGAACAGGTGCAGTTCCTGTCTAACGGTGTACAGGAAATTGCGGTCGAGCAGGATTCCGGCATTCCCTTATTTATTTCGACAGACCAGGAGGGCGGGATTGTCCAACGTGTAACAGAACCAGGGACGGTTTTTCCGGGAAACATGGCAATTGGAGCAACACGGTCTGAGGAGTTCGCTGCCCTATCTGGAAACATCATCGGCAAAGAGCTGAACAGTTTAGGGATTAACATGAACTTTGCACCAACCGTTGACGTGAACTTGAATCCCGCAAATCCAGTTATCGGAATTCGTTCTTTTGGTGAAGATCCTGAACTGGTTTCGAAGCTTGGTGTCTCACAAATTAATGCATATAAAGAACAGAATGTAATCGCATCGGCAAAGCATTTTCCAGGACATGGTGACACGGATGTAGATTCCCATTATGGGCTTCCAGTCATTGACCATGATTTGGAAACATTACATGAAGTGGATTTAAAACCATTTAAAGAAGCAATTGATGCTGGAGTCGGTTCAATTATGACAGGACATATTGTCGTGCCAGCATTGGATGACTCAGGACTTCCGGCAACACTATCAAAACCGATCATCACTGATTTACTTCGTGAGGAGCTTGGTTATGACGGCTTAATTATCACGGATAGCCTTGGTATGTCTGGTGCGAACGTAGTACCACCAGATCGTGTTCCAGTAGAATCCTTTAAAGCTGGTGTGGATATTTTATTAAATCCACCAGATGTAGAAGTGGCATATAATGGCATGCTGGAAGCTGTCCAATCCGGGGAAATTTCCGAGGAGCGTGTGGAAGAGTCGGTTTATCGCATTCTTCGGGCAAAAATGGAAAATGGCTTGTTTGAAGAAACGCAGACTAGCCCTGACAAATTAGAGAATATTGGAACAGAAGCCAATTTACAGGCAGCAAAAGATATTGCGGAGAAAAGCATTACTTTAGTTAAAAATGAGGACGTATTACCAGTTCAAAACGATGAAAAGGTACTTGTTACTGGTCCATCAGTAGCCAAGCCATCCTTGCTTTATCAATTGTTAGAGGAAAAGGGTGTCGATGGACGAAGCTATGCAACGGGTACAAGTCCGACAGACAGTCAGATCGAGCAGGCTGTAGAGCACGCAGCAGATGCCGATAAAATTATTGTTACGACCTATACGGCGAATACAAATGAAAGACAGCGTGAATTTGTGGAAGCGCTTCAACGGACAGGAAAACCTGTCATTGTTTCGGCACATCGTAATCCATATGATGTGATGGTATTTCCAGAGGTAGATGGTTATGTTGCTTCCTATAGCTATCTCGATGTGTCAATCAATGCGGTAGCTAGCGTGCTGGTAGGCGACATTAATCCATATGGAAAACTGCCTGTTACGATTCCAGATCTATATAACCTCGGGCATAGCTTGGATTATACGGATACTTCTCTCAGTGCTGAGGGGATGAAGCAGCTTGTCGATGAGTTGGCACAGCAAGATGAAATTACAGATAGCCAAACGACCAGAGCGCTTACAACACACCTGTCAGCTATTGAACGATTTGAAGAGCGTGAGCTAGGAGATAAGGTCGTGAAGCACTTAGAAAGCTTCCAAGACTTGATTGCTCATTTCCATGAAACCGACAAGATTACCGACAAAGCATACAGCTACCTAGAAACAGAAAGCTTGAAATTGCATGATGTCTGGACAACGCAGGAATAAATCTACTTTTAAATCAAACTAGGGGGATGCGTATGCATAGATTTGTGCGAGTGATGGTGCGTTTTTTCACTATCCTATACTTGCTCTTTCTGCTCGTCTCCCAGGTTCACTCTCCCACATCTGCTTTCTTTACGGCAACTTCTACTGTGGAAGGTGCCGTAACAGCAGGCACTTATGCTGAAGAGGCACCGATTGTGGGGGAGGAACAACACGCAGAAGAGCATACACAAAAGGATGATACAACACAAGCAGAGACGGATAAGGGGTCAACGCTTGAAGAGAAGAACATAGACGAACAAACAGAAGAAGATCATACATCTGAAACCTCTGAAAATAATACAGAAAAAGAAGCAGCGGAAAGTAACCTGGAGAATGAAAAGCCTGTTGAGGAAGAAGAGGAAGAGAGCGAAACGACAGAATCTGAAACGGTGGAAGAGGACGCGATGAGCGAAGGGGAGGAGAATGAAAATGAAAATGACATTAAAAACGATGAGTAATATCTTGTATACGATTGTCATTGCTGTGCTGCTTTGTGCTCTGCTCGTCGTGGGCCTCTCAAAAGCTTCCGGTAATGAGGTTAATGTGTTTGGCTATCAAATTAAATCCGTTCTTTCCGGATCAATGGAACCAGGGATTCAGACTGGATCCGTTATTGCGGTGAAAACCGGTGGAGATATGCAACGGTTTTCAGAGGGCGATGTCATCACCTATCGTGCGGAGGACAACATACTGATCACTCACCGAATTATAGAGGTGGAAAACAATGGGCAACAGTATATAACGCAAGGGGATGCTAATAATGGCCCTGATGTAAGCCCAGTATTATCAGAGAATGTCGTGGGGCAATATGCCGGGTTTACAATTCCATATGGTGGCTATGTGTTTCAGTTTGCCACGTCACCTGAAGGAGCGGCACTGCTCATGATTTTGCCAGGAATTCTATTGCTTGGATATGCTTTTATAACCATTAGAAGAACATTAAAGCAGGTAAAACATTTGCTACAGGAAAAAACGATGGATGCAAAATAAGCAACCATATAAAAATTGGGGAGGAAGTTATAAATGAATATTAAAAAACAATTGGGGTTAGGAATTGCTTCAGCAGCATTAGGTCTTACATTAGTTAGTGGGGGAACATTTGCGTATTTCAGTGATACCGAAACATCAAGTAACACATTTGCTGCAGGGACGCTAGATCTCGCTGCAGCGCCAACAGAAATTATTGAAGTAGATAATATTAAACCAGGCGATACGATGGTACGTGATTTTGAATTACAAAATAACGGCACACTTGATATTGAAAAGGTATTACTCGATACAGATTATACTGTCACAGATGCTGCTGGAGATAATACAGGAGATTTTGGCGAACATATTATGGTCGAATTCCTATACAATGCCGACAAACTTGATGAAGTAATTTACCAGACGACATTGGCAGAACTAAAAACCATGACACCTGAAGCAGTAAATGAAAATGTCTTCTTGCCACTGCTTGGTGAAAATGGATTGCCAGTCGGAACTATTGATGATCTTGTCGTGCAATTTAATTTTGTAGATAACGGAGAGGATCAAAACGAATTCCAAGGAGACACGTTAAGCCTAGAATGGACATTCACTGCACAGCAAACAGCCGGAGAAGATAAGTAATTAAACAAGGAGGCGTTTACAGATGAGAAAACAACAAGCGCTATCCATGCTCGTCCTTTTCATGCTCTGTCTGACACTGTTTGTTCCCGTAGCACCCGTGAAGGCGGAGGCTGCTAGTGATGCGGTGCAAATGCTCCAACAACCTTTGGATGATCTTGACGGAGAGGTGGAGCAAGCGATTGCGGATAAGGTGATGCCAGGGGCGGTCGTGTATATCGCCAAACAAGGCGAAGTCGTTAAACATGACGCTTATGGTTATGCTGCTCGTTACACGGATGATCAATATACTGAAATGGAAGATCCTGTAGCAATGCAGGAAGATACTATATTTGATATGGCCTCGATTTCCAAACTTTTTACAGCAACAGCTGTTATGCAGTTATGGGATGAAGGATTATTTGAATTAGAAGACCCGGTGCAACAGTATATTCCTGAATTCACGGGGGAAGGAAAAGAAGAAGTTACGATCAGGCAACTACTCACACATACTTCTGGATTTGCCCCAAGTCCTAGTGAACGCCTTGATAAAGTGGAAGGGGATCGCGCTGACAGGTTAGATTTTGTATTGCACGAGCCGCTTCAGCAAGCGCCAGGTGCCGATTATGTTTACAGTGATGTGAATTACCTGACACTAGGCGTGCTAATTGAACGCCTTAGTGGTGAGCGACAGGATGTCTTTGTAGAAAGGAAAATCACGGAACCACTACAGATGCAGGATACGATGTATAATCCACCAGAATCACTTAAATCGCGCATTGCAGCTACCGAATATCAGCCATGGACAAATCGCGGTGTAGTTTGGGGAAGTGTGCATGATGAAAATGCTTGGTCATTGGATGGTGTTGCAGGACAGGCTGGCATTTTTAGTAGTGCAGCAGATTTAGCTGTTTTTGCACAAATGATGCTTGAAGAAGGCACATATGCTGGGGAAGAAATTCTCTCAGAGGAAGCAGTTGAACTGATGAAAACAAACTGGAATGAAGCCTATCCTGGCCAAAACCAAGGACTGGGCTGGGAATTAAACCAATCATGGTACATGGATGATCTGGCTGAACATAATACGTTGGGCCACACAGGTTATACCGGAACATCGATTGTAGTAAGCCCGAATCACGAGACAGTGACAATTTTGCTAACAAACCGTGTTCATCCAACAAGAGAAACAGTTTCTACCAACGGTATTCGGAAAAAAGTATCGCAAAAGACAGCAGATGCTATTTATGCATGGAGTGCAGAAAGCATGCAGGACATGGTAGAACGATTGCTTACAAGGGAGGAAATAGACGCGAACTCAGCTAGATCCCTCGGCTTGCATTTAACGGTAATTAGTCGCTATGAGCAGCAAGGGAATCAAGAAAAAGTATTAAAGCATCTTGCCGGTTTCCAACAGTTAGTCGATTATTTACACGAGGAAGATGCATTTAATGACTCAACCTATGAGGACCTCGTCCGTACAGCAGCTTATTTGAATGTGAAGTGGCAATAGATATCCGCTATAAGCAACAGTGAGGAGCACAATGATACCCCTCACTGTTTCCTTTTAAGCGCCAAAAGGAGGGGAAACATGAAAAAGAAGTCAAGATTATTATCGATCCTGCTTATCATTGGGATGTTGTTTAGTATCCCGGTGTCTGCGGTTTCTGCTGTCAGCAGTCCTGATGATAATACGGAATATGAACCGGAGAATCCAGGGGTTCAGCCCGAACAAATCGATGTTGGGGACAAAGGAATGGTCGTCTCCGCACATCCGCTAGCTTCTGAGATTGGAGCAGATGTTTTAAAACGCGGAGGCAACGCGGTAGATGCAGCAGTCGCCATACAATTTGCTTTGAATGTGGCAGAACCGATGATGTCAGGAATCGGCGGTGGTGGGTTTATGATGTATTATGATGCCCAGACCGAGGATGTCTCGATCATTAATAGTAGAGAGCGCGCACCACAAGGGGCTACACCCGATATGTTTATTGATAAAAGCAATATCGTGGAAGAACCAGGAAAGTTTCTACTCGGGGCAAATGAACTGAGTGATGAAGTGGGCAACGAATTTCATGTGGCGGAAGTGCAAGTGGAAGATGTCGGAACAGGGGAGCATGTTTTTAGCTCTGATTTTACAGGAGAGAATGGTGCACCGTGGGACGCTGATAAATTTGAGTTGTTGGAGCGGGGCACGGCGTTTCGCCTAAATGAAGCAGGAGGAAACATCTATTTTGGAGCACCATATGGCAGCAATTCCACTTCATTCGGTCAAGCTACCTCTGTGATGGAGTCAGTAGAAGATAGCGAATTATTTATTCGTTTTCGCACCGATGACCCAGGAGACGATAGAAGACTTCGCCTATGGTTGCGTGCAGACGCGTTCCGTTCCACGGGGTCTACCTATGCTCGCAATGGTTATGGGGTAGAAATCAATACAAATACAAGTGAACTTAAATTAATTCAAGCTAAAGACGGCCAAAACTCCACGTTGGACACCGTTTCCTTTGACCGTACAACAGATTGGCAATCACTTCGTTTCCGTGTAGAGGATGATGAACTTAAGGTCCGTCAATGGGAAGAAAACGAAGAAGAGCCTGAGGAATGGGATATAGAGGCCATTGCAGGTACGGTGATTCCTTTTTCTGAGCGTGTACAAAGCGGAAAATCGGTTGGCGTTCCTGGGACCTTAAAGGGACTAGAGACAGCTCTTGATAACTGGGGTTCGATTCCAATGGAAGACTTAATTCAGCCTTCGATTGATATGGCGGAACAGGGTATTCCTGTGAATTGGGTACTAGCCAATGCAATTGCCAGTAATGAAAGTAAATTAGCCCGAACAGCTGCTGGAGATGTGTTTTTACCAGGTGGAAATCCACTGGAAGAAGGAGATACCCTTGTACAGGAGGATTTGGCTAAAACATTTAAGTTAATTCGCGATCAAGGATCAGATGCTCTTTTTAACGGGGAAATTGGCGAAGCGCTTGCTACAGAGGTTCAGGCGTTTGGCGGGAGCATGGTTACTGCCGACCTAAGTCGATATGATGTGACGGAGGACGAACCAGTATGGGGCGATTACCAAGGATATGACATTGCATCCATGCCGCCACCAAGCTCTGGAGGATTAACCATGCTTCAACTGTTAAAAATGTTTGAGCAATTGGATCTTACCCAGCACGACGTAAAATCTCCATTGAAATACCACTATATGGCGGAAGCAATGCACCTTGCGTATGCCGATCGGGGTGCTTATATGGGAGATCCTGAATATGTGGAGGTGCCGAGAGAAGGATTACTTGATCCAGATTATGTAGCAGAACGAGTGGCAACCATTCACCCAGAAGCTGCTAATCCGAACGTAGAGCCAGGAAATCCGTGGGACTATCAGGACGGAGAAGCACCAGAGGTTGTCACACAGGTAGATGACAAGGTAGATGGAGAAACAACGCATTTTACGGTTGCCGATCAATGGGGAAATCTTGTTTCCTATACAACGACCATTGAGCAGGTGTTTGGATCAGGCATCATGGTACCGGGCTATGGCATTATGCTAAATAATGAACTGACCGACTTTGATGCCATTCCAGGTGGAGCAAATGAAGTGCAGCCAAATAAGCGACCACTTAGCAGCATGACACCTTCCATTGTTTTACAAGACGGAGAACCTTATATGACGGTTGGCTCACCAGGTGGCGCCACCATCATTACGTCCGTAACCCAGACACTTGTTAATGTTCTTGGATATGAAATGGAGTTAAAAGATGCGATTGAAGAACCACGTATTTATAGTAGCAGCTATCCAAGCATTCGTTGGGAGTATGGGGTGCCGGAAAACATTCGCGATCTATTAGAGCAAATGGGACATTCCTGGGAAGAAACGCCAAGAGAGATTGGCAATGTAAATAGTATTTTACTTCATGATGAAACGTATAGTGGTGCGGCCGATTCAACAAGAGAAGGAACAGCGATTGGCATCTCAGCTGAAGACCTTCCATCCATATCGAAATTGAAGCAATTAGTAGCGCAGTTTGCAGACAATGGAGAAATCAATAATGAGCAAACCGAAAGACTCCTGCTTACCCATTTAACAGCAGTGGAGCGATTTGCAAATCAAGATCGCCTAGATAAAGCAAGTAAGCATATGGAGGTGCTGACTCAGTTGCTCGATGTTCAACATGATAATGGAAAAATTTCAGAACAGGCAAAAGAGGAGCTAACACAACATGCAGAGGCTCTTTTGCTGATTTGGCAAAAAGCACGAAATTAAGCAAAAGGTGGGGGAGGAGTACTATATCCTCCCGACCATTACTAAACAAAAATAAGGGAGGCGTTCACCTTGAAGAAGACGATTATTTTGGTAATAAGTCTATGCTTCGTTCTCGGTTCATTGTCAGGAGTTGTGGCAGATAAGCTAAAGAACAGTAACAATGCTGGTGGTGATGAGTTGAAACTAGGTGTAGAAGTATTGCTTGAACAGCATAAAGATTTAATCGAAGGGAAACGTGTTGGACTTATTACCAATCCAACAGGAGTAGATCAAGAGTTAAACAGTATTGTCGATACGTTGCATAATGATCCAGATGTTGAACTGACAGCCCTCTATGGTCCTGAACATGGGGTGCGAGGCGATGCGCAGGCAGGAGATTATGTAGAATACTATATTGATGAAGAAACAGGTTTACCAGTATATAGCTTGTATGGCCAGACTAGAAAACCAACACCAGAGATGCTGGAAGATGTGGATGTTTTGTTATTTGACATTCAAGATGTTGGTGCTAGATTCTATACGTATATTTACACAATGGCGTATGCAATGGAAGCAGCACAAGAAAACGATGTGGAATTTCTTGTACTTGACCGTCCGAACCCACTTGGAGGTAATAGCGTCGAAGGCCCTGTCCTTGATCCAGAATATGCTTCCTTTGTCGGGAACTATCCAATTCCATTACGTCATGGGATGACGGTAGGGGAATTGGCCAAGTTATTTAATGAAGAATTTGATATTGGAGCAGATCTGACAGTCGTTGAAATGGATGGCTGGAAGCGGGGACAATATTATGATGATACAGAGCTTGAGTTTGTACTACCATCACCAAACATGCCGACACTTGATACGGCGCTTGTCTACCCTGGGGCTGCTTTAATAGAAGGAACAAATGTGTCAGAAGGACGAGGGACTACAAAGCCATTCGAATTAATCGGTGCGCCGTTTGTAAATAGTACAGACTATGCAGCGGCATTAAACAACCTTAAACTAGAAGGTGTGACCTTCCGTGCGGCTTCCTTCACTCCGACGTTTTCCAAGCATAGTGGTACATTAAGCCATGGGGTACAGATTCATGTAACAGATAAAAAGGCATACGACCCTATTGTGACTGGATTGCATATCGTTAAAACGTTACATGACATGTATCCGGATGATTTTGAATTTCGTGCTGAAAGCAGTGCAGGCGTGTCATTCTTTGATAACCTAATTGGTAACGGCTGGGTACGGGAAGCAATAGAGAATGGAGAAACAGTGGAATCAATGGTTGATCAGTGGAAAGGAGATCTGCAAGCATTTAAAGAAGTGCGTAGAGACTATCTTGTTTACACTGTCAGCACAGCTGATTTGAAAAATTCAATTGAAGCATTTGTTGACTCAGACGAACTCAAAAATGATGCAGCTCGAAAGCTAAAATTGCATCTTACCGCTGTTGAAAGATATGAAGAAAGTGCGGATGCCACTAAAGTTGCAAAGCATATGGAAAGCTTCCTACTATTATTGGATCAGCAATTAGAAGCTGAACGCATTTCCGAAAGCGCTTACGAATTCCTTTATAGTGACGCAACGGATATGTTAGCGATGTGGAATTAATAGAATTGTCAGTGCTCAATAAAGATAATAATTTTCAGCATCGCTTCTGCAGAACACTACGCTTTCCACGGGCACGGCCTCAGCCTCCTCGTGGAAAGGGCACCACTCCGGGGTCTTCAGCTCGTGCTTTTCCCGTAGGACAAGGAGAGCTTCGACAGCTTCACTTCGCACGAAGAAAATTGCTTTGGATTTTCGACGAGTCTACGTGTTCTGCCTACGCTAAGATTAGTTTATAAACATACAAAACCCGAACTAAGCAAACCTTTACTCAAGAATTTGCATTATAGTTCGGGTTATTATTTAGCGGGGATGCATTTGTCCCAATACTGTCTTTTATAAAATAATAGAGGGGAGTAGATTTAATGAAAAAGGCGATGTTGTTTGTTGCTGGATTTGTGGCATTGCTGTGGGTATCTCTTTCTCCTTCGTATGAAACGTATGCGGTGCAAGGGTCAAGTCAGTTGGAAGAAACTACTGTGAAGGTGGCGACGTATAACGTTGCAGCGGGTAGGGGGACTGATGGGGCGTATAATTTGGAGCGAATTGCTACAGCCATTGAGAATACAGGTGCGGATATTATCGGCTTGCAGGAAGTAGATGTTCACTGGGGAGATCGCAGTAACAATGATAACATGGTGGCATTACTTGCTGAACGTTTAGATATGGATTACTATTTTGCCCCAATCTATGACTTTGACCCAGCAGGCGAAGGGGAACCACGCAGGCAATTTGGTGTAGCAGTATTGAGTAAATATCCAATTACCAATGCTGCAAATAGAGAGATTGCAAGATTGTCTACACAAGACCCGGATCCTGTACCTAAACCTGCACCAGGATTCCTTGAAGCACAGATTAATGTGAATGGTGCAGAAGTGGCTTTTTATGTGACACATTTAGACTACAGGGCAGATCCTATTGTAAGGGAAATGCAGGTTGCGGACATGGAAGAAATCATGGCAGCGCATACCTATAGTATTCTCGTTGGAGATATGAACGCGAGACCTGATGCACCTGAACTCCAACCATTATTTCAGAAATATGCGGATGCTTGGAACTGGAGTATAGAAGAAGATGGGTATACGTATCCTGCTGCCTCGCCTGACCGGAGAATTGATTATGTATTCGCTTCTCCAAGGATCGAAGTCCATTCTGCTACTAAGATGTCTAGCCAAGCAGCGGATCATCTACCAGTCATTGCCGAGGTTTCATTAATAGAAGGAAGTCATTCTTACAATCTAGAAGGTACGGAATGGCTAGTTGACCACTTTATAGAGCATGGTGATATTCAAGGTACAGAAACTTCTACCCTATTACACAACCATTTGCGGGCACTGAACTATTATAAAGAGCAAGAGAAGAATGAAAAACTAGTAAAGCATTTGCAGGGTATGACGGTATTGCTTGATTATGAAAAAGAAAAAGGGAATATTTCCAATAAAGCTTGGGAAGAACTGTCGAGCGATATAGGTTATTTTACAGAAAAATGGAATCAATAACGAAACGTAATAAGCCTTGCATAACAGCAAGGCTTATTTTTTTGTTGCATAAATTAACACTCATTTCCGATTAAATGAAATTTTCTAATTGTTATGTTAATATGATATAGATAAAGACAAAGGAGGAATACGATGGAATATGCAATTGGTGGATGGACATTATTTTGGTTTGTCGTTCCCATGCCGCTATTGGTAGTCTGGGCAGTGATTACCTTTTTCACGGAAAAGGGGGATGACTCGAAATGAACGCCACGTTGATAACATTTATTTTTTACCTTGTTGGAATGATTGTCATCGGAATTATTACGTACAGAATGACAAACACATTATCAGATTATGTACTCGGTGGCAGGAAGTTAAATAGCTGGGTTGCTGCATTTTCAGCATCAGCGAGTGATTTTAGTGGCTGGCTCTTAATTGGTTTGCCTGGTGCGGCATATGCGGCAGGTCTTGGACAATGGAGCTTATGGATTGCAATTGGTCTGGCAGTTGGTGCCATGATTAACTGGCAATATGTCGCAAAACGTCTACGTGTTTACACCGAATACTCCAATAACTCCATTACATTACCACAGTTTTTTGAAAATCGATTTCGAGATAAGTCACATTTATTACGCGTGATTTCCGCAGCATTTATTTTAGCGTTTTTCTTATTCTATACAGCTTCAGGACTCGTGGCTGGTGCAAAATTATTCCAGGGAACTTTTGATATGGATTATCATTTTGCTTTAACAGTTGGTGCCATTATTATCGTTTCCTATACCTTTTTGGGTGGATTCCTTGCAGTTAGCTATACAGATTTTGTCCAGGGTGTACTTATGTCGGCAGCACTTTTATTTACTTCCATTTATGGTTTGATTGAGATTGGTGGATTTGGGGAATTATTTAATCAGCTTGGACAAATAACCCCCAATTTAATTGATGCGTTCTCAGCAACAGATTATAACCAACCAGAAGGGGTGTTTTGGGAGCCTTTAGGGGCGATCGGAGCGGTGGGAATTATTTCTGCACTTGCCTGGGGTCTTGGGTATTTTGGTCAGCCACACATCCTAGCTCGTTTTATGGCAATCCGTTCCCATAAGGAAGTTCGTAAAGCACGTTTGATCAGTGTAGCTTTTGGACTTGTTATCCCGCTATATGGTGCGTTAATTGTTGGGATGCTTGGTATCGTAACCTTTAATGAGCCTCTTGCCGATTCTGAGCAAGTCTTCATACAGCTAGTGCAAGTTGTTTATAATCCATGGGTTGCCGGAATCTTACTCGCAGCAGTACTTGCAGCCATTATGAGTACGGTTGACTCACAATTACTTGTTTCTTCCAGTGCCCTTTCGGAGGATTTTTACAGAAGATATTTCCGCAAAAATGCATCTGATAAAGAACTGGTATGGGTTGGACGGATTTCCGTTCTTGTCATTGCGATTATCGCAATCATGCTTGCATGGAATGAAACAAGCTCTGTGCTTGATCTTGTAAGCTATGCATGGGCAGGATTTGGTGCAACGTTTGGGCCAGCTGTTCTGTTTTCCTTATTCTGGAGAAAGATGTCTCGAAACGGTGCGGTCGCCGGAATTATCGTGGGTGGCGTAACAGTCTTCCTATGGCCATTGACCGGATCTGCTTTATACGAGATCGTACCAGGTTTTGTGCTATCAAGTATTGCGATAATTTTATTCAGTTTGATTGGTAAAGGACCTTCTAAGGAGATGCAGGAAGAATACGATAAAGTTGCAGGCGTAAAATAACGTTAGGAGTGATACAGCATGAGTCAAAATAAATTATACGGCAATACACCTTGCTATCTTAATGGAAAAAAAGTGAAATTAGGAAAAGATGATGTGACCGATCGCGATGTCCTCATTTACGGTGTCCCTTGGGAGGGAGCCGTAACCTGGGGAGATTACACTGGTTGTGAGCTCGGACCAAAGGCTATCCGCCTCAACTCTGCTCGGTATTCAGGCTATTTGCCGGAATTAGATGACATCGATGTGCTTTCCCATTATACAATTGGCGATCTTGGGGATGTAGATGTGGTGCCAGCAGATACAATCGAGACGATGAAACGAATTGAGGACTTTGCCTCAGGTGTTTGGAAAACGGGGAAATTCCCTGTCGCTTTCGGTGGTGATCATGGTATCACTTATCCCATTGTAAAAGCATTAAGTGAAGAAGTAGACGGCAAAGTGGGAGTCATTCATCTGGATGCTCACTATGACAACTATAAAGAATATGAAGGCGACCTATATGCAAGAAGTACACCATTTCACCGCATTTATGAAAGTGAAAGTGTGCGAAATGAAAGCATTGTCCATATGGGAATCCACGGACCGAGGAACGCGCCCGAAACTGGGAAATATGCGAAGGAAGTCGGCGCGACTACTATCTCTGTTAGAGAGGTACGCAAAGCAAAGGATCTTGCAGCTTTAGCAGAGAAAGCATATAAAATTGCCAGCGAAGGAACAGAAGCTGTTTACCTAAGCATTTGCAGTGATGTACTCGACTTCGCATTTAATCCAGGCGGCCCCGTAGATGGAAATGGCCTCACTTCTTATGAGTTGTTGGAGCTTGTGCACGAGTTCGCCAAGATGGGCATTCGCGGAATGGACTATGTGGAAGTTTACCCACAACAGGATCCCAATGACAACTCCTCCCATTTCGTCACATATGCTGTTCTCTATGCGTTAGCAGGGAATATATTGCATGAAAAAGCAGCGAAATAATGAATTGAACCACTTCCTTAAGGGGGAGTGGTTTTTTTGATAAAAGAACACACTCAAGCTTGAAGTGAAACGTTAGAGCGACGCAACAATCTCAGGAAGAGACGCACGGACCCCGAAAAAAGGCGCAGCACCCCCGGAGAGAGACGCAGCACCCCCTAAGTTCGACTCCGTCGCCAACAGAATCAGGCACCCCAAAAATGAAATCAAAAAAATATGCAGTAATCCGTCTATAGACCTATAAATTAAGACAACTTATGCCGATATAAAAAGTAGAGGGACAAAGAGGGGGAACCATATTGGGATTATCCATACATAGAAAGCAAAAAAGTGAAAAGAACAAACAAACACTTCAGCAAGCTTCAAGTGAAATGAACCCAACGATTGAAGTGACACCAGGATCAGATTTAGAAAAGCAATTAAAAATGCTTGATTTAAAACGAGAAGACTTTGCAATAGCCATGGCACTAAAGCCATATGTGGAAGCAGATAACAAAAACATCATAGACTGCTTCTATGGAAGTATTGAACAAAATCCAAAGCTGATCGCGATAATTGAAGAATACAGTTCAATCGATAAATTGAAACTGACGTTAGAAAGACATATTATTGAGATGTTTTCTGGTGAAATTAGTGAAGCCTTTATTCAACGCCGGAAGAGAATCGCTCATATTCATGTAAAAATTGGCCTTACCCAGAAATGGTATATTGCTTCGTTCCAAAAGTTATTTGACGGTTTGATTGATTTAATCGTAACAAAATTCCCACATCAGGATGATCGCTTACTTGGCATAAAGCTTGTCAATAAACTACTCAACCTGGAACAACAGGTTGTGTTGGAAGCATACGATGATGAAGTTGCAGAATTCCGGGATCAACAAGAACAAGCCAAGATGGAAATTTTGAATTCAGTTGAACATACTTCTGCAGAGCTTGCAGCATTAGCTGAACAAACAAATGCGTCAATTGGTGACATGACCGAAAAAATTGGCGTCATCACAACAAGCTCAAGAAGTGGTACGGAACTGGCACAAAATGCAAAAACTGCCGCCGACAAAGGGGTTTCCAGACTTTCTGATATGCGCTCCTCTGTGCAAGAGCTAGAGGATAGCACAGCTAAAATCGTTTTGGAAATGACCAATTTGGAAACGACATCTATAAAAATTAAAGAAATCATCGAGATTGTGAAGTCAATCGCGGACCAGACCAATTTGTTAGCATTAAATGCATCCATTGAAGCTGCTAGAGCTGGCGAACATGGACGAGGCTTTGCCGTTGTAGCAGAAGAAGTGCGTAAGCTTGCTGAACAAACAGGCAGCTCTGTAACAAATGTTACCGACCTTGTAAACCAAACAGGAGAGCAAGTCTTCAACAGTTCTTCTAATATCAAAGTAGCACAGGAATTTTTGGATACAATTAAAAGTGAACTAAAAAATACAGAAGACGCTTTTGGAGAAATTGATGCGAGCATGGATAAATCCAAACGCAGTAATGAAACGATCCAGGATGATCTAGAAGTATTTAATGAAGCAATCAGTGGAATTGAGCAGTCTGCAACAACAATTTCCCAATCAGCTGATACATTAAATCGCTTGTTAGCAGATAGAGATAGATAAATTTAGAGAGGGATTCTTCATTAGAAGAGTTCCTTTTTCATATTCCAGATAAATAGGCCTACTTTCTTCCTATAGAAATATCCGCCTATATACACTTGTTGTCCCTAGATTGAAATGTTACGATTATATTACAAAATATTCTATGCATACAAGGAGGGGACAGATTGACCAAAGAAATGATGGAAGATCTGTTGCGAAGTGTCACAAAGCTACTAGAAGAAATCAACGAATTGCAGACAAAAAGCAAGCAAATGGATGAACTGTTTCTAAGTTTAGAAATCAGGGCCAATAACATAGAACTCACATTAAACGGTTTACAGCAAAATGTTGTACGATTAGACCAACGAATTGCAACAGTGGTAGAGAGACAGCTTGAAAAAAGCACTAATAAATTTTTATCCCAAGGAATTATTCAATAGGGCGTGCGTCTGCAGGCTTATTTTTTTTGCACGTTAGGAGAGTATAAAATTTCAGCAAGGAAGCAAAGTCGACGCAGTTGAAATTTTGAGGTTCCAAGTATAAGAAAAACGTACGCTTTCGCTAAAGGACGAGCGAATGCGAGTTTTTCTAACGTTTTGAGTAAATTTCTGGGGGGCATAATTCTGTTTTTCAATAGGAAAAAGTGTAGTATGGATAGGATTTCAACTACTATAATAACTTTTTGGTCGCTTGTTGATTTATCCTAACCATGGTAGGATAAATCAAGAGAGAGGTGATGAATGTGGGAGATATTTCAAACAAAGATATTATGCAGGCTATCACTGAGCTGGGACAAAAGGTATCCCATTTAGATACACGAGTTGCCAATCTAGAAAAAGAACTTAAACAGGACATTCGCAAATTGGACGCCAAGTTTTCTGTGCTTAGTGATAGTGTCGTTGAAACAAAGGCTGATATGAAGTTATTAAAACAAAATCAACATTAAGGCGTGCATGTGCAGGCTTATTTTTTTTGCTCTTAAAAAGAAAAAATCCCCGGTCGCCCGAGGATTAACTGCTTAGAAGAATAATAGACCAATTGAGATTGGAATAAAACTATACAAGAGAATTAAGACACAAAAGCCCATAATGTCACGCACTTTTAATCCGGCGATCGCAAGTAAAGGCAGTGCCCAGAATGGCTGTATCATATTGGTCCAAGCATCACCCCAAGCAACGGCGACAGCAGTCTTCGCAGTATCAACGCCTAGATCAAGTGCAGCCGGAATCATAATTGGTCCTTGTACAGCCCACTGTCCACCACCGGATGGAACGAAGAAATTGACTAGTCCCGCGCTTAAAAAGGAAAATAGTGGAAAGGTGAACGAGTTGGACATGTTAACAAATGCCATCGACATCTGTTCTGATAACCCAGACGCCACCATCATCCCCATAATCCCTGCATAAAACGGAAATTGCACAATGATCCCGCCAACATTCTTAACCGCATTCGTTACACTGTTCAAAAATCTTCTCGGTGTACGGTGGAATATAATTCCCAAAAATAGCATGATAAAGTTTACGATATTAATATTAAGATCAAACCCATTTTGCACAAAGAAGTAAAAAACAAATGCAAAGCCAAGTATCCCGATGACTACTGATAAAATCTGGCTATTTTCCAATTTTTCTGCTGGTGTTTCGGCTACTTTCTCTTCCCAAGTTTCTTCACTCGAGCCATCAAGGGACTCTGGTCTCCATAAATGTGCGTCCCCTTGTGTTATCGGATCGCGTGACTTCATTAAGAAGCGATTTACAAATGGAAGTGTGAATAAAAGGAAAAAGACAATAAACAAGTTAAAGCTACTGAATAATGTCTCGCTAACCGGAACGGTCCCCATCGTGTCTTCCAAAAAGTGACCTGGTGTTGCAATTAATAAAGGGATGGAAGCGGACAATCCGCCATGCCATAATAGAAAACCACTATAGGCACTCGCCATTAGGATACGGTAATCTACTGTTGGTACTCGCTTTGCTACATGAATAGCAAATAAGGCCCCAACCACAAGACCAAACCCATAATTAATGATACAAGCAAGTGAAGCAATAAATGTCACGAGCAATATAGCCTGAGATGGCGTGTTCGCAAGAGTACTTATTTTCTTAAGAAGGTTTCGAACAACAGGCGTACTAGCTAAGATATGACCTGTTACCACAATCAGGGACATCTGCATCGCAAACGCTAAAAGATCCCAAAAACCATTTCCCCAATAGGACACCATGTCGACAGGGGAACTATCTGTAAAAATCATGCCAAGAATAAAGACAGCAAGCGTTAAAATAATGGCAAATAAAAACGCATCAGGCAAATACCGCTGAACCATACGGTCACAAAACCGCGTAATAACTTTCATAGATTTCACTTTCCTTTCAATTTTATAAGCGCTTTCAGATAGAATAACAGATTATTACCACGCTGTTAAAGAATCCTATGCTTGTCACAAAAGAAAAATTATTTATCTTTTTTTATAAAAACATTTAAACATTCTATAAAACGGTCGATATAAGGAATGTAGTCATCATGATGATGAAAATGTTTTGGCCGAACATTGACAAATGTTAATAACGCAATGGTGAAATTCACCTATGTGTTGTTATAGATGGGACACAAGGACGTGCCCAAAAAATACACTTACATGGAGGTAAGAAAATTATGATTATCAATCACAATATTTCAGCTCTTAATGCACATCGCCAATTAGGAGCAAACCAAAACGCAACACAAAATTCTTTGGAGAAACTTTCTTCAGGTCTTGGAATTAACAAAGCTGGAGACGATGCTGCAGGTCTAGCAATCTCTGAAAAAATGCGTGGACAAATTAAAGGTCTTGAAATGGCTTCTAAGAATGCTCAAGATGGTATTTCTTTAATTCAAACTGCTGAAGGTGCATTGAATGAAACGCATTCAATCCTTCAACGTATGCGTGAATTGGCTGTGCAAAGCTCTAACGATACAAATACAGACAAAGACCGTGCAGAATTGCAAAAAGAAGTAGATCAACTATCACAAGAAATTACTCGTATTGCTGACAACACTGAATTTAACACGCAAAACTTGCTTGGTGGAGAGTTTGAAGCTACATTCCACATTGGTGCAAATGAAGGCCAAAACCTAAAAATCCAAGTTGACGCAATGGACGCTGAATCATTGGGTGTTGCTAGATCAACTACTGAAGGCATTGATATTTCAAACCAAGAAGCTGCTGACACAGCAATCACTACTATCCAGGAAGCAATCGACACAGTTTCGGCTGAACGTTCTAAACTCGGGGCAACTCAAAACCGCCTAGAGCATACTATTAACAACCTTGGAACTTCTTCCGAAAACCTAACGGCTGCTGAATCTCGTATTCGTGACGTTGACATGGCAAAAGAAATGATGAACTTTACTAAAAACAACATCCTTAGCCAGGCAGCGCAAAGCATGCTAGCTCAAGCAAATCAACAACCACAGGGAGTACTCCAGTTACTTCAGTAGTATTGAATCTAAGACTCTGGCATCGGCTGGGGTCTTTTTTTTATCTATTTTATATGATAAGGTATCTTTTTAAGAAATCTAATTCCTCTATTTTAACTACCCCTTATTCATTTAGAAAATAGTTTCCAAGAGTAAAAATACTTTTATTGAAAATCTAGAAAACATAAGAAAACTCAGAGTTGCCTTTTATCTTACAGCAAATTAACCGATAATAGTATTAGCAAATGAACCATTTTACTTGTAATTTATAAACAAAGGAAGTGTCAACATGGAAAAGTTAAATGATAAGAAAAACTTTCAAATAATAAATATTATCTCTACTCTAATAGAGGCAACAGATCATTTTTCTAAACTTATTAAGCAAAATGAATTAAATCAAAGTATACATATGTTTAGTTCGATTGTTGAAGGGGTTTCTACTATCGAAAAAGCGTTAAATGCTAATCAATTGTCTAAAGAAAGTAAAATGGAAAAGGATAAGATTGAACACTCTTTATTATTAATTGCTCAAGCATTAGAAAAACGGCAAATGATAAAGGTTTCAGAGATTATTCAGTTTTCACTTGCACCGCAGCTGAAAAGGTTGGAAAAAATATATGAGGTAGAACTGCCAGTTCTATCCCAGGGTAAAATTGTCGTAGGAGTTTATTACGGCGCAATGAGCCCAAGACAAGTCTATCCAAAAGAAAGAATAGATGCGTTAGTGGAAGAAGCTACAAATCAACAAGTGCAAGTTGTATTTTTCTGTTTAAGTGACGTAAACATAGAAGAGAAACTAATTCATGGCGAAATTTATAAAAATGGTAATTGGATACGGGAATCCGTTGAATATCCACATTCTATTTATAATGTAGACATGGTTTCTAGAGGAAGACAAACACCAATTGAAAGAAAATTAAGAAGTGAAATTCCTTTTACGAACTTTGGACTTGGAAACAAATTTCTTTTGCCAAAAAGATTGGTTAAATACAAAAGGTTTGCAGAATTACTTGTACCTTTTAAAGGTATTACGAAAGAGGATGTAGTATATGACTTTTTAAATGATAAAAGTAAAGCTGTTATTAAACCCATTCACGGGAGCCAAGGTAGAGATATTTACTTTATTGAAAAAAAAAGGAATCATTTCTCAATTTTAGAAGGAAAAAAAGAAAGAATCCTAGGACAACAAAAGTTTAGTGATTGGGTTCAGCATACGTTACTACAGAAAAACAGGAAATATATTATTCAAAACTATATAGAATCCCGTACCCATGAAAGTGAACCTTTCGATATACGAGCCCATGTTCAAAAGAATTATGAAGGTAAATGGACATTAACGAACATATACCCGCGTGTGGGGAATAAAAAGAGTATACTTAGTAACATTAGTCGCGGGGGGAGAACCGAAAGTTTAGATACCTTTTTAAAAACTGAATTTGAAAGTAAAGGAGAACAGTATAGTAAGGATTTAAAAGAGCTAGCTTTAGATCTAACCCATCATTTAGATAAACTATTTGGATTTGCTTTAAGTGATTTAGGGATTGACTTAACAATTGATCAATCAGGGCGTTTTTGGATGCATGAGGTAAATAATGGACCCCAAACGAAATATCATGAGAAAGATTGGGCAAAAAATATAATAGGGTATGCAAAATATGTAGCTGAGAATGGAATTTACTCTACGAATGAATTTCAAAATGGAAGAAAGCTTAAAGACCAATTTAATTCAAAAGCTTCAAAATTAGCGGTAGCAAATTTAAGTAAGAATAAAGTAGCAATTGGTATGCTAACACCACAAGGTGAAGATGATAAATTAGCAACTGCTTGTGCATACGTAGCAAATTATGAGGGTTCAAATTTTTACTATTTTAGCCCGAAAGATGTTGATTATGATACAGGCTTAATTAGAGGCTATTTTTATGAGAATAAGGAATGGACTCCTAAAATAGTACCCTATCCTGATGTTATCTATGACCGATTAAGATTACGTGGAACGGGATATTATAATGAAATATATGGAGAGTTTGAAGGTATACCTATTACTAATGAATTTTATGGAAATTCAATTAGTAAACTAGAAGTCTACGATAAACTTCAAGAGACAGGTGAACTTAACGAAGTAATTATTCCATATCAAAAAGTAACACGGACAAAAGATATATTAGATTTTATTGCACGTTATGAAGCTGTAATCGTTAAACCAGAAGTTGGATCTTTTGCGCGTGGTGTGCACTTAATCGAAAAACAAGATTCAGGCCAATATTTAGTAGCAGAAAAAGACAATAAACAGGTATACAGTGAATTAGCTTTAGCAAAATTTTTACGAAAAATACTTGAAGAAGGTAGTTTTCTTGTACAAAAATACATTGAAACAAGAACAAAGGAAGGGAATCCATTTGATATACGAGTCCATATGATGAAAAACGGCAAGAATAATTGGGACTTCGTAACAATATATCCTCGTATAGGATTAAACTATGCCACCATTATGTCGATGAATAGTGGTGGTTATACAGGGAAATTAGTGGGTTTTCTAAAAAGAAATTTTCCTAATAATCGTATCGAAAAAATCGAAGAGTCCATTAAGGATGCTGCGTTAAATGTAACGAATACATTCTCTTCTCTTTATGAAGAAAACTTTAATGAAATAGCATTTGATTTTGCACTAGACAAAAATGCAATACCATATTTAATTGAAGTAAATATCAATAAACCTGGTATTACAGTATTTGAATTTGATTTGGCACGTTATGCTATTCCAAATGCAATCCACATAGCAAAACAACATGAAGGGATGTCCATAAATTGAAAAAGATAAATGTAGGGATAATTTATGGTGGTAAATCCGTTGAGCATGAAGTTTCATTACAATCCGCTAATAGTATTGTTAAAGCTATCAATAGAGATAAATTTGAACCCATCTTAATAGGGGTTGATAAAAAGGGGAAATGGCATCTTAATAATGAAGCTTCTTATTTATTTAATCCAGAAAACATAGAACAAGTAGAATTAAATAAATCAAAAGATCATGTTGCCATCCTACCAGGTGAAATGAAAAACCAGTTAATATTGACTAAATATGGTAGTCCTTTAAAGCAACTTGATGTCATATTTCCAGTTGTTCATGGAACTTTAGGAGAAGATGGAAGTATTCAAGGGTTATTAAAAATTGCGAATCTACCGTATGTTGGCTCTGACGTGTTGGGGTCGGCAATATGTATGGATAAAGATATTGCTAAGCGTTTAATGCAAGGAGTTGGCATCAATGTTGCAAAATGGCAGTCTTTCACTATCTCTCAACGGGATAAAATACATTATGAAGAATTAGCCACGTATTTAGGCAGATCAATGTTTATAAAACCTGCAAATTTAGGGTCATCAGTCGGTGTGAGTAATGTCTCGACAAAAGAAGAATTTGAAAATGCAATAAATATGGTGTTTGAATATGACCATAAAATAATTATCGAAGAGACAATTATTGGTAGGGAAATTAATTTTGCATTACTGGGGAATGAGAATCCACTAGTTTCTCTCCCAGGTGAAGTTCTAATAAACAACGGATTATACTCTTACAAATCAAAATACATGAATGAAGATGATACCAAATTTGGAATACCAGCAAAATTAAATGAGAGTAAAATTGATGAAATGCAACGTGTAGCCTTAAAAGCTTTTGAGACACTACAATGCGAAGGTCTTGCTCGTGTAGATTTTTTCTTGACAGACGATGGTTGTTTTTATGTTAATGAAGTGAACACATTGCCTTCCTTTGCAAAGACTAGTATTTATCCAAGATTATGGGAAGCTAGCGGTCTCGATTACTCAGATTTAATCAACCATTTAATAAATCTAGCAATTAAACGATATAATCGACAACAAAAATTTAAAAGTACTTTATTACCTAGCATATAGAAGAGATGTTACAAAGGCACTGTTTATTTTATTTCACAAGCATGATATCTACCGAGATGGAACACTTCCATTACTCGGCCCTACATAAGCCACCAAGTTTTTCGACGATTGTCGCAAGAGAATAATTGTTTAGTATACTGTTTTTTATAGGAACAATGGTTTTAGCTGAGTGTCAAATTTAAAAAAGTTAGATAAAAAACACCCCAAAAAGTTAGATCTAATTCTAACCTTTGGGGTTAATTAATGTTGTTCTATAGTCTTACCTTTTACAACTTAAACTGCTCCACAACCTCCTGCAATTCCTCCGCCATAATGGAGAGGGAATTAGCTGAATCGGTAATTTCCTCCATGGATGCTAGCTGTTCCTCTGTTGAAGCAGAAACGTTTTGTGCTGCTCCAGAAGTTGTTTCAGAAATACCTGCAAGACTATCAAATGTTTCTACAAATTGGTCTGTGCCTGAAGAGATTTCTTGAATTTTTGAAGCAACCTGTTGGATCTGTGTCGTTACTGTATTTACAAATGATGTAATATCATTAAAGGACTGACCAGCTTCGCTAACCACTTCAATTCCTCGATCTACTTCGGTAGTACCGGTTTCCATCGCCTTCACTGCGTCGACGGATTCGCTCTGTATAGATTGAATCATATTCTTAATCTGCTCGGATGATTGAGACGATTGCTCTGCAAGCTTACGAACTTCATCTGCTACAACAGCAAAGCCTTTCCCGTGTTCCCCAGCTCTTGCCGCTTCGATAGCCGCATTCAAGGCTAATAGATTGGTTTGCTCTGCAATATTCGTGATAACATCCACGATTTCCCCAATTTCTCTCGTTTTATTACCAAGACCTTTAATGTTTCCTGAAAGTTCATGGACCGTTTTCTTAATGAACTCCATTTGGCCAACCGTTGTCTTAATTGCTTTGTTACCCGCATCGACGACTGTTGTAGCATCTGCAGCAGTTGAGGAAACCTCATTGGAACTGGTTGCAATTTGTTGAATAGATGATGACATTTCCTGCGCCATTCTGGAGCTGGAATCTATGCTGCTAGATTGACTTTCCACGCCGGAAGCTACATCTTGAATAGAATTCGTAATTTGTTCTGTAGCTACTGTGTTCTGTTGCGAACTTGCATTTAACTCCTCAGAAGATGCTGCAAGGTTGTTCGCTTTATCTCTTACTTGTACAATTACTTCATTTAAATGCTTTCTCATGCGATTGAAGGCTTGTGCCAATTGGCCAATCTCATCATTACTATCATTTGTCACAGAAACAGTTAAATCACCCTTGCTCATTTTATTAGCAACTTCTACAAGGTTATTAACTGGTCTAGTGATAGAACGAA
Organism: Oceanobacillus jordanicus; assembly: GCF_022095695.1. Classification (GTDB taxonomy): domain Bacteria; phylum Bacillota; class Bacilli; order Bacillales; family Amphibacillaceae; genus Oceanobacillus_B; species Oceanobacillus_B jordanicus. The sequence goes on from NZ_JAIFZM010000012.1 coordinate 81,274, forward strand.
TAATTAATAGTACGATTGCAATCCCGATAGCAAGTGCGCCAGCAATTACAAATAGTGTTGTGTGTAGAATAGGCGCCACAGCATCATCTACTTCACTTTGATACATACTACCAGCTATCTTCCAGCCGGCCGACTCATTTGTCGTGAAGGCGAGTTTTTTCTTGTCCCCTTCAAACTTATAATCAAACGTACCTTTGTCTGTTACATAAAGATCTTTTATAAAAGATTCAGTTGCTTCGGACCCAGCTTCATTACTAGGATGAGTAATATAATGGCTGCTACCGTCTAATAAGAATACATATCCCTCTTTACCAATATTAATTTGGTCTACCATCGCTGCCAAGTTTCCCAAGTTTAAATCTACACCAATAACACCTTGGCCATCTTCAGTCGTTTGGGCAATCGTTACAACCACATCCTGTGTTGAGTTAGATACGTAAGGCTCTGTAATAACTATTTCACTTTGGTTTTCCATAGCCTGTTGATACCAAGGTCGTTCGCGTGGGTCATAATCCTCTGATTGTTCAATGGACTCAGGAGCGGTTAGAAAGTCGCCTTCGCTTGTACCTACATAGGTTTGATCAATATCGGCTTTAGAATCATGGTTTCTGTTCAGCAAAGTTTGTATTTCTTCCGTGCTACCATTTATTATGGTTTCCGCAGAAATAGCATTAGATAGAAAGTCTACATTTTCCATCTGTGCCTGAAGAAGCTGATTAATCGTATGGTCTACCAGCTCTACACTTTCCCGTGCAGTTTCCATCATTCGATTATCTGTATTATCTTTAGCACTCATATAAGAAGTATAGGCAATAATGCAGCTGGGAACTAACAGTACCAGTAAAAAGGACAAGAGTAGCTTGTTCTTTAAGTTGAACGTGAATTTTTTAGTTTTTAATTTTTTCATGTGTAATAACACCACTCTCTTAGTTGATTTAGGAATGTACATTCTCCAGTTATATCGACAGAAAAAATGGTTTATAAAGAAAATATAGTAAATTAATTGTTGGGAATAAATGGGCAAAACTTTGAAATAGCCTCCTGCTCTCATTTGGGCGAATGTCCTAAATTATATTTTTCCATATCCACTAAATTATTAATGGTTACTTTGGCATGCTGGGACGAAGCCAAAGTTTTTTTATACAGAAGTAGCATATAGGAGATACTACACATCATGAGAAACTTTTTTGGATTTACAGAGAGAAATACATCATATAAACAGGAAATTTTAGCCGGTCTAACAACCTTTCTTTCAGTTTCGTATATTTTAGTCGTAAACCCACTTATACTTAGCCAAGCAGGGATGGACAGAGGGGCTGTGTTTACAGCTACTGCACTAACTGCGATCATTGGGACTTTACTTATTGGGTTGCTTGCTAATTATCCGATCGCAATTGCGCCTAGTATGGGACTGAATTCATTCTTTACGTTCTCTGTAGTTATTGGAATGGGAATTGAATGGCAAGTAGCTTTGACTGGGGTTTTTATTGCGGGAATTATTTTTATGATTTTAAGCTTAATGAAAATCAGGGAAAAAATCATTAATACGATACCGGAGGACTTAAAACATGCAATTGCTGCTGGGATTGGTTTTTTCATTGCGTTTATTGGGTTTAAAAATGCAGGAATTATTGTTGCGAATCCAGATACGTTTGTTTCGATTGGTGATTTAACATTACCTGGAACAGCATTAGCTATCATTGGTCTCCTTACAACAATTATTATGCTCGTTCGTGGAATGAATGGGGCAATATTTTATGGGATGGCAATTACAACAATTATTGGAATGCTTATTGGCTTTATTAAGATTCCATCTTCGATTATCGGTACGATTCCGAGTCTTGAACCAACGTTTGGTGCTGTGTTTATGAATCTCGATGCTATTTTTACACCAGAGGTATTAGCCGTTATTTTTACCTTTTTATTTGTTGCTTTTTTTGATACAGCGGGCGCGTTAATCGCACTTACGAGCCAAGCGGGAATCATGAAAAACAATAAGATTCCGAAGATAGGAAGAGCATTGCTAGCGGATTCTTCAGCTGCGTCAATCGGAGCGATATTAGGAACTTCCACACCTGCCACGAGTGTAGAATCATCCTCAGGAATTGCGGTTGGGGGAAGAACTGGATTTACCTCGATCATCACTGCGCTTTGCTTTGCGATTGCATTATTCTTTTCACCAATTCTTGCTGTCATAACAACAGAAGTCACTGCTCCTGCGTTAATTGTTGTTGGGGCATTAATGGCAATGGATATTCGGAATGTTAATTGGAGTAAAATAGAAGTAGTAATTCCAGCATTTTTGACTATTATTATGATGCCACTAACTTCCAGTGTGGCCATGGGACTTGCTTTTGGGTTTATCCTTTATCCCTTAGCATTATTAGCCCAAAAGCGTTATAGAGAAATCAATCCTATTATGTATGTCATTTGCCTGTTATTTATTTTATATTTTATCTTTATTGCAGAGTGATTCATTAAGAAGTACTCCAAAATTGGAAGTGAATGTATATGACATGGATTCGCGGAAACCTCTCCTTTTTATACTATTAAATTGGATGGGAAAAGAGACTGCGAAGAGTTCAAGTAAGCGGTTAGGGAAATACAATCGGTTCGCATAACAGATAAAGACGAAGATCAAATAATAATTAAAATCTTTCGCCGTTAGTTCGTTCAGAACGTAGAGGCTGGGACAAAAATACAGCAATTAAAAAGAGTGGTACTTTCACCCATAGGTTGGGAAGTACCACTCTTTTATTATTCTATAGTCTTCTATAACTACAACTTAAACTGCTCCACAACTTCCTGCAATTCCTCCGCCATAACCGACAGAGAATTAGCAGAATCGGTAATTTCCTCCATGGATGCTAGCTGTTCCTCTGTAGAAGCAGAAACGTTTTGTGCTGCTCCAGATGTTGTTTCCGAAATACCTGCAAGACTATCAAATGTTTCAACAAATTGGTCTGTACCTGAAGAAATTTCTTGAATTTTTGAAGCAACTTGCTGAATCTGGGTCGTTACTGTGTTTACAAATGATGTAATATCATTAAAGGACTGCCCAGCTTCGCTAACCACTTCAATTCCTCGATCTACTTCCGTAGTACCGGTTTCCATCGCTTTGACAGCATCGATGGATTCACTCTGAATAGATTGGATCATATTCTTAATCTGCTCGGATGATTGAGATGATTGCTCAGCAAGCTTACGAACTTCATCTGCTACAACGGCAAAACCCTTCCCATGTTCGCCAGCTCTTGCCGCTTCAATAGCAGCATTCAAGGCTAATAGATTGGTTTGCTCTGCGATGTTCGTGATCACATCCACGATCTCGCCAATCTCTCTTGTTTTATTACCAAGACCTTTAATATTTCCAGAAAGTTCATGGACCGTTTTCTTAATAAATTCCATTTGTCCAACCGTTGTCTTAATTGCTTTATTCCCAGCTTCAATAACAACGTTTGCATCTTCTGCTGTGGAAGAAACCTCATTAGAACTTGTTGCAATCTGCTGAATGGAGGAAGACATGTTCTTCGCCATCATGGAGCTAGAGTCAATACTACTAGATTGACTTTCCACACCAGATGCTACATCTTGAATAGAATTTGTAATCTGTTCTGTGGCTACCGTGTTTTGTTGTGAACTTGCGTTTAGTTCCTCAGAAGATGCGGCAAGGTTGTTTGCTTTGTCACGTACTTGGACAATAACTCCATTCAAATGCTTTCTCATTCGATTAAATGCTTGTGCCAATTGGCCAATTTCATCTTTGCTATGATTTTCAACCTCTGCAGTTAAATCGCCCTTACTCATTTTGTCAGCAACTTCAACCAAATTATTAACTGGGCGAGTGATAGAACGGATGATTAATAGCACAACTGCAATTCCAATGACAAGTGCAATGGCAATAACAATGATCGTTTTTTGATAAATTGGAGCTACAGCATCCTCTACTTCACTTTGAAGCATAGATCCAGCTATCTTCCATCCGGAAGTAGTATTTGTAGTGAAGGCAAGTTTTTTCTCCTCCCCATCATATCCATAATCAAATTTACCAGTAACTGAAGCATAAAGATCTTCCATAAATGGAGCCGTTTCTTCAGAACCTGCCTCATTAGTTGGATGGCTGATATAATTACCGTTTTGATCTAGTAAAAACACATAACCTTCTTCGCCAATTTTTATTTCATTAATCATGGCTGATAAGCGATCAAGCTGCAAGTTGGCTCCAATAACGCCTTGTCCATCAGCGGTTGTTTTAGCAATTGTTACGACAATCACATCGGTAGAACTAGATAAATAAGGCTCTGTTATAACAACTTCTCCTTGATTTTCCATAGCTAATTGATACCAAGGGCGTTCACGAGGGTCATAATCTGGCTTAACTTGAATAGAGTCTGGTGCTACAAGGAAATCTCCTTCCTCCGTTCCCACATAGGTTTGTTCAAGATCCGCCTTGGAATCTTGAGAGCTACTAAGGATTGCTTCAAGTTCTTCCGTGTTACCTTCTATAATGGATTCTGCTGAAATAGCATTAGATAGAAAATCGACGTTTTCCATTTGTGCTTGAAGGAGTTGATTAATTGTTGAGTCTACCATCTGCACACTTTCTTGTGCTGTATCTAACATTCTACTATCTGTATTACTTTTTGCGCTCATGTAAGACGTATAGGCAATAATGCAACTTGGAACTAACAGTACTAGCAAAAAGGATAGGAGTAACTTATTCTTTAAGCTAAACTTCATTTTATTAAATTTGAATTTTTTCATGCGTAATAACACCACTCTCTTTGATGATTTATTTTGAAATGTACATTCTCAAGTTATATCGACAGAAAAAACGAATTATGTAGAAAAATGTAGAATATTATTTTGGTTAAAGCGGGTTGGACACCAGGAAATCACACTCTGCAAAACAGTTGGGGGATTGTTCCAAATTTTATTTTTTACATTATCCCTAAATTATTTTTAAAATGAGACGATATAAAAGCATAGGTATTTTTAACTAATGGGACAAAATCCAATTCTAGAAAAGGCAAACTGCTTGAAAGAGTAGGACGCAAAGCAAAGGGTCTAAGGTTCTCAAGCTACGATCGCCTGGCTGCCAAAAAGATAATCAATTATTCTTTTTTGGCTATTCTACTTTTAAGGGATAGCGTTTTTAATAAGGCTGAAAAAGGTTGAACGAATATTAAAGATCCTCCTCACCTTAACGAAACCTACTAGTTAATTTTACAACTGACAACGAGATAAAGGAGACATGTGTAATGGATAAAACGTCTGTCATTGGCGTCATACTAGGTGTGATTGCAGTCGGTGTAGGGATGGTATTAAAAGGTGTAGGCGTTGCAGCATTAATAAATCCAGCTGCCATTCTGATCATTCTTGTGGGAACAGCGGCCTCTGTTGTTATTGCATTTCCAATGAGCACTGTGAAGAAAATACCCTCCCTGTTTAAAATTATCTTCTCTGAAGAAAAACAGGAAAACACACAAGAACTAATCATGACGTTTACAGAGTGGGCTGATCAAACAAGAAAAGAAGGACTACTTTCATTAGAAAGGCAAGTAGAAGAAACAGAGGATCCTTTTTTATCTTCAGGCTTACAACTTGCGATTGATGGTCAACCAGCAGAGTTTATACGTGAAGTGATGCTGGAAAAGGTAGACGCGATGGAATCAAGACACCAGGAAGGCGCAGCCGTTTTTTCTCAGGCAGGAACGTATGCCCCGACCCTTGGCGTACTTGGAGCCGTAATTGGTTTAATTGCAGCCCTAAGTGATATGAATGACATCGAAGCATTAGGTCATGCGATTTCCGCAGCATTTATTGCCACGCTACTCGGTATTTTTACAGGTTACGTGCTATGGCATCCATTTGCCAATAAGCTAAAGGAAAAGTCAAAAAAAGAAGTGCAACGTAAAGAAGTGATCGTAGAAGGAATTCTCTCTATTACAAATGGTGATTCTGCGATGATGGTAAGGGATAAACTTGGGTCTTACCTGTCTACAAAAGAATTAAAAGCGTTAAGACAAAGTCAGGAACAGGACGAAGCTAATGAGTAGAAAGAAAAAACATAGTGAAAACCATATTGATGAATCCTGGCTCTTACCATATTCCGATTTACTTACCTTACTTGTAGCACTCTTCATTGTCTTATTCGCCATGAGTGAAATTGATTCGGAAAAGTATAACCAGCTTTCCACTGTGTTCCAGGAAGAATTCTCAGGTGGGGCTAGTTTTATGGAAGAAAGCAATGCACCGAATGAATCAACTGTTGATATTCCTGAAGACGAAGAAGAGCAAGAGAAACAAGAAGAGCCCAAACAGGTAAGCAAAGAGGATGAAGAGCTTGAAGAATTGGAGACAATCCAAGAGCACATTAATAACTATATCAAAGAAGAAGATCTTGAAGAGGTGTTTGATACACAGCTCACTGATGAAGGATTATTGCTTACAATTTTGAATGATATTTCTTTTGACTCGGGTAGTGCAGAGGTTAAAGAAAGAGGGCAGCGTCTTGCGAAGGATGTTTCAGAACTTCTCTATACAGACCCGCCACATCAAATAGTTGTAAGTGGGCATGCGGACGATCGCCCTGTTTATAACGCAGAATTTGCTTCAAACTGGGAGCTTAGTGTCATGCGGGCGATTAATTTTATGGGGCTGATCCTAGAGAACGATCAGCTTGACCCAGGCAAATTTAGTGCTAAGGGCTACGGGGAACACCAACCAATTGTGCCAAACAACTCGGAAGCAAACCGGGCAAAAAATAGGCGAGTAGAAGTACTCATTCTACCTAATTACGATATAACGACAAATGAATAATAAGGGGAGATAGCAAGATGACAACAACAGCCAATCAACAGAGCAAAGTTATAACACATTTACTTAATGGCACAAATACTACCATGAAATCCATTATCCCAGTAGCTCAAAACGTTTCAAAACCACAACTACTAACAGAGCCGCCAATTGTAGAGTATGGTGTGCTAATAGGGATAACAGGCGACATCAGAGGAAAAATCATGCTCTCAGGTGATCCCGCTGTCTTTAGTGGAATTGGCGGTGTCATGTTTGGAATGGCTGTGGAGGGAGAGATGCTTGTCTCTTTTAGTGGAGAGCTGGGGAATATGATAGCCGGTGGAATTGCGACCATTATCGTGAATGAAGGGCTGACAACCGATATTACAGCACCAACAGTATTACAGGGATCTACAAAGATTTCTGGTTACAAAAAAGCAATACAATTAACAGCAGGATTTGAAAATCTTGGTGAATTAGATGTCATGTTCTTATTAGATAGCTAGTCTATAAGAATACGAAGGTGAAAGGAAGGTTATATGGATACGAATGATTATATCGAAATATTTCTAGATGAAAGTAATGAGCATTTACAGGCAGTCAATGACCAGTTGTTAAAGCTGGAAAAACAGTCTGATGATCTTTCCATTGTGAATGAGATTTTTCGCTCCGCCCACACATTAAAAGGGATGGCAGCCACAATGGGCTACGAAGATATTGCATCCTTAACTCATAATATGGAAAATGTATTAGACAAAATTAGAAACAGCTCGCTACATGTTACGACCGAAGTAATCGACGTTACGTTTGCGGCGGTAGAGGCATTAGAAGAGATGGTCGAATCGATTGCAGGTGGGAACGAAGGAAAGAAAGATGTGAGAGATTTAATTGCTCGCCTAGAAGCAATTGAAAATGGAAAACAGCCAGAAGAAGAGGTTCCGGTCGCTGCAAAAGCTACAACGCAAGAAAACCTGGAGCTTGATGAATATCAATTAACTGTGCTTGACCAGGCGAAGGAGCAAGGCTTTGAAGCCTACCAAATGGAGGTTGCGCTGGACGAAGGGTGTATCTTAAAAGCTGCCCGAGCCTATATGGTAGTGGAAGCGGTCGAACAACATGGTGAAATTATAAAAACATCTCCTCCTGTTGAAGAGCTTGAAGCAGGCGAGGTAGACCGTTTTTCTCTTATCGTGCTAACAAAATCTCCTGCAGCAGAAGTGAAGCAAAGTGTACATAATGTATCGGAAGTAGAATCTGCTGAGATTAGCCCGTATGTCACGGTGAAAGAGGAAGCTGTATTAGCAACAGAAGAAATCGCTGCAACGAAAGAAGAAGCACCCACTGAGGCGAAACAAGAAAGTCATAAAGCCGTTACGTCTAAAACAATTCGGGTGAATCTTGAACGGATTGATGATCTTATGAATCTATTTGAAGAAGTAGTCATTGACAGAAGTAGACTAGAAGATTTGGCGAGTGAAATTAAAAACGAAGCTTTACAAGATACTGTCGAGCATATGTCTAGAGTTTCAGAGGATATGCAAAGCTTAATTCTTACGATGCGCATGGTCCCGGTAGAACAGGTATTTAATCGTTTCCCAAGAATGGTGCGCGGATTGGCCAAGGATCTTAACAAAAACTTAGAACTAGAGATTATTGGGGCAGATACGGAGCTAGACCGTACGGTAATTGATGAAATTGGTGATCCACTTGTTCACTTAATCCGAAATTCGATTGACCATGGTATTGAATCACCAGAGCAGCGTAAAAAAGCAGGCAAAGCGGAAAAAGGAAGCCTAATATTGCGTGCTTTCCATAGTGGGAACCATGTGTTTATAGAAATGGAAGATGATGGAGCTGGAATCAATCGTGAAAAAGTTGCTGCAAAGGCGATTGAAAATGGTGTCTTAACAGAAGCACAACTGGAAAAATTAACAGATCAAGAAGTAAATGAGCTTATCCTCGCTTCTGGCTTTAGTACAGCAGAAACAGTTTCAGATATTTCCGGCCGCGGAGTAGGACTTGATGTGGTCAAAAATAAAATTGAATCGCTTGGTGGAAAGCTATCCATTGAGTCAACACAAGGGAAAGGAAGTAAGTTTTCCATCCAGCTTCCACTAACATTGTCGATTCTATCAACACTGCTAGTTGACGTATCAAAAGAAATCTATGCCATCCCACTTTCTTCTATCATTGAAACATTGATGATTGACGAAAAAGAAATTATGGATGCACACGGACAGAGAGTGATTGATTTCCGGGGAAATATTATCCCGATCGTCTCCTTAAGAAAAGTTTTTAATATAGAAGAAACAGAAACAAATAATTCAACAGACCAGGCTATTGTGGTTGTGAAAAAAGGGAACAAGCTGACAGGTATTCTGGTTGACTCTTTCATCGGTCAGAAAGAAGTCGTACTTAAGGCGCTTGGAGCTTACTTGAAGGATGTCTTTGCCATCTCAGGTGCCACAATTTTAGGTGACGGGCGTGTGGCATTAATTCTTGATCCTAATGCATTAGTGAAATAAGGGGGGACAAATTGTGAAAGACGTAAGAAAATTTATTGTGTTTACATTAAAGAACCAATCATACGGAGTGGATGTCAGTCAGGTACATTCCATTGAACGTCTACAAAAAGTAACAGAGGTACCAAGAACGGCTTCTTTCATTAAAGGAGTCATCTATTTGCGAGGAAACACAATTCCCGTTATTGATTTAAGAGAACGGTTATGGATTGGGCAGACGGATACAACAGACGAAAGCCGCTTTCTGATTGTAGAGATAAAAGGGATGCAGGTTGGGTTGCTTGTGGATGCTGCTAATGAGGTCTTGGATATCGGAGCAGAGGCAATTGAACCACCACCAGAAATGATTGCTGGAGTGGAGGCAAGATATTTAGAAGGTGTTGCTAAATTAAAGGATGAGCTGCTTATCCTTTTGGATTTAGAACATATTTTGGATATGGAAGAAGTACAGGAAGTAAAACAAGCGATCAATTAATTTTATTTTGGAGGGTTTCAATCATGGCAAGAATTTTAGTAACAGATGATGCTGCATTTATGCGTATGCAATTAAAGGATATCGTAACAAAACTTGGACATGAGGTTGTTGGCGAAGCGGAGAATGGCCAAGTTGCAGTAGATATGTATCAAGAAGTAAAACCAGATCTTGTGACGATGGATATTACGATGCCTGAGATGAATGGTGTAGAAGCATTAAAAGAAATTAAAAAGCTGGATGCAGATGCAAAAGTTATTATGTGCTCAGCGATGGGGCAGCAAGGAATGGTTGTAGAAGCAATTCAAGCTGGGGCAAAGGATTTTATCGTCAAGCCTTTTACAGCGGACAGAATTAACGAGGCATTATCAAAAGCACTATAAAGTGAAGCTTCAATTAGTGGGGCGGTTTCATCCTTCCTCCACTGATTGTTAGTTGAACGAATCGGGGTGTTAACGTCCGCTTACTCCAACTAAAACATCACGATTTCACCACATGTTTTGAAGTGGGAGTCTTATGGACGGTTGCACCGGGATAAACTCAAGCTACATAGGGAAGGAACTAGGGGAATGCGGAAAAAGCTTACGTTACGAAATGTGAAGATCGGTTGGAAATACGGCTTTACCATTATACTTGTGTTTATTCTCATTGCTGCATCTACAGCCTATGTTTCTAAGTTGCTAGCTGACATTGGAGACAATGTTAGAAACGTGGATATGCGGGGAAATCAAGCAGTAGATATTACGGAAATGAGCGCGATTACGAAAGAGAAAGGTGTTCCTATTTCAACCTACATGTATAATCAAAGCATGTTATCCGTGGAAGAATATGAGACTTACACGAAACAATTTAATGAGCTGGCTGAAAAGATTCGTGAGAGAATAAATACTGCTGAACAAAAAGAACTATTTGAACAAATCGTTAGTAAGGATCAAGAGATGAACGAACTTTTCATGAATGAAGTGGTCCCTGTGGCGAACAAGGGAGACACATCAAATGCAGCTTCCCTCGTTTCGGAGGCAAAGATCCTTCGTTCAAGTATTGTTTTTCAACTTGATGAGTTACGGGAAGTAATGAATGAAGAACGCTTCGAATCTACAAGAGAAACAAAAGATTTGCAAGAACTTACCTTAATCATTCAACTGGCAACGATGATTGGTAGCATTGTTATTGGTGGGGTTCTCGTTTTCGTGATTAGTAGAAGTGTATCACGTAACTTAGGCCGTGTGGTTTCTATTAGTAATCAAATTGCTGACGGCAATCTGGCTGTCGAACCAATGGATTATAAAGGCAAAGATGAGATAGGCAAACTGTCGACAGCTATTAATGGAATGACAGAACATTTGCGAAATGTCATTCATCAGGTAGCAACCGTTTCCCAAACTGTTACCAGTCATAGTGAAGAGCTGACACAGTCTGCAAATGAAGTAAAAGCGGGAAGTGAACAGGTAGCAGAAACGATGCAGGAGTTAGCAAGTGGTACGGAAACACAAGCTAATAGTGCAAGTGATTTGGCGGAAGTAATTAGTTCTTTCACCACCAAAGTGCATCAGGCTAATGACAAAGGGGCACTTGTCCAGCAAGCATCCAATGAAGTAATGGTCATGACCAATGAGGGAAGCACGTTAATGGAAAATTCCACGGCACAAATGGTAGCCATAGATCGCATCGTAAAAGAGTCTGTACAGAAGATGAAAGGACTAGATACCCAATCCAAGGAGATTTCGAAGTTGGTATCGGTCATTAGAGACATTGCAGAACAAACCAACCTGCTTGCATTAAATGCAGCGATTGAAGCAGCACGAGCTGGGGAGCAAGGAAAAGGATTTGCCGTTGTCGCTGATGAAGTTAGAAAATTAGCTGAACAAGTATCAGTTTCGGTAACAGATATCACTGGAATCGTTACGGGGATCCAGACAGAGTCGAATAGTGTCGCCCAATCCTTGGAAACTGGCTATGCAGAAGTAGAAAAAGGTACGAAACAACTGAGAACGACTGGAGAAACATTCCAGGGCATTCAGCTATTCGTAAACGAAATGACCAATAGTGTGAAACAAATTTCCGAAAATCTCTCGGAAATGGCCACGAGCAGTGAAGAGATGAATCGTTCCATAGAAGATATGGCAGCTATTTCGGAAGAATCAGCAGCAGGGGTTGAACAAACCTCTGCCTCATCACAGCAAACGAGCAGTTCCATGGAAGAAATAGCAGGAAGCTCCGAGCAGCTTGCAAAGCTGGCAACAGAGTTAAACGTACTAGTTGGAAAATTTAAGTTATAAGTATATAATAGGGATAATAGGCAACAAAGGGAGTCGAACAATCGACTCCCTTTTTGCATGCGCAAAAACAGCTAGGACATAATAATCATAAAGGAGTAAAATAGATGAAGAAAGTCACGGTTATTTCAAGATCTGAAATGATGGACAACATTTGTAGAATACTAAGCGAAAGTATCAACTATTACAACATAGAATTCTACAACATATTGAAGCATGGGCAAATCTCTAAGCAAACACTGGATACAGACTTAGTCATTATTGAGTTAGGCCGAGACACAAATTTAGAAGAGATTCTTTCTGGTCTGAGCAAGTCTACGACACTTATTGCGCTTTTAATTAAAAAAATTAATGTAGAAGATTTAAAAAAATTATTTCTGATGGGTTTTGATGGCTACTTTCATGGTCGCATGGAATTAATCGAAATAAAATTAGCAATTGAATCTATTTTTGAAGGTGGTCAGTATGTTCATCCACAACTGTGTCCCGTGCTCATGAATGATTATATACATAAGAATACTGTAAAAGAACAGAAGCCAACTGGCATTTTAAGTGAACAAGAGTGGAAGATACTTGAAGGCATTACAAAAGGAAAGAAAAATTCCGAGATAGCCCAGGAATTATACCTTTCTTCATATACTGTGAATAATCATGTTAGCGCCATTCTAAGGAAGTTAAATGTTGCAGACCGGACAAGCGCTGCCCTCAAAGCCGTAAAGCATAATTGGCTAACCATCCCATAATTAATTTAATATTGTTGCTTTTCTTAGAGTCCTAAATACTTCTCGCTTCATGTCGATATACCAAGTAGGAAGAATTGTACTACTAGGATATTAACATTGAAGAGGTGGAATAGATGAAGAAGAGGTTTGGCTTCAAACGAATTAAAGGAAAAATACTATTCGGTTTCGGAATTGTCATTTTTTTGGTTGTTCTGTTATCAGGGTACAATGCCTATACCGTATATAGTACAAATAAAGATATGGAAGAATTGACAGATTACCATTTGGAACTGTTAATTACCCAAGAGAAAATTACACTTGATATGCAAAACAGAACGTCTTTATTACGTGGTTATTTGTTATACGGTGATTCTAATTTAAAGGAACAATTTAATGAAGGCATTGATGAATCGATTGCCTTGGAAAACAAATTACTGGAATTAAATGACACAGATGAAATTCAAACCCTTATGGAGAAAAAAATTGAATGGGGTACATTTACAGATGAAGTTATTGCTGAATATGAGAATGGGAATGAAGATAGAGCACTGGAAATCATGTCCTTGTTTGTTCAACCATTAGAGGGAGAGATCACGCGAGCATTTCAGGAAATGGCAGCAGCTAGCGAGCAAGAGATCCAAGAGCTCGGAAAACAGATTGTAGATAGCGGTCATACCAACTTGATAGTCACCTCTGTTATTGCTTTGCTCGTAATCCTCGCTGGTGTTACAACAGCCCTTGTAACTTCAAGTAAAATTACAAAACCGATTGTGACAGTGATGCAACGTATGAAAGAGGTTGCTTCAGGAAATCTTCGTCACGAGGATCTTTCCATCACCACAAAGGATGAAATCAGCGAGCTCGTGTCTGCAACAAATACGATGACTACTAATACGCGACAGTTGATTATGAAAATAGGTGAGGTATCTGGTACGGTGTCCAATCAAAGCGAGGAGCTTACCCAGTCAGCTAACGAAGTAAAAGCAGGCTCTGAGCAAGTTGCCATTACGATGGAAGAATTAGCTCATGGTACAGAAGAGCAAGCAACCAATGCAAGTAGCTTATCTTCGGTCATGTCCACTTTTACTAAGAGCATACAGGAAACGAATGAAAGCGGAGAAAACATTCAAGCAACTTCCACTAACGTACTTGCTAAGACGAATGAGGGAGCAAGTTTGATGAGTGAATCCAGAGAACAAATGTTGAAAATTGACGAGATTGTCCGGGACGCAGTGGTGAAAGTCCAAGGATTAGACCAGCATACACAGCATATCAGTCAACTTGTATCGGTAATCCAGGATATTGCGGAACAAACGAATTTACTTGCATTAAATGCTGCAATTGAAGCAGCCAGAGCAGGGGAAAGTGGCAAAGGCTTTTCGGTTGTTGCTGATGAAGTAAGGAAGCTTGCTGAAGAAGTAGCAAAATCAGTATCCGGTATTACAGAGTTTGTAAAAAATATCCAAACTGAAACGCGAGCTATTTCTGTTTCATTAAACGACAGCTATCAAGAAGTAGAACAAGGGACAGAAAAAATACAATCTACATCGGAAACCTTTACAGAGATAAATCGGTCTGTCACTACGATGGCGGATAGTATAAACGCTATTTCTGCCAACTTAGCAGATTTGGCAGGAAAAAGTAGTAAGATGAATCATTCTGTTGAAGAAATTGCGGCCATCGCCGAGGAATCTGCCGCCGGTGTGGAAGAGACTTCCGCCTCAACTGAACAAACGAGTAGCGCAATGGAAGAAGTAGCAAACAGTTCCAAACAGCTGGCAAACTCAGCAGAAGAGTTAAATAGCCTCGTTGCCAGATTTAAAGTTTAATAAGGACAGAGTTTAAGAAATATGGGTTTAACTTCTTTCACAGAATGGTATAATAACGTTAAAAGGTACGAAACGAATGAAAAAGGGGACAGGAGTGCTTGTCCCTTTTTTTATTTTATTTTTGCAGTATTTTGTACCATAGGTAAATTGTTCTAATTTATGAGCTGAGTTAGCCTGGGGAGCCACGCTATATATGTGACCAAGCCCTACAGTAGGATATACCCAGTTCAAAATAACTTTGACCAAAGGTAATAAGTAGGGTATAATAAAAAATCGTTGTAATGTTAATTAAATGTAAAGAAAATAAGAGGTGAAGAAAGTGAAGAAATTAATATCTACGAAGATGGGATTCTTCGCTATTGCTGTTGTCTTACTCTGGTTAAAAACGTATATAATCTATTCTACTGAATTTAGTCTTGGTGTTAGTGGAGCCATGCAACAGTTTCTATTATTCTTTAATCCACTAAGCTCTGCTCTAATATTTTTAGGGCTTGCCTTATTCGCTAAAGGAAGAAAAGCGGGATTGTTTATTATCCTGATTGATGCGATCATGACATTTATTCTTTATGCAAATGTTGTTTTCTATCGTTTCAATAGTGATTTTATTACGATTCCTACATTAATGCAGACTGATAACTTTGGTAGCATTGGTGGAAGTATTGCAGATTTAGTTCAAGTACAAGATTTGTTTTATGCATTAGATCTTGTATTGCTGATTGTTTTGTTTATTACAATGAAATCAAACTGGTCTGTTACAAGAATGAAAATTCGCAAACCGCTAACAGTTATCGTAGCAGGTGTGATTGCCTTTTCTGTTAACCTTGGTTTAGCCGAAGCGGATCGTCCGCAATTGTTGGAGCGGACATTTGACCGTAACTATGTCGTAAAATATTTAGGTGCATATAACTTCACCATTTATGATGCGATTCAAAGTGCTAAAACATCTACACGCCGTGTGCTAGCGGATAGTGATGATATTACACAAGTGGAAAACTATACGAAGTACAAGTATGCTGCACCAAACGAAGAATACTTTGGTAAAGGTGAAGGTAAAAACATTATTAAGATTCACTTAGAATCCTTCCAGTCCTTTTTGATAGATTACGAGTTACATGGGGAAGAAGTAACCCCATTTCTAAATTCACTCGTACATGACGAAAGTAAAAACTTTACGTATTTTGATAACTTCTTCCATCAAACAGAACAAGGTAAAACTGCTGATTCTGAGCTAACGATGGATACCTCCCTTTATGGACTGCCACAAGGGGCTGCATTTGTAACGAAGGGAACAAATACGTACCAAGCATTACCTGCTATTTTAGATCAAGAGCTTGGTTACACAAGTTCTGTCTTCCATGGTGACGGAAAGTCTTTCTGGAACCGTGACGAAGTATACAAGCATTTAGGCATTGATGAATTCTATCATGCTGACTTTTTCGATATGAGTGAGGATAATGTAATTAATTATGGCTTGAAGGATAAACCATTCTTTGATGAATCTATGCCATATTTGGAAAACATGGATCAGCCATTCTACGCGCACATGATGACATTGACACACCACCATCCTTATTTAATAGATGAAGAGGATGCTAGCATCGCTCCTGCAGAAACGGGCGATGGTTCAGTGGACCGTTATTTCCAAACTGCGCGTTATCTTGATGAATCGTTGGAGCAATTCTTCAATGATCTAAAAGAAAAAGGGCTCTATGAAGATTCTATAATCATGATTTATGGAGACCATTACGGAATTTCTGATAATCATAACCGTGCAATGGAAGAAATTACGGGTGAAGAAATTACACCATTAAAAAATGCGGAACTTCAACGGACACCATTCTTTATTAAAGTTCCTGGTGTTGAAGGACAAGGGACGAACCACTCTTATGGTGGTCAAGTAGATGTTATGCCAACAATGCTTCATTTAATGGGCGTTGATGCGAAAGACTATATCCAATTTGGTACCGACTTGTTCTCAGAGGAGCATGAAGAAGTTGTTCCATTCAGAAACGGTGACTTTATGACACCAGAATACAGCTCTGTGAATGATGTTTTCTATGACAATGAAACAAAAGAAGTAATTGAAAACCCTACTGAAGAAATGGAAAAACAAAAAGAAGAGGTTCTGAAAGAGCTTGAACTGTCAGATGAAGTCTTATACGGTGATCTATTAAGATTCTATACACCAAATGAATCGTGGAATCCTGTTGATTCTTCCGACTATTTCTACGGAACACCGGAAGAGGAAGGCATCGTTAAATCATCTGATTCCGAAGAGATTAAACAACCAGAAGACATTCAGGATATGGAACCAGCTACAACGGATGAAACGGAATAAACACGAATCAAAAAGGACACTGATTTGAAATCAGTGTCCTTTTTTTGATCCTTATAAATGGAGACAAGCGCAGATTTTCTATTAAATCACAAAATTTATATCGTTAACTCCTTCCATTTGCATTACAAGGAATTAATTTTGTAGCATATAATATCGTAAACAAGCAGTCAAAGCTTGTTTTATAGCCACATTTTTAGAGGAAAGATATCCTATGAAATAAATAGAACATTTGTTCCTGTTTTGGGGTATTTTTCGCTCTGTGCGTGGTATACTAGTAACTAGATAACGTTCTTTATCAGTAGTGATCGGCAAAGCCCTTTTTCTGACGAAGGGGGGGATGCCATTTGGATATTTATCAAGTATTTATGGTAATGCTCTCGTTTGGGACGTTTATTATAGCGCTCCTGACTCTGATCATTCGTATGATCAACAAAAAATAGACCTCCCCATTAACCTAAAAAGTGATGGTTGGGGAAGGCCTATTAACTAGGAAGCCGATCCTCTGAGAGAACCGCTTATCACCTGACCACAGTTGCAGCTGTGGTCTTTTTTTCGAACGAAAGCAATCGTCCAAAAGACTTATTTACACACTGTACAGCCATATTAGTATATGCTGATTTATACAAATATTATACCATAATCATAGCGACATCCAAGGAAAATAGCCTGTTGGGAAAATTGGTCAACCAAGGGTTATTGCTAATGACTGCAAGGAGAAGTTTCATCAAAAAGCACAGACCAGTTTAAGTTGTTACTTAATTGTAAAATAATTTACACAATTGTAATATTTAGTTTCATATCTTTTTAAATCCTCAATTTGTTTTATTTTTCTACAAGGTATTCTATAATGCGTGTTTTTTTGACAGCGGATGGATCAAATGCATGGGATTTTCTCCTTGTTTCGACATCATTACAGAAAACATATGGTTCTTGACGTCTATGGCATAATAGGAATATAGTCATGAATATATTTTCCTGTATTAAACTAAATTGTAATTGGTTTTAAAGGGGAAGATAAGCAGCGGAGAAAAAAAGAAGTATAACAAGATAGGGGGATTTGATGAAGGATGTTCGAAATGTAGGGGAGAAAGGGAGAAATAGTGGGAATTGGTTATTAGCCTGTCAACCTTTTGAGGAGGAAAAGCAAATTAATCCATATGCTCAAGTGTCGTACATGATGGAAGAGTTGGAAGAGATCCTTATGGTTAATGCATTGACGCGGAGTAAGTTAAGGTTTGGCACAGTTAGCTACCGTATTGCCTGGATATCCAATAATATACTGGATGAGCATAAAGAAAGCCTTCTTTCTTCAGGGAAATAAGGAAAGAAACTTTATACATACATAAAGGGGACTCATCATCATACCTCGTCGGATAGTCCCCAGCCTCTTTGTTAATAACCCCGATATTCAGGAGCATATTAACCCCCACTATTTTTTACACTTCCCTCTTGCAAACGAATTACCTTTTTCACCTCGAAACACACGTGAATAAAACCTTCCGAACACCTTCCTTGTATCCACATGTAACGCTCTTTATCTATATCATTAGCTAGTAAGTATAGTCGTGTGAAAATTACGGATCATTACGTTTTTTCCTTTTCTCCCTATTGTGCTACTATTAACACAGATAGAGATAAAGGAGACAAACTTAGAATGGAACGTACGTTAGAAAAGACGCAGAAAATACAACAGATCATATTGGTTGCAGGAATTATTTTTGTAGCCTTTAATTTACGTCCAGCTATTACCTCAGTAGGACCTCTCATCACAACGATTCGCGACGATTTGGGTATTTCTAACTGGAGTGCTGGTTTGTTAACAAGTCTACCATTGGTAGCTTTTGCCATGATGTCACCACTCATCCCGAGATTAGCAAACCGGTTCTCAAATGAGCGCGTCATGCTGGCAGGACTTGTGCTATTACTATTAGGAATTAGCGTCCGCTCGGTCTCCGTAATCTCCCTTTTATTTTTCGGGACATTGCTTGTTGGTGTAGGGATAGCTGTATGTAATGTCTTGTTGCCTAGTGTAATTAAAGAAAAGTTTCCCTTGAAGGTTGCGTTGATGACAAGTGTATACTCCACAGCAATGGGTGTTTTTGCTGCAGCTGCTTCAGGACTCAGTATTCCACTAACCATTAACATGGGGCTAGGGTGGCAATGGGCCTTAGTTGTATGGGGAGTGCCTGCGCTTCTTGGCATCTTCTTATGGATATACCTAAATAAGCGAAATAAGTCTACTCAATCTATGGATGTCGCTTTCGTTACGAGCGAAAACAATGCGATCTGGAAATCATCGCTTGCCTGGCAGGTTGCAGCCTTTATGGGACTGCAGTCCTTTTTGTTTTATGTAACGATTTCCTGGTTACCGGAGATTCTTCACCAATATGGCTTAAGTATGTCAGCAGCTGGCTGGATGCTTTCCATCATGCAGCTTGTTGGGTTACCAGCTAGCTTTCTTGTGCCAGTTATTGCCGGAAAGTTAAAATCACAGCGGCCGATCGTGATTGTGAATGGTATTCTCTCGATTACGGGGTATACAGGACTTTTAATGGGGGGATCTTACCTTGTCATGATTATAAGCACAGTGTTAATTGGATTTACGTTAAGCGGAACCTTTGCCCTTGCTTTAGCTTTTCTGGGGATGCGTGCAAAAAACGCAAAGCAGGCAGCTGCCTTATCAGGAATGGCACAGTGCCTAGGCTATCTATTAGCAGCTCTTGGCCCTTTGCTTATTGGTTTGCTTTATGACCTGACACATAGCTGGAATATTCCTTTAATGTTCCTAATTGGAGTTTCTCTATGTGTCGTGTTATTTGGTATGGGGGCAGGAAGAAACAAATTTGTTTTAGAATAGGAAACAGCAAGTAAATGGAAAGGGGCTGATGAAATGGAAAAGACGATTGCTGCGATCGGGGATGGGGTTATCCGTATAGAATTTGCAGGTGATGTTAGTCCAGAAATGAACCAACAAGTTCAGTATACTTGTAGGCTTATCCAGGAGAGGTCTATTTTTGGTGTGATAGAGCTTGTTCCAGGGTATCAAACCATCACCCTTTACTATGAACCCATTAAAATACGATTTGAGGAACTAGTAGGCAAGCTAGAGAACCTACTGGGAAAAGAACAAGATCAAGAAAGCATTCAGGAAAAAACACGGCTATTACATATTCCTGTGTGCTATGGGGGAGAACATGGGTCAGATCTTACAGATGTAGCGAAGAGACACCATATGACTGAAGATGAGGTGGTGAAACGACATCAGCAACCGGAATATCTAGTCTATCTGTTAGGATTTCTACCAGGGTTTCCTTACCTCGGCGGATTGGATTCTGCAATCGCCACACCAAGACTACAAGAACCTCGTGCTAAAACGCCGGCAGGATCTGTAGGTATTGCTGATGCCCAAACAGGAATTTATCCACTGTCGTCACCTGGTGGTTGGAATATTATAGGTAATACTCCTATCCCTTTATTTGATGCAGAAAAGAAGGAGGATGCTTTTCTATTTCAGCCTGGTGATCGCGTGAAATTTTATGAAATATCTGAAGCAGATTATAGTCAGTTGACCTTGAGTAATAAGTGGGAAGAGGTGATCGCTGATGAATAGGACAGTAGATTTAAATTGCGATATGGGAGAAAGCTTTGGTGCGTATACTTTCGGGGCAGATGAACAGCTAATGCAACATATTACATCAGCAAATATAGCATGTGGTGCACATGCAGGCGATCCAAACGTTATGGAAGACACGGTGAAGCTAGCTAAACAAAACGGGGTAGCCATTGGGGCACATCCAGGTTACCCAGACCTTGCAGGCTTTGGACGGAGAAAGATCGAATTAACGGATGTAGAAATATACAGCCATGTTCTCTATCAAATTGGGGCATTGCACGCCTTCTGTAAGGCACAAGACGTTCCAATGCATCACGTTAAAGCCCATGGCGAATTATACAACGTAGCAGCTAAAAAGAAGCATGTGGCACATGCAATTGCGAAAGCGGTCGCAGACTTCGACCAAAACTTAATCTTGTATGGCCTTGCAGGTAGTTATTTGGTAGAGGAAGGGAAACGTCTAGGTTTACGCGTAGCTTCAGAGGTTTTTGCTGACCGTACATATCAGGAAGATGGCAGTCTTACACCAAGAAACACGCCAGGAGCACTAATAGAATCAGTTGACCAGGCAGTAAAGCAAGTGAAGGGGATGATAACCGAAGGCCACGTAACGTCCGTAAAAGGGAAAAGCCTTCCTATACAAGCTGATACGATCTGTGTACATGGAGATGGTACTTCCGCAGTGCCTTTTGTAAGGGAATTAACTACAGCACTTCAAGCGGAAGGAATTTTGATTGAAAGTATGTAAACATTCCTTTAAATGAAGAAAGGAGACAGCCTTATGGTACAGCAAGAGCTCTTTCAAGTTATCAAGCCAGGGATACAAACTACATTTCAGGACATGGGGCGGACAGGCTACCAACAGTTTGGTGTACCCGTGTCTGGCGCAATGGACCGGTTTTCCCTTCAAGTGGCAAATATCCTCGCAGGAAATAAGCGAACGAGTCCCTGTCTTGAAATTACATTAGTAGGTCCCACATTACTGGCAAAAACGACCATGACAATTGTCATCACGGGTGCCAACCTAAGTCCAACGTGTAATGGTGAGCCCATTGCTATGTGGAAAACGGTAAGGATTGAAGAAGGGGACGAACTTGTTTTCGGAAAACATCAATCTGGCGTAAGAGCATATTTGGCAGTGTCTGGGGGATTTGCGACACCAGCTTATTTTGGAAGTAGCTCCGTTGATGGGAATAGTGGCTTTGGAAAGTCGCTGGAAATAGAAGATGTGATAAAAGGATACCCAGTAATGGAAAAGACCGGAATCAGTGTAGCAAACACACTCATTCCAATCTATCAAAAAAAGGTTAAGATCTCTTTGATTGAAGGTCCACATACCGATTATTTTACACAAGCAGACAGAACCACGTTTTTCACTGAACCGTATAAAGTGGGCGCCAATTCCAATCGAATGGGCTATAGACTAGAGGGACAGGCTATCAAGCCGGAAAAGGTAAAGGTCTGGTCAGATGGCATTCCATTCGGTGGAGTGCAAATCACAAGCGCTGGCGAACCCATTATTTTAATGGCAGACAGACAAACAACGGGCGGCTATCCGAGAATAGGTACGGTGAGCTCCACAGATATTCCGAAGATTGCGCAGCTTATCCCAGGTGGGGAGGTCTCCTTTAAGCGGGTATCTGTAGAAAAAGCAGAGGAGGATGCTCGTAAACAAGAGCAATTTCTCATACGCCTGAAACAATTTCGACAACATATAGAGAGAGGGAAAAAAGCATGAAGAAATTACTACTAACAGGATTTGAAGCCTTTTTAGAATTTCCCATTAACCCAACTACGTCTATTGCACAGTCATTAAATGGGGAGCAGCACAATGGGTACGAGATTATAGGAGAAGTACTTACCGTGGATTTCCATAAGTCTGGTAAGCAGCTGATTGAGTTAATTGAGCAACATAAACCCGATGTTATCATCTCACTAGGTCTCGCGGCTGGCCGAAACTGTATCACGCCAGAGCGGATCGCAATCAATTGTAATGATGGTCCTGTAGATAATGAAGGGCATAAACCAGACGGCGAAGCTATTTCTGAAGATGGAGCAGATGGGTATTTTTCTACACTACCCATTAAGAAAATAGTAGACCGATTAAAAGAAGAGAAGTTACCTGCCAAAATTTCAAATACGGCTGGAGCTTATCTGTGTAATAATGTCATGTATCATGGCCTACACTATGCAAAACAACATGGGTTAACGATCCCTTCTGGCTTTATCCACATCCCTGCTTCACACGCGCTTGCTGTGGAAAAGAATATGCCAAGCTGGTCGGAGGAAGATCTTCTTAAAGGGGTTAAAATAGCAATAGAGACACTGTAATTAACTGGACAAACAGGTTTATTTTCATTGCGCAAATAGGAATTGCCACAGTGCCGAAAGTGTAATAGAATAACGTGGTACATTACAGAGAATGCGAGATGATGAGAATTGCCAAAATATATCTGGCTACTAGTAATAGCAACAGCAATTAACGTAACGGGGGCCTCTTTTCTCTGGCCATTAAACACCATTTATATGCATAATGAGCTCGGTAAAAGCTTAGCTTTTGCGGGGTTCATTTTAATGTTTAACCAAGGTGCTTCTATTGCAGGGAATCTAATCGGCGGGCTCCTTTTCGATAAATTTAGCGCGTATAAAACGATTCTAGGAGGAACAGGCATTGCGGTAGTTTCTGCTGTTATGCTTGCCTTCACACATGATAGCATCGTCTCTTACTCGATCTTTCTCGTGCTAATTGGGTTTGGTTCAGGAATTACCTGGCCCGTTATGTTTGCTATGGCTGGTTCCATCTGGCCTGAAGGTGGAAGAAGGGCTTTTAACGCCATTTATGTTGCTCAAAATTTTGGTGTGGCGCTCGGTGCGACGTTGGGTGGCTATATTGCCAGTATTTCTTTTGATTATATATTTATTTCTAATGCCACTGTATTTCTTATTTATTTTATCATCGTTCTGTTTACATTTCGGAACCTCGATAAAGAAAAAGATCGACAGATGCACACATCTATTTTGCAGCAACGGGCAAAAATACAAAGCAGAACAGCTTTTACTGCCTTGTTTATTTTGTGTGGGGGATTCCTCATAGCCTGGATTGCCTATAGTCAATGGCAATCAACCATTGCTTCTTATACACAGGACATTGGTATCCCATTAGCGCAATATAGTTCTTTATGGGCGATAAATGGTTTTCTTATCGTTCTTGGCCAGCCTCTGATAAAATGGGTAGCAGAACGTATAACATCCCAAAAGGTTCATATTTATATGGGCACGGTTATTTTTATCGTATCCTATCTGATTGCGATGGTCTCAGAGACATTTACCATGTTTGCTGCAGCTATGGTGATATTGACAGTAGGCGAGATGCTTGTATGGCCGGCTGTGCCAACTTTAGCAAATGAACTGGCACCAAAAGGCAGAGAAGGATTTTACCAAGGAATTGTCAACAGTGTTGGTGCAGCAGGGAGAATGATAGGTCCAGTGTTTGGTGGCTTCATTGTAGATTTATATAATATTGAACTTTTATTTATTATTTTATTGGGTCTCCTGATAATACCTTTTGTTACAACACGTTTGTATGATCGAAAAATTAAAGTGGAACATAATCAGAACATGGAGGTTTGAAAAATGGAAGAAAAACAAGAAGTGAAACTTATAGCACTAGATATGGATGGAACATTACTAACAAGTGAGCATCAAGTGACACCGTACACAGAAGAAGTTATTGCCAAGGCATTAGAGAAAGGCATTCAAGTAGTACTTAGTACAGGGCGTTGGCTGAACTCCTGCTATCCGTATGCAGAAAAACTCAAGCTCCAATCCTACCTGGTGACAGCTAATGGTGGAGAGATTTGGACTGTTAAGAAGGAGCTTGTTGATCAGCATTTGATGGATCCGGCTAAAATGGAGAAGTTATGGAATCTTGGTATTGAAACAGGTGTCGGTATGTGGATGATCTCAACCGACGGTGTGTACAGAGAGACGCCTCCAGAAGATTTCTATGCACATAATTGGTTAAAGTTTGGTTGTGAGTCATTTGATAAAGAAAAGCTTGATGTGATGGTGAAGGAACTTTCCTATTCAGATGACCTTGAATTAACCAACTCGCTACCTACGAATGTAGAGGCAAACCCTAAAGGGGTAAGTAAAGCCAGTGCCTTAGAACTTGTTTGTGATAAGCTCGGTATCACCATGCAGAACGTTATGGCAGTAGGCGATAGTTTGAATGATATGAAAATGATCCAGCAAGCTGGAATTGGTGTTGCGATGGGCAATGCGCAGGATGCTATCAAACAGGCTGCAGATTTTGTCACAGATACGAATAATCAAGACGGTGTTGCGAAAGCAATTCAACGATTTGCCTTGTAATGCCCCACCCCCTTTTTGGTATAATTTGTATAGTGCATGACTATACTAGTAGAAGGATGAAAATGCTAGTTGTGTTGTTCAACATAGGGTTATGGAGAATCGTAATTAGCATAATATGACCTTTCTTTGTTTAAGAGAAAGGGGTATAATAGAAGGGTATCAGGAAAGGGGATGCTGCCATGTCATTTTCTCGCGGACCAAAGGAACCAGTTCCAGAGGTGGAAACTAACGTATGGTCATGTACCAGTGACGATTGTCAGGGTTGGATGAGAGAAAGTTACAGTTTTGAACAGGAGCCGGAATGTCCACTTTGTAAATCTTCAATGGAACAGGAAGTACGTGTACTTCCAGAAGTAAAGTAACATGAACGCGTATCTCTTGGATTAGAATTTATAAGTTAGGCAAACTTATTTGCCCATAGAATAGGTCCTCGGGTTTTTATAAACTCAGGGGATCTTTTTTATTGGCCGATACATAGAGCGGTGATTCGTATTTACAAGACGCAGTTACGTTTTGAATCAGCGCGTTAACTACCTTGATAAAATCGGCTCTACAATATATGTTGGGGTACAGAGAAAATTCA
>NZ_JAIFZM010000013.1 GCF_022095695.1 Oceanobacillus jordanicus
AAAGAAAAGCCCTCCTATAAGGAGAGCTTTGTACCTTCAAAAAAACTTTATTATCAGCTAAACTTTTGGTTTACCTGATCACACACTGTAGCTGCATTTGTACCCTGTGCATTTATGACAGGCCCAGAAATAGTCGTATCAGCCATTCCCATTACATCCTTATCCTGGCCAGAAATCACACAGCAATCACAATATGCTGCATCCTCTGCTGATTTTAAGTCAACAACTTCATGCCCCATTTCCATGAGGGCCGTTTTAACATCCGATAACGTACTTTCAACACCAATTCGAGCCATTGTACAGCCTCCTATATAGAAAATCTCCTATATAGTTTCTGCATTCAGATTAATGTTATGCATCATTCACTGTTAATTTTGCAATGGTTTGCACCACTGCCTTTACACCAACAGATAAGGCTTCTTCATTTGGATTAAGTTGCGCATGATGGAGCCCATAAGGTGAGGAAACCCCAAGCCAAAACATAAACCCAGGAATCTCTTTTAGCATGTAGCCAAAGTCCTCTCCCGTCATCGCTGCAGGCGCTGTATCAAATTTAATATCGTTTTCTTTCATTACTTTGGAAAAAAGATGTACATAGGAAGCATCATTATATACTTGGTAATAGTTTGCTCCATAATCGACATCTATCTCACACTCATAAGCAAGAGAAAAACCATCCATTAGTTTTTGTAGTTTGTCCTTAATAATTGGCATGGTTTCCGGACTAAGGGTTCGAATTGTACCTTCTAGTCGGGCCGTTTCTGCAATGGCGTTCTGTACATAGCCACTTTCCATTTTGCCTATCGTAATAAGGGCACTCTCCAATGGATCAATTCCTCTGGAAATAATCTGTTGGAGTTGCACAACAAATTGACTTGCCGCAACCGTCATATCCTTGGCTAAGTGGGGATATGCAGCATGGCCGCCTTTCCCTTTAAAATCAATGAACAATTCACTCGTATTAGCGAAAAGTAATCCTTCCTTGCTCGATACGGTTCCTACTGGTAGCTCAGGTGCAATGTGTAGCGCAAAAATGATATCTGGAAACCACGCTTGGAACACATCAGATTGGAGCATGGGCAAAGCGCCACCCGGTCCTTCCTCTGCTGGTTGAAAAACAAATAACAGATTATCTACTGGCGGGTTCTCAACAAAGTAATGGATAGAACCAAGTGCAATTGTCATATGGAAGTCATGTCCACATGCATGCATTCTTCCTGCGTGAGTGGAAGAAAAGGTAAGTCCAGTATCTTCTTTGATAGGAAGCGCATCAATATCAGACCGAAATCCTATTGTTTTTTTTGGATTGGTACCTGCTATACGAACTAGCAAACCAGTCTTCCATTTTTTTACTTGGACCCGTTCTGTCTGCCATTCTGTCAACTTATCCAATAAATACTGCTGGGTTTTTGTTTCCTGAAATCCTAGTTCGGGTATCTGGTGTAATTCTCGCCGTATCGAACGTAGTGTTTCATCACTCATTGTTTCACCCGCTTAATTATCAAGTTTACGAAGTTCTTGCTTGATTTCTGTCTTAGATTTGGTGCTTTCATCAATTTCTTTAAGTACTTTTGCCGGCGTACCAGCAACAAGTGTATTTGGCGCAACATCCTTTGTAACGATAGCTCCAGCAGCGACAATCGCCCCTTTGCCAACAGTTACTCCTTCCAGAACAACTACATTTGCACCTATCACTACATCATCTTCGATAACAACAGGTTTTGCTGAAGGTGGTTCAATAACTCCTGCAAGTACTGTTCCAGCCCCTATGTGGCAATTTTTACCGACTGTCGCTCTTCCACCAAGTACAGCATTCATATCAATCATCGTGCCTGCGCCTATCGCTGACCCAATGTTAATCATAGCCCCCATCATAATGACACAGCCGTCACCAATTTCTACTTGGTCTCTAATCACTGCTCCTGGTTCGATTCTAGCGTTAATTCCCTTTAGATCTAATAACGGGATTGCAGAGTTTCTTCTGTCATTTTCTACAACATAGTCTGATACAACGGCCTTATTTTGTTCCAAGACTGCCTTAATAGCATCCCACTCACCAAATAAAACGCCGCTTTTATTTTCAACAAAGGCCTGGATACTCTCACCAAATTCTAATGCATCCAGATTATCACCTTTTATGTAGACTTTCACTGGGGTACTCTTTTTACTGTTTGAGATAAAACTAATAATTTCATTTGCATCCATCATGTTCAATATCTTTTCCTCCTAATACTATACTATCTTTACTTTAGCAGACGCCTTTTCCTCAAGCAATTATAAACTATTCTGCATTAGAGAAACTCGCATTTGGGCGTCTTTTGTGAATGTGTATGTATTTCTTATACGGGGACTTCCAAATTTCAACCATATCGTTATTGCTTCCTAGCTAACATTTAAGCTTCTGCCCCCGTAAAAAACGGTGACTCATCTCTATGCATCTTGAGAGTCACCGCCTACTATATTATTATTCATATAATGATGTATAGATATCTTTCTTGAGCTTTTTAAGTATTGCTCTTCTCGTTAAGATTCCATCAAAGTACCCTTCCTCGTCTACTACGCAAACGAAAGGGTGATCAATAACTGCATTTAATCCATCCATTATATTATCTTCCTTTTTTAAGCAAGGCAGACCTTCATTCATAATATCTTTAACTTCCATGTGAGCAAGCTTCTCCATCTCAAATCGTTCCAGACCAAGAATTTCATTCAATATTTTCGTCTTACCGACCGTACCTTTTAGTCGATAGGAAGGATCCAAAACCGGGACAGCTGAGTAGCCAGATTTTACTAAGACGAGTAAAGCATGTTCCAACGGATTGTTTACTTGAACATGCGCTACCTTCTCTGAAGAAATCATTAAATCCCCTACTGTACCAGCAGTTAATTGATTAGCTTGAATCATACTCATAGCATGCGCTCCTTTTACATCTATCTTCACAGTTAACAATAATTTTCCGTTTACACGACAAGCGTAAAAATTTCCAGTTACATGTACAGTTTATCATAACTGAACAAATAGAAAAAATATCTTACCACGTGCCTTGATTATTAAAGCGCACTTATATTACAATATGAGCATATGATCATATTGTAAGGGGGAACTGATTTGAACTATACTCCAATTGATGAAGCATTAATAGATAATGTTTCTTTAACTTTTAAAGCCCTAGCTGATCCGACGCGAATAAAAATACTTCATTTATTATTTCAACGGGAATGTTCTGTTAGTGAAATTGCAGAAACATTAGATATGAATCAGTCAGCCATTTCACATCAACTAAAATACTTAAAACAACTACGTCTAGTAAAGAGCCGGCGAGATAAAACAAAGTATTATTATTCTCCAGATGATTACCATGTTATGAACTTGCTTGAACAATCGATTGAACATGCAAAACATATACGTTAAAGGGGGAGATAAAATGGGTCATAGCCATGAACATAATCATAGTCAAGGACATCACCATCATCATACCTCGAATAAGAGGGTACTATTTTGGAGCTTTGTAACCATCTTCACGTTTATGATTGTGGAAGCAATCGGAGGGTACCTAACAAATAGTCTTGCCTTGTTATCAGATGCGGGACATATGCTAAGTGATGCTGCAGCGCTGGGGCTAAGCTTACTTGCCTTTAAAATAGGTGAAAAGCAAGCCACCTCTGATAAAACATATGGGTACAAGAGATTTGAGATTATCGCAGCATTTATAAACGGATTAACTCTCATTGTCATTTCGCTCTATATTTTTTATGAAGCCTATCATCGTTTTCTTGAACCGCCTGAGGTGAGTGCAGGTATGATGTTTATAGCTATTATCGGCTTATTTGTAAATATTTTAGTGGCTTGGATGCTAATGCGTGGGGATTCTCATGATAACTTAAATATTAAAAGTGCACTTTTACATGTTTTCGGAGACCTATTAGGTTCTGTAGGAGCTATCATTGCCGGGATATTAATTATACTTTTCAATTGGAACATCGCTGATCCAATTGCTAGTGTCATCGTATCCGCTTTAATCCTTTTCTCCGGGGTTAGAATTGTAAGGGATTCTCTTCATATATTAATGGAAGGAAAGCCGGCAAACATCGATGTAACAGCTCTTAACGATTCTATTGGAAAACTTGATGGAATCGCTGATGTGCATGATTTACATGTTTGGTCCATTACATCAGAGTTTCCAGCATTAAGTTGCCATGTAGTTGTTAAGAACAACGTTGATAGGGACCAATTGTTAATTAATATAAATAACTTGGCGAAGAATACCTTCCATATTTCTCACTGTACGATCCAAGTTGAAGGAGAAAATACTTCCATTCATTCTAACTGTGATAATTGTGATTAGTTTTGGCTTTTTATTCCAGAACCTCCACGTTACTTTCCTGTGGAGGTTCTTTTGTTTCCCTCACAGCATAGGATAGGTTTTAGAAAGGAAACTTATTCAGCCATTGGCCCCCGTCTAACGTAATTACCTCTCCATTCATATACGCTGCTTTTTCGGACAGCATAAAATGTGCAAGGTCTGCAATTTCTTCTGGCTTACCTAATCTCCTCAGCGGAACAGATTGGATGGTACGCTTAGCCGCCTCCTCTGATTCGAATAATTTATCTGCCCCTCCTGTACGCTCAATTGGGCCTGGAGCAATCGCATTCACCCTTATTCCATATTTAGTCCCCCACTCGACAGCCAATGTTCGCGTCATATTTAACACTCCTGCTTTTGCAGCTGAAGAGTGAACTACACCAGCTCCCGCATTCCAAGCATAAGTTGCTACCATGTTAATAATCGAGCCTTTTATATTATGTTCTATCCAGTACTGCCCCACTTCTTTGCTACAATAAAACGTACCATTTAATACAATATTAATAACAGAATTCCACCCATTAACCGATAACTCTTCTGCTGGGACAATAAAGTTACCAGCTGCATTATTAATGAGATGATTGATAGCCCCAAAATGTTCTACTGATTCCGCTACCACTCTTCTTACAGAATCCGGATCTCTTACATCTAATTGGATAGCATGAATCGAGCCCCCGACTTGTTCAAGCAATTCTTGTTTAACCGCTTTCAATTTATCTTTGTCTCTTCCTGTTATGACTACGTTTAACCCCTCGGCTGCAAATTTCGCAGCCATATGCTTTCCCATACCACTTGTGCTCCCGGTTATGAGAACTGTTTGACCTCGCATTGTCATACCCTTCTCCCCTTCCTACTATTCATACTATTCGGAATCCGATTCAAAGTCAAAGAACAATTAATTTGGTGAAATTTTTTTAAAAACTGTTGTCTTAACATGTTATAATTTACTTTTAACGTATGAAATAGAAAGGTATGACCATATGAATCGACGTTCCTTTTTAAAAAGATCAATTGGCAGCTTACTGGCTCTGATAGGAATAGGTGGAGGTACTTACTATTACGCCAGGGATATCGAACCAAGGATGCTACAAGTTCAGAATGTGAAAATAATGGATGCTACAATCCCTGCATCATTTAATGATTTTAAAGTTGTACAATTCTCAGATACACATATTGGATTTCACTATAGTATAGAACAACTACAAAAGCTTGTTAATAGAATAAATGAAATAAACCCAGATCTAATCGTGTTTACTGGCGATTTGGTAGATGAACCCCATCTATATACATGGAATAATGATTTAATAAATGTTCTTCAATCTCTTGAAGCTCCTCGTGGGAAATTTTGGATTTATGGCAACCATGATCATGGAGGTTACGGAACAGAAAAAGTAAGAGACGTTATGGACGCTTCAGGCTTTACCCTCTTACAGAACGAGCATTCCGTAATCGAACAAAACAATGAGCGAATCATTCTTTCGGGTATTGATGATGTTATGCTTGGTAGCCCTAATCTAAGACAAGCCCTAGAAAATGTGAACCCTGACCTTTTCACGCTATTACTTGCACATGAGCCAGATTTTGTTGATGTAGCAGTAGACTACTCTGTTAACGTACAATTGTCAGGTCATAGCCATGGTGGACAGGTTCGTTTACCATTTATCGGGCATCTTTATACACCTAAGTATGCAGAGAAATATGTAGAAGGAAAATACTTACTAAACGACGGAAACCTACAACTTTTTGTTAATCGTGGTATTGGTACTACCCGTTTGCCATATCGTTTCTTATGTAAACCAGAGCTTCACGTGTACACCTTACACAAGGAATGATATTAACCCATCCTGCAATGCTTGCATAGACTATAAGGAATATAAGAATGAAAGGGAGATCATATTGTATAATCCCCATTATATGCCTTATCGCCAGCACCAGGACCAAGAAGATACACGTTTTTTCCCTGTCCTACCATTTTTGACGGGCCTTGCTTTCGGGCCATTACTATATGGTGCCTTCCAAGGTGGAGGATATCCTCCTTATCCTCCCGCACCTTACTATCACTATCCATATGGATATGGCTACAATCCTGGACCACCGTATTATCAGCCGTATTACAATCCATACTAACGAGCACGCAGTCGATCTATCTAGTCGACTGCTGTTTTCGTTTACATTTTCGACATGGTTTTTTATCCTCCTTCATGCTAAAATTAATGAGATCTTAAAAGAATGGGGGCCATACATATGTCTACAAGGTCTAAATTACTTTTGTTATTTCTAGGATTGATATTACTATTGGCAGCTTGTGGTGAAAAAGATTATAATGGAGACTTTTCATACGAAGTAAGTGATTTCTCATACACTAACCAGAATAATGAACAATTCGACAGTGGCGAATTGGAAGGAAAATTCTGGATTGCTGATTTTATTTTTACTAACTGTGAGACTGTCTGTCCCAACATGACATCTAATATGGTTGATTTGCAAAAAATGCTTAAAGACGAGGGTTTAGAAGATGTAGAGTTCGTATCATTTAGTGTAGATCCTGAACATGACACCCCGGAGAAACTAAAAGAATACGCTGCCTCAAGAGGAGCTTCCTTTGACAATTGGAACCTGTTGACAGGGTATGAATTCCAAGAAATCAAAGAACTCTCTATTAAATCTTTTAAAACAATGTTAGAAGAAGCCCCTGATTCAGACCAAATGATTCATGGAATCAACTTTTTCGTTGTAACTCCAGAAGGAAATGCGATCAAAAAGTTTAATGGGACACAACCAGCAGAGATGGAAAATATCGTACAATATCTAAAAGAAGTTTATTAGTAGATGCGTTATAAAGTATGCAGAAAAGACCTACAATAAATAAATTTCTTCTTTGCATAACGGTCAATTTGCAAAATAAATCTACATAAAAAAACTGAGCGGATTCGGAGTATTTTCGAAAAACCGTTCAGTTTTTGCGTTATATTTACTACAACTATCTCTTTTTAAAATCCCCTTCTTTAAGAATAAAACAGAAACCTCCTTATGCTGGTTGCGGTGTGAGAGACTTTGAGGTAGGATGTAGACAAGCTATATATTAGATCGTTTAACAATTTTGCAACAGAATCAATTTCAATTTAAAGTTCAAAGTAGTAGAAAGGAGAGAGAGCATGCATAACCAACAACTAAGAGATATTGCCAAAGCATTGTACACTGTAAATAGACATGCAAAAACTGCACCTGAACCACAACACCTATACTATATAAAGAAAGAAACTATAAATCGCCTTCTAAATGAAAAGAAAGCGAACAAAGTAGGATTACATTTTTCTGAACATCCAAAGTTTAGTAATCAGCATTCTACACTCCTTGTCAAAGTAGATGATTACTACTTTCATATTCCGCCATCAAAAAAGGATTTTCAACAGTTAAAACATTTGGGAGCACTCGATGAGAACTATCGAAATCCACAATGCAAAATGTCACTTTCTCAAGCTAAAAAAGTAATCTATGAATATATTGACTGGAAACCACAAGCTCCGTCAACTACCACACCCAAAAAATCATCCTACTATACTCCCTCTTCGCTGGGAAAAATGGAATGGCCACCAAGAAGGAAATCACACCGTTAAATAGGCTGTGATGTTTTAAACTTATATAGATAAGGTATACCTTTAGTAAAAGGAGGCCTTCCGTATGACTGAACTGAAAAATTTTATGTATGAACTGCACCGATACGCTGACCAAACCCATACTTTGAAAGATGCCTATGAAAAATTACCTGAAGCAGAAAAACAGAAGGTTATGAAAACAGCACCTGCATCTGTTCGCTCGCCTGAGGAATTCTTTCATCCGGTCTTTTCATGGTTGGAAACAATGCACAGTGAATATGGTGTTGAAAATGAAGAATAATCATCATCAAAGGGTGATAGGAATACAACAAATAAACTCCCAATATTCTGGTGAGCCAACTCATTATAGCCTATAAAAAAATCAATAAAGCCGAGCGATGACAAAATAACATTCGAAATCATATATGGTTTCGAATGTTATTTAATTACTTGGAGGAATTTTTAAGTGGTATACTTTCTAAATGAAGTTAGTTGACAAGTAAAAGGAGAAGCATTTTCCTTGCTAAATGGCTTTGTAACATTGCAAATTCTTGTTCCCTTCTAAATGTGCCTTACTACTCTCTGAGTTTACGAATTTATTTCGGAAAGTTTTCGCGTCACCTCGCAAGTTTAGCACCTCACTTTATACGTTTGCTTTTCTTTCGGTTTCTGTATTAACTATGTTTTATAAATAGTACCCTAATTAGATTCCATATAACTAATCCAGCCCCAAAGTATGCCAATAGCTGGAGTATTACTTTTAGAAAGAGACGGAACAATTCTGGTGAGAGTCCCAGCATAAAATAACTGGCAGATAGCATGATACAGAGAATTAAACTAACCATTATATAACTTAGGAGATCGAACACACGGTTCGTAATAAACCATTTCACAGCCGGTCTTACCAATAGATAGCCGATAGCTAAACCAATTGTTACTAAAATATATAGATAACTCGAATCCTCTAGTTTACTTTCCTGCACATTTGTAATTATATTTAAGAACAATGCTATACTTCCTTCCATACTCTTTTTAGCATTGTCCACTAGTTTACCTAACTTTATACTTCACTTTCTTTAACTCTAGAGGTGAAAAATCCCCATCTTTATTCAGATTGTAAAGTCTTATTCTGGGCTCGTTCCTTCTTCAACATGACACTGTCAGACTGTCTTTTTTCCAAGCGGACTTCGATTTGCGATAACTCCCTTTTATCTTCCATAAGCTCTTGCTTATTTTGTTGAAAAAGTTGTTCGAAATTTAACGTTTTTGGTCGCATATGATACACTCCTTCTAGTATTATATAAAAGTATACCCTATTTTAACTGAAGTAGATCTAAATTTTTTGAACATTTTATAACATTTGAAAAAATGACCATGCAGGAGGCTATAATGGAACATATGTTGAACCAAAAACTTAAACAAATCGAAATATCTGGCATTAGGAAATTTTTTAATATGGTGGCGGATGAAGAGGATGTTATTTCTCTAACAATTGGACAACCTGACTTTCATACACCTGAACATATAAAACAGGCAGCAGTAAACGCATTGTCCTTAAACAAAACAGGTTATACACATAATGCTGGAATCCTTGAATTACGAAAGGCTATCGCTGCATATAATGAAGAGAAATATCATATCAGCTATGATCCTGATAAGGAAATTATCGTTACTACTGGTGCTTCTCAAGCCATTGATATTACTTTTAGGGGGATTTTAAATAGTGGAGATGAAGTAATTTTACCAGGACCTATCTATCCGGGGTACGAGCCACTTATCACCCTAGCCGGGGCGAAAGCAGTTTATGCGGATACCACAAATGATGCATTTAAACTTACAAAAGAGAATCTGGTTCAACATATTACAGATAGAACGAAATGTGTTGTTCTTCCCTACCCTTCCAATCCAACTGGTGCTTCTTTTACCAAAGAGGAACTAAACGAATTGGTGTCCGTATTAAAGGACAAAGATATTTTCATCTTGGCAGATGAAATTTATAGTGAATTAGTGTATGAAAGGCCACATTACTCTATCGCTTCGTTTGAATCAATTAGAGATAAAACAATTGTTATAAACGGCTTATCCAAGTCCCATTCGATGACAGGCTTTCGGATTGGTTATTTACTTGCACCATCATGGCTAGCAAAAGAATTATTAAAAGTACATCAGTACAATGTGTCTTGCGCATCATCCATAAGTCAATATGCTGCTCTTGAAGCATTAACAAATGGTAAAAATGATACGCTAATTATGCAGGAAGCCTATAATGTAAGAAGAGAATATGTATATAAAAGGTTAGTGTCTATGGGGCTGTCTGTTAATAAACCTGAGGGTGCATTTTACTTCTTCCCTAAATTTCCCATGAAAGAAATGGACTCTTTTCAGCTCGGATTGGAGCTTGTTCGTAAAGGAAAGGTTGCTTTAGTGCCAGGTAGTAGCTTTTCAGTGGTTGGAGAAGGATATATGCGCTTATCTTACGCATATGATTTAGAAACAATTAAAAAAGCATTAGATCGATTAGAAGGATTTTTGCAAGTGTAAGGAAAGGGGCATCTAGTCGGCTTTACGAGAACTTTGCTTTTTCATATTGTCATAGAGATTCAGTAGGCGATCAAGTTCTTGACTGATTGCTACTGACTCTAAATTTGTGAAACCTTTTTCCAGAGCGACTTCGGTCATTTTTTTACGCAGAAATTCAATACGTTTTAAGAGTTTGTCTAATGCACACATTATCGTAGTTTGTCTGCCCCCTTCTATGTTAATTTACTTTACTTTAGCATAAATTTACAGATTGTGACAAGTTATTTTATACCACATTGTTTATAGGGTATAATATTTTTCCTTGTCATAAACTACAGCAGTTTTGAAACTCGATAACAATTGCTTACTATGCTACTATTATAGAGAAATGTATTTTGGAAAGGATGTCTTCGGTGACCGAACGAAAAAAGAAAAATGAATGGTTCGAATGGGCCAAAGCCATCATTATAGCTGTTTTAATAGCTCTTTTTTTACGTACTTTCTTATTTGCGACATCCATAGTCGATGGGGAAAGTATGGATCCTACTTTGAAGGATGGGGAAAGAGTAATCTTTAATAAGTTTGTTTACCTCGTTGGTGACCCAGAACGTGGAGATATTGTCATCATCGAAAGGCCCCTAAAAAACTATGTGAAACGAGTTATTGGATTGCCTGGAGATACAATTGAAATAAATGGTAGTAGCCTATATATAAATGGGGAAAAATACGAGCAAACATTTCTTAGTGAAGAAGCAGAAATGCAAACCGGAAGCTATGGACCAATCGAGGTCCCTGAGGACAATTACTTTGTAATGGGAGATAATCGTGCGATCAGTAAAGATAGTAGAAATGGCCTTGGCTTTATTGAGGAAGATAATATTATTGGCAGATCAGAATTAATCATCTTCCCATTCGATGAATGGTCGCTAACTAGGTAAAGCACTGTGGGTTCAGCTACAATAACTTCCCATATTTCTCTAAAAAGACAGACAAGCAGTCTGTCTTTTTTTATCTTTCATTGTCATATAAACAAAATCCAATATTCATTAATAGGATACCAAAACAAACAATCCCAAATACTGCTTCAAGCATGCTTATGCACCCCCTGCCCCAAATCTTCTTTCGATCATATCACCTATTTGTTACCCTTTCATCATATCAATATCTTCTCCCTAAATAAAGCAAAAATGTGATAAAATAAAGTAGTATATTTTCATTTGACAAACTTCGAGAGATTTTGGGAGGCACATAATGCTACACTGCCCTTATTGCGGATCATCTATAAAAAGCGACGAACATTACTGTATTACTTGTGGGGGAAAACTTCCTCTTGATATAAATGAGCGATTTATAACTTCAAAAAAATTCAACAAATTTTGGTTGCTTCCTCTTTCTGTTTTTTTCGTGATACTTCTTTTTTCTGGATTACTCTATCTAATCCTGGAAAATAAGACGAATGAAGCGCAGGCATTATACGCCGAGGGTGAAGAACTTGTATTAAAAGGGGATTACGCAAAAGCTAATGAAACATTTGAAACTGTCCTAGAGTACAAGCCACATTTCACGCAGGCAGAGATTTCACTGAGTTTCTTAAGTAAAGCGATTCAGGCAGAATCTTCCCTAGAAAAGGCTGAAAAGCTGTTAGAAGAAGATAAATACCAAGAGGCCCTTTCTCTTATTAATGATTCAGAGAGCGATCTAAATACCTTTAATGGTCCTGGAATAAATAAATTGATTTCTGACATAGGTGCAACAAGAAATAATATAAAGCTTGAACAAATAAAGAATGTACTGAACAAAGAATCTAACATTGATGAATTAAAAATATTACTGTGGGATGCTGAGGCAATAGATAGTACGGAAGCTAATACTATTACCACAAGCATTCGAGAGCAAATAGTAGATTATACGTATACGAAAGCGAATGAACAATTAAACAGCAAGCAATTTAATGATGCTCAGATTATCGTGGAAGACGGGCTGAAATATGCCCCCGACTCAGAGAAACTTCGGAGTCTTAAGACAACAATAGACAAGGAACAAGTGGCTTTCGAAACGGCCCAAGAGCAAAGAATTGAGCAGGCTATGACAACTGCTGAAGAGGAAAGGCAGTTGAATGAAACGGATGCAATTGAACTGGTTGAAGTTGACCTATCAAAGGACGAACAAGGTAAACTTGTTGTACAAGGTGAAGTAAAAAGCGTCGCAACCATTCCTGTAAATTCCGTTTTAATCAATTATTCTCTTGCAACAAAGGAAGGAAACGAAATACTAACAAACGAAGTGTTTGTCTTTCCGGATAAATTATACCCCGGTGAAACAGGTAAGTTTGAATATACTCATTTCGACATAGATGAAAAAGGAAAAGATCTGAATATTGAGGTTCAGAAAATTACTTGGTACACAGACTGACTTCCCCCAAAAGAGGTGTTTTTATTGCATAAAAAGAAATATCTTCCTATCATCCTTTCCGTGTTGTTACTCACGATAGGAATTGTACTTTGTGTTTTAATGTACAATAGTTGGAATGATGAAGAACTCTCTGTTAACAACCCTACTATTAACAAAGTTAACGTTAATGAAGAAACACTAGATCTTAAATCCATTATTCATGAGGCTGAAAAAAACGTTATTCAAATAGAAGCGCAAAATGACGAAAGTACGCTTACAGGTTCTGGATTCTTATTTAATGAAAAAGGAGATATAATAACGAATGCCCACGTAATTCGTGATGCAGATACCATATATGTTAGAACGGCTAACGCACAAATATATCCTGCTGCTGTTGTTGGCATTGGTGAAAGTCTTGACGTTGCTGTTATCCGGGTACCACAGCTCGCCGGCAAAAATTATTTAGAAGTGGAAAAAGATCTTAATGCGGAGATTGGTGATGAAATTATTGCCCTGGGTAGTCCTCATGGTTTTCAAAATACCGTGACACTTGGAATCATTTCCGGTGCAGAGCGCAATTTCTCAGTTGATGGCTTTGATTACTCTAATGTATATCAAATCTCTGCTCAAATCACCCACGGCAATAGTGGGGGCCCTTTAATTCATAGAAATACAGGAAAAGTAGTTGGAATTAATTCTGTAGGTACAGAGGATGGTACCATCGGATTTAGCATCCCGACAAATGAAGTAATCGGTGACATAGAAAAGTGGTCAAATGAGGCCCAGAATGAGAATTTAGAGTTTACAAGCACAACAGATATTATTGACACAAACACCCCTGAACAATTTATGGAGGATGCAGAGTACCTGATTGACTATTTCCTGGAAAGTATTGATATAAGAGATTATGTTAATGCATATACACTGCTGGGGAGTAATATGCAATCCCAAACCTCTTACCAAGACTTTCGTGAAGAGTACATTCATATCGTAAAGTTAGAGTATAGCGATCTAACTAGCAATGTAACCGAGACGAATACAGTCAAAACAACCGTAGAAGTTGAAATTGAGAGCAAACTAGAAAATAAAGAGAAGACGGAAATGAAGAAACATACTTTTGAATTTATTACGGATTATGAAAATGACCAATTAAAAATTGTAGAAATTATCGATAATACAGATTAATAATTCCTCTCACTAACCTGTTACCTTCCTGTGGTAGCAGGTTTATTTTTTGAACTGGGCATTCGTCTATACAATTCTAAACGATATACATATAGTAAACTGTAAGAACAAGGGGAGGTGAAAAGAATGGGTTACGGCTATGGCGGATTCGGCGGCGCTGGTTGTGGCGGCGGTAGTGGTTATGGAAATAACTTTGCACTAATTGTAGTGCTTTTTATTCTTTTAATCATTGTAGGTGCAGCTTTTTATTGCTAATTAAACAACAAGCTTGCGCTATTTCATTAATAGCGCAAGCTTGTTTTTCTTATCCTGCTGTTAACAATTGAATTAGCTTTGCTGGTGGTAAAGGTTTACTAAAATAATATCCTTGCATTTCATCACATTTTTCTTCCCTGAGAAATTCAATCTGTTCATGTGTTTCTACTCCCTCAGCAATTACTTTCATATTTAAGGAATGTGACATATGTATAATTGATTTTACGATGGCTTTATTTTGCTTTTGTGAAGCATCCATAAACGTCTTATCAATCTTTAACTTCGTAACTGGAAACACACTTAAATATCGTAATGATGAGTAACCTGTTCCAAAATCATCAATGGAGACAAGGACTCCAAGCTCCCTTAATTGCTGTAAAGTGTTAAGAATGTAGTGCTCGTTTGTCATTGCCATACTTTCTGTGATTTCTAGTTCTAAATATTTTGGATCCAGCCCCGTTTCCTTTAAGGTATTCTTTATTTTGGTAACGAGGTTTTTTTGGTGAAACTGTTTCGCTGACAAATTAACACTTACAATAACAGGGTCATACCCTTTTCCCTGTAAAAGTTTATTTTGCCTACAGGCTTCGTACATAACCCAGTCACCAATTTCTATTATCAGCCCTGTTCGTTCGGCAAGCGAAATAAAATCTAATGGTGGAATATACCCTTTTTCTGGATGATTCCAGCGAAGCAATGCTTCCATCCCGACTATTCCCCCTGTAAGCAAATTTTTCTGGGGCTGATAATGTAATTCAAACTGTTCTTTTTGTAGAGCTTTCCGTAAGTCACTTTCCATTGTAAGCATTGATTTAAAGTTCTCAGAAATAGATGTTTCAAACATTTTATAATTATTACGGTGTTTTTCCTTAATTACATGCATCGCAGATTGAGCGTGAGTCAGCAATGCCTCTGGTGATTTTCCGTTATTCGGATAGACGCTGATTCCAATACTAATAGACGTATAAATGTCATGTTCTCCAATTTTGACAGGACTCTCAAATTCCACAATTAGATCTTCAGCAAGTTTTACGGTATGCTCCTTTGCCTTTATCCCATTTTGAAGTAAAAGAAATTCATCCCCGCCTATTCTTGCAATGAACGTATCAGGCCCTAGAAAAGATTTCAATTTATCGCTTATTGCTTTTAATAACTTATCCCCAAAAGAATAACCAAGCGTTTCATTTATCTCTTTGAAATAATCAATATCAAGAAAATACACAGCAAGCTGCTCTTCTCCTAATTTCTTAGACTTATTGATTGCTTCATCAAGTATTTTCATAAAAAAGTTTCGGTTTGGAAGATCTGTCAGCTCATCATAATATGCCATGTATTCGATTCGCTTTTCAT
Source organism: Oceanobacillus jordanicus (assembly GCF_022095695.1). Lineage (GTDB taxonomy): Bacteria > Bacillota > Bacilli > Bacillales > Amphibacillaceae > Oceanobacillus_B > Oceanobacillus_B jordanicus. The sequence continues at coordinate 15,662 of NZ_JAIFZM010000013.1, forward strand.
TTTTCACCTGGTCTGTAACGTTTTTAATAAGAAAGATCCGGGCGCCCTCTTTGCCGTGATAGCTAGAATAATCTAATACTTGAATATAAACCGGAGAGCCGTTGCTCTTTTTCCCTGCCAGAATCCCGCTCTCGGTTCCCTTCCACCACTCCGCGTCTATTGTTCCTTTATTAAGCTGTAAAAGTTCGCCAAGTCGAATCGATTTAAGTTGGATACGGGAATACTGAAAAATCGTTGCAAACGATTCATTACAATCTATAATTTTGTCGCCGTCGAGGATAAGTAATCCTTCGCTTTCTTTTACTGTATCTTTAATTTGGAACGTTCCTCCACCCGGTAGCTCGAGGGGCTTAAGAACAATTCCATAGGTGTCCTCTTTTAAGGAAACACACTTGGCTTCAAGAAAGGTTGCATGATCTCGTTTAAGTGGCAAAATACAGGTACAATTTACTGCCGCTTTCATTTTTTCGAAATCAAAGTAGTCATTTAGGTTAGCTAAAACGTTGTCTTTATTACAGCCTATTAACTTATATGCCGCGTTGGTCCCTGCCAAAAGCGTGCCACTATGATCAACAAACATTATGGGCTCGTTTAAACTGGATAGCAAATTTTGATTAAATGGAAAAAAAGTGTTTTCCATAGTAATGCTCCCTCCATCTTAGCCAATGATAATTTTCTCTTTAGGATAACGATACTTACCGCTTCTTTTTCTATTTTTAAAAGTAAATAATAATGTAATGATCCCTACGCGCCCTATGAACATTAACAACATCAGAATCACTTTGCTAATTGGCTGCAAATCGCTGGTGATACCTAAAGATAGCCCAACCGTACCAAATGCGGAAGTTACTTCATATAATATTTGGGATAGAGAGAACGGTTCAATGATTGACATGATCATCATGGAAAGGAACACAATAACGATAGCCATTAGTGCTACTGCAACAGCTTTAATTAGGTCTTCATCATACACTTCTCTTTTGAAAATGCGAATACTGCTTCCACCACGGGCGTATGTAATGATAAAAATGACCACAAGAGCAAAGGTTGTTGTCCTGATCCCGCCTCCCGCACTACTAGGAGAAGCACCGATAAACATGAGCAAGGACATAAATAGATGATTGGACTCTGTTAATTGTGTGACATCCATTGTCGCCAATCCCCCACTTCGCGTTGTGACCGACTGAAACAATGCGTAAAAGAAAGACTCGTGCCAAGATTTATCAGCAAAAAAGTGATTAAAATCAAGAATATAGATGAACAAAGCACCGACAACTACGAGTATTGAGAAGGTAAATGTTGTCAGCTTTGTATACAAACTAAACCGTATCCTTTTTCTATTTTCTTCTTTTTCGAACAGATATTCTTTTACCTCGATGAGGACAGGAAAACCAATCGCTCCAAAAATAATGAGAAGAATATTAATGAATTGAACAAAATAGTCATTACGATACGGGATTAGGGATTGACCTGTTATATCAAATCCACCATTGGTAATTGCACTAATTGTCCCAAAAAAGCCTTGTAGGTACGCTTCACTAGGGTTCGGGAAATAACGCAAGAAATATGTACCCAACACCACAAATCCAATTAGTTCAATGGTAAGCAGCACGAAAACAATTTGCTTAATTAAACGGACCATTCCTTCAAAAGTAGTTTGATTTTGATCCGCCATAATAAGCCGTCGCTCTTTCAATCCAATTTTTTTACCTAATAATAGCCAGATAAATGTACCAATAGCCATTACTCCTACTGCACCGAGCTGTAGAATAAAGGCTAAAACAAGAATACCTGGTGTACTCAGCGTGTCTGCTAAGGTAATAGTACTGAGCCCTGTAACACTTAAGGCACTAACTGCAGTAAATAGTATATCAATAAATTCTACTCGTACATTCTCCTGGTATACAAAAGGTAGTGACATGAGAATAGTTGACACAATTACTGCAAAGAAATAAAACACGAGCAACACCTGTACCGGTGATAATTTATTTATCCATTTAAAAAATGGACCCCAATAATTCATACTTCCTAACTCCTAACACTTAACTAATGCTTACTACGCCTTTAAAAGCTGTAATGTCACTAACATTATAACAGGCGGTGGTAAGAATTGCTTGCAATTTCGACAAATTCAGGCATCCACCTAAGTCGGCATCATAATATCCGCTGTTTAAACACTGGTAAAAGCGCATTTCCCCGATATCCTTCATCTATCAGGGTAGAGAGTAATAATTCCACTTTACTCGTTTTTTGATCGACCAGTTTCCCGATGAATAATACGTTCATATTATCACCAATATCATTTACCCCTGTAATGGTTGTAATAAAAATAGCAGGTTCATTGCTCTCTGTTGTTATCTTAGCACGAATAATAATCTCACTCTTTTCTTCATAAAGTCTATGTAAAAAGGATGAGTACGCACGGCTAACATACGCTTCTACAGTCCATCTTAGTTGATCATCTTCTCTGTTTATAATCAACCCGTCCATAAGGTCTAAGGAATGACGTTCTATACCATCGTCGTTTAGTTCTAGTATTTGTAAACTCTTTAATTTAAAAGTCTTCATTGCCTTCCTCCATTCGTCGATGAATTAAAAGGTTTTTCTATTATCATTAAAAGTGTATCAGAAATGCATACGATTGAATATATTTATATGAATTTCTTATTATGTTTGGTCAGCTAAGAGGTCGGGTAACTATTTAATAAATAATAGCTATGAGGAGAGATTAAGATGTCAGAACTGTCATCATATAAAATACAATTAAACCAAAATATCCACACCCAAGACATTGTAAAGATTCATCATTACGCTGTTAAGAACGATGTAAATATGTACCTTTATCGAGATCACCTTATTGCTGATACAAAAAACCTACCAAAACTACTATCCTTTTTCCTTCTTTGCAGAAAAAATCAATCATTGGTTCTTATTATTGATGGACAAGATGCAAAAGAAGTGTACCATACGATTTCACAATTACTTAATAAGTCAATAAAAGTCGAACTTAGAAAAGAAAACATAATGGAAAAAGATAAGACTGTTCTCATTTAAAGTACATTTTAGATTAGATAAAGTGAAACTAACAATCAGTGGGGGTTCTTCCCCCACTGATTGTTAGTTGAACGAATCGGGGTGTTAGCGTCCGTTTTCTCCCACTCAAAACTAGTTTCACCTCATGTTTTGAAGTGGGAGTCTTACGGACGGTTGCACCGAGATAACTTGCATTCGCTTGTCTTTTCTTATACTTGGGTCTACAAATTAAAACTATGTCGTCATTGCATCCTATCCTACAATATGTACTTTCCTTACTTAAAATTAAAAGGAGCCTTGCTATAAAAGCCTGGCTCCTTTTTAATTAAACTCTAACTCTTCAACATGCTCGATCATAATTCTTTCCTCGGTATCGGTAAATAACCTGGCGTTTACATATAATGAGCTACCCTCTATGTTGTCAATCTCCGTTATTACTACTGGGTCCTGTGGGTAGTAAACATTCCCTTTACTCAGTTTTTTTGTCACCATACTCCCTGTAAAAGTGGGTTTCTTATCTTTCAAGGAAACGGAAACCAATGGTGACTGATGTTTAATTTCAACAGGTTCCTCTCCCACATACTGAATGGACTGACGAACCTCTATTCCTTCTTCTACCTGAATTACACTCATATGTAAAATGAAATCTCCTTGCTGTTTTGAAAAAGATTTGTTTTCTGCAAGGATAGTATGTCCTCCAGCAAATTGCTGATAAATAAAAACGAATAAGCAAAGAATAAATAGTACCCCTATAAATATATACCTTCTTTTCATTGTATCTCTCTCCTACTTTTTATAAAGTGAACCTTCAATCAGTGAGGGGTTTTCGTTCTTCCCCCACTGATTGTTAGTTGAACGAATCGGGGTGTTAGCGTCCGTTTTCTCCCACTGAATACTTACGGTTTCACTCCATGTTCTGAAGTGGGAGTCCTACGGACGGTTGCACCGGGGTAAAAATAAGGTCGGCCGTTTTGTTCGCTTGTATTATAAGACGGATTTGGTAGTGGAAATGTTTCAACTTTTTCAATGTTTTTATAAAAAATGGGTATAAAAGGAAATTTATTAACTGTATAAATAATTCTCTTCTTTGTCATTATAAGTAGTGACATTCTTACGAAGGAGGATAAACATGACAGTTGGTAGCCAAGTAAAACAGACCATTGCCGGATTAAAGAGTGCACAGGCAAGCTTCGAGCAGTTTGCCCTACAAACAGAAAACAAACAGGCAAAGAAATTATACGAAGACGCAGCACAGCAAACAATGTCTATTCTGCAATCAGTAGAACCAAGAGTTCAACAAATGGAGAAAGAAGAGCCCCAGTATAAGGGTTTCTAAATATAGATAAGTCAAAGGATTGGTTAGCCAGTCCTTTGATTATTCTTTGAGAAAACGGGTGAGAAAATGTCCATGAAGAGATGGCTGCTTCTTATCGGCCTACTTTGTACACTAAGCAGTTGTGGAAACGAATCAGCACTTGAACCATCCAAAAATAAAAACGAGGCACTTGATTTAACTCATATTTCGACAAAAGATCAAAATACGAGTCAGCAACAGGCAAACCAGGCAAAAGCAGCCTTAAGTAATTATAAGGAAATCACGGCAATTAAAGCTGTTAATACATCGAAGCAATTAATTATAGCCGTACAAGTGGAACAAAACCAACGTTTAAAACTTGCTAAAATACGAAAACAACTTAGTAAAGAAATGAAAGAAATGTTTCCTGATTTAAAGGTGGAACTAACTACAGATAAAAAGATTGCGATTGAGTTAGAGAAACTGGAAGAAAAACTAAAATCAGGTTCGATGTCCAAGAAAAGTATGGAGAAACGTGTAAAGAAAATTGTAGACCTCTCCAAAGAACAGACTTAACGAAATGAGTGAAGCGAAATGGCAGATAAAAAGAAAAAAAAATTACCACCTGAAGCTCAGAACTACCAGGCATTTCAACAAGATCGCGAAGTAAAGCGTCCCGTATTATTAAATTGTCTTAAGGCGTTCCTTGTTGGAGGTTTCATATGCTTTATCGGCCAATTAATTTCAACCTTTTATGTATATTATTTTAATTTCACCGAGCAAACTGCTGGTAATCCGACAACTGCTACGTTAATTTTTATAACTATGCTACTTACAGGGTTTGGCATTTACGATAGAATTGGCCAATTCGCCGGGGCAGGCTCTGCTGTACCTGTTACAGGTTTCGGTAATGCAGTGATCTCGTCCGCGATTGAATACAAAACAGAAGGATTTATTTTAGGTGTGGGTAGTAACATGCTTAAGCTTGCCGGTCCTGTCATTGTATATGGCGTATTTTCTGCTTTCGTTATCGCATTGATAAAGACCCTTTTAATAAAATGGGGGGTAATCTAATGTTACAAGGTCATCAAACTTGGGTTTTTGAGAATAAACCAACCATCATTTCTACTGGTGTTGTGGGAGGGCCATTTGAAGCCAAGGGAAGTATCCCAGAGGACTTTGATATCCTTCATGAAGATATGTGGCTAAAGCAGGATTCTTTTGAAAAAGCACAACAAATGCTTATGGAAGAATCATGTCAAGTAGCGTTGAAAAAAAGCAGTATTGAAAAAGAACAGGTACAGTTTTTTATTAGTGGAGATTTAATTAATCAAATAACACCTACAAGCTTTACTGCAAAAACCATAGGCATCCCCTACCTTGGTATATTCAGTGCCTGTGCAACATCTGCAGAAAGCCTTGCCCTTTCAGCATATCTTATTAATAGTGGTGGTGCTGATTATATACTTAGTGGTACTTCTAGTCACAATGCTACGGCTGAAAAACAATTCCGCTACCCTACTGAATACGGAGGACAAAAGCCCCCTACTTCTCAATGGACTGTGACTGGAGCTGGGTGTGCGCTTGTTGCTAAAGAAGGCTCCGGCCCTGTTGTTACCTCTGCAACAATTGGAAAAATTGTTGATATGGGAATTACAGATCCCTTTAACATGGGAGGAGCTATGGCAGCTGCCGCTGTAAATACGATAGAAACCCATTTTAAGGATAGAAATATTGATCCTTCTTACTATGATCTTATTGTTACAGGCGACCTAGGCCATATTGGAAGAGAGGTTTCGCTAGACCTGCTTAAACAAAGGGGTTTATCGATTAGAGAAGACCAGTATGTGGATTGTGGGTTAACCATCTACAGAGAAGGACAACCAGTTCTGGCTGGAGCTAGTGGACCAGCGTGTTCGGCTGTTGTAACGTATGGGCATTTTTTGAACAAGCTTAAAAGAGGAGAGATTAAACGAATGTTGCTTGTAGCTACAGGGTCCTTACATTCCCCGCTAAGCATTCAACAAAAGGACCCTATACCATGTATTGCACATGCAGTTTCCATTGAGTCAGGAAGTGATGCAACATGATTTTCTTCTGGGCATTTGTTATCGGTGGCGCCATATGTGTAATCGGTCAAATTTTATTTGATGTATTTAAAATGAACCCTGGACAAACGTTAACCATCCTCGTTATAGCTGGAGCAGTTTTGGACGGGATTGGCCTATACGAGCCACTAATTGATTTTGCTGGCGCTGGAGCAACTGTTCCAATTACAAGTTTCGGTAATTCACTGGTACATGGTGCCATGCAAGAAGCAGAAAAACATGGGCTAGTTGGTGTTGTCACAGGAATGTTCGAAGTAACCAGTGCGGGGATTTCTGCTGCTATTGTATTTGGCGTAATTGGGGCCATTATCTTTAAACCAAAGGGATAGGAGGTGTAATCATGACAGTAGGATCCCAGGTTAAAACATGTTTCTCTTCTATAAAGAGTGTTGAAGCATCCTTGCAAATGCTTGCGGAGAAAACATATGAACAAAATTCCTATCAAGCGTTCAAGGATGCAGAAGCCATTATAACCGAAGTAAAAAACGATTTGCAGAAACAGGTCATTATGCTGAGCAAGGAAGAACCACAATACAACTAAGTTAACCGAGGAAGGAAGAAAACGAGATGCCAGATTGGGTCATAGTTATCGGAAAGTCACTTCTTCTCATTACTATTTTATTTTTTCTAACCAAATGGCTCGGAAAAAAACAACTCTCACAGCTTAATATATTTGAGTATATTTCTGGAATCGTGTTGGGTGGCATTGTCGCGATCCATACAATTGAGCCAGATAGTAACATTTTAAATGGTTTAGTCGCCATGGCAGTATGGTTTCTCGTCCCCTATGCAGTAGAGTATATCTCCTTAAAAAGTAAGTCATTCCGTAATTTTACTGAGGGTAAAAGTACTGTTTTTATTCAGGATGGTAAAATAATGGAAGATAACCTCAAGAAGGAAGGTTATTCTACAGACGACCTGCTAGAAAAATTACGTGATAACAATGTATTTCTTGCTTCAGATGTAGAATTTGCTGTTTTAGAACCTTCTGGTACGTTAAGCGTCCTACCTAAAAAGGAAAATCAGCCTCTGACTGCGAAAGACCTTGGTTTGAAGCTAGCTCCACAGAAAGAACCGCAGGCTGTTATTATGGATGGTAAAGTATTATTAGAACCATTGGCAAATCTATCCTTAAACACGAACTGGCTTGAGACAGAGTTAGATAAAATGAGTGTAAGTATTGAAAACGTCTTTCTCGCACAAGCAGATAATGATGGCCAATTGACAGTGGATCTTTATGACGACAAGATTGCAGTCGCTGAGCCTACTGAGAAGCCATTATTATTGGCTACGATGAAAAAGTGTCAGGCCGATTTGGAGCTTTTTTCCTTAGCAACGAAAAATGAAGAGGCAAAAAAAATGTATGAAAAGAACAGCAAAAAACTGCAGGCCGCAATTGACCTTGTCCAATTTCACCTCAAATAGCCTTTTACCAACTCGTCTTTTTCGTGTACAATGAAGAACGGCATTCTTGCAATTACACGAAAAGGACTGAACAGAAATGAAAGAAAAATTAAAAGCATATCGTTTCCCTCTTATTCTCCTTTCTTCAATTATTATTGGCTCCATTATTGGATTGGTCTTTGGGGAAGATGCTACCGTTATTAAACCATTAGGAGACTTATTCATAAATTTACTATTTATGATCGTAATCCCTCTCGTATTCTTTACTATATCCTCCGCCATTGCGAGCATGGATAGTATGAAGCGATTAGGTAAAATCATGAGCTCCATGATGGGCGTGTTTATCGTTACAGGAATTATTGCAGCTGTCTTCATGCTTGTAGCTACCGTGATTTTTGAGCCAGGTCAAGGTGTTGATATTCCTTTAGAAACTCCTGAAAACACAGAGGATTTGACGCTCTCTGAACAACTAGTAAATACATTTACGGTATCTGACTTTGTAGATCTATTCTCGCGTCAAAACATGCTTGCACTTATTATATTCTCTGTTTTAGTAGGTATATCAACCGCATTAACTGGTGAGAAATCAAAAGGGTTTAGCAAATTCTTGACAAGTGGATCTGAAGTATTTATGAAGCTTGTTCAGCTTGTCATGTATTATGCACCAATTGGATTGGGTGCATATTTCGCTTCTTTGATTGGAGAGTTTGGTGCTGATTTAATTGGGGATTACGCAAAAGCAGTGATCGTTTATTATCCAGTGGCAGTACTGTACTTTGCGATTGGCTTTACTCTATACGCATTTATAGCTGGTGGGAAGCTTGGAGTAATCCGTTTTTGGAAAAACATCCTCTCCCCTGCAGCAACGTCTCTAGGAACAGGCAGCAGTATTGCTTCCCTTCCTGTTAACCTACAGGCAGCGAAACGAATTGGTGTACCAAAAGATGTAAGGGAAACGATCTTACCTTTAGGCGCCACCATTCATATGGATGGTTCCTGCCTCTCTGCTATGTTAAAGATTGCTTTTGTATTTGGTGTCTTTAACATGGACTTTAGTGGTTGGGATACATTTATAACGGCGATCGGCATTTGTCTGCTGTCCGGGATCGTAATGAGTGGGATTCCAGGAGGCGGATTTATGGGTGAAATGATGATCATTAGCTTGTACGGATTGCCGTTGGAAGCATTGCCAATTATTTCGGCAATTGGAGTAGTAGTTGACCCACCGGCAACGATGGTAAATGTTACTGGTGATACTGTCTCCAGTATGCTTGTTACAAGGCAGATAGAAGGTAAAGATTGGATAAAACAAGCTGAGGTATAAACAAAAAACAAGACCTATCTTATAACCAAAAAAAGAGAATCATATCGTAGCACTAGTTGGCTACTCATGATTCTCTTTCTTTTTTCATATAATACTTCCTTCTATAGGTTTATGGCTATCTTGCCGAATTGTTTATTAACCTCAAGATATTCAAATGCCTCTTGCATATTGTCTATTGCAAATGTCTTGTCGACGATAGGATGCATATTAAAGTTTTTCATATGATCCAAGAGCGCTCTCAATTCCTGTCTACTTCCCATTGTAGAGCCAAACAGCTGGTATTGCCCATAGAAAAAGGAACGAAGATCGAAGTCGATGGTATCCTCTGTCGTGGCACCAAAAATAACCATGCGTCCACCTTTTTTTAATACATCCAAAGAACGTTTAAAGGTAGCGCGTCCCACACTATCAATCACGAGATCAACTGTTTCGTTCTCTAATTGTTTTGCCCAATCTTCGCTATCAAGCAAGACAACATCTGCTCCTAATGATTTTGCTTTTTCAAGCTTTTCTTCGCTTCTTGACGTAACAATTACCCGTGCTCCAACGTTTTTAGCGAATGAAATAAGATAAGTAGACACACCACTTCCAGCACCTGGAATGAATACAGTTTCCCCTTCTTTAATCTGACCTTTTGTAAACAATGCTCTATATCCTGTAAGGGCTGATAAAGCGAGAACTCCTGCTTCCTCCCAAGATAAATGAGATGGTTTTTGTTCCACTTGTTCACTGGATATAACCATTTTTTCGGCGAAGGTTCCATGGTCAGGCATACCTAAGATATCAAATTCTGCTGGTGGAGCATCACTATTCTCATACCAACGCAAACCAGGGTTGATGATAATTTCGTCACCTTCTTTAACATTTTGAACTCCTTTGCCAATTGATTCGATTATACCCGCTCCATCTGAGCCAAGAATCAATGCTTCTTTATCCTCTCCGCGCCGATTTGGAATGTAAAGATCACGTCTGTTTAAACCAGCCACTTTTAGGGCCACCAAAACCTGTCCTTCCCCTGCGGTTGGTGTTTCCATATCCTTCACTTTTAACTCGCCATATTCATGTACAAATGCTTTCAATTGCTTTTTCCCCTTTCCACGTATGTACTAAATTTCGATAATTGTGCCTTCGTAATAATATCCTCTGTAAACAATGGGACAAACATAAGGTGTTGTCTCTGAAATTCCTGCTTTATTTTTGAAATGTATTGTTTCTCATGTTTCCTGCGTTTTTCATAAAACGTCCCTTCCACTTCGTTAGGTAATAGTTTATTTACCACTAAAGTATTCACAGAGAGTTGATACTTTTCTAGTAACTCTATCGCCTTTTTCGTTTCAAGTATAGGAAGTTTTTCTGGATTTAATACAAAAATGAATTCCGTCTTTCTTGGGTTAAGCAATATTTCCCTTGCCTGATAGAACCGCTCCTGCCTGGCTTTAAGCACCTCGTATATAGGATCATCTACCGGTTCACCGTCATGTAATAATCTGGAATAATTTTCATTCGTTTTTTGTCTCTTTTGTAGCAGACCATCAATCCATACACCCATCAACTCAGGAAGAGAAAGCAGGCGAATGGTATGTCCTGTTGGAGCAGTATCAAAAACTATTTTATCAAAATTCACCCTCTCTTCCAAAATAATTGAAATTAATTTTTCAAATAAGGCTGCTTCCTCCGCTCCTGGTGAAGCCTTAGCGGTATCAAGCTGACGATTCACCTCATCTATCATTCCTACATGTACGATACCCTTAATCGTTGATTTCACACGTTGAATGTAAGAGGATGCCTCATAATCAGGGTCAATTTCGATTGCTGTTAAGAATTTGGAAAGGCGTTTCATGGCTCCACCTATTTTCTGATCAAATATATCACCTGTATTATGGGCCGGGTCTGTTGATACAAGTAATGTTTTGATACCTTTTTCAGCAAAACTCCAAGCTAAGGCAGCAGCTGTCGTGGACTTCCCCACTCCTCCTTTTCCACCAATAAAGATGATCTCCTTTTCTGTGTTCATATAGCACCTCCTATTCTATTTTAACAACAACGAATCCCTGATAAGGGGGAGTTTTCCATGCCCATGCGCAAGTGCCAATCATGAAACTTCTCTATTATGTGTGGATAAAGTTCTAGCGTATAGTAAAATACTGGGTTAGGGATGCCAATCATTTCAGAGTATAGTAGTAGCAGAAAAAGATCTTCTTCCTTTCTTAGTTCTCTGGCAATTTCCTGCCGATGCGGTGTACTAAGCACTTCCTCATAAAATGCAATTGCTTTCTTTAGCTTGTCTAGCATTCTATCCCCTCCCTTTAGTATGAAGTTCTATGCTTAATTGCTATGGTGAAATACAAAAAGGAGCTAACTAGCTCCTTTTTGTCATCACACTCAGTTGCTAATTATTCATCTTCTGTTGAATTGATAATCGGTTTTGTTAACACATTAAAGGCCGTTAGGATAATCCAGACAGCAAACACAAAAATAATAGCGCCGAGTACGAACAATAGTGTGTTTGCGTCATTCCCTGCCCATGACCATTCAAACACCACCTGCTGGAACATTGCGTATAGCGTCATAAACATAAGGAAAATCATAGGTATTAACACCACTGCATAGTTTCTCCCTTGCCTCCTGAGCCATACGGCAATTAACATTAAGCTGATACCTGCCAGTAACTGGTTAGCCGTACCGAATAAAGGCCATAGCTGATAACCACCAGACCCAAACCCTTTCGGCCCTTCTGGCAATAGTACAAGAGCAGCACTAGACACAACAGCTACCGTTGTAGCAACATGCTTTTTGGTTAACGCTGGAACTTTGTATTCTACACCAAGCTCAGAAATAATGTAGCGCATTAATCGTACAGAAGTATCGAGCGTGGTTGCAGCAAAGCTTACAACAATGATCGATACAATGGTTGTAGCAATATCTGCCGGTAACCCGACTCCCGAGGCTAAGTTTGCGGCGCCTTCAATAAACACTCCCAATCCTGCACCATTTGCATCTGTAAAACTGGCATAAGTAGCAAAGAAATCATCTTTATTCGCAAAAAATGTAGCCACCGCAATAATCGAAATAAGTGCAAGAATTCCTTCTCCAACTGCACCAAAATAGCCAACAAAGCGTGCATCTGTTTCTTTATTTAATTGTTTAGAAGAAGTGCCAGAGGAAACCAATCCATGAAAACCAGAGATCGCACCACAGGCTATTGTAATAAATAATAATGGAAGCAATGATTTGTCAGGATTTGCGTTTGTGACAGGAGCCGTCATTTCTGGATTCAAAAATATTAATCCAAGATATAAGATTCCAAGACCTACAACAAGCTGGTGTGAATTAATAAAGTCTCTTGGTTGCAAGAGTTTCCAAACCGGTAGTGTTGAGGCAATGTATACATAGACCATTAAGATGACAATCCAGATGAGAAATGCTGAAGAAGTGGCACCAAGTCCAAACAGTCCACTTGCCCCCTCTCCGCCAAAGTATTTAACCAAGTCAATTTGTAAGAAACCTACTTTGCTAGCCAAAATAGCCGTGGCATACATAACACCAAGCGCCAAAAGAGATGGAATGAGCATCCGTTTATTCCGTTTGAATACTGCATATCCAATCCAAATAGCTAATGGAATTTGAATAAACACTGGTAGAACACTAGCCGGATAGGAGATAAATAGATTTGAAATCACCCAGGCAAAAACTGCGTTTACCATTAATACTAGAATTAATATGATAAACAAAAATAATATCTTGGCACGCTGTCCAACTAGTCTGTGTGCTAATGTTCCAACAGACTGGCCCTTATTCCGCACAGAGAGAACTAATGTACCGAAGTCATGGACCCCTGCAGCAAAAACGGTCCCTAGTATCACCCATAAAAACGCTGGAAGCCAGCCCCAATAGACGGCGATTGCTGGTCCTAGTATGGGAGCAGCCCCCGCAACAGAGGTGAAATGATGCCCCCATAAGACGAACTTATTTGTAGGAACAAAATCCACCCCGTCCTTATAACGGTGTGCAGGTGTTACATAATTCGGATCGAGCCTGAAGATTTTTTCTGCTACAAACTTGGAATAATATCTGTAGCCAAGAGCAAAAATGACCATACCAATAAGTGCAACTAAAATACCTGACATACCTTATTCCTCCTATACTAAGTAGTTAACACACCTTCGAAAAGAATATATGGACGTGTTTCTTTAATCCATATGTGAAAGCGCTTTGATTTAGTATGGTTTTATATGGCTTTTTAGAATATTTCAGTGCTCAAATGGTAGTTTATGGGATTTGCAAAACGTAGAAGATTTATCTGTTGTTAATGCAGATTACAAATCTATTGTCGTAGGGTTAAAAGTAGACAACAAAGAAATTTTTACTTCTATGACATTCCGAAAATGAGGAAAGAAGAATTTTAAACAAAAAAGCCGGACAATAACTTGAATTATCTACGATAAAATTCGAGTCTGTCCGGCGATTACATTTTTATAGATATCCGAAACACCATTCAGCGGAAGAAAATACTTCCATTTGACATAGCGTTCTTTGCTAATGAGAACATATGGCCCAGCGTAATAACTTTAGTAAAGCTTTCCTTGTTTAAATAAGATTGTGGAGAGTTTCATTACAGAGTGGATGTAACAATTTTGCCTTAGTGGAAACGCGTCTCCAAAATACTGCGGATACACTGTTTCAAAGGTGTGTTGCATTTTATAATATAATTTCTCGTAAACTTGCTCTTCACTATAAAATTGCGTTTCTCTCCCTTGTAGCCACTCAAAATAGGAAACGATAACACCACCAGCATTTGCCAAAATATCCGGGATAACAACTACCCCTTTTTCACTGAGATAGCTGTCGGCTTCCCCTGTAATTGGCGCATTCGCTCCCTCAACAATAATCTTTGCTTTCATTTGCTTCATATTTTCCTGGTGGATTTGCCCACCAAGTGCAGCCAATACTAATATGTCTGTATCCATTGTAAGCAAGTCGTCCCTATCGCAAATAGTGGCTTTCACATTGGCCTCTTCCAGGCTTTCTTCATCTATTGGAAGATCACCATTATTCGATTTTGTATACTTTATCAATTCTGGAATGTCTAGCCCATCAGCATTATGCAATGTCACGTTTCTATCACTGACAGCTACTACTTTATTGTTCAAAAAGTTACACTTATTTGCTTCAGCTGCTACGACAGATCCAACATTTCCGAAACCTTGTATAGCAATTTTAAGGGACTTGTCTTTATGATCAATGACAGTTTTAGCAAAAATATTGTCCCGTTCGTTTAACCATTTATACTTATCATTTGTAAAATCATGTAGCATATAGCGAAGGGAGAAATAGACTCCCTTTCCCGTCGCCTGTCTTCTCCCCAAAGAGCCACCGTTTACAACACTTTTACCAGTAAAACTACCTCTATACTTCATACCTGGATGGATGCTCTTGTATTCTCCCATCATCCAGTCCATTTCCCGTTCTCCTGATCCGACGTCAGGCGCCGGTATATCCTTTTCCGGCCCAATGATCTGACTGAAATATTGGACATATTTTCTACAGATTTGATTTAGTTCTTTCACCTTAAATTTTCTTGGATCAATTACCACTCCGCCCTTCCCTCCTCCAAAAGGAACTTCATGCAAGGCGTTTTTTAACGTCATTAAGGCAGCAAGGTTACTTACTTCTTCTTCCTCAACAGACTCATGAAAACGAATACCTCCTTTATAAGGTCCTATAATATTATTATGTTGGACACGAAATGCCGGTATCCGAGTCACTTTGCCATCCTCTAACGCGATTCTAAGGAATGATTTATGAATATGATTAGGGGTGGACAAGATAGAGGTGAGAGAAGTAAAAGCTTTTTTTCTTGTTTCACCAGAAAGTTCGGGTAAAAATGATTGATCATCAAGCAATGCATCAAGAGATTGTTCGATGATAGTAGAAGTATTGCTTCCCATTTTAGTTCCTCCTGACTAAGATTTGCCAAACGAGGTATAGATCAGCCACCTGCAGGGGGCATGCCAGAAACCGATAGCAGTGCTGCCTTTTGGTTTATGCTCCTTTACCTAAGTAATTGGCGACTGATACAAGCCCCACTTTTTTACGATTCTAACAAATCCAGCCTCAAAGGACCATGAAAACGGTTTATCACCAAAGAAAAATAGCGAAAAGTGTTGCTGCTAGAAGACCAATTATGACTGGAATAAAATTTTTGCGAACGAGCTCCATTACAGAAATACCACAAAAACCTGCGATTGCAATAAGCGATGACCAGGCTACAATTGTTCCTCCCCCCGTCCAAATAGACCCCATTTGCCCAATAGCTGCTAATGTAGCAGCATCAATTGAACCGTTTTCCAACGATGCAGCTAAGGCGCCTGTGAGCGGTAGACCGGAGAATCCCGAACCATCCAAACCTGTAATAATCCCAATGATTAAGATACTTAGCGCAGCAAGAAGGGCATTTTCAGGTAAAAAAGTCTGGCTAGTTTGCACAAGGTCAAACAGAAACGCTGGTTGACTCTCCTCCATTCCTAAAATACTTCCTGAGAAGTCCGAGCTTCCTAGAAAAAAGAAACCAGCAATTGGTATAACTGGGCCCATTGCCTTAAAGGCAAACACAAAACCATCCGTTATATGTGTTGTTATATAATCAAGGGAATGCTGTTTACCAAAGGCTACAGTTGAGAGTAGTAAAAGAATGACTGCTACTCCACCGACAAAGGCAGCTCCATCTCCCCCTTCAAGTCCACTCATTCTTCCAGATAGCAGTTTTTCATATACCATATAAATAACAACACCTAACAGTGTTAGTGGTACAACCACTGCAAATATTTTACTCCACGCGGTTAAATTTTTCGTATGTGCCTTATTCGTCGTCTCTTTTACGGATTGCATTTGCTCCAATTCTAATTCAATTAATGGATCATTTCTATGACGTATTGTTTTCCGGTACAACAAGTAAGCTAACGCAATGGCGATGACACCAGCAATGACAGACAATACAAGGGCACGATCAGCCACTATAGCTGTCTCAATCCCGGCCGCTGTAGCTGATAAGCTTGGTGCTACCTGTACAATATAATCCGACGATAATGCCATTCCTTGACCAGCAAGCGCAATGGCAACTGCTGCCATCATAACCGGCAAACCCGCTCTAATAGCCGCTGGTACTAGCAATGCGCAAATTAATGGGACAGCAGGAGTTGGCCAGAAAAATAATGATATGACATACGTGATAACTGCTAGGACAAAAAAGGAAATATGCCCATTTATCATCATTTTTTGGATGGGTTGGATCATTCGTTTATCTGCACCTAAATCACGTAATGAATGTAAAAGCGCAAGCATGAATGTGATGATTAGGAAAATACTAAACAGTTCCTGTGCAGCAATTAGGTTCGCATTAAAGATGGCTTTAAAGCCTGCTACAAGGTTTCCATTGTACACCCACGCTACAATGAACGTTCCGAGTAATGTTGGTAATACAACCCCTTTTCGAAAAATCATCGTTCCAATAATCAATAAAGTAAACAGTCCATATATCCAATGAGAAATGGTAAGTTCCATCCTACATCTTCCTCTCAATAATGGTTGTATAGCCTATGCATTAAGGGAATGTTTAGTTCTTTGGTTACCGGGAATATAAAAACCATAGAACATTATTAGGAGGTAGAAAAAGATGAAACCATTTATCAAAGAATATACAAATGACGAAGTACTAAAAACAGATGTGAGTATTTTAAAAGACAAAGGAATTAACAAAGATGATGTTTATGTATTGTCCCACGATGATGACCGTACGAAACGAATTGCTGGAAGTGTTGATGCCAACACAATCGGCATAAAGGAAATGGATTTTGGGAACGCAGTCGGAAACTTATTTAATAGTAAAGGTGACGAGTTGCGCTCGAAACTTCAGGAAGTAGGTTTCTCTCAAGCAGAAGCTGAAAACTATGAAGAGGATATGGACGAAGGAAAAGTATTACTAATTGTAACAAACAACGAAAATGCAGCTAGCTACTTAATGTAGTCTTATTACAAAGTCGTTTGTCTTAAGGCTAAAAAAACGAGCATGTCAACTAGATTATTGGTTGGCATGCTCGTTTTGTATGTAGTAAAGAAGGTGGTCTCCCTTAACAAGAGAGACCCCCACATGTGAGCGGAAAAACTTTTTTAATTTGTATTCATTAATGTCCTTGGCTGTTTATGAAATAAGAAAAAGACAAGTATAGCACTAAGCAGGAAAGCAGGCAGCATGTAAGAGCCATTATATAATAAGGAATACAGCCATACTGGTTGCCCTTCTATTGCTGACTCAAAAAATGTAACTCCTGCAATATAATGTGCACCAAAGCGTAGGATTGATCCTAGAAACACTCCTGCCACTATATATCCCAAATACTTCTTAGTTTGCCCTTTTTGCAGAGCTTGTTGAATTTTTTTAGAAAACATACCTGCAAACCCTAATACAGTAAATGCTACAGCATAGTCAAAAAATCCTTGAAGTGGGTATAATACATAAGCAGTACCTACGGCAATTTGTAACATGCCCCAAAGAAAGCCTGCCAATAAGCCTCCCTTAACTCCCCAACGAAAAGCCACAATAAAAATAGGAATCATAGCAAAGGATATTGATCCTCCTTGGGCCCATATCTTAAATGATAAAAATGGAATAATATCCAACAAAAGTGCAAAGGCAGCAAATATGGCTACCTCAACTAAAAATAATGTGCGTTTTCTATTCATTTCTCTCTCCCCTTTTTAAAGCGAATTTTAAACAAACAAAAAAAGCAATGCCAAGGGGAAGACTTCCTGATGGGAATCCGCTACATTGCTTTTATTCCATCAAAAAAGCCACCATCCCTACGTTAGTACTAACTAACAGGTTCAAAGGGTAAGAACATCTCTGTTCACTCTCAGCCATTGGCTCCCCCTGTAGGCTTTTCAAACTATGCTTTTTTTATTAATTTCATTGTAACCCACATTCTGTAGGCTTACAACTATTGTGTAAACTCGATAAATTCCTCAACATCCTTCACACATAATTGAATAGCATCTTCCCAGAAATCAGGTTTCGTTAAGTCGACATTCATATGCTTCATGGCAAGATCCTCTACATTCATTCTACCAGTGTCACGTAGCAATTCAATGTATGCATCCTCAAAGTTTTCCCCTTGTTCTTTGGCGGCAGCATAAATTCCAAGGCTGAATAAATACCCAAAGGTGTACGGGAAGTTATAAAATGGAACACCCGTAATATGGAAATGTAGTTTAGAAGACCAGAAATTAGGATCATATTCATCCAGTGCATCCTGATAAGCTTCCTTCTGGGCCTCTACCATGATCTCATTCAGGCGGTTAACCGATACAAGCCCTTCTTTTCTTTCTTCATAAAAACGGTTCTCAAAGATAAAACGTGCATGTATATTCATGAAGAATGCTACACTACGTTGAATTTTATCTTCAAGCAGTCCGATTTTCTCTTCTTTATTTTGTGCATTTTTAACCGAAGCATCTGCTACAATCATTTCAGCGAACGTGGAAGCTGTCTCCGCAACATTCATCGCATAACGCTGATTTAACCCATTCACATCATTCATAACATGCTGGTGATAGGCATGGCCTAGTTCATGAGCCAAAGTAGCAATATTTGAAGACGTCCCAGAGAATGTCATAAAGATTCTAGTTTGCTCACTATCAGGGAAGCTTGTACAGAACCCACCAGGTCGCTTGCCAGCACGGTCTTCTGCCTCAATCCAGCGTTTGTCAAAGGCCATTTGAGCAAAGTCGGCCATTTTGGGACTGAATTTACCGAAATGGTCTACAATAAACTTACTTGCCTCAGTATAGCTCGATTTTTTCACAGTATTTGTTAATGGTGCTCCAATATCATACATGCTCATTTTTTCTAGCCCAAGAAGGTCTGCTTTTTTCTCTAAATATTTAACAAAGTGCTTTTTATTATTCGAAATAGCTGTCCACATTGCGTCAAGTGTTTCCTGCTTCATTCGGTTAATTGCAAGTGGCTCCTTAAGAACACTCTTCCAATTACGATGCTTATAAGTTTGCAGTCGGAATCCAGCTAAATGGTTTAATGTCTGACCAAAAAGGGCGGATTGTTCCTTCCATGCCTCCCCCAGCTTATCAAAAACAGCCTTTCTTACTTTACGATCTGGATGACCTAATTTATTAGATGCCTGCCCGACAGATAGAGACTTCACTTTATTATCTTCTTCTACTTCCACTGTCATTTTTCCAACGATTGTATCATACATTTGACTCCAGCCGTGATAACCATCAACTCCAAGATCATTGATTAGCACTTCCTGTTCAACAGATAGAAGCTCCTTTGCCTGTTCTCTGTATTCGTTAAGGACAAAGGAAAGCTCCGCTAAACCATCATGCTGAAGTAATGTAACCCATGTGGTATCTTCTATGGCAACTAGCTTTTGTACGAACTTCGACATGATGGCATCTAATTCTGCCCGCAATTCGCTACGTTTACCAACTAGAAGACTTGCTTTCTCGTCCGTTACATCCTGTGCGCTTAGACAACTGATAAACGCGGAAGCTTCTCTTAACTTTTTCATTACACTCTCAAGCTCGTTTACTACACCAGTTAACTGTTCTGCTTCCACATTACCATCTTCTGGAGTAAATGCCTCTACTTCAGCTGAGAATGTTTCTTTATCCTTTTGAATGTCTTTAAGATATGTACGAAATGCTTCTGAATCGCTTCCCCCTGGAAAAATCACATCTAAATCCCATGTTGGGTTATACGTTTGTTGCATAAAATATCTCCTCATTCCATCATTTATATTTGTTTCATTTTACCCTATCTTTTTATTATAACGAAAAATGAAATAATTTTCATCTTGAAGAATTTTCTTTTTTCAAGAAATTTAGCAAATTTCGATTTAGGGTGTTCAAAAATAGCGCTCATTATCTTGAAAGATAACAAAGGCTCCCCAAGCGGGTGCTCAGGGAGTAATGATTATTTCGTTTTCTTTGTTAGCTTCGTTAACCCATTATTCTCAAGCGTTTTCCTTTGTTGCTTACCTTTTTCTGTAATGTAATTATTTTTAAACCACGCAATGAGTGAAGATACCATCGTAAACGTTACTGCAACAAACTGCTCTACTAATTCACTATCAATTGGTAAAGGGGATTTGCCAAATATGACGAGCGTTTGATTAATAAGGGCAACGAATAAAACAAATGATCGAATTAGAGTACCTCTGTCCACTTATTTCCCCTCCTGTCTTTACTCCATACTACGATTTCGCTTAGCAATTGGAACGGCAAACTATTGGGTAAAAGAAAAATAGGGAGGATTTTTATTACTTGACAATACAAGTTTATCATTCTATACTAAGTAACATAAAGTAACTTACGTATTAATAACTTACCTTTGGAGGGATTTTTAAGATGACAAGAACAGTATGGAATGTAGACGTAGTACACAGTGAAATTGGCTTCTCCGTAAAACACATGATGATTTCTAAAGCAAAAGGAGTTTTCAAAGAGTTTGATGCTGTTATCGAAGCAGATGTTGAGGACCTTACAGATTCTAAAGTAGAAGTAACGATTGATGTTAATAGCATCGAAACACGTAATAAAGATCGTGACGATCATTTGCGCTCAGGTGATTTCTTCGATGTAGAAAATCATCCTAAAATTACATTTGTTGCAACAGATATTAAGAAAAAATCTGACAGTGAATATGATGTTACTGGCGATTTAACAATTCGCGGAACTACAAAGCCTGTTACGGTTGATGTAGAATTCGAAGGACAAAGTAAAGACCCAATGAGCGGAAATATTGTTGCTGGATTCAGTGGGAAAACAAAAGTAAACCGTAAAGAGTTTGGACTTACATGGAATGCAGCTGTTGAAACAGGTGGCGTTCTAATCGGTGAAGATGTTACAATCAATTTTGAAATTGAAGCACATAAAGCAGAATAATTTAACTTAGAATACAGCAGGTTCCTATAAGGAAGCCTGCTGTTTTGTTCTACTATAGTAGTTATTTAGGAAGATTCACCCGTAAAATGGTCCACAGAGTCTGATGAAAGGATTCTAACAACCATTCTCCCGTCAGTAGCATGTGCTCTGATTAATAATGGTTGATTATATCTGTTTTTAAATACAAAGTCCGGGCCCCACCAGCTTACGGTCGCATCTCTTCCATCAGGTACGTAGGGAACACTTCTACTATGGGCGTATCGCTCCAAGATTTGTATACCTTTCAAATCCACAGCATTAAAAAGGGTGGAGGAAACCTGGCAAATGCCTCCGCCAATATCTTCAGCAAGCTCTCCTTTCACAATGACAGGAGCACGTTTATAACCTCTTTGTGCTGTTCTCTCCCCTACTACATCATTAAAAGAAAAAGATTCACCTGGAAAAACGACGTGACTATCAATTGCTGCCGTTGCTAATGCAATGTTATCCGCCCTCTCTTTATTCCCCTTTTTATAAAAAGTGGTATAGCTTCCCAGTTCTTTTGTCTGTATTTCTTTGAGCAATGATTGATCAACTTTGGGGTATACCGGCATAGTTGGGACCGTAATACGCTTCATATCTTGCTCATAATAAGCACTTCGAAATAATACTTGAAAGGCTTCTTTATCCAACATCCTGCCAGGTACCTCTGTAATGAGTTCATTATTCTCTGACCAATGGGCATTTTTCGGTTCAATGGCAACCTTCTTTTCTAATTCACTTATCAATGCCTGCAATTTAACTTCATCAATAAATGGCGTTTCTTGAAAGGGATAGAGTCCATATTGGCTGATTTCTACCTTATCAAGTTTCACGCTACCTATAGCAAACACATTTGAAGCCATACAACTTAATAAAAATACAAGAAGTAAAAGAATACGCATATCGCCAACCTCCTTCACTTAGTATGAGGAAAGAGGTTGTAATACATTCCTTTATTTAAAAAAGGTAAATAAAAAAAGCGAGCAGTGCAAGCGTAATCGTTATCGTGTAGATCCAGATTTGGGTACGTACATTTGATTTCAAAGAGGTAGATTCATATTCTAAAGAACGGGACAATTGGTCTTCAATCGTGTCCCCTTCTTCTTCATACTTTTTCATTTTTCGCTCCTCTTGCTTTAGTGCAAAGAACGTTCCCAATATTGCAAGTATAAACAGGAAAATTAAAAATACAATTAAGCCGTTATGCACCTGACTTCCCTCCATAGTAAAAAGCCACCCAGCTAAACTGGATGGCCTTGTATTTATCTAAAATCCCTTGAATCTTCCATGTAGTCACTGAGTAATCTAAACCCTACCAACGAAGCAAGTACAAGTAAAAACCCACATAATGTTTTATTCTTCATTCATTACTACCTCCTCGTAATTATCTCGTTCAATTATGACTATTTTTTTAATTTAGAATGGACGGAACTTACCTTTTTTAAGAACCAGCTTCGCTCCACCAAGTAAGAATAGGGAACGGTTATCTACAACTTTCTTCATAGCTGCAGCTGATTTACCAGAAAGCTTATATCCTGACATAACATTACCAATACCATCAGAATGTCCAAGTGAAGCTACAGTACCTTTATCACTAAATACAAACTCCTCTACTGGCTGATTTGTGATTAGTGCTTTTAGATTTGCTGCAACAACGTCTGCTTCCTGCATTGCCAATTGGGCAGTTGATGGATAAGGACGATCTGCTTCTTTGTTCCATACCCATGAGCAGTCTCCAATAACAAACATGTCCTCTACGCCTTCTGGACGAAGATCACTATTCACGTTAACTTTTCCTTTTACTAGTTCAAAACCAGATTCACCAAGAACAGAGCTAGCTTTTACGCCACCAGTCCAAACGATTGTTCCAGCTTTGATTAATTCTTTGTCATCACCAACAATGAATCCTTCAGATGTAGCTTCAGAAATTGCGGCACCGATTTTAAGCTCAACTCCACGATCTTCTAAAGATTTTTTAGCATAATCAACTAGTTCTTTATCGAACATTGGAAGAATAGAAGGTGCTGCCTCTACGTTAATAATACGGACCTTACTACGGTCAATGTCGTATTTTTTGCATAGCTCTGGTACTTTTTGAGCTAGTTCACCAACAAACTCAATTCCAGTGAAGCCTGCTCCACCAACAAGAATGTTTAAGCTTTCTTCACTTACATTCTCTTCATTATTATATTTGGCGAATTGATATTCAATGTGCTCACTAATTAGACGGCTTGAATCGATGTCTTCAATAGCGAAAGCATGCTCAGCCATCCCTTTAATTCCAAAATCATTGGATTCAAACCCTAGAGCAACGACTAGATAATCGTATTCAATTTCGCTGTTTTCTAGAACAACGCGCTTTTCATCTTTGTTAATTTTAACTACAGAATCGTATACGAGTCTAACGCGATTTGGGCTCACCACATCGCTGATCATCACACGCGCCTGATTCGGGTTAATTGTTCCCGCAGCTACTTCATGCAGCCAAGTTGTTTCATAGTGGTAGTTATGTTTGTTTACCAGTACGATCTCTGCCTGTTCTGCTGTTAATTGTTTTGTTAGTCGTTTTGCTGTAGTAAGACCTGCGTAACCAGCTCCTAGTACAACTATTTTTGGAATGCTTGTACTCATTAAAACTTCCACCTTTCTTGAATATACTCTATAATACAAAAGTTAAAGCGTTCAGAATAATAGATAATATACTTGAATCCTATTCAAGCTCGCTAAAAACTTTTTTTATAATACCTTTATAATAGCAAAGATTTATTAAATAGGCTAATAATCAGTTGTATCTATTAGATAACAAAACGTTTTAATAAGGGTTTATATTAAATCTATTAGCCCTTAAATTACTGATTTTCTTTAGCTTTATTGTCTTGTTGAGAATTTGCTTTTTCACCTGGTTTTTCCTCTTTAGGTTCATCATCTTCCTTATCAGAACCTTCCTCTTTTTCGTCATCTGTTGCAGGAGGGTTTTTCACTGGATCATCCTTGTTATCAGAATCTGTTGGCTTCGTATCTTCAACAGGTTTTTCTTCTTTTTCGTCTTCCTCTACTGATTCACTAGGAGATTCCCCTTCTCCCCCTTTATCTTGCTCTGTTTCTTGATCAGTGCCACTATTTGTATTGCCACTATCACTTGATGATTTTTCAGTCTTTTTATCAGTAGTGTTTTCATTTTTGTTACTCTTGTTTCCTTGATTTGTAGAGGAAGATTTCTGGTTATGTGTAGACACATTTGGGTAAGTAGAAACTGTAGTGCTAGCTTCTGCGTCATCTTCTTCTATAGAAAGTTCTTCCGATTCATCGTCAACCTGTTCATCCTCTGTCTTTTCTGCCAACAAGCTTGCTTCTTTCATTGCCTCGACAAACAGGGAACTTTTTTGACGCATTAGCTCCCCTGCAGCCGTGGTTTTTTCTACTGCCGGTTCATCAAATTCATCATTTTCTACGGGGGTAATGATAAGGGCTTCTTCCGCGCCCTTCTCCTCTTCTTTGTCAACTTCTTCGACCTTTTCTTCTTTACCATATTTATCTTGATTTAGCTCAGATTGGTAAATTCCAGTTATCACAACAGCTACAAATGCTGTTAAGGTGAGCAAATTAATGACAAGTAATTTTTTATTTTTCACAACACCGCTCCCTCACTATATGTATAAAGATGTCAAATTAACACGAACGCTAGTATCTCTTATTATTGTAAGCATATTTGCCTATTATTTACAATGGTTTATACTAATAAAGTGGAAGAATTTTCTGTTTCATACCATTCTTTTATTTTGTTGGGCAATAAAAATATACTACCCCACTTTTAGTAGTGTTGCGTACTATTTATCAGTTTCGATAATAGAGAAAAGGATTGACAGCTAACTATTTATGCGTAATAATAAATAGAATAAATTTTACGGTTACCTTTAATCCAGTCCTGTGAGGCTGGCAAGGTGGAACAGATTAGGTCTGTTAAAAGGATGACCTTTGGGAACAGTTACCCAGTGGCTCTATTCTTTCGATGCAAACACCTTGCCCATCTTAAGGCAAGGTGTTTTTTTCTTGGTTCCAAGGTAACCCGTTAATTCAAGGGGGAAATAAAGATGGCAACATATCGTGAAATTAAGGTGGATGAACGCCTACCAATACTAAAGAGCTTACCGCTTAGTTTTCAGCACTTATTTGCAATGTTTGGGTCCACCGTACTGGTTCCTGTTCTGTTTGGAATAAATCCTGCTACCATTTTGTTAATGAACGGAATTGGTACATTAATTTACTTATTTATAACAAAAGGAAAAATTCCAGCCTATCTGGGATCGAGCTTTGCCTTCCTTTCACCTGTAGCAGTGGTATTAGGTAATTATGCTGGAGGTGAGGGATATAGCTACGTTCTTGGTGGTTTTCTGGCAGTAGGGATTGTATTAACCCTTGTTGCCTTTATAGTGAAAATGGTCGGTACAAGTTGGATTGACGTTATTTTCCCACCAGCTGCAATGGGGGCAATCGTAGCAGTTATCGGACTTGAGCTTGTACCAACAGCTGCCGAGATGGCAGGTTGGATTGCCCCAGCCGATGCAGGAACTAACTGGGTGATGGATACGGATGTAGCAATTGTTGCGTTATTAACCCTTGCAATTACAATTGTTTGCTGGGTTACCTTGCGGGGGTTTTTAAAAATCATACCTATCTTAATTGGAATTATTGCTGGTTATATTATTGCTTATTTCTTCGGGTTAGTAGATTTTACACCTGTGAAGGAAGCGGCTTGGATTTCTCTACCTGAATTTTATCAAATGAAATTTGACTGGTCTGCAATCGTCGTGATCCTCCCAGCAGCGCTAGTTCTTATTCCAGAGCATATTGGACACTTATTTGTAACTGGGAACATAGTGAAAAAGGATCTTGCAAAAGACCCTGGTCTTGACCGCTCATTAGCCGGAAATGGTATTTCTACAATAATTTCCAGCCTTTTTGGGTCTACACCGAATACGACCTATGGAGAAAATATTGGAGTACTTGCGATAACACGTGTTTATTCAACTTGGATCATTGGTATAGCAGCCGTTATTGCAGTGGTTCTTTCTTTTATCGGGAAGCTGGCAGCTCTTATATCTTCTATCCCTGCGGCTGTAATGGGAGGAATCTCACTCCTATTATTTGGTATTATAGCAGCAAGCGGAATCCGGATGCTTGTCGAAGCAAAAGTAGATTACAACCGTTCCACCAACTTAATCCTTACATGTGTTGTGCTTGTCATTGGAATTAGTGGTGTTACCATCCAAATTGGCGAAGTTGCTTTAAAAGGGATGGGACTGGCAACTATCGTAGCAATAGTCTTAGGAATATTCTTCAAATTGCTAGATACTTTTAAACTGTCAAATGAAGAATAATAGATAAAGCAGTACAAAGTGGCTGGGACATAACGTCCCAGCCCTTTTTAGTTTCTTGGATCTGACGTATAAGTGGCTTATTTAAAGTCCATTTTCCAGCTGTAATAGCCTTTTTCAGCATTTTTCTCATAGGTTAAATAGGCGTTGAATTTCTTTCCTTTTTTACTAGTGAGTCCTTTTACAAAAGCCTGCTTCTTAGTCAACAGATTTTTCACTAATGTTTTCGTAGGTTTCTTTCGCATTGCAGCTAAATACTTGTCATTTTTCCAAATGATAAAATTGCAGCCTTTTTTCCACTTACTACAGGCAAAACCCATATAAACTTCCGTGACAGTTTCTCCACATTCCGGGCATTTCCCTAGTGGTTCATTGGAAATTTTGGCAGGAGTGATTTCATTAATAATCTCACTTTCATCCGCCTTTATCTGATTAACAGAGCTTGTAGTAAACTGTGAAATTACTTCAAGAAATTCTTGCTTACTCCCATCCCCTTTTTGAATATCTGCCAGTGACTTTTCCAGGCGACCTGTAAACTCTAAGTCAAACAGTTGCTTTACTGGGAACGTTTCTACAAGGGTCTTTCCTAGCTTTGTACAAGTAAGGTTTTTCTGTTGTGCAGTTATATATCCTACATCTTTCAGTTTTTTAATAGTTTCAGCCCGTGTGGCTGCTGTACCAATACTAAAACCCCCTAAGACTGCCTCCACATCTGCTTCGCCATCAGACTCTTCCTTTAAGTGCTTGCCACATGTCTCCATCACTCGTAGCAATGTCCGCTCTGTATGCTGTTTTGGTGGCTTCGTTACATGCTTAGTGACTTCCGATTTAATCACTGAAACGGAAGCTCCCTGCTCGACCGGAGGCAATAAAGTGTCCTTGGAAGCTATCTTTTCAACCTTTTTCCAGCCTTCAATCAGCTGTACTTTTCCTTTTGTATGAAACATGCCTTCTACGTCAGCAACAGTCGTTACCAGCTTCGTCTCTTCATACACAGCAATTGGCATGAACTGCATGATAAAGCGGTTTTTTATTGCCATATAAACAACCCGCTCATCTGCGGTCAGCCTTTTAGGAAGCAGGTATGTAGGTGTGATAGCACTATGACTTTCCACCTTTGCGTTATTAAATACACGCTTTGTCTTTTGGAACTTTACCTCATCCTTATAAGGAAGATCTTGTATATGATTATCCAATACTTTTTTCATTTTTCCTGTAAGGCTTTCTTCTAAGGCAATACTGGAGGTTCGTGGATACGTAATATACTTTTTCTCATACAACGATTGCGCTACCTTTAGAACCTTATCCGATGTCCATCCATTAAACTTATTGGTGATGTACCCTTGCAAGCTTGATAGATTAAATAAAAAAGGAGGGAATTCCTTTTTCTTTTCCACTTGCTTATCTGTTACATTTCCTTCTTTTCCTTCTAAAACACGTTGGAATTCATCGAGTGCACTTCGTTCCTTAAACTTCTCCTGTTTTCCTTTTTTATATGTTCCTGTGTATTCTTTTCCGTCTTTTGTATAGAATGTCGCATGCAGCCTAAAGTAATCTTCCGCAACAAAGGATTCTATTTCTTTATCACGGTCGTAAATAATTTTTAAAGTAGGCAAAAGAACTCGTCCTATATTAAGGGCCTTCCCTTTCCCTTTTTGATACTTTAATGTTGCCACAGAAGTGAGATTAATTCCGATCATCCAGTCTGCCCATTGTCTACTAATCCCTGCATCTCTTAATGGTTTCATCACATCATTTTGCTTCACTTCTTTTAATCCCTTAATAACTTCTGCAGGTGTCCACTCGTTTAAAAGCAGACGGTAAACGGTTTTATTCGGTTTACTACCTCTATAAATAATACTGTCACCAATCAATTGACCTTCCCGATCATAATCACAGGCCGAAATTATGGCTTCAACATCGTTTCGTTTCATCAGTTTATGTATAGTTTTGAGCTGTTTAGCAGCACCTCCGTCTGTCTGGCTCCTATTACGAGGGTTGCTTTTCACTTTGTACTTTAATTGAGGAGGAATAAAGGGGAAGTTGTCCATTTTCCAACGAGCCATTTTGCTATCATAATCTTTCGCATCGTAGAGCTCTACTAAATGGCCGAACGCCCAGGTAATGATGTAGTCAGCACCTTCAAAGTAACCATCTTTCTTTGTTTTCACTTTAAGCGCATCTGCTATGTTTTTTGCAACAGATGGTTTTTCAGTAAGTATTAACTTCAAAATAAATCACCTTTTTTCATTTATTGGGATGGTAATCAGGAGAGTGTGAGTGGGGATTAGCCTATTATACTACATATCTACTATTAAGAAAAACAAAGAAAAAAAGCAACTTTACGAGAAAGCTGCTTTTTAGAACTTCTGATTTTACTTGCTCAATTTCTTGGTAAGTGGGTAAACCCCGACGCTTTGGATAACGAGAGAGAGCATAATTGCTGCAAAGGTTAGGGAAATCAGCATGCTACTTCCGTTGTTTTCTGCTTCTAACCCCATTAATAATGCCACTGACATGGTTCCCTTGATTCCTGTCCATGCTATTAATGTAACATCCTTAACAGAAAAACTTCTTCTCCATTTCGGGATTCCTTTTAATGTGGTAAGTAGAACTACATAGCGAGCAAGCACTGAAGCGATGAAAATGAGTAAGGAAAGCATCCATTCACTAAACTGAAGATAACCAGCCGATTGTACGCCGATCATTAAAAATAGAATAGCAAGAACGCTTGGCTCCACAATATCCCAAAATCCATTTAAAGAACTTCTGAAATGTGCTTCCTTAATATTTTTACCAAACTCATAGGATAGCATTAACCCTGCTGTAACGGTAGATAATACTCCTGAGACCCCAATTCCTTCTCCAATGTAAAAGCTCCCATATGCCACAATAATACTTAGCATTACCTGATATTCCCTATGATGTGTAAAATGCACTAGCTTGCTCATCAACCAACCAAAAATTGCACCTAATGCGACGCCTCCCAATGCTACAAAAAGAAATTCAGTGACAAATGATCCAATAGCAAAACTAGTATGGTGAAGATACATTTCCAAAAACACTGTAAATAAAACGATACTTGTCCCATCATTCATGAGGGACTCTCCCTCCACTATATCGGCAATCCGCTCATCACTGGATGAATTTTTAAGAATTGAAACCACTGATACGGGATCTGTTGGCGCTAAAATGGACGCTACAAGCAAGGAGGCTGTCAACGAGAGCGAGATAAATACATTACCTATTAAAAAGATAGTTACACCAAGTACAGCTACCGTTAAAAGTAAACCTACTGTTCCTAGGCTCCCAATAACCCATTTGTTTTTGCGTAAGTATTTTATAGGAAACCGGTATGCGGACGTAAATAGTAGTGCTGGCAAGAACACCATAAAGATTAGTTCCTTTGATATGGTGACACTACTGAAAAACGGTATAAAGGAAAGGCCAATCCCTATTAATACTAAAACGATAGGAACTGGAAAAAAATTTTGTTTCTTGTCAATAGAGTAAACGATATAGCCAATTACTAATAAGATTAAGAGTTGATGTGTGTTCATACTACTTTTCTCCTTTATTTTTTACCAAAATAGAATAAACCTACCACTGCTCCAAGCAGGCACATAACTAATGATACGATTAAAAATGGAACGGGCCCAAATTGAAAGATAAGAGGTACAGACAAAGCAGTCACTAGCCCCCCACCAAGGAATGGTTCGTAAACAAGCTGCTTATAGCCAAACCCTTCAAAAGCAGGTGACTTTCCGTCAGGATCTGCCACACGCATTAAAAGCAGACCTGTTGCTGTGATACCCATGGATTGTCCAAAATCACCAATTCCACGCTCAAACCAGTAAGAAGGTATGATTCTCGGTGCTAAAATAATAAACCCGAGCACGTTCCAAGCAATACCTGCTCCTGCCATTAATAAAAATGGAACAAGGTACTCGCCTATAACATCAAGAGAAACTGTCCCGATTGCAGCTAGAATTAATATATCGAGAGAGAATCCCTGAATTCGATTAACCATTCTACGATCTAAAATCTCAGTCTGGTCAAATTTGTTGAAGATAACTTGAATGATGATTCCACCAATCATCGCTAACGGGAATAACGGGATATAGGTCATGAATTCTGAATCTGTAGCGGCACCCCATGTTACACTTTCTAATCCAATTAGACCTTGTAAAATTAACCAACCAACTAGTATAGCTAAGCCGACCATCGCAAAATGTAACGAAAGTGGTTCGATAGACTCTGGCCTAACTGTCATATTTGCAGCAGGTTCTCTATTTTGAAATTCCATTACTCCCTTTTTGCGTAATTCGGAGAAATTTTCTACATTTTTTACGATCCTCGTTTTCTTTTTTCGTACTGCCCAATTAATAAGTATAATCCCAATAATCACACCAGAAAGTACCCCAACTGTCGCCAAGCCTATTGCAAGGTCATAGGCCTCTGAAAAGCCGAGATCTCCAAAAGTTCCAGCCATCCCAGCTGCAGTTCCGTGTCCTCCTTCAAACGCTACTTCAATTAATGCTCCTGCCATTGGAGGAATATCAAAGAAGGGAGTTAAAACCAGCATAGTAAGTAAAATACCAATCACATATTGCCCCCAACCGATTGTCCAACCGAATGCAAGCTGTGGTCCCCCGTAACTCCAGACCTTTGAGAGAGTGGGAATGGTCGCACCAAGAAACAATGTTGCAAACACGATATTTATCATTAATCCTGGTAAGGCACTCCAAACTTCCATTACTTCTTCCGTCATGATGCCGTTCACCCAAAATGAGTTTTCTCCTGTGAAGTTTCCCAGAATTCTCCCTAACACTTCGGGACCAAGTAATAATGCTAGAAAACCGCCTATAATAGATGAAGGTAAAAATAAATTTTGCAGCCATTTCACACGCATCCGGATCCATTTACCAACGAGCAGAAAGAATGCAAGATATAATAATGTAAAACCAATTTGGCCTGGTGTCATGAATACTACCCCTTTATTTTGCTTAGTTAATGGTTTCTTCCCGCCTTAAAATTATCTCAAACACAGCACAGAACATAAAAAAACCCCCTGCCGTTTACAGAGAGTTTTCATTATCGTTCTATTTTGTATCAGGGTCTGGCAGATCATCTGACTTGCGCATTGCCCAAGCTGGTGTATCAAAAATATAAGGAGGAGCGGGTGGGAGGTGTGGTGCTGGAGCAAATGCAACAGGTCTATCAACATAATTAAAAGTACCACAGCCATCCATACTCGGGCCATGTGCCCATCTACCTTCAGCACTTGCGTCTCCTTGAGAGAAATTAAATAATGTATAGGCAACCTGCTGTTTTTCCAGTTCTCGAGGAAATGTACTTGGAACAACAATATTTTCTTTTTCTTCTAGTTCTCTAATCGCAGCATACCACTGGTTTTGGTGGGCCGTATCTCGTGCAATTAACCATGACAGCATATCTTTTACGCCTCTGTCATTTGTCATTTCGTACAATCGACAAACCTGTAATCTGCCTTGGGACTCAGCGTTTAAATTCGCACGGAAATCTGCAAGTAAATTACCGCTCGCAATAATATAATCGGCAGTCCATCGATTACCAACACTGTCAGCCGGCATCGATCCTAGCCCTGAGACGATCACATGCTGGGGATTCATGCCACCAAGAACTGCTGCTACGACGGGATCTTTAACCGCATCTTCTAATTCCACATCCGGTGCGTTATCTAGCAGTCGTGCAATCATTGTTGCAAGCATTTCCACATGAGCAATTTCCTCTGTTCCAATATCCATTAATAAATCCTTGTATTTCCCATTACCCCGAACATTCCATCCTTGAAATAAGTACTGTAGCATTACTGAAATTTCGCCAAACTGTCCACCCAATACCTCTTGTAACTTTTTCGCATAAACAGGATCTGGACGATCAGGCTTGGCATGATACTGTAAATCCTTTACGTGATAAAACAATCCACTCACATCCTTTTTAGTTTGACAATAGGCGAATATCCGCCCCTTTTAGATGGTATGCAGATAGCTAGGCCATTGTTCCACAAAATTTACGCAGGATTTGGAGTGTTTGTTAATGTTTATGTAGTCAATTCAAAAGACGAGGAGGGCTTTTATATGTCACGCTTGCAGATTTATTGGTCGTGGCCACTCTCTGTTCAAAAAATAAAGCTAAAAATTAAAATACTCCCACCTTTTTGGGTAAAAGTGGGAGTATCTAACTTGGATTAAGATAGGATGGTAGGATACTTGGAATTTAGTTTCTTCCCTAAATACTTCGCTACCTCCAGCATGCCGTAGGTGCCATAATCGGCTTCGGCTTCGGAATTATAATTTGTATTTGTATTAATGTCATACGTATAAATGCTCCCGGCCTCATCTTCAAT
Organism: Oceanobacillus jordanicus; assembly: GCF_022095695.1. GTDB lineage: Bacteria > Bacillota > Bacilli > Bacillales > Amphibacillaceae > Oceanobacillus_B > Oceanobacillus_B jordanicus. The sequence continues at coordinate 48,567 of NZ_JAIFZM010000013.1, forward strand.
AAATTCAATACCAGCGATTTGGATGTCATTCCCTTTAAGCACTTGTTGATATTTTTCTAATACTGGGTGGTCAAAGCCTTTCCTAACTTGGAATTTCGCAGGGGCTTCTTGTTCTTCAGCAGGACAGAATAAATCCTCAATGGTACATGCATCTGCCGGGCAAAGCTCAAATCCTTCTGATGTATCTACTCTTACTGCATAAACAAATTCCCCGCCGACAAACTCACACCTCGTAATATAGGATTCTGGTGACTGAATATATTCCTGTATTAAGGTGACACCATCAACAGGCTCTTCGAAATCCCCACCTTCTACATATTCCTTCAAGGCTTTAACTGAATGAAACAATTGGACACCAAGTCCCTTCCCTGCACGATTATGCTTTGTAATGAAAGGTTTCCCTGCAAAGCTTTCGGCTACTTCAATTAATTCTTCTTTCCCAACAGCAGCCGTTGTCTTTGGTGTATGGACTCCGTATTTTTCCAGTTCCAAATATTGCTTCACTTTGCTGAGCTCTAGATCAAGCGCCCTGCTCCCATTCACAACCGTTCTACCGTGATGTTCAAGCCAGGATAACACGGCACTTGTCAGCTCTGGAGAAAAACGGTTCCCCCTTGTGTGGGATGATGCACTCATTCGATTATAAAAAACCCCCTCTGGCGGGACGGCAGTCAAATCAACCTTCCCGCTCGTTAGAAGCCAATCCTCATAAGGAATCGTTAATTCATCCAGTCGCTTAAATAAATGTGTCGTCCATTCTTCATTTTCATGAATGATATATAATTTCGTCATGATGACATCTCCTATCCATTATTTAGTAAAGCATTTTTCCATTCATCGACCTTTGGCATAACATTTTTGGCGAAGTTTTCTAGCTCCTCCAATTGCGGAGAGCATTGTAGCAATAGTAAATCGACTCCAGCTTCTTCATATGCTATAATTTGCTCGGCTATTTGTTGCGGTGTGCCCACAAGATTTGGCCGTAGGCCCCTGTTCGATACGGAATAATCCTGCAGTTTTACCTGCTGTTCCAGTTGTGACATTGTTGTAAAGTCCTGAAACCCAGCGTACGCATCGGACTCTTTTACAGTTGTAATTCTCTCAAGCTCTCGTAATGCCTCTTCCTCTGTTTCACGGCAAATAACATAGGCAGCCATACCAAACGACTGTAACGGCTCCTTCCCTGCATGCTTTCTCCGTTCTTTCATATCGTTTATTTTTTGTCTCGCTTCTTCTACTGTATGTCCATGCATCACATAGGCATCACAATAGGTGGAAATAACCTCTTTTCCTTTGTCACTTTCACCGCCAGCATACAACACTGGGTTTGGTCGTTGTACGGGTTTTGGTGAAAGCTTTGTATTTTCAATTTGATAAAATTTTCCGTTGTAGGAGAATGACTCTTCCGTCCACAAACCTTTTAACACCTCAAGAAACTCTTCTGTTCGCTCATAACGGGCATCATGCTCTGTAAATTCTGCTCCATATTGCTTCGCTTCCTCTGCCCACCAGCCGGATACGACATTTAATGTAAAACGCCCATTGCTAATATGATCAATGTTGGCCGCCATTTTAGCTGTAACAGCGGGATTGTGAAAGACAGGACGAACGGCCGTCATAATCTCTATTTTTTCGGTTACAGCAGCTAGTGCTGCAGCAGTTGACCATGCTTCAATTGAATCTTCATTTGTCCCTTTAATATCATTTAAATAGAGTTCAGCAATCAATGTCGTGTCATAGCCCCATTTTTCTGCTGACTGAATTACTTGCTTTGCATAATTAAAAGTAGGTGGCATTTTCTCATCTTCTACATTACGTAGCCAACCTCCAAAAATCGGTAACCAAAATCCATATCTCATCTTCCCCACTCCTATTCTACAAATTGAAAATTAGAAAAACTCGCATTCTCTCGCTTTTTTGCGAATGTTTATGTTTTTCTTATACTTTGGACTTCAAAATTTTTACTACGTCGTTATTGCTTCCTAGTTGAAATTTTATACCTTCCTAACGTGCAAAAAAACTCTTTCCCGAAGAAAAGAGTTTAAAATTCTAATAGAACTTCATCCTCTTATCTTCCAAGCAATTGCTTGATGGAATTGGCACAGTATCTAACTAAACAGACCTGTTGCCGAGGCTTCAAAGGGCCATATCCCTCCACCTCTCTAGATAAGAAACATTATTATTTAATTGGTACTTAAAAGATTAGCGCAAAATGTTCGAACTGTCAATTAATTAAATTTTCCTAGTAAAAGCAAGGCTAAGGTCTTTCCGCAATAATACGAACAAGTCTATCTTCCACGTCTTTAGCAGCTTCTTCATCAAGCACATTATTAATCATAATAGAAAAAATATAATTCTCTCCTGACAGGGTCTGTAAATAACCAGATAGTGTAGTTACTCCAAAGATTGTTCCTGTTTTCGCTTCAACCTGGACGTCTCCCAACCGATTCCTTAGTGTTCCACCAACCATCTTGCCTGTCTCTCCTGCTACTGGGAGTGCGTTCTTGAAGGCAGGAAACCATGGCTTATCCTGTGCGATAAAAAGTAGTTTACTAAGTTCGTTTGCTGGAATGAGATTGACATGGGAAATACCCGAACCATCTCTAATCAATAACGTACTGCGATTTAACCCAAGTTTTTCTAGCTCCTCCTGCATAACCTCAAGTCCTTTTTCCCAGCTTCCTTCCTTTTGTACATGCTTTCCTATTTCCTTTATGAGCACTTCCCCGTGCACATTGTTGCTCAGCTTCATAAACGGTACAAGCAATTCTTTTAATGGTATAGAACTGTGTTGAAAAAGCAAGGAACTTTCATTAGGTGCTTTGCCAAGCATCACTTCCCCAGACCAAGTGATCCCTTTTGCTTTAAGTGCATCCTGAAAAAGGGCCATCGCATAGCTTGTCGGATCCCATACGGCCATATATTCTTTCACCGTTTCTGCCCCAGCTGGAACGGTGCCCGTAAGCGTGATTTCGTTTGACCCATGTTCTCGCTCCACTGTTAAATCCTCTTCCACTTTTTTGGAACTTGTCTCGGCTCGATTATGTATTGTTACATAGTTTGTGTTAGGTGACACGGTTATGATTGGCTTCTCCCCTGGCTCTGCACCGGCTGTTATGTGAAGCGTTACACTTCCCGCATCATAGTCCTCGTCAGGTGAGACAGTCAACGCCGAAATTTGTGCCCCGTAATGAAATGATTCGTCACTCCAAATTAAGTCAGGGGAAAGGCGTACGTTATCATACCAAGTATCATCTCCAATAAGATCTCCCTTGATATGCGTCACTCCAAGTCCTTGAAGCTGCTCTGCAAAACGGGTAAAATCTTTAGGTGTCAATGTCGGATCTCCTTTTCCTATAAGGTAAAGGTTTCCTTCTAGCTTGGCTCCTTTTTTAGCTCCATCTGTTTTTATTTCGGTAGAAAAGGTGTAGTCTTCTCCAAGAACCTCTAAGGCTGCAGCTGCTGTTAAAAGTTTCATATTGGATGCAGGACGAAGCCTTGTATCTCCAAGGTTTTCATATAGAAGCTCGCCAGATTTTGCATCCCGCACACTCATTCCAACTAATGCACCATTAAACATTGGTTCTGTTTCTAATTCGTTATCCAAACGCTGTTTCATTGTCCCCCGCTCCTCTATCGCATGTACTCTCATTTCTTCGGGCACTGAAGCAGCTAAGCAAAAGATGAGCAAGAGCATCCATACACGGCTGACATTTCTTTTTAACGTCATGTAAGCACCTCTTACATTTTATTGATCAGGCCCTATTCAGTATTTCCACAAAATAAGAAGGAAATCCTTGTTATTAGAAAAACTCGCATTCGCTCGTCTATTAACGAACGCGTACGTTTTTCTTATACTTGGCACTTCAAAATTTTAACTACGTGGTGATTGCTTTCTAGCTGAAATTTTATAATTTCCTAACGTACGAATAAAATGTTTATCCTTTATTCTTATGAACAATCCGGTAGTTGATGGTTAAAAAAGGTATCGAGAAAATGCGCATCTTATGTGTCGCTCTCAAACTCCCTTCCTGTTCTTCACCTACCACAAATGTTTCCTCTAGAGGAAGCGTTAGTACCTGCCTGCCAACAGCCAAATAGATCCCTGCTTGTTGCGCGTTTTCTTGTTGTTTACTTGTTAATTGCAGGTTTCCGTGCTTATTCTGCAATGCAAGGGTGCCAATCATAGTAGAGCCTGGAAGGGGTAGTGCAATATCCATGTAGGTTCTGTCCTCCCCTTCATGAAAAGAATAAATCGCGACAAATATTGTTTCCTCGTTCACCTTTCGCAGCCAGACACGTGGTTTTGTTCGTCCATCAACTGTTTCGCTAATCCCGATAATCCTCCCCGTCATCTCTACTTCCTTAGAAGAGAAAGGAAGATTAAGCTGCCCAATCCGCTTACTAATATGTTGATAGATCCAAGCAAAGGGCTTAAACCATCCGTGCCATTTCACTTGCGAAAAAAGCCTGTAATCATTGGTGTTTTCATAGAAATCAATCACCGATTTTGATAGACTCTCTCTTTCAATTTGCGGCTCGTAGATGTGCATGGAATCAACTAGCCCATTGTATGTATGCTCTACTTGTATAGTAGCTAGCACTTTTTCTCCGATAACCCGCTTTCCTCTTATGCGACTGACAGGGAATGATCGGTGCATCGCTTTTGGGCGAGGGCAGTTTATCATCCAGCCAATTAGCCCAACCATAGCAAATACGACTCCATTCATTACACCATGGAACCTGAGCATAAAGTCAATGCTTACATAAAACACACCTGTCATATTACCAAAGGCGTAGCATAGGGAGAACAAAATGGATATTCCCAACGCAGAAAAGGACAGCCGAATGAGCCATGCTTGTATCGAGCGGGAAAAGCTAGTTTTCCATGCTAAGGTGATCAAGCTGTAGATCCCTATCATATAAAGCATTACACCAAGTAACTCTAGTACAACCGCATACGAAATACCAACTGCTACAAGAATGGGTGCCAATAAGATAGCTATACCAGCCATTTTATAAAAACGGTTTTGGTTTAGTCTTCCTAAAAACCCTGCAAAAACCGGTAACAAGAAGGAAGCATAATGAAAATGGATGCCTGTTAACCAGGTTAAAATAGGAGAAAACCCAGTATCTAGCTGTACGACACTAGCGAAATACCAAGCCCCTCCAATTGCAAGGTACATGCAACCTATATCAATCATAAATTCTTCAAACCTGGCAAACCCACGCTGTAATAGTCGCTTTGCCCCAAAGCAAGTCACAAGTATCGTAAAAGCTAGATAAAAAAGCGCAAGGACGATATCCCAAGGTGTGCGCTGTGTCATTTCAAGCAAGAAAACAGCAGTTAGTCCAAGAAGAGCTGCATACGGCAGGATACGAAAAAACCGTTGCTCCGCTTTACCTAACAAGTGGAGAGTTAGTGGCACAAATACTAATTGGGCAATACTTAGCAATAAATAATACCATGGCCCAGTACCGAATAAAGTAAGAATTAAAAATAACCCAATCATGCCTATTGCTACTTTATTAAATGTCATAATGGCGAAACGCTCCCTCATAGGCGAAAATGATCCCAATTAGCGGGTTTTTCACTTGTACGCTAATCGTGTACGCCTCCTTTTCTTCTATGTATGCTTCTTTAACAGTTGCTTTCCCTTGAAAGATGCTTGGCAATGGAATCTCAACTGGACCAAGCAGCAAGTGCTGTCGCTTGGAAGTGATGGTGAGTGCTCCATGATCGACCGCCAGTTCCAGATCCGAATAAACAATGGGCGGTTCTCCCAGATAATCCTCGATAATAGCCTCCTTTGCATTAAAACGCATTAAGGCATTGAAATAGCGTTGTTTTTCACCAAAGTAAAAAATACGCTCCCAGTGCACTTGGGCCTCCCCATCTCTTCCGGTGCCCGGTGTGTTTTTTAACGTAAAAGGTACCCCTTTTCCTCTCTCTGGAAAAAGTAATTTTCTTTTTACACCAAACAAACCAAGCGGCAGTAAGCCTTTTGGCACACCTTTTATTCGTTTCATGACACCTCTTGCTTCAAATGGACGGTCTTGTAAATATGTATAGCGTTGTTGTAGTTTTGGGTGTAATTGGTAAAACGCTTGGCCTAATATTTGTTCGTAAATCGAGACGGTCATGTTAAGCTCCTTGCTTTCTTTTACAGTTTTTTGCAGTTGGTACCCCTCGACTTGCCATCCAGCCGACCCAGGTTAAAACAAGCAATGCCACGTTAAAGGTGAGGGCATTGAATGGCGCGGTAAGCTGCTCTGGAGCAGCAAAAATTGCTCCTACTGTTAGGAGTGGAAAAGCGATAAACTGCAGTCTGTACAGCTGACGTTTCCTTCGGTAGAATAGCCAGCCTACCCCGAATAATACTTCCAATATCCCAATTATTATCACGAGTATGATCGCTGGTTGTGTATCTACTGGAGCCACCTTTTGTAGCATGGACAGTTCTGCTGGATGCTGGTTTATGATCTTTGGCACTAAACCATGATAAATCCAGACAAAAGCGAAGAGAATAGTAGTGATCCAGTGGGTAAAAAACCGTGTATACTGTGCCCATGGTTGTTCCCCTTTTTCGAGCCACCGCTTTACAACATCAAAACTAAGCGCTGTAGCCCAGCCGATTAACGGGCGAAATAGCAGGTTATCAAAAAGACCTCCAAGTTTTCCATACCGTGTTTCATAATTGTATTGGGTGAGGAAGATGACGGTGTTATCACTTTCTGGCTTGTACTTCCAATACCCTCTTCCTTCTCGAATGAGAGAGATTTTCTGATCCGTGCCAAAATGCAGTGAAGACGTTCTTGCATCGTCCTCTGCTTGATAGCTTCCCACACTTTCGCCCCAGCCTTTAATACGTAATCCAAACCCAATTTTGGTTTGATACGAAAATCGCTGAGGATTTCCTTCCTTTTTTGGTAAATATGTAATGGAGGAAAATCGCAGGTCCCATTTTTCATGGAGGTCAGGGCGCTGGGTTGCCTCCCATAAAGATTCCATGTCTGTATGTATTGGTAATTCCACATAGATTGGTTTTGGCTTCATTATACCTCCCCTTAGAAATATGTTTATTTCAAATATAACATAGATTCCGTTATCTTTTTTCCTGTTTTCAAAGCTGGCGGAATAAGTAAGGTTCCCACCACATGTTAGGGTACAAATCGAAGCTTTCATAAATTACCATTGCTAAAACTAGGTCGATTGGCATATACTATTAGAACAAACGTTCTGTAAGAGGTGAAAGAAATGGACTACTCCAAATATGCTCGCAATGATGTGCTCTGTATTGATATGTTCTGTTATTATTATATAAACGATATATTAATAGTTTACAAATGTCAGCTAAAGATAGAGGTAGTAAGGTTGATGAGTATAGTGACAAGATTTGTTTTTGTAAACTATTTACTTTCATCAATAAGGGGTGGATTTATTGAAAAAAAATCAACATCGTTATGGTCTTTATGTAGAGATTGCCAAAGATAAAAATGAGTTAAGATACATGATCACTGATAATGGTATCCCTGTACAAGATGCCTGTCTTTGGTTGGACTTGATAAGTATTAATAGTTATTTAACGGGTGAGCGTTATGCCTACATTCTACTACGCTATTTTCGCTTTTTAAGAGCTAACAGAATGAATTACCGAGAAGTGGTTAATAAGAGGGTGGTAGAAGAATATATTAAAGATCTCCTCGGAATAGGTGAAAAGATTATTAATATAGAAGGACAGTTAACTTTTACTGCTTTAAGTACACATATCACAGTATTAAAGGCTTTTTACCACTGGTTAGAAGATGAACAAAAAGTATCAACAAATCCAGTATTATTAGGAAGTAAAAGAGTTAAACAGGTTCCTTTAGTGAATACAAAGTTACTCTATGGCCAGATATGGCAATTTGATATTGAGGAAACCATTCTTTCACGGGTTACATACAGAAGAAAAAGAAACCATCTTAAGTGGTACTCTGAAAAAGAAATATCAGCAATTCGAGATGAATTACCTACTTTAAGAGATGAAATCATATTTGCCATCAGTGTAGAGACCGGTATGCGTATCGGAGAAATTCTAGGCCTAAAGCTTGATCATTTTGACCCTTTTGAACAAACACTAGTAATAGTTAAACAAACAAACATTGAAAATCGTGCTCAAGCAAAAACAAATGAACGCACTCTACATATATACCAGTCGTTATCTGAAATGATCCAGGCCTATATTAGCACCGATAGACAAACAGCAGACTTATTTTATTCAAAATATTTGTTTTTAAATTCACAGGGACCACATAAAGGGCAGCCGCTTCGATCAAGAAATTTTTTGCGCATTTTAAAAAACGCAGGCTATAGGGCTGGGTTGAAGAAAGAAGAATTACGAACTCACAGTGGACGAAGTACACGTGCACAACAGCTAGTAGAATTAATGAGGGAAAAACCTGAATTAGGTATTACAAAGACATTTATTGAAGAAGAACTAGGATGGAAAAGTGTGAAGAGCATTAAAACCTATGAAAAAGGTTATTCCTCGCGACAAAAAAGAAAAATTTTGGAGAGAATCTACCCCATTATTCTGGAGGGAAAAAACCATTCCCTAGAGGAAGGAGAAAACTAGAGTGATGATAGAACTCGTTAAAGAGGGATCTTTACGTTGCACAATTTTGCTTAATAATACTGAGATATCACTCCATTGGAAAAAGGGATTTCAGTTGCTGAAACAATATATTTCAGCCTTGGATGAAGCTCTAAGTATACAAGATATAGAAATCATATCTAGATTACCAGAAAAATTTGGTGAGAACACACCTCGAGTATTATATAAAATTTCAGAACATTCATATTTTAATGATCGATTTGTAAATCTCTTCGTAAAGGTTGGTGAGAAATTCTTAGAAGAAGGAACTCATTTCACAAAAAGTGCTTTTTGCAAATTTTTAAGCCCATACAGTAAAGAAACTAACTACTTGGGAGTATTACTTAGAGACAGTTCACCCTTTAATGATGGTATGAATCAGTTTAATAATGTTGTTAAATCAGTATTGACAAATGCACTAAATAAACGGTCTAGTAAAAAAATATATAAAATTTATAAAACCATTAAATTTGAACAGTTCTTTAAATTAGCCACTTGTGAATTGTCTAAAGAGTTTAAAGCTTACCTTAATCATTGCATGGATCTTTTGGCACATGAGGGAAGAACAGTAAGTTTTCATGCACTTCTAATCACTGCAATACAGGTAAGAATTGAATTTCCCTGGTTAAATTTACAACAACAGGAATTCATCATAAATATCATAAAAGCTTGGCGAGACGCTAACGAGAAAAATAATCAACAACTTAGTATGGAGATTGGAGCTAATAATTGGACCATTCCTTATATCGATGTACAAACAACTCGAGTAATTAATATAGATTTTTCGAACCTCTACGAAATGAAACTTGAAGTACAACATTACTTACTTTATTGGTATGAGAATGGAGAATCACCTAAGGCTCTTTCCAGAAGGTACCACACATTATGTCGTGTAACGAATGCGATTAAAATTATCGGTGTAAAATATACTTCATTTCTTGATATAACATATGTTGAATCATTACAAATTCTCGATTGTCTTCAACTGATGAAAGCTACCAATGGAAGAAGAAAATATAACATAAGCTCAATTAGTGATGCTTTTAGTGAACTAAGGATATTATTTGACTGGTTGAAAGAAAAAAGCAATCGATCCTCCCTTCGTAATCCGTTTCGACGTATTATATTTTCTAATGTTGACGGTTTTACCAAGAACAGTGTATATATTCCAGATGAGGTTGTAAAACAAATATCAGCTGTTATTCATGATTGCCCTGTTCACGTGCAAAGAACATGGCTTATCATGATGCATACAGGAATGAGGGCTGGAGACGTATTAAAACTTAAAAGTGATTGCTTAACATTCAATGAAAAGGAAAAACTTCACTATATAAATTTCATTCCGAGCAAAACTTTTAAACAACGCAGGAAATCAGGACTTGAAGATTACCACAGTGTCCCCCTCTTAAGTCAAGAAGTGGTTGATATAATTCAACTACAAATCATGGAGACGGAATTGTTACGTGTTACTGGGAAAACGCCATTTATTTTTGTGAAATTAGCAAACAGTCGACGACACGACAAAGATATGACTATTACTGGGCACCAAGGAACTACGATTGCAAATTCTATCAATAGATGTATTAAACGACACAGTATTAAGGATGTTAATGGTCATTATTGGCATTATACAAACCACCAGTGTAGAAAAACTTTAGCCGTTAAGCTTCTTACATCCGGCAGTTCAATAGCAGATGTCGGTGAAATCCTTGGTCATCAAAATGAAAATACAACTCGTCAATATTATCAAGATGTTGATGCACTTAAGATTGCAGAATTAGATCGTGAATTATTTGAAAAACTCTTTGATGACATTGATGAGGAAATTCGTAGAGCTTATACCACAACTGAATTTGAACAACTGAAGAAGGAAATTTTGACGGGTTCACGCGAAACTCCTGAAGGGCATGGTAGTTGCCTAAAGCATGTATCTTTTGGCCCTTGTCAGAAACGCTCATGTGTTGGTTGCTCTTTGCTTTTAACAGGCCCTCAAAAGTTACCGATGTGGCGTAAACTCTATGTTGAGCAAAAAGCTTACCTGGAAGACATGATTCAAATAATGAAAAAACAAGGTATTCATAACTATGAGGTCTACCGAGATTATCAAGCTGAAAACCATTTACTTTCCTTGTATGCTGATACAATTAATAAAATAGAATCATTTATAAAAGAAAGGATGCCAAAGTATGACGAAAAATAATTTGGTGTTTGAAACCTTGCCTCTTTACAACAAACAGAGCCTGGAGGAATTACTTAAGAACCGAATAAACCAATTAGGTGATTTCTCATTTGAAGATGATAAGTGGTATTATAGCAAAAAGAATGATAACCCCTTAAGAAAAGAAGATTTCATAGTGAATTTTTATCAAGTACCTATCCAGTACAAAAATGAATTAAAATATTATGCATTATTATCAACCGGTCTTCCAAGAGTTATTAGAACCAAATGTAACAAGATATCACAATTTCTTAAATTCATTGATAAGACCTATCTTGAATTAACTATAGCAGAGATTACACGGTCTCATGTGAACGCTTACGAATATCAATTAAGACTAAAAAACTCTGCTACATACGTTAAACAGGGATATTACGCTGCTATTCAAGATTTTTTTATGAAACTTACTGATTTTGATGATACACCCAATACTGTTCCAACTAAGAACATTAATCCTTTTCGATATATTAAAGAAAAAAGTAAGAGAAAGCCTATTCCTAAAAAAGTTATACGCTCTTGGGATCGGGTAATGAAAGATCAAGATATCCCTATTCCTCTCGAATTTCGTACATTCTATTGGTTAATACGTTCCTTTCCAAACCGTATTTCTGAATTACTTTCTATGAGAAGGGATTGTTTGAAATCGTTTTACAGTGAGTACTTAATCCAGATCCCAACTACTAAGCAAAGCGGTGGTTTTATTCAAGAAGAAATTAAAACCATACCTGTAGCATACAGTGGCCATGGGAAATACGTAATTAATCTAATCCAACAACTTCAAGAGCAAACGGAAGAATTGTTGCTGAAAAATAATATAGAAGAAGATATAAGAACTGATTTTTTATTTATTGTTCAACAATGGGGGTTTAAAAATAACGGAGATAAGCCTAGTGTACGCTATTATGACCAAATATTTCACTTGAAAAAACATAAAATTAATGCATTATTTAAACAACTTGCTGAAATTTTAGATTTTCGAGACGATTTAAACCAACTTATTATTCCTACGTCACACCAATTTCGTCATAATGCAGTAACGGATCGTGCTTATGCTGTAGGTTATACTATGGAACAAATTCGACGGCTAACTGGACACAAGAATGAGGTAATGCCTAAGCACTATACACATCAACTTATTGAAAAACATAAGGAAATCCACCTTGGTATCGAGAACCTTCGTTCTTCTAATGTCAGTCCAGTTGAATTTCGTGGGAAAATAATGAATCTTGATGAACGTACTACAAAACAACTTTCAAGGGACCCAAGGCGTTATCTTACATGGGAGGCTAATGGAAAAAAAGGTGTCGGTATCTGTAGTGATATAACTGGTTGTAACCCAAAGGGAACTTCAGTTCATTTTGAGTGTTATGCTTGTGATTGGTTCGTACCCAAATTGGAATATTTAAAGGATTATAAAGCTGAATACGAGTACTGGATGGATGTGGTTGACCGAACATCTGGAGACACTAAACGTGCTGCACATTTTGAAAATGCTATTCGGAATGTAAGTTATTTAGAACGCATCTTAAAAATTTGTAAAAATGGAATTGAACATTTTAAAGAGGAGAAGCTCCAAGAACAACTTGATAAATTTAATACTCCTCCAGTTTGGGAGTGAAATATATGCCTAATGAAGGGTTACAATTGTTACAACAGAAAAAGCGTGAAGATAGTATCGAACGTGTAAGTTGGGCACTACAATACCTTAAGGATTTAGAAGGACCACATTGTCGTATTACAGCAGTCAAGCTAGCTGACATCGCTGGTTTAAGTAGGGCAGCTTTATATAAGCCCCATTTACGGATTTTGTGGGATAAAAACTGGTCTAAATCTGAAAAAGAAAGAAAAGCTAAGAAGGAGTCCGAACATTATAATCAAGAAAAGCAACAATTAGAAAAAGAAATAATTCATTTAGAGAAAAAGCTCCAAAAAGGTGATAATCAGATTACCAGATTAACTCAGTTAATAGAAAAAGAAAAAGCAAGAGCCAATGTCTACCGTGGTGATTATGAAGAACTTAAAGAAAAACATCAGAGGCTCCTTCTCCATAACCTTCGCCTTCTTCGTAAACTACATGTTCTCGGTATTGACACCTCTGATCTTACAGACCAGTCCTTATATGGGGATGAAGACATTGACTAATTCAATGTCTTCATCATTTTAAAGAAAAGATATGTCTAAAATTTCATTGAAATTAATCCACTCGTCTCTGTCTTTGCATTTTATTAGTACTTTATCCCGTTCAGGTGATATTTTCTTTACTTTCCCAACAATATAGGTGTCCTCGTATAGATTGAAGATCTGCATCTTAACATCTTTATTTCGTTTCATAGCCTCCCCAATACTGTGAGAAAATAATTCAATTTGTTGTTCATCAAGAATAGGTTTTGTTGTTTTGTGTAGCTCTTTTTGGTGTTGTTGAAGCACTTCTTTATGTTCAGGTAACACCATCCGGCTTGACTCCCATAATAAATTAGAACCTGGGGTAAGTTTGTTAAGTTTCACTTTAGCTTCCTCCTATATTAAGGTTATTTATAGTGACCACCAATTTTTTCAGCTCGGGCAAAAGCTTGACCTGATTTAGTTAGTGAAGACGCACGGACAATAGCTGTTTGACCATATTTAGAACGGATTACATCCATTGCTTGGTTTAATTCTTCTTTTCTCATGGAAAAGTCAAAAAGACTTAACTGAAATGAATCTGCTGATTGCAATTGAGATAATGTAATACCTGCACTTCTTATCGGTAATCTATCCCAATGTGTACAAAATAATTTAAAAGCAGCTTTAAAAATGTCCATCCCAAAATTAGTAGGTGTTGTTAATTTCACTTGCCGATGGAAGCCAGTAGGGTTCTCAAAATCAGCTCCCCTTACTCCCACCGATACAGTATTACCCCGATAGTTTTTCGCTCGAACTCGTTGGGCAACTTCTTCACTTAGCTCCAACAGTATTACTTTAATTTCTTCGAGTGTTCCATAGTCCCTCGGTAAGGTTGTTTGATGACCAATGGCCTTTTGGTTTACATGGGTATTTACTGTTACAGGTGAGTAGTCAATGCCGTTCGCAATTTGCCATAAAACCTCTCCATTAATCCCCCATCTCTTTTTAAGGATATGAACAGGAAATTGTGCTAACTGACCAATTCTCTGAATACCCATTCGCCCTAAATGATGTTCCATTCGACTCCCGACACCAAACATTTTTCCAATGGGGAGTGGCCACATTTGTTCTTTCATATTTGCAGAATCTAATTGGAAAATACCCTCTTTATTTTTCTTTGCAAAAGCATCACAAGCAATTTTTGCCAGCACCTTGTTTGGACCAATACCGATTCGGCTATATACACCAGTACCCTCCTGGATTGCGATTTGAAGTCTTTGAGCAATCTCTAAGGGATCCCCAAATAACCGTTGACTACCTGTAACGTCTAGGAATTGCTCGTCTATAGAAAAGGCTTCAACCAGGTCGGTAAACTGCTCTAATATCTGTGTAATTTGGTATGAAACCTCAATATATCGTTGCATACGGGGCCTTACAATAATTGCTTCTGAGCACTTTATTTTAGCCTGCCACAATGGTTCGGCAGTTTTTACTCCAGCCTCCTTTGCCAATGGACATGCAGCTAAAATAATGCCACTTCTTCTTTCTGGGTCTCCAGATACAATTAAAGGCTTACCTTGAAACTTTGGGTTATCTGCTTTCTCAACAGAAGCATAGAACGTTTGCATATCTACTAAAAAAATAACTTTTTTCATAAGAAACCTCCAAATTAAAGGGAACGAGTGTTTGCATTTATATTATATGCGAATATATGTTCTTTATTCAATAAATAATAATAAAATTTAAATGGAAATTTTAGTAATTATTGTAACTAGAGCCGAAATAAGAGTTCTCCCAACAAAATTCAAAAAACACACGCTAGGGAGAACATCAGTAAATTACAAATTTACAATTGTAAGGTAACACTTTGATGGAGAATTTCTTTGGCGTTTCAAGCAAGAAGCGTATTACGGGGAAATTAGTAAGCTATAAGGACTTAAGTAGGTGGATTGAAGAATATATCTACTGGTACCTACCATGAACGATCAGAAAAAAATTGGCTGGATTGAGCTCAGTGGAATACCGAACTCATACCAGCCAACCAGGTGCATAGAGTGAACTTTTATCTCATATACGTAAACACCCTAAGTCTTTTCTCTTCTGGTTTAAACTGTGAGATATAGTTATTTCTATCCAACTCACTTAGTAGTGCTTTATTCAGATCGTTATTGAGAATGGTTGGTCTTTTTCCACCTTCCGTGATGTCAGCATAAGGGGGGCCGAGCGCTTTTAATAACTCTGTGATTTTATCCTGTTCCAAGGTTTTCACCTGGCTTGTTAAAAGCCTTATCTTGCATTTCTTTGTAATATCGAAGGCGAACAGAGCGTCTGTTAATGCTGCGCCAGCCTCCATACCCTGATAAACGATAAACTCGGCTACTTCTACCGCAAAATCGAGCGCCTCGTCTGATTCTGATAAGATCACAGGATCGATTTGTTTCACCAGATTCTTTTTGTAGGTGTCGAGAACATCAGAGTGGAATAACGCATCGATTTCCTCTAGATTAAGGGCATAATCGTCCTGATGATTGACAAACCTCTCTATATTTTCCTCGATTAAAAACAAATGTAATTCGGGGTGATTCGCTTTAATATCCTCATAGTTTTCCACTGTTAAAGATAATACCTTATTTTTAATCATGATTCTTACGCGAGCTTCAGGTAAACCATTTGTTGTATAGAAATTCCATTTTGTGATACTGGCTGCTAACTTTTCAAACGAAGCATTTTTAATCTCCTCGGATTTCATGATCTCTTCTGAAAGCATATGGCGGTCCTCTTTCTCCATCGCATCCTCATCTGCTAAACGGTACTTAGCAAGTTCGCTGGCGTGGTAGGGATCATTTAGGTAGTCAACCATTGTCTCGTCAAAGGTTTGTCTCACTTTGAAATAATGAAAAACATTGTGCCAGCTGGTAGTAAGTTTATCTTTTTCTAGTAGAACCTTCCACAATTCCTGATCGACCTCGGTAATATCTTGAATCTGCAAGGCTTGCTGGTCAATAATGCGCTCCTTTAAGCTCTTATATAGATCGTTTCTATTTAATAATTCTATGATTTCATCTTCTGTCTCCTGGCTGATTTCTTGACCCAACAAAACCTCACTGACAAACACATTTATATTTTGGTCAATGTAAGCAAGGACATTTTCTACATTTGCATCCACTATAGCAGAATAAGTTAAGTTGCTAACTTTTCCCTGTAAAATATCAGACAGTGTTTGCTTATTAATTTGATAAAGATTTTTCTCTACAACATAATTAAACAATTCCTCCTTCGGTCTGAGGTGCGCTGTATTTGTAAATTTGACCAGGATCCTGGAGAGAATGGCTTGTTCTTTTACGGATGGTAAATCCTCTGCCACCTTGAGATAATCCTCAAGATCTGCAAGATAGGCTGACAGTTTGTCCTCCTTATTGAGTTCCTCAATATCGGCGACATCAGCGAAAAGCAGAATATCCGCTAAAAAGACTTGAATCTCCTCATCTGATAGGTTAGATGCTTCCTCGATATACACCCATATATTATCCCAGTTACGACAAAGCGCTTTTATAAACGATTGTTTATGTACTGTTCTTTCCTTAAATCCAGTAATGAATTGAAAGGAAGTGTCCTTTTCGTTCGTCAATTGGTCCAGGATCACCTTGAAAAGTTCCTGATACTGGTTTTTTTCTAGAATAAAATCCACTAAATCAAAATTGAGTATTTCTGACTGTTTAAATTCACTAATTCTTAGGCGCGAAATAATTTTTTCGACATGTTGTAAGGAATACGAGAAGTCACGAGCCTTATAATTTTTAACGCTAAGAATAAAGTCCATATCCCTTTTGGTCAAACTACCCGGGTAGAAATATGAAATATAATGATGGTAAGTATCATCGATATATCCATGCCGCAAGAGATAAACGAGCAGATCCTTCTTCAACAGCTCTGCTGGGAATACTTCCGTGTCGCTTTTAGCAATCAGTTCTTTTAAGGATAAATCATAAACTTCCGTTTTCTCACGTTTTAATTGCGAGATTTGCTGCTTAAGGGCCTCCAGTTTGTCTTCCTTTTTTAATTCAATACTTGTTTCTCTTTCAAAGTAATTGTCTTTCGAACCAAACACTGTTGCGATTTCATCAATAGTGCCAGTTTTATTGCCATTTCCGATGTTATAACTGACGTGTTGCGCATTCTTTAATTGTTCAAAAAAACTCGCCGTAATGGTTGCGTTGTTCCCAAAGTTAGTAGAGTTAATTCGAATATACTGATTATAACTACCTGTTCTAGCATTCAAGCCTAGTAAATAGATCTGCTGCAATTCCTCGATAGAAATCAGCTGTTCTTCCTTTGTCGCTTCAATTTTCTCCTCCATCTGTTTTATTCTGTCATCAAGCACCGTCAATTGTTGCTCAATGATCGTATCCTTCTGCTTCATCATTTGATAAACAAGCCCCCGACTATATTGGAGTTGGGAAAAATCAGCCGGATACAGATTTTTATAAATGATCAACCCGAGCAGCTTGTTCGTATCAAGTTCAAGGTCTCCCCCAAGTTTTTTCTTATAAATATCGAACTCCGTATAAATATTTTTTAGAATCCGCATATCATCTACATAGAGGCTAACATCCTGGAGGAAATTCGGATCTATATCGTCAATATATGGAGACTCTATTAATCTGTCATGTAACACCTCCACGGAATTGGAAGCATGTAGAATTGGAATTACAGGGATGATGAAATCAAAAAACTTTGTCCGGTTGCGGCTATGTTCAACTGTATCTATCTGGCCAAAGATATCATCCTTAATTGCATAAATAAAAACTACGCGCCTTTTTACAAGCTCGGAATTATTAATAAGTGCATTGAGCTCCCTTAACCGTTCAAAAATGTCAAGACTATCAAACCGATCTAGGTCCTCAAATAGCACAACATCATATTTAGTTGCTTGAAAGAAATAAAGGATTTCATCAATGAACCTATCAAAAATCGAATTGTCAAAATTGGTTTTATCCATCTCTAGTGAAGCATTCGCAATTGTTACCTTATTAAAATTGAAGTTGCCACGCAAAAATCGGTACATTTGTTTTAACAGGAAAAAACCATAGACACTAATGAAAAAGAGCAATAGAATAGATCCCATCAATGACAACGTTTCCTCACTCTGATTGAGGACAGTATTTTCATAGAGTGTCCCAAATAGATTTGGGACAAAAAAATAGATAGCCCCTGCAATAAAAGCGAGAAATAAGAAGAGCTGCTGAATCGTTTGTCTACTCTTCATATGTTTAATCTTTCTGAACCTAGAGAATGGGATAGTCCTATCCCGGACTCTATATATCATTTGCTGAAGGATACTCTTTTCTAACGCTCGTTCATCCTCCAGGCCGCCCCCTACTTCGTTATTGCCAGATGGTATGTTGATTTTACTCCCAAAGGTTGCAAGAGAAATGTTCAAAAAGTGATAGGTCTGCTTGTGATTTTTCTCAAAGGTTTTCAAAATACTACTTTTTCCCGAGCCATACGGACCGGTAATCGCAATGTTTTGTACCTTCTCATTTTCTAAGCCAGACCGAATGGCCCTAGCATAAATGCCATCCTTATCAATATCATCATTTGGCGTCAAATCATCATATAAGGGTGTAACAGGAGGGTCTTTTAATTTGCCGATAATCTTCTCCAACGAACAAACCACCCACCTCTTCCACCTACCTTTCCACGAACCCAACATAGAAGCCTCCTTCGTTCTATAAGAATATGTCTATTATACCATTTTGTAGGGGAGGCTGTTGCTGGGAGTGCGGAATTCGTATCTCCATAGACTGGCTCCAGTGCTCAATATCCAGTTTTTCGGCCAGTAATTGATTCGAAATTTGTACTGTCATTAACCGAGTGGAAAAATCTCTTGCACAGTGGGTTCGAATAAGAAAGACGAACACCCAAAAAGTGATCGTGTTCTAGATGTTTAAATTATTTCCAGTATTCTTGTACTGTGATAAAAAATTCCATTTAGAATTATAACTTTTGTTGAACTAAAGCACTCGTTAGTTCAACAATAGTAAGTAAGGATTTAAGCAAAAGTGAATCTTAATGCGAGCTTCTAACGTATTAACATGTATTGAAGTAATTAATGCAGTTTAGGAGAATGCTTATGGAACATATAGAATTTATAGAGTATATAGAAGTTGTTAAAGATATACTGCCGACTTTTGTTACTAGTCTTACCGTAGGTATAATTGGTGCATATTTAGGTAGTATATTTACTAAAAAATGGACAGTTCAAACGCAAAAAAAATTTTATCTAAATGAATTGAAAATAAACAAGCTGCAAGAAATTTCTCTTGATACTTCTCATTTAAATAGAGAAATTGCTAGTATATTAGGTAGGATGGTATCTTTAGAAAAAGGGGAAATAACACCAGTTGAATTTAAAATAAAACAAGATCAGCACCAAGAGAACCATGGTAGAATTTACAGGAGAATCTTAGTAAATTTGGTCTTTATTGAAGGAAAATACTCGGATAAAATAAAAGAAATTCATGAGACTGATTTTCTTGATATTGGTAACATGGTTTATGATAGATACCATGAAGAGAAGGAAGGTAGAAGATATTTCCCAAAAGAGGTTACTACTTTTAAAAATATAGAAGAAAGAATTATTAATTGCACTTTAAAATATTCATCTATTATAGATGATTTAAATTTAAAAATAAAAAATGAACTAGAGGACCTCAAAAAATAAACTGTCCTGCCCTTCTATTTATGATATAGGGATTTTTAGTTTCACCAAAGAAGGTGCTTATCTTTCTTTATGATAAGCACCCATTGGTGCAATACTTCTTGCACTCTTTTTGAAATATAATTCCTTAGATATATAAGTTTTTCTTTATTAAAGAGATCGGTAGTTTTCCTCCTACATAACTTCCAATTCCTTTTCTAACCGTGCTTCCTAATTCTTTTGGCGAATTTTTTAATCGAATAACTCGCTAAGCTAATAGGAGAAATTAGGCTTTTTCTTTCTTATTGATTACGGCGATAAGAATGTATTATCTTTGCCATGTTCTTCACCAATAATTGCCGTAGAATTTAACATTTGATGTCAATGCGTACACCATAGATTAAATATAATTTAAAGATGAAAAGCTTAATCTTCTTATTTTTATCGAGGAATTTAGCTAATGAATAGTATGGTTGCACTACGAAGTAAAAGACTTTTTGTTAGTTGCTTCTCCTTAAAGATTTGCCCTGTGATTGAATATCTTATCATTCCTATTTTAAATAAGTATTCAAAAAAATCACATCAACGATAAATTTTCCGAGAAATAGCTTATAATTAATATTAACATTTACAGGAAATGAGTGAGTAATTTGGGACATCACATAAAAACACTAAGTGTTAATAGTAATTTACGAAACGAATATAAATTAAATGTTCTTAATAACCTGTCGAAAGTCAATATTTTTGTAGGATCTAATAATTCAGGTAAAAGTAGATTCCTTAGAAGAATATTTGCAATCGATGGAAGTCTTTCCTTTCTGCCTCCAGAAGAAATGGTAGACGTTGAGAAGTATTATAATAACCTAATCGAATTCACGGATGCAATAATAAGCCTTATAACAAAAAGTTCTCTAGGGGGAATCGGTAATCTTAATTTAAACGAATTAATTAGTGAGATTGAAGATTCAAGACTTACCCCATTTTTAAAGGAAGATAGGGATTTATTTAAGGACTTTTATAGATTAGTTGATGAAATAAATGAACTGAATACGTCATCGATTGTGACTATAAATACAGCCACTGCAAGAGCAGCAGATACACGTGATCAGTTAATGGATCAGTTAATAGCTAACTTAAAAGCATTACCTAATGTATACCAATCAAAAATTGTTGAAATACCCCCTTCCGGTAGAACAAGTTATAAAATAAATTTTAAACGTGTTTATATACCCACTTTACGTGGCCTTAGAGGATATTCAGATACAATCGATACCGGGAAAGATGTTTATAAAGAAAGAACGAAAAACGATTATTTCAAAGAAGCTTCGAAAGCATTAGAAATACACACTGGGCTTAATCTCTATGATGAAATAACAGACATGTTATTAGGAACTGTCCAACAAAGATATAACATGCTGAAATTTCAAGAATTCTTGTCGGAAAGCTTCTTCGATAGACAACAAGTTACACTTACACCCGTTAGAGATTCCGATGTTATAAAAGTGAAAATAGGGACAGAAAAAGAAAAAAACATATTTGAATTAGGGGATGGCATACAATCCCTAATCATCCTAACATTCCCGTTATTTAAGTTTTTAGAAGAAAACTTGCTATTATTTATCGAGGAACCTGAGTTGTATTTACATCCAGGTATGCAGAGGAAATTTATTGAGGTTATTATGGATGAGCAATTTTCACATCACCAATTTTTCTTCACAACCCATTCAAATCATTTTTTAGATATGACACTTGATATAGATATGATATCCGTATATAAATTCAACAAAGAATTAGGAGAACATTCCGGAAGCCCTACTGAAGAACTAGATGCAGCTTTCTCTATAGAAAATGTTAGTAATGAGGACAAGAGCGTGTTACAAGAACTTGGAGTTAGAAATTCAGCTGTTCTTCTATCTAACTGTACCATATGGGTTGAAGGTATTACAGACAGGTTCTATATAAGACAGTTTCTAAAAGTATTTCAAGAATACCACTCTTCTTTAAAACAATTTAAAGAGGATATACACTATTCATTCGTTGAATATAGTGGTGGCAATATAACTCATTGGTCATTCTTAGAAAATGAAACAGAAGCTGATGCTAGACATGCTTCTATGAATGCTGAAAAAATCTGTAGCACTCTTTTTTTGATTTCAGACAAAGACGGTGATGATAAGCGCCCACGACAAGAAAAGTTAAAAGAAATTCTAGGAGAAAGGTATTATTGTTTGGAATGTAAAGAAATTGAGAATATACTTTCCGCAGATACAATTAGAAAGGTAATTGCTGAGTATGAAAAGAGTACACTAGAACACCTAGCCAAAAAAGACTTTACTCAAGAAGAATACAATAACATGTATTTAGGTACCTTTATAAATTCTCTTTTTGAAGAAGGGGCTAGGAAAAGAAGAGGTAGTTACGCTGCAGATTCAGGAACTATAGTAAATAAGTTGGATTTCTGCAAAAAAGCTATTGATCATATAACTACGTATGCTCAATTAAGTGAAGAAGCCCAGAAATTAAGTCAAGTTCTATACAACTTTATAAAAGGACACAATGAGTAACAAGATTTATCCGAAAGCTCTCAATTAGAGAGCTTTTTTCTTTTGTCGAATATGGATAATAATGAACTTATTGAATCAGCTAAAAATATATTAATATACTTTGCCCAAACTTGGTTATTGTATGAATCTCCAAACCCGAAAGATATCTCATGCCACATTCATATAAATGTTATCTGAATCAAGAAAGATCTCAGTTACTTATGATACAAGCCATCGTTTTAAATTGTTGATAATAATGTACAATCCATTATTCAATAATCTGGTCCGATCGCAGAAATTAATTATAAAATCGCTTTACTATAACTACATTTTTATACCAGAGACGTTATATTGCACAGTATAGTCTACTCGAAGTATAAAATTTCTATCACAGTTTCTATTGTGCTAATTAACTTAATAGCTTTCACCGTTGACGTGTTAGTTTATACCGAATCTAAAATTTCATGATGCTTGTTATGTATTTCACCGTACCGAACCTTAACGTGCCATACTATACCGAAGCGCACCGGACCTGACCCAACCTAGTCGAACCAAATTGACCTATATCATCAGCAATAAGGAGGTCACCCTTATTGAACGGTAACTGATACCGTTTCTACTCTTTGTCTTCATCCCAAACCATGTTCCTCCAATTTGGCGGAATTAGCTCATTTTTAATTGCAGCTTGTATCATTCCTCTATGATTATGATCTAATCGAAGTACGTGACATTTTTTGCAAAGCGTCCTCAAATTCTGCAATTTATTACTGCCTTTCACCCCGCTTATAATATGATCTATATGGCATTCATATAATAATAGTTGAACACCACAATTACAACAAACTCCACCGTCTCTTTTCCAAACAATTGGTCGGATAATTTTAAACCAAGTTTCTCTAGGTGGTCTTATTTTAGGCATTTAATTTTTCTCTCAAGATATTGAAGTTTACTACCTCAAACCTTCCGTACCCAATTTTTCTTCCATCTCCGAGTCCGGCAAATGCCCCAGCATCCAAACAAAATGCTTCCATTTGTTGACGATTTATTAGGGTATTCTCCCACATGATTACAAACTTCGATTCCCATCCTGCTGAACTTGCCAAACGATATCTAATGTTCTTTACTCCTCTTCTCGAAACTGGTCTTACATCGATATATACATCTTTTGAATTATCATTAGTTAATTCATCTTCATTTGGTACAAATCTATTCAAGAGAATTCTCTCATCGATAACTTGTAATGATGCAGATACTATAGATTCCATTGTTCCTCTACCTTTAGGTGTATATCTTGCTCCAGATCTTATACAAGAAAAAATATAATCAGGATTAAGGTATAACTGACCTTCCGAAGTTACCTGGTAGGTCTTCTTCCATTCTTCAGGATTATTTCCAGCAACACCTGGTTTTTCTTCTTTTATAAGAGGAATCGAATTAATGGTGAAATTATTAAATAGTAATGGTCTAATTCCTTTAATTTTTACTTCTGCTCTTATTAGAGACATATAATCCTCCTTTAGATACTTATAAGTACAATATTTGCTTATTTTTATATTTTATACATCTTATATAATTTTTACCCCTTTCTTAGTCTAAGAGAGAGGTGATATACATGTCAGATTTTCTAAAGTTAGTTGGAGAAAGAATTCGTATAATTAGAAAAGCCCAAGGCCTAACACAAGAGGTGCTTGCAGAGAAAGCAGAATTACAACATTCATATATAGGTGGTATCGAACGTGGGGAAAGGAACATTTCATTACTCACTTTAGAGAAAATTATAAACTCTTTAAATATATCTTCAGCAACTCTTTTTGATTTTAGTGATATCAATACAGCAAATAGTACTAACATAAACGAAATATTAGATATACATGTAAACTTACTTCGAAAACGAGATATTAGTGACATTAAATTAATACATAAATTTGCAAAAGAATTACTTGCTCATATGGATGAAAGAGACGAAATATAGATACGTCTTTCTGGTTTCGTAAACTTTTGATATGAGTATTGTTAGTCATTGTTAGTCAGTGCTATTAATCCTCTTGACCATCACTCTGTTAGATTCGACAAAACCTACGGTATGGCTGGCAAGGCTTTTTTCTGAAAAAGATGTGCAGAGTTATTTACGTTTTCCTTGCACAACTCTGTACTTCTTTTTTGCACCTACACAACTGGTTTCTGTTCGGTAATTTATTGTAATACTTTTAATCATTTTGTTAAAAGTATTGCTTAATTAAATGCTCTAATCGATATTTAAATACTTTATCTGAATAATTATTAATTTCTTGTTTGAAATATTGACCTGCGCCCTCTATTAAAGTTCTTTCTTCTCCCCAGCTCCCCATATCTACAATACATTTAAATACTTCATGACAATAAGTCCAATGAGAATGCGATATCTCCCCCAGAGGTAATGGTAGAAACCATTTATTACTTTTCATTGTTATTATTACTTTATTTATATCTTCATTCTCATCATTTTTCAATCTAGCGATAAACCTTTTAAATTCAGCTATTTTATCTATTTCATTTTGGGTGAAATTTTGTTTTTGTGTATTTACGACCATTTCACTTAAAAGTCTATCTCTTTCATGGTTCTTTACCGTAATTTGCAACGTTGATATAACTTTATTTACAAAACTAGATTCTCTTTTTATAAAAGCATCAAAATAATTATCATCATAATTATTAAAACCTTTATTATTCATTATCCAGTCAACAACTTCATCAATTGTATATTTAAAATCAAAATTTAATTTTTCAGATATATCTGCTAATTCATCCAATCGTTGTAAATAACCATTCATAGGTATGGTTTCATCTACATTTTCAATAAATGATGAAAAATCCTCAATCTCTTTCTTTATTTGTTCGTCTGACATAAATAAAGGAGTTAATAATTGAGTTCTTGTTTCTACATATGTATTAACCTGTTTGGCTATTTCTTTAAATTGATCTTTGGAAAAATCACCTGTTAAAAACCATTCTAAAATAATCGGTGTAAAATTTTGCATCATACTATTATTTAAATTCTTTTTTAATATATAATGCCATATATAATTCGGAATATTATCTTCTGAATTATACGCCTCATAAAATGTATCAAGATTTCCCTCATCATTTTTTGGCAATAACTTCATTTCACTTTTATGCTCCACTACAAATAAAACAACAGAAAAGCAAATCTTATAAATATCTTCCTTATTAAATCTATCGGTAAATACATCAAAATGATCTATTTCATAGATTACTTCTTTTATAAATAAATCTGTTTTTTCTAAGGTACGTAAATTCCTAAACTCATTATCTAGATAAATCTCACTAATTTTTGGCCAAATAGTATCTCCCATTATTTTTTGGGGTGCATCTCCTGAATAAGTAGTAATTTTGTAGATACGATCTATAGATTTTTCGGCGTATTCTTTGAATGTTTTCTTAGTCGTATCAGAAAAATTATCCGAGGAGGCTACTAAAACAATTTTAATCTCCTTATTTGGTTTTGTAATAGAATCTATAAAACCAAATATTTCTTTAAGATCAAAATCATTACTTTTCCTTTCTAAATCATCGATAATAATAGTTATATTTGATTTAGTCTTCAACCTTTTATGAATATCTTTAAATATATCGGAGATCAATGGTATTGATATATTAAATCCAAATTTAGATAAATTTATTTTCCCCATATGATTTAATATCTTTTTAAATTTAACTTCATGTTTGGATAATAAGAGATAATATAATTCTTGATATAAAGCATTTATATCTCTTTTTCCAAACAATGAAATATAGTGAATATTATTTTTGTTTTCTATTGATTCAATTATATGCTTTGTTTTTCCGACACCCCATGTACCGTCAAACAGTATTTTTTGATAGGGCAAATCGTCAAGTTTATCCATAACTTCAATAATTTTTGTGGCTTCTATTTTTAACACCTTCTTATAAAATTATATTTTTTGTTTCATGTTAGTATAACAAAACTTATATTATTGTCAGTATCCAAGACAGCCAAATAGCATACAATTCATTTCACTAAAGCACACGATTTTTTAAGTGCAGGGTTTCATAAATAAAGAATGTTAATTTCCTTTTAAAAATTCTCGCAAATATTCACATAACTGACCCCATTCTTTAGGGTTACCTACATAAGTAGGGCTGGATTGAAGTTCTGCTATTAGAAACTCAGGAGTTTCACCGACTTTTCTGTAAAAAATATTATTTTCATCAAACAAGTTAATAGTTTTTACTGGCACCAAATCTTCTTTCTCGTAGAATTGCCATTTAATACAATCAGTTAGTATTACTTTGTCGTTTACCTCTAAATAAGTTTTCACCCGATCATTGAAGTCATTCTTATTGTTATAAATAGGGGCTGATTTAGGTGATTTTACTTCTACGACAGCAAGATACTCAATTTCGTCATTATTTTTATTGGCATAATTCCAATGACGAGCTATTAACAAGTCTGGCGATGCAGCCTTTTCTTTTTTGTAAAAACGAGTATTATGTATATCAGTATCATTTCTATCACTTTGTGTCGAAATATCAATAATAGATATGTCTTTTTCGTTAATAAACAACTTATCTAAAAGTGGAGTCACAACACGATTTTGAAAGGTAATCTCTCTCCAATCAATTTCCCAATATTTATCAATCAAGCTTTTGTAGTTACTATATGAGACATTTACATCCTGAACAATTTTATCTTTCAAATTGTCATTCATAGTTTTTTTCATCCCCCTTTACTATTTTCCAGTTTTATATTTTTTAACAATATGTAACACCTCGGTTTTTTACATAACTTTTTAGAACATTAAAATGTCGTAACGAAATTTAGAGAGTTCGTTTGGTATTTTTCAGTTTCTTGATGTGAACAAACGCCCGATAGTTGAATAACATGTCTCAAGTTTAACATTAACTCCCATTTCACTCATTAGAAATATTTTAAGGGATACTTTTGAATATTAAAGAGCAACGCATATATTAACACGTTGCTCTTTTCAACTATTACACCTGTTAACTCAGTAACACTCTAGCTGTTAAACTCAATAAAATGACTTGAATTTGGTTAAAGATTTTCTTTTGAAAATCCAATAGAAGTATAAAATCTATCAGCTTGTTGGGTATCTGTATGAAGAACCAAAATTTTATAATATCTTTTTGCTTCGTCAATAATCCTTTGTACCAATAGACTCCCTATACCGTTTCTCCTATACTCTTTACTAACATAAAACCTCCTAATCCTACCAATAATTGGATTTTTTCCACACAAATTTTTGCAGCATATTAATTAATTCCAAAATTCAATATTTATCTTAATCTATGCAGTATTCCCTTTTCTTTAGCAATCTCCAACTGCTGTTCTCTTACCTCTTTA
The DNA here is from genome assembly GCF_022095695.1 of Oceanobacillus jordanicus. Lineage (GTDB taxonomy): Bacteria > Bacillota > Bacilli > Bacillales > Amphibacillaceae > Oceanobacillus_B > Oceanobacillus_B jordanicus. The sequence goes on from NZ_JAIFZM010000013.1 coordinate 76,150, forward strand.
TTTATTGTAGATACATTTATGTTCTTCATCAACATATAAAGCTGCCTTATAGATGAATCTTTTACTTGCATTGAAGGTATATCAACTTTATGCCTCTTCATTTCTATTGCGCTTTTAGCTCTCATTATATCTTCAAACTGATTTTGAGATAACCATACGTCATAATAGGGAAAAACGCCTGTTCTTAAAAGCGTTTCTTTTATTATATGAGTATTGTACTTTAAATTATTGTAGTTCCATTCTAGCAACTTGGCTAAAATGAGTTTTAAATAGAATTTTACTTTCTCTAATTCGTCTTTGTTAGTACTCTTTAGCAAATCAATTAATTTACCTACAACAATAAGACAGGCTAAATAAATAGATTTGCTGTTAAAATCACTTAAGAAATACATTAACCTTGCTTTTTTTTCTTCTTTTATCAATTCTATTAGTAGCGCACTTAAAGGTATCCCCATTAATAATAATTCTCCATCATATTGGCCCCTGATATATTCCTCTACTTTATTCAATTTCGGATTTACTTTTCGGGGAATATAAAAATGGTGAGAGTGGTAGAGATCGACTGACATCATCCTTATATCCTCAAAGTACTCAAGTATAATATTGGAATAGAAATGCTTATTAGAAGTCAAATCGGTTTTCTTATTTAGGATTTTATAATAATCTACAAAGAACCTTCCATAAATACCCCAAGTTCTCAATAAATCATTCCTTAGCTTTCCAAGTCGTGTGTATGATAGATCGTTATTCAATAGAAGATAACAATACTCCATACTTAATTTCATAGCTCTCTTTATTTCTTCGTATTGTGTTGAAGTAATTTCGTCTTTAGAAATTGCTATAAGACCCATAATTTCTTCAAAATGATTACCAATCTGAAATGATGAAATTATTACTTCGTTTTTAATAAAAATCCTTAACATCTGATTGTATTGTTCTAAGGCTTCATCTATTTTTCTTTTCTTAACTAATTCACTAATACAATTAGACCATAAAGAGATAATATCAGGTTTGTTCAGTGTCTCTGTATGGTTTTCCTGTATCTCCTTTCCATAATTCCTTAATGATAGATCAGTTATCTTTTCGAAAACTTTTAAATTCCTTTTATATTCGATATCATCACGCCAGATTCTCTCCACTGTATCGTTAACTAATTCAAATAGATTATTAGACAATTCATAAGTTGGGTCAAATGATTCTTTTGCATACTTTTTTATAATTTTCCTATTTTCCAAGTAATATTGTGCGATGATCTTGTTTCTTGTTAAAGTTGGAAAATTAGTATATGTGATCACTCTTAGAATTAAGATTGTTATTGCTAACATTGAAGACAAAAATAAGAAGACAATACTTCCTGAGTCTGGATCAGTCATCATCAGGTATAAATTTATAAATAAAAGAACAAATATAAACGGTGTTAGGAAAAGAATATTGCTTATTACCGAATTTGAAAAAGCTATGCTATAAATTGAAGTTCCTAAAATCTTTTCTTTTTTTATATTTGAGATAAGAGAAAATAAAGTAAGAATCAGAAACGTTATACTTATTTGAGCTATTACAAGTCTTATATTGGTTTCGGAATTAGTTATAGGAATGTAAGATAGTATTTCCTGCAGGACACCAACGTTTATTAATTTTGTTAATTGAAGTACTAAACCAATATATATAATCAGAAAAATAATACCTAATGTTCTGAAAATAAACATTATCCAATTAAATAATGGAAATCTTACCTTTAAATCTAAATGATTTTTCCCTCTTATTATATTGTACTTAAGTCTTTTGATTCTATGTTTAAATTTCTTCAATATCAATCTTCCTTTATATCATCCTTTTTAATTAAAGCTTATCACACTACATTCAAATAAGTATAGTAAATCCTGGTTCAACTATCCTGCCTCTTTAATTTAAGTAACAGTTCACAAAGCTAGCTTACCCTATATTAATAACTATAAAAAATTTACATTATCCTAAATAGAATCTCCTAGAAGCCAAGTATATTTGTCATTAGAATATATTTTTTAAAGTCACCTCAACCCTGAATACCTATATCTAGTAATCAAATCCAATATCATAATTTTTAAAGTAACAGTAGATTAAATAGTTTACTAATCATAAACAAACTATTGACAACAGAAGATATGCGCTCCTTCTATGCAAGCGTGGAGGCAGTAAAATTGAACCTAGATCCTATGTCTGCACTGCTGGCCGTTGTCGGGGATCCCGATCGACCGGGAAGTATTGTCCTGGCCGCATCGCCGGCACTAAAGCAAAAATATGGTATCAGCAATGTTAGCCGTTTCTTCGATCTACCGAAACATGACCCCGAGTTGTACATCGTGCAGGCTCATATGGCAGACTATTTATACGTTTCATCAGAGATTACGAAGCTGCTATATCAGTACGTACCAAAGGAAGCCATCCACCAATATTCTGTTGACGAAGTTTGGGTAACGGTTAATGGGATGGAAAGATTATTTGGGACCCGTTGGGAAATCGCCGAAAAAATAAAAGAAGATATCTTAGAAAACTTTGGCATCACTTGCTCTATTGGGATTGGGGATAATAAATTCCTCGCAAAAGTGGTGATGGATTTGCATGCAAAAAAAGTTGGCATTGCCGAGTGTCGCTATGAAGATGTAGAAGAGAAGCTTTGGCCATTCCCTGTGGAAAAAATCTGGGGAATTGGCGGCAGGATGAAACGTAATTTAAATCGTATGGGAATTGTCACGCTTGGCCAAATTGCCCGTTTCAGTCTTGACCAGCTAAAGAAACGATTTGGTGTGATGGGAGAGCAGTTGTACTGGCATGCATGGGGAATTGATCTTAGCCCAGTGTTTGGCAACTTTACGAAAACGGAACAAAAAGGCTTCGGCCATGGTATTTCCCTCTTAAGGGATTATTCGGCAGAAGAGGCCCCTATTTGCATCCTGGATTTATGTGAAGAGGTATGCCGCCGTGCCCGCACAGCTGACCAAGCTGGGAGAACGATTCATCTTGGGGTCTCTTATTCAAAGAAAACAGGTGGCGGCTTTTCTCGTTCCCAATCTGTCAGTATTCCGACAAATGTAACGATGGATGTTTATGGCGTCTGTCTCCAACTTTTCCGCAAATTTTATGATGGAAAAAGCAATATTCGCCATGTCTACGTCACATTAGGGAATTTATTTGCCAAAGGGGAAACCCAGCTAGATCTTTTTGAAGATCGACCTAAGAAAAATGATATTGGCTATGCAATGGATGCCATTCGTGACAAATTTGGCACGACCGCCATCCTCCGTGCCACTAGCTATACAAACGCAGGTATCACCATTGGTCGGAGTAAGAAAATTGGTGGACATAGAGCATAGGTAGTGATCATTAAAAGCCATCTCATTTTGAATAAGAGGACTTAAAAAACAATTATAGCGTGTCCCAGACTTTAGTTAGCCTTCACTTATCACTACCCATATAATTCTAAGGTGCTCGTCACAAAGGAAATATAGAATGAAATAATTTCTTATAAAGTTTCACGTAGACGGCGAATGTCTTTCCCCGGTGGTAAACCGAATTTGCGGGTATATTCTCGACTAAAATGTGAGGGACTTTCGTATCCGACTTGGAACGAAACCTCTGCCGCATTTAGTTCTTCTGCAAGTAATAGCCTGCGAGCTTCCTGAAGACGAAGCTGTTTCTGGTACTGAATCGGGCTCATTCCTGTGACTTCCTTAAAATAACTATAAAAGGAAGATGAACTCATTCGTACTTCTTTCGCCAGCTCTTCAACTCGGATAGGCTGATGGAAATTGTGATTTAGCCTCTCAACCACCTTTGCAATCCGCTGAGCTTGACTGCCAATAAGCGCAAAATGCTTCAAGGTATTGTTCTGTTCACTCTGCAAAATTCGGTAAAGGATCTCACGATAGAGGCCGGCATAAAGCACTGGAATATCTTCTGGGTTGTCCAAAAGTCGGACGAGCCGAAAAACAGCGTCGAGAAGCGATTCATTCATCCGACTAATTACCAGACCACGTCTTGAATCACATCTAAGGCTCTCCGTTTGTTGCGACGATTGAAGGATATCAAGAATCTGAATCATATCAAGTTGTAACTGCAAACTTAAATAGGGGGCTTCCGGAGAAGCCTCTACGACTTGACCAGTGATTGGCAAGTGGACAGAAGCCGTCAAATAGCTAGTTGGATCGTATTGAAAACTCTTGTTTCCAAGCATGACTACTTTTGAACCTTGTGCCACTATACATAGAGAAGGCTCGTAAACAGAATATACCGGTTCAGAAATCTGAGAGATGCGAATAAAGCGCAAACCAGGAATAGCTGTCTCCCAAGTACCATCGACTTGTATACTTTTATTAATTGTCTCAATTAATTCTTCATTTCGTTTCACAAGTCCTCCTCCTTTTACCCTTACTATACTATAGTTAGAGGATTAGGCAAGAATCATGTAAATTCCAGCTACCGCCCTGATTAGAAATTAATTCATAATAAAGCTGTAATCATCAATTCCAATTGGAGGTGAACATTAATTTCGATTCAGTTACTAGTTCTTTATTGGCATTTAATAATGCAAGCTAATTAAGATCCAGATGCATAGCACTACTCGAAAATGAAAGGGGAAATGGAAATGAACACCGAGCAAGTATCACCTCCGTATGTCGGCATGTGGGTCACCAAAGATGGCCATATCCGGCATGAACTACTGACAAACGGAAGGTATAAGGAGTCCCGAGGTGATCGCAAGGACGCTTACCAGGGAAGTTATACTATCGAAGGAAATCATATCGAATATATCGATGACACAGGCTTTACAGCAGACGGTGACTTTATCAATGGTGTCCTGTACCACGCAGGAATGGTTCTATATCTGGAAAAATAATAGGAGAGGGAGAATTTTAATGTCTTCGCTAAAAGGAAGGACAGTTATTATTACAGGTGCCAGCAGTGGAATCGGGGAAGAAACAGCACGTCTACTTGCTAGCAGATCTGCCAATATTGTAATTGGCGCAAGACGCGTAGAAAGGCTGGAAGCCCTGGCATCCAAAATTCAACAAGATGGAGGTTCTGTAACAGTACAAAGACTTGACGTTACAGCACTCGAAGAAATGCAGGAAATCATTAAATTGGCCCAGAGCCGTTACGGACAGGTAGATGCAATTGTAAACAATGCCGGGGTAATGCCTCTCTCTCCATTAGAAGCTTTAAAGATCGAAGAATGGAATAGAATGATTGACGTTAATATCCGGGGCGTTCTTCATGGTATTGCTGCAGGACTTCCGGTTATGAAGGAGCAAGGTTTTGGACAGTTCGTTAACGTTGCCTCCATCGGTGCCTATGAAGTATCTCCTACAGCCACAGTTTACTCCGCAACAAAATACGCAGTACGTGCTATTACGGACGGGTTACGACAAGAGACTGCGGGACAAAATATTCGGGCGACGCTTATATCGCCTGGTGTAACGGAATCAGAGCTTGCTGATAGCATTACACACAAAGAGACAATAGATTTTATGAAAGAATACCGGCGTATTGCTTTACCGGCAGCAGCAATCGCTCGATCGATCGCTTATGCAATTGAGCAGCCAACTGATGTTGATGTAAATGAAGTGGTGATTAGACCGTTGGTTTAGCTTGGGTTTTTATGCGTGAATAGTATGATAGCGAGAGATATGTTATATTAAACTATACTCCGAATTATGGGATGGGGCTCGTATGGATCCTTACTATGAGTTCCAGTTATTTAAGATGATTAAAAGCACCTAGCCAAATTGGCCAGGTGCTCTCTCTGTAAACCTATTCTGTCAGTAGTGGATAATATCCTTCTTCATTATGTGTTTCTGTTCCAACTAGAGGGGGATTGAACACACAGACCATGCGCATTTGCGTTTTTGCTCGTAAATGATGTTTATCATTTTTATCTAGAATATACATCGTCCCCGGCTTTAGTGGATGTACCTTTCCGTTCTCCACCTCTTCAATCTCGCCTTCTCCTTCAATACAGTAAACTGCTTCAATGTGATTCTTATACCAGAAGTAATTATCCGTACCAGCTTTAATAATTGTATCATTCATACTGAATCCACAATTATCTTTCTTCATCAAGAATCTGCGACTCGTCCAGTTATCACCAGATGTTTCGTCCTCTGTACCGATAATATCTTCAAGTGATTTTACAATCATTATTATTCCCCTTTCTATCGTCTCTCTGTTATGCGGTTACTTGGATTATGCTTTCTTCTAGTATAGACAAGCCTTTTTCCAGACCTTCCCTATCAATAACTAACGGTGGGAGAAACTTTACAACTTCATCATTTGGTCCGGAAGTTTCCACGATTAGCCCTCGCTGGAATGCTTCCGCACAGATTTTGCCAGCAAGCCCTTCCTCTTCAATGGCTATTCCCTGCATCAAGCCTCTGCCTCTGGCTTCTCCTTTTAGCTGTGGGTATTTTTCAATTAGCTTCTGTACTGTTTCTCGCAAGAAATTTGCTTTTTCCTGCACTGCTTCACTGAATTCTACGCTTTCCCAATTTTTCAATGCTTCCGTAGCTGCGATAAATGCCAGGTTGTTTCCACGGAAGGTACCATTATGTTCACCAGGCCCCCATTGGTCATACTCTGGTTTAATCAGAGTTATAGCCATAGGCAAACCAATACCACCAATTGACTTGGATAGACAAACCACATCCGGCTTAATGCCTGCTGGCTCAAAGCTGAAATAGGTGCCCGTTCTTCCGTTGCCAGCCTGTACGTCATCAATAATCAACAAGATATCCCACCGCTTACAAAGTGCTTCCACTTTTTTTAGCCAGATCATTCTAGCAGCATTTATACCACCTTCGCCCTGTACGGTTTCTAATATAATGGCAGCTGGTAGGGCTACACCACTTCCACTATCCTCTAAAAACCTTTCCAAATATGAAATAGAATCCTGATCTTCGACATAATCATCAAAAGGCATAGATACCGTATGATGTAGTGGTACACCTGCCCCATGTCGCTTAAAGGAGTTCGCAGTAACCGAAAGGGAGCCAATCGTCATCCCGTGAAACGCGTTTGTAAAGCTAATAACCGAATCTCTTCCTGTTACCTTACGAGCAATTTTCAATGCACTTTCCACGGTATTTGTACCTGTGGGTCCAGGAAACATAATTTTATAATCGAGATTACGAGGTTTTAAAATCACTTCATTGAAGCGTTCAAGGAAGTTTTTTCTAGGAGTCGTTCCCATATCGAGGCTGTGAATGATCCCGTCATTCTGTATATATTCAATGATTTTATTCTGCATTGCTTGATCATTATGACCGTAGTTTAATGTTCCAGCACCAGCAAAAAAGTCAATATACTCTTTACCATCTGTATCCCAAAGCTTATATCCTTTCGCTTTGTTAAAAATAGTTGGCCAGCCCCTGCTGTAGCTTCGAACTGCCGATTCCATTTCTTCAAACGTTTTCATTTTCGTATCTTGTATCACTGCAGTAGTCATGAAATCATCCTTTATCATTTTTTGGTCGGACCGATTTTAAACAATAACTCATCTTCATGGCCATCCTGTGGGAAATCCATCGAGGAAAAATAGTCTGTAATCAGACAGTTCGTATCCAAATCCCGAGCAAGCCCCTTAAAAAGATTAGTAGATGCTATATTCGATGGAGAGACTGTTGCCTCAATGTATCGTACTTCATCACATACAGTACGCTTCAATATATTCCTCAACATGCTGGTGGCCAGCCCTTTTCCTCTACCTGACTCATGAACCGCCACCTGCCAAATGAATAACGTATCAGTCTTTTTTGGATGTAGATATCCAGAAATGAAGCCACATACTTTTCTCCCATCTATTGCGACAACCGATGTATCGGAAAAAATATCGCACCACATTAAATAGCTATAAGAGGAATTTAAATCCAATACACCAGTATGTTTAATGAGTTCCCAAACCGCTGCGCCATCTTTCTTTACAGGATTACGAAATGTTACATTTGTTTCTATCTCAGCAGGACTCGCTGCCGAATTTACCTTCTGATTATAAATGCTCTCACCTCCTGTTTTTCATGTAAAAACACGTACTTTATAAGACTAATAGGAATCGATTCGCACGTCAAAATGGATTAAGCATGGTATAGCGTGTTTAATCAGGATATAGTGGGATGAGAGTAAGATGAGTATAACGATGCTATTATTATCTGGGAAATGGTAACGAATAGAGCGAATTTTACGTAATTGGTAATAATCAGACTAATTCATAGCCTAACTAGGGATTTTTTTTGAGAACATGCTATACTTGTATAAGAAAAATAGTAAAGAGGTGACTTACATAGATGAAATCATTGCGAAATCGCTACAAGCTGATGATCGCTTTTCTAGCTATCATGTTACTTATTGCCCTCCTAAACGGTTGTGGCAGCAACACTGAAACAGAAGAAAATGATACAGAACAAGATAACGGGGAAGAATCCACGAACGATGTCACAGATTATCCTGAAGTGGATGAGAACCCAATCGTGACGATTACGATGGAAAATGATGACCAAATTATCGCAGAACTATATCCAAAGGTTGCTCCTAATACGGTGGCGAATTTCATATCACTTATAGAAGACGGTTTTTACGATGGTCTGACTTTTCACAGAATTGAACCAGGCTTCGTCATTCAGGGAGGAGATCCAGAAGGAAATGGTACCGGTGGCCCCGGTTATTCCATCGCTGGCGAATTCGAATCAAATGGTGTTAAAAATGATTTAATACATGATCGAGGTGTTCTATCCATGGCAAGGTCTCAATCGCCCGATTCGGCCGGCTCCCAATTTTTTATCATGCTAGAAAGCTCTCCTCATCTGGACGGAGACTATGCAGCATTTGGTGAAGTTACAGAGGGAATGGATACAGTAGATGAGATTGTTGCAGCAGGTAATTCAGGAGATACGCCTGTTATGAAAAAAGTAGAAGTAGACACAAAAGGCTACGATTACCCAGAACCAGAAAAACAATAATGGCTTTTACACAGAACAAAAGCGCAAGCGCCCGTTTTAAGGAACGCCGACCAAGTTCGCCTCGTCCTGAGGCAACGTCGGCATGACCCGGATCCTCCGGGCCCACGTAGCGAGTGGAGCGAATCAACTGAGATAAAGGAATCATGCCCCTGCAAAAGGGGTATGTCGGCGTTGGCCGGCAAGGACGTTTTTAGTCGACCGACCTTAATTGAGGAACCGATGATGACTTTCACCCTCCGGGTATAAGGGCGACTAGGCCTCTGGTTCTCACCAGTCGGCAAGTCTTCTTTATCGTAGGGCGACTTCGTGAAGTCGCCTAGTTTCTGGGCTCTGGAGCTGGAGATAGCTAATTCAGTTACTTGGTTATCCACAGTACTCACAATCTATAATTTCCTAGACAATTAGAAAAAGAACAGAGACGCGCAAAAGTTGCTGGCGTCTCTGTTCTTTTTTTGGTTTGATTTTAGCGATCTAGTATTTCTCCTAAAAAGCTCTTTCCCTCAGCAGTGGGAGGAAGCTTGAAGAAATCACAGAATGTGGCACCAACATCTGCCATGGTCGATCGTTCACCAATTGATACCTCTTTTACCATGTCACCGAATATCATGATAGGTACAAACTCTCTTGTATGGTTAGAATGGCCAATTGTAGGATCATTTCCATGATCCGCCATTACGATCAAAATATCATCTTGTTCCATTAATGGTATAAATGACTCCCGTAGCCATTGGTCTGTTTCATTTAAAAGTGCAGCATACCAGTCTGTGTCTTCTGCATGTCCAGCTAGATCTGTTTCCTGAATATTCACTAGGAATGCAGCCTCCCCAGGCTCCTCTCGATAAGTCTCTGAAACTGTCTTTAGTAGTTCTGTCGTATTGACGAGTGGGTTTGCAGGACCTACCCCGTGAAGCACATCTGCGGTTTTGCCCAATCGATAAACTTTCAGCTTATGCGCGGCCGCGATCATCGGAAACTGCTTATCTATTTCCACCCCATATCCCATATGAAAAACATTGTATCCATCACCATAAACATTTGCTTTCGGGGTATCAACTCCCCATTGCTCCTTATTCTTTTGTTTCACACACGAAAGAATGTGCTCAATGGATGTGAAGGGCCCTCCGAATGCGATAACCCTTGTCGTGTCAACATTTTCGCGAACAGTTTGACCGAGTTTTTTCACTTCATCAAACGGCATTTTTTTAAAATCAGCGGTAACATTTACAATATTTCCAACAGCTGATTCAAGGTTATCTGCTACTACTGCAGCATTATTTACCAAGAGTACTGGGCAACCAGCAATGGGGTAGCTTACGGAGTATCCACTTGCCTCTAATGCTTCTTTTATTTCTCCATGAATAGCTGACATTAGCCGTCTATTTGATTTCTTCGGACAGCTTCCCGCGATCTCTTGATGTCCAAGATAAGTGTCCGCACCATGATGTGCAAGCCTCGCATAGCCGTAAGCATTTTTAGGTTCTGGCTCGTTATCTACCAGTGTACCTAAACCAGATGCATACATAAATGGAATCTTAAGGTCTTCTCGTTTTATATCCCGAATATGTTTATAAGTATTCGCGTGAGAGTCAGAGGGAACATACTGCTCATAATCATCCATGGCGCCAATCCCAAAGCTATCAATTACGATAAGTGTCATTTTCGCCATGTACTACCACTTCCTTTCCAGGTGAATGAGCTTTGGTTCGCCAGATTGTATTCCTTGCACTAGTGCTATATGGGCGCGGGTAACGAAAATCTGCGTCCTGAAAGAAAAAATTGCTGTATCTCCAATATCGATTGTAAAACTACTTGGAGCATCTATCGTCCCATAATAATCAATCGACTCAGGGCTGTGCTCTTGGACTGTTGTCTGTTGTTTGAGAATGGTAGCTGAATCATGCCCAACAAGACATCCCTCCATGTTGGATCGACCGTAATAGCCACCCGCTATCACCTGAAAGTTCCCCTTGTACGTATGAGAGACTTCCGATACATAAATGATGGCAGGTTCTTCTGGCAAATCTTTAAAAGCATGAAGCGGTGTCGTTCCAGTCAGTGCATGTCCCGGTTCTCCGTGCGTAACTCCTTGAGCTGCCAAAAATGGAATAGTCTCACTGCTAGTGCCACTTGGACCATTAATCTGCTTTATCGTAATACCTTTTTGTTCTAAAGTTTTTTTTGCTCGTAATAATGTGGTTAGATTATTAGTTGGTATCATTTTCGATTTATTCGGAGCCAGTTGCAGGTTTGGAAAACTAGTTATTCCAACAATCGTTACGTGGGAGAGATCCTGAATTCGATCTATCGTCTCTTCCAAGTCCCTAAGAGGGATACCACCTTCCTGAGCACGGTATAAACTATCATTTTCGTCCATTACCTTTAAGATAATCTCTTGGTCGACACCAGCGAAGGCTGCAGCAGTTGCTAGCTGCACTGCACGTTCATAAGAAAAAATTGTTACAACTTCCGGATTCCAGCTAAGAACTTCCTCCCATTGATGTTTACCTGGTTGTACGAGATGTCCGATATTGCCTATAGGAATATCATTGTCGGCAAGCAGCTTCCCTTCGTCAAAATCTACCGCTACCGCTTTTTTAATGCCACTTTGTGTAATCACCTCTGCAATTTTCGGCAATCTTCCCAGCTGCTTACTCATAAAATAAAGTTTCATTCCATAAGCGGAAGCTTTTTCTTGCAGCAGACGTGTATTCTTTTTTAATGCATCCACATCAATTATATAAGTGTTGGGAGGAATTTCTCCATTTTGATGAAGGGACATTCCGGCTTGTATTAGCGCAGGATTGCGTCTTTTTGTTACATCTAAAAACATGGAAGCACCCCCCTATCTTTATGTCTGTTCCATTAGTAGTACTTTTAGAAAAACTCGCATTCGCTGGTCCTTTAGCGAAACCTTAAAGCCTCCTTGATGCTAGTTACAGGACTGGATTGCCTCGTCTATAATTTGTAATACTGTATTTGCGCCAGATTTCATTGGGTTTATACGCAAACCATATTCTTTAAGTCTTGGTTGTGCTTCTATAAAACTTCCAGAGACACGATAAACCATGGGTATAATTTCATATTTTGATTCTGCGCCTACAGGATGCGTTGCAGCTCCTAATTCATTGCTTTTTCTAATTACTTCCTGTGCAATCGGTTCTTTCAATTCTACAATGACATTTTTGGATTGCGCATTCGTCATATAGGCTGCTTCTATTCCTTCTATCGCGCCTTCATTAAGCCTCCAGCACACTGCCTCAACCTGCTCATTTTGAGTAGCCAGCGAAACGGGTGCAAATGTCATCATTCGCAGAAGTTCCATTGCTTCGTAGCCTTGAACTTGGCCACCGCCAGAATAGTTTCGTTGTTGTAATACGTTAACTGCTTCTGCTTTCCCAACGATGATCCCTACTCCCTCTGGTCCCAACAATTTAAAGCCACTAAATGTAGAATAATCTGCTCCATATTCCACACCAATTCCATAAGCCTTCATTGCACAGTAGTTATCATCTACCACCACGGGAAGATCTGGTCTAGTCTGTTTTACTATGGAGATTACCTCTTTTAAATTGTATGTGTCAGTTGGCTGCTGGCGCGCATGCTGCACATAGAAAACGCGGCAATCTTGGTCGTTTTTCACTGCTTCCGCAATAGCTTCCAAATCGTTGTAGTCAACAGCTTTCGTTTTCAAACCAAGAATGCGTAGTGTATCTTTTGTCGTCGTGTAAACTGGTGCCGTATGAATAAACATGCTATCACCAGGGTCCATTAATGTACTTAGGATGATACGTATTGCGCCAGTTCCAGCCCCCCGGACCAATGCCGCTTTTTCTGTATTAAAGAAATCGGCCAATACACGTTCTACCCGTTCGGTTTGCTCTGGTTTTTTAAAACGGGGGGCGACCCCAAGATCACCCATTGATAAAAATTGATCCCCAGTGAAATGAGCACTCATTTTATCTACTAGTTTAAATTGCAATGCTTGTGCTTCTAGAATAGATAGTGTCGGTAGGACGGAATCTGCGTATTTTAATTTAGTTGTATCATAGACCATTTATCACATCTCCTTTATTGCAAAAGCATTTGCGGGATTATTAATAAGCAGATCCATGATCACTTCTTCACTAACACCACGTTTACGGAGTTCTGGAATGAAATCACGTAATACAAGGTCATACCCAGGTCCGTCATGTTTATGCCAATGGGATTTGCGTGTAAGATCTGCAGATAATAGCACTTGTTTGTGATACCCTAGCTCAATAAAGTCGAGCAGGAAAGCAAGACGCTCTTCGTTTGGCCGATAATTATTTTTGCCAATCGTATCAAAGCCAATGTATACACCGGATTGTAGAACATCAAGTACTTCTTCTTTATTCGGATTTAAATCCTGGTGGCCAATAATGATTTGTTCTTTATCGACTCCAAGTCCAAATAACATCTCCACCTGTTTACTTCCAAGTGTGCCAAGTGAGGTGTGAGTAGATACTGGAAGCCCAGATTCCCTTGCAGCATGCCCTGCGCCTAAGATCAGTTCCTTTTCAATTGGTTTGATCTCATTTACACTTGTGCCAACTTCGCCTATAACGCCAGGGTAGATGTCTGTTGTCTCTATCCCTTCCTTAATCTCTTTTAAAAAATGTGTTGCAAATTCGTCTCGTCCCCAGTCTGCTGCAAATTCCGGAATGAACGGGTCCTTATAAAAGCCCGTACACGTTACGATATGCACTCCCGATTGTTCACTTAATCGCTTAAGACGATTAACATCTCGCCCCATTCCGTCATTGGTAAGCTCTACCATAGATTTACCTTTCGCTTCATAAAAGAACGATAGCTCTGACAACATTCCTACCTCATCATCTAAAATGGTGTCAGGGTCCCCTTTGATCCTGGACAAGTCGATTGATAGATGCTCATGTGCGGCACATATACCAAAAGCTCCTTTTTCAATTTTTCCTAATACAGTCTGTATCATCAAGTAGCCTCCTAGGTTATTATTGCGGTAATGTCATAATCCCCATTAGCACCAAAATGTTTGCGATAATCCCCACTGCTATGGCGCCGACAGGTCCTACGGCCATCCGTACAATTGGCCGACCAGCAATTTCATTTAATAGGTAAAAACCAGCTATAAAGAAGAAGCCGAAGCCCGGTGCAATCATATTTGCCGCGTTAGCTCCCCCAATAAGTAAAGCCACTTCAAGCAATTTCGTCATTGCACTTCGGATATTCTCCCCAGAGTTTCTCACACCCGGATATTTATCTAGGAATCTAGCAATAACACTTAATAGCATTACTTCGAGGAAGATGACAATCGCACCAACAATGACAGCAATCCACACATTAGGTACAAATAGTCCCACAACGAAAATCAGTGTAAAGCCAACAGGACTATAAACCCCTGTCGCAATGGCTGTACTGGCAACAAGCGGGATAAAACCAATCGCTCTTGCAGCTGCTGCAATCCCTGCATCTGCCTGTTTTCCTTCCGCAAGAAGGCTTAATGAAATGGGATCACCTGCCATAAGCAGCAAATTCGTTGCCCCCGCGATAAGCGCTCCAATAATCATGAAGAATACAACATTTTTCTTAATTGCTTTTACCTTTTCACTGAAAATAGAAGCAAGATCCACAGAACTGCCTTCTTCTTGTTTTTCCCGCATCGCAAAACCAAACAAGAAGATCATACCAGCAATCAATGCCATCCCTTCTTGATTAAGCGTAATAGCATTCCCACCAATCGAAAGGAATCCACCTTCGTTCATAAATACAGCAAGCTGCCTAACGAGTGCCGCTACTAAAAAGGTAAGAATCCCTTTTTTAATCGTAAACTGCATAGCAACCGCTAATGCTGGAAAAGCCATAAAGGTGACAACAACGGGTGTTCCAACTTCCCCCATTGGCTCAAGAAAATTCACCGGCAAATGTTCGAATAATTTCACGAAACCTTCCAGGCCTATTAGTAAGCCCCAGCCATATACTGCCCCAATAGCTGCTGCCAAAGGTGTCCCCCATTTGTTTTTTGGTGTAATGAGTCCAATAATATCAGTACCAAGTAAAATACTGTGGATTAAAATAATACTAGCTGTTACTGTAAATGGAATGCCGAAACCAACAACGAGGCCAAAGCTCATTGCAAATGCTGTAAGTCCCAATTCTCTTCGTTTTAACCTGCCTTCAATATGTTCCCCAACAATTGGTCGTAATCCATCATTGAATACTGCGATATTCAGATTTGCTAGCACCGCTGCCACTGCACCTATTAAAATAACAAAAATCATATCCACTCTCTTTTCCCCCTTTTGTTATCTACGCTTTATTTTTTAATGCATTTACAATCATAGGGATTGCCTTTTCCATATGGTCGCCAGTAAACCCGAATGCCTTTTTGCCGGCATTTACGGCTTCTATTACTTTTTCCTCTTGGGGCTGCTTCCCCGGTATGGAAACGGTTTCACATTGATCCCGGCCAATCATAGCAATAGCCATAGCTAAAGCTCCCCCGCCGCCAGTGTGACAGGCGCCAACATAATAATCCGCCTGACCGGTTTTGATTGCCATAGCTGCGTCCAAATCAGACTTCACGGATGTTTCAATACTTGCATCTAATTCTTTAATTAACCCTTCAATTGCCTTCTTTTCTACTTGGCCTCCGATAACAATTTTCATTTTTTATCTCCCCCTTGATTTGCTTTTATTATGGTAGTATAGTGCATTGATAAAAACGCTTTCTCTTCTTCCGGCAGTGTGTGTCCCCATATCTGTTCAATATTTTTAATGTGATTTTCCGCAGTGGAATAATAATCTGAATTTCTTACTTCTTTCATAATTTCGGAAGATGGGCCTTCCAACGTCTCACCTTCCCCAATCCGTGTAATTGCGGAAGGCAAATGGGTGAAAAGCATCTCCGATTGTTGTAAATCTTCCGTCTTTAATTCTGTTACTAAATAATCAAACGCTCTTACCGTGACTTCGCATGCTGGCTTTGAAATAACATTACCTAACGCTAAGATCTGCAACCTATCCTTCAATTGTTCTAGATTCATTCCTAAACCTCCATTAATATACAGTTTTCTGTATATTGATTGAAAAAGAAAAACCGCTATCTCTTTTACTGTCTAATAATGCGGCAATTTCTCTTTTCTAACAACCTTCCTTTGTGTTTCCACAATATCCATTATATCTAATTTCCCTAGATATTTTTTTACATCTGAACGATCCTTTTCAATCAGCACTACTGAACTTGTGGCTTTCTCAGAAATTTCCCTAGCTTTAGGAGAACGAAATGTACCGACACCCATATCACCATTCGTGCGGTTTTCATCAGCATTCCACACTGCTGCATCGATATCACCGCTAAGAAGCATATCAAAAAGTTGCATATAATTTACCGGAACCAACTCGATTTCAAGTCCTTCACATTCAAGCAACGTTATTTTTGACTGATCTATCGATGTATAATCTACCCCAACCCTCATACCATCTATGACTCTGTCATTCTGTTTATTAGCAAAGAAAACCTGGTGAGTAGACACATACGTATGGGGACCAAAATTGACTGCTATTTCTAATTTAATGTCTTTCGCTATTTCCTCTTCTGCTGCTAGCTGTGACATAATGATAAAATCATAGCGGCGAGTTTTTAGTGCATCCAGTCTTTGTTTAGATCCTCTCATATAAGCCAAATTAATGTGGTTTATCATGGATTCTGACGCCTCAATCAATCCGGTGGCTAGCCCTTCATATTTTGTAGAATATGGTAGCGGCATCGCTCCTATAAATGATCCGTCTCCAGCTATTTCCTTTAATAAGTGTACATCTTTTTTAAGCAAGAAAGTACCCATATGACCTCTTGCTTCAAGTTTTATCGCATGAATATTTTCCAATACTTTAAGGGCACCTTGCACAGTACCATTGCCGATGGAGAACTCCTCCGCAAAATCACTCACCCTGGGAATGCGACTTCCTTCCCTTATATGCAACATTTTGCTAGCAATTTCTTTTGCCGCCAGCCCATTCTTTGAATATAAACCTTCCAAAATTCTACTCATTTTAACCTCACAAGTTTACAAAATATTGTATATTGTAAATTATAACGTTTTCATAGGTATAGTGCAATAAAATAGCTATTTTTTAAAATATATGCACTTGTAACAATCACATATGATACTTATGTTAGTTGACCTTAAATTCTTACTCCCAGAAACAAACTTGCAACTTATTATTATCCCGGTCATAAAAGTCAAAAAATCTATTATCACCGTCATCTTGAATTCCTGTTACTAAAACACCTTTTTCTTGTAATTCCCTATATGTATGCTGAATATCTTTAGTGAAAAAAATAGGGTATGCTTGATTTTCTTTTACTAAATTACTCCCTTCCTCAAGCGTAAGTGGCACTTCACTGTTTCCAACGGTTAATACTTGGTAATTATCACCCTTATAGTTTATTGTAAACCCTAATTGTTGATACCACGTACTCGATTCTGGGAGATTACTAACTGTTAAACAGATCGTGTCTATTCTTTCAAACATTTAAACGACCTTCCTCTCTCATCTACTTTTAAATTATATTTAAATTCCCTATGGAATTTACTCAAACATTAAAATCCTAGGATCCTTATCATAACAGTGTACAAGCATAGCATGTAATTGTCCCCTGTGATGATAAACGTGTGCTAAAATCTCTAATAGCCATTCATATCTTGTGTAGGTTACACCCCAATACGAAGTGGTTTTAGATTGGAGTTCCTCTTCTGACAATTTCATATAGTTACTCTTTAACGCTCTAAAATTTTTTCGCATACCTTTCCTTATAGAATTCAAGTTTTTATATGATACTCCTGAATAGAAATTCCTCATTTCTTCTTCAGATGCTTCATTGGAAATACGCCAATCAGCTTCAAAAATAACTGCTAAATGCTCTAATAATTCTCCAACTGAATGTTTGTTAGGCGTCGGTCTTTTTTTCAGATCTTCCTCTTCTAATTGATCAATAATTTCAAGCACCGTATTTACAGCTACTTTAATTTGGTTTAGTACATTTACGCAATGCATCACAAGCTCCTTCACTAGGTACAAACATATACAAAAAAATTTTTTTAAAAGGAGAAGAGACCAAAACATTCTCCTGGTCTCTATGCTGAGTGATTTTATCAGATTATTAACTTCTCCAGTTCCTTCAATACTTCAAACGCACCGTCCGATTCATTTGAGCAAACTACAATACTTATAGAGTTCTCTGGATAGTATACAGAACGGAAGTTACAACCTGGGTCATACCCTATTAGAATATGCTTTTTCACTTTCCCTTGGTCCATATCCACATAGCCACCATAGCTGTAATAAAGATCTTCCTCTACTTCTATTTGTGGCTGGAAAAGTTTTTCCGTCATCTTTTCGGACACTAATCGGTGGTTGAAAAGAGCATCCCAAAAGGTGACCATATCTTCAGCTGTTACAAACGCACCACCATCTGCTCCACCTTTTGCTGGTACGGAAAATACATTCGTTTTGTAACTGCCATCAGGCTCTTCAATATAACCGAGTGCTGTGTTATCTGGCAGTTTATCCATTTCGAAATAGCCTGAATGCATCATTCCTGCCTTTTCAAAAATAAATCGCTCCACATAATCAGTAAATTTCATTTCGCTAATCTGTTCAACAATTAGGCCTAAGAGAATATACCCTGCATTATTGTAGTGAAATTCACTACTTGGTAAAGACGTCATTTCTCTATTTTGGAACAACGGAAGAAAGTCATGTAGGCTACGTATTGCGTATACTGGATTGTCTATCCAGAGTTCTTCGTAATCATCCATCTTTTCCTCATCAAAATAGTCCGGGACCCCGGAAGTGTGTGTCAGCAATTGATGAATGTTTACTTCTTTGCTGTAAGCAGGAAAATCAATAGGCAGGCATTCATGGAGCTTTGTTTGGAAACTTAAAAGTCCCTGCTCAACAAGCTGACAAACTGCGATAGACGTAAAAATTTTACAACCTGAAGCAATGCCAAATCGCGTTTGACTGTTATTTTTTATTCGGTCGGAACGGTTTGCATAACCAAAGCTTCCGCTATAATCGATTTCCTTCTTTTTCGCATGATATACCCCTGAAAAATGCATTTCCTTTTGTAGTAATTGAATTTTACCTTTTACTTCATTAGCATTCATTTAAATCCCCCTCCATTATTTAAGTTTTTATTAGAGAGGGTTAATTAGTACATCCCTCACATTTGAATGGTAATCATCATGTTCATCAACTCCCTACAGATTTAAAATACTCCTTAATATATTAGCACATAATTTTGAATATAGTTAAAAAAATAAAAAAAGACTTCATCTGAAGCCTTTCATTGTTTATAATACATCATTGTTATTTTGCTGTGCTTCTTGTACCTGTTGTCTAATATCATGCAGTTCCTCATATGCTTGCTGGAATTGCGGATTTTCTGTTAACTCAGTGCCTTCATTTGTCTGTAATGCTTGCAATGCTTGTTCCGCCTGTATTAATTGCTGCTCAGCTTGTTCAATCAATTTGTTATTCGCACCTTGTGCATCTAAGATTGCCTGTTGTGCGCTTATGATTTGTTTATGTGCCTGCTGAAGCTTCTGATGAGTACTCTCTTCCACCACATACATCCCCTTTAATTAATAAGATTAGTTATAGTTTCCCAGAAAATAACCTATTTATGTACGAGATGGGGAGAATGTGTATGAATGTAATACGTATCATAAGAACCAATTGACACATAGCCGAGTTTGGTAGCCAATTTAGCTGATTTTAAATTAGCGGCATCCCAGCTTGGATATTGCCCTCTCTCCAGACAATTCACTATTAAAGCAGCAGCAACACAAGTGGCAAGCCCCTTATTACGGTGGTTATCATCCGTCACAATCTCTATCTCTATTCCCTCATCATAAATACTGTATGATGCGGCAGCACTTACTACTTTTTCATCAAACAAAATAGCAAAGCCGACCCCTCTTTCCAGGAAATCTGCAATCGAATCAAATTGCTTAATAAAATCTGGTGACACTTCAAATAAAGAAGGCATGCTTACAATACTTTTGTCTATCTTACGTAATTCATATCCTACAGGTAAATTTCCAGTAAGTTTTCGGAGATAAGTGGAATCCAGATCCTTATGTTCTTTCCGAAAAGCATGGCGCTGAATTCTTTCAGCATTTCCTTTATGTACTTCCTCAATGAGCATTTTCCATTCATCATTATCGACTATAGCGAGAATGTGTTCCGGCACGTTTTTCAGAAGGGCTTCTACCCCTTCAGCAGCGGGATTACCGGCAAAAAATGTAAAATCACCTACCATTATTTGTGCAGCCTCTGGATTCTCCCTGTTATTCACCCATGCTTTTCCCATATGTCCTTGCAAGCAGGAAAGGATAGTGGTGTCCTCCATTCCGGTAAAATATTTAGCAACTTTTTGCTTTATTTCTTGATCGGCCTCGTATACCATGTCTTAACCTTCTCTCTTTATCTCTATTAAGCAAGTTTCTCATACTCTTTTAATACGACCTCTAGAAACTGTTTGTTATATCGTGTGTGAAAATGAAGTATTTCTACCCATTGATCCACATATTTAAGTGCCGGCTCTTTGATCAATCCTTCTTCTGTAGAAAGAAAGCTCTCCCAGTTATAAAATTCCCAATGTGCCACCCCTGATTTGTATGGTATTCTGCATTCAAGTAATGGGTGTGGCTTTACCGTCTTTTGAGAATGCTCAGCTGCCTTTAAGCAATCACGCATTAAAATAGGAGTTAGCTCAAAAATTTGCCTGGAAGCTTTTCCATTTGGTCGGTAATATTGTACTTCTAGTTGCTCCCCATGTTTTTCAAATTGGATCTCGGCTGCAGGAAAATACCCCTTCAGTCTTCCGCCACCGTAATTTTCTTGCCCTGCATCAATTGGTAAAGGTCTCAACCATTGATCTCCCAGATCACAAAAATAACGCTTTCCTTCGCTATCCAAAGCAATAACAGCTATATGTGCATGCTCACTCTCCAGATGATGCCCAATAGGATATGCCGAAATTCCTGCACGCTTAAATTCATCCAATAACCAAAGCGAAAGATCAAAACAATTTCCTGTGATCCCAAACTGCTCTCTATGCTCTCTCATTTCTGTGACTTCTCGTTGCCTCCCGTCTTCTTCTTGTAAATGAATCCAAAACTTCGTTAAAGTTTCCATTGGAAAATCATCAAACTTTCCCCATACAGCCTGGATATAATTGGGTACATGAAGCATATAGGTACCTCCTTTTAAGTCATTATATCAAAAGTAATACTTTAAACAGTATTCTAAATAAAAACAAAGGTTTGAAACGATTCTGCATTGCTGTCATATTAAACGTATCGTTCCTGTAAAATATAGGGATAAAGTGAAACTGCAATCAGTGGGGGATTCGTTCTTCCCTTCACTTATTGTTAGTTAAATGAATCGGGGTGTTAGTGTCCGTTTTCTCCCACTAAGAACTTACGGTTTCACCTCATGTTTTGAAGTGGGTGTCTTACGGAAGGATGCTTGGGGATAAAAGGAAAGAGGGTGAGCAATTGATTAATGGAATGAAAATACTTATTGCTGGTGGTGACGCAAGATATATAGAAGTCATTGATATGTTGACGGAACATAATGCCCAGCTTTACCTCGCAGGCTTTTCACAACTGAATATAAATAAACAAGGCGTAACGAGGGTTAATGATCTACACCAGCACATAGAAAATATGGATGCGATCGTATTACCAGTTGCCGGAATAGATGATGAAGGAAATGTAGAAGCTCCATACTCTGATAAACCAGTTAAAATAACCGATGTGTTATTTAAAAAGACCCCCGATCATTGTAGGATTTATAGTGGAACCGCAAAGCACCAACTAAAAGAGATGGCTAAATCGGCAAATCGAAAACTAACTACTTTATTTTCCAGAGACGATCTTGCCATATATAACTCCATCCCAACAGCTGAAGGAGCCTTAAAATTAGCAATAGAGAATACAAAAGAAACGGTGCATGGTTCAACTATTACTGTCCTCGGGTTTGGGAGGGTTGGTGTAACGGTAGCCAGGTTATTTTCAGCTGTTGGAGCAAACGTAACCGTAGCGGTCAGAAAAAAAGCGGCCTTTGCACGCTTATATGAGTTAGGAATAGAAGCAATAGATATGACAGATCTTGAGCAACATGCTAGCAAGACAGACATTTTTATTAATACAATCCCCTCACCTGTGCTTACAAACAGTATAATACTAAAAATGAAACAAAGCGGATTAATTATTGATCTTGCATCAAAACCCGGAGGAACGGATTTTAACTTTGCAAAACAACAAGGGATACAGGCATTGCACGCGTTAGGTTTACCAGGGAAAACGGCTCCTAAAACAGCAGGGAGAATTATTGCTACTATTCTTCAAGACGAACTACTTTCTGACCTCACTATAGATTAAAATAATAAAGTGAAACTTCATTTGGTTGGGGTTTTACTGCCAGTTGAGGCGGGAAAAATCATGACTATCTTTAAAACATAGTACTATTTTTCAAATCCTGTACAATATTGCCAAAATAATTTATTATCAATTACAGACTCGATCAGTAATTATTTTCTGAATTTATTGTTCACTATTATTTGGAGGTTTCAATATGTATGCAATTAAAAATGCAATAATTTATGACGGAAATGGAAATGTACTAAAAAACCACACCGTTCTCGTAAAAGATAGAAAATTTCAATCCATTGAATCCGGCATAGCTGTTCCACATGGTTATGAAGTGATTGATGCAGAGGGAAAGATAGTCACACCTGGTTTGATAGATGTACATACCCATTTAGGTGTATCAGAGGAAGGGGTAGGTCGTGAAGGTAGTGATTTTAATGAGACTAGCGATCCAGTTACACCGCAGGTTCGAGCAATTGACGGAATTAACCCAATGGAAACTGGTTTTGCCGATGCCAGAAAGGCAGGAATCACTACCGTTCAAATAATGCCAGGAAGCGCTAATGTTATCGGTGGTGAAATGGCTGTCTTAAAGACAAACGGAAATATCGTGGATGAAATGATTCTGCGAGCTCCTTCTGGAATGAAAGCAGCTACAGGGGAAAACCCTAAAATGTTTCATGGTGGTAAAGGAAAGATGCCGACCACCCGTATGGGTGTTGCAGCAAGGCTTCGGGAGAAACTAATCGAAACACAGAATTACATGGACAAAGAAAAAACAGAGAGAGATTTAAGTCTCGAAAATCTTACAAAGGTATTAAAAAAGGAAATACCGTTACGGGTGCACGCCCATCGCGCAGATGATATTGTAACAGTTTTACGTATTAAAAAAGAGTTTAATATAGACATTACGATCGAACATTGTACGGAAGGTCATAAGATTGCCGAATATATAGCAAAGCATGACGTATGTGTATCGGTTGGTCCCACGATGTCAACTCGTTCAAAAGTAGAATTGAAGGATAAAAGTTGGTCCACCGCGAAAGTACTCATGGATGCTGGGATTTCCTGCTCTCTCACAACTGATCATCCTGTAGTAGGAATTGAATACTTAGTAACAAGTGCAATCCATGCAATAAAACATGGTTTAACTGAACAGCAAGCATTGCAAATGCTCACAAGCAATGCTGCAAAGCATCTTGGTGTTGAAGACCAAGTTGGTTCCATTGAAACCGGTAAAGATGCAGACCTTGTCATCTGGAACGGTAACTTGTTTGATTTGCGAAGTAAAATTGAAACAGTGTTTATTAATGGGGAAATAGTTAATACGGAACAATAAAAAAATGTCAGCAGACCTGCTTAACAGGCTGCTGACATTTTTGCCTATACCCAAACAAAAAGGGTTATGCATTTTGTATGCATAACCCTTTTTCCATTCGCCTGGCG
>NZ_JAIFZM010000014.1 GCF_022095695.1 Oceanobacillus jordanicus
TTTTTGGAGAGTAGGTATCTATCGTCAAAAATTACTAGAATTACTCTCTATAGGCACCAAAGTGGAGTTGTACGACATATAGATAGAAGGAATAAGGAGCAAAATAAGGAGGTTCGTTATGCAATTACGAGAATCTATTCCGGATCTTTCAGGTGCAACAAATTGGCTTCATCAGGAAATTAGAAAAGAAGAATTAGAACATGGTCTTCCCGTTCTTATACATTTTTGGTCTGTGAGCTGTGATTCCTGTAAGAGGAATATTCCAGTTTTAAACTCTGTTACGGAAGCCCATAAGGGGAAAATTCAAGTCATCGCGGTTCATATGCCACGTTCCGAGAAGGATAAAGATCTTAAGCAAGTTGTCCAACAAGCCCAAAAATATAATATCGCACAACCAATTGCAATCGATGACCAATATTCTTTAGCCCATTCTTTTTCTGTTCGGACAGTGCCTGCTTATTTTTTGTTCGATGGGCAAGGGCAACTGAGATATAAACAGACTAGTGGCTCTGCAAGGTTACTAAAAAAGCGCATTGAGCGATTTGTTGATTAAGCTTCATAGCTGTTGTGAAGTCACTTCAACAGAGTAGCCAATACGATTAGCTTTTATAAAGGCATCAAGGAAGCACTTATCTATAGGGTAAGTGCTTTCTTGATGTCTTTTTATATCCTTTTGTCTACGATGAATTTCTGTTTAACACTACATAAGAAGTAAAAATAACCTAACTTGAAAAATAATTTAAAAAATTAAGCAAAAGCAGTAGATATTTATTTCGGAACCCGTTATATTAGTAATTACGGAAATAAACATCCTGAGGGAGGGAACAACTTGAATACGTTTAAAAAGTTAAAGCAGTTTTATTGGCCGTATAAGAAATACTTCATTCTATCTCTAGTATTTCTTGTCTTTGTAACGGCAATTACTGTAGTTTATCCAATTATACTGCAACAAACCATCGACAATGTTGTCTATGGGGATCAATACTCTCTGATTCCATACATTGCAGGAATCTTTATCCTTTTAATGATTGTTAAAGGTTTTGCGACCTATTTTCATCAGTATTTGGGAGATTTATTTGGAATAGTATCTGTTTATAAACTTAGAAATGCATTGTATGGGAAGTTACAGACATTATCATTTAAATACTATGATAATGCTAAAACAGGTGACATCATGTCGAGAATGACAGCAGATGTGGAAGGTTTTCGTTTTTTTCTTTCCGCGGGCTTTGCAGAATTAATCCGGATTGTATTATTAATCGGACTTAGTTTAGCCGTTATGTTTTACTATTCCATTCCACTAGCACTGGTAACAATGGCAGCGATGCCTTTTCTAATTATTGTCGTATTTAAGTTCGATAAACGGGTTCACCCTGCATTTAGAAAGATTAGAAAGTCCTTTGGAAACCTTAACACCAGAGTTCAGGAAAATATTAGTGGCATGAATACAGTGAAATCATTATCACGAGAGGACTTCGAGATTGGGCGATTCTCCAAAAATAACGATAACTACCGACAGAATTACTTAAAGACGTCGTACATTTGGGCAAAGTATTTTCCATTAATGGAATTCATAGGGGACGTATGTGCTGTAGCTTTACTGACCTTTGGAGGATATCTTGTTATTTCAGGAAGCCTAGCTCCTGGTGAACTTGTCGCATTCTTCAGTTTGGTTTGGTATATTATGGGACCATTGATGAACCTAGGGTTTGTCGTAAATCAGTTTTCTCAAGCCAAAGCCTCTGGAGAAAGACTACTTGAAATTCTAGATGCTAAAGAAGATATTGTAGAAAAAGAAGATGCTCTTCAAACGGATATTAAAGGCCATGTTACGTTTAAAGATGTAACACTTACCTATATAGAGGATGATGATGCAGCACTAAAAAACATCTCATTTGATGCACCTCCTGGTAAAGTTATTGGATTGATTGGGGCTACGGGGTCAGGTAAAACAAGTATTACGCAATTGATTACCCGTTTTTACGAAGCGGAACAAGGTGATGTACTAATTGATGGTCGTCCAGTAGTTGATTATGAACTTAAAAAACTGAGGAGCAGCATTGGTTTTGTCTTACAGGAACCTTTCTTATTCTCAACGTCAATTAGGGAAAATATTGCATATGGAAATCCCAATGTGACAGATGAGCAAGTGATTGATGCTGCTAAACGTGCGCAAGCTCATGATTTTATTATGGAAATGCCGAAAGGATACGATACGATGCTAGGAGAGAGGGGGATGGGACTCTCAGGTGGCCAGAAACAACGTATTGCCATTGCTCGTGCTATTTGTGTGGATCCAAGCATCCTCGTCCTAGATGACGCTACCTCAGCAGTGGATATGGAGACAGAATTTAAAATACAAAAGGCCCTTAAGGAAGTAATGAAGGGAAGGACTTCTTTCATTATTGCGCACAGGATATCTTCTCTAAAGCATGCGGATGAAATATTAGTACTTGAAGATGGAAAAGTCGTGGAACGAGGCGTACACGAGGAGTTAGTTTCAAATAACGGAACATATCAACGTATATATGATATTCAATACCAGGACCGGGAAGCAATTCTGGGAACCGTACAAATATAAAGGGGGGATTCGATGGCGAATACTAGTAACGCTAAAGATAAAGACAGACATCTAACGCGATTTCACTATACGGTTGATCAGGCAATTGAAAAGCAATTTAACTGGACACAGATGATGCGTTTGCTCGTCTATCTGAAACCATATTCGAAAAATTATTTACCTGCGGCGATCATTGCCATGATGATATCTACCGCAGTTAGACTAACTGTACCAATTTTAATTGGTAAGGTTGCGATTGATATTGCCATAAAAAACAAGGATACTACAATGTTAACTTATCTCGTGGTTGGCATCGGCCTTCTTTATTTATTAAGCTTTGTAGGAAACACTTTCCGAATTAAGTGGGTAAATATTCTCGGTCAAAATGTTATTTATGACCTTAGACAACATTTGTTTTCTCATGTGCAACGTTTATCACATCGCTTTTTTGATTCGCGATCAGCGGGATCAATTCTTGTAAGAATTATGAATGATATCAATTCATTACAGGAATTATTTACAAATGGAATCATTAACCTGCTAATGGATGTTGTAACATTAATCGGCATTATCGTTATCTTATTTGTATTAAGTCCAAAGCTCGCACTTGCTATCATGGTTATATTGCCGATCATGTTCTATATTTCTACAAAACTGCGGAGAAACATTCGCCGCTCATGGCAAGAAGTGCGCATTCAGCAATCCAGGATGAACTCGCATTTAAATGAGGGCCTCCAAGGCATGCGAATTACACAATCTTTTTCACAAGAAAAGGAGAATGGGGAATATTTTAATGGTGTGAACCATGGTTTCTTTGAAAGTTTTCGTGGTGCTTCAAAGAAGAGTGCGATGTTTAGACCACTCGTTGAGATGTGTAATGCAGTTGGTACAGTTATATTAATTGCTTACGGAGCACATCTTATATTACTCGGTGAAGCGAATGGCGGCATAGAACTAGGAACGTTTGTAGCCTTTGCCTTTTTCCTCGGTATGTTCTGGGAACCAATCTCACGTCTCGGGCAAATGTATAATCAACTTTTAATGGCAATGGCGGCCTCGGAAAGGATTTTTGAGTTTCTTGATGAAAAGCCAAACGTCGACGAAAAGGAAAATTCTTATAACATTGAAGAAATGAAGGGGCATATAGAATTCGATAAAGTGGAATTCTCTTACGAAGAAGGTAGAATTGCTCTCCATGAAATATCCCTTGATATCAAGCAAGGCCAAACAATTGCTCTTGTGGGACATACAGGGAGTGGGAAATCGACTATTGCTAACTTAATCAGTAGATTCTACGACCCTACTAAAGGGGTGGTAAAGATTGATGGGCATGATTTACGAGACGTTAAAATTAATAGCCTTCGTCAAAAAATCAGTGTTGTTTTACAGGATACCTTTATTTTTTCGGGCACTATAATGGAAAATATCCGTTTCGGTAATCCTAACGCAACGGATGAGGAAGTTATGGAAGCAGCTAAAGTAGTTGGAGCAGATGATTTCATTCAGCGGTTAGGAGAAGGATATGGTACCGAAGTTGAAGAAAGAGGAAGTATCTTATCAGCAGGGGAGAGACAATTACTTTCCTTTGCTAGAGCACTTCTAGCGGACCCAACTATCCTCATTTTAGACGAAGCGACAGCAAGTATAGATACTGAAACAGAAGTGAAAATACAAAAGGCGTTAAATAGGTTGCTTAAGGGTAGAACCGCAATTATTATTGCGCACCGACTATCTACAATTAGAGAATCGGATAATATCTTTGTACTTGAAAATGGTAAAGTGCTCGAAAATGGGAACCATGAGGAATTGATGGCTAAGCGTGGAGAGTACTTTGGATTGGTGAAATCTCAGTTCCAAATGCTTGATGCAATGTAAAATTGGAAGGGGCAACTCGAAAAGAGGTTGCTCCTTTTTCGATTCATCATGTATGATAGCTATATCGACAAAGTTGAGTGATGGAGGAAAAATAATGAAACGTGATTATGCAGTAATCGGATTAGGAAGATTTGGGGGAAGTATTTGCCGTGAATTAAGCATGGAAGGAATGGAAGTACTGGTAATTGATAATGATGAAGATAAAATCAATGAATATAAAAATATAGCCTCTCATGCGGTAATCGCAGATGCTACGGATGAAGCTTCATTAAAAGAGTTAGGTATTAAAAATATTGACCATGTTATTGTAGCTATTGGAGATAATATCCAGGCAAGTATTTTGACTACTGTTATTCTTACTGATCTAGGCATTAAGAAAATTACAGTGAAAGCACAAAATGATTATCATGAAAAAATCCTCAACAAAATTGGGGCAGACAATGTTGTTCACCCAGAACGAGACATGGGGAAACGAATCGCCCATAATATAATCTCCAATAATATACTTGATTATTTGGAGCTTTCAGATGATCATAGTATTGTAGAGGTGAAAGCTGGTGAGAAAATGGTTGGCAAGACGTTGATTGATCTAGATATTCGTGCGAACTATGGCTGTAACGTTGTAGCGATTAAGCAAGGGAAGGACATTAATGTGTCTCCTGCTGCCGAGGATGTTCTTGTAGAAGAGGACGTGCTAATTGTAATAGGTTCAGACAAGGAT
This sequence comes from Oceanobacillus jordanicus, assembly GCF_022095695.1. Classification (GTDB taxonomy): domain Bacteria; phylum Bacillota; class Bacilli; order Bacillales; family Amphibacillaceae; genus Oceanobacillus_B; species Oceanobacillus_B jordanicus. The sequence continues at coordinate 5,157 of NZ_JAIFZM010000014.1, forward strand.
ATTTCTCGTTTTGAGAAAAATCTTGTTATCGAAGATTAAGTTAGATTAATTTCGCTGACTATTTATATGAAAAAGCCCGGGAACAATTCCCGGGCTTTTCGCATATTAATTAAACTTCCATTATAATCGGTAGAACCATTGGTCTACGTTTTGTCTTTTCATAAAGGAATGGTGCAATGGTATCTGTAATTTCATTTTTAATTTCAGACCACTGTGTTGTTCTACGTTCCATTACTTTATTCAAATGATTGGAGACAAGTTTCTGCGCTTCATTGATAAGGTCTTCTGATTCTCTCATATAAACGAATCCACGTGAAATAATATCAGGACCTGCAGAGATCTTAAACTCCTTCATATTAATACTAACAACAACGATTACCAAACCTTCCTCAGAAAGGATGCGACGATCACGTAATACAATGTTTCCAATGTCGCCAATTCCGCTTCCATCTACGTAAACAGATCCTGAAGGTATTTTACCTGCAATAATAGCATTATCCTTACCTAGTGCAAGTACATCTCCATTATCCATTACAAAGGAATTATCTTGATCCACAGCACATAATTCTGCCAACTTGGTGTGTTCCTTTAACATACGGTACTCACCATGGATTGGCATAAAGTATTTTGGCTGAATTAATCTTAGCATCAGTTTTTGTTCTTCTTGACTACCATGACCTGAGGTATGGATGTTGCTTAGTTTCCCATGAATTACATCTGCTCCGGCACGGTAAAGTTTATTAATCGTTCTACCAACACTTACTGTATTTCCAGGGATTGGTGAAGAAGAGAATACAACAGTGTCACCAGGAATGATTTGAATTTGCCTGTGTGTACCATTCGCAATACGTGAGAGGGCAGCCATAGGCTCACCTTGTGACCCGGTACATAAAATCGTAACTTCATTTGCAGGAAGTCGGTTTATTTGATTCGCTTCAATAAACGTATCTTTGGGCGCTTGAATATAGCCTAACTCCTGCCCGAGATTAATTGCCGATTCCATGCTACGGCCAAAAACAGCAACTTTACGGTTGTGCTTAACTGCCGCTTCTACAACTTGTTGGAGACGGTAGATATTAGAAGCGAATGTAGCAAATATTAATCTGCCATCCACTCTACTGAAAATATCATGAATGTTAGCCCCGACTACCTTTTCTGACATCGTAAAACCAGGTACTTCACTATTAGTACTATCAGAAAGTAAGCAAAGTACGCCTTCTTTGCCTATTTCTGCCATTCTGGAAAGGTTTGCAGGTTCCCCGACAGGTGTGAAATCAAATTTAAAATCACCAGTGTGTACAATATTTCCCGGAGGTGTCTTAACGACTACTCCATAGGAATCAGGGATACTGTGTGTTGTACGGAAAAAGCTTACAGATGTTTTACGGAATTTTATAACATCATCTTCTTGAATTGGGTTTAATTTTGCATTTCTTAATAGTCCATGTTCATCCAGTTTATTTCTGATTAATCCAAGTGCAAGTTTCCCTGCATAAATCGGCACGTTAATTTCACGGAGAAGATATGGTATTCCACCAATATGGTCTTCATGTCCGTGTGTAATGATTAATCCTTTAATTTTATCTTGGTTTTGCACAAGGTACGTGTAATCAGGAATAACATAGTCAATACCTAATAGTTCATCTTCTGGGAATTTAATTCCAGCATCAATTAAAATAATCTCATCCTGGAATTGTACACCATAGGTATTCTTTCCGATTTCACCTAATCCGCCAAGTGCAAAAACTGCTGCTTGGTCATTCTTAACAAATTTCATGTGTTAAGCGTTCTCCAATTTAAAGGTTTCAGATTGTTTTTCATATTCTAAATGTGCCTCGTCTAGAACATGGATGTATTCAATGTTGAATTTTTTCTCATTTAAACTGGAACGAACTTCTCGGACAGAGTCCGCTTCTACATATGCACACTTTGTGCGTTCTCGAACTGGAATCTCATTCTTTAATTCTTGGTATAATACTTTATAAATCAATCTCATCTCTCCTTACATGATCTTTCTTCATGATTTTTTATTTTATTTGTATTTCTGATTGCCTGATAGCCGATAAAAGCTATCATTCCGTAAATATGACAATCAGAGGCATCTGTTATTTCCGTAGCATTCATATTAGATATTGTACCTTTTTACACTGTGATTGGGAAACCTCAATGGTAGTCTTTTTTACAAGTTGTAGGTACACGTCCTTGGCCTAAAAAGTCTTTCCAGCGTTTCTTGAGCTTTTCTTTCAGGCGTTTTAACACACGAATGCAGCTCCTTTCGAATATTAAGAAAAGCAACAAAAACGTTCTACCGATCCAATCCCTCTTAGTTATAGTATAGTACGAGTTGAGGAATATTGAAATAAAAATACGTTATTTGTTGGAAAAATATTTATTATTTCACTTGGAATTGCTTGCTAGCATGATATATTCTATTTTTCACCTATCGCACTTTCTTATACATATACCGGAGTATTTTCATCATTAAATGGCCCTTATTTTGTATCATTTATTTAAAAAAGCCGAACCATTGATAAAGTTCGGCTTTTTCGCTCGTATCTAGTTTTGGGTCATTCAGTCAATTGCTTTTGCGTTGTCTGGTGCCGAAAATGGGTTCTTGCTGTTTATTCGGTCATAGAACATAATTCCGTTTAGATGATCAATCTCATGCTGGAATACGATTGCTGCATATCCTTTAAGTCTAAGCTTCAATGGATTATTGTCCATATCAGTTGCTTTTACTGTAATTCTTGCATGACGGATCACATATCCTTCAACGGTCCTATCCACGGAAAGACAACCTTCACCTGAAGACAGATATGCATCTTCAACAGAATGGCTAACAATTTTCGGGTTTACTAGACCGTAACTATATAGTTTGCCATTAAAGTCTTCAAAGTGAATAGCAACAAGACGCTTATTAATCCCCAGTTGTGGTGCGGCTAACCCAACCCCAGCTCGTAGATCATACTTTCTTGCTATTTCATCATCTTGGCTATTTCTTAAAAAGGTCAGCATCTCTTCAAGCAACTCCCGTTCTTCTTGCTGAAGAGGAGTTTTTACTTCTTCCGCTGACGTTTCCAAAGAAGGATGTCCTTCACGGACGATATCTTTCATTGTAATCATATTTGGTCACTCCTGCCTGCAAATTTAATTTGAAAATAGGTTTAAGTCAGGTTTTTTTTGCCAGTATGCCAATAGAAACTATCGTAATATGGTTGTTCATAATTAACGAGATAATTCATGCTAAACTTAACATACCATCTAACCTATATAACTTTCGTGCTTTATTTTATCATAACTTGTAACATTTGATCATAATGTTTGACTGGATCACTCTTTTTCAAAGTTTTTCACCAGAGATTTCACATGTTTTATGTTATACTTGGGGGCATACATCAAGATTGAGAGGGGAATAAGCCGATGCCATTTAAAAAAGCATCTATATTATTACTATTAGGCTTGCTTGCCATCATATCTGCCTGTAGCAGCGAATCGACTGAAGAGCAAATTCACGGACATTTAGAAGAGGCTGTAGCCCAGGAAAAAGGATTTGAGGAGCAACAGAGCAACATTACGGAACTTGAACGTCAGGAACAAGACCTATACAGTCAGATTATTGAACTGGGAACAGATGAGATGGATAAGATTAAAGAGCTTTCTGAAAAGGCCACGGAGGTCGTGACAGAAAGAGAGGAAGCACTTGAAGCTGAGAAAGATAGCATCAATTCTGCAAAAGAGGAATTCCAAAAAACAGAGGACTTGATCGCAGAAATCGAGGATGAGCAGTTAAAGGAAACGGCAGAAAATATGTATTCTACCATGATGGACCGTTTTACGGCATATGAAAAACTTTACCAAGTATATGCTACTGCCATTCAACAAGAGAAAGATTTGTATGGAATGTTGCAAGATGAAAGTACGGAACAGGAAGAACTTACAGATCACATCAACACTATAAATGAGAGTTATGAACAAGTCTTAAGTGCAAACGAATCATTTAATGAAAGCACAGCTTCTTATAATGATTTAAAGAAAGAGTTTTATTCTCAGGCAGAAATAGAAGTAGAGTATGAAGACGCTGAGTCCAAAAATGAAGACCAAGGACAAGAAGAGCAAGATCAAAGTGAATCTGAATAATATCATATCATTATAAAGAAGGACTGATTTTATCAGTTCTTTTTTTTATGTGTTAGAAAATGAAAAAATTGCTTGCTGGATGCTGGTTTGTGCAATTCTCAAGGGTAGGTATATTTAGTGAATGGAAGTCAAGATGAGTTGAGTTTCCGTTATCACAAATAATTTAACCTAACCACTACGTTTTTAAACAGACTCTATGTCTTTGCTTTACACCTGTTCAAGTAGATATTAATACAGATTTCGTTCTGAAATATAACAGTTTCTATTTATGGATTTGTATTACTTAATGGTGGGATTCGCTTATATGGGAAGGGTCGAGAAGGTTTCTTCAAAAGCTATCCTTTTTTCAGTATTGCCTTGGAGAATACTCAGCTTGCTAAGCAAAACAAAGTGTTTGACCAAATAGACATTTTAGGCTAGTATTTAATTATAATAATTATTGTACTAATAAATGTCATGGCCCAACTGTAACAGTTTGAAAGATAAATTAAACATAAGATTATAAGAAAATGAAAAAGGGTACAAGATTATTAGTTAATTTGTACAGTTTTTTTATGTTTTGGGTAGGCTAGTAAGGACAATATTATTTAAAAAGGATATAAGAAAGGAAGAGGTGAACTATTTTGAAACACGTACTTGAAAGTGTTGAAAGTCAGTTCGAAATGTTCCAGATTCTTAATGAAGATGGAAAGATTGTCAACAAAGATGATATGCCTGATCTATCAGATGAGGAATTAAAAGAATTAATGCGCAGAATGGTTTACACACGCATACTTGACCAACGTTCTATTGCACTAAATCGTCAAGGACGCCTTGGTTTCTATGCTCCAACTGCAGGACAAGAAGCTTCGCAGCTTGGAAGTCAATTTGCGCTTGAAAAAGATGATTTCATTCTTCCAGGGTACCGTGATGTACCTCAATTAATCTGGCAAGGTCTTCCGCTATACCAGGCATTTTTATTTTCCAGAGGTCATTTCCATGGTAACCAAATGCCAGAAGGCGTTAATGCATTAAGCCCTCAAATTATAATCGGAGCACAGTACGTTCAAACCGCTGGAGTAGCACTTGGTATTAAAAAACGCGGTAGAAAAGCTGTTGCTGTAACATACACTGGTGATGGTGGTACTTCTCAAGGTGATTTCTATGAAGGAATTAACTTTGCAGGAGCTTACAAAGCACCAGCGCTTTTCTTTGTGCAAAATAACTATTTTGCGATTTCTGTACCAGTTGAAAAACAAACAAATGCTAAAACACTTGCTCAAAAAGCTGTTGCAGCTGGAATTGAAGGAATTCAGGTTGACGGGATGGATGTGCTAGCTGTTTATGCTGTTACTAAACATTCTCGTGATCGTGCGATCAATGGTGAAGGTCCAACGTTAATTGAAACATTAACTTACCGTTATGGACCACATACAATGGCTGGTGATGATCCAACTCGTTACCGTACTGAAGATCTAGATAATGAGTGGGAGAAAAAAGATCCACTTGTACGCTTCCGTACATTCCTTGAAGAGAAGGGTATCTGGTCTGAAGAGGAAGAAAACAAAGTAATTGAAGAAGCAAAAAATGAAATTAAACAAGCTATTAAAAAAGCAGATGAATATCCTAAACAAAAAGTGACGGACTTCATTGAAAATATGTTTGAAGAACTTCCACACAATTTGCAGGAGCAAATGGAAGAATACAAAGAAAAGGAGTCGAAGTAAATCATGGCACAAATGACAATGATTCAAGCAATCACTGATGCAATGCGTACAGAACTTAAAAACGACGAGAATGTGCTTGTATTTGGTGAAGATGTTGGTCAAAATGGTGGTGTGTTCCGTGCCACTGAAGGGTTGCAGGATGAGTTCGGAGAAGAACGTGTATTTGACACCCCACTAGCTGAGTCAGGTATCGGTGGATTAGCTGTAGGTCTTGCGCTTGAAGGCTTCCGTCCAGTACCAGAGATCCAGTTCTTCGGCTTCGTATATGAAGTAATGGATTCAATTAGTGGACAGCTTGCTCGTATGCGTTACCGTTCAGGCGGACACCATACTGCACCTGTAACAATTCGTTCACCATTTGGTGGCGGTGTACACACACCAGAATTGCATGCCGATTCTTTAGAAGGTCTAATCGCCCAACAACCAGGGATTAAAGTGGTTATTCCATCTAATCCATACGATGCGAAAGGTCTACTAATTTCAGCAATTCGTGATAACGACCCTGTATTGTTCCTAGAGCATATGAAACTATATCGTTCTTTCCGTGAAGAAGTTCCGGAAGAGGAATATACAGTAGAGATTGGTAAAGCAGAAGTGAAACGTGAAGGAACAGATGTTACACTAATTTCTTACGGAGCAATGGTACATGCTTCTCTTAAAGCAGCTGAAGAACTTGAAAAAGATGGCGTTTCTGCAGAAGTAATTGATTTGAGAACTGTTTCTCCAATCGATATTGATACAATCATCGAATCCGTTAAGAAAACAAATCACGTAGTAGTAGTACAGGAAGCACAACGCCAAGCTGGTGTGAGTGCTAATGTAGTAGCTGAAATACAGGAAAGAGCAATTCTACATCTTGAAGCTCCTGTATTGCGTGTTACAGCGCCAGATACAGTATACTCCTTCTCAGCAGCAGAAGAAGTTTGGTTACCTAACCATAATGACATCGTAGAAAAAGTAAACACTGTATTGAATTTCTAAATAAGTGAACAGGAGGTAGTTATAATGGCATATGATTTCAAATTGCCGGATATCGGTGAAGGTATTCACGAAGGTGAAATAGTTAAATGGTTTGTTAGTGTAGATGACGAAGTAAAAGAAGATGATGTGCTTTGTGAAGTACAGAACGATAAAGCAGTTGTAGAAATACCTTCTCCTGTAGAAGGTAAAGTAACAAAACTTCATGTTGAAGAAGGAACTGTAGCTGTAGTTGGCGATAAACTAATTACATTTGATGCAGAAGGCTATGAATCTTCTGATGATGAGGAATCAGCTGAAGAAGAAGCGCCAAAAGAAGAGAAAAAAGAAACTGCTAAATCAGATGAGAAAGAGGAAAGCAGTGACAAACGTATTATTGCCATGCCTTCAGTAAGAAAGCATGCGCGTGATAATGACGTTAATATTACAGAAGTAACAGGTTCTGGGAAAAACGGTCGCGTTCTAAAAGAGGATATTGATCAATATCTAAATGGTGATCAGCCGTCTGCTCAATCTGAGGCTCCAGCTGCTTCTGAAAAAGCAGAAAAACCTGCAACACAGGCAGCACCAGAGGGTGAATACCCAGAAACTCGTGAAGCAATGAGCGGTATTCGTAAGTCAATTGCAAAAGCGATGGTTAATTCCAAAACAAAAGCACCTCATGTTACACTAATGGATGAGGTTGACGTTACAGAACTTGTTGCACATCGTAAGAAATTCAAAGCTGTTGCAGCAGAGCAAGAAATTAAATTAACTTATTTACCATATGTTGCAAAAGCGCTTGTTTCAGCATCTAAGAAGTTCCCTATCTTGAACTCTTATATAGATGAGAACACAAACGAGATTGTACAGAAGCATTATTACAACATCGGTATTGCGGCAGACACAGAAAAAGGCTTGTTAGTACCAGTTGTGAAGAATGCTGACCGTAAGTCAATCTTCGCCATTTCACAAGAAATTAATGAACTTGGTGCAAAAGCTCGTAATGGTAAACTTGCTCCTGATGAAATGAAAGGTGCTTCTAATACAATTTCTAATATTGGTTCAGCTGGTGGACAATGGTTCACTCCAGTTCTAAACTATCCAGAAGCGATTATTCTTGGAATTGGTCGTATTGCTGAAAAACCAGTAGTAAAAGATGGAGAAATTGTTGTTGCACCTGTACTTGCATTATCATTAAGCTTTGACCATCGTATTGTTGATGGAGCAACAGCACAGTTGGCTCTAAATCAAATCAAACGATTGCTAAGCGATCCACAATTAATTATGATGGAGGCGTAAATTATGGTAGTAGGAGATTTCCCGATTGAACTAGACACACTAGTAGTTGGAGCAGGACCTGGTGGCTATGTAGCTGCCATCCGTGCTGCTCAGCTAGGCCAAAAAGTTACCATAGTAGATAAAGGAGCTCTTGGTGGAGTTTGCTTAAACGTTGGATGTATTCCTTCGAAGGCTCTAATCCAAGCTGGACATCTTACAGAGCATGCTCATGGTACCGAAGAACTTGGTATTAAAACAGAGAACGTAACGGTTGATTTTTCAAAAGTTCAAGAATGGAAGGGCAGTGTAGTAAACAAGCTGACTTCTGGTGTTGAAGGACTTTTAAAAGGAAACAAAGTAGACATTCTTAATGGTGAAGTGTATTTCGTTGACAAAAATACAGCTAAAGTAATGGATGAGAAAAACTCTCAAACATATACATTCAATAACTGTATTATTGCAACTGGTTCAACACCAATTGAAATTCCTAGCTTCAAATTCTCTGATCGTGTACTGGATTCTACTGGTGCACTAAATCTTAAAGAGATTCCTAAGAAAATGGTAGTAATTGGTGGAGGTTACATTGGTACTGAATTAGGTACTGCTTATGCTAACTTCGGTACTGAAGTTACAGTCCTAGAAGGAACAAAAGATATTCTTGGTGGATTTGAAAAACAAATGACGCAAGTAGTTAAAAAACGCTTGAAAAAGAAAAATGTTTCTATCATCACGGAGGCTATGGCTAAAGGTGTAGAAGAAACAAAAGATGGCGTAACTATTTCTTATGAAGTGAATGGTAAAGAAGAGAAAATCGATGCAGATTACGTACTCGTAACTGTAGGACGTCGCCCTAATACGCAGGAGCTTGGTCTTGAGCAAGTGGGTATTGAAATGGACGACCGTGGCCTTGTGCAAATTGATAAGCAATGCCGTACAAATGTTGAAAATATTTATGCGATTGGTGATATCGTTCCAGGTATGCCGCTTGCCCATAAAGCGTCTTACGAAGGAAAAATTGCTGCAGAAGCTATCAGTGGAGAAAAAGCTGAAATCGATTATATCGGAATGCCAGCTGTTGTATTCTCTGATCCAGAATTAGCTTCAGTTGGTCTAACTGAACAAGAAGCAAAAGATGCGGGCTATAAAGTTAAAGCTGCTAAGTTCCCATTTGCAGCAAATGGCCGTGCGCTTTCACTAAATGATAGTGATGGCTTCATGAAGCTTATTACAAGAGAAGAAGATGGACTTGTAATCGGAGCACAAATAGCTGGTCCGAATGCAAGTGACATGATTGCTGAAGTTGGCCTAGCAATTGAAGCAGGAATGACTGCCGAAGATATTGCACTAACTATTCATGCACATCCAAGCTTAGGTGAAATAACTATGGAAGCTGCAGAGCTTGCAATGGGAACACCAATTCATATGATGAAATAATAAGGATCTTGCGTAGACACTACGTAGGCTAAAAAGAGGGCTGCCTCAGAAGTCGATATACGGCTTCTGAGGCAGCCTTTTTATTATTATGGCTTCTAGTATATTCATCCCCTTGTATAGCTCTCAATTAGCCGATAATGGCTGTTTATTGCGATAGTAACTGATCAGTTAGAGCAGCTAGCCTTAGAAGAAACCTGGTGAAACTATCATCTCTGTGAAGCTATACTACCATTTCCAGTCATGATGCTTGTTTAACCCCAAATAAAAGCCGAATGGCGATTCGAAGCTTATGTGGGTATTCCCAACAGGTTTCGATACCATTCGGCTATATATTGCTTATAAGGTGAGATTAACAGCTAGTTACTAGTATAAAAGAAGAGGGAAGAAGTTTCTTTATCCCGGTGCAACCGGCCGTATGACTCCCACTTCAAAACATGAAGCGAAACAGTGATGTTTAATTGGGAGTAAACGGTCGATAACAACCCGATTCGTTCCACTAACAATCAGTGGGGGAAGAACGAAAATCCCCACTGATTGCAGTTTCACTTTATCTCTTCTTAGTAAAGTCAATATCCTTTGCTTCCGCTCTAAATGACTTGATTAAGGAGGCTACAACCAAGATCATGATTATTGAGAAAGGAAAGGCTGCTATAATGGAAGCAGTTTGTAAGGCTTCTAGTCCACCTTGCCATAAGAGTACTGCCGCCGCACTAGACTGCAATAGACCCCATATGAACTTCACAATATTTGGTGGGTATAGGCTGCCATTTGTTGTCTGCATTCCTAATACAAATGTTGCTGAATCTGCTGATGTTATAAAGAAAGTTGTGATCAGCAAAATAGCGATGATGGTCATAACCGTGGCAAAAGGGTAATGTTGTAATACAGAGAATAATGCTGCCTCTGTACCAATAGCATTTACATCTGCTTGGATATTTGCATTTTGGAAAAACTCTAAGTTTATGGCTGATCCTCCAAAAACAGTGAACCAAAGTGCACCAAAGATAGTTGGGACTAACAGCACACCGAGAACAAACTCTCTGATAGTTCTCCCACGAGATACACGTGCAATAAACGTACCCACAAAAGGCGCCCAAGAAATCCACCATGCCCAATAGAAAATGGTCCAACCATTGATCCAAGTTGTATTGTCTTCGTTGAATGGTGTCATTCGAAAGCTCATGCTTGGAAGGTTTTGAATATAGTTACCTAATGTGTTAGTAAATAGATTTAATATATACGTTGTCGGTCCTGCGAATAACAAGAATACCATCAATAAGAAAGCTAGAATTAAGTTAGCATTACTTAAATACTTAATCCCTTTATTTAAGCCAGTCATGGCCGAAGTCATATAAAGTACTGTAACGATCCCAATTATAATTAATTGAAGCGATATAGATTGCTCCATACCAGTTAAAAAGCTTAAACCGCCGCTAATTTGGATTGCACCAAACCCTAGCGATGTTGCTACACCGAATACTGTAGCAAAGACTACGATAAAGTCGACAAGCGTTCCCCACTTTCCACGGATGCGTTCACCAAATAGTGGTTCTAAAATGGCACTTACTACCCCTGGAGATTGCTTACGGAATTTGAAATAAGCAAGGGCTAAAGCAATGGTTGCATAAATTGCCCATGGGTGGAATCCCCAATGGAAGAAGCTATACTGTAACGCCGTTTTTGCAGCATCACTTGTCTCCGCATCCCCAAATGGTGGTTCATGGAAATGTGATAATGGTTCTGCTGCACCCCAGAATACAAGTCCAATCCCCATACCTGCACTAAATAACATAGCAAACCAAGTGAGGTATCCGTATTCAGGTTTATCTCCAGGCCGTCCTAGTTTTATATTTCCATATTTTGAAAAGATTAAATAGATAGCGAAGATGAGAAAGCCTGTTGCGGTGAGTAGATAGAACCAACCAAAAGTCTCGACAAGGTAACTTTGGATAATACTTGTTATATTGTCGAGATTTGCAGTGGGTAGCATACTTTGTGGAATAATTCCCCATATTATAAATAATACTGTGACAATTGCGGATATCCAAAAAACATTCGATACTTTTTTCATATTTTCCCCTCTCTTATATTTTTTTAAATAATAATTATGTAGGCACACAATTAAGTATTAAAACACATTCCTTAATATCCTTCAAACCTAAACATAATATTCCCTAAAAGAAAAATTATAGTCGACTTTACGTTATACCCTTTAACTGGGGGATGAAACACAAAATAACCGGAAAGAGAAAAGAATTGTAATGGCCTGATTTAATACTTTATAATAGAGTAATCAAAATAGTTCAGCAGGAGGGTACATAATGCGACATATTATAATAGGAATTTTATTCGTTTCTTTTCTTTTTTTAGCGGCTTGTAACGATAGTCAAGAAACCAGTAATGAATCTGGAAATGGGGACCAAGAGGAGAATAGTAAGCAAGAGCAGGAAGGTAACAATCAAGAAGACAATAGTAAAGAGGAAGAGGATACAGAGGATGAGTCAACCGCGAAAACAGAAGAGCAGGAAGAAATAGTAAAGGAACCAATTTATAAAGTAGATTCCGAGACATCTTCTATCGTCCCGCTTGACGATAGCGGAGATACAAATGAGAAAGTAGTTTTATTAACAATTGATGATGTACCAGATAAAAATGCAATTAAAATGGCAGAAACCTTAAAGGAGCATAATGCTAGTGCCATCTTTTTTGTGAATGGTCACTTTATTGAGACGGAGGAAGGCGCAGAAAAATTGAAAAAAATTCACGAGATGGGTTTTCCTATTGGGAACCATACTTATAGCCATCCTGACCTTTCCACTTTGTCAGAAGAGGAACAGACAGAGGAAATTGTTAGTGTAAGTGATCGAATTGAGGAGATCGTTGGAGAACGTCCTACCTTTTTCCGTGCCCCTCATGGGATAAACACTGATCATTCTCAAATGGTAGTCAAAGAGGAAGGGATGACTCAAATGAATTGGACATATGGGTATGATTATTTCAAACCGTATGAGGATGTGGAGAAAATAAAGCAGGCCATGATTTCTGGAGAGGGACCGGAAGCTGGTGTCGACTATTCTCTGTTAAAACCAGGTGCAAATCTGCTCATGCATGATAGAGATTGGACGTCTGAAGCATTAGGGGATATTATCGAAGGACTTCGTGACAAAGGCTATGAAATGGTAGATCCAGACTTAATCCAAACAGAAAAGAATACAAATTAAACATTTAGCAGGTTACCAGAAAGGTTGGTAACCTGTATTTATATTTTTTGAAAATTGCCCAACTTGAGGAAATGAATTTATTGTCCTTTCAGGAGAAAAAGATACAAATCTAAATATTCTTATTAGTTAAATCTTTTAATTATTACATACTAATTAGGCTTGATAAATTAATTGTGACATATTATAATTAAATTGTTACACAACATTTAATTGGAGAGGGAGCTGATCCTATGGGTACAATTATTTGTCAGGATTGTCAGGAGATTATTGAACACTTTGAAGGGGAAAAAGTAACAACACTGTATGGCACATGCCAAGGATGTAACGCAGAATAAAAAGAAAGCGCATACTTATTTAAGGATTGCTTATTAAATAATACAGACCCGCATACTAATGTATGCGGGTTTTTTTAATTAAATGCTTTGTATTCTTTTATCACTCGGATAGTCTCAAGTGTTTCATCTTGTAGCCCTTGAACAGGTAAACCGGCATCGATATTTTTCCATATATAGGCAATATTCTCATCGGTAATAATTTCTCCAGGGATAAAAATAGGTATGCCTGGTGGGTACACCATAATAGATTCAGCACTTATTCTGCCAGCAGCCTCTGAAAATGGAATAAGTTCGGTTTCAGAATAAAAAGCATCGCGTGGTGCTAAAGCTAATAATGGAATGTCCGGAATCGTAACCTTGACTTCGTTTTTTGAAGATAAAGGAAGCATCGATTTTTCTAATTCTTGAAGCGCTGAAATTAACTTTTCTATCGTCTGTTCGGAGTCTCCGGGTGTAATAATACATAGAACATTATATAGATCTGATAGTTCTACCTCTATATTATGAGTCTTCCTTAGCCATACCTCCGCATCATACCCTGTGATTCCAAGATCCTTCACAGAGATAATTAATTTGGTTGGGTCAAAACTGAACGCTGCTTCCGTACCTAGAATTTCTTTCCCTGTACAATATATATATTGCAGTTCATTAATAGACTTTCTAGCCTTATTTGCCATACCGATGGCTCGATTGATCTGCGAATGACCCATTGTGGCTAATTGCTTTCTTGCTGTATCGAGAGATGCCATTAATAGGTAGGAAGTGGACGTTGTTGTTAACATAGAAAGTATTGTCTGGACACGTTCATGGGAAATTCGATTCCCTTGTAAATTAAGTACAGAACTCTGCGTTAATGAGCCACCTAATTTATGCACACTTGTGGCTGCAATATCAGCCCCAGCCTGCATCGCAGAAAGCGGAAGGCTCTGATGGAAGTGGATGTGGACTCCATGTGCTTCATCCACTAGCACAGGTATTTCGTAATAATGAGCAATTTCTACAATGGACTCTAGGTCTGCTGCAACACCGAAGTACGTAGGATTAATTACGAGAACTGCTTTTGCATCTGGATGTGCTTCCAGCGCATGTTTTACTGCTCGCGGTGTAATACCATGAGAAATACCGAGTATAGGGTCTAATTCAGGGTGAATGAAAACAGGTACAGCGCCAGAAAATATAATTGCTGACGTCACAGATTTATGAACATTCCTGGGAACAATTATTTTATCCCCTGGACTGCACACGCTCATAACCATAGTCATAATGGCCCCACTAGTCCCTTGAACAGAAAAGAAGGTATAGTCAGCGCCAAATGCATCTGCTGCTAACTCTTGCGCTTCTTTTATAATACTGTTTGGATGATGAAGGTCATCAAGTGGTTCTATATTAATTAAATCCATTTTGAAGGCATTATCACCAAGAAAGGAGCGAAAAGCTGGCTCCGCTGCGTTACCTTGCTTGTGGCCAGGAATATGGAATTGTGTTGGATGTTTCTCAATATGTTCTAATAACCCAGTAAATAGTGGGGTTCTTGTCTGATCTTTCACAGGGGTGCACCTCATTTTAAAATAAAATAGCTAACGTATTATAGCAAATTTACCTGTTAAATACTAGCTTCGTTTTCTTTCACAGTGCCATGTAAGTAATGGTAGTATAAAAAGTATATAAGGAAAGGGGATGGGGGAAGTGAAATGGCAAACAAGGGTAACCTCATTATTGGGGATAAAGTATCCAATTATCCAAGGCGGACTGGCCTATCTTGCCTATGCGGATCTTGCTGCAGCTGTATCTAATGCCGGTGGTCTTGGGCAAATAACTGCAATGAGTTTATCCGATGAAAATCGCCTTCGTGAAGAAATACAAAAAGTTAGGAGTCTAACTGATAAGCCTTTTGGTGTAAATCTTGCTATAGGACAACATGGGCGAGCCTATGAACACATGTTAAATGTTGTTTTAGAAGAAAAAGTACCTGTACTTAGTGTTACGGGAGGTAATCCCAAAGACATACTTAACAAGGCGAAAGGGGAGAATATTAAGACACTCGTTCTAGTTGCAGCTAAAAGACAAGCAGTGAAGGCAGAAGAACTTGGAGCAGACGTAGTTATGGTCGTAGGACAGGAAGGCGGGGGGCATCTGGGGCGGGGAGACGTAGGTACCATGGTGCTAACTCCATATGTAAGGGAGCATGTTTCCATCCCGGTTGTTGCATCTGGTGGAATAGTGGATGGCAAGGGAATGATGGCGGCAATGGCGCTCGGGGCTGAAGGTATTGAAATGGGAACAAGGTTTATTGCCACAACAGAGTGTGTGGATGCACATATGGCTTATAAACAAGCGATACTTCATGCGGATGAGCAGTCGACAGTTGTGATTAAACGTTCTCTTGGTGCGCCTGCCAGGGCATTACGAAATCCTTGGACAGAACAAATAATAGAAGCAGAAGAACGAGGACAGGGCTATCCTGCATTAAAGGAGCTAATTAGTGGGCAGGCAAATCAAAGGTATGCTATTGGTGGAGATGAGAAAAATGGGTTTGGCTGGGCAGGTCAAGGGGCAGCAAGAATTGATAAAGTACTCTCAGCAGAAGAGGTTATCCAATCCACTATAAGAGAAGCAGAAGAAATAAGAATTAAATGGCGATAAGGAGAGGATCGAATGAACTATCAATACCCACTAGATGAGACGTGGAGTAAACAGGAAATAATTGATGTAGTTAATTTTTTCTCATTAATGGAAAAAGCGTATGAAAGTAAAGTTAATAGGCAAAACGTCCTTGCTGTATACAGTAGATTGAAAGAAATTATTCCATCAAAAAGTGAGGAAAAGAAAGTATTTGATGCATTTGAAAAGGAGTCAGGCTACTCGAGTTACAAAGTTGTGAAGAAGGCAAGAGAAACGAATGAAGAACTCTTCTCGATGAAATAAACAATTTCACTTTTTTTCGTCCATCAGAAAAACCTTGCGGAGCACGAAATTGTGGTCTGCAAGGTTTTTGCTAGGCTTCATTGGCTAACTAGCGTTGTTTAAGTGCGAACTGATAAAAAGGCAGTAAGGACTTAAAGGTGTCCTTAGCTGTGTTGATAAAAGAATCCCCATTTGTCACACGAGAGTCTGTTGGGGAAAGATGTCTGCCAATAAGAAATTCTGCTTTTTTGACGTCACGAAAACGGTGAACATCTTTAATTTCTAAAGCTTGTAATGGAATTGATTGTTTTTTCATATGATCTAAGGATACAACGAAATCATCTGGTAGAGCTTTTAACTCCTCATAGTGATCTGTAAAAGCTTGGGCAATTTGCTGTTTATGGTCTAGTTCATATATTAAAGCAAGCCAGATGAAGACATGGTCATCAAACAGACCAATCTGGAAATGTGGATGCTTTTTATATCCCCGTTTATTATCAGCGATAGCCAACCATGTATCATGTGGTGGGTTTACTGTTCTTCTTGCATGCTTAGCAATATGTAAGAACATCTCGTTTTGTGTTTCTGCTGCTAGGTAATCTGTTAACAAACTGCCGACCTCTTGAAACTTTGGTTGAATTCTGTCTTGAATCGCAGCCATTCTTTCCTCTAAACCTTCTATATTAAAGGTGTTAAAATCCTCACTTGCAAACCCTTGGAACGACATAAAAATCCTCCTTATTTCTTTCATCTATGATGGATAATAAAAGTATAGATTATAATAATTATTATTAAGTAAAAGTCTAAACAAGTCAAGTTTTCTAAACCGAGCTGTTTATTACCATTACATATGTTTAAAACAAGCATATTATGGGGAAAGTTATCAAGTAAATAGCTGATTTTCAGAAAATTATTGAACCAAACACAAGGCTGACTCATAAATATATTAAAAGTGATCTGAAAGGTTGTGGAAGAAGTGAAATATGTAATGGAGGCCTTACGTCGTAAAGAAGCGCAGGAAAAGCTCCCTGTAATCCGCATGGAAATTGATTACGAATTAGTATCACTTTATGATGCACTACAAGCAGAGGACACGGTGGAAGTAATTAAGGCTAAGGAAAAACTTGAACAATTAAGAAAGCAATTAATCCAAATAGAAAACGATGAAGACGTTAGTTAATCCCAAAGTGAGATATTTCCGTTTCTAATGACGCACTCTTCTTAATTTGATACTATTAGTATATAGTTTAAAATTGAGTGGAGGTAGCCCAATGAACGCAAATGTACGCGAAACGTTATTTCGACAAGCAAAAGAATGGGTGTTGGAAGCAGGAAGCACCATTCGAACTAAAATAAACGACCCATTGACAATTGATACAAAATCAAATCCAAATGATTTAGTAACCACGATGGATAAAGACACGGAAGCGTTTTTTGCAGGTAAAATAAGAGAAACCTTTCCTGAACATTTTATTTTAAGTGAAGAAGGGTTTGGCGATGAACTCTCCACAATGGATGGCACTATATGGATCATTGACCCAATTGATGGCACAATGAATTTCGTCCATCAGAAGAGAAATTTTGCAATTTCAATTGGTATTTATCACGATGGAATTGGAGAAATTGGCTTGATTTACGATGTTATGGGTGATGTATTATACAGTGCACAACGAACAAAAGGGGCATACAAAAACGGCCAAGAAATTCCGGCATTAAAGACAGATATTCCTTTAAAAGAGGCAATTCTTAGCCTCAATCATTTCTGGTTATGTGAGAATCGCCTGGTTAATGAAAAAGAAATGCAAAGGTTAGTCAAAACAGTCCGCGGGACACGTACATATGGATCTGCGGCACTGGAATTTGCGTATACTGCAGAAGGAATAATTGATGGCTATTTAACAATGAGTCTTGCTCCGTGGGATATTGCCGCAGGTATGGTGATTTTGGAAGAAGTCGGTGGGGTAACCACTACCGCTGATGGAAAGCCTGTTAATATGCTAACAAAAAATTCCGTCTTCACAAGCAATCGATGTGTACAAAAAGAGATTCTCAACGATTTCTTAATAAAAGGAAAAAAGTGATGTCCAACTAGGGATATCACTTTTTTCTTCGTTTTAGAGATATTCCAAATCCCATAAGTGCAAAACCTAATAAGATGAATAACACAATAAGCCAAACATTTCTTAAAGCAATCGCCACGCCGCATCCTACAAACATGAGGATCACAAGACAGGCAAGTAATAACATAGGAAAATTAACCGTTTTCATAACTCCACCTCTATTCTATCCTCCAATAGTATAAACGATAAAAGTATTTGTTTCAAAACCTATTTGGATAACTTTTCTCCACATTGGCATGTATGGATAGGATCTTGTATGATAGAATAGATTTGATAAATGCTATTTTACGGGATTAACGGGGGATTTAGAAATGGAGACAAGCTTCAGTATATTATTTGATACGTACATAGAATATTTTGGTGCAGATCATATTTACTTTACATTTTACTTGTTAAACTTAATTTTTAGTGCGATTGCATTCAAACTTGGATTTGCTAGGAAATTACCACTCCTACAAACGATTTTTGTCTATCTTATGCTTGCGGTTGGGGTTTACGTATTAACGATCTTTAGTATTCTAAAATTGCCCATTACGGAAAGCCTTATCGTTGTATCACTAGTGCTGGGTATTTACCGATATCGGTTACATCGCGAGCGAAATGCATGAAAAAGAATAAAAAGCCAAACGGAGTCGAATTGTAATGACAAGACTCGTCCGTTTGGCTTTTATTTTTGGTTTCCTATTCAATGTTGTTTAGCAACGCTGTTTTAGTAAGAAAAGTATTAGCATTTTTCTAATACTGGTTACTTAGATGAAATCATCTGATCGCTGTTTTTCTTCGTTTAATCTAAATTGCCCAGTTGCAAGTCGTTTCTTTGTGTTATTGCCAATCCTTTCGTGACAGGGGGCGCATAGATACATATGGATACGGCGGTTTCTTAGCCTTTTGGCTTGAAGCGAATTATCTTCTATATCTTCTACCTGATCACATATAGCGCATTTTACCTGCATGTATATCACCTCTAACTTAAAGTCATGATGCATTTCCTTATAGTATAACATATTCCGACAATTACGAAGAAGAATAGGGAGGATGTTTTGTATAATACTAAGTAGGGAAAACGGTATGTAGAAATAAAAACGTAGAGGTGATTTTATGAAAAAGCGTACCATGCTATCGACTGCAGGAGCTGTTGGTGCAATTAGTTTAACTGCGAGTTATTTTCTTAAGGATAAGTCTAACAGGGAAAAGTTAAAACAAGGTGTACGTAAAGTTCCTGGAAAACTAGGAATGGGAAGTAATGATGAAACATTTGAAGATGCTGGAGCTCCAGACCAATCTGGTAATAAAGATTTAGCACAATTTGAAAATGCAAAAATGGTTTCTGAAGGATCACAATTTGGAGTCCAATACTACAATGAGCATAAAAACAACAACGAGATAGAAAATCAGCAAAAATAATGCTGAAACAAAAGAGTTTTGGTAAAGCAAACGCCGGGCGATTATTCGAATCATCTAGGATGGTATTCGATTTCGTCCGGCGTTTTTCATATCAACCAGGCTTATGCCGATATTAAAGCGTAGCAGTTTATCGCGATGCAACCGTCCGTAAGACTCCCACTTCAAAACATAAAGTAAAACGAAGATGTTTAAGTAGGAGTAAACGGACTAACATGCCGATTCGTTCAACTAACAATTAGTGGGGGAAGAATGAAAACCCCCACTGATTGAAGTTTCACTTTATAGGGAGACGTGTCTTGTCGACTATTCATTTTGGTGATTTGATTGTTCTCCTTCTATTTCTTCAAGCTTTTGTTTATCCTCTTTAGGGATAATTTCCTTATTCTGATCTGGTTCTTGTGGCTGATGATCGTTAATTGGGAAGTCTGGCATATATCTACCCACTATAGCTGCTAGTTCATCTACAACTCCATGTACTGGGTGACCTTGTTGTATCTTGTTTCCCATCCCACGAATCCGTTCAGTTATGTCAGCGTCTGCTACGACGATGGCTGATTTACCGTATGGATCATGATAAAGGGCCTCTAACACGGAATATTTTATTGTGCCGACACGTGAACGGTCTAAATCTTTATCCACATCAATTCCCACAACGGCATAGGGTCCTGCAACAACAGAGGCAGCATCGTTTACATTTGGTACATCACTTGCAATCTTAGCCAGATGGGTTGCAATTTGGCTATTATTTAAATTCTTTTGCTCTGCGGGATCAGAATCTTTTACTTGAATATAACGATTGCTGTCGTCCTCTGAGGCAAGCGGCTCTTCTTCCGTCTGCTGACATCCGAAGGTGAATAATAAACTTCCCAATACGAGAAGAACAAACGGTAGCTTCAACTTAACTCCTCCTCATAGTTCTCATACCGTTATTTTGCTTGCAATCCAAAAAAATATACAACGGAAATTTCCGTTGTATATAAATTAATTGATTATCGTATTTAGATGAGAGACACTCCCGAAAGGAAGGGAAGGGATGAAACTGTATTATTCAATCACAATTTTAGAAATATGTTTAATTGGATCTTCGCGATTTGAACCATCTTTAAAATATAAATGGACGGGGCCGTCTTCTTTTAATGGTTTTCCGTCAACGGCAAATAAGAAATAACTATCTTTAAGTGCATCAAGAGAGATTTTAATCTCTTTATCTCCGGCTAGCAAAATAGCGCTTTCTGCTGATTGTTTCGCTTCTGCGTTTGCAATAAAGTCTTCAAGCGGCATGACATAAGAGTTTGTTAATATTTTTTCGCGTTCAAACTTTTTTATGCTTGCATTCACAGGGGGCTTAATATTTTGTTGATAGACTTCCCTGTCCCATCGCTTAGAAGCTCTTTCAAGCTCGTTATCATTTTCCTGTATTTCCTGCTTTTTATTAAATGCTTCCTCAAGTAATACTTTACGATCATCAAATATCCAGACTGTAGGATCTAATGTTATCGAATAGGTAACGTTTCCACTGATTGGTACAATCATTATTTTCACCTCTTTATATGTATCTTGTATAAGGATAGCAGAGATAAAAAAGAATTTCACTTTATTAGTTTAAAATTATATAATTTTATTTGCATTTTTTCGGGTGTAACGATAATATAATATAGAAGAAAGTCTTTTAGTGGAGGGGATATATTTGATGCCTGAGGTGACTGTTAATCATCGTGAAAAAGCCTATGCCCTTCTTAAGGCTGATGCTGATAAAATTTTGCGACTAATAGAAGTTCAAATAGAAAATCTAACAATGCCACAGTGCCCTTTATATGAGGAAGTCCTTGATACCCAAATGTTCGGACTTTCCAGGGAGATCGATTTTGCTGTGCGTTTGAACTTAATCAGCGAGGATGAAGGTAAAGCACTTCTCGAAAATCTAGAGAGGCAGCTTAATATACTGCATGAAGCTGCACAAAACTCTGTGTAATATCAGGGTTTTGTCGTTAGAGCACTTATAAAACTTTGCCTGCGTGTTTACCGGCAAGGTTTTTTTGTACTTTTTAAGCAACCGTTTTGCTAGCTAAGCGATCCATTTTAATTATAAGAGTATAACGAGGCTTTCTATTATTAAATTGGTAGCATAAAAATTGAGCAAAATGGGAATATATTAGAATCTATTGTAGTTATACTAGATTACCCAATTCCCTTGAAATGGTTCTTTACTTTTAAATTATGTTATAATGATAGAATATTCGATGGCGTTCATTACCTTATATTGGGGAGAAGCAAGATGTTACATAGACTTAGAGATTACGATTTTATTTTAATTATTACACCATTACTATTAGCTGCTTTTGGCGTGGTCATGATTTATAGTGCAAGTATGGTCACCGCAGTAGTAGAGGGTCATGAAAGTACATATTACTTATTCCGTCAGTTACAGTGGTTCAGTTTGGGGCTTGTCGGGTTTATTTTCTGTAGTATTTTTCCATATAAATATTACCATAAGCTTATGAAGCCTATTGTACTAGTTATTATCGGTTTATTATTAGCCGTGCTTCTATTTGGAGATGTTCGAAATAATGCTAGATCGTGGCTCTCTCTTGGGTTTATTAACCTGCAACCTGCTGAGTTTGCTAAATTGGGATTAATTATGTATCTTGCTTCTGTCTATTCCAAAAAGCAGGAATATATTAATGACTTTAGCAAGGGTGTCCTCCCCCCACTGATTTTAACCTGTATCATCTTAGGGTTCATTGTAATGCAACCAGATATAGGAACTGCTTCGATTATTTTTATAATCGTAAGCACAATTATTTTTAGTTCCGGTATTCGCTATAAACATTTAATGCTATTAACAGTTGTGGGTGTAGGGATCATTCTCCTTGCGTTGCCTTATATGGTGACAGATGAAAGAATAACGCGATTTACTGGAGCATACCAACCCTTTGAAACACCCGATACTGACGGTTACCATCTCATTCAATCCTATCTAGCCATAGGGGTTGGTGGTTTAACAGGGGAAGGTCTTGGGCAGAGTGTCCAGAAACTTGGGTACTTAATGGAGGCACACACAGACTTTATTATGGCTATTGTTGCAGAAGAACTTGGGTTTATTGGTGTACTAATTGTTATTGGAATGCTTGCCTTAATTGTACTCCGTGGCATTTTTATCTCTCGTAAATGTCGAGATAGCTTTGGAGCACTTCTCGCTTTGGGGGTTTCTTCCATGGTAGGTATTCAAGCCTTTATTAATTTAGGCTCTATTAGTGGAATTCTTCCGATTACTGGTGTGACATTACCATTTATTAGTTATGGTGGTTCATCTCTGTTGGTTCTAATGATTTCGATGGGGATTTTAAATAATATTGCTAAAAAAGTAAAACAACAAGAACAGCAAGATGTTAATCACAATCAAGCACATGATCACTCTACTGGCAAAAGAAATTCATCTCATTTTACTGGAGGAGGAAGAAAATGGCAGAATCAAACCAGATAAACAAAGTATTAGTCGCAAACAGAGGGGAAATCGCAATACGTGTCTTCCGAGCCTGTACGGAGTTAAATATTCGAACGGTTGCTATATATTCGAAAGAAGACACAAGTGCTTATCACCGTTTTAAAGCGGATGAAGCTTATCTGATTGGTGAAGGAAAAAAACCAATTGATGCTTATTTAGATATTGAAGGTATTATTGACCTGGCAAAAGAGGTAGGGGTAGATGCCATACATCCGGGTTATGGATTTTTATCAGAAAATATTAAGTTTGCAAAGCGCTGTGAAGAAGAAGGAATTATATTTATTGGTCCTACCAGCAAACATTTAGAAATGTTTGGAGATAAAGTGAGGGCACGTACACAGGCTATACAAGCCGGATTACCAGTAATTCCAGGTAGTGATGGCCCAGTAAATTCACTTGATGATGTGGAAGCTTTTGTAAAAGAACATGGTTATCCTATTATCATTAAAGCCTCGCTAGGTGGTGGCGGACGTGGTATGCGGATTGTTCGTAATAATCAAGAATTACATGAAGCGTATGACAGAGCTAAGTCAGAAGCGAAGGCAGCATTTGGAAATGATGAAATCTATGTTGAGAAATTGATAGAAAACCCGAAACATATTGAAGTTCAAATAATTGGTGACCAACACGGTAATATTGTCCATCTTTATGAAAGAGATTGTTCTGTACAGCGGAGACATCAGAAAGTAGTAGAGGTAGCGCCAAGTACGTCCCTAACTGAAGAAATTAGACTGGAAATATGCGAAGCTGCTGTTAAACTATCCAAAAATGTGGACTATGTTAATGCAGGAACAGTAGAATTTCTTGTTACTAACAACGCATATTACTTTATAGAGGTTAATCCGCGAGTACAGGTAGAGCACACCATTACTGAATTAATAACTGGCTTCGATATTGTACAAACACAAATCAAAGTAGCTGAAGGAAAGAACTTACATGAATCAGATATCGGGATCCCGGCTCAGGAAGAAATTAAGACAAACGGCTATGCAATTCAGTCGCGTGTAACAACAGAGGACCCACTGAATAATTTCATGCCAGATACTGGGAAAATTATGGCGTACAGAACTGGTGGAGGATTTGGCGTAAGACTCGACGCAGGGAATGGTTTCCAAGGGGCGGTTATATCGCCACATTATGATTCGTTATTAGTTAAAGTCTCGACTTGGGCTCTAACTTTTGACCAAGCTGCACTCAAAATGGTCAGAAATTTGAAAGAATTTAGGATACGCGGAATAAAGACAAATATCCCATTTCTTGAAAATGTTATACAACATCCCAACTTTCTTTCTGGGGAGTACAATACTACCTTTATTGATGAAACACCTGGGCTGTTTGTATTCCCTAAGCGTAAGGACCGTGGAACAAAGATGCTTAGCTATATTGGTCATACAACAGTCAACGGTATAGAAGGAATGCAGAAAAAAGAGAAACCAAACTTCTCTGAATTAGTAATACCTAAAGGATACAGTCAAGCATCTACTGGAAAAGGGACAAAGCAAATTTTAGATGAACAAGGACCAGAAGGACTTGCAAAATGGATGAAAGAGCAAAAAGAAGTATTGTTGACAGATACAACATTCCGAGATGCACATCAGTCCTTACTCGCTACAAGGGTGAGAACGAAGGATCTGTTGCAGATTGCTGAACCAACTGCTGCATTACTTCCGAATTTATTTTCTGTGGAAATGTGGGGGGGAGCGACATTTGATGTTTCTTACCGATTTCTTAAAGAAGACCCATGGGATCGACTTTTAAAGCTGCGTGAGAAGATGCCTAATCTATTATTTCAAATGCTTCTTCGTGCAAGTAATGCAGTTGGGTACAAAAATTACCCCGACAACCTTATAAATGAATTCGTAGCTAAAAGTGCTAACGCTGGTATTGATGTTTTTCGTGTCTTCGACAGCCTGAACTGGGTAGAAGGGATGAAGCCGGCTATTGAAGCAGTGCGAGAGACAGATAAAATTGCCGAGGCGGCCATGTGTTATACAGGGAATATTCTTGATAAAGGCCGTTCGAAATATGACCTAACCTATTATAAAAATCTGGCAAAAGAGCTTGAGAGCGCAGGTGCACATATACTCGGAATTAAAGATATGGCTGGTCTCCTAAAACCTGAAGCTGCTTATCAACTTATTTCAACGTTGAAGGAAAGCGTCGACCTACCTATCCACCTTCATACACATGATACGAGTGGGAATGGAACATTTATGTATGCTAGGGCAATAGAAGCTGGGGTAGATGCAGTAGACGTGGCAGCAGGTTCAATGGCTGGATTGACATCGCAGCCGAGTGCTCAGTCTCTCTATCACGCATTGGAAGGGACGAGCAGACAGCCGAATTTGGATATCGAAGCATATGAATCATTGTCCCAGTATTGGGAAGGTATCAGAGATTTCTACCAGGATTTCGAAAGTGGAATGAAATCACCACATACAGAAATTTATGAGCACGAAATGCCTGGAGGACAATATAGTAACTTAAAGCAACAGGCAAAGGCGGTTGGCTTGGAAGATCGTTGGAATGAAGTGAAAACGATGTTTAGACAGGTAAATGATATGTTCGGAGATGTAGTGAAAGTGACACCTTCCTCAAAGGTAATTGGCGATATGGCATTATTTATGGTGCAGAACAATCTAACCGAAGAGGAAATATATGAACGTGGTGAATCCATTGATTTCCCTGAATCTGTTATCGAGTTTGCCAAAGGTGATATTGGGCAACCATACCAAGGCTTTCCTAAAAAATTGCAAGATATTATTTTAAAGGGTAGAAAAGCAATTGAAGTTCGTCCAGGCGAATTGCTTGAACCAGTTGACTTCTCAAAACTTAAAGAGGAGTTGTTTAATAAACTGGGAAGACAGGTTACCAGCTTTGATATGATTTCCTATGCGTTGTACCCGAAAGTATTTATGGATTATTATACTTTCTATGAAAAATACGGTAACATGTCTGTCCTCAATACGCCGACTTTCTTCTATGGTATGAATCTTGGAGAAGAAATCGAGGTAGAGATAGAGCAGGGGAAAACGTTAATTGTCAAGTTAGTATCGATTTCAGAAGCGCAAGAAGATGGCACACGCGTTGTCTATTTTGAGTTAAACGGACAAGCAAGGGAAATTGTCGTCAAGGATGAAAACATTAAATCAAAATTAGCTGTAAAGCCAAAGACAGATAAAAGTAACGACAAACAATTAGGCGCCACAATGCCGGGAACAGTGATTGAAGCTATGGTGAGTAATGGAGATAAAGTGGAAAAAGGGGATCATCTCCTACTTACAGAGGCAATGAAGATGGAAACAACTGTTCAGGCTCCATTTGATGGAGTAGTCAAAAAAGTTTATGTTTCAAGTGGGGATCCAATTGCGGTAGATGATCTGTTAATAGAGTTTGAATAGATATGCATATAAAAGTGCGGCAAAGATCCGATTGGATTCTGCCGCACTTTTTACATGGTTTTCTTTGTGGAAGTATTGGCTTGTTCTTTTTCATACTTTGCACTTCTAGTTGCTTGTAGTACAAAATAACTTATCATTCCGAAGAAACACGATATGATGAGTGCGTGGAGAAGTGCAATTCCTAAATTTAATACAGTAAAAATTATCATAGCGCCAGTAAACACTTGTAAGGAAATAAGTGAAAAGGCGGCGATCCATCCCCAGAACATCACCTTTTTATCCCTGTAGTGACGAATCATGCGAATGGTGAGCGTTAAGGTCCAAAGGAATAATAAACCCGCGGCAAGTCGATGGCCCATTTGAATCCATTGCTCTGTACTGTATAAATTAAAAGCAAATGGTGAAGCATTTGTACAGAAGGGCCAACTCCCGCAGACCAAGTTTGCTTCCGTATGGCGAACGAGTGCACCTGTATAAACAACACAGATAGTGTACACAGTGAGTAGGTAAAATTCAATACGGTGCTTCTTTTTAATAAATAATGACCTAGCATCAAATTTCTTATCAATTTCAAAGATGAGAAGCGTCAAAAGGAATACAGAAGCGAATGAGACAAGTGAAATTCCGAAATGGGCAGCCAAAGCAAAGTCAGACTGGCCCCACATAACTGCAGCGGCACCGATCAACGCTTGTAAAATAAGGAAAAAAACAGACATAGCAGACAGAAACTTTACTTCTCTTATGTTCCCTAAATGTTTCCATGAGAGCACAGCTAACAACACGACAGCGATCCCAACAATTCCTGATACCATTCTATGGCTTAATTCAATGACGAGTTCAAAGGAAATGTTGGTGGGAATAAATTGACCCTCACATAAAGGCCAGCTCTTTCCGCATCCATCACCAGAATCTGTTTTCGTTACAAGTGCACCACCTAGAAGGATAAGCAGCATTCCAATCGTAGCTATAAGGGATAAGCTTTTTAATGTTTTAATCATCTTTCAACCCCACTTCATTATGGAAAATAGTTATAGTTTTGTTATATATGTAGAAAATTGTTCCTGAATTCAATCCGACATAATGACTATAGGAGTAAAAAGGTAAAAAGGTGCCGGACACAATAGCTATCGTACCATGAATAGACTGTTTTTTCACTTAGGATTAATAAAAAACCTTGCATTGTTGTTCGTTGTTTGCTAGAAATAAACTAGATGATTTTCTTACATATACATAGTTTAACGTGATAAACAGCTAATAGGTAGCCAACTTCACAATGATTTGAAAAGGTAATCTTTTGAAAGCCTTCTCACAAGTTTCATAAAATTGTCACATAAATTATACCCTGTTAACTGTAAAATAATGTTGAAGTTATTAGATTGTTATACCATTCCATGATACAATAAAAATAATGGTCTATTACAATTTAAGAACTCTGATAGAAAGAGTGAATGGCTATAAAGTGCCATCTAACTGGAATATGAAGGGGGGAGACAAAATGGATAAAATAGAGACAACATCTTCACCAGAAGTAGCCACATTAAGTGTATCTAATAAAAAAAGCCATGTTACATTTGCTGATGTAAAGGCACTAGTTAAAGTAGGAATTGTTAATTCAAACTTAATCACTGTATTCACTGGGTTTTGGTTAGCCCTTTATTTTACAAACACCCCTTTTATGGCAAAATGGGATGTTTTCCTACTAACGATAATTGGAAGCACACTTGTAATTGCCGGTGGTTGCATACTAAATAACTGGTATGATGTAGATATTGACCCCAAAATGGCTCGTACAAAAACGAGACCTACCGTAACCGGAAACATATCTTTAAATATAGCATTAGCACTAGGAATAATATTCTCAGTTGTAGGATTTAGTTTGTTAATGTTCACCACACTAGAGGCAGTCTTATTTGCCTTCATGGGTTGGTTTACGTATGTAGTGTTATATACAATATGGTCAAAAAGAAGGTACACACTAAACACTGCTATTGGCAGCTTCTCAGGAGCCGCACCGCCGTTAATTGGTTGGGCAGCAGTAGATCCAAGTTTCCATGTCGTGCCATTTGGCTTTTTCATTATCATGTTTATTTGGCAAACACCACACTTTCTTGCATTAGCTATGAAAAAATGCAAAGAATACAAAGAAGCCGGTATTCCGATGTTACCGGTCGTAAGAGGTTTTGAGATCACTAAACGGCAAATTGCAATTTATATTGCCTGCTTATTACCACTCCCTTTTTACTTGGCTGAATTAGGAACTGTATTTATTGTAGTAGCTACCATTCTAAATATTGGTTGGCTTGTGCTCGCAATAAGAGGTTTCTTTATGAAGAATGATCTTAAATGGGCAAATATGATATTTATTTATTCGTTAAATTATTTGACAATTCTATGCCTTGTTATGGTATTGGTAACCATTGATTCACCGTTTAGTTAGTTATTGTCCTTTATAATAAACATATATAAGGAAACAACAAGAGGAAAGAGAGGTATAAATAAATGATAGGTTGGATGGGAAAAAGAAAACCTTTATTTCTTTTCGGTATGCTGGCATTGCTTCTTGCTGGCTGCGGGAAAGAGAATCTAACGGCTTTCGAACCAAAAGGGTATGGCGCTGAGTCATCCATGAATCTAATTATTCTTTCGATAATTATCATGGCGTTTGTTTTAGCTATTGTATTACTCGTTTATGTCATTACATTGGTTCGCTTTCGTAAAAAGAAGGGGCAGGAGAATTTCATTCCAAAACAGGTTGAAGGAAATAAAACACTGGAAACTGTTTGGACAGTAATTCCAATTATTCTAGTGCTAATCTTAGCCGTGCCCACAGTAGTGGCAACTTTTGACCTAGCTGATAAATCAGAGGCACAAGATGGCATCAATGTAGAAGTAACCGGGAACCAATACTGGTGGCACTTTAATTATCAAGGTGATGAAGTGCAAACAAGCCAGGATTTATACATTCCTACTGGCGAAAGAGTTTATTTAAACATGAAATCTTCAGATGTTATTCATTCATTCTGGGTTCCAAGTATATCTGGAAAAATGGATGTTAACCCTGAGAACGTAAACACAATGTATCTTGAAGCACATGAAGAAGGCGTTTATTGGGGGAAATGTGCTGAACTATGCGGCCCTTCTCACTCACTTATGGACTTCAAAGTAATAGCAGTTAGTCCAGAGGAATACGATCAGTGGATTTCTGACATGCAAAGTGTTGATCCTGAGGCTAATCCAGAAGATGCAGTAGCTCAAGATGGAAAAGCATTATTTGAAGAGAAAAGCTGTGTGGCTTGCCATGCTATTGGATCTTCTCCAAATGCAACTGGACCAAACCTTACAAACTTCGGTGACCGTACCAAAATTGCAGGGTACCTTGAGCCAACAGAAGAAAATCTAGTTAAATGGATAACGGACCCTGAGTCAGTTAAACCAGGGAATAAGATGACTGGTAACTATCCTGACGTTTCAGAGGAAGAAGCAGAGCAAATTGCTGCTTATTTACTGCAGTTAAGTCCTTCTGATATCACCACTGAAAGCGCAGGAAACTAGAAGAATACAGAACAAATACGGGATGGAAGATGTAAAAGGGAGGTTTATAATTTGAGTATTGCAGCTGCTCAGAATAAAGGATTTCTTGCTGCCGTGTGGGATTACCTAACAACAGTTGACCATAAGAAAATAGCAAAGTTATATCTATTTGCTGGTGGTTTCTTTTTCCTGCTAGGCGGACTTGAAGCTTTGTTTATACGTATACAATTAATAAGCCCGGAAAATGATTTCCTTACTGCTGGCTTGTATAATGAAATGATTACAATGCATGGAACAACAATGATATTTCTTGCTGCCATGCCATTGTTACTAGGTTTAATGAATGCCATCATGCCTTTGCAAATTGGGGCACGTGATGTAGCATTTCCGTTTTTAAACTCATTGGGATTTTGGTTATTCTTATTTGGTGGAGTCTTGCTTAACTGCAGTTGGTTTTTAGGCGGAGCTCCTGATGCAGGTTGGACTTCGTATGCACCATTATCGATTCAATCACCTGGACATGGTGTTGATTTTTACATAATGGGACTGCAGATTTCCGGTGCTGGAACCTTAATAGGTGGTATTAACTTCCTTGTTACGATTGTAACGATGAGAGCACCAGGAATGACATATATGCGTATGCCGTTATTTTCATGGACTACGTTTGTGACAAGTGTATTAATCTTGTTTGCTTTCCCAGCATTAACAGTAGGGTTATTCCTACTAATGTTTGACCGAATGTTTGGTGCGGCTTTCTTCGATGTTACGCTAGGAGGAAACGCAGTCATTTGGCAGCATCTATTTTGGATTTTTGGACACCCTGAAGTATATATCCTGATTTTGCCTGCATTTGGTATCTTCAGTGATATAATCTCAACTTTTTCAAAAAAGCGGTTGTTCGGTTATACGGCAATGGTATTTGCTACCATCCTAATCGCATTTTTAGGATTTATGGTATGGGCCCACCACATGTTTACAGTTGGGCTTGGTCCTGTTGCTAACGCTATTTTCGCAATTGCTACAATGGCGATTGCAGTACCAACAGGTATAAAAATCTTTAACTGGCTAGGCACAATGTGGGGAGGAAGCATTACTATTAATTCGGCAATGCTTTGGACACTTGCATTCATTCCATCCTTTACTATTGGTGGTATGACGGGTGTAATGCTTGCATCTGCAGTAGCTGACTACCAGTACCATGATACTTATTTCGTGGTAGCTCACTTTCATTATGTAATTGTTGGTGGGGTAGTATTTGGAATCCTTGCTGGGTTGCACTACTGGTGGCCAAAAATCTTTGGTAAGATATTAAATGAAACATTAGGTAAATTATCTTTTTGGCTGTTCTTTATCGGTTTCCATTTAACGTTCTTTATTCAGCATTTTCTAGGACTAATGGGTATGCCTCGTCGTTATTGGGTATTCCTAAAAGACCAAGGACTGGATACAGGAAACCTTGTAAGTACCATTGGTGCTTTTCTAATGGGTGTCGGTGGATTGATTTTTGTCATTAACATTATTTATACAAGTGTGAAGGGCGAAAAAGCACCTGCCGATCCTTGGGATGGTCGTTCGTTGGAGTGGGCAATTCCATCTCCACCACCATTCTACAATTTCAAACAGACTCCACTTATTCGTGGGCTAGATCCATTATGGATTGAAAAAACGGAAGGTAAGGGTAAAATAACCCCAGCAGAACCTCTTGGCGATATTCATATGCCGGATGCTTCTATCTTACCGTTTATAATGTCATTTGGATTTTTCATAGCAGGATTCGGTTTTATCTATCAGGTTGACCATAAAGGGTGGTTGGCAGCAATATTCGTTGGAATGGGAACAGCATTAATTTGTATGCTAATTAGATCTCTGAAAGATTACCATGGCTTCCATATCCACAAAGAAGAACTCGAAAGGGAGGCTGACTGATATGAGTCATGATCATTCCTTAAATCCAGAAACAATGCCACAGGAACCTGAAAAGGCTACACTGGAAGGTAAGAACAAATTTTTGGGGTTATGGTTTTTCCTAGGCGGAGAAACTGTCCTATTTGCTAGCTTATTTGGTACGTATCTTGCCCTAAGAAATTCTACAGCTGGTGGGCCTGCAACGACGGATTTATTTGGTCTAGAACTTGTCTTCGTTATGACGATGTTGTTACTGACAAGTTCTTTGACAAGTGTTTATGCGATGTACCAGATGAAAAATAACAATTTCAAAAAAATGCAACTATGGTTGGGGATCACTGCCCTTTTAGGTATGGCCTTCCTTGCTTGCGAACTATATGAATTTTATCATTACATTCACGAATATGAATTTACTTTCCGTTCCTCAGCGTTTGGATCTGCTTTTTATACGTTAGTTGGTTTCCATGGAGGCCACGTAGTTTTCGGTCTTAGCTGGCTAATTGTATTAATGGTCCGAAATGCAAAAAGAGGACTAAATTTATACAACGCACCAAAGTATTATACCTTTAGTTTATACTGGCACTTTATTGATGTCGTTTGGGTATTTATTTTTACTGTTGTATACTTAATGGGAAAGGTGGGTTAACCAATGGCTGACAACATCGATACCAATAAGGTTAATTCTTTTCGCAAACAAAAGAGTAAGGATGAAATGAAAAAACAGCTTATCTCCTTTGCGCTGATGATTGGTTTTACAATCATAGCGTTTGGAATCGTAGCTACGGATGCAATCGACAAAATGTTCGTTGTTCCCTTGCTACTTATCCTAGCTGTCGTACAGGTTGCATTTCAGTTTTATTACTTTATGCATATGAAGGACAAAGGACATGAGTTACCTTCCATGATGATTTACGGTGGTATATTTGCTGCTTTATTAACCATTGCGGCACTTAGTGTTATCGTATGGTGGTAGGCTATAATTTTACAGCGGATGAATATTTAAAGGCTGGGAGAAATCCCAGCCTTTTCTTTTAGCTTATAATGTACCACAAGATCTACCTCACTAGAATACGGGGTTAATTAATAAGACCTCTGTTTTGTATAACGTGGTGGATTTATAAAGGCTTTCGTTTTAAAATCGTCACATTATAAGCGTGTATCTTACTAGATAATACGTTATAATGATAGGGATAAACTTAACTTTATGGAGTGGGTAAAGATGTGGCTTGAACTTCAAATATTTGGCTTCCGAGCATTATGGAGTCCTTACTTTTTCCTGTTTGTGTTAGGACTAGCTATTGCATACTTTGTCATAACAGGGCCCTACCGTGAGAGGTTTGGTGGGCATGACAAACCAACTAGAAAACAACAGGTGTTTGTTTATACTGCCTTGGCTCTTTTATACATTGTAAAAGGATCACCGATCGACTTATTAACACATATTATGCTTTCTGCACATATGGCACAAATGGCTATATATTACTTAGTGTTTCCTATCCTCTTAATTAAAGGGATTCCTGCGTGGATTTGGAGAAAAGTTGTTTATTTACCAGTGGTGCGTCCTGTACTCAATTTGCTGACGAAACCGATTATTTCGCTGTTATTATTTAACACGTTATTTTCTGTTTATCACATGCCAATCGTGTTTGATTTTGCTAAAACTTCGCAAATCGCACATACCACAATATCACTTACTATTTTGGTAGCTGCATTTATCGTCTGGTGGCCAATTTTATCACCATTAAAAGAAGCAAAATCGTTACGACCCTTAGTTAAAATTGGCTATATCTTTGCTAATAGTGTACTGATTACACCAGCTTGTGTGTTAATTATATTTGCTGATCATACGTTATTTGATACATATACCCAGGGTGGTGCTTGGATACAGGCGATGCAACTTTGTGTACCTGGAGATGTTATTCAGGGTTTGAGTGGACAGCTGTCAGGACCTCAGATGTTTTCCGATATGAGCCCATTAGAGGATCAGCAATTGGGTGGTATTATCATGAAAATTATGCAAGAAATTACGTATGGGGTTATTCTTGCACGAATCTTCTATGGTTGGTTTAATGCCGAAAGTTTGAAAGTGGACCCTATTCCAGCGGAAACACAAAACTATTAATACTGACTATTTGAGTTAATTATGGAAAGGAATTTTGAATTATGCCTTTTTTACCTACAATAAGTACATTTTTCATCGTATTAAGTGCTATTTTAGTGGCATTTGGTTGGAGATTTATAGTGAAGGGAAAAGCTGCAACACATAAGAAAACCATGATTGCAGCTGCTATTAGTGCCTTAATATTCTTTATCATTTATGCGTCTCGGACTGTTTTTGTTGGAAATTCAAGCTTTGGTGGTCCAGAGGAGTTAGAAATTTATTATACGCTGTTTCTAATTTTTCATATTTTCCTGGCGACTTCTGGAGCGATATTTGGGATCGTAACACTAACGCTTGCATTTAAACGGAAAATAAAGAAGCATAGAAAAATTGGACCGGTTACAAGTATTATTTGGTTTTTCACAGCAATAACCGGTGTGATGGTCTACTTATTGCTTTATATATTTTATGATAGTGGTGAAACTACCAGTATGATAAAAGCGATATTAGGATCTTAATCTATTATTGTGAAAATGATTATAAAAACAGACTATAAAAAAGTGAGTACCAGTTAACTGGACTCACTTTTTCTTTTTACACTATACTTTGATATTCCACTTAATAATCCCTGCTTCTTTGGCTGAGTTAAAAGCAATTACAAGTAATGGCCCAATTATAAAGCCGAGAATTCCCAACAGCTTTAATCCAATAAACATAGCAATTAAAGTTGCTAATGGTGAGAGACCAATGTGTCGCCCCATTACTTTCGGTTCGACGATTCTCCGGATCGCTAGCAGTATGATAGCTAAAATAGATAATTGGATACCAGTTGAGACATCTCCTGCAAGTAGCATGACCAATGCCCATGGGCCCAATACGATTATGGAACCGATTATAGGAATAATATCGACAATCCAAATGATGAGTGACATCACGATTGCTACTTCCGGTACGATTATAAATAAACCGATTAGGGAACCTACGAGAATAAGCAAACTAACAAGAAACTGGGCTTTAAAGAAACCAAGAATAACGCTCGCAAGTCGTTTATTCATAAAGGATACTTTTTCAGCGGTCTCTTTTGTCATTAAATTATACGTTTTTGCTTTTAAGATTGGGAGCTCAAGCATAAATAGGAACAATGCAATCAGATATACGAGAAGACTGATTAAGTACTGTGGTACTTGTGCTACGATCTGAGCAATTCTGTCTAGGGTAATCTTTTCTTTTGCAGTAGTACTCAAGTTAACAAGGTTCTGTTCAATGCTGTCTGAAACTTGGTTAACAAATTCAGAAGGAAGGTCGTCTGTGTATTGCTCTAGATCCGTTTCCCAATCTTTATAAATTTCGTTTAGTTTATTAAAGTGGGATGGAACGTCCTCAGCAAAATTCACGACCTGTGTTACTGCTTTTGTTACAATAAATGTTCCAGCTACTCCTGCTATTAGAAGAAAGAGCAAGAAGATAATTGTAACAGAAGCTTTTCTGCTAAGTCTAATTCTCTTTTGAAATAAGCGAACCAATGGGTTTAAAATGAGTGCTGTAATAAAAGCAACCACTAATGGAATAGAGATTGGCAAAATAAACATAATTGCAATTACCAAAATAATTCCAAGAATAATTAATGTCCAATGGTGTTTTTTAATATTTCGCAGCAACGGTATACGATAGCTCCTTTCAATACAGCTTAATATGTATGGTTATTAAAAATATAGCACTAATTCGTTATTTTGAACAGATTTAAAATGAAACTTCAATCAGAGGGGGTTTTGGTTCTTCTCCTACTGATTGTTAGTAGAACGAATCGGGGTGTTAGCGTCCGTTTACTCCCACTAAAATCTCACGGTTTCACTTCATGTTTTGAAATGGGAATCTTACGGACGGTTGCACCGGGGTAAAAATAAATTACGGACGGTTTATTCTTTTCTAACTTTCCAATGTATTTGGTATAGATCGGTAAAAACCAACTACTATTATTCAGTAGTTGGTTTTTACATTAGTTTTTATATTGATCTAATTCTTCTTTGACTTTCAACACAATACTTTTAGCGCGTTCCACTAGGTTTTCTGGGAAATTTTCATTCTCACCATATTCAACACCATGTGGATAATAATGCTTCCCAAGCAGTGGGGTCATCAATTTGATTACGGCATTACCACGATCTACATCGCCTTCCGTTGCATACCCTTGTAAGCGAATATAGTATGTAACATTTTTTTCTTTGGAATCTACTCTGTAATCATAGGTGACACGGTCATAATCCCATTGGCCTGCACGTACAAAAGCATGTTTTGCAGTTAAGTGATCCAGTGGTTTTAAATCAATTAGTACGTCTTCAAATCCAGTATTTTCGATTCTCAATTTCGTTCACCTCACATATTTGTCCTCATTAAACTATAATAATATGAAATGGTATAAGTTGCAAGGGATGTTGATCACAATGGTTTCGTTTTCAATAAGTAGCTTTTTTGAATAGATTATTCATGTAAAACGTGTTAAATAATAGAGAAACAAGAATGGTTTCTATTTCTTTCTCATATAGATAGTAATATACAAGATAGGAGGGGTCGCTATGCGCTTCGTTCGTATAATTGCAGCACTATTATTAATCGCTATGATTGGATTCTATTTTATCGAACAATCTGATAGATCAGTGGAAACGAGCACAAAAGACGTAGAAGATAATTTTGCAAAAGGTAGAGAAAGTTTGCTTAAGTCTAAGGTGGTGCCTGAAATGCCTGTTCTTACCAATGGTGGGGCACTGTTTCAATGGATAGGTGAAAATACAGAAAACTTAACAGAACAGCTTGGTGAGCCATTAAGAAAAGATAAAAGTGCGTACAACTATACGTGGTGGATTTATTCAGACGAGAAGGATCAATATATACAATTTGGTGTGGAGGAAGGCGCAATCCAGACAGTCTTTGCTACGGGAGATGGTATTGATATAGGTCCCCTAAAGATTGGACAATCTCGCCAAGACGTCAAGGAGGCGTTAGAAACGCTTGATAAGGATTTAGATTATGAAACAGAGGTTGCGTATGAAAATGGTATTTCTTCTTATCGCTTTCAATTGAAGGAGGAAGATTTAAGCAAACGGCCGCTCATCAAATTAGCAGACAATCTGTTCCTGCAAGCCTATTTTGACACGTTTACTGATCAATTATCTTCAGTACGAATACTAACAGGTGAGGTATTGCTACGTCATCGACCATATGGTCTCGAGTATCGAGGTGATTTGCCTGATGAACCTTCCTTTTCGAATGAGGAATGGGAAGAGATTGAAACAGGAATGGAGAAGCAAATTTATGATATTACAAATGTAATGAGGTCAAATCATGACCGGTCCGTTTTGAAAGAAGAAAATTCGGTCTCTTCAGTGGCTTTTACTCACAGCAAGGATATGGCGGAAAACAATTATTTTTCTCATTATAGTCAGGACGGTTCCGGTTTAAAAGAGAGACTAGCCGTTGAAGAAGTTTATTATACATCAGCTGGTGAAAACATTGCTGCACAATACCCTGACGCACCCTCTGCCATGTTAGGATGGTTGAATAGTGAGGGGCATAGGGAAGCTTTATTAAATGATGCCTATACCCACCTTGGGGTAGGGGTCTATCGTTTATACTACACACAAAACTTTCTCCAACGTCCTGAATAGACGTGAAGGAATCCAATTAAACGCAATTCAAAATGCTGGACGATAACTTTCATGCCATTAGCTGAAGAAAAAATCGTTTGGCATTTTTGCAGTAGTTTAAGATACATAATCAGTGAAGCCATGTAGTGGCCTACTTGAACTACTATAAATAGATATCATTTGAATTTCGCTTTCACAGTATCTCTAGAAGGACATAAAATATAGTACAGATGACTATATAGCTGGAGGTGAATAGATTGAGCAATAAGCTGCATCCCTCTGTAGTTGAATTTAAAACGTTTATTAACAAACATCCAGCGCTGATCAAGAAAATCAGAAAAAGTGGGAGATCATGGCAGGAATACTATGAGCAATGGGCATTACTTGGAGAAGATGATCCACTATGGGATGAATATAAAGAGGCAGAAACAGAGTGGGAAAAGGAAGAGCAAGATGAGGGTGAAGGGTCATTTGAAAAGAACAAAGAGCTTTTCTCCAATTTAATAAAAATGACGGAGAATATGGATTTAAATAAAGTACAAAAACAAATTGATTCATTCAACAATACTATTTCCGTTGTTCAAGAGTTACTAGGACAGTTTAAGCAGTCTGATACAAAATCTGAACCTGTAGGAAAGAATGGTTTTGGCTGGTTTAAAGATTAAGGAGAGGAAATAATGGATAAGACATGTCTTTTATACCTTGAAGAAAATCCCCAGATAGCACGCTTTGTGCGATATAACCCTGTTTGGTATAGATATCTTTCTAGGGATCCTTCCCGTATAAGTGAATTACCGAAGGAAGCGAAAGTATTTTATGGCAAAACAATTCCACAAAAAGTAGAGAGATTTAGCAATCAGATGCAGATGGTGGGCATGATGCTTCAATTTGCAGGCGCAATGAAGGATTAATATATTTTCAGGAATGAAATATAATGATAGAATGGGGGTGGAGGTGCTTAGGCATGATTGCTACTTTAGAATATGTTGATATTCTTGATCGATCAGAGCTGTTGGGGAAAATGGTACTTGATTCCGATGTTATGGAATCATACAATAACTCCCTGCAGGAATTAAATGAAGACAAGGAAGCGCAAAGGCTTATAAAAGCTTTTAAAGATATAAAAGTACATTATGAGGATGTACAACGATTCGGAAGATACCATCCTGATTATAACGATATTATGAAAAGGGTGCGTTCCGTTAAGCGAGAGATGGACATGAATGAAAAGGTCGCTACGTTTAAAATAGCTGAACGCAATCTTCAGAAATTGCTTGATGAGATTAGTGGCCATGTGGCACTAAGTGTTAGCGAGCAAATTAAGGCCCCTAAAGATGGTGGAGCATTGTCAGACAGTGGCTGTGGCTGCGGTAGTGGCGGCGGTTGTGGCTGTGCATCTTAAACAGATGATCCTTTTTTCGAAAATACAAAGATGGTGAGGAATTAGCTATGCGAACGATGCGCCAGGGTATTATTGTCTGGTTCCA
This sequence comes from Oceanobacillus jordanicus, assembly GCF_022095695.1. Taxonomy (GTDB): domain Bacteria; phylum Bacillota; class Bacilli; order Bacillales; family Amphibacillaceae; genus Oceanobacillus_B; species Oceanobacillus_B jordanicus. Next base: position 44,227 of record NZ_JAIFZM010000014.1, read on the forward strand.
ACATATGAAAAACCTAAAGCATATTAAACGTTACGGTCATTTTCTATATGCATCCAAGCGTCTTAAATATGCTGTGCTTTATGTGAACCAAGAAGAGCTAGAAAAGGTAGAACATAAGCTTAATAAATTGTCGTATGTTTCAAAAGTGGAAAGATCTTATAAGCCATTTGTGGAAACAAATTATGAGAATGCTAAGCCAGACAAGGCAAAACAGTATGATTATAAGATGGGTATATAATCATCATCTCGAGAAGCCAATACATTTTGCTGAATAACTTGTAACAGGGTTATTCAGCTTTTTATGTTCTATTTTAAAAATCAAGAACAAAAGCGCAAGCGCCCGTTTTAAGGAACGCCGACCAAGTTCGCCTCGTCCTGAGGCAACGTCGGCATGACCCGGATCCTCCGGGCCCACGTAGCGAGTGGAGCGAATCAACTGAGATAAAGGAATCATGCTCCTGCAAAAGGGGTATGTCGGCGTTGGCCGGCAAGGACGTTTTTAGTCGACCGACCTTAATTGAGGAACCGATGATGACTTTCACCCTACGGGTATAAGGGCGACTAGGCCTCTGGTTTTCACCAATCGTCAAGTCTTCTTTTCACCCTCGGGTATAAGTGCGACTAGGCCTCTGGTCTTCACCAGTCGGCAAGTCTTCTTTATCGTAGGGAGATTTCGTGAAGTCGCCTAGTTTCTGGGTGCTGGAGCTGGACGTGGCTACTTCAGTTGTTTTGTTATCCACAGCTTACGAATTTTATAATTTCCTAGACAATAAAAAAAACCTGCAGATATTCATCTGCAGGTCCCTTCGTTGCTTTCTACATAGAAAACAAAAAGGCAAAGGGAGAGGAGAAACCGGAGGAAGAACTTATGGGGAAGTGTAAGTCTTCTCCGTGTTTTGAAACAACCAAACTAACCATTAGCTGTCTCAATATGCTATTATGGTCAAGTAAACAGATTATATACATGCACATAGCTGATTTTATTTTTAATCTTAAACGTTCTATTTTCCTAACGCTTTATATGTGTGGTAGGATTAATTTCGAGAACTGCTGGACAGAGGTGGTAAAATGCGCGTAATAGCAGGAGTACATAAAGGAAGACAATTAAAAGCTGTACCGGGAAAATCAACCAGGCCGACTACAGATAAAGTAAAGGAAGCAATCTTTCAAAGGATGGGGCCATTTTTTGAAGGTGGTTCTGTTTTAGATTTGTTTGCAGGAAGTGGGTCATTAGGGATTGAAGCACTTAGCAGGGGAATGGAGTTTGGGATATTTGTTGATAAACATCCAAAGGCGATACATACTATTGGCGAGAATCTACGGTTACTAAAATTAGATGATCGTACGGAGGTATACAGGGCGGAGGCGTCTCGGGCTCTTCAAGCAACTGCGAAAAGAGAGTTGAAATTTGACCTGTTAATACTTGACCCTCCTTATGGTAAGGTCGATTATGAACAAATACTTCGTGATAGTTTAAAGCTAGACATTTTAAACCAGTCTGCTATTATTTATTGCGAGCATGACCCTGCCGAAAGCATTCCTTTCGACCAACAACAGTTCACTTTAATAAAACAGGATAACTACGGTGGAACAATTGGAATAACTATTTTACAAAAGAATTAGAAGGGAGTACTGACCTTGACCAGATTGGCAGTTTGTCCAGGTAGCTTTGATCCTTTAACCCTAGGGCATCTAGATATTATCCAACGCGCTGCAAAAGTGTTTGATCACATCATTGTGGCAGTATTTAATAACCAATCAAAAGCTCCATTATTCAGTGTGGAGGAAAGGATTGAGTTAATAGAAAAATCTACAAAACACATTCCGAATGTTACGGTAGACCACTCCCATGGTCTGTTAATGGATTATGCTCGGGAAAAGAATGCCCAAGCAGTTATTCGTGGACTTCGGGCAGTGAGTGATTTTGAGTATGAAATGCAAATAACTTCTATGAATAGGAAGCTTGTGGAGGATATTGAGACCTTTTTCATCATGACAAATAATCAATATTCTTTTCTGAGCTCAAGTATTGTTAAGGAAGTTGCTAAATATAAAGCAAATGTGTCTGATCTTGTACCGAAGCCCGTTGAGGAAGCTCTCAATAAGAAATATCGGTAACCTTAACAGACTTCAAGTTTTAGATGATCCTGCTAGCGAGGGATCATCTTTTTTCATGGAAAAAGATGAATAGAGTGTAATATAGGCGAATCTTTCCTCATTATCTATAAGTGCGAGGAAAATAGCGATATGCTATGCTCTTGATCTACGGTATAGTAGAACGGCTGTCAAGGCTAGGAAGAGTAGGGTAATAACTGGTCCAATGTTTTGCATTATCGTCATTAATACAACCCAGCTGTTTTCTGCATCTTGATTGAAAACAGGCATATCATTTAGTTCAAAGGTCTGTTTATTCAAATAAAGAGGAATGTACAATACCACTGTAAGAATACTGGCTAGCGCACCATGTAAAAATCGGGCCAAAAAATAGGGTTTAAATCGTATATCGGTTCCGGAAAGAATACTAGCTACCTGTGCCTGTACTGAAAGCCCATTAAACCCCATAATAAAGCTAACAAGTACTGCTTGGGAAAGAACAGTGGCTGTTTTCTGGGAAATCATTTGTGCTCCAATCGTGATTTCAAATAGTCCTGAAAAAAGAGGAAGTGCCATATCGATTGGTATAGAAAAGATCGATAAGATAAATTGAAATATGATAGCAATAAGTGGTGATAGCCCAATTAAGAAAAATAACTTGGTCAAAACCGAAAAAAGAATAATAAATCCTCCAACCATAACAAGGGTTTTAATCGAGTTTATAACGGCATCTCCCAATATCTGCCCCAAGGCCCTATCATCACTAATTCTCATTTCGTGCATCTCGCAGAAAGCTCTTTTTATAGAAAACTTCTTCTCTGTCTTTTTATGGCGCGTGGCGTTTCTTTTTTCTTCTGCTCTTCCATAAAAACGCATGCATAACCCCACAAGTGCATTACTACCATAATGGCAGACTGCAAGCAAAACACCCAGTTTAGCATCATGAAAAAATCCAATGGAGACAGCTCCGATGATAAACAACGGGCTAGAAGCATTTGTGAAGGAGACAAGCCGTTCTGCTTCCACTCTTGTTATTTGTTCTTCTTCACGAAGTCGTGCAGCAATTTTTGCCCCTGTTGGATAGCCACTTGCCATTCCCATTACCCATCCAAAACTCCCAACACCTGGTACATTAAACAATGGTCGCATAATAGGTTCGAATAGGACACCGATAAAACGAACGACTCCAAAGCCAATAAGCAATTCAGAGGTAATAAAGAAGGGAAGTAAGGAAGGGAAAACTACTTCCCACCATATATTAAGCCCTCGAATACTTGCTTCAAAGGAGTCATTTGGAAAAGCTATAAGTGAAAATGCCACAAAGGTAGTTATACTGGCTAAAATTATTGTTTTAAATACTTGTTTCAAAATATGAAGCCCCCTAAGTGTGATAAGCCTTGCTCTGTACTTCTTTTTCCGATAGTAGTAGAATAATGCTAGCCTCTTTATTTAAGTTGTTGATGGATTTCTTGTACAAGCTTATATCAATATACGCACATACATAGGCGATTTATGCCATACACTTTTTAAAGTATAAAGACATATAGAGCCAGACAGCGTGCAGTCAGGATCTGAAGGCAACGTAATTTGGCGAAGCGATGATAGAACAACTCATATAAAAGAGATTAAAACCGAACTATTTTATTGCAAATAGTTCGGATTATTTTACAGGCGTGTGCTTTTAGCCCGGTCTGTTCTTCATGTCGTCTCTGCTTAAAATTCAACTTCTGCAAAAAACTAGATGTCATAATTTCAGAGTGTTTTAGGATTTTGATTAATCACTTATAAGCTGTTTTGAAAATAGTTTTTTCGGAAAATAAAGAGGGAACTGGAAGGAGTCTTATAATGAAATTTACAAAGAAGCAAATTATTACCCTGATTATAGTTGTGATTATTGCGTACTTTATAGCTGCATTTAAATTACCATTTTATATTTATAAACCGGGTGGAGCAGATGCTCTTAATCCAATTGTTTCAGTTGAAGAGGGTTATCAGAGCGAAGGTGATATGCACCTAGTTACAGTAAGTGGAGGACAAGCTACTCCGATTCAATATGTGTGGGCAAAGCTTCTTCCACACCATCAAATCCTCCCGATCGAAGAGGTAAGGCCAGAAGGTATTTCGGACGATGAATACATGCATGCACAGCTACAGATGATGGAAAATTCTCAGGAAGCTTCCACCGTGGTGGCATATGAGGCAGCGGACAAGGAGATTACAATCGACTATAATGGTGTCTACGTTGTTTCAGTTGTGGAAGGCATGCCTGCAGAGGGAAAATTGGCAATGGGAGACAGGATAATTGGAATTGACGGGGTAGACGTTAAAGAAGCGGATGACCTCATTAGCTATGTAGAAAGTAAAAATGCGGATGAGACTATAGAAGTAGAATTTGTACGTGATGAGGAGACTCAATTTGAGGAAATACAATTACAAACCTTCGCGGATACTGAAAATAAAATTGGCATTGGTATTCAACTCGTAACAGATAGAAGTGTCTCCGTTGATCCTACAATAGAGTTCTCGAGTGGTAGCATCGGTGGGCCAAGTGCTGGTCTTATGTTCTCGTTGGAAATATATGATCAGTTGACAGAGGAAGATATAACAAAAGGTTACGAAATTGCGGGGACTGGTGAGATCGATTATGATGGAACTGTTTACCGGATTGGTGGTATTGATAAAAAAGTAGTGGCTGCGGATAATGAAGGAGTGGACATCTTCTTTGCACCGAATGAGGAAGGCAGAGAAGACTCCAATTATCAGGTCGCTTCAGAAACAGCGGAAGAGATTGGTACTGATATGAAAGTTGTTCCAATTGACACATTTGAAGATGCTTTAGACTATTTAGAGAAGCTTGAGCCAAGATAAAGTGAAACTTCAATCAGTGGGGGTTTTCATTCTTCTCCCACTGATTGTTAGTTGAACGAATCGGGGTGTTAGCGTCCGTTTACTCCCGCTTAAACATCACAGCTTCACCGGGATAAATATAGAATAAAAGACCTTCCAATAGGAGAAGGTCTTTTATTTGTTAATTAAAAGTGGGGGCATTAACTCTTGTTTTTTCAATTTATGCCGAATAGCTGGAGTGAGTATGCTGTAGTAGGCATTGCTGGCCCTTTCTTCTAATTGTAATAAGGGATTATCCTGGCGTGATAGTTTAGAAACCAATGGTACATTCATTTGTTTTTTAGCTTTGTTAAGATAAGCTTGTCCGTTTTTTGTTAAACCTAATATACGAACATAAGGAACGCTATGGTTACTAACTAAAGGCGCAATTTCTTCTTTTCTTACGTTTGCTAGAATAAAAACAAAAATACGTTGGAGTCTAGTCCAAGTATAGCGTTTTGTTTTTACAGCTTCTACCCATTCATGGAAGGAGCGAGCATGCATTGCCGTCTTTTTAATTCGATGCTCCAGTCCTTCTTCGACACCATGGATGTTAGCAAGTTCTCCCGGAGTCATCGTCATAACACGATACTGGAGGAGGTCAAAGTAATGCTCCCAAGTGTGCCATTGTCCTGATTCGCTTTTGTATTCAGTTAATTGCTCAATTGTACTAGTTGGTATTGCGTGTGCCACTTGATTCGTAATCGTATTGTGCTCATTGAGAGCTTTGCGAATACTTGTTGCACTAGCTATCGATCCTGTGATGGCTTCGTCGTGATAGCCGCTGTTTGTTCGCTTAATGGTAAGGGGTTCTATCTTATATTCATTTTTTAGGATTGTCTTAACATAACTGTAACCAAGGATATTATTTGGCTTTGTAAGGTCCATACTGTCTTCAGATAGCCCAATTTCCTGATAGGCATGTCGACTGGCTTCAGGGAAGGAGAAACCTTTGGCTAATTCTGCTTTTAATGTCGTACGATAAAGTGCCTCACTGCCTTTTAAGTACTCATAGCTGTTTGTGAAATCAGATGCGTTGCCCGATTCACTACCGAAGCAAATACTTGATACACCAATTTCATGTAATGTATGAATGGCCCCTTTTGCAAACAGATCACTACTTTGCACTGCAAAAGCGAAGGGGAGTTCTATTACAATATCGACGCCTGATAAAAGTGCTGCTTTTGCCCGGTAAAACTTATCCATTATTGCAGGTTCTCCTCTTTGGAGGAAGTCGCCACTCATTACAGCAATGATACAGTCAGCATCCGACGCTTTACGGGCCTCCTGAATATGATAGGCATGTCCATTATGAAAAGGATTATATTCTACAACTAAGCCACATGCTTGCATTATAACAACCCCTGTATGTAAGATGGTAATTATTGTATCAAAAAAAGCTACTTTCTGCACGATTATCCCAATTAGGAAAGGGAATAATGGGAATATAGTCTGCTGTATTCCTTGGTACGAAATAGTGAGCCTGTTTTTTATTAACTCAAGATATATTATTAAGTAAATGTGTAAAGAAAATATGTTGACAAAAGTCTATTTTTCTTTTAAAATAACTCTTGTTGCCTAGAGGTGATTACATTGAAATTAACATTGGCGCAAATTAGAAAAAGTGCTTATAGTGAACCTTTCGCTTTTGATGAAATGGTGAACGTTTCAGATTTAGAAGCAATGAACAACGATATTCGGGAAATAAACCCAGTTCGTGTTCAGGGACAGTGCTTCTTGCAGGGTGAACAAATTATTGTTTCATTTAAAATAAGCGGAAAGATGATTTTGCCATGTGCACGTACATTAGTGGATGTCGATTATCCCTTTGAGATCAAAGTGGATGAGGTATTTACCACATCCTCTTACTATGATGAAGAGGAAGAAATTCATCCAATTGACGGGGAGGTACTTGACTTAACTCCCCATATAAAGGAGAATATTCTCTTAGAGGTTCCTTTTCGGGTTTTTGCTGAAGATACAAGTGGTCAGGATGCTGCTCCTTCTAAGGGTGCGGGATGGGAACTTGTTTCTAAGAAACCAGTAGAAGAGACGATCGACCCACGTTTTAAAAAACTAGAGTCATTATTTGAAGATAAAAAGGAAGACAAGTAAGGATTACTGTTCTGTGTTGTTTTCTTTTTATGAAGGAGGTGTAAGTCATGGCAGTACCTAAAAGAAGAACGTCAAAAAAAGTTAAAAACCAACGTCGTACTCATAAGAAATTACACGTACCTGGCATGGTAGAATGTTCAAATTGTGGAGAGTTAACTAAGCCTCACCACGTTTGTAAAGCATGCGGGCAATATGATGGTAAAGAAGTAGTAAGCAGCTAATAAATAGTATGCGTAAAAACAGGACACTATGTGTGTCCTGTTTTTTTATTGTCTAGGAAACTATAATGTGTGTGTTCTATCGATATCAAAACAACTGAACGTGCCATGTCTAGTTCCAGCACCCAGAAACTATGCGACTTCACGAAAATCGCCCTTGCCGGCCAACGCCGACATACCCCTTTTGCAGGGGCGTGATTCCTTTATCTCTTGCGGGGGAGCTCCATTAAAATCGCCACTTTGCGTGGCAACATGGAACCACCTGGCATGGCCAGGCGCACTCGCTACGTGGGCCCAGAGGATCCGGGTCATGCCGACGTTGCCTCAGGACGAGGCGAACTTAGTCGGCGTTCCTTAATACGGGCGCCCTGCGCTTTTGTTCTTGTCAGAAAATCGCTTTACACTTTTTGTTCCTCTTGCTAAAAGGTTCTGATGCTAGAGGCAAGCTAGATTGTAAATGGAATGCCAATAAGAATCCTTTATGAATTGAAATGAGTTAGTGATTCAGCTGTCTATTAAGAATGGAAATTAAGTGGGTTACTTACTTACAGCCTTTAAAAAAAGTAGCTAAAAGGCAATATCATATTCTATCACTCCTATTTTTTGCATACATTGATAGCAAACGTATAAGGAGGGATGGTATGAATGCGACACGGCAGGATGCATGGACGCAAGACGAAGATATCATATTAGCTGAAACAGTTCTTCGACATATAAGGGAAGGGAAGACACAGCTGGAGGCTTTCAAAGAAGTTGCTAAACAGCTCTCTAGGACATCAGCAGCATGTGGATTTAGATGGAATGCAACTATCCGGAAGCATTATCAGGACGCTATACAATTTGCTAAGGAGGAAAGAAAACAGGGCGATAAGAAGCAATCCTGGGCTCACGCTGAGGGGAGTAATCCGGAACGGGATACAATTGAAACAGCGATTTCCTTACTCGAGAAGATGAGAACTGGATTTTTGGATGATTTACCTGGTAACAAGCTTGAGCAGGAGAAACGTATTGAGCGTCTTCAGCAAGAAAATGAACAGCTTCGCCAACAATTACTAAGGTATGATAATGCTTGGAAAGAGATGGGGAAGCTTTGGGATTGGGTGAAGACAGGCGCTTCTAATTAGAATGCTTTCTATAAATAAAGAACAATACAAGATGGTTTACTTCATACAAAGCAATTATAAAAATACCCATAAAAAGACATGAATGGAATCCTCATTCATGTCTTTTCGAATTATAGAGTGTAATCCTCTTATGTGGTTTCCTTTTCTTTTACACCTTCTGGCATCCAAATAAGCGGGTTTTCACCTAGGTCACGCTCCATGTCATAGTGCGCTTTTTGAAAACCCATTTTTTCCCAAAACGTATGAGAGTTAATTCTCGGGTTTGTTTTAATTGGCAGGTTGTAGCTTTTTGCAAACTCTACCAACGCTTTCCCGTAACCTTTGCCCTGATAATCTGGTAAAACTTCCAGCTTCCAAAGGGTCAAATAGTCCTGCTTGGGTTCGAAGTATGCATCATATTTCTTCTGCACTTTATAAAGGCTCATTCTTGCAACAAGATTATCTCCAATATAGATTCCGTAAAACGGTGAGTCGTTATAATTTTCAACCATCTTGTTTTCTAAGTCCTCAAGCATGGAAAGCTCCTGGTTCCCGTATTCCTTAAAATATTTAAACTTTTCAAGTGTTTTATAATTGATTAATAGATTCTCTACCTTTTGTTCCATAAAAAGCATCCCCTTTGTGTGTCGTATCATCTCTTGATATTCTGACCATTCCATGTCAATCCATAATGTAATCGTTTACTATATTCGGGTTTCTTTTTAAGCTTCTGTTAAAAGAAGTTTTAAGTAAAGATGACATGGTTTTAGGTTACAGTATAATTATATTATAGAAAAATTCTGATGGAATTGAAAGGATTAAATAATGTTCCTTTTCAGTTTCTTTATAAAAAGGGCAACTGAGTTCCCCGGATATGTAACAGGAGCTGGCTTTCTTAGTGGAAGAAAGTGGATCATTTAGATATGCACTTTGTTACAATATAAGTTAGAATAACAGGAGATATGAGCAGAAGGGACTAATGGAATAATGATACACTTTATAACTTATATCAGTAGTATATTTATTGTTGCTCCCTTTTTGGCAACGTGGTTAATTTATCTGGGTGCGGTTAAGCTATATAAACAGAAAAGGCGTGCTTTTTTCGCGGCGGTAAACGTTAGTACGCCATTTTATATGATTGCTATGTTGGTGTTGCTATCACACTTATTTAACATCAATGCAACCGGAATGTTGGTCATAGTACTACTCTTAATGTTGATGAGCATTCTTTATTTGCAGTGGAAATATAACACAGAGGTAATACTGGGAAAGGCATTTAAGCTCCTGTGGCGTATTTGCTTTTTACTGTTTTCCTTTCTTTACCTTTTACTGATCTTGTATGGATTGATGGACCGAATCTTTTTCTATTAAGAAAGCGCCAAACAGAATACATGAATTTTCAGGTGGATTTATGTACAATACATATTGGACATTACGAAATAAAAGGAGCACGGGGTCTATGCAGGTCGAGACACTACAAATACATAATGAAAGTAAATTACTAAAGGATTACCGTAACAACGACCCGAATATTATGCGATTTTTTGATTACCACCCATATAATGACTTCAAAAAACGTTTATCAGAACTTGAAAACCGTTCGTTTGATAGGGAGAAGCTTACTGATTTATTAAGAGTGATGAACAGCAAATGGGGCGCACCACAATCCTCGTTAGATAATATAGCAAAACTAAAGCAGAGAGAAAGTGTCGTGGTTATTGGTGGGCAGCAAGCAGGGATTTTAACTGGCCCGATGTATACGATTAATAAGATTGTCTCTATTATTCAGCTTGCAAGGCAGCAAGAAGAGGAGCTAAATATTCCTGTTATTCCTGTTTTTTGGATAGCTGGGGAAGATCATGACTTTGCTGAAATCAACCATATTTTTGTGCCAGAAATTCCTAAAATGAAAAAGTTTAAGTTATTTCAACAGGCATTAGGCAAGCAATCAGTTTCAGATCTTGAGTTGGATAAAGAAGGAACAGAGACCTGGATTTATCAATTATTTGAACAGCTGGAAGAGACCACGAATACCAAGGAACTATTCAAGACCATTTTGTCCTGTCTTGATGTGGCGAAATCCTTCACAGATTTTTTTGCGCGTCTCGTTTACAGCTTGTTTCCTAATGAGGGACTTGTTCTTATTAATTCAGCTGACAAGGAGCTTAGAAAAGTAGAGTACAAACAATTCACCTCTCTTATCCAGGCGCAGCCCGAAATAAGTAAGGGAGTTTACGGTGCAAGTGAAGACTTAAATCAATTAGGTTATTCTATCTCCTTGGAGTTAGAAAAGGAGGATGCTCATCTTTTCTATCATGAAAACGGAGAAAGAATACTACTTGTAAAAGACGAGGAAGATATGTGGGTCGGTAAACAAAACGAAGTCCGTTTTACTACAGAAGAATTACAAGAGATTGCAGTTAAGCAGCCATACAATTTGAGTAATAATGTAGTGACCCGTCCGATTATGCAAGAGCTGTTATTTCCAACACTAGCGTTTATCGGGGGTCCCGGCGAGGTTGGGTATTGGGCGGTATTAAAGCCTGCATTTAAAGCAATGCAAATGAAGATGCCTCCAGTCCTGCCACGACTATCTTTTACCTTTATAGACCGGAATGTGGAGAAGGTTTTGTCTAAATATAGTATTCATGTTGAACATGCTGTCAATTATGGCGTAGAAGACATTAAACAAGACTGGCTGAATAAAAAGCAGGACCCGCCAATTCATGAGCTAAGTGTAGATATAAAGCAAAAGATCAAAGATATACACAAGCCATTGCGTGATGCGGCGAAAGGGGTACGCGCTGATCTTGGAGATTTAGCTGATAAAAATCTCCTTTATTTACAGGATACCATTGACTTTTTAGAAGGCCGAATAAACAAGACAATAGAGGAAAAGTACGCTAGGGAAATAGAAGAATTTGATTTGATTTCATTGTCATTAAGGCCTGAGGGAGGATTACAAGAAAGGATTTGGAATCCTATTTTTTGGCTAAACCATCATGGAACACAATTTTTACAAAGCATTATCCATCAAGATCTTTCGATGAAAGAGTCCCATTTTGTAGTATGGTTATAGTCCCCACCATTACCCACCAATAATATTAATACATGAGAAGAGCTGCGCAGCTTTGCTGTGACAGCTTTTTTTGTGTTGTTTAAATAGCTCGGTAATTGTACTTTTTATAGAAAGTTAATAATTAGTGGGAAACTAGTGGTGAATAGTGGGGGGATGTGGTAATATATATTTATGAAAGTGGGGCGAACTATATGTTCATGGGCGAATTCCAGCATAACATTGATGCAAAAGGAAGAATTATCGTTCCTTCCAAGTTCCGTGACGAGCTTGGTGAGACATTTATTGTAACGCGTGGACTAGACAAGTGTCTGTTTGCCTACCCCATGAATGAATGGAAATTATTAGAAGATAAGTTAAAAAAACTCCCACTTACTAAAAAGGATGCCAGAGCTTTTACTCGGTTCTTCTTTTCAGGAGCTGTTGAATGTGAAGTGGACAAGCAGGGAAGAATAAATCTTCCACAGCCGCTTAGAGGTTATGCAGCATTGGAAAAAGAATGTGTGGTAATTGGTGTCTCAAACCGTATAGAGTTCTGGGCAAGTGAAAATTGGGAAGACTATTTTAATGACTCTGAAGAATCCTTTGCAGAATTAGCAGAGAATCTAATGGATTTTGATATTTAACTTATCCCTTAGTTGCTAATGTGAAAGGAATTGACAAAAGTAGGTGGATCGTATGTTTGAGCATTATAGTGTATTAAAGCAAGAAACAATAGAAGGATTGGCAATAAAAGCTACTGGTACATACGTTGATTGTACAGTCGGTGGCGGAGGGCATTCGGAAAGTATTGCATCACAGCTTCAAGAGGGTGGACGATTAATTGCCTTTGATCAGGACGAGGATGCTTTGCAGGCAGCCAAAGAAAGACTTTCAGCTTATAAAGATCGTATTTTGTTTATCCATTCAAATTTTAGTGGACTAGAACAAGCATTAATGGACCACGGAATAAACGAAGTGGATGGCATCTTATTTGACCTAGGTGTGTCTTCTCCACAGTTAGACCGAGGCGAGAGAGGGTTCAGTTACCAACATGACGCGGTCTTAGACATGAGAATGGATCAGAATAGTGAGCTAAATGCTTATGAAATTATTAATAACTGGCCTTATCAAAACCTCGTCTCCATCTTTTTTAAATATGGTGAGGAGAAATTTTCTAAGCAGATTGCCCGTAAGATCGAACGGCATCGTGAAGAAAAGCCAATTGAAACAACACATGAGCTAGTAGAAATCATTAAAGAAGGAATTCCAGCTGCAACCCGCCGTAAAGGTGGACATCCTGCTAAACGCGTATTTCAAGCGCTTCGGATAGCAGTAAACGATGAATTGCAAGTCTTTAATGATGCGCTGCACCAGGCAGCAAGAATGACAAGCTTGCACGGAAGAATTGTGGTTATTACCTTCCATTCACTTGAAGACAGATTATGTAAGCAAGCATTTAAGAAATGGAGCACCGCAAAACCTACACCGCGGAATCTGCCAATTGTTCCAGAGTCTCATGAGGCACCATTTAAGGTTATAACTAGAAAACCTGTGATTGCGGGTGACCAAGAACTTGAAGCGAACCGCAGGTCACGTTCTGCAAAACTACGAATTATTGAAAAAGTAAAGGCTTGGGATGAATCATTTAACTATGAGGAAGGGTGGAAAAAATAATGAGCGCAAATCATGCACGTCAATGGCAACAGCCAAGGACCCAGCAAAGACCGGAAAAACAAGAAAAAGTTGCAGTAAAAGTTCAACGGCAAGGTTGGATTACAAAGGGAGAAAAAGTAATCTATTCGGCAGTAGGAGCAATGTTAATTGCAACTGGCATATTTGTCGTTTCCTTCTCATCCAGTACTGATGCATTAAACCGTGACATGCAAAGGTTAGAAAAAACAGTACAAACACAGCAAACGACCAATGAAGGGTTGCTTTTTGAAATGAAGGAATTAAGCAGGCCTGAACGTATCACCAAAATTGCAGAAGAAAATGGGCTAAAAATACAAAATACACAAGTGAAACAAACAACTGCCTATAATGAAACTGAGTAATCAGGAGAGAAAGTTATGAAAAAAAACCGTACAACACATTTCATGGCTGGTATTCTCATCATTATTTTTGTCGGTGCTTTCTTGCTTTTAACGGGTAGATTTCTCTATATCCAGGCTACTGGTGAAATAAATGATGTTTCATTAGAAGAATGGGCAGAACAGAAACGGACCTCTTCTTATACAATGGCAGCGGAACGAGGGAAGATTTTCGACAATAATGGCATGATGTTGGCATATGACAGACCGACTTTTCGTATGTACGCAATTCTTGATGAAGCTTATACTGGGGAATCGGAAGAGCCCAAGCATGTGGTAGATCCGGAGAAAACAGCAGAGGAGCTAGCACCATTATTGGATGTTGAGGAAGAAGAACTGCTGGAAAGCTTAAAGAGCGGGATAGAAAAGGACCGTTTTCAGGTCGAGTTCGGAAATGCCGGGAAAGAGTTATCCCAACAAAAAAAGGATGAAATTGCTGCGAAAAACCTTCCAGGAATTAAATTTGAAGAAGAGGCGCTACGTTATTATCCAAATGGCATGTTCGCATCACAGGTGATTGGATTTGCCAGAGATACGGAAGTAGAAGATGAAGACGGCAATATTGTGCACGAAATTAAGGGGATTGCCGGTATGGAAAAAGTGATGGATGATATACTTAAAGGTACTGATGGTCAAATCTCTTACCAGCGGGATAAATACAATAAAAAGCTACTAGACCCAAGTGAAGTGGTCACAAAGCCGCAAGACGGTGATGACATCTATTTAACTATCGACCAAAAAATTCAAACACTACTTGAGGATGCGATGACACAAGTAGATTCGAAGTACAGTCCGGAAAGAATGAGTGCTGTCGTCATGAATCCAAAGACCGGTGAAATCGTGGCAATGAGTAACCGCCCAAGTTATAACCCTAATGATCCTAGCAATGTGGAAAACTGGTATAACGATGTGGTCTCCACACCATTTGAACCGGGTTCCACCGTTAAGATGTTTACATGGGCAGCTGCAATTGAGGAAGGTGTTTATAATGGAGAGGAAGGGTATGAATCTGGTAGCTACCAACCAAATAAACAAATAAAAGCGATTAATGACCATAACGGTGGTGCAGGCTGGGGGACGATTTCATATGACGTGGGATTCCAGCGATCTTCTAACGTAGCTGCAGCCAAATTAGCCTGGGAGAAGGTTGGGCCAGATAAATTCCTGGAATATCTAAAAGCCTTTCAGTTTGATAAAGAGACGGGGATAGATTTACCTGGAGAAGTAAAGGGAGAGATCCTTTACAATTGGCCATTAGAGAAAATTACTTCTTCTTTCGGTCAAGGAAGTACAATGACACCAATACAACAGATGAAAGCAGCTACGGCAATTGCTAATAATGGGGAAATGCTCCAACCTTATGTGATTAAAAAAATTGTTGACCCCGATACTGGTGAGACAGTTGAAGAAAAATCGAAAAATGTAGTGGGCAACCCGATATCTGAGGAAACAGCAGACCATGTTTTAAAATTACTTGAAACAGTTGTAAATGGGGAACATGGAACAGGAAAAATGTACAAGCTTGACGATTACACCATTGGTGGTAAAACGGGAACAGCGCAAATACCGAATGATAAACCAGGTGGCGGAGCTTATATGAGCGGAAATGAAAATCATGTCTTTTCTTTCCTAGGTATGGCACCAATTGATGACCCACAATTAATGATGTATGTCTCAGTTAAGCAACCTGAATTAGAACCAACCGAGTCAGGATCAGACCCAGTTTCTTTCATTTTTAAAAATGTTATGGAAAACGGCTTACATTATTTGAATATAAGTCCAGATAACGAAAAAACAGAAGAAACGCAGCAAATGAAGGTTCCTAAGTTAGTAGGTGAAAACGTAAGCGACGTACAAAAGACCCTCGAGAAAAACGGTATACGTACTACAGCAGTAGGAAAAGGCGAAGTAGTTGCTGCTAGTGTGAAAGAAGGAGAAAGTATTCTGGCACATGACCATGTCATTCTAGTTACGGAAAATCCAGAAATGCCAAAAGTCATAGGCTGGTCTTTACGTGAGGTGCTACAGCTTACTAACATGCTAGAGTTGAAAACAGAAACGTCAGGCAGTGGATTTGTCGTTACACAATCTATTAAGGCAGGCACTGCGCTTAAAAAAGAAGATTCCTTAAGTGTCGAATTGCTTCCACCAAATGAGCAGCAAGAAGAGGAAGGTGCAGGAGAAACGGAGCAAGAAGAGGAATAAGCAATAACATGAAACAGTGTTCTATTCTAATTTTACAATCATATAGTGGATACAAGCCTACCTATGAAAAGGGGATGGAAAATGAAACGCGTATCCACTGTGACTGTAAAAAAACGAATCGTTACTGTTTTTCTTTTTGGTTTACTTATTTTTAGTATTATTGATATTAGACTAGGTTATGTTCAATTTATCATAGGTGACAAACTAGTTGGACAAGCCAATGATCTATGGACGAGAGACATTGTGTTCGAACCTGAGAGGGGACAAATCGTAGATACGGACGGAGAGGTATTAGCGGATAATGTTACAGCTCCCTCTATCGTAGCAGTACCTAGACAGATTAGTGATCCAGAAGAGACGGCAGAGAAGTTGGCGGGCGTTTTAGATGTTTCAAAAGATAAAGTGCTTGCAGATATAACGAAAAATGCCTCAAGTGTAAATCTTCGTCCAGAGGGAATTAAAATTAGTGAGAAACAGGAGCTTGCTATACGAACTTTAAATATGGATGGGATATATTTAGCAAAGGATTCTAAAAGACATTATCCAAATGGAGAAGACCTTTCCCATGTTCTAGGCTTTGCTGGTATTGACAACCAAGGCCTAATGGGCTTGGAGCTCTACTATGATGATAAGCTTAAAGGAGAGGAAGGAAGTCTGTCGTTTTACTCAGATGCTAAGGGGAGGCGGCTGGATAGTTTAGCAGATGTATATACACCGCCAGAAGACGGACTTAACCTAAAAACCACAATTAACTCAAAAGTACAGACAATTATAGAACGGGAACTAGATCTCGCTGTTTCAAAATATAGTCCAGATGGGGCGCTTGCTATAGCGGTAAACCCCAAAACAGGTGGTATTCTTGGAATGAGTTCCCGTCCCAATTTCCACCCGGAAAATTACCAGGATGTAGACTCCAACATTTTTGACCGAAACCTACCCATTTGGAGTACCTATGAGCCTGGATCAACTTTTAAAATCATTACGTTGGCAGCTGCTTTAGAAGAGGCAGTAGTAGACTTGGAAGAGGATGAATTCAACGATGATGGATCGATTAGTGTTGACGGAAGTGAACTTCATTGCTGGAAAAGCGGCGGCCACGGTAATCAAACATATCTTGAAGTGGTACAAAACTCCTGTAACCCCGGGTTTGTGACTCTAGGCCAGAAGCTCGGAAAAGAAAAGCTTTTTTCTTATATCGATCAATTTGGATTTGGAGAAAAGACTGGAATTGATTTGCAGGGTGAAGGTAATGGGATCTTGTTTGCAGAAGATCGAGTTGGACCTGTGGAGCTTGCCACTACTGCATTTGGGCAAGGTGTATCTGTGACCCCAATTCAGCAGGTTATGGCAGTAGCCGCATCTGTAAATGGGGGCTATTTATATGAACCTTATCTCGCTGAATCATGGATTGACCCAAAAACAAATAAAATTGTAGAAACACATGAACCGAATGTTAAAAGAAAAGTCATTTCCGAGGAAACATCCGAGGAGGTCCGTAACGCGCTTGAAAGTGTTGTTGCGCAAGGTACAGGCCGGCCTGCATATGTGGATGGATATCGTGTCGGTGGGAAAACCGGTACTGCACAGAAAGTAGGACCTGACGGAAGATATATGGAAAATAACTACGTAGTTTCTTTTATAGGATTTGCCCCAGCAGATGATCCAGAAATGGTTGTTTATGTGGCAGTTGATAATCCTAAAGACACGGTCCAGTTTGGTGGTGTGGTAGCAGCGCCAATTGTTGGGCGAATTATTGGTGATAGTCTTCAGGCTATGGAAGTTGAGCCACGTACAGGTGGAATGGACAAAGAATATCTCTGGCCAGAAGAGCCGAAAGTAGAAGTACCAGATTTAATTGGTTTAACGAAAGAAGAATTAGCCGAATATATGACAAACCTATCCATTGAAACAAGTGGAGAAGGCGAGTATATTATTGATCAGGCACCGGCTCCTGGTACAAAGGTAGAGCAAGGGTCTAAAATGAGGATCTATTTATCCGAAAAAGATCGTTAAACGAAAAAAAATTTGCTATAATGGTTACGCATGAAAAAATCTAGCATAATGCTTTATGGGGGATAGCTAGGCGATCCCTTTATTTCATTAAATAAATTGCAATTAAATAAGAGGGTGGTGACACCCTCTTAAATTTGAATGTTACTGAGAATACATATGTAGGACATTACGAATGATAGGATGTTAGTTATGAGATTAGAGGAATTATTAGAAGAAATACCTTTTTACCATGCAAGTGCTTCTTTGGAAGGCATACAGATTGATTCTATAGAAATGGATTCAAGGGTTAACAGTCCAAATAGTTTGTTTGTTTGTATATCAGGATATACACAGGATGGTCATGACTTTGTTGACCAGGCGATTTCAAATGGAGCCATTGCTATAATTGCTGAGAAACCAGTCAAGACCAATGTGCCAGTAATAATGGTTAGAGACACTGCCAGGGTAATGTCTATGCTTGCTGTTCGTTTTTATCATAATCCAACGAGGACACTACCACTGATTGGTGTAACCGGCACGAACGGGAAAACGACAGTTACGTACTTGCTTGAAACCATTTTTAACAAGAATAAGCAGAAAACTGGAGTCATTGGCACGATTCAAATGAAAATTGGTGACGAAACATATCCTGTTAATAATACAACACCAGATTCGTTAAGTTTACAGAGATTTTTTAGCAAGATGCTCCATAAGGAAGTAGAGCAGGCAATCATGGAAGTTTCCTCCCATGCTTTGGATATGGGACGTGTACATGGTTGTGAATTTGATGTTGCCATTTTCACCAACCTTTCACAAGATCATTTGGATTATCATAAAGATATAGATGATTATTTACGTGCCAAAAGTCTTTTGTTTGCTCAGTTAGGGAATACTTATGCAAAACACCATCCTAAATTTGCAGTATTAAATGAAGATGATCCAGCCAGTAGTGTATTAAAGCGTAGCACTGCCCAAAATGTCTTAACCTATTCTTGTAAAAAAGAGGCAGATGTAACAGCAAAAGACATTCGCTTAGATGCAGGTGGTACTTCGTTTACTTTAAGAACACCGGTTGGTGACATTGAAATTAATTCCAAGCTAATCGGAATGTTCAATGTTTATAATATGCTTGCTGCTAGCACAGCAGCTATTGCAAAAAATATTCCACTGGCTGTTATTAAAGATGCGCTTGAAAGCATAACAGGGGTAAACGGCAGATTTGAGCCTGTAGATGAAAAGCAAAACTATGCAGTAATTGTTGACTATGCACATACACCTGATTCTTTAGAGAATGTAATGCAAACAATCAAGGAATTTGCTGAGGGAAAAGTTTATGTAGTGGTAGGATGCGGTGGAGATCGTGATCGAACAAAACGCCCTCTAATGGCAGGAATCGCCCTTCATTATGCGGATCGGGCAATTTTTACATCAGACAATCCACGTACGGAAGACCCTGCGCAAATCCTAAAGGATATGACAACAGACTTGTCGAGAAACAAAGAAGATTATGATGTAATATCTGATAGAAAAGAAGCGATTGTGCATGCAATAAAACTTGCGCAAAAAGACGATATCATTCTAATTGCAGGAAAAGGCCACGAGACTTATCAACAAATTGGTCTTGTGAAATATGATTTTGATGACCGCGAAGTGGCAAGACATGCCATTAAGACAAAGGGGATTTAACCATGTTGTTTACAACGGATTGGCTTGAGGAATTTCTCACTCCAATGACAGGAAGAAATAATCAATACGAAATATTTGAAGTAATGACAGATAGCCGAAAGAATGCGAATAATGCATTGTTTATCCCACTTATAGGTGAAAATTTTGATGCTCATACCTACTTGGAACAAGCTGTGGAGAACGGAGCAGTCGCAACGATCTGGGACAAGGGCAAGCCATTACCAGAGAAGCTTGATCCCTCCATTGCCGTCTATATGGTAGAGGATACATTAATGACCTTGCAGCAAATCGCTTCAAAGTATAGAGATCTAGTAAATCCTAAAGTTATTGGGATTACAGGATCAAATGGGAAAACGACAACCAAGGATATGGTGGCTTCTATCATGAAAACCACTTTTATGACCCATCATACCCAAGGGAATTTTAATAATCACATAGGGTTACCACTAACTATTCTTTCTATGAAGCGGGAGACAGAAGTTCTTGTATTAGAGATGGGAATGAGCCAGGCTGGAGAAATCGATACCTTAACACGTATCGCCCGCCCAGATTATGCCCTAATTACCAATATTGGTGAATCTCACATTGAGTATCTTGGTTCTAGAGAAGGAATAGCGAAGGCAAAATTAGAAATAGAAAATGGATTGAAAACTAATGGCATACTATTGTTGGATGGTGACGAGCCATTGCTTTCTTTCAAACACAAGCATGCAAATGTTGTGACATGTGGTTTTGAGCCAGGTAATGAACATGTTATTACCTCGGTCCACATAAGTCATAATAAGACGGACTTCGAGGTGGATGGTCAATCTTATACCATACCTCTACCAGGAAAGCACCATGCAAAAAATGCTGCTTTAGCGTTGTCTGTATGTGGAAAACTGGGTGTTACACAAGAATGCATCCAGAAAGGGTTTCTGGACCTGGAAATGACCTCCATGCGTTTTCAACTTCTGGAAGGTAAACAGGATGTAGCAATTATTAATGATGCTTATAATGCTTCTGCAACTTCCATGAAGGCAGCAATTGAAGTAGTAAAGCAAATGGAAGGTTTTAAGAAGAAGGTTCTTGTTCTTGGTGACATATTAGAACTTGGTGATTATGCAGAGGAACTGCATCGATCTGTAGCGGATGCAATTGAACCGCCTGTTGACACTGTGTATACCTATGGGGAGAGTGCCAATTGGATCTCATCTGAGCTTCAAAATAAAGGAACAGACATTGAGTTAGAGCATTTTACAACAAAGTCAGCCCTTATCAAAGCACTTCAACCATACTTAAATAAAGAAACACTTATTTTATTCAAAGCATCAAGAGGATTAAAGTTTGAAACAATGGTAGAGGCAATTAGCTAGCCGCTACCGATGGACGGTTAATCTACAAGGAGGAAAAGTAGTGAAAATTTCAATATTATTAATTACAATTGCAATAGCATTTTTAATCACCGTCCTTTTATCTCCGATATTTATTCCATTTTTAAGAAGATTAAAGTTTGGACAAAGCATTAGAGAAGAAGGGCCAAAATCTCATCTCAAGAAAACAGGTACACCAACAATGGGTGGTCTTATGATTGTCTTTAGTGTTGTGATCACATCCATCATTATGGCATTAAAAGCAGGTGCTGAAGGGATCGGTTATGAACTTTGGCTCTTAATTTTTGTTCTGCTTGGCTATGGACTACTCGGATTTTTGGATGACTTTATTAAGGTAGCAATGAAGCGTAACCTTGGCTTAACATCAAAACAAAAAATGGCTGGTCAAATAATAATCGCACTTGTTTTTTATTTTATTTTACAGAGTCAGGGCTTTGATACATATATTCAAATCCCAGGCACCTCATTACAGTTTGAACTAGGGTGGGGCTATGCCATTCTTATAATTGTCATGTTAGTGGGCGCTTCAAACGCTGTAAACTTAACAGACGGTTTAGATGGTTTGTTGGCTGGAACTGCTGCCATTGCGTTTGGAGCATTTGGTATTTTAGCATGGTACGGGTTCCCGCAAAATGAGGTTGCAATATTCTCGTTAGCAGTCGTCGGGGCGTTACTCGGTTTTCTAGTGTTTAACGCTCATCCCGCTAAAGTATTTATGGGAGACACTGGATCCTTAGCTCTAGGTGGGGCAATTGCTGCTATCGCAATTTTAACTAAACTGGAAATAATTCTTGTTATTATTGGCGGGGTTTTTGTCATTGAAACACTCTCAGTCATAATTCAAGTAATTTCCTTTAAAACGACTGGTAAAAGAGTGTTCAAAATGAGTCCATTGCATCACCACTATGAATTACTCGGATGGTCTGAGTGGCGAGTAGTTACGACTTTCTGGCTTGTCGGGCTTGTTTTTGCCGCGCTTGGTATATATATAGAGGTGGGATTAAATTGAAGCAGCTAACCGATTTTCCATATTCTAATGTATTGGTGCTTGGTTTAGCCAGGAGTGGAACGGCAGCTGCCAATGTACTACTTGAAAATAGTAAAAACGTCCGGATTAATGATATGAATGCAAGAGAAGACGACGAAACGGTTGAAGAGCTTAAGTCTAAAGGTGCTGAGGTGATATTAGGAACACACCCCCTTCATGTCCTTGATGGGGTAGATATCATTGTAAAAAACCCGGGGATCCCTTATGATAACATCATTTTGGCAGAAGCGATGAAGAGAGACATACCTATCATTACCGAAATTGAGCTTGCTGGACAATTAGCAGATGGGGAAATCATTGCGATAACTGGTTCAAATGGGAAAACCACTACCACAACATTAACAACTGAAATGCTTTCAGAAAGTAATTTAGCTGTTAAAGTAGCAGGTAATATCGGGTTGGTTGCTACGGAAATCGCTCAGACCGTCGAAAGTGACGAGTCACTTGTCTTAGAGCTCTCTTCTTTTCAATTACTCGGGATTCAACGATTTAAACCGAGTATTGCCGTGGTTCTTAATATTTTTGAGGCACACCTTGATTATCATAAAACGATGGAAAACTACATGGAGGCAAAATTTAATATATTTCGGAATCAAACGGAAACCGATTATCTCGTTTATAATGCCGATGATACTAAAATTGTAACGGCAGTTGAAAATGCTCCTTCTCTAAAGGTACCTTTCTCTGTTACACAGCGCCTTTCTAACGGTGCTTGGATGGACCAAGACTATTTGTATTTCCGTGAAGAGAAAGTTGTGCCAGTGGCCGATATTGTGCTTGTCGGGGAGCATAACCTGGAGAATATTTTAGCGGCTATTGCAGCTGCAAAGTTACGCGGTGCTACAAATGAAGGAATTCACAAGGTGCTTACCACTTTTTCAGGTGTTAAACATCGTCTGCAATTCGTAGATAACATCAAACAAAGGCTGTTTTATAATGACTCTAAAGCAACGAACATGTTGGCAACACAAAAAGCACTCTCATCCTTCAAGCAGCCTGTTATTCTGTTAGCAGGGGGGCTTGATAGAGGGAATGATTTTCAAGCGCTTTTGCCATATTTAAAAAATGTAAAAGGGTTGGTCGTCTTCGGACAAACCGCTGAAAAACTGAAAAAGCTGGGCGAACAGGCAGACATTACGAATATCGTATTTGCTGAGGATGTAGAGGATGCAGTTGTAAAAGCATACCAGGTTTCAGCAGAAGAAGATGTCATTTTATTATCACCAGCATGTGCAAGCTGGGATCAATATAGAACCTTTGAAGAAAGAGGTGACATGTTTATACAAGCCGTGCATAGACTGAAATAGGGGGCTTGTCTTAAACAGTCAAATTTAATCAACTAAATTGGTAGATAACACCCCCGGTCTCATATAAGTAGAAGGGGTGTTTTTTGTTGAGAAAAATGATAAAGGATTCAAACGCACCTGATTATATACTGATTGCTGTGGTACTTGGTTTATTAACAGCTGGAATTGTTATGGTGTATAGTTCTTCGTACGTATGGGCAGATTATAAGTTTGATGACTCTATGTATTACTTAAAAAGACAGTTATTATTTGCTGGTGCTGGTATCGTTGCAATGATCGTCACGACACTTGTACCTTATGGAACTTGGAAAAAGTATGCCAAAATCATACTTATCACATGTTTTGTTCTTTTGTTACTCGTTCTAATCCCTGGGGTAGGAATGGTAAGAGGAGGAGCGCAAAGTTGGATCGGTGTTGGAGCATTTAGCATCCAGCCATCTGAGTTTATGAAATTAGGATTAATTATATTTCTGGCAGCCTATCTCGCATCAAACCAAAAATACATTACCTCATTTAAAAAAGGCTTTTTTCCTTCTATCATGCTTATTTTTACGGCATTTGGACTTATCATGCTGCAGCCTGATCTTGGGACAGGAATGGTGCTAGTGCTCACGTGTATGGTGATGGTTTTTGTGGCAGGGGCAAGGCTTTGGCATTTTTTCGGACTAGCTGGGCTTGGTGTGTTAGGGTTTGTCGCATTGATTGCATCTGCTCCGTATCGAATTAGTAGAATAACCGCTTTCTTGAATCCCTGGGAAGATCCTTTAGGTGATGGCTTTCAGATTATACAGTCTTTATATGCTATTGGCCCAGGAGGTTTAATGGGGTTAGGTTTGGGGGAAAGTCTTCAGAAGTACTTTTATCTACCAGAACCGCAAACCGACTTTATTTTTGCAATACTAGGAGAGGAATTAGGTTTTATTGGCGGAAGTGCCGTCATTGGTTTGTTTCTCCTATTGCTTTGGCGAGGTATTAAAATAGCACTTGATGCACCAGATGCATTTGCCCGCTTCTTAGCACTTGGTATTATTTCTATGCTTGCCATTCAGGCAATGATTAATATTAGTGTGGTAATTGGTTTAATTCCTGTTACAGGAATCACGCTACCTTTCCTTAGCTATGGTGGTTCTTCCTTAACTTTAACCTTATGCTCGGTTGGAGTACTATTGAATATTAGTAGATATTCAAAAATCTAAGTTAGTATACAGGGGGATTTAAAACTGGTAAAAATTAATAGGTGATTAATCTTAAAAACTTGATAAACTATGATTGTATACTACATTTCCATAAGGAACTTGTGATATAATTCATGTAACAGGAAACATTGGCTATTTCTAGTCGAAACTCTTTGTTAATTTTTTATAAAGGAAGAAATGGAGATGAGCCAAAAGAAGATTGTTTCAATCGAGGATCGAATCCCAAAACTGAAACAGGCAAGAAAAAAGAAAGCGAATCGTCGTTTAGTATTCTACCTTTCTATTTTTTTCTTATTAATTTCAATTATTGCTTATTTACAATCACCTTTGAGTGATGTAAAAACAATAACGATTAAAGGTAATACATTTTTATCCGATAATGAAATAGAGGAATTAAGTGGTCTCACAACAAATACGAATATCTGGAGCCTTAACAAAAAAGAAATTCGCGCAGAAATAGCAGCAAATCCCATTGTTGATTCAGTAGAGGTCTCCAGACAGCTCCCGCGAACTGTGGAAATAGAGATAAAAGAATTAAGTCGGGTAGGGTATGCCACCCAAGATAGTAACTACTATCCTGTGTTAGGAAACGGCACAGTGCTAAAAGATGCTGGTCAAAAACTTTCTAACGGGGACGCACCATTATTGCTCGATTTCAAGGAAGAAGAATATTTACATAGGATGACAGCAGAGCTTGAGAAGTTACCAACTAGTATTCTGAAATTAATTTCGGAAATTTATTGGGTGCCAACTGACGAGAATAAGAATAAAATTATGCTCTATATGAATGATGGCTTTATGGTAGATGGTACGATTAGGGACTTCGCGGAAAAAATGAGTGTGTATCCGTCCATTGTTTCCCAGCTTGAAGAGGGAAACAAGGGGATTATTCATATTGGAGTTGGAGCTTACTTTGAGGCGTTTACCGATTCTGAGAGTCAAGAGAACTCCGAAGAGGGTAGTGAGGATGCTACAGATTAACTTTACTCGATTTATATTTGCAGTCATATAACGAGTCTGGTAAACGAAATATATATAGTAAGTGTCTGGATTTGTTAAAATACAATAAAAAGTAGCAGAAAAATAAAGGAATCAGCTATTTCTTGTGGAATTACCTATAATATATTTCTTTTTCTAGGATATTACTTTAAAATGATATGTTATCAGATAGAATTATAGAATACTTAAACAAAACACAAAGATGAAGTTTGCTGAATTTAGGGGGTGCCTTACTTTTGAACAACAGTGATATATTAGTTAGCCTTGATATAGGTACTACAAAAATCAAAGTAATAATTGGAGAAGTATTAAATGATTCATTAAACATTATAGGAGTAGGGTCTGCAAAGTCTAATGGTATGAAAAAAGGCGCAATAGTAGACATTGATCAGACAGTTCAATCAATACGCAATGCTGTTGAGCAGGCCGAACGGATGGTTGGGATGCAGATTGACCGTGTAGTCGTGGGGATTAATGGCAATCACATTCAGTTACAGCCATGTCACGGTGTTGTTGCAGTGCAAAGTGAAGACAGAGAAATTGGGGATGAGGATATTAACCGTGTAATTGATGGTGCACAGGTTGTGTCCATTCCACCAGAAAGAGAAATTATTGATGTTATTCCCAAACAGTTTATTGTTGACGGTCTTGATGAAATAACAGACCCAAGGGGAATGATTGGTGTGCGACTGGAAATGGAAGGTACTATTATTACCTGTTCTAAAACCGTACTCCACAATATTTTAAAATGTGTAGAACGGGCTAATCTGCAAGTAGCGGATATTTGCCTCCAGCCATTAGCTGCTGGAACTGTCGCCTTATCAAAAGATGAAAAGAATATGGGTGTTGCGCTTATTAACATTGGCGGCGGATGTTCTACCGTATCTGTATTCGAAAATGATCATCTTGCAGCAACGAGTGTCATTCCCTTGGGAGGAGATAATATTACGAAAGATCTCTCCATTGGGATGCGGACAACTTCCGAGGAAGCGGAGGACGTAAAGCGTAATTATGGACATGCTTTTTATAATAATGCCCAGGAAGACGAAACGTTTGAGGTATCTGTAATTGGAAGTAATTCGAAACAAACGTACAACCAGTTGCAAATCTCTGATATGATCGAAGCAAGGCTGGAAGAAATCTATGCCTTTGCGGAACGTGAGATTAGAAAAATGGGATATGGCGAATTGCCTGGTGGGTTTGTCTTAACAGGTGGGACAATGGCTATGCCTGGCGTATTAGAGTTGGCACAGGATATGTTCCATACAAGTGTACGAATAGCTATACCTGATTACATAGGTGTTCGGGAACCGCAATTCACTGCAGGAGTAGGAATCTTGCAATTTGCATACCGAAATGCGAAAATACAGGGAAAAGAGTTATTTCCTTCTGTTATTGTGCCTGAACAAGATCAAAGGCCAAAAAGAACTAAAAAACAAACTCAATATAATGAACCAAAAGAAAAAAAGAAAAAGGATTCCAGCATAGCAAACTTGTTTAAGAATTTCTTTGATTAATGTGCTAGTTTTGTAGAGCATTAATGTTAAATTCGATGATCGCTTCATGAAGACTAGATGAAACGAACCCTTACATATAGGGAAAGTGAGCTTCTGGGACGCTTGTAATTTGCATATAGGAGGAACGGAATATGTTAGAGTTTGATACAAATATGGAAGAGTTAGCAACAATAAAAGTAATCGGCGTCGGCGGTGGCGGTAACAATGCTGTAAACCGAATGATTGAGCATGGAGTTGAAGGTGTAGAATTTATCGCTGTAAACACTGATGCACAAGCGTTAAATCTATCAAAAGCAGAAGTGAAAATACAGATTGGCGGCAAACTGACACGTGGACTTGGTGCAGGCGCTAACCCGGAAGTAGGGAAAAAAGCAGCTGAAGAAAGCAAAGAACAGTTAGAGGAAGTGCTACAGGGCGCTGACATGATCTTCGTAACTGCCGGAATGGGTGGCGGTACCGGAACAGGAGCTGCACCTGTCATAGCACAAATTGCGAAAGACCTTGGTGCGTTAACTGTCGGTGTTGTAACACGTCCATTTTCTTTTGAAGGGAGAAGACGTTCGACTCAGGCAATATCTGGTATCGAAGCACTAAAATCAAGTGTCGATACGCTTATCGTGATTCCAAATGATCGTTTGCTAGAAATAGTTGATAAAAACACACCAATGCTTGAAGCCTTCCGAGAGGCGGATAATGTATTACGCCAAGGTGTTCAAGGTATTTCTGATCTAATTGCAAAACCTGGATTGATCAACGTAGACTTCGCCGATGTAAAGACTATTATGTTTGATAAAGGTTCTGCTCTTATGGGTATTGGCGTAGCTACAGGAGAAACACGTGCTACTGAAGCCGCTAAAAAGGCAATCTCTTCACCATTGCTTGAAACTTCAATTGATGGTGCACATGGTATTTTAATGAACATTACTGGTGGAACGAACTTGAGTTTGTATGAGGTGCAAGAAGCTGCTGATCTAGTTACTTCTGCAGCAGATAATGAGGTTAATGTGATTTTTGGTTCAGTAATTAATGAAGACCTTAAAGATGAAATTGTTGTAACAGTTATTGCAACCGGTTTTGATGAGGCTGTCCAAAAAGCAGAAAAGCAACCTAAACAACAAACACAACGTCCAGTAATCAATCACAACCAGCATGCAGCTACGCGTGCGAACGAGGAAGCACCAACGAGAGAAACCTCACAACCACGAGCTAATAAACAAGAGGATGAAACATTGGATATTCCTACTTTCTTAAGAAATAGAAACCGTAATCGCTAAATTCGATTAACATAAAAAAAGATGAACCCTGTTCCAATCAGGGTTCATCTTTTTTTATGGTTCTAAACTAGATAGAATAATAGGATTTAGATTATTGGCACGTTCACCTCCGCGAGTAGAGAATAGCGAGAGTTTCCTCACTTACTTTTTCATCTGCCTCCTACTAACGTATGTTTGCCTGACATATTCCTCGATAACTAGTTGAAATTAGCCCCTTTACGCATACAAGAAGTGACAGACTTTGCTCTGCTGCTTCGGTATACTTTCATTACTATCTAAATACTCCTACCAACCATGCTTTTATTTACTCTCCAGATGACAGGATATCCGAAAGGAAGAGCTGCTTTGATCATTTATTTGGACGCTGTCTGGATGCTAAACTTTTTACTCGATGCGATGCTACTTCTATTAACTCAAGCTCTAGGCAGAGAAGTAACAAAGAAATGGAGAATCATATGTGGAGCATTTATTGCCTCTCTTCTGGTGCCGATTACCTTTTATTTTCCTGAATCTTTTTTTGTGGGAGTGGTTGGAAAGGTGCTGTATTCCATTTTTATTATATGGAGTGCCTTCGGGTTTAAGTCCATTTATCGTACGTTGAAATTACTGCTGATTTTCTATTTTTCTACCTTTTCTATAGGGGGTGGGTTACTAGCTGTTCACTTTCTCATTCAAAATCCTGTATCACTATCTGGAAGCAGTGTCCTTACCTTTAATGGAGGATTTGGAGACCCTGTCAGCTGGATGTTCGTCGTTGTTGGGTTCCCGATAATATGGTGGTTTACTAAGAATCGAATGGACAAGCACGCAACGGAAAAGATTCGCTATGATCAACTCTGTATGGTAACTATTCAGTTGAATAACGCTACTTATTCTACACAGGGGTACATTGATAGTGGTAATCAATTGACAGATCCAATCACAAAAAAGCCTGTGGTCATCTGTGATGAAAGCTTTCTCAAAAATTGGTTTACAGAAAAAGACTGGCAGTTATTAAAAGCTTCGTATGAAGGTCTAAATTTTGAACAACTCCCCGGTGATTGGGAACGTTTTATCCAGATTGTGCCATATCAAGGGGTGCAAGGTAAAAGTGAATTTCTTTTTACAGTAAGGCCGGAAAAGTTAATGGTTTATTACGGTGAACAAAAATTAGTTACGTCAAACGTGTTAATCGGTATTCAGTTTGGGGAGTTGGTAAAGGATGGAAGTTACCATTGTCTGTTGCAACCACAAATTATAAAACTAGCAGCTATTAGTTCTGCATAAAAAGGAGAGATTTAGATTGAAATCTGTTAAACTTCGTCTTCGTCTGTGGTGGTATAAGCTACTCATTAAATTAGGGATTAAATCGGATGAAATCTATTATATTGGTGGAAGTGAAGCATTGCCGCCACCCCTTTCCAAACAAGAGGAACAAGAGCTTCTTATTCTACTTCCTAAAGGGGATAAGTCAGCAAGAGCAGTCTTAATAGAGCGTAATCTTCGTCTTGTTGTGTATATCGCTCGCAAATTTGAAAACACTGGAATTAATATAGAGGACTTAATTAGCATTGGAACAATTGGCCTAATAAAAGCTGTTAATACATTTAACCCTGAAAAACAAATCAAATTAGCTACGTATGCTTCCAGGTGTATTGAAAATGAAATACTAATGTATCTTAGAAGAAATAATAAGCTTAAATCGGAAATATCCTTCGATGAGCCGCTCAACATTGATTGGGATGGAAATGAGCTTCTTTTATCAGACGTTTTAGGAACAGATGATGATATTATTACCAAAAATCTAGAATCCAATGTAGATAAGAGCCTTCTAAAAAGTGCTCTTTCACAATTAAATGATCGAGAAAAGCAAATTATGGAATTGCGTTTCGGCCTAATTGGTCAGGAAGAAAAAACGCAAAAGGATGTAGCTGATATGTTAGGAATTTCACAGTCTTATATTTCAAGACTGGAGAAAAAAATAATTCGTCGATTAAAAAAAGAATTTAATAAAATGGTCTAGCCTTATCACTCTAAGATTTAAGAGCATTTTACACCATGCATGTCACTGACCGTACTGCATAAAAAGCTTTCCAGGTGGAGAAACTGTCCTTGAACAGCATCGCCATCTGGGAGGGTTGAACTAAAGTGACTAGACATAAAGTTGAAATATGTGGTGTTGATACATCGAAATTGCCCGTACTAAAAAACGATGAAATGCGTAAATTATTTGTTAGAATGCAGCAAGAAGATGACATTTCTGCGAGAGAACAATTGGTAAATGGGAATTTACGACTTGTTTTAAGTGTTATTCAGCGGTTTAATAATCGCGGTGAATTTGTCGATGATTTGTTTCAGGTCGGCTGCATTGGCTTAATGAAATCCATTGATAACTTTGATTTATCACATAATGTAAGATTTTCGACGTATGCTGTGCCAATGATCATTGGAGAAATTAGGAGGTATCTCAGGGATAATAATCCAATCAGGGTATCCAGATCTTTACGAGATATTGCATACAAAGCACTACAGGTTAGAGAAAAATTAATTAATAAAACATCTAAAGAACCAACACCTATGGAGATAGCGGAAGAGATGGGTGTTCCTCATTCTGATATCGTATTCGCCATGGATGCTATTCAAGACCCTGTATCTCTATTTGAGCCAATTTATAATGACGGTGGGGATCCAATATTTGTGATGGATCAAATTAGTGACGAAAAGGACAAAGATTCAACGTGGCTTGATAAACTGTCATTAAAAGAAGGTATGCATCAGCTTAATGCACGGGAAAAAATGATATTGAATAAGCGCTTTTTCCAAGGAAAAACACAAATGGAAGTTGCAGATGAAATTGGTATTTCGCAGGCGCAAGTATCTCGGCTCGAGAAAGCAGCCATTAAACAAATGAATAAACAGATGTTTGAATAAAGAAATATGGTTGGATTATGAGCTCAACTGAAGATCCGAACTATGCTAAAGCCTAAAACTTTAGTATATGTTCGGATTTTTTATGGTTATAAAATCTCATCTTAAAAAGTGCATGTAATCCCATACCAATCTTACATTCATTGTCTTCTATTTTTAATTCTCTATTATTGCAATTTACATGAAAATGTTTAGATGTATTGCATATATTTAAAGTAATTGGGGGGATTGAAAATGATGAAGTTATCAGAGTTGCAGGTAAAAGAAGTTATTATTGTTGACGATGGTAAGAGACTTGGACATATAACAGATCTTGAAATTGATACGGATAGAGGTAAGATTGTAGCGATTGTGCTGACGATTAAAGATAAAAAGAGTGGTTTTTTTGGGAAAGCAGATGAGTTGGTTATCCATTGGGAACAAATTGTAAGGATCGGCTCTGACGTGATTTTGGTGAAAAACGTTGGAGAACCTAAACTCTATTCAGGGCATTTTATTACAGGCCATAACGGTTGAAACCGATTTAAATGTGGTAAAATGGTTCAAGAACATGGGGAGGTTAAGACATGAGTGAACCATTTATCACAAAACATAGGTCCTATTTACGTATTGAAAAATGGGAAAAGCTGTCACCGTCATTGACAGTTGGGTTTTCAACAAAAATAGGAGGGGTTAGTAAACCGCCTTTTCAACATTTAAATATGGGTTTACACGTTCAGGATGACTACCAAGATGTTATAGAAAATAGAGAAAAACTAGCAGAGGAGCTTTCTTTTCCCTTTTCAAGCTGGGTAGTGGGAGAACAAGTCCATGATATAAACATTAAAACAGTCACAAAACAGGATGCTGGAAGTGGTGCAAGTAATTATGACACCTCTATCTCCAATATAGATGGGATGGTGACAAGAGAGAAGGGGGTACTGTGTTCTGCCTTTTTTGCAGATTGTGTCCCATTGTTTTTCTTTGATCCCAAACAGAATATTATAGGGGTTGCTCATGCCGGGTGGAGAGGATCTGTACATGGGATTGGTCAACAAATGGTCGAAAGGTTTTGTAGTCTTGGCTCGAATCCTTCCGATTTGCAAGCTGTAATCGGTCCATGTATCTCCAAAAAGCATTATGAAGTGGACGAGCAGGTGATAACCCATATACCGAAGCCATTCCATTCGAATAGTGTAACTGTAAAACAAAATGGTCGCTTTAACCTTGATTTAAAACAACTAAATAAGGATATTCTTTTACAATCTGGGGTATTACGTAATAATATAGGTGTAACAAATTACTGCACCTATGAGGACAGCGAGCTGTTTTTCTCTCATCGGAGGGATAATGGGAAAACGGGGAGAATGCTTGGTTTTATTGGTTTTTCTGATTAGCTCAGGCGAAGGAGGAGAAGGGTTAGCATGCAAGTCGCAACAAATCTTAAAGAAATTAATCGTAGAATAGAAGATGCTTGTAAAAATAGTAATCGCTCAGTAAAGGATATCACCCTAATTGGGGTGACGAAATATGTTACAATAGAACGAACCGAGGAAGCAATTAAAGCTGGTGTATGCGATCTAGGGGAAAACCGTCTTGAGGGATTTAGGGAAAAATACGATTACTTTAAGGGGACAGATGTTAAATGGCATTTTATCGGAACCCTACAGTCAAGAAAAGTTAAAGATGTTATCCATCAAGTTGATGTGATCCACTCATTAGACAGGATTTCTCTTGCTAAAGAGATTAATAAGCGTACCGAAAAAAAGATAGATTGTTTTATTCAAGTGAATGTAAGCAAAGAACAATCCAAGCATGGAATATTGCCAGAAGAGGTGCTTCCGTTTATTGAAAAGTTGCGTGAGTATGAAAATATTCGAGTAATTGGCTTAATGACGATGGCGCCACATACGGAAGACGAGACTGTGCTTCGTCAGGTCTTCAAAAGACTTGCATCCCTAAAAGCAGAAGTACAAGAGAAGCATTATAAATCAGCGCCTTGTGCGTATTTGTCAATGGGAATGAGCAACGACTATGAGGTGGCAATTGAAGAAGGAGCTACCCATATCCGAATCGGAACCAAATTAGTGGGGTGAAAAAGATGAGTATAAAAAACAAGTTAAAAAATTATTTTACCATGGATGAAGAATATGAGTATGAATATGTGGAAGTTCCAAATGATGAGCAAGCAGAACCTGAACAAAAAGAGACTCAGCAGGGAAAGAAGCAAAATGTTGTCAGCCTAACCAGTATGCAGCAAGCTTCCTCAAAGGTAGTACTGTGTGAGCCTAGAACCTATAATGAAGCACAAGAGATTGCTGACAATATTATGAACCGACGCGCCGTCGTTATTAATTTGCAACGAGTGGATCATCAGCAGGCAAAACGAATTGTTGATTTTTTAAGTGGTACTGTATATGCTCTAAATGGAGATATACAAAAGCTTGGGGCAGAGACTTTTCTCTGTACACCGGATAATGTAAATGTTTCTGGAACAATTTCAGAGGCACTTTCAGAAAATGATTTTGAAAAGGGATGGTAGATAGATGTTTCAATTATTTCAGTTATTAGATACAGCGCTTTATGTTTATAGTTTAGCGTTAATTGTTTATATTTTTATGTCTTGGTTTCCTGGTGCAAGAGAATCGAGTATTGGAAGCTTTTTGACTAAAATTTGTGAGCCATATTTAGAACAGTTTCGGAAATTCATCCCACCTATCGGCATGATTGATTTATCTCCAATCGTAGGGATATTTGTCATTCATTTAGCGAGAATGGGATTATGGGAATTTTACAAGATATTATTCTAGGATGGTACATATGGACATATATCAGCATTTTAGAAAAGATGAACAACCCTTTATTGATAAGGTGATATCTTGGAAGGAGCAGGTTGAGAGGAACTTTCAACCAAGGCTTACCGATTTTCTTGATCCTAGAGAACAGCAGATTGTGAAAATGCTTATTGGTGGTGAGTCTTCGGATATAAAGCTTTCTTTTGAAGGTGGTACTGCTGAGGCTGAAAGGAAGCGTGCTGTTCTTGCTCCCTATTATGATGAAATAAGCATAGAAGATTTTCAGCTGACCTTATACCAAGCAACATATCAAAGTAAATTTATTACTGTAGAACATCGAGACGTAATGGGGGCGTTTTTGTCGCTAGGAATCAAGAGACAGAAATTCGGTGATATCACTGTTAAGAATGGCATTTTGCAAATTGTTTTGGGGGATGAAATAGCCCCATTTGTAAGAGCGAATTTAAATATGATTAAAAAAGCCAAAGTAACACTTGAAGAAAAACCTTTATCTGAAGGATTGGCATCAGAACAGCAGTGGGATTTTTCCGATAAAACTGTTTCTTCTTTACGGTTAGATACGGTACTAAAAGAGATTTACCATCTATCCAGAAAGGATGCGACTGCTTACATAACAAAACAGCAAGTGAAAGTGAATTATAAAGTAGTTGAAGACGGGAAGTACGGTCTTCAAGAAGGTGACTTATTGTCCTTAAGAGGGAAGGGAAGAAGTAAACTTGCTGCTGTTAATGGAACAACGAAAAAAGATAAGTTGAAAATAACCATTGCTGTGCTAAAATAAAATCATACCCTTGCAGGAATACAACGATTTTTGTCGAAATTAAGATGGACAGGCATTATGGACAGGCATTAATGAAAAATTGTTATTATTTATTATTTTTACAGATGGAATGCTATTACTTTAAAGGAGGTGGCCAATGTGCCATTAACGCCACTAGATATTCATAATAAGGAATTTACAAGAAAGTTTAAAGGATATGATGAAGACGAGGTCAATGAATTTCTTGATCAGGTGATAAAAGATTATGAGATTGTGATCAGAGATAAAAAGGACCTTGCTGAAAAAGTAGAGCAACTGACAGAAAGACTCGGACATTTTACGAATATTGAAGAAACACTTAATAAGTCTATTCTGATTGCGCAAGAAACTGCAGAAGAACTTAAAGGGAATGCGACGAAAGAATCGAAGCTAATCATTAAAGAAGCAGAAAAAAATGCAGATCGTATTATTAACGAAGCATTAAGTAAATCGAGACGTATCTCAATGGACGTAGAAGAACTTAAAAAACAGGCTAAAGTTTTCCGTACACGCTTGAAAATGCTTGTTGAAGCCCAATTAGATATGATCGGGACAGATGATTGGGAACAGCTTTTTGACGCTGAAATTGGAGAAGAACTTGAATTAGCGGAAAATGAATCTTAAATCTTGACGGCGGCACATTTTTTACATATAATTCATAGACATAAACAAAGTGAATTGTAGGACAATGATATAGGTAGACGTTGACGGAGACAGTATAGAAGGATCCTCTGATTATAGCGAACTGGAATATGGTGTGAGCCCAGTACAGAAACTTCTAGAACATCACTCCCGAGTATTCATTGCGAACAAAGAGTAGTAATGAACGGTTTATCCTCGTTACGGATATCGAGTGAATTTAAAATCGCTATGGTTTTAAGTTTATAAGGGTGGTACCGCGAGTCTTCTCGTCCCTTTTGGGATTTGAGGGCTTTTTTTATTTCATTGAAACAGGAGGAGCATTTATGGATTATAAGGATACGTTATTAATGCCAAAGACAGAATTTCCGATGCGTGGAAATTTACCAAATAAAGAACCAAAACGCCAAGAGGAATGGGAAGAGAAGGATATCTATCAAAAAAGCCTTCAACGCTCTAAAGGAAAACCTTTGTTTGTGTTGCATGATGGACCTCCGTATGCAAATGGAGATATCCATATTGGGCATGCGCTTAATAAGATTTTAAAGGATTTTATCACGCGTTATAAATCCATGACAGGTTACTATGCCCCATATGTACCAGGTTGGGATACACACGGCCTGCCAATTGAAACAGCTCTAACAAAGAAAAAGAAGGTAAAACGTAAAGAACTTAGCATTGCGGAATTTAGACAGCTATGTGCTGACTATGCTTTAGGTCAAGTTGATAGCCAGCGTACACAGTTCAAACAGCTAGGTGTTAGAGGAGATTGGGATAACCCTTATATTACCTTAACAAAGGATTATGAAGCCGCCCAAATTAAAGTTTTTGGTGAAATGGCCAAAAAAGGATATATTTATAAAGGCCTTAAGCCTGTTTATTGGTCTCCTTCCTCCGAGTCTGCACTTGCTGAAGCGGAAATTGAGTATCATGACAAGCGGTCTGCTTCTATTTACGTAGGATTTGAAGTGAAGGATGGTAAAGACCTACTTGATGGTGGAGAGAAAATTATTATTTGGACAACTACACCATGGACCATGCCGGCAAACTTAGGGATTAGTGTACATCCTGAATTAGAATATGTCGTCGTAGCGGCAAATAATGAAAAATTTGTTCTTGCTCAAGCCCTAGTGGAGTCGGTAGCAGAGACACTAGAGTGGGAAAACTACGAAGTCATAAAAACATTTAAAGGGCAAGAAGCAGATCGTATTGTTGCCAAACATCCTTTCTATGATAGAGATTCGCTTGTAATGCTAGGCGATCATGTCACAACTGATGCAGGTACAGGTTGTGTTCATACCGCTCCAGGACACGGGGAAGACGACTTTTATGTTTCTCGTAGCTATGGCATTGATGCATTATGTCCAGTAGATGAGAAAGGCGTATTTACCAATGAAGCACCAGGTTTTGAAGGTCTTTTCTATGATGAAGCGAATAAAGTTATCACAGAAAAGTTAGAGGAAGTCGGAGCACTATTGAAACTTAGCTTTATAACACACTCTTATCCACATGATTGGAGAACAAAAAAACCGACCATTTTCCGTGCTACAGCCCAATGGTTTGCGTCTATTAAAGATTTCCGCCAGAACATTTTGGATGAGATTAAAGAAGTGAACTGGTATCCTAACTGGGGAGAAACACGCCTTTACAACATGGTCCGTGATCGTGAAGATTGGTGTATTTCTCGTCAACGTACTTGGGGAGTACCTATCCCAGTATTTTACGCAGAGGATAACACTCCAATTGTTACGGATGAAACAATTCAGCATGTTTCGGACCTTTTTAAAGAACATGGATCGAATATATGGTTTGAATGGGATGCGAAAGATTTATTGCCGGATGGGTTTACGTCTGAAAATAGTCCGAAAGGTGTGTTCACCAAAGAGACAGATATCATGGATGTTTGGTTCGACTCAGGTTCATCCCATGAAGGAGTTTTAGAAGAACGTGATGACCTTCAACGTCCAGCAGATGTCTATCTAGAAGGTAGTGACCAATATCGTGGTTGGTTTAACTCTTCCCTATCTACTGCTGTAGCTGTGACTGGCAAATCGCCATATAAAACGGTCATCAGCCATGGATTTGTATTGGATGGTAATGGAAGGAAAATGAGTAAATCACTTGGTAATGTTATGGTCCCATCTAAGGTCCAGAAACAACTTGGTTCCGATATTTTAAGACTATGGGTGTCTTCAGTTGATTATCAAGCAGATGTTCGTATCTCAAATGATATTTTGAAGCAAATCTCTGAAGCTTACCGTAAGATCCGTAATACATTCCGCTTTATGTTAGCAAATCTTTCTGACTTTAATCCAGAAACAGATCGTGTTGCCCATAGTGATTTGGAAGAAGTGGATCAATATATGCTTCAACGCTTGCAACGTTTGTTGAAAGATGTAAGAGCAAATTATGAGAACTATGAGTTTTCTCCAATCTTCCACCAAATTCATAATTTCTGTGCAGTTGATCTAAGCTCTTTCTATCTGGATTTTGCAAAAGATGTCTTATATATTGAGTCTAGAGAAAATCACCGTCGTAGAAGCATTCAGACAGGATATTATGAGATTTTGACAACGCTGGTTAAGCTACTTACACCAATTATTCCGCATACCGCAGACGAGGTTTGGGAGTATATTCCAGGCACAAATGAGGAAAGTGTTCAGCTGACAGATATTCCAGAGGTAACAGATAATCAATTAGCTGAGCTATCCGAGAAATGGGATCACTTTATGAGAGTTAGAGATGATGTGTTAAAAGCATTAGAGGAAGCGCGGAATGATAAAGTAATTGGAAAATCGCTTGAGGCGAAGATCATCATTGTTCCAAAAGATCAGGAGACAAAAGATGTATTAGAAGCACTGGCTCCACTACATCAGTACTTAATTGTTTCTGAAGCAGCCGTGCAAGAAAATGCAGAGAATACGAAAGCCTATAAATATGTGGATGTTGCTGTTGAAGCCCATCCTGGTGAAAAATGTGAACGTTGCTGGGTAGCGTCCGAAACAGTGGGCGAGGACAAGGAACATCCGACCCTTTGCACACGTTGTGCGGATGTGGTTAAGGAACATTATACTGCATAGGTTTTTCAATACTCCTCTTAGTACTAAGGGGAGTATTTTTTTGAGATAAGAAAGTATAATATGTTATGCCTTAAATTATGGGCCAGGAAAAGCCGGGTCATCGTTGCAGTTAAACCAGTTCGGGCTATTTTAGTTGGCATTCCTTAGATCGAGTGCTTGCGCTTTTGTGCATGAGTACTGAATTGAAAATTTCTTCATTTACGTTTAAGATAATAAGGACACATATTGGAGAATCGGAGGAACAAGAATGTACATATACTATATTATTTCGCTCATCGTGATCGGAATAGACCAATTTACTAAATGGCTGGTTGTTAAAAATATGGATTACGGTGAAGAAATAACGATTATCGATCAGTTTTTTTCGCTAACCTCCCATCGAAATACAGGGGCTGCATGGGGCATATTAGAGGGTCAAATGATTTTCTTTTATATTATAACGCTTGTTGTTGTAATTGGCATTATCGTATACATGCAACGTTACGCAAAGGGAAATCGTGGGTTGGCAATCGCGTTAAGTCTTCTTCTGGGTGGGGCAATTGGGAATTTTATTGATCGATTGTTTCGTAAGGAAGTTGTCGATTTTTTTGATTTTGTTATCTTTGGTTATGATTTCCCGATATTTAATATAGCTGACTCGGCTCTTGTAGTTGGTGTGTTTTGCATTATTATTGCTACAATAATGGATGAGTTAAAGAAAGGAAAAGGTAAAAAATGAGTTTATTTCAACATGAGGTAATAGCTTCTGAAGCAAGTACACGATTGGACAAGCTGCTTTCAGAAATTAATCCGGATAGCTCCAGGTCCCAAGTCCAGTCATGGATTAGCAAGGGACTTGTTAAAGTCAATGGCCAAGAGTCAAAGGCGAACTACAAGTGTCAAGAAGGAGATATGCTCGATTGGTCTATACCAGAGCCTGAGGCATTAAAGATCCTTCCAGAAAACATACCATTGGATATTGTGTATGAAGATCAAGATTTATTAGTAGTGAATAAGGAGAAGGGCATGGTTGTTCACCCTTCAGCAGGGCATCAAACAGGAACAATGGTGAACGCACTTCTTTACCATTGTCAGGACCTTTCCGGTATAAATGGTGTAGAGAGACCAGGGATCGTTCATCGAATCGATAAGGATACTAGTGGTCTCCTTGTAGTTGCTAAAAATGATCTTGCCCATAGAAATTTATCAGAACAAATGTCTGAAAAGACAATTGAACGTAAATATGAAGCGCTCGTCCATGGGGAAATTCCTCATGAAACAGGTATGGTTGATGCTCCAATTGGAAGAGACCCTAAGGATAGGCAAAAAATGGCTGTGGTGGACAATGGAAAATCCGCGATTACGCATTTTCAAGTATTAAAAAGCTATCCAGATTATACACGGATCGAATGCCAGCTGGAGACAGGAAGAACGCATCAAATTCGCGTACACATGAGATATATTGGCTACCCTCTTGTAGGGGATCCCAAATATGGTCCAAGAAAAACATTGGATGCAAACGGCCAAGTGTTGCATGCTAAATCGCTTGCGTTTACTCATCCTAAAACAGGTGAGTGGCTAAAATTCGAAGCGCCTTTACCGACCTACTTTGCAGATGTAATAGACTATATTGAGAAAATGTATTGACATGAACGGCGAACTTTGTAATAATGAACCAAATGAATAGTTGACCCTTTAAAATAGTCCAGTGAGGCTTAAAAGGATTCGGTTGTAACAATGACATTCTGAACTGTGTCCCTTTTTCCTCATGGAGAAAGGGATTTTTCTATGGTTGGAGTGTTTAACATGAAGAAAAAAACTGAAATCCTAGATCAGGCGGCAATTAACCGAGCCATTACTAGAATTGCACATGAAATTTTAGAGAAAAACAAAGGTGGAGAAGAGCTCGTGCTCATTGGGGTAAAAACCCGTGGCGTTCCTCTTACTCAACGATTGCAGGAGAAAATTCTCCAAATAGAAAACATTACCGTACCTACTGGTGAACTGGATATTACACTTTATCGTGATGATCTTGATAAAGTAAGCGAAGATGAAGAGCCACAGCTTAAGGGGACGAATATTTCTGTAGATCTTTCAGGAAAAAGAGTTATTCTCCTTGACGATGTGCTATACACAGGGAGAACAGTTCGTGCAGCAATGGACGCTGTGATGGACACAGGAAGACCCTCACAAATTCAGTTAGCCGTCCTTATTGATAGAGGGCACCGTGAGCTGCCGATCCGGGCAGACTATGTAGGCAAGAACATCCCTACTTCGGAAAAAGAAGTAATCACAGTAGAGTTACAAGAAACGGATGGTCAAGACCTTGTAACCATTTACGAAAAATAGCAGGAGGATCCTGCTTTTATAAAACCTTTAAACAGATACAGAGAGATCTGCAAGGTTGCCTTAGGAGACGTGTATACCCATAACAATACACGTATACCTCTTTGCAACTTTTGCAAAGAGGTTTTTTTATGTCTCTAAATCCTTTTCACCCTACGGTCATTATTTCGTGAAGGAGTTGTGAAAATGCAACATTTTACATCGGTAAGCCAGTTAACTAAAGAGGAAATTTATTCATTATTAGAAATGGCAGAGGCACTGAAAGAAAACCCTCTTCCTCTCTCAAAACAAATATTTGTGGCTAATCTTTTCTATGAACCAAGTACGCGAACAAAAATGAGTTTTACAGTAGCTGAGCGAAAGCTTGGAATGGAAGTACTCGATTTTCACCAAGAAAGTTCAAGTGCAACAAAGGGAGAGTCGCTCTACGATACTGCAAAAACCTTTGAAGCAATTGGGGCGGATATGCTTGTGATTAGACATTCTTCGGATCAATGGATAGAAGAGCTACAGCATGGTTTATCAATTCCCATCCTTAATGCGGGGGCAGGAAAGGCAGAACATCCAACCCAGTGCATGCTTGATCTATTAACAATTTATCAGGAGTTTGGCAGTTTTCAAGGTTTGCAGATTACCATTGCAGGAGACATCAAACATAGCAGGGTCGCTAAATCAAATGCTGAGGCGCTCACAAGGCTTGGTGCGAATGTCGCATTTAGTGCTGCGCCAGAGTTTATCGATGAATCTCTTCCAATTCCCTATATCAGTATGGATGAAGCAGTACACAAAAGCGATGTGATGATGCTTTTACGTATTCAACATGAAAGACACGGCAATGAAGGGGACTATGCAGAATACCTAGAGCGCTATGGGTTAACGAAAGAACGAGAGCAACAAATGCTTTCACATGCCATTATTATGCATCCAGCACCAGTAAACAGAGGGATTGAAATAGATAGTTCCCTGGTAGAGTGCGAGAGGTCTCGCATATTTAAGCAGATGAACAATGGAGTGTATATCCGCATGGCTATTATGAAAAAAATACTTGGAGAGTGGGGGAAATTAAATGAAATTACTACTGAAAAACGCCAAAAGGCTATCGTCAGCATCTGAGGAAGAAACGTATGAGGTATTAATTATAGATAACAAAATTGCTGAAGTTGGAGAATGTTTAGAAGTTACGGCAGACCAAACGATCGATTGTGAGGGAAACCTACTTCTTCCAGGTTTTATAGATGTGCATATTCACTTACGTGAGCCAGGGGGAGAGCATAAAGAAACGATTAAGACTGGTACAAAAGCGGCTGCTAGAGGAGGATTCACCACGGTCTGTGCCATGCCGAACACGAATCCTGTACCTGATGATGTACAGTCTGTGCATTCACTCTTGGAAAAGATCCAGTTAGAAGCAGAAGTGCGAGTACTTCCTTATGCTGCGATAACAAAAGGTTTGCAAGGAACAGAAATTACCGAAATTTCCAAGCTGTCCCAGGAAGGAGTCTTTGCCTTCACGGACGATGGGGTAGGCATTCAGACAGCTGATTTTATGCTCCAAGCCATGAAGCAGGCTGCTGCTACTGGAAAGGCAATTGTTGCCCATTGCGAAGACAATTCCATAGTTTATGGTGGGGTAATGCATGATGGTGAAGTCAGTAAGGAATTAGGGTTACCAGGGATTCCGTCACTAAGTGAATCAGTACAAATCGCTAGAGATGTATTACTAGCTGAAGCTGCTGGGTGTCACTATCATGTTTGTCATGTGAGTACAAAAGAATCGGTTCGCGTTATCAGAGATGCTAAAAAGGCAGGCATTCATGTAACAGCAGAAGTCACCCCACACCATCTTTTGCTAGATGAAACGGCTGTAAAGGAAGATAACGCGAATTATAAAATGAACCCTCCTTTAAGAGCTGTAGCTGATAAAGAGGCATTGCTTGCGGGACTATTGGATGGAACAATAGATTTTATTGCGACAGACCATGCGCCACATGCAGAGGATGAAAAAGCAAAGGGCTTCCAAGATGCTCCATTTGGTATTGTAGGACTCGAGACAGCATTTTCACTATTATATACCCATCTAGTCCAAACTGAAAAATGTAGCTTGCAACAATTAGTAGGTTGGTTGACTGTTCGTCCAGCGGAAGTATTTAACCTACCTTATGGCAAGATAGCAGAGGGAATAGCTGCAGATTTAACATTAGTTGACTTAAAGAAGCAGAATAAAATTAATAAAAACAGTTTCTTTTCAAAAGGGAAAAATACACCATTTCATGAATGGGAAGTACAAGGTGTCCCAGTCTTAACCATCTCGGAAGGAAAGATTGCCTACAAGGAGGATGAACATGAATAAAAAGCAGCTCGTATTAGAAGATGGAACAGTATTAAACGGAGAAGGATTTGGAAGTGACCGTATGATGGTAGGCGAAATAGTCTTTAATACAGGGATGACAGGCTATCAGGAGATTATTACTGATCCATCTTATTGTGGACAGATTGTAACCATGACCTATCCGCTTGCAGGCAATTATGGAATAAATCGAGATGACTTTGAAACCGTCCATCCATTCATTCATGGATTTATCGTAAAAGAAACCTGTGAGATTCCATCCAATTTTCGTAGTGAAGAAAGCCTTGATAGCTACCTTAAGGCTCATGATATTCCTGGCGTATATGGGATTGATACAAGAAAGTTGACTAAAATAATTCGTAAACACGGTACGATGAAAGCAATTATCGCAGATCAAAGCGAAGATGTAGAAACACTGCTTGAAAAATTACATAGACAGAAGCTACCAACAGATCAAGTGCCTAAGACTTCGACTATTAAGCCTTATGTTGTGCCAGGCAGAGGCAGAAGGATTGTTCTAGTCGATTTCGGAATGAAACATGGCATTTTGCGTGAACTCACAAAACGAAATTGCCATATTATAGTAGTGCCATACAACTATAGTGCAGAAAACATCCTTCGATTAAAACCAGATGGCATCATGTTGACAAATGGTCCAGGAGACCCTAAGGATGTCCCAGAAGCAATTAACATGATAGCAGAGCTTATTGGAAAAGTGCCGATCTTTGGGATTTGTCTAGGTCATCAATTACTGGCACTTGCCTGTGGAGCCGACACAGAAAAGATGAAGTTTGGGCACAGAGGATCCAATCACCCAGTCAAGGACTTGGACAAAGAAAGAACTTATATAACATCACAGAAT
Source organism: Oceanobacillus jordanicus (assembly GCF_022095695.1). Classification (GTDB taxonomy): domain Bacteria; phylum Bacillota; class Bacilli; order Bacillales; family Amphibacillaceae; genus Oceanobacillus_B; species Oceanobacillus_B jordanicus. The sequence goes on from NZ_JAIFZM010000014.1 coordinate 88,142, forward strand.
CATAGCTATGCAGTTAAAGAAGCTTCACTTACAAATACAGATTTACAGCTTACTCAAATTGCTTTAAATGATGGCACAGTAGAAGGGGTAAAGCATAAGCATTATGCTGCATTTTCTGTCCAGTACCATCCTGAGAGCTCTCCAGGTCCAGATGATACGAATCATTTATTTGATCAGTTTTTGGAATTGATTGACGAAGCCCAGAGAAAAAACAAGGAGGAAGCATATGCCTAAAAATACAGACATCCAAAAAATACTTGTGATTGGGTCAGGTCCCATCGTAATTGGTCAAGCAGCGGAATTTGACTATTCCGGAACACAAGCTTGCCAGTCATTGAAAGAAGAAGGATATACCGTCATTTTAGCTAATTCCAATCCGGCCACAATTATGACAGACCATACAGTGGCGGATAAAGTATATATGGAGCCATTAACAGTAGAATTCTTAACGAAGATTATTCGGAAAGAACAGCCTGATGCCTTGCTCCCAACTTTAGGCGGTCAAACAGCACTAAATCTGGCAGTAGCGCTCGAGGAAACTGGAATACTAAAAGCCTATGGTGTTACATTATTGGGAACATCGTTAAATGCGATTCAACAGGCAGAAGACAGAGAGAAATTCCGTTCCCTTATGAAAGAACTTGGTGAACCAGTACCAGATAGTATGATTGTAAACACGGTAGAACAAGCCTGTGAATTTGCAATAGAGATTGGCTTTCCGCTAATTGTAAGGCCAGCATATACAATGGGTGGAGCTGGTGGAGGCATGTGTTATGACATGAAAGAGTTAAAGGAAACTGCTCGAAGTGGACTCACATTATCCCCAGTAAACCAATGTCTGATTGAAAAAAATATTGCAGGATACAAAGAAATTGAATACGAAGTAATGCGAGATAAAAACGACCAGGCTATCGTTGTATGTAATATGGAAAATGTCGATCCTGTAGGCATACATACTGGTGACTCCATTGTTGTAGCACCATCTCAAACACTTAGTGATCGAGAGTATCAAATGTTGCGGAATGCCTCTTTAAAAATAATACGCGCTTTGGAAATAGAGGGCGGGTGTAATGTGCAACTGGCTCTTGATCCGAACAGCTTTGATTATTTTATTATTGAAGTAAATCCGCGTGTAAGCAGATCCTCTGCACTTGCATCAAAGGCTACAGGTTATCCGATAGCGAAAGTAGCAGCGAAAATTGCAATTGGATTAACATTAGATGAGATTGTAAACCCGGTTACAGGAAAGACGTATGCATGTTTTGAGCCAGCATTGGATTATGTCGTCACAAAAATTCCTCGTTTTCCATTTGATAAATTTGTAACAGGTGACCGAAAGCTTGGCACCCAGATGAAAGCAACTGGAGAAATCATGTCTATTGGTCGAAACTTTGAAGAATCATTACTTAAAGGAATTCGTTCGCTTGATATAGGAACAGAAGAGCTATGGCTTAGCAGTTTAACAAAAGAGAATAATGAATTTCTTATCTCAAGCCTAAAAAAAGCAAATGATGAGCGGATCTTCGTATTAGCAGAAGTACTGCGTAGAGGCATGACGATTGATGAAGTATTTGAGCATACCAAGATAGATCGTTTCTTCCTTGTGAAACTAGCAGGCTTAATTAAGTTGGAACAAGAGATAGAGAATAAACCAGAGTCTATTGAACTATTAGAAAGAGCGAAGAAGTTAGGTTTTTCTGACTCCCATATTGCTCGGTTATGGAATCTGTCTGTAGATGATATTTATCAACTAAGATCTGATGCTGGCCTTCGCCCGGTTTATAAGATGGTGGACACCTGTGCAGCAGAATTTGAATCTGAAACACCGTATTTCTATAGCACCTATGAAGAAGAAAATGAATCCATCGTCTCGCCACGAAAGAAAATCCTTGTACTGGGATCAGGGCCAATTCGCATTGGGCAGGGAATAGAATTTGATTATGCTACGGTCCATTCTGTACTAGCCATTAAAGAAATGGGTTATGAAGCAATTATTATGAACAATAATCCGGAAACTGTTTCAACAGATTTTAGTATTAGTGACAAGCTATACTTCGAGCCACTCACACTTGAGGATGTTATGCATGTTATTGATTTAGAACAGCCAGAAGGAGTTATCGTACAGTTTGGGGGTCAAACGGCGATTAATTTAGCTGCAGGTCTTGAAAGAAGAGGGGTGAAAATCCTTGGCACAAATTTAGAAGCAATTGACCGTGCAGAGGATAGAGATAAATTTGAAATTTTACTAGATGAACTAGATTTGTTAAGACCAAAAGGGAAAGCTGTTAAGAAAATGGACCAGGCTTTAGATGTAGCAAATGAAATTGGCTATCCTGTATTGGTTAGACCATCCTATGTAATTGGTGGAAGTCGGATGGAGATTGTCTATAACGAAGATGAACTAAAGGCATACCTTGCAAAAACGACAAACATGAACACAGAGCATCCTATTCTTGTAGATAAATACATTACCGGAATCGAAATAGAGGTGGATGCAATCAGCGATGGTGAAACGACCATTGTGCCTGGGATTATGGAGCATATTGAGCGTGCAGGGGTCCATTCTGGAGACTCAATCGCCGTTTATCCTCCACAGCGGATCAGTGAAACGGTGAAGGCAAAATGTATGAAAGCTGCAGAGCTTATTTCAGAGGCATTGCATGTGAAGGGTCTGATAAACATTCAGTTTATCGTGAGAAATGACGAGGTCTATGTACTTGAAGTTAACCCACGCGCTAGCAGAACCATTCCTTTCTTAAGTAAAATTACAGGAGTGACAATGGCTAATATTGCCACAAAATGTATTCTCGGTACACGATTAAGGGATATCGGTTATAAAACAGGTATTTTACCAGAAAATGATTATGTAGCTGTGAAAGTTCCTGTCTTCTCATTTGAAAAGTTACGCAGCGTAGATACAATTCTTGGACCAGAGATGAAGTCAACTGGTGAAGCAATTGGCTATGATAAAACATTAGAAAAAGCTCTATACAAAGGGTTAATTGCTTCTGGGCTAAGCATTCCACAAGAAGGTGCTGTGCTCTTGACTGTGGCAGATAAAGACAAGGAAGAAATGCTAGAAATAGCAGAACGTTTTCATCAACTTGGTTTCCAGTTGTATGCAACCAAAGGGACCGCGACTTACGTGAAGAAAGCAGGATTGCCAGTTTCTGAGGTAGCTAAAATTGGTGCTGACGAGCCTAATGTGCTTTCAATTATTGAAAATGGAGATGTACAGTTTGTTATTAATACGTTGACTTCAGGTAAGCAGCCAAGGTCTGATGGTTTTATTATTCGCCGGGAATCTGTGGAACATGGCATCGCTTGTCTCACAAACATGGATACAGCAAATGCTATCTTAAATGTCATTGATTCTACAACATTTAGTGCGACGGAAATAAAACAAAAAGAGGTTGTTTTATAATGAAAAAAGAAGAATTGATCGTAAAGAATTCAACAGAGATCGCGTTGGAAACTTATGAAATGGTGCTAGAAAACAGCTTCATCAGCATGACAGCAAAGCCTGGTCAATTTCTTCACCTGCTAATTCATGGACACACGTTAAGACGCCCAATTTCCATTGCGAGTGTAGATAGAGATAAAAACACTGTGACAATCTTGTTTAAGATCAATGGTTCGGGCACAAAGCATTTAGCTGACTATCAAATCGGTTCTGTAATAAATGCATTAGGTCCTGCTGGGAATGGATTTACGCTGGAACCTGAATCATCTACGATTCTATTAATTGGGGGAGGAATCGGCGTACCACCACTCTATAATTTAGGAAAAAAACTTGTGGATAATCAAAAAAAAATCATATCTATACTCGGTTTTCAGACAAAAGACTATGTGTTCTATGAACAAGAATTTAAACAGCTCGGGGAAACACATATTGTAACGAATGACGGTTCATATGGGTCACAAGGATTTGTAACGGACGTAATCGGGAGTATTGCAGACTTTGATACCTATTACTCTTGTGGCCCCTTACCAATGTTGAGAGCAGTCTCAAAAGAACTGGTCCATAAAAATGGTTATATTTCGCTTGAAGAAAGAATGGGCTGTGGTGTTGGGGCTTGCTTTGCTTGTGTCATACCAACAGATCACAATGGAGGCTATCGTAAAATTTGTAAAGACGGACCTGTCTTTCATCATCAGGAGGTAAATCTATGAATTCCTTACAAGTAGAATTACCTGGTCTAAACTTAAAAAATCCAGTCATGCCCGCGTCTGGATGCTTTGGTTTCGGACGTGAGTACAGTGAATTTTATGATCTAAATAAGCTTGGGGCAATCATTATGAAGGCGGCAACCGGTGAGGCAAGGTTCGGAAATCATACGCCAAGAGTTGCAGAAACGGCGTCTGGAATGCTAAACGCCATTGGATTACAGAACCCAGGAGTAGAGAGCATTATTGAGCACGAGGTGTCCTTTTTGAGAGATTATCAGACTCCCGTTATTGCTAACATCGCTGGTAGTTCGTTAGAGGAATATGAGCACGTTGCGCACTCTTTTAATGAGACAGATCATGTTGCCGCACTTGAATTGAATATATCCTGCCCCAATGTAAAAGAAGGCGGAATTCAATTTGGCACCGATCCTGTTATGGCAGCGCGTGTAACAGATCGGGTTAAACAAGCAAGTAATCTCCCAGTATACGTGAAACTTTCACCTAATGTATCGGATATTACAGCGATGGCGAAAGCAGTCGAGTCTGCAGGCGCTGATGGCTTGTCTATGATTAATACGCTAACTGGCATGCAGATCCACCTTCCTTCTCGGAAGCCTCTCCTTGCTAATAAAACAGGTGGATTATCTGGACCGGCTATTAAGCCAGTTGCAATCCGCATGATTTATGAAGTACGGCAGCACGTATCCATCCCTATAATTGGGATGGGAGGCATCACTACTGCAGAAGATGTGCTGGAATTTTTACTTGCTGGTGCCAATGCTGTTGCCATTGGGACAGCTAATTTTCAAAACCCATTTGTGTGTCCAGAAATTATTGATGCATTACCGGAAACATTAAAACGGTACGGATTTTCATCTGTTCAAGAGGTTGTTGGAAAGGGGATACTTACATGAACCAATCTGTTTATCTAGCACTAGACTTTCCTAATTGGGAAGAAACAAAGCATTTTCTTCACACAAATCAATTAGCTGGTGTCCCTGTAAAAGTCGGGATGGAACTTTTTTACAGGGAAGGTCCGAAAATCATTGAATATCTAAAACAAGATAATCATCCGATATTCCTTGACTTAAAGTTGCATGATATTCCGACAACTGTTATGAAAGCAATGCGTAATATTGCCAAGCTTGATGTAGAAATGGTAAATGTGCATGCACTGGGAGGAGCGGAGATGATCAAGCGGGCAAAAGAAGGCTTGACTGTTGGAAACTCTGGTAAGACGAAGTTAATCGCTGTTACCATGCTAACATCGATGGACAAACAAGCAATGAATACAGAATTACATATCCCAGGAGAGGTGGATGAGAAGGTAAGTCATTTTGCGAGATTTGCTAGCAGCAATGGAGCTGACGGCGTGGTTTGTTCCGTACATGAGACAGAGAAAATAAAAACAGAATGTGGAACGTCCTTCTTAACTGTGACGCCAGGCATTCGACTGGATGGAACGGAAGACAATGACCAGAAACGAATTGCCTCACCAAAATTTGCTAAGAAGCAAGGCACGGACTATATTGTCGTAGGTAGAAGTGTGACAAAAGCAGTAAATCCAAAAATGGCCTATGAGCGTGTAATAAAGGAGTGGGACAATGGTATTATCGTATGAACTGGCAAGAGATTTACTAGATATTAAAGCAGTACAAGTAAACCCATCAGATTATTTCACATGGACCTCAGGTATAAAATCACCAATTTATTGCGATAATCGACTTACGATGTCACATCCGCAAATAAGAAGAAAAATCACCAAGGCTTTTATGGAAATGATTGATAGGATGCCAGTAAAGCCCGATGTTATTGCTGGTTGTGCAACTGCTGGTATTCCGCATGCTGCATGGCTCGCCGATAAAATGGATTTGCCAATGGTATATGTACGGTCAAAGCCTAAGGGGCATGGCAAAGGCAATCAGATCGAAGGTGCTTGTACAAGCGGGGCAAAAGTTCTCGTAATTGAAGATCTAATTTCGACTGGAGGATCTTCTCTGGAAACAGCCAGGGTATTACAAGAGCAAGGAGCGGAAGTGCTTGGTGTCCATGCCATTTTTTCCTATGGATTGAACAAGTCAGCACAACTATTTGAAAAAGAAAACATATGTCTAGAAACAATAACAGGCTATGACGAGCTGTTAGATGTGATGGAAGCCGATAATCGTCTTACAAAGTCAGAGCATAAGCAGTTAATAGACTGGAGAAATAACCTTTAAGTATAACCAACCTGAGAATCAAAATAAGCTGATTCTCAGGTTGGTT
>NZ_JAIFZM010000015.1 GCF_022095695.1 Oceanobacillus jordanicus
TACTCCAACTCTTATTTTGCCATAAAATCACAGTTCCTTCTACGCTTACACTTCATATAGGTGTTTAACCTGAATATGCTTTCAACACTTCTCTCTACTATTCACGATACCCTGTGTTTGCTTTCACCTGGACTTCGGCATACCGTTTCAAGTCAACTTCTTTAGAGAATACTGTCCCTAAATACCCCCCTAAGAAACCTAATGGAACAGATATTATAGCCGGATTAGTTAACGAGAAGATAGGTTCTCCTACAAATAGCGCTGCACCTTCGATGGGGGAAAAAACGTTTGGACTAATTGCCACCAAAATTAACGCAGAAACTAACCCTAATACCATCGCTGTTACAGCACCACTTGTATTAAAACGCTTCCAGTATATCGTGTAAAGAATAACAGGTAAGTTCGCACTTGCCGCCACGCAAAACGCTAACGATACTAAAAAGGCGACATTCATATTTTGAGCAAATAATGCAAGTAGAATGGAAAAGATAGAAACACCTAAAGAGGCATACCGTGCTGCCAGCATTTGCTGCTTATCCGTTGCATTTCCTTTTTTTATAATTTGTCCGTAAATATCGTGCGCAAATGCAGAAGCTCCTGACAAAACTAACCCTGCAACAACTGCAAGTATCGTGGCAAATGCTACTGCTGAAACGAATGACATTAACAAATTACCACCAAGTACTTCAGCCAATAAAGGTGCTGCCATATTACCAGCCGGATTAGCTGCAGCTATAAGTTCCTCGCCCACAAAAGCAGCTGCCCCAAACCCTAGAAAAATCGTTAGTATATAAAAAATTCCAACAACCCATGTAGCGGTAACGACGGAGCTTCTTGCTGTTCTAGCATTTTTCACTGTAAAGAAACGCATTAAGATATGAGGTAAACCAGCAGTCCCCAATACAAGTGCCAACATTAAGGATATCGTGTCCAAAGGAACGGTATACTTTAGCCCTGGTTTTAAGTAATCGGCCCCATGACTCGTCGCTGTTTTCATTTCACTAAACATTCCAAGTATATTAAAGTTAAATTTTGCGAGTACCATAAAAGCAATAATAACAGTACCAATCATTAATAATACCGCTTTAATAATTTGAACCCAACTTGTTGCAGTCATGCCTCCAAATAATACATAAATAGTCATCATCACCCCAACTATTAGTACGGCAATCCAATAATCTATCCCGAATAATAGTTGGATGAGCGCACCTGCCCCTACGAGCTGCGCAATCATATAAAATATAACAATCGTAAGCGTACTTAGGGCAGCAATTCCCCTTACCTTTTTTGCATCAAACCTCGCATTTATCATGTCAGCAAGTGTGTATTTACCTAAGTTTCTCAAAGGCTCTGCTACTAAAAACATAACTACTAAGTACGCTATTAAAAAGCCAATACTGTAAAAGAAACCATCAAATCCATAAAGCGCAATGGCACCAGCAATACCTAAAAAGGAAGCTGCAGACAAATAATCTCCAGCGATAGCAAGTCCATTTTGCCAACCGGTTAATCCGCCACCTGCTGTATAAAAATCACCAGTAGTTTGAGTCTTTTTAGCCGCAAAATAAGTAATAACCAATGTAGTGAGGACGATTACTAAAAAAAGTGTCACAACCGTTCCGTTCATTCTTTCCCCTCCCCTAATTGGTCAGCTATTATTTCATCAGATTGTTTATCAAAATGCGCAGATTTTTTAACATAGATAATACAAAACACCCACGTCATAATAAATTGCGCAAATGCAAAAATCCATGCCCAAGATATGTCACCAATCGCTGGAGAATTTAAAAAAGTACTGTAAGAGGTTAAAATCGGGAGCAGAAAATAAAACACTAAAAATGTAATGGTTAACGGGACAATGAATCTTTTGCGCTTTGCAAGTAAATTCTTAAATGAAGAACTTTCGGCGATTTTCTGATAGTCTGGTTTACCTTCTGTAAAATCTTCGTGTTTGTATCCGCTTTCATAACTCATCCTATTTCCTCCTTGATTACATGCTCCATACGAGTACAAGCATGATTTGATTAAATAAATGGTATACTAATTTTAATTAACATTCAATAAATTTTGGGAATTTTCATTAAATTGGTAATATAGTCGTAGGCTAGTTGCTGGACTAGAGGAAGTTTGTCTTAAATGGTAACTTTATGAACAGAAGAATAAATAGAAACCATAGTAGCGTACCTTAGTACCTTATTCCATACTTCAAATCTGAAAATCACGTTTTAATTTGGTATAGTTAAATATGGCGGTTTCGAGGGATTTTCACAAAAGGTTGTCGATTATATAGCCACTAAAACATTAGTAAGGATGATGAATGTATGATAGAAGTTTATACAGATGGCGCTTCTCGTGGAGACCCAGGTAAAAGCGGTGCAGGTATCTACATAAAACAAGGAAAAACTAAATTTGAGTATGCGATACCTTTAGGAGAACTTTCCAATCATGAGGCAGAATTTCTCGCAGTAATAAAAGCTTTGGAAATTTGTGAGGAGAATTTTCCTAATGAGATTATTTCAATTAGGTCTGATTCGAAATTGGTGGTGGACGTTGTGGAAAAGAACTTTACACGCAACCAAAGCTATAAGCCATTTTTAGAAACCATTGTCCAAAAATCTGCTACGTTTCCCTACTTTTTTATTAAATGGATACCCGAGAAGCAAAACTATCATGCAGACAGACTCGCCAAGCAAGCTATAAATTAAAACGAACATTTGGCCGATCCCTACAAATGTTAGTTGAACGATTTGAACCTTTACTGGCAGTTGATTCCGATTGCATTCTTAAATTGTGGTCTTACTGCTATTTAAGGTTGGATAAGCGAAATACTATAAATAAAGGAGTTTAGTTCATGCCACACCGTAGAAGAAAGAAAGAGAGTATTCCTCATCTTATCATGAGGTACTTCATGCTTTTCATTGGCGCAGCATTAGCAGCAGCCTCTATTGAGCTTTTTCTCGTCCCTAATGAAATTATTGATGGCGGGATTATCGGTACCTCCCTGTTAATCAACTATTTAAGCGGTTTTAGCTTCGGGGTGCTTGTATTACTTATCAATATTCCTTTTTTGTATGCCGGACTAAAACGACTCGGGAAGGATTTTCTGTTTTCCTCACTATTTAGCATTCTCGCCCTTGCTATCGTTGAGTCATCCTTACACCATGTAGCACCCATAACAGATGACACTTTGCTGGCAACAGTATTTGGTGGTCTTTCACTTGGGGCAGGTGTTGGGATTGTCATCCGCAACTCCGGTGCATTGGATGGTACAGAAATCCTGGGTATTATATTATCGAGAAAAATCCCATTCTCAGTCGGTGAATTTGTGATGTTTATTAACATTTTTATCTTTCTCTGGGCAGGATTTGTGCTTGGCTGGGAACAAGCAATGTTCTCCATCCTAACTTATTACATTGCGTCCAAAACAATCGATGCAGTAGGACAAGGATTTAATGAAACAAAAGCAGCCATAATTGTTTCCAATTTAACAGGCGAGATTGCTGATGAAATAGGAGAGACACTTGGAAGAGGCGTAACCAAGCTGTATGGTCAAAACAGCTACCAGGAAACTGATACGGAAGTGATTTACGTAGTCGTGACTAGACTTGAAGTGGCCAAGCTAAAAGTTCTTATACATGGTATTGATCCAGGGGCCTTTACGACTATAATGGATACGCAAGAAGTTCATGGAGGAAGATTCAAAAGCGTAGGTCACTAATTTACAAAAAGCTTACTAGAACACTCCTTAACATGATAATTCTAAAATCCCAAAATAGTTATAAAAGCCAAGCGATGTATTATAGTCGCTTGGCTTTTATTATCAACTTCTCTCTCCCTGATGCGAAAAAAGTATTAACTCTATTATCTATTTTCAACCCGGTTTTCTATTTTTCCTATGTTCTCTATCTCGACGGTAACTGTATCACCGCCGTTTAGAAAACCTGGTGGGTCCATAGCAAAACCGACACCATTCGGAGTACCAGTCAAGATAATGTCACCTGGCTCTAATGTCATAATTGAGGATATGAATTCAATTAGGTAAGGAATATTAAAAATAAGATGCCTCGTATTTGATGATTGACGTTCCTCCCCATTCACAAATGACTTTATTTCCAGATTAGCCGGATCAGTAATCTCATCCGCTGTCACAATCCATGGCCCGACAGGTGTACTACGGTCAAGGGTTTTTCCCTGCAACCATTGTGGTGTGCGTTTTTGTAGGTCTCGAGCAGAAATATCATTTCCAATAGTATAGCCAAGAATATATTCACCAGCATTTTCTTTATGTACATTGGAAGCTTCTTTCCCAATAACAATGGTCAATTCTGCTTCATAATCAAGCTTGCTTGTTAAATGGCTTTTTATAATAACGTCCTCTGGCCCAATCAATGTATTGGCAAACTTGGCAAATAATACAGGGTAGTCTGGTACGTCACTTTTCATTTCTGCTGCATGCTCAGCATAATTTTTCCCAACACAGATGATCTTTCCAGGTCGCGAAATAGGCGTACCCAATTCGACCTCTTCCCTATCAAACTGTAATCGCTCAACGTGCGTACGTTCAACAAAGTCCAAAGCCTGTTTTGCTAGTTCTATTGCATCTGGCCCAGCTAGAAAAAAGGCATTTGGGTCTGCTGGAAAGTTCTCTGTACCTTCTCCCCCATTTGCCATCTCCATTTGTCTAAATGCATACTCCAGGTCCAATACATTCTTTTTATCTAACATTGCCCCAATCCGAAATGGGCTATTTTTTCCTTTTCTATAGCTAACAAGTTTCATATTCTCACCTCTTTATAATTTAGGAGTGTTGATGGATAATGTCTTGCACCTCTCTTAGTTGTGAGACGGAGATCTGGCCGGGTGCAGATTGGTGCTTTCCAGCAGCAAACGTAGCAGCACTTCCAAAAATTTCTCCGGACAGACGGCTTAATAAACCTAGTTTCCCCATCGCCATAGTAATGACAGGCAGTCCTGATTCCTTCGCCTCCTGGGTCACATCCAATAGTGTTAACAAATCCTTCACCGTCTGTGGCATCACCGCAATTTTAGGAATATCCGCACCAAGTGAGGCCATTTTTTGCAAACGAAAAAGCAAGGTTTCCTTTGCAGGCGTGTGGGTGAATTCATGGTTAGACAGGATAATCTTTACGCCTTGCTGTTTTGCATGGTTCATCATTTCTCGTAGCATGGTTTCATCTGTAAGTAATTCCATATCTACGAGTTCTACTAGTTTTGTATCAAGTACAACTTTTGTTAGATTAAAATAGTCGACTAAGGGCATAGGGCAATTACCGCCCTCTTGTTCGGTTCGAAAGGTGAATAAAAGTGGTGTGTTAGGTACCTTCTCTCGAATTAGGCTCAGCATATGCTTTACTGCAGCGTAATCTGCCACTCTTTTAAAAGCATCTGCCCGCCATTCGATAACATCCGGATTCAACTCTTTAATATAATCGATCTCTTCCAGTAATTCGCTCTCAGAGTCTCCCATAATAGGAACTATTATTTTGGGAGTCCCTTCTCCTATTGTAATGTGTTTTACCTTTATTGGTTTCATTTGTTATCCTCCAGTAGTATTTCTCTATAACTATTCTATCATTTTTAGCCCAACATTTTCAGATAATTTACTAGCTGTCTCTTTAAAGTATAAAAAAGTGACTCTCTTACCATACAACGTTACAATATGATATCTTTCCCCTATACTAGAATAAATTAATTACATTGCGAAATGAGGGTGACCATGGAGCGAGAAGACAAGAAAAGCATTGCCTTAACTGGATTTATGGGGGTCGGAAAAACATCTATAGGACAAGCCTTAGCGAAAAAAACAGGGAGACAGCTTATCGATATCGATGCAGAGATTGAAAAAGCACATGAGCTTCCTGTGCCGGAAATATTTCGTAAATATGGCGAAGAATATTTTCGAGAAAAAGAAAAAGTAATGATTCAATCCTATAGTCAGGAAAAAAAGAAGGTTCTATCTTTAGGAGGCGGAGCATTTCTGCAGCCAGAAGTGAGAGAAATTTGTATGGCATCCTGTTATGTTATCCATTTGGAACTATCCTGGGATAAATGGGTCGATCGGTGTGAACAACTCATCGAGACAAGACCCGTGCTACAAGGGAAGAGCCTTGATGAAATGAAAACTCTGTTTCATGCTAGAGAAAAAATCTACCAGGAATACCATCTGAAAATTAACACGGACCATTTATCCATCGACGAAGCCGCCGACGAAATAATACAATTATTATAAAGTGAACCTTCAATCAGTGGGGGTTTTCATTCTTCCCCTACTGATTGTTAGTTGAACGAAGATAAAGTAACTATCCGCCCGTAAAACGGGCGGTTTTAGTTTCGCCCTATAAGGGCACTTTACCAACGAGGCCCCTAAAGGGGCTTCGAAATTGACCGTCAACCGTTTATATTCCTATCTATTTTTTAAATGGATCGACGTATTCACGTTTACTCATGTTGTCTCGTAGTCTATCCTCAGATTCCTGTTCACGAATGTACTTTGCCACCGTTTTTTGATTGAGCCCCACTGTACTGACATAGTAACCTTTTGCCCAAAATGTGCGGTTCCCATGATTGTACTTCAGGTTTGCATGTCTGTCGTGAATCATTAAAGAGCTTTTACCTTTTAAGTAACCCATAAAGTAAGATACTGACATCTTTGGTGGTATTTTCACCAGCATATGGATGTGGTCGGGCATAGCATGAGCCTCGATAATTTCTACATCTTTCATCTCACATAAACGCCTTAAGATCACCCCGATGTCTCTTCTTAATTTGCCATAAATTACTTTCCTTCTATACTTGGGTATAAAGACGATGTGATACTTACAATTCCATCGGGTGTGTGATAAACTATTGTCACTCGACATGAGTAGATCTCCTTTCTGTATATAGAGTCGGTTTGACGGCCAACTCTATTATACCGAAAGGAGTTTTTTCTGTTACAACTCTACAAGTTTAATTCTCACACAGGCAGAGCCTGTGGTTTTAAAACCAGTAAATAAAAAAGAGACAGCTCTTGGATTTTCCAAGAGCTGTCTCTTTCTTTTTATAGCGCGCCCGGAGGGATTTGAACCCCCGACAAACCTGGTACCGGAAACCAGTGCTCTATCCAACTGAGCTACGGGCGCAAATTCTATTTTTCAAATAAGACACATAGGCTATTATAACGCCCCTGAATATTAGATACAAGCTTTTTATAAAAAAAAGGCACGAAAGTACTGTTTTTCAACTAGTAAGTTATTAAATCATGGGCATGTTTCATATAATTTATTAGCAGTAATCTATGAGGAGGAGTCCTATGCAAATTGATTCATCACTTCTTGAAGTAAGAAACCTGCATACACATTTTTTTACCAAGTCCGGTGTGGTGAAGGCAGTTGACGGGGTGGACTTTTCTGTGAAACCTGGAGAAACACTAGGAATAGTTGGCGAATCCGGTTCTGGAAAAAGTATCACGGCATTATCTATTCTTGGACTGATACCTTCTCCCCCTGGCCGGATTGTGGACGGAGAGGTTTTATTTAAGGGAGAAGACTTATTAAGAAAATCACCCAAGGAGATGAGAGCCTTACGTGGGAAGGAAATTGCAATGGTTTTTCAGGATCCGATGACTTCCCTTAACCCAGTTCTTACCGTAGAAAGACAGCTGGTTGAAACCATTTTGGCACATGAAAAGCTAACTAGAAAACAGGCATTTGATCGGGCATTGGAGTTACTAGATCTCGTTGGAATTCCCGATGCACGAAACAGAATTCGTAATTACCCTCATGAATTCAGCGGGGGAATGAGGCAACGGGTTATGATCGCAATTGCTTTATCATGTAATCCCTCTCTGCTTATTGCAGATGAGCCAACTACCGCTTTAGACGTGACCATTCAAGCGCAAATTTTGGAGTTGTTTAAGAAAATGCAGAAAGAACTCGATATGGCACTCGTTATGATTACACATGATCTTGGAGTGGTTGCCGAAGTTTGTGACAGGGTGATGGTAATGTACGCTGGAAAGCCAGCAGAGTACACGGAGACAAAAAAGTTATTCGATAATGGAAAACACCCTTATACACTTGGTCTCATGCACTCGATTCCTAAAATCACGGAAAAGAAGCAAAAACTTGAAGCTATTTCCGGGATGCCACCTGATTTGCGTTCTCTCCCTACTGGCTGCAATTTTGCACCACGATGTAAATTTGCAATGGAGAGCTGTCTGCATGCAGATCCCGAGTTAAAGAATGTAGAAGATAACCATGCAGTTAGATGCTTCCTTCATGACAAAGTTATTAGCGAGGAGGAATCCTTCAATGAAACCCCTATTGGAAGTGAAAAATCTTAAAAAACATTTTCCTATAAATGGTACTTCGCTATTTTCACGTAATAAAGACATGGTAAAAGCTGTGGATGGAATCTCTTTCAATGTAAAAGCAGGAGAAACACTGGGCCTAGTTGGGGAGAGTGGCTGTGGCAAATCTACTGCAGGTAGGTCTATTTTAAAATTGACTGAACCAACAGAGGGACAGCTCATCTATAAAGGAGAGGATATAACGGCTTTTCGTGGTGAACGTATGCGAAAGCTACGACAGGAAATGCAACTAATTTTTCAGGATCCTTATGCTTCCCTGAATCCAAGGAAGACAATTGAGCAGATCATTACGGAGCCCATGAAAATATTTCAGATGGAAAAAGCAGCACGTAAACAAAAACTGGACCGCTTACTAGATGTAGTTGGCTTAAGTTCCTATCACAAATCTCGCTATCCCCACGAGTTTAGTGGCGGACAGAGGCAACGTATCGGGATTGCCCGTTCTTTGGCACTAGACCCTGAGCTTGTCATATGTGATGAACCGGTTTCCGCCTTAGATGTATCCATTCAAGCACAAGTTATAAACTTGTTAGAAGAACTTCAAGAGGAGTTTAAACTAACGTACATTTTTATTGCCCATGATTTAAGTGTAATCCATCATATAAGTGATCGAGTGGCGGTTATGTATTTAGGTGAACTTGTGGAGATTGGAGATGCAGCTGAAGTCTATCAATCTCCTAAACATCCTTATACACAGGCACTTCTATCTGCTGTACCAAAAGTAAATCCTCATCAAGAAAAGGAGAGAATCATCTTAAAAGGTGATCTGCCATCACCAGCGAATCCACCAAAAGGGTGCAAGTTTCATACTCGTTGTCCATTCGCAGAAGCAATTTGCCGCAGTGAAAAGCCAACTATGAAACAAGTGTCTTTAACAGGGCAAATGGCTGCCTGCCACTTTGCAAAGGAGGTGGTGAATTAATCATACTGCTTCTAGAAACGTTGAAAGAAATCATACGAGGGGGATAAATAGTGATAAACAAAAAATGGTTAGGAATACTAGTCTTGTTGTTTGCAATGCTGCTTGCTGTCAGTGCGTGTACTGGTGATGACACGGATTCTAGTAATGAAGAATCCAATGTGGAATCAGCAAATGAGGATGGCACAGAAGATGTAGCTGGTGAAAAAACACTCATATTCGGCCGTGGCGCGGATTCCATTCAATTAGACCCATCAAAAGTAACCGATGGCGAATCAATCTATGTTACGAATCAAATTTATGACACACTTGTACGTTACAAGGAAGACAGTACGGAAGTAAAACCTGCACTAGCAACAGAGTGGACGCCTAGTGAAGACGGGTTAACCTGGACTTTTAAGCTTAGAGATGATGTAACGTTCCATGACGGAAATGATTTCACAGCAGAAGACGTTGTATTTAACTTCGAGCGTTGGGCTACATCTGCTGAATATATTTATTACGGCTACATGTTCGGAGCTTCTGAAGAAGACTTAGGTGGGATTATAGAATCCGTGGAAGCTACGAGTGACTACGAGGTAACCTTCACGCTAAGTGAGCCTAATGCTCCATTTTTACAAACCCTTGCAATGCCTCCTTTTGGAATTGCGAGCCCTAAAGCTGTTGAAGAACATGGAGAAGATTATTTCAAAAACCCTGTTGGAACAGGACCATTTGTATTCAGCGAATGGGTACCGGATGACAGCATTACGGTTACAAAAAACAATGACTATTTTGGAGATGCAGCAAAGGTAGATAAAGTAATCTTCCGTACAATTCCTGATAATGGTGCGCGTTTTATGGAACTACAGTCAGGTTCCATTGATATGATGACAGGCTTAAACCCTCAGGATATTCAAACGATAGATGCTGATGAAAGCTTACAGATTATCGAGCGCC
This sequence comes from Oceanobacillus jordanicus, assembly GCF_022095695.1. Classification (GTDB taxonomy): domain Bacteria; phylum Bacillota; class Bacilli; order Bacillales; family Amphibacillaceae; genus Oceanobacillus_B; species Oceanobacillus_B jordanicus. The sequence continues at coordinate 10,230 of NZ_JAIFZM010000015.1, forward strand.
CATCCATGAATATTAGTTATATGGCGATGAACACGGATAAAGAGGGTCCACTTGCTGAAAAGGCTGTCCGTCAGGCGATTAACTTAGCTATCGATAAAGAAAAGCTTGTCTCCCTTTACGAAGGAATTGGCAAGCCTGCTAAAAACCCTCTTCCACCTTCATTATGGGGATATAATGATGACATTGAAGACTATGGATACGATGTAGAAAAAGCGAAAGAATTGCTCGCTGAAGCAGGCTACGCTGATGGTTTTGATATTACATTAAATACGTTCTCTAACCCAAGACCATACATGCCTCAACCTAAAGTAAGTGCACAAGCAATCCAAGAAATGCTGAAAGAAGTAAATATTAATGTCGAGGTCATTGAAAGTGATTGGGACACACATTTGTCTCTAACAGAAAATGGCGAACATGACATGGCGTTTTTAGGCTGGACCGGCGATAACGGAGATCCAGACAATTTCCTCTATGTTTTACTCGATAAGGACAATGCAAAAATGGGTTCAGCTGGAAATATTGCATTCTATAAGAGTGATGAAGTCCATGATTTATTGAAGGCAGCCCAAACCGAAATGGACCAAGAAAAACGAACAGAATTATACTTGGAAGCACAGGAATTAATTCATGAGGATGCACCATGGTTCCCAATTGCCCATACAACACCGCCAATTGCAGCAAACAGCAAAGTGGTTGATTATGTGCCACACTCAACTGGAAGTGAACCTTTTAATATGCTTGATATTCAAGAGTAATGTAACAGGAGTGGTGCCGTGGAGCTACAACGGCACAACTCCCAATAAAAGGAGGTGTGTTTGATGCTGAAATATATTACCAAACGCTTGCTGATGCTCATCCCTGTTCTTATTGGTGTTTCCATTATTACGTTCTCACTCATTCATTTAATTCCTGGCGATCCTGCACGTAGTATGCTTGGAGAAAAGGCAACAGAGGAGCAATTGAGTGCGTTACGCCAAGAGCTAGGGCTGAACGATCCGTACATTGTTCAATACGGCCGTTTTTTAGGGGATATACTTCAGGGAGATTTGGGACAATCTATCCAATCAAAGGAATCCATTGGATATGAATTGTTACATAAGCTACCAGCAACTGTAGAGCTAACCTTATTTGCTATGTTACTTGCTGTCAGCATCGGTATTCTCGCAGGTGTAATTGCAGCAGTAAAGCAATATTCCTGGTTTGATAACATCAGTATGACAGGTGCTTTATTTGGTGTGTCACTCCCCATCTTCTGGCTTGGTCTTATGATGATTTGGTTCTTCTCCGTCAAACTAAATATTCTCCCACCTTCTGGCAGACTGACACCAGGCATCGAAATGAATACCATAACAAATTTCTATCTGCTAGATAGTCTTTTGACAGGGAATTTCCGTGCATTTAAAGATGCCTTTTTACATTTACTAATGCCTGGCATTGCATTAGGGACCATACCCATGGCTATTATTGCACGAATGACACGCTCCAGCATGTTGGAAGTGATGAAACAAGACTATATTCGTACCGCAGATGCCAAGGGATTAAAAACACGATTGATTATCTTTCACCATGCCTTAAAAAATGCCTTCCTTCCTGTCCTTACAGTTATCGGATTGCAATTCGGTCTATTGCTAGGAGGAGCCGTGCTTACTGAAACGATTTTTTCATGGCCAGGCATCGGACGATATGTATATTTGGCCGTTTTAGGAAGGGATTATCCCGTTGTGCAAAGCACGATCTTAATTGTGGCAACGATATTTGTGCTCGTTAACTTATTAACAGACCTCCTGTACAAGTATTTTGATCCGAGGATTCGTTATGAATAATTGCGTTGCAGGACATTTGAAAGGATGTGATTACGATGGCGCGCACTCCTGAACCCGTAACAAATACAGCCAGTGGAGAATCCATAAAAGCTTCTAAACCTATTCCCTTATGGCTTGAAGCGGGGTTCCGAATAATAAAGAGTAAAACAGCCCTTATCGGTGTGATTATCATTGTGTTACTTGTTCTAACTGCTATTCTAGCACCTGTAATTGCTACACATAGCCCAACTGCCCAAGATATCGTCAATCGCTATCAGGCCCCCTCCTCAGACCATTTACTCGGAACAGACGAACTTGGCAGAGACATTTTTTCTAGGATTGTTTATGGGACAAGGATCTCTATCCAGATTGGAGTCATTGCGGTAAGTATTTCACTCGCTATTGGTGTTTTACTTGGCGGAATCGCTGGCTATTATGGACGTTGGATTGATCAAATCGTCATGCGCTTTATTGACATTATGATGGCATTCCCAAGCATTCTTATGGCAATCGCATTGGTTGCTGTACTTGGACCGAGTTTACAAAATGCTATGATTGCGGTTGGTATTGTGGGAATTCCACAATTTGCGAGGATTGTACGTTCGGCAGTGTTATCTATCAAAGAGAATGAATATATTGAGGCAGCGAAATCAATTGGGGCTAAACATGGCAGGATTCTTATACAGCACGTCCTTCCAAATTGTGTTGCACCGATTATCGTACAGGCTACACTCGGCGTTGGGACTGCCATATTGGATGCAGCTGGTTTAAGCTTCCTTGGTCTTGGTGCTCAGCCGCCAACACCTGAATGGGGTGCAATGTTAAGTGATGGTCGAGCTGCGATTCAAAATGCTCCTTGGGTTGTTGCCTTTCCTGGTCTTGCAATTTTCTTAGTCGTCCTTGGCTTTAATTTATTTGGCGATGGTTTAAGGGATGCCCTAGATCCCCGATTAAAACAATAATTTTATGACAACGTGAATTAAGATCTACTCATCTCTCTATCGTTTCGTACCCATGCAATATCACGATGAGGAGATGGGTTTATTTTCCTGAGAATAAGGGAATGATGGAATGAGTATAAAGTGAAACTTCATTTGATGAGGGGGTTCCCTATCTTCCCTACCAAATGTTAGTTTGAACGAATCGGACCTTTTCTGGCAGTTGCCCCCACTTTGTATGATGGATTTCGACTGCCTTTTTAAAGTGGGGGTATTAAGCCAGTAAAGGCGGAATACATACCGCTCTACTAATAAGGTGAAACCTGTCGAACTATTTTATTTGACCTTTTTTGACCTATTAGGTATGATAAGTATATCCAATCCAAAACATGGATAAAAGTGAAACAATTGAAGGAGGATTTACAAATGAATTTAATTCCTACAGTTATTGAACAAACGAATCGTGGAGAACGCGCCTATGATATTTACTCACGTCTATTAAAAGACCGCATTATTATGCTGGGAAGCGCGATTGATGATAATGTAGCAAATTCAATCGTAGCACAATTGCTTTTCCTTGAGGCAGAAGATCCTGAGAAAGATATTTCCCTATACATCAACTCACCTGGTGGATCAATCACAGCGGGTATGGCTATTTTTGATACAATGCAGTTTATCAAATCAGATGTTTCTACAATCTGTACTGGGATGGCAGCATCAATGGGAGCATTCCTACTTGCAGCTGGTGAAAAAGGAAAACGTTATGCTCTTCCTAATAGTGAGGTTATGATTCATCAGCCACTTGGCGGTACGCAAGGTCAAGCTACTGATATTGAGATTCATGCGAAACGTATCATTCAAATGCGTGAGAAAATTAATGAAATCCTATCTGAACGTACTGGACAACCAATTGAAGTTATTGAGCGTGATACAGATCGCGATAACTTTATGACAGCTCAAAGATCAGTTGACTATGGTCTAATTGACAAAATTTTAGAACGTAATACAGATAAATAATTTCTGGAAATTAAAAATGTCCACCTTCGCTCATCTTGTAGCGATAGTGGGCATTTTTCTTTTACATAGGATGTCAAAACAGTAATTGAACCGTACTTGCTCCAAACAAGCATTTTATCATCCCTAGGATACAAAAATCCCTTTCGTTAAGAAAGGGATTTTATTCTGTTACAAAGGCAGCTAACTCTTGGATAGCTTTTTCTTCGTCTTCTCCATCACCAAAGATAATAATCTCCTCGTCACTGGCAACGGCTAAACTCATTAAGCCCATGATACTTTTAGCATTTACCCGCTTGCCTTCTTTTTCTAAATACAAATGAGAACTGAAACGGTTTGCCAGTTGTACAAATTCTGCAGCTGGTCTTGCCTGCAATCCTGTTGGTAATTCCACCTTAACTTGTTTCTCCTGCATCGCCATCACCCTTCTCTACGTAAGCGTTATCATTTGAAGTGAAAAACTATCCGGTTTGGCATCCTCCATACCGGATCTATAAAGCATTATATCTTTAAATTTTTTAAATTATTCGTATTATATCATGGAGACCTAAAAAAGAAAATCCTTACCCATTCTCTAATAGGTCTCCACGCTTAATTTTTTCAGCAAATTCATCTATTTTCTTCAGTCGGTGATTAACGCCAGATTTAGAAATTTTGCCACTGCTTACTAGTTCACCAAGCTCTTTTAATGAAACATCCTGATGTTGCACACGCAATACAGCAATTTCACGTAATTTTTCTGGTAGCTGATCTAAGCCTACAGTCCGCTCAATTAAATTAATGTTTTCAATCTGACGGAATGCAGCACCAATGGTTTTATTTAGATTTGCGGTTTCACAGTTAACGAGACGATTAACAGAATTGCGCATATCTCTTACAATTCGGACATCCTCAAACTTAAATAAAGCATTATGTGCCCCAATGATACTTAGAAACTCCGTTATCTTCTCTGCTTCCTTAATATACACAATGAAGCCATTTTTTCGCTCTAACATTCTTGCATGAAGCCCAAACTCATTAATAAGCTCACAAAGTGCATCATTGTGCTCCTGGTAAAAGTTAAATATCTCCAAATGGTAAGAAGACGTTTCTGGATTATTAATCGAACCACCTGCAAGGAAAGCACCACGCAAATAGGATTTCTTGCAACACGTTTTCTTCATATAATTGCTAGAAATGGACCTACTAAATGTATGCTTCGTTGTTAAAATCTCTAGATCTATAAGTAAGTCCTGTACTTCTTCCTTCATCCGTACAATATAAACATTATTCTTTTTTAGCTTCATTTTTTTGCGCACGAGTAGTTCGACAGGCAGATGATAGAGGGATTTAATTAAGGTGTAAATTCTCCTGGCAATCGCAGCATTTTCTGTTTGTACATCGAGCACGTATTTTTGTTTTGATAAGGAAATGGCACCATTCATTCGAATGAGTGAGGCTAATTCTGCCTTTTTACAGCATTCATCCACTTCTATTGCTGTTAATTCCTTCTTTATTTCTGATGCAAATGACATTGGGTATCCCCCCTCTCTATTTCCCAATTACTTTTGCTGGTTTTGTTTACTATCTGCTGAAATTTCTCTATAAAATCGAAAAAAGCAACTGTGCTACTTTTGAATTATCATGTCTCAGCATTTTCTGGGAATGGTTAATAATATCCCCTTCAATAATTTGTAGACCCATTTTAAGAAGTTGATCTGTGTCATAAATAACCGGCTCAGCATTTTCTTCCGCATAGATTTCCCGAACGGAACGAACGATTGGCTCATTATGTACGACGATAGCATCTACACTATCCTCTCCTATATGGTCCCGTATAGCCTGTACATGGTTGGAAGCAGTGTAACCAGTTGTTTCTCCGGCCTGGGTCATGACATTACAGACATAGACAACTTTTCCCTTTGTTTCGCGAATTGCCTCATCTATCTTTGGCATAATGACAGTCGGCATAATACTTGTATATAGGCTTCCTGGAGCGATCACGACAAGGTCAGCATTTTCAATCGCTCTAACTGCGTTTGGCAATGGCTGGACCGGTTGTGGACTTAAAAACACCCGATCAATTTGTTTATTGGATAATGGAATATTCGATTCCCCAGAAACAATGGTTCCATCCTTCATCTTTGCGTGAAGTGACATATTATCGTTAGAGATAGGATAGATCTTCCCTTTCACATTCAGTACACGGGAAATCTCTTTTATCCCTGTATTAAAATTACCTGTTATGGCAGTCATGGCTGCCAACAACAAGTTTCCCATTGAATGACCTGATAAGCCATTTCCTGCATTAAATCTGTGCTGAAATAGCTCAATAAGCATAGGCTCGGCATCTGAAAGAGCTGCAATTACATTGCGAATATCTCCCGGTGCAGGGATCGCCATTTCAGATCTTAGTCTTCCTGTGCTCCCACCGTCATCGGCTACCGTCACGAGCGCAGTTAGATGAATTGGTAAATTCTTTAATCCCCGTAAAAGGACCGGCATCCCTGTGCCGCCCCCAACAACGACAACCTTTGGTAAAGCTTGTTGTGTCATATTAATGTCCCTTTCTTTTGTCAATATCTCTGTGGGTTACATGCGTTATATACGCAGATGACAATTCATTGGCAAAAAACTCAGAAAGGGCCACGGAACGATGCTGTCCGCCTGTACAGCCAATAGCTACGACAAGCTGAGATTTTCCTTCTTTTTTATACTGTGGCAGCATAAATTGCAGAAGATCAAGTACCTTTTCATTAAATACCTGCGTTTCAGACCATTTGAAAACATAGGAAGAAACATCTTTATTCAATCCAGTTAGTGGCTGTAATGTTGGTACATAGTGTGGATTAGGAAGAAAACGTACGTCAAAGACTAAATCTGCATCGATTGGCAAGCCATATTTAAACCCGAAAGATACCATGTGCACAGAGAAAATCTCTTGTTTTTCTTCCGTATACTTTTGAACAATTTTGTCACGTAATTCCTTTGGCTTTAAGGAAGTCGTATCAATTATACGTTGTGCTCTTCCTCTTAGTTGGTCAAGAATTTCCCGTTCTTGACGTATTCCATTCAATGGCAATCCGCCAACATCCAGTGGATGCGCTCTTCTCGTTTCTTTATATCTGCTAACTAATTTTTCATCCTTCGCGTCAAGGAAAAGAATATGCTCTTCCAGCCAGTCTTCTTTTCCTAGCACGTCTAAAGCTTCAAACAGGGAGTCAAAAAACTCTCTGCCACGCAAGTCCATAACCAGCGCTACTTTACGAATGTTATTCCTTGAATCCCTCATTAATTCGAGAAATTTCGGCAGTAAAGCTGGTGGCAAATTGTCCACACAGTAGTATCCTAGATCTTCAAAGCTTTGAATAGCTACTGTTTTCCCAGCACCAGACATGCCTGTTATAATAACCAGCGACGTTTCGGTATGTTTACTTTCCATCTGCAATCTCCTCCATTCAGAATTAGCTCCTAGGATGGATCCAACCGGGCATCAAGAAGTTGATAATCCTCCGTATATGTAAAAGCGCCGTATAACAACTCTTGTGAGCGTTTGACATGTTGAAAGATTTTCCGATCCCCTTCTGCCATTGGTAATTGTTCTATTTTCTCCAATGGAACCCATTCTAGCTCACCTTCTGGACTGCTATCTGTCAGTTCTCCATTATATGCATATGCTACAAAGGTAAACATCATCCACTCCTGAATGAAAGTATCTTCTGTATCCACCGAAAAGGTGAAGATACCTGCAAGTTCAGGATTCTGTAGATGGAGATTTGTTTCCTCACAGTATTCTCTGGTGACTGCTTCTTTTATCGATTCCCCGGCTTCCATCTTCCCACCAGGTATTGCGTACCATCCACGCCTTGGTTTTTTTATTAACAAAACATGATTATTTTCTATAACAATACAATTGGTTACACGTTGCATTCTGTATTCGCCTCTTTCCGTATCTTTTAAGAGGATGTTGTTAGGCTCGGAGAATCCGTTCATCCCGACATTGACCTAGGTCGGAGCGTTTTTTAGTCGGGTTCCTTAACGGGCAATCTCCGCTTTTTTTGTCTAGCTCTGGACGCCCAGAAACTATGTAACTTCGCAAATCGCCTTACAATAAGTCATCAGCGATTCGTCACCTCATCGTGATTCCTTTATCTCAGTTAATTTGCTCCATTTGCTACGTAGGCCCGGAGGATCCGGGTCATGCCGACGTTGACCCAGGACGGGTCGTTCTTTAGTCGGCGTTCCCTCGTACGGGCGACCTCCGCTTTTCTTAAAACACGCTTCTTCTATTATACAATGAAAAAAATCATTCCAACAAGGTAAAGGTTTTACCAATCGCTACATCTATATAATCGGTCAACTTTCGACAAGAGACCGGGACTGACTATTGAGTAGACATGCCTAAATTGAAATCAAGTTTAGGATAACCAAACATACATTAGAAAAACCCGCATTCGCTCGTCCTTTAGCTAATGTGTACGTTTTTCTTATACTTGGAACCTCAAAATTTCAACTGCGTCGAATTTGCTTTCTTGTTAAAATTTTATGCTTTCCTAAGTAAAAAAAAAGACACAGGTGCATCTGCACCTGTGCAAGAAACTAATCTATCTATTAAAAGGGGGTCAATTAGTTATTTATAGTGTACCCCATTTTTATTGCGTGCGTATTACAGCAGCGTTAAAAAGCAGTTACTTCTTAGTAAAGATAACTTAACAATACTAAGATTGCGTTGTTTTCAATGCTTCTTGAAGGTCTTCAACATACTTAATAGCAGCCTCGGCAGCTACACTTCCGTCTCCTGTAGCTGTCACAATTTGTCGAAGTGTTTTTTCTCGAATATCTCCAGCTGCAAAAACACCAGATACATTTGTTTCCATGTGTTCATTCGTTGGAATATAGCCTTCTTCATTCGTGATACCAAGTGATTTGAATGGCTCACTTAAAGGTACCATACCAATATAAATGAAGACCCCATCAATGTTTTCTTCTTTAACTTCTCCAGTAAGCGTGTCTTTTAATGTTACACTACCTACTTTTCCATCTTTACCATTAATGGTTTCGACAACAGTGTTCCAGACAAAGTCAATTTTATCATTGTCAAACGCACGTTCTTGAAGAATCTTTTGCGCACGTAATTTATCACGGCGATGCACAACGGTAACTTTATCAGCAAATCGTGTCAGATAGATACCTTCTTCGACTGCAGAGTCTCCGCCACCAATTACGATAAGGTTTTTCTCTTTGAAGAATGCCCCATCACAAACAGCACAATAAGAGACACCACGTCCACCTAATTCTTCTTCACCAGGAATGCCAAGTTTTTTGTACTGTGCACCAGTGGTAATAATTAGTGATCTTGTGTTGTATTCCTTTTTACCAGCAACAACAGTCTTATAATCACCATGGTCAATTACCTCTTTAATATCACCATAAGCGTATTCAGCACCAAATTTCTTTGCATGGTCAAACATCTTATTGGATAGATCCGGGCCTAAAATATGGTCATAGCCAGGATAGTTTTCCACGTCTTCCGTGTTGGCCATTTGACCACCAGGAATCCCACGCTCAATCATAAGCGTTTGTAAATTTGCACGAGATGCATAAACCGCTGCAGTCATTCCTGCAGGACCAGCACCTGCGATAATCACATCATACATACGTTCTTCGGACATATCTATCGCCCCTTTTTCCTTCTATTAATTAGCCACATCAAGCTTATAAGACAAACGCAATTTCGTCTAATATAATGCTCAATCCCATGGCACTGATTCTTTAGCTAGCTTAGGATATTTCTTCGTACCTTCTTGCCAAAGCTTATAGGCCCGTTCCTTATCCCCATGATGAAATGCTGCAATACTATACCAGCGAAAATAAGAAGGATGTCCTTTTAGCTTGCCTTTTGAGAGGAGAAGAAAGCGTTGAAACGCTTCTTCAAACCGATTCGTACGGGCAAGGGTAACAGCAATGCGCAGTTTTTGTTGCTCATGGATAGGATATACATTTAGTAATGCCTGAATATGGACTTCATATTCCGTGTATTTTCCCTGTTGGAAATAAAACAAAGCAAGATTCACGTGACTGTAAAGGGAAGTTGGTTCTTCATCAAGAATGTCTTCCTCCATTTGGATCGCTTTTTCTTCATTACCAGAGAAAAATAAGGCCTGTGTATAATCATGCTTTGTCAATTTGTGCTCTGGAAATAGGGTCATCATCTCCTCGATAAGCGGGATTGCCTTTTCCCATTCCATATTTTCCATATGATAAAAGACGGTTTCTTGATAAATAAGGAGTTCATCCTCATCCTCTAAATCCCAGTCTTCCTCTTCATCCTCATCGATATCAATGAGTTCTAACAATCTTTTAGCTTCTTCACTTAAATCCCCTTCAGGCTCTTGCTCAAGGTACGATAACGCAAATTTTTTCGCATCATGAAGCAAACCCAAATGGGCATAATTGTTTGCAAGTAAATAATAACAATCTACATAGTCTGATGATTGCAGGACTTTATTTAATAGCTGATTTGCTGCGTGAAATGCACCGATTTCCGTATATATAACCGACATTTGACAAAGATACAATGGATCTTCTGGCTTTGCTTCTGTTGCTTTCTTCATCCACTTGATTGCAATGTCAAATTTACGTTTTTGAAAAGCCTCTATGCCTTTTGTGAAATAAAAGTCACCTTCAGGAATAAAAGGGATAACATTGTTCTGCTGTTCTTTCTTACCTTTTGTCACCTGTTGCATGCATATCCCCCTAATTAAATTACATACGAAAAGATTATACCACAATACCATGTCAAATTATATAGGTTACAGTTTAGAACTAGATCAGGGAGCTGGCTCATAAAAAGCCGGACAAACATTCTGTCCGGCAATCTATATCAATTCGTATAAAGTGAAACTTCAATCAGTTTTCATTCTTCCCCCACTGATTGTTAGTCTTACGGACGGTTACACCGGGATAAAACACGCAAACAAGCGAAATCTTGAACATCAGTTAGGATTGAACAGGTGTTACAGCATCATGTAAGAGTTGCTCTAACTCTTCTGTGTAAGCCTTGGTTTGATCATCTGTCCATTTCAGTTCTTTTGCCATGTAGCGAATAACATTATCCTTGTGCGCTCGTACCCATCCAATTTCAAAGAATAATGCACCCGTACGACGAACAAAGAAGTCAACTGGTTTATAGGCTAATTCATATTCCAATGCGTAAACAAGTTCAGCAAATACGATAGGATCAACATCTTCTGTTTTAGCTTTCTCTTGATTCGTAACGTAAAGATCTAAAACCTTATCAAAATTGGATCCGTATCTCTCAATCAACATGAGAGCAGTCTGCTCATCAAGTCCCTGTGCCAAGCCTTCACTTACTTTTCTATTTTTGAAGTCCTTAAATCCTTTTGAGCCGCCAACTTCTCCACCAGAAAGGGCTAAATGCTCTGTTTCAGAAGCAGAATAAAGAATTCCTTCTTCTTCTTTCAATTGTTTGGTAACTTTATCGACTGCATGCTGTGCCATTTTTCGGTAACCTGTTAACTTACCACCGGCCATCGATATAAGGCCAGAGTCTGAAACGAAAATTTCATCTTTACGTGAAATCTCACTAGGGTTATCATTATCCGCTTCCGCAATTAAAGGACGCAGACCTGCCCAGCTGGAATCAACATGCTCAGCTTTTATATCAAGGGTAGGGAACATATAATTAATTGCATCGATAATATAATCACGATCCGCTTCCGTCATTTTTGGATTAGCTATATCGCCTTTATAGGTTGTATCTGTTGTACCTACATAGGTCACATTATCTCTTGGGATTGCAAAAACCATTCTTTTGTCAGGTGTATCAAAATAAATGGCCTGTTGTAACGGGAAGATTTCTTTACGGAAAACAAGGTGAACCCCTTTTGTTAAATGTAGTGCCTTTCCTTTTTTGGAACCATCTATTTCCCTTAATTCATCGACCCATGGGCCACCTGCATTAATAATTTTCTTGGCATACACTTTATGTTGCTCACCAGTAATTGTGTCTTCCATAACGACACCAGAAATTTTATTTGCATCATTGTAAATGAAGTCCACAACTTTTGTATAGTTAACTGCATGGACACCTTTTTGCACAGCCTTTTTCAGTACCTCAATCGTCAAGCGAGCATCATCTGTCTTATATTCAACATAAAACCCGGCCCCTCTTAACTCATCACGTTTAATAAGTGGCTCTCTTTCCATTGCTTCTTCCGGTTTGAACATTTGTCTACGTTCACCTTTTTTCACACCAGCAAGAAAATCATATACGCGGAGCCCTAAGTTTGTAGTTAGTGGACCGAACGTTCCGCCCTTATGAAATGGCAACATCATCCATTCTGGTGTCGTCACATGTGGCCCATTTTCATAAACAATGGCGCGCTCTTTCCCTACTTCTGCAACCATTTTTACTTCAAATTGTTTTAAATAACGCAGACCTCCGTGTACTAGCTTTGTAGAACGACTTGACGTTCCTGCAGCAAAGTCCTGCATTTCTACTAAACCTGTCTTTAAGCCTCTAGTCACGGCGTCCAGTGAGATTCCTGCACCGGTAATTCCGCCACCGATAACCAGTAAGTCTAATTTTTCCTCTTTAAATTGATTAAATGTAAGATTTCGATCATAACTTGAAAAAACAGTCATGTTTAAGCCCTCCTGTTTATTACAATTGTCTATACATATAAATACCCTATTTTTCGTATTCTAATGTACTTTTCCGCAGAAAAATTGCTCTTCAGGCAAACAAAAAAACCGCAAAGCACACTAATCAAATTATGATTAGCATGTTCGCGGTTTCTCCATTTCTCCGTCCGAGATTATTAACTTAGATTCATTATAACATAGCTCTAATTGGAAGTATAGCAATATGTTAATGGTCTATAGCAGATTAAGAGAGTCTATCCCTTTCTCTCAACGAAAACCACTTATTTAAATGCCTGTGCCGCCTTAACGGCTTTTTTCCAGCCATCATAAAGCTGTTCTCTTTCATCCTGATTAATCTCCGATTCAAACGTTTTATCAACTTTCCATTGATTTGCGATTTCCTCTTTACTTTGCCAGAAGCCAACAGCAAGTCCTGCCAAATAGGCTGCACCAAGTGCTGTTGTCTCCGTGACAACAGGCCGCTCTACTTGAAGTCCGAGTATATTGCTTTGGAATTGGACAAGAAAGTCATTCTTAACAGCGCCCCCATCCACACGTAATGTTTTCACATCAATACCCGAATCATCTTTCATTACATCTAATACATCGCGTGTCTGATAGGTTAGAGACTCCAGTGTAGCACGTACTAAGTGCTCCTTCTTTGTACCACGAGTCAGACCAAATACCGCACCTCTAACATCACTATCCCAATATGGCGTACCTAACCCAACAAACGCTGGGACGACATATACCCCGCCAGTGTCCTCCACATCTGTAGCAAGGGATTCTGTCTCCTTGGCATCTTTAATAATTTCTAATCCATCACGAAGCCACTGAATTGCCGACCCGGAAACAAATATACTTCCTTCGAGGGCATATTCTACCTTTCCATCAATCCCCCATGCGAGTGTTGTTAATAAGCCATTGTCAGACTTAACACCTTCTTCTCCTGTATTCATCAGCATAAAGCCGCCTGTCCCATACGTGTTTTTTGCCATCCCTTTTTCAAAACATGCCTGACCGAATAGAGCAGCGTGCTGATCTCCAGCAATACCAGCAATTGGAACTTCATGTCCAAAGAAGTGATAATTTACTGTTTTTCCATATACTTCAGAAGACTGCTTTACCTCTGGGAGCATGGATTTCGGGACACCAAGAATATCAAGTAGTTCTTCATCCCATTCTAAGTCATAGATATTGTACATAAGGGTTCTTGATGCATTCGAATAATCCGTTATATGTTGTTCTCCGCCAGTTAACTTGTAAACAAGCCATGTATCAATCGTGCCAAACATTAATTCTCCATTATCTGCTTTTTCCCTTGCACCATCTACATTATCCAATATCCATTTTACCTTGGTTCCAGCAAAATATGGATCGATAAGCAAACCTGTCTTATCTCGGAACAGCTCATTATGACCAGCCTCGCGCAGTTCATTACAGATATCAGCAGTTTGACGCGACTGCCATACTATTGCTCGGTAAATTGGCTTTCCGGTTTGCCGGTCCCAAACAACGGTTGTTTCTCGTTGGTTTGTTATACCAATTCCAGCGATGTCATCTGGCTCAATATCACTCTTTCGCATTGCCTCTGAAATACTAGATAAGATAGATGTCCAAATCTCATTCGCATCATGTTCTACCCATCCTGGCTTTGTGAAATGCTGCTCGAATTCACGTTGGCCTGTTTCTACAACTTTTCCCTCTTGATCAAATATAACAGCTTTTGAGCTGGTAGTTCCCTGATCTAATGCTAAAATGTATTTTCCCATTATAATCTCTCCTCTTGTAAAAATTAGCTTTGGTTAGCAGGTTTCTTTAGTTCCTGTTGTAAACCTACCCCAAATAAAATAAGTATGATAGCACTAACTACCCAAAATATCACGGTTGGGTTTGTCTCGAAAATTGCTTGATAGAAAAGTCCACCATAGATTCCTCCAATTGCCGGTCCTATAACAGGGATCCAAGAATAACTCCAGTTTGATCCCCCTTTGCCTGGTATCGGCAGGAAAGCATGGGCAATTCTAGGTCCCAAATCTCTGGCCGGATTAATGGCATAACCAGTTGTCCCACCAAGTGACATACCGATCACAACAATAAGCAGCCCAACAATGAGTGGATTTAATCCTTCAGTAAATTCATTTGCCCCAATAAATAAAATTCCCATTACCAATACGAAGGTGCCAATGACCTCACTTATTAAATTTGCGATGGGACTGGAAATCGCTGGACCGGTACTAAAAACCCCTAACTTGGCTCCTGGGTCTGTCGTACCTCTCCAGTGTGGCAAATAGTGAAAAAATACTATGATTGCGCCAATGATTCCACCAATCATCTGTGCTGTAATATAAAGTGGGACTTTACTCCAAGGGAAATCACCCACAGATGCGAGCCCTAAGGTAACGGCAGGATTTAAATGAGCACCTGTTATATTTCCAACTGCATAGACACCCATTGCGACACCTAGCCCCCAAGCAAACGTCACAAGTACCCAGCCAGCACCTTCTGATAGGGTGTTTTTCAATGAGGTACCAGCTACTACGCCCGTACCGAAGATAACAAGAATCATCGTCCCAATTACTTCTCCAGCAAACTCTGACATGACATCTCCCCCAATAACAATATATATATGTTATTCCACAATTTTCAGAGATTACACATCAGGGTTTTAATCAATTGGAAACGAATGAAGGTGAGAAATTCAGATTAGATCGGCTACAAGTGAATGGAGACGTTTTTCTCGTTCTTGGGACTTTCGTCATTGCTACCTTGGTTAATGAAAAAAAGAAACCTATAAAGGTTCCTTTTAAGGATTACCAAAGTGATTTATTCGATGTCGAAACGGCTATTGCTCCCGCTGCTAATGCCATATCTACCTCTTCTCTTGTCTTAATTAGTCCCCCAGCTATTACAGGTATGTTTGTCTGCTCCTGGATGTAATTTATCATTTCCGGTATCAAACCTGGTAGCACTTCAATACAGTCAGGTTTTGTCCGATTAATTAACTTTATATTATGTTCCAAAGCTAAGCTATCTAACAAAAACACTCGTTGAATCGCTAATAGGTTATTCTTTTTCGCCATCGAAATTACATTCGCCCTTGTGGAAAGGATGCCATCTGGTTTAATTTCCCTCAACAAAAATTCCATGGCATAATCATCCGCTCTAAGCCCCTGGATTAAATCAAAGTGAACCAACGCTTTTTTATTGGCACGCTTCGTATATTCCACAAGACTTTTAAGCTGTGCCAGCCTTGTTTCTAGAAAGACGATGCTTTCATAGGATGTTTCCAATGCAAAATCGAAATCCTTCATCTTACGTATTGCTGGCAATATCCCTGCAGGAGTATTCATTATTTCCACCTACTTCATGTATCTATTTGACGTTTCTCCATTTCCACTTTTGAGTATATCAGTTTCATTGGATTACCCCCGACAAAAGCGCCTTCTGGTACATCTTTATGTACTAGCGTTGCGGCGGAGACCACTGCACCGTCCCCAATCGTAACACCTGGCAGAATGGTCGTATTTGCGCCGATCAGCACATTACTTCCAATTTCAACTTCTCCAATCCGATATTCCTTAATTAAATATTCATGTGCCAAGATAGTCGTATTATACCCAATAACACTATTTGTCCCGATTATGATCTTTTCAGGAAACATAATATCAGGCATAACCATAAGAGCAAATGCTGTTTGCTTTCCTATTTTCATCTTTAAAAAATTCCGATATAGCCAGTTTTTCATCCCTAAAAAGGGTGTATACCTGGCAATTTGAATGACCACAAAGTTTTTAACTACCTTTAAAAAAGGAACTGTTTTATAGATTTGCCAAAGCGAATTAGAATCTTCCACCTGGTAACGTTTGGTTCTTCGCATCCTTTACACCTCTGTAAGTTGAAGTAAATCACGCATATCTTTCAGCATATAGGTGGGATAAAAGCCTTCCAAGAAAGAGCTTCCTTTATCAGACCAGGCAACACCTGCTGTTTTAACACCAGCATTTTTCCCAGACTCAATATCATGGTAGTTATCTCCGACCATTAACGTTGTCTCTAAGTCAGCTCCTAGTGCTTGAACAGCCTTGAGTACCGGCTCTGGGTGTGGTTTAGCTTGCGTTACATCATCCAATGTAATAATGGTGTCCATGTATGTAGCCAATCCAGTAAGGGTTAGCCCCATGTTTACACCCTTTCGCATTTTTGTCGACACTATTCCTAGCTTGAGCCCTTGCTCTTTTAAAGCTGCAATTGTCTCTGTAACATGAGGAAAGGCTGTCACATAGCTATCATGGACCGTTAAATTATGAGCTCGATATGTTTTAACCATTTCTTCTGCTAGGTCCGGAGCAATTTTTTGAAACGTATCAAGTAATGGTGGCCCGTTAAACTGGACCACCTCTTCCCTTGTATAGGTCATGCCATAATGCGAAAAGGTATGCATAAAGGAAGCAATAATTAGTTCATTGGTGTCAATTAATGTTCCATCTAAATCAAAAAGTATTGTACGAATGCTCATGTTGGTTTGTTTCCTTCCGTTTCTTTTTCTCTAGTCTATTCCATATCATTGCAATTGTCATTGTTAATAAGATAGCAGTTGCTAGCCGTATTAATAAGAGCGGCCAGACTGGGATGCCCAAAGGAATAAAAATAAGTGTATCTTCAACGACAGCATGACAAGCTACAAGAAAAATGAGTGCAAGGGACATATCTTTTTTCGAGACATTGTCCTCCTTCACGGCTTGAATCATAAGGCCTGCACCATATGCTAGCCCAATTGTAAGACCAGCAACCATGGTCATCGAAGTATTCTTTTCCATCCCTAAAAATTTCATGCCTGGAGCCAGTTTGTTGGACAGCATTGCTAACCAACCTTTTTCTCGCATAAACTGCATGATGATCATTAGCGGAATGACAATCAATCCAAGCTGTACGACAGCCATTAATGCAGTTTGCATTCCTTGAAGGGCAATCTCTCCCCAGCCAACTGGCACAGTGTCCGTAGACTGTATTAATCCATATTGAGCTTGTTCCGCTCCCCCGTGCCAAAGTAAATTAATTAATATCCCGCCTAGTAAGGCAAGCCCTATTCTGATCCCAACGATAAGCCACCAGCTGACACCAACTTTTGAGGCAACAGCAGATTCAATAAACAAGTTATGCGAAAAAGATAGCATGACCGCTAGAATAAATACTTCCTTTACCGTAAAATCAAAGGATACAATTGCTGCAATCCCAGCATATAAGTTTAGGGAGTTCCCTAGAACCAGCGGCACAGCTGCTTCCCCTGATAGACCCAATAGCCCCATGACCGGCGTTAACATTTCGATAATCCACGGTAGTACGGGGGTGAATTGTAAAATCGTAATCAATAATGTGATAGGGAAAATGACTTTCCCTAATGTCCAGGTTGTTGTCAGCCCCTGTTGAAAACCACGATATACAATACCAGACATTTCATCCCCTACTTTCTATAAGATGTTGTTCAAAAAATCCAGTAAAAATGACACATCGGTACCGATGACCTTCGACTAAATTCCGACACGTCCTGTGTCGAACGTCGAAGTCAGCACATCCTGTGCAAGCCCGGTACTCAAAGCTATGCCGCCTCGAACTTCTCGGTCCTTTTTATCCTCCTTTTTGAACACGCACTATAAATATTTATTTCTTTTTCTTCTTTTTCTTTTTCTTTGGAGGAATTGGTACATCCTTATAGTGTTCCTTTACTCCTATTTTCCTGCGATAGATGATAAGTAGTATGGCTACTATGATGAGGAAAACGGACAATAACTGTGCCTGACGCAAACCAGCAAATGCATACAAGCTATCTGTTCTCATTCCTTCAATAAAGAAGCGGCCGATTGAATATGTAATGGCATAGCTTAAGAAAACTTCACCTCGTAATGGGTTATATTTTCTTAGTACGAGTAAGAAGGCAAAAACGAGTATATTCCAAACTGATTCATATAAAAATGTCGGATGATACATGACACCATCTATCGTCATTTGGTTCATTATAAAATCAGGAAGGTACTGCAAGAAATTATCATAGGCAGCACTTGAGACTTCGTGTCCATGTGCCTCTTGATTCATAAAATTTCCCCAGCGACCAATCGCTTGACCAAGAATTAAACTCGGTGCAATGATATCTGCAATCTGCCAAAATGTAATATCACGATACTTAGCATATACAATAGCGGTAAGCACGCCACCTATCACAGCCCCATGGATTGCAATTCCGCCTTCCCAGATGGCAAAAATATCAGTCCATGGTCCGTTTGCATAGCGTTCCCATTCAAATACGACATAGTAAATCCTTGCACATAAGATCGCTATAGGGATTGCAAACACGATAAAGTCTATGATCAAATCCTTTTTTAACCCAAGCCGATCCGCTTCTCTTGTTGCTAAATATAGCCCTAAAAATGCACCTGTCGCAATAATTACTCCATACCAATAAACAGTCAATGGGCCTAGTTCAAAAAAGACCCTGTCCAAAGGAGCTGCGGTAAATAGCATAGTGAACCCTCCTATTCGGTTTCATCCTTTTCATTTTTGATCATTGTAGTCAGCCGTTCTGAAAATTCCTCGGCTGCATTAACTCCCATTCTTTTTAAACGAAAGTTCATTGCTGCGACTTCAATAATAACGGCCAGGTTTCTACCTGGACGAACTGGAATAGTGGCTTTCGGAATGTCCACTTCCATGATTCTCATTTTGTCCTCATCAAGACCAAGGCGGTCATATTGTTTCTTCTGATCCCAAATCTCCAGGTTAATGATAAGCGAAATCTTCTTATGACTTCTAACTGATCCGGCACCAAACAATGTCATGACGTTAATAATCCCAAGGCCACGTATCTCGAGTAGATGTTCAATAAGAGGTGGTGAATTTCCTACAAGGCTGTCATAATCTTCCTGTCTTATTTCCACACTATCATCAGCAACAAGTCTATGCCCACGTTTAACGAGTTCCAAGGCCGTCTCACTTTTACCTACACCACTTTGGCCAGTAATAAGCACGCCTACTCCATATATATCTACAAGTACACCATGAATCGCAGTAAATGGAGCGAATTTTGTTTCAAGATAATTGGTTAATCGGCTAATAACCCGTGTGGTTTTCCTTGGAGAGTGTAAAATAGGCACACCAGAATCATTTGCTGCTTCAATTAATGCCTCAGGTATATCCATCCCCCTTGAAATCACAATTCCAGGCGTGATATCTGTGCATAAATTTATGGCACGATCTCTCTTATCTGCATCACTTAACTCCATAAAGTAAGCCATTTCTGTCTTCCCAATAAGCTGCAATCTTTCTTTTGGGTAATATTTAAAATACCCGGTCATTTCAATTCCAGGTCTGGAAATATCACTCGTGGTAATTTCTCTATGTATGCCGTCCTTGCCAGCAACTAGCTCTAAATTAAAATGCTCAAGTAAATCTTTCGTGCGCACTGTCGACATCCAGTATATCCCCCTAGCTAATTAAGCGTTATTTATTTTATTATCGCCATTCTGTAAGGTTTCGTATTCTTCCCAACAGAATAGATACACTTTATTGTAGCATACGGTAAACAAAAATCGTAGACTGTGCGCCTACGATTTAACGGAATCTTTAATCAAGCTATTAAGTAACAAATTGAGAATTGCCAATATGACGGCAGCTATTAGCGCAGTACCGAATCCTTCAATAATAAAACTGCTCCCCATAAGTCCCTGTGCAATCATTAACGTAATAGCATTTATTACAAAGAGAAACAGTCCAAGTGAAAGAACCGTAATTGGCAAGGTGAGGATAACGAGGATTGGTTTTATAATGACATTTAAGATTGATAGGATAAAACTCGCTAACACAGCTGCCCCAAATCCTTCTAACTGGAACGAATCGAATAGCTGTGACACTACAATTAAGGCCACGGCGTTTAACACAATAGATAATATCCAACGAATAAACATCGTTACATCTCCCTTTCCTTTGGAATGATATAAAGAGCAACCACGTATAGAAGAGATACGGTAAAGAAGCTCATAAATAGTAAAATGACAAATATTAATCGAAGAATCGTTGCATCGACTTGGAAGTAAGATGCCAGTCCACCAAAGATTCCCCCTACCATTTTCTCAGAATTAGATCGATAAAGCTTTTTCATCATGATTCCTCCCACTCTATAATATACCAATCTCTGTTGATATATAAACTATGTTTTGCTTTGATAGTACTTGTTAATCAATGAAGGTCTACATCATTTGAGAAGTTGATCGGGTTGAAGAAAACCTGATTTAGGATTGTGAGCATTTCGGATTCGCTTGCGATGATGTGGGTTCACTCTTTGCGCTTGTTGTTTCAATTTTGAGTGCTGTGGTTTCACTTTCCACGGCTCTCGTTTCACTTTTGAATACTATGGTTTCAGAATCCGTTAGAGATAATACAATATACGTTGTTTCACCTTTAGAGGATTCAAAAAACTCTTCTGCATGAAATACAGAAGAGCTTTCCATTAATATTTCCACGTATAAAATCGTTCTGTGCCAAATTGTTCTACTACTGCATCTCTGTCTTCACTGTTCATCTGCTGGTAGTTTTTAATTTGTCCCAGAATACCACCTGCCTGGGAGTCATGGCAGAGTATAGCTTCCATTTTTTTATCAAAGTATTTTCTTACATCATTAATAATATCTGGTGTTCCTAATACTTCTGGGTAATCTCTCGAAATAGCTTGTGCCCATACTACAGGTCGCTGCCCCTCATCCATTAGGCGTACTGCTTCAATCGCGGCAGCCCCAAGTGCGTTATGGTCTGGATGAACAGCATGCTCAGGATAATGGGTAATAACTAGGCTCGGATCAAGCTTTTCCAACAAGCCTTTGAGATGTTTGGCTACTTCATTACGGTCCTCGTATTCTACTGTCTTGTCACGGTAGCCAAGCATTTGCAAATCAATGTCAAGCACTTCACAAGCTTTAATAAGTTCTTTCTTTCTAATCTCAGGCAACGTTTCCCTGTTTGCAAACGTTGGAGATCCCATATTACGTCCCATCTCTCCTAATGTTCCACATAGGTAGGTTACAGGTACTCCCTCTTCGCGAAATTTTGATATTGTTCCAGCAGCGCCGAATGACTCGTCGTCCGGGTGTGGATATATGACTACAACATGTTTTTCCATCGTATCTCACCTTTCTCCATTCAATCTTCATGCACCCGTTCCTTAATAATGGAAAGGTGTTTCACTAATTTGCAGAGCAACCATTAATCTACCTTCACGATCATGGCCTGCAAGTAATAATTTTGCTTCATCCTCGATAATCCAGTCTGTAAGCCCCTCTGCGTAAATCCATCCCATTTCCATTTTGAGACCCGCTCTGAAGACTTTTCCATCCCCGACAATCTTTGCTTGGCTGAATGTAACGTTAGCATTTCGTACATATGCACCGACATTATATGCCTTATCATTAAAATGGCTTGCGTAAGCGCCATTCGTTGTCTCAACATGGACGTAGACTTTTTTATTAACAAAACGGTCAAGCTTTTCTTGTACTTCATTTATTTTAATTGGCTTCATTATTTGTTCCTCCTACTACGCTTCTCTACTTAGCTTATCGAAATGATCGGGTACCGTCAAAACATTGATACGAAGAAATAAAAAAACGGCCAGTAATTGCTATCCACAAACTGGCCGTTCATCGTTGTTCATTTTATTTTGCTGTTGCTTTTTCCTTTGTTGTGATACTATCTTCCATTCGTTTCCGATCTCTTTCCAGCACGGGTTTTAGATACTTTCCTGTGTAGGAATCCTCTACCTTCACAATTTGTTCTGGTGTTCCTTTGGCAATAATCTGTCCGCCTCTGTCTCCACCTTCAGGTCCAAGGTCAACAATATGGTCTGCTGTTTTAATGACGTCTAGGTTATGCTCGATAATTAAGACTGTATCTCCGTTGTCAACTAGTCGCTGTAAAACCGCTATGAGACGCTTAATATCATCAACATGAAGACCAGTTGTTGGTTCATCAAGGATATAGAAAGACTTTCCGTTGGAACGACGGTGCAATTCACTCGCAAGTTTCACACGCTGTGCTTCCCCACCAGATAAAGTGGTTGCAGGCTGTCCCAATCGCACATATCCTAAACCAACGTCAAATATGGTTTGCAACTTGCGTTTGATTTTCGGTATGTTAGCAAAGAAGTCAAGCGCATCTTCTACTGTTAGTTCTAACACATCTGCAATATTTTTACCTTTATATTTTACTTCAAGTGTTTCACGGTTATATCGTTTCCCGTGACAGACTTCACATGGTACATATACATCAGGAAGAAAATGCATTTCAATTTTTATAATGCCGTCTCCACGGCAGGCTTCACAGCGCCCACCTTTCACATTAAAGCTAAATCTACCCTTTTTGTATCCTCGTACCTTTGCTTCATTCGTTTGTGCAAAAACATCACGAATATCATCAAATACACCAGTATACGTAGCTGGGTTAGATCTTGGCGTTCTACCGATCGGCGATTGGTCGATATCGATTACCTTTTCAATATGCTCGATCCCTTTTACCGTTTTGTGCTTACCAGGCTTATGCTTTCCCCGATAAAGCTCTTTGGCGAGGGACTTGTAAAGTATTTCATTTACGAGCGTACTTTTACCAGATCCTGAAACTCCTGTGACCACCGTCATTAATCCAATTGGGAATTTAGCTGATACCTTTTTCAGGTTATTTTCCTCAGCCCCTACGACCTCGATAGCTCGTTTATCGGTTTTTCTTCGTTTAGTTGGTAGTGCGACGAATTGCTCGCCAGATAAGTATTGTCCTGTAAGCGAGTTCTTGTCTTTCATAACCGTTTCAGGTGTGCCACTGGAAACAATATTACCACCGTGCTCCCCAGCACCAGGTCCAATGTCAATAAGCCAATCGGCAGCCATCATTGTATCTTCATCATGCTCAACAACAATCAAGGTATTATCCAGATCACGCATTCGTTTTAAGGTATCAATTAGTCGGTCGTTGTCTCGTTGATGCAGGCCAATGGATGGCTCATCCAATACATAAAGCACCCCGGTTAGTGCAGAACCGATTTGAGTTGCTAACCTGATTCGCTGGGCCTCTCCACCTGATAATGTCCCCGCAGCTCTAGATAAAGTTAGATAATCTAAACCAACATTATTTAGGAACTCAAGACGATTGCAAATCTCTTTTAATATCATTTTGGCAATTTGCTTTTCTTTATCCGATAATGCAAGCGTCTCGAAGAAGTCTTTTGCTTCCATAATAGAAAAGTCCGTGACATTGCTAATATGCAAGTCATTCACTTTTACAGCAAGTGCCTCACGCTTTAATCGGTACCCTTTACATGTTGGACAGTGTTTTTGCCCCATGTATTTTTCTAATGATTCCCTTATAAAATCAGAAGAGGTTTCGCGATATCGACGTGCTACATTATTTAATACCCCTTCAAATTGAATTTGATTGTCTCTTACATTCCCAAATTCATTAACATAATGGAAACGGATCTTTTCTTTCCCACTTCCATGAAGAATAATATCCATTTTTTCTTGTGGGATTTTCTTCACTGGTTTATCCATATCTATATTAAAATGGTCACATACACTTTTAAGTAATTGTGGGTAGTACTGAGAGCTAATTGGCTCCCATGCAGCAATCGCATGCTGATTAAGGGTTAAACTCCAATCCGGAATAACTAGATCTAGATCCACCTCAAGCTTTGTTCCTAAACCGTCACAAGTTGGACAAGCGCCATATGGACTGTTAAATGAGAACAGGCGAGGCTCAAGTTCACCTATTGAAAACCCACAAATAGGGCAAGCGAAATTTTCACTAAAAGTTAATTCCTCTTCGCCTATTACGTCAACGATAATCTTTCCGTCACCAAGCCCTAACGCCGTTTCTATTGAATCACTTAAGCGTCCGGCAATACCATCCTTTACTACGATTCTATCTACCACTACTTCTATGGAATGCTTTTTATTTTTTTCCAATTTAATATCCTCAGAAACCTCGCGCATTTCCTTGTCAACACGGATACGTACATATCCCTCTTGTCGAAGCTTCTCGAGCGTTTTAACATGCTCTCCTTTACGACCAGATACGACAGGCGCAAGAATTTGCAATTTCGTTCTCTCAGGATATTCCAATATGCGGTCTACCATCTGTTGCACTGTTTGGGAGGTGATCTCTACCCCATGATTCGGACATACCGGATGCCCCACACGGGCATAAAGCAACCGTAAATAATCATAAATCTCCGTAACCGTTCCAACCGTTGACCGTGGGTTTTTACTCGTTGTTTTTTGATCAATTGAAATGGCTGGAGAGAGACCTTCGATTGCGTCAACATCTGGTTTATCCATCTGGCCTAAAAATTGTCGTGCATAGGCGGAAAGTGATTCGACATATCTGCGTTGTCCTTCAGCATAGATGGTATCGAAGGCAAGGGAGGACTTTCCGGATCCTGACAGTCCTGTCATGACAACAAGTTTGTTTTTAGGAATTGTTACATCAATATTTTTTAAATTGTGTGCCCTTGCTCCTTGAATCTGAATTAATTTACTAGGCATTTCACCATCACCTTCCTGCTTTAAGTTCTAGTATCACATCACGAAGCTCAGCTGCTTTTTCAAAATCAAGCGACTTGGCAGCTTCCTTCATTTCCTTTTCCATCTGATCGATTACTTTTTCTTTCTCGTCTTTGGATAGCTTTGTTAAGCTCTTTGCTTTGCTTTCATATTCTGGCTGATCTTCTGCAGCAACTGTAGCGCGTATAACGTCCCGCACCTCTTTTTTAATGGTTGTCGGGGTAATGCCATGTTCCTCATTATATGCCTGCTGTTTTTCTCGACGTCGGTTGGTTTCGCTAATTGCGATATCCATTGATTTTGTCATTTTATCAGCATACATAATAACCCGACCGTTTTCATTACGAGCCGCCCGGCCCATTGTCTGAATTAAAGACCGCTCTGAACGAAGGAATCCTTCTTTATCCGCATCAAGGATTGCCACAAGCGAAACCTCAGGAATATCAAGCCCTTCACGAAGTAGGTTAATACCTATAAGAACATCGTACTTTCCAATGCGAAGATCTCGAATAATCTCAATACGCTCCAGTGTCTTAATCTCTGAATGCAGATAGGCTACTTTAATGCCAATTTCTTTCATATAATCCGTAAGGTCTTCTGACATTTTCTTCGTTAATGTCGTTACAAGGACACGTTCATTTTTTTCTGAGCGTATGTTGATTTCTGCTAGTAGATCATCAATCTGTCCATCTATTGGCCTTATTTCCACTTCGGGATCAAGCAGCCCTGTAGGTCTAATAATTTGCTCCGTCATCTGTGGAGAATGTTCTAGCTCGTACGGGCCAGGGGTTGCGGAAACATAGACGAGTTGTTTTGTCTTTTCCTCAAACTCGCCAAACATTAATGGTCGGTTATCCATTGCAGACGGAAGTCGAAACCCGTGATCCACTAACACTTGTTTTCTGGCTTGGTCACCATTATACATTCCTCTTATTTGCGGAAGTGTAACATGGGATTCATCCACTACGACAAGAAAATCATCCGGAAAGAAATCGATGAGCGTATATGGTGTAGCTCCTTGCTCACGAAGCGTAAGATGTCTGGAATAGTTCTCGATTCCTGAACAGAAGCCCATCTCATTCATCATTTCCAAATCATAATGCGTTCGCTGTTCTAAGCGCTGTGCTTCCAATAGCTTGTCATTTTCACGTAACTCTGTAAGGCGTTCTTCTAGTTCCTTTTCAATGTTTTTAATAGCCTTCTTCATTTTTTCTTCCCTTGTAACAAAGTGGGAAGCCGGGAAAATAGCAATATGCTCTCTGTCGCCGATAATTTCGCCTGTTAAAGCATCTACTTCACGTATACGATCAATTTCATCTCCAAAAAACTCTACCCGAAGACAATGCTCTTCTTTTGAGGCTGGTATAATTTCCACAGAGTCCCCTCTTACTCGGAAGGTTCCGCGTTGAAAATTAATATCATTTCTTGCGTACTGAACATCAACAAGTTCACGCAACAGTTGATCCCTTTCCTTCTCCATTCCTACCCGAAGAGAAAGAACGTGGCTTTTGTATTCTTCCGGAGAACCCAATCCGTAGATACACGATACACTGGCAACAACTAATACATCATTTCGTTCAAATAATGCTGATGTTGCGGAGTGGCGTAGCTTATCAATTTCATCATTAATACTTGCATCTTTTTCTATGAATGTATCTGTGGAAGGTACATAGGCTTCTGGCTGATAATAATCATAATAGCTTACAAAATACTCTACTGCATTATTGGGAAAGAACTCTTTAAATTCACTATAGAGCTGGCCGGCAAGTGTCTTATTGTGGGCAATTACTAAAGTGGGGCGGTTAATTTCCTTTACCACATTTGACATTGTAAATGTCTTCCCTGTCCCAGTAGCACCTAGCAACGTCTGATGCCGCTGCCCCTTCATAATTTTATCTATAATTTCTTTAATTGCTTTAGGCTGGTCTCCGCCAGGCTCGTAGCTTGATACTAATTCAAATGTATTGTTCACATTTTACCTCCGTTCACGTGATAATCTATCTAAAAATCTTATATTAAGAGGCTATTCCCGAAAAAAGTTGCCTACAATACACTGCTAGAACAACTAACAACAAAGAATTGGAAAAAGCCGAATATTCTTATATGGTCATATTTTTATTTTATCATACAACGTTGTAATTATAACATAAACACGAACAAATATTCGATATTTATGCTTTGCCTATCTTAGCATTATACCCTTTTTCCATAGTGAAATATCATAAACCAGCAGATCATTGTTCTCTACCGTAAAAAACATTAGCTATTTAGCTAATGCTCTTTATTAAATATATCTAGGAGAATCTCACCCATCTCTCGCTTATCAAGATGCTCATGGTATTCTCCTACCCGTTGTCTATATCTCTGCATTGCTTTTTCATTTTCCAGGTAGCTAACGATTTGCTCCTCCACTGATTTATCACGCGACAAGGTCAGCATCAGACCATGCTTTTCTAGTTCTTGCATATTAATTCTTTCCTGTCCTGGAAGTCCATGACTAACAAAAATCGGCTTTTGTTTCATCAGACATTCACTAATCGTGACACCACCCGGTTTTGTTAGTACTGCATCCACCTTGTCATACAAAGCGTTCATTTCATACTTACTGTTAATATAAGGTATCGGTATTAGTCTCTCGTGTTTCCTTGCTAGAAGTTTTTTGTAAAGTTTACCATTGTTGCCACAAAGAATATAGTAACGAACGGTGGAAGCCTCGTTTTGTGGCAGCAGCTTTTCCATTGATCCGGCCCCCATGTTTCCTCCCGTTACGAGAATTGCATAATTCTCAGTATCTTTTCGATTGGTAACAGGTGCTTTAAAAACAGGATGTACCGGAATTCCAGTTAGATAAATGCGTTCTTCATCTACCCCTAGTTGAATAAGAAAGTTTTTCACAGTAAGGGATGGGACTAAATGATAGTCTATTCCGTTTATGCCCCATACACGATTTACAAAAAAATCAGTGTATACATTTACTGTTATGGCATTTAATTTTCCTTTTTGCTTTAGGATAGACGTAATATTTGAAGGCAAAGCATGGGTGCAGAACAAGAGCGAGGGATTTTTATTAGCCAGTAGCTTTTGCATATATAGTTTAAAGAGGAACTCATAATGTAGGTGGCGGCTACGCTTGGCAACATTTCGATATGCCAAATAGTAGTAAAGCCGATCATAGGAACTCGGAAAAAGATGGATCCATTTCATATAAAATGACGATACCAATTTTTCTACTGTTCCATAACTATAAGAAAGGATATCTACCTTGCTCGTATTTATATGTTCCTCCAGTTTAGCCGTTTCTTCCATTAGCGTATCTGCTACATGATGATGTCCTGAAGCCATATTCATGAATGGTAGAAATAACGCTTTTTTCGCCATTTTCCTCAACTCCTCTGGCTCGGTATATACCGCTAATTACCAATGATTTACCCAGTTTCCGCATGATATAATAATGCAGGAGGCGATACACCATGACCTATCTAGCAATTGGCATTATACTAATCGTAACCTCGTTTTTATTCTATAAAGCTTATATGAATACAAAGGATATTCAACTGAATAAAGTAAATATTGACTCAGGAAAGGCAGCAACTCTTTCTTCCCTCTCTATTCTTCATCTATCAGATTTACACTTAGAGAACATCTCGATAACCCCTCAAGAATTAGAGCAAAAATTAATGGGCGAAACACCTGATCTTATAGCCCTCACAGGCGATTTTCTTGATAGAAAAAGGTCGATTCCGAAATTACGTCCTTATCTGCGTGTATTGCAGAAATTGCAGCCCAAGTACGGCATGTATGCTGTTTTAGGTAACCATGACTATGTATTGAAGCAAGATGACCTTATTCACTTAAAACGTACGCTGTTGGACTTTGACTGCACCGTTCTTCAAAATCAAAATAAAACGGTAAGAGTCGGCGATCAAGCACTAAATATTATTGGTATCGATGATTACAGCACAAATAGAAGTAATCTTGCACAAGCCTTTCTTGATATTCCAGCTGGCATGAATCTTGTTTTAACACATGACCCAACAATCGTTCTTGAAATGTATGAACAATCATTTGATTACCTACTTGCAGGACATTTTCATGGCGGCCAGATTTGCTATCCTAAAGCATATCACTTAGTAAAAATGGGAAAACTCGCTAGAAAAAATATTATCAAAGGATTGCATATGCAGCATGGAAGCCCTTTTTATATTAGTGAAGGATTAGGACAAACCGGGTTTAATATTCGAATAGGTAGTCGGCCGGAAATCACGTTTCATACAATTAGAGCCTACTGATACGATTGAAGTAAGTTTTGCTTAGACATAAACAAATAAATAGGATCCTTGTCCAGACGCTTTTTCCCTGCCATTACATTAATGGGGATGAGCGTTATTTTTTTGTATGTGAGATATAACTTGCTATGAATAGGACTAGTCTCAAAACCAAGTCGATTTACGCCACTATTTAAGAACGAAATCCCAATTACCCCTTTAATTTGTTCGCATTTTTGATGTGCTGAAACATATGCTGCGAGTCTTGGTAAGGATTGTTTTATCATATGATATATATATACAGCTCTTTTCATTTCACTCGTGACACCTTCAAGCTCTCTCAGCATCCTCACATTATGCAAATGGATTTTAAGTAACAGATCGTTTTTCTGTATTATTGTTCCATCCTGCAATATTATCTTCGCACCTTTGTAACGAGTTAAACGGACGCGCAGGATTGTATTTGATTTATTTGCTTCCTGCAAATACTGTAATCTTGTACACCTATAGTAGATTGGATCAAGATAGTTCCATGCATCCATTAAATAGCTTTTCATCATTGTACCCATTCCATTCTCTAAACTTATATATAGTTTTTGATGAATTTCACTAAATTATTGAAGGAATAATATGGGTTTTAGCGTTTAGCCATTCTACATAAAATGACCGGACATTCGATTTCTTCTGAATGTCCGGTCATTGCCGTGTATTTATTAAGCTTGCTTTCGACGGTATGGGGTATCACTAAAAAGGATTCCCAATTCATGATGATCTCCTTGATAGAGCGCACCTTGGACAAATCGTATTTCACCATTTAAGTCCTCAAGGTCTAATTTAAAATAAGCACCGCTTGCCTGAAGCGACTGGTAAAAGGAATCAATACTGTTTACCATTTGCCCATTTACTTTCATTATGTTTTCTCCTACTTTTATTCCTAATCGGTCTGCAGGGGTCCCAGGAATAACTCCAAGCACCTTTAACCCATTATTCATTGGATGGAAATAACATCTTCTCAATCTTTCACTATTACGGTGGCGATAATTAATATATTCTTTTCCAAAAATTGTTACAATAACAGCAGCCAGAGACAATGGTGCAAAAAAGACGCCCCCGATTGCAATTGCTGTCGCGCCTATCCCTAATAATATAATTGGAACGGCTAACTTGTCAGCAGCTTCTTTTGGATATCTTCCGCGAACCTTATAATCTACCCCAAGTAAAAAGGGAAATAAAATAAGACTATAGGTTTGTTCACCAAAAGAAACATACGGCCAGTAATCAGCAAATGGTGTAATCAAGCCAGATGGAAGGAGAAGAAAAAATGGAATGATTGCCAGCTTTTTAAGATGATGTTCTCCGACCCAGATTCCGCGGTTACTAAGCGATAAACCTGGATATGTATCTCTCATGTTCGTTCGCTTTATCAGCCAACCTTCTGCAATTAATAAGATTCCCAATAATACCGGAAATGCTGCCAAATTAATTGGATCAAAAAGGTCTTCCCTAATCCACTGCTGATTTCCCAGAAGGGTAGGAACAAACAATAATAGTAGGAAAGAAACCCCTACTGTATAGACAGGGGATAATAACATAAACCTGCCTGATAAACTGAATAAAATAGCTACAACGCTTAATAACAGTAATGATGTATAGGATAGCACAAATCCTGCACCAATCATGACCACAGAGACAAGTAATCCTGTCAAAATGGAAAACAGCCAGGTAGATTTCCATTCAGAGAACAAGTCAAATATTTTTGTCCCAAAGTTTTGCCTTTCTCGTTTAATTCGCCTATAGCCGGCAAATAACAAAACGATAATAGACCAATATAGTAACGGATTTATAAATAGCTTGGCCATCCCTTTCGCAAGCTCAATCAGCCATGCTTCTACCATAACGACCACCTCTTCTGCTGTATCTTAACTAGTGCTTTGCTTTTACCCATATTCAAATTCGGTTATGAAATAATTTTACCATATAATAGAGAAGGTTAGTATACAAACCGGATGGTTAATAGAAATTTGCTCGATTGGACAATCGACCGAACCCGTTTATGAAAACATAGAAAAAGAGCAAGGAAATAGAAAATCCCTTGCCCTTCTTGGCTTACTAGTATAGTTCTTCTAATGCTTTCTCTAACTGTTTGTCATCTTCGCCATTACGAATCTTATCAACAATTTGCGCTTCAATTAAGCCAGCAGTTTCTTCATCAACTTTTCCAGTCACATCTAACTCATTGTCTTCCTGGAAGTTATTTACTGCAGATTGTGTTTCTTCACTGAAATATCCATCTGTTCTTCCTGGTTCATAACCTAGTCCATCAAGCATAATTTGGACATTTTCAATTTTATCATCTGTCTGGTCGTACGCTAATGGGTCATCAATTTGAATCGGATTCGTGTAGAAATAGTCGGCTTGCTTTACTTCTACAGTAGGCTCTATCCCTTTTTCATGGACAGATTTTCCATCTGGAGATAGCCATTTATAGAACGTTAACTTAATAGAACTTCCATCACCCATTGGCACTGCCTGTTGGACGGTACCTTTTCCAAAGCTTTTCTGTCCAACAATGTCATAGCCCATTTCTTTCATGGCTACAGCTAAAATTTCTGATGCAGAAGCACTTCCTTCATCTATAACAACACTTATTGGGTAGTCTTTTTTCTCATCAAGTTCTGAGAAATAAGGTGTTTTCTTACCGTCCTTATCTTCAATTTGTAGATATGGCATATCCTTTGGAACAAACTCTTTGAGCATTTCCTCTACAGCTGTTAAGAGTCCACCCGGATTTCCTCGGACATCAATAACCAACCCTTCTATCCCTTCCTCTTCAAGCGTTGTTAGCTGTTCTGAAAATTCTTGAGCAGTATGTTCAGAGAAGTTCGTTACTTCTAAAACTCCTGTTTTCTTTCCATCTATTTCTTTAATGCTGTTGTATACTGTTTCAAGTGGGATGGTGTCACGGACGATTGTCATATCGAAAGCTTCTGAGGCTCCAGGCCGTTGAATTTCCAAGACAACCTCTGAACCTTTCTCACCACGAATTTTAGCCACAGCTTCATTTAAATCTAGTCCTTCCACACTTTCCCCATCAACGCTTAGAACTTGATCATTTGGACGCAGACCTGCTTTTTCAGCAGGAGAATCCTTTATGGGAGCTACAATGGTTACCATGTTATTTACCATGCTAACCTCAGCTCCAATTCCTTCAAACGAAGATTCAATCTGTTCATTAAACTGCGCCATCGTGTCTACATCCATATAGGAGCTGTATGGGTCTTCCAATGTGGATAACATACCCTGAATGGCGCCTTCTACTAGCTGCTTATCCTCTACTTCTTCCAGATAGTTATCTTTAATCAGGGAAAAGGCTTGTTCGACCTTTCCTAACTCAGTACCGCTTATTTGGTCTGAACTCGGGCTTGTCTCTTCACCCTGTTCGATACTTTCCTCACTATTGCCACCCTGATCTGCCAGTTGAACACCCATATAGGCACCTGCAAATCCAAGAACGAGGGCTAAAAGAAGCAACAGGATAATATGTGATTTTTTCAAACTCATTTTTCCACCTCGATAGTTATTTGTCTAATATACGTTACATCCTATTGTACAAAAGCATACCATTATCTTCTACATATGACTATGGTTTTCTTCGACGTTTTATGAACCTCATTCACAAAATAGAAGAAAAAGACATCACACCAAGAGGGTGATGTCTTTTTATAATGTATGTTTATTAGAAAAATTTCATTGGATTAACGGAATTACTTTTCGCTGCATTCCATCCACCCTCATGTACTTCAAAATGTAGGTGGGGACCTGTAGAACCGCCTGAATTTCCAGTTTGTCCAATATTTTGTCCTTGTGATACGGTTTGACCTGCTGATACAGAAATACTGCTCAAATGTGCATAAAGAGTAGTATAGGTTTTGCCGTTTAAATTATGGGTAATCATAATTGTATTACCATATCCACTCATCCAACCTGCACGAATAACAACACCGGTAGCTGCAGCTTTTAATGGTGTTCCAGTTGAAGCACCAATATCCATACCTGCATGCAATTTATCAATTCCATGAATTGGATGGTGTCTCATTCCATAGTCAGATGTTTTAGGACCAGCTGCTGGCCAGATGAACAACCCGCTACCACTTGACGGAGTGGATGAGGTGCTACCTGTACTAGAACTAGAGTTTGACGAAGATGATGAGGCAGACGCAGTCTTTGAAGAAGATGCTTTTGCTTGTTCAGCCTGTCTCTTCTCTGCTTCTCTCTTTTCAGCTTCTTTTCTTGCTGCCTCTTCACGTGCTAATTGCTCTAATTTACCTTTTTCTGATTCTGCTAGATTCTTAGCTTTTTCTACAGCTTCAGCCTGTGCTGCAAGAATTTGTTGCTCATCTTCAAGGCTAATTTTGTATTCTTCAAGATCCGTATACTCTTTTTCTAATTTGGCCATTAATGTTTTCTTTTGATCTTTTTGGTCAGCCAAATCATCTTTAAGAGCTACAAGTTCTTCTTTTTGTCCTTCTAACGCAACTTTCTTTTTCTCAACTGATGCCTTACTTTCTTCTACTTCCGCCTTGTTAGCCTCAAGAGAATCTTTATCAGCCTGTTGTTCCTCTAAAATGGTTTTATCTTGATCCATTATCGTATTAACTGCAGAACTTCGGTTGATAAAATCTCCAAAGCTTTTTGAACCTAGTATAACTTCGATATATTTCATATCTCCGCCACTCTTTTGAATCGCGCGTAGACGTTTTTTAATAAGCTCGTCCCGCTCTTTAATTCGTTCTTTCAATACCTTTATTTCTTCTTTTAATTCTATCATTCTATCTTCTAGCTTTTTAATTTCATCATTTGTTGATGTAATTTCTTGTTCCTTTGTTGCAATATCATTTTGTGTTTTGGTTAACTTGTCGTCAATTGATTTAATTTGAGTGTCAACTGTACTCTGTTCTTCTTCATTCTCGTTCATTTTGCCTTCTGTATCACTCTTATCACCTGAAATACTTCCTTGTTGCTCTTTTAATTCACTCTGTTCTTTTTCTAATTCGTTGATTTTGTTTTCAAGTCCATCAATTGATTCTGCTGAAGCTGTATTCCCACTAAAGGAAATGCCGGTGACTGCCAGTGTTGTTGCAAGCATTAATGAAGCATACTTTTTCATTGTTTTGCTTTCCCCTTCCCTCTGTACAATAATGGTATTTTTTAAAATCGAGCTAGACTTTTAGGAATTTACGTACACTCATCACACTGCCCCATATTCCAATAAAAGCGCCGATTCCCAGGATAATCAAGGAAAGCTGCCATGCGAATGGATTAAATGGTAATATTTCTACAAAGCTGTATGAGATACGTTCACTTACATTGTTCGCCAGATAGTAATAGCCTGTAAGGATTACTCCTATTGGGATGATAGATCCTAATATACCAAGCATTAACCCCTCAATAATGAACGGCCATCTGATAAATCCATTTGTTGCTCCAACGAGTTTCATAATACCAATTTCTCTACTACGTGCCATAATTGTAATTTTAATTGTATTTGAGATTAGGAATATTGCTGTAAATACTAGTCCGATGATTAAAGCCAATCCAATATTTCTTGCGTATTCAGTAAAGGTAAATAATCTTTCAACTACGCCTTTACCATAACTCACTTCTTGTACCCCTTCGAGATCACTTATTTGATTTGCAACATCTATAGTGTCTTCTGGGTCAGCTGTTTTGACGACATAGACGTGGTTTAGAGGGTTATCCTGTTCAAATAATTCCCAGGACCGTCCTTCATCTCCCATGCTTTCAATAAGGTTTGCGAGTTCATCATCTTTTGATGAAAAGACGACCGTCTGTACACCATTAATCTGTTCTATCTCATTGCCTAGTTCTGTGATTTCTTCTTCATTTAATGTCAAGTCAATCAATGTACTGATTTCTACGTCTTCTTCTATGTTATCTGCCATTTGATTCAGGTTTAACATGAGTGCCAGGAATGCTCCAACTAAAATTAACGTTGTGGTAACAGCCCCTACGGATGCCACCGTCATCCAACCGTTTCGGGCTATATTTTTGAAACCTTCCCGTAGATGTCGCATTATTGTTTTAAATTTCATAGCCGTAGTCACCTCGGTGTTCGTCTCGTGCAATTAAGCCATCCTCGATTGCAATGACACGTTTCTTGATTGTGTTTACAATTTCTTTGCTGTGGGTCGCCATTAGAATGGTTGTGCCTCTAGCATTAATCTCTTCAAAGGTCTTCATAATCCCCCAAGAAGTATCCGGATCCAAGTTACCTGTAGGCTCATCTGCGATAACAATCTTAGGATTGTTGACTATTGCCCGGGCAATAGATACTCGCTGTTGTTCTCCCCCTGATAGCTCATCCGGAATAAATCTTGCTTTATTCTTTAATCCTACAAGATCTAATACATCCATAACACGGGTGCGAATTTTACGTGGAGATTCCTCAATAACTTCTAAAGCAAACGCTATATTTTCATAGACTGTTAGTTTAGGAAGCAATTTAAAGTCCTGAAAGATTACGCCTATATCCCGTCTTAAGAGTGGGATTCTCTTTTCTTTAATGTCGCCTATATTGATGTCATTAATTAGAATGCTACCTTTGGTCGGTTTTACTTCTCGGTAAATCAATTTAATAAATGTAGATTTCCCGGCACCACTTGGACCGACAATATAGACAAACTCACCCTGCTTTATATCAATACTAATACCATTTAGTGCAGTAACACCATTGGCATATGTCTTATATACATCGTTCATTAATATCATATAATCACCTTTGCTTTTTTGGTTAACTTCTACTTGGCTGTGTTCTAGCCCATTAATAATTTTCGTTCGGAGTTTATGTACGCAATACTTACCTAGTATAACATCTTTCGCCACGATTTTTAGACATAAAATTATTACATTTGTATTTCAATGTTACACGCATGGTATTAATTGTCAGTAGTTGTAGGAACATGTATTTTACCCGCTCTATTACAAGTAATATTCGATTAAATAAATGCTTTTTTGACGTTTGTTACATATATTTTTCTGAACATAAAAAAAGGCCTAACGCTTAGTAAGCATTTAGACCTTTATCCTTTATTTCTTTTCAGCTAACCAATTTGCCAGAAGCTCAACATCGTCTCCGCTTGCTTGTCCAGCAGGCATTGAACCTTGTCCATTTTTAATAATATCTGCAATTTCATCTGCCGAATGCTTTGATCCTACATTGGTTAAAGCAGGACCTACTCCACCAGATAAATCGGCTCCGTGACAGCTAGAACAGTTGCTCTGGAAAGCTTCTTCTGCAGCTGCAGTATCAACGGTGCCACCTTCACTTTCTTCACCTTGATTGGCACCTTCTTCTGTTGCCCCATCTTCTGCTGGTTCTTCTGAAGAATCATCTCCACCACCACAGGCTCCTAATACAAGGGCAGATCCAAATAGTACGGTAAATAACCATTTTTTCATAGCATAGTTACCCCCTTATAAACTTAATTTTACGTTTCAAGGGTTATTATATCCTATTTGCTGTTTTTAAAACCGCTTATTACAGATCCATCCACCAATCCTCATAGAAAAATATGGTTAGAGAACCAACTATGATAAGGCTATTTCAATTTGTAACAAATTTATGACAAAAGCTTAGTACAAGTATACACTAGGCTAAGGCAAGTAAACTCCTCGCCTAACCCATCTGGGAACGTAGGTATGCATCAATAAATGGATCGATTTCGCCATCCATAACCGCCTGCGTATTCCCCATTTCGGTATTTGTACGATGATCTTTTACCATAGAGTATGGGTGGAACACATAAGATCGAATCTGACTTCCCCAACCAATTTCTTTCTGTTCACCACGAATTTCAGCTAGTTCTTGTTGTTGCTTTTCAATTTCCAGTTGATACAATTTAGACTTTAACATCTTCATTGCAGCTTCCCTATTTTTAATTTGCGACCGCTCATTTTGACAGGTGACGATAACATTTGTAGGGACATGTGTAATACGAACAGCCGAGTCTGTCGTGTTAACATGCTGGCCACCTGCACCACTTGCTCTGTACGTGTCCACCTTAAGATCTTCTGTTCTAATATCGATATCCACGTCATCTGACATTTCTGGCATAATATCACAGGAAGCAAAAGAAGTATGTCGTCGACCAGAAGAATCAAATGGTGATATTCTAACAAGTCGATGAACCCCTTTTTCTGCCTTCAAATAACCGTAGGCATTATGGCCTTTAATTAGAAGGGTAACACTTTTAACACCAGCTTCTTCTCCCGCAAGATAATCGAGCATTTCCACTTTGAAATCTTTTGCTTCGGCCCAGCGTTGGTACATTCGCAACAGCATACTTGCCCAATCCTGTGATTCTGTTCCCCCTGCACCTGGATGCAACTCTAAAATAGCATTGTTTGCGTCATATGGCTCACTTAAAAGCATTAACAATTCAAACTCATTTATATCGGAGATAATTTCTGTCATCTCTCCTGATAACTCCTGAAAAAGCTCTTGATCATTTTCCTCTTTTACAAGCTCATACGATACTTCCAGATTCTCAATTCTTTCCTCTAATGCTTCAAAGTTTTCCGAATAGCTTTTCAATCCATTTACTTCGTTTATTACTTTTTGAGCAGTTTCCTGATCATTCCAAAATCCTGGATCAGCCATTTCTAGTTCAAGCTCTTGGATACGTGCCTTTTTATTATCTAGGTCAAAGAGACCCCCTAAAGTTCTCTATTCGGGTATTTAATTTATCTAATTCATTTCTTATTTCCGCTAATTCCATGTTCTTCACCTCTGTTAGTAATATGTAGGAAAACACTCCCTATACAAAGAGAGTGTTTTCCGTTTTAACTTCCGTGGCAATTTTTATATTTTTTCCCGCTTCCACATGGACAAGGATCATTTCTTCCTACATCCTGTTTTTTTATAAATGGTTTACGGCTTTTCTTTTTCTCCTCTTGGTTTCCGGAGACAGCTTGCGTATTCTTGACAACTTCTTGGCGTTGTAAGTTATCTCTAATCTGTGCTTTCATAATATATTTCGCAACTTCTTCTTCAATGTTCTCAATCATGACCTCAAACATGGCGAACCCTTCAAGCTGATACTCGCGAAGTGGATCATTTTGTCCGTATGCCCGTAAGTGAATTCCTTGACGAAGCTGATCCATTTGGTCAATGTGATCGGTCCACTTAGTATCAACGGTACGCAGAAGAATTACTTTTTCGAATTCACGCATTTGCTCTTCTGTTAATTCTTCTTCTTTTTCATCATAGCGGCTACGGACTTTATCCATAATTATTGCGTTTATCTCTTCTGGTTCTTTTCCACTTAAATCATTTTCTGTGATATCTTCTGGTGGAAGAAGGTTACCTTCCACAAATTCAACGATGGATTTTAAATCCCACTTATCTTCATCATCGTCCTGTGTATGTGTCGCAACGACGCGATCCAATGTAGAAACAATCATTTTTTCAATGATGTCACGTAATTCTTTGCCGTCTGACTCAATCACATCAAAACGCTGTTTATAAATGATTTCGCGTTGTTCACGTAGCACATCATCATAAGAAAGGACTGTTTTCCGTGCGTCAAAGTTATTTCCTTCAACCCGCTTCTGCGCTGATTCAACTGCACGGGATACCATCTTACTTTCGATCGGCTGGCTATCATCCATACCAAGGCGCTCCATCATGGATTTTAAGTTATCAGAGCCGAAGCGACGCATTAATTCATCTTCCATAGAAAGATAAAATTGCGACATACCTGGATCACCTTGACGACCTGAACGTCCACGAAGCTGGTTATCAATACGTCTTGATTCATGACGCTCCGTACCAACTACAGCTAGTCCACCTATCTCTTTAACACCGTCACCCAGTTTAATATCTGTACCACGGCCAGCCATGTTGGTGGCGATTGTAACAGCACCTTTTTGACCAGCATTTTCAATGATTTCGGCCTCTCTAAAGTGGTTCTTCGCGTTTAACACATTATGGCGAACTCCAGCCCTTTTCAGCATTTGGGAGATTAATTCAGATGTCTCTACAGCAACCGTACCCACAAGGACAGGCTGACCTGTCTCATGTTTTTCTTTGATTGACTCTACTACAGCCTGGAATTTACCTTCCATCGACTTATAAATCAGATCAGCACGATCATCTCGCACTATTTCTCTATTGGTTGGGATCGCAATAACATCCATATTGTAGATGTTTCTAAATTCTTCTTCCTCGGTTTTAGCTGTTCCTGTCATACCAGACAACTTATTATACATCCGGAAGAAGTTTTGGAACGTAATCGAAGCGAGCGTCATGCTTTCATTCTGAATTTGAAGCCCTTCTTTAGCTTCAATCGCTTGGTGTAAGCCATCACTATAACGGCGTCCTTTCATAAGGCGTCCGGTAAACTGATCGACAATCACCACTTCATCTTCTTGCACCACATAATCTGCATCACGGTGCATCGATACATGTGCCTTTAGTGCTTGGTTTATATGATGTGTTAAGGATACATTGTCAAGGTCATATAAATTCTCAATGTTGAAATACTTTTCAGCTTTTGTAATACCGTCTTCTGTAAGTTGTACACCTTTAGTTTTTTCATCATACGTATAATCGGTTTCTTTAGTTAGGTTACTAACAAAGCCATCTGCCCGCTGATAAAGGGAGGCTGATTTTTTTGAAGAACCAGATATGATAAGTGGTGTTCTTGCTTCATCAATTAAAATCGAGTCCACTTCATCAATAATGGCGAAATTCAATGGGCGCTGAACCATTTGTTCTTTGTAAAGGACCATGTTATCACGTAAATAATCGAAGCCAAACTCATTGTTTGTTCCATACGTTATATCGCTGTAATATGCTTCACGCTTTTGCTCTTTTGTTAGCCCATTACCATTAAGGCCCACAGTCAATCCTAGAAATGAATAAAGTTCACCCATTTCTTTCGCATCACGGTCTGCTAAGTATTCGTTGACCGTAATAATATGAACGCCTTTACCGGATATTGCATTGAGATATGCAGGCATGGTAGAGGCAAGGGTTTTCCCTTCCCCTGTTTTCATTTCTGAAATATTTCCCTCATGCAAGGTCATCGCGCCCATTAGCTGTGTCTGGAAAGGACGCATTCCAAGAACGCGTTTTGCACCTTCTCGTACTACTGCATAAGCTTCAACCAATAAATCATCAAGCGTTTCCCCTTGTTCAAAACGCTTTTTAAATTCTTCTGTTTTTAATTTTAGACCGTCATCAGTCAATTTTTCTATTTCAGGCTCCATAGCCTCTATTTGATCTACTTTTTTTTGTAATCGATTAATTTGTTTTTGGTTACCATCACCAAAAATCTTCTTAATTAATCCAGCCATAGTAAACGCTCCTCAATTTCAACATTTCATTTGAAAAATAGTATATAGTCCACAATTAATAATAACACTATATAAAGAAAGATGACAACTGCTTGCCCAACTGATATACGCATGGTTCTCGAAAAATGTGATTCGTTAAGTTGAGAGTTAGTCATGATATAAAGTGAAACTTCAATCAGTGGGGGTTTTCATTCTGAAGTGGGAGTCTTACGGACGGTTGCACCGGGATAAAAATGAAAAGAGCAGCCCGGGGATGAACTGCTCTTTGCTTTGAGGGATGTTGAGGTTACGTTGTTGGAAGGCAACTTATCTTGCGTGGAGATTTAGGATGTTCCAGTTAATGAATCTTGCCTGGCAGATATGTCTGTTACTCTTCGATTAGTTGCTGCAATAATTTCTACCAGCTGCGTGATCGTCTCTTCTTGTTGTTGTACTTTTTTTGATAATGTCACTAATAATCTTCGTTCTTTTTCACTCATATCACACCTCCTGGTTCCATTGGCTCATTTATATCATGTAATAGGACTTTTTGGCTAATACCCATTTTCCTGTTTCGGGTATCCATTCGACAAAAATAAAGCTAGAAATAACGTTATTCGACACGTATTCTGGACAAACAAGGCACTTTTTGAAGAAAACCCTTATCTAAAATTAAATTTCGGTAAACCGATCTACATTTTTCGACATCTATGTTGAAGGAATGTAAAAAAGGCGACCCCGTCACTTGTCAGGGGTCGCCTTCGTTTTTAATTTATATTTTTAAGCATTCGGTTCAATCAAGCCATAGCGGCCATCTTTTCTTCGATACACGACATTGGTTTCACCCGAAACATCATTTGTGAATACATAAAATGCATGTCCGAGCATGTCCATTTGTAATACTGCTTCTTCAGAATCCATCGGCTTAAGGTTAAATCGTTTAGTTCTTACAATCTCAATATCTGAAGTTTCTTCTTCAACCGCAACACTTGCGGCATCTTTCTCCAAATCTGCGAAGACGTGCTTTGCTGCACCATGTTGTCTTGTTTTGCGATTTACTTTTGTTTTATACTTACGAATTTGTCTTTCTAGCTTATCGACAACCAAGTCAATGGCAGCATACAGGTCGATGTGTTGAACTTCCCCGCGTAATAATAGGTTTGTCATTGGAATCGTAACCTCTATTCGCTGCTCATCATTATAGACACTTAAATTGACATGTACATCCGATATTGGCGTTGAATCAAAATACCTCTCTAGTTTACTGATCTTCTTCTCTACATATTCTCTTATCGAGCCAGTCACCTCTAGATTTTCACCACGAATGTTAAATTTCATTAAAGTGTCCTCCTTTCATCTTCTACCTATATTATACTATGTTTCCCACGAAAATTCCTGCATAAACCTAGTTAGAATTTAAGGTTAACGTACTTTTATGTGAATTTTCTGTACAAAAGCCTGCTACAACGCTTTACAAAGCCTTCACATACTTTACAAACTTTTTAGAGATGATAGCTAATTTGTTAATGAAATCTTTACAAACGACTTGAATAACGAGCCAAAGTATAAAAAAACACGAAGCAACTTTTCGCTTCGTGTTTTATATTTGTTGGTTGAGATTTACGATTAGTTTCTGCTGTCCATAAACCTTCCGTCTCGAGCCCTAACTTTTTCATAGGGGTTGGTATATGTTCGATTAGATTTCTTTTGTTTCTTAACTTGCTTCATTTCCAATTTAAGGTCACGGAAAAGGTTCTCCATTTTCCCCTCGATTGTCCGATTCTTTTCTACAACGATTTGTCCCAGTTCT
Organism: Oceanobacillus jordanicus; assembly: GCF_022095695.1. Taxonomy (GTDB): domain Bacteria; phylum Bacillota; class Bacilli; order Bacillales; family Amphibacillaceae; genus Oceanobacillus_B; species Oceanobacillus_B jordanicus. The sequence goes on from NZ_JAIFZM010000015.1 coordinate 52,653, forward strand.
TTTTCTTCACTGGAGAAAGGAGCAACAATGTTCTCCATCTGCTCGCCCCGTAGTTCCACTAACTGGTTAACTTGCTCTATAATTTCTTCTCTGTTTTTTGCTGTCGTCTCCTGACTCAGTACTTTTTCAAGTCTTATGGTGGCATCGTATACTGGCTTTAGACGATTCATTACACTTGTGCGCCCTGTGTATAAGTAGTCTGTCGGCTTTTTTGCAGGACCTGCTTCCATGTATCTCGGAAATCTACGGTTAGGTCAAGGACTTCTTGCAAGATTGCTGGGTCATTTTTTATATTCGCTTCTTTAAGCTGAAAATGCATGTATTCATATAAAGGAAGAATTTGCTGAGAAATTTCGACCTTTTGATCTAATGTGATCATCAGTTCTTGTATGATGTTTTGTGCTTTTTGGATATTGGTATTTTTTTGTTCAAAATCATTGTTTTCAATATTCCTGCTCGCTTGCTTAATGAATTTAATACATCCATTATAAAGCATGAGCGTTAATTCTCCGCCAGATGCTGTATTCACTGCGTTGTTCTTGTACGCCTGGTACTGCTTAGTCGACAATACACTCACTCCTCTGTTGGTATTCCACTTTACATCGTACCCCCGCCAAATTGCGACATTAATTGAGCAGACTGGTTATTCATTCGGGAAATAGCCTTTTCCATCGCAGTAAATTGATTCCAGTATCGTGTCTCAACTTGGGTTAACCTGTCTTCAAAATCAGATATCCGTGTATTTAAATCCTTCATCCGTTTACCAAGGGTATAACTTTCTAGTGTAGTACTAGTAGCTTTCCCAGCTCTTTCCCCTATTGTATTCATTGTCCGATCTAGTGAATCTTCTAATCGGTTGATAATACCCCGATCATCTCCCTCACTACTATTAGCAAATAGCTTTTGTACGCCAGCAGGATTCTCTTGCAAGGCAGCTCTAAGGTCATCTTCCTCTACAATTAATTTTCCCCCATCCAGATAGTTAGAAGAGGTGGAGATGCCAATTTGCGTTAAGGATTTATATTCACCACCAGTTTCAACTGAAGAATACCAGCTTTGACGCATATCAAATAGCCCTGACGTTAAGGAAGTTTCCCCTCGGAGAATACCGCTTTTCGCTCGTTCTTCCCAACGTTCTATTTCATCCTCTGACATTTCTTCTTTTTGTTCTTCAGTAAGTGGCGGATAATCACGGTATCTTTCTTCTTTTTGAACATCGTTTATCATTTCAACCACTTCGTTGTATTTGTCAACGAACTTCATGATCTTTTCCACGGATGCATCCACATCATTGGTTACCGTTAGCTTGGCAGATTTACCATCCGTAGTATCCGTGAAGTTAAAGGTAATGCCATTTAGTTTATAGCTATTTTCTGTGGATTCCACTTCGTGGACGCCGTTGTAGGTAAATTCCGCGTTTTGTCCGCCCTTTTCGTTTGACTCGTCCATTTTTAAAACAGTGGCAAAGAAGGATGTATCTTCAAAGGTGATTTCTTGTCCACCGGTTTCGATCACGGGATCAGTACCGCTCTTCTGAGTAGGATTGTAATCCCCTGTACGAGTTGTTTCCATGATAACCTTATCTGTTACTTCATCATAGAATGCCCGTACATTGTTATCCTCATCGGTAATTCGTTTCAAGAGACTGCTAAGCGTGTCGTCGTCTTTAATTTCTACTTTATGAGTCTGTTCTTTTCCATTTTCGTCATAGGTTTTGAAAACTACTCCGTCTTCAAAATCTTCTAAATTTATATTTTGTTCCTTTAAAGTCTTTGTTGCGGCTCCCCCTTTGAAGTCTATGTCTCCTTCACTTAACGTACCAGTACTCACATTAATCGCATTTGAAGCTAGTTGACTTACCTTCATCTCAAAAGAACCATTAGATGTACTTGGTGTCCCTGTTGCAGTCACCGCTCCCTCCATTGAAGAAGAGATTGTTTTCGGGTTGTACGTTTTACTCAATTTCATATCTAGCATTAAATTATCTAGTTCAGATAGTTTTGTATTAATTTCGCGGAAGCCATCACGCTTCCACTCCAGCATTGTCTTGTCTTGTTGCATCTTATCTAGCGGCATACGCTCTGCTGTCATTAGCTTATTTACGAGCTGGTCAATGTCCATTCCTGATGCAAGTCCACCAATACGCATGTGTTTCCCTCCTATACCTTTTAGGCACTATACTTTTTCATCAATTAAAATCCCCATAAACTCTGCCATTTGGGCATACATGTCTAAAAACTTCTTTGGAGGGATCTCTTTAATTACTTCTTTCGTTTCTGAATCTACCACCGTAACGTAATATTTCTCTAATTTATCATGAAGTTCAAACTTCAAATTTGTATGTAACGGTTTCATCAAATCATTTAATGCGTTAGTAGCATTCTCTATATCTGTCTTGTCAAATTCCTTTATGGCTTTGCTGTTTTCACTGGTTCTATCTATCATTGGAGCTGTAGCCTTGGTGTTTTCACTTGATAGAAGAGGTTGTGAGTTATTTATCACATTTTCTAAGCGCATGTCCATGCAACTCCTCAACTATATTATTCAATTTTTATATCGGCTAAATAGAAATTAATATGAAGCAGAATACGAAAACTTCTACTGCTTCTCCGTTTTTTTCAGAAGCTGTAGCAAGTCTTCTGAAATATTAAGTGCCTCATTATTTTGCTGTTTTGTATCTATGTAAAGCTCTTTGCGGTAAATATCTACAGATTCTGGTGCTTCAATTCCTATCTTTACTTGATCTCCTTCAATGCCGAGAACTTTGATTTCAATCTCTTCACCTATTTGAATGGACTCATTATTTTTCCGTCTAAGTACAAGCATGGTTATTCCCCTTTCGCTTCCATTGGTGTTTCTGGAACAATTGGAGCTGTTGTAGAATATTCATCTATCGCTACGATATATTGCTTGCCTCGTTTACTTCTCGGATTAATGACGAGCGGGGATTTTAAGTTTAATGTGCTTTTTTGAAATGGACTCTTTAACGTGACAATAGAAAATAATAGAACATCCTTTTCAGTCTCTATTTGCAGACTCTCCATAATGGCGTCATCCAATTTAATCGTATAATCCGGGTAAACGGTATGCGGGGTTGTTATAACAAAAGCCACATCCTTTGTCTCGACAGATTGTAGGATTTGAAAAGCAGGATTATCCGCTAATTCTAATAATACAAAACGTTTTTCATCTATAAAGCCAGGAATACCTTTTGCAAAATGAATCAGTTGCTGTTCCTCTACTTCCACTTCGCCTAAATACCTAGTTTGAATTCTCAAAAAAACCTTCCTTTCGTCTAATAGAAAAATATCGTATTCATATATAATATAGTGAACTATTTCAACGTTGCCCTTTATTCATCCCCACGGTGTAAATTAACAAAATCAATCTCTAATGATGGCTGCTGTTTCATCCCTGTTTCAACCTTACCTGGAATATAGCTTATTTCCGGTTTGTTTGACTTGGCTTCGATTATAGGTGCATTGGTTTTCACCGAAATATCTAATTGAGATGGTTGATAGCTTGTTTTCACACTAAAGGTTGATGGGATAAATGTCAGTTCGAGCGACTTCATTGGCTCTTCCGAATTAGCCTTTGCTTGCGTTGTAATCGGGTTCCCACCATTTTCAATCTTCATCAGCGCTGTTCCCTGCCTAGCACGACGTGCCATTCCTTCTTTCACCGCTGCAAGGCCTTCCTGTGCAAAACGATCATTTCGTTTAAAAATATGCATGAGGTTCATATCCTCCCATGCTTTCGTTTGATCTATCTTTAATTTGGAGGGTGTTGTATTCATCGTCATCTCTGCCGCCGGCTGTTGAATCGTTAGGTCCGCTTTCGGTTGCCTGATCTCCTGTCTAGCCCGTGTTTGCTGTATTTGAATTTGGGCCATTTGGGACTGCATCCTGATTTGTGGTAACTTCACCTTATTCCACCACCTTATCATCTTGAATAATCACTGTTTGTTTAAAATGAAATAAACCCTGCGCCCTTTTCTGGGTCAGGGTTTATGAGAACTACCGAAGAAAATCAATTAAGGACGGTTGAATAATTTTAGAGCCAGCAGACAGTGCTGCTCGATGTAAGCTCTCCTGGGTAATCAATTCCGTAATGGCTTTTTCATAATCCACATCTTCATTTTCAGCCATTGTACTCGTCGCGACAATTTCCTGTTCGCTTAATCTATTTTCAACAAGTTCGAGTCGATTCATACGAGCCCCAAGGTCCGCACGAGCATTAATAATGTTATCAATTCCACCTTGCAGGCTAGATATATTACCTTCGATTGCTTCTTGATCATTGCTCTCAAGGTCTGCAATAAATGAATCAATGTTTGCAAATAGATCATTTCCAAAAACATCTTCGGGATTTACGTTAGCTTGTAGCTTTGTCCCACCAGCCACATCAATTAAAACTGGACTTGTACTGGAAGGTTCAAATTCGCCATCCTCATTAACGGGCGGTGTCTCTGTATCTGTCCCATTAAAAATATACTTCCCATTCACACTGGTATTCGCAATATCCATCATATGCTCTTTCAACTGTGTTACTTCATTCATAATGTTTTCACGCTCGGAAGCATCATATGTATCATTGCTTGCCTGTACAGCAAGTTCACGTAACTTTTGCATCGTTTGCGTTGCTTTATCGAGTGCGGAATCCGTATTATCCATCCAGTTATGAACTTCACTCGTATTACGTTTATATTGTTCAATTTGCTTGAGCTCTGTGCGATAGCCCATTCCTTTCATCGCAATAACCGGATCATCGGAAGGGCGGTTTATCTTTTTGCCTGTACTAACTTGATCCATCAGTGTATCCATTTTTGAATAACTGGACGTTAGATTACGTAGCATGTTATTGGATAACATTCCTTGTGTTATACGCATTTATTTCCCCTACCTTCCTACTAATCCCATATTGTTGATGACGCGATCAAGCATTTCATCAATTGTGGTCATACTTCTTGCAGCAGCACTATAGGCATGCTGGAACTTGATCATATTAGACATTTCCTCATCAAGTGAAACAGAGCTTACTGACATACGTTGATCTTCTACTTGAGAACGAAGAATATTGGCGTTTGCTGTCATTCTACTAGCTTCTTGAGATTGTACCCCCATCTCACCAATTAAAGATTGATAAAATGTATTAACGGAAGTATTTTTCCCAAGCGGATCGTCTGCTAATGATGTATCATTAAATACCTCTGCTAGCTTCGAAGCATTGCCGCCATTTCCTGTATTACCTGTTTCGTCTCCTGGGGCAGCTGCAATAAGATCAGGTTCATCCAGGATATCTTGGTTAACTGTTAAGCCCTCTGCAGTACCATCTAGGCCATCTTTAAATTCAAAGAAATCTAAGCCTTCATTACCGTCAAGATCCTTACCTGAACGATGTACTGCATTAAACGCTTCCGCAAAAGTCTTCGCCATTTTATCAAGGTCTGCCAACATATCGGTATAGGTTCCAGTAACACCGTCTCCGTCTTCTGCTTCATATCCGTATGCATCAATTAGTCCTTTGATCGAACCATTTGATGACATAATAGAGTTGCCATCAGCAGTAAGTCCAGTTACCGCAGCTGTATCATCGTTTGCGTATTCTATCTCAATTTTATTAACTGCTTCTTCATTACCTGCATTTTTGCCATCGACGAGTTTAACAGGTGGGGTAAGGGCTTTTCCCTTGTCATCGACAACTTCAATGCTTGCAAGTCCAGCCGCTATATCGGGGGAGCTTTCAGAACTCTTGTCATAGCTAACCTTGATGTTCATCATGCCAGAAAGTTTGTCTACTAATCTGTCTCGCTCATCATAAAGATCATTGGGCAGGTAGCCATGTGGTTCTAATGCACTTATCTGTGCGTTTACACCATCGATTTGTCTTAGCAACGAGTTGGCATCACTTACAGATACATCGATCTGTGTTTTCAAGTCTGTTCGAATAGAGCTTAATGATTCAGATAAATAGTTAAATGTCTCAGCCACAGCGCGCCCTCGTTCTGCTACAACAGATCTCGCACCTGAATTTTCAGGCGTTGTTGCTAAATCCTGAAGTGATTGCCAGAAACTATCCATCGTCTTAGATAAGCCACTATCTGATGGTTCGTTCATAATGCCTTCCATTCTGACATATGAATTGGAAAGCGATTCCCAATACCCTGTTTTGCTGTTCTCAGAACGGTATTGGTAGTCTAGAAAGCTATCTCTTACTCTTTCTACTGAACCAGCTTGCACACCAGTCCCTAGTTGGCCAGGAATTTCAGGACGATTCCTTGATCCAGCAGGAAAAGGATTCATCGTTTCGAAATTAACCCGTTGTCTAGAGTAACCTTCTGTATTTGCATTTGAAATATTGTGACCTGTTGTATAGAGCGCTGATTGCTGGGTAAACAACGCTTGCTTGGCCATTTCCAATCCGTGAAATGTGCTCATCATCTTACTCCTTTATTCTTTATTAAGCCTTTGAATCAAATACCGATCGTTTGCCAGCAGAAGAAGCTGCCTTCCCTTCCCCATAATTCAAGTTTTTAAGAGAGGGATTCATTAAATCAAGGGAGAGCTGCACAAATTGCATAGACTGGTTAATTAATGCCTCGTTAAGCTGCTCCTGTTGTTTTAATTTTGTGATAGCTTCTGTTAGCGAAATGGCACTGGCTTCAAGTTCCGTCTTTTCTTCCTCTTTATCCAAATGCTCCAATAAGGAAGTAATGGATGGATCACTAACGGATGGGTGCTCCTTAACAAAGGCTTCTACTGTTTGGATACGGGTAGTCTCGGTCTGTTCTAATTCTCGAATCCGCTTTCTCTCTTTTACAAGAATGGACTGCAGCTTCTCTACTTTCCCTTCCTTTATAACCTCTGTTTTTTCTCGGGAGATTTCTAGTAGAGCTTCATGAAGCTTTACTAGACTATTTAATGCTTCTTGCACTTTTTGAATTGACATGGGGTGTTGTCCTCCCTGTTATCCGAAAACTCTATTTACCTGACCAGAAATCGATCATTTTTTGTGCGGTCTTTTCTGGGTCGACTTTATATTCTCCAGCATCCACTGCTTTTTTTATATTTTGTATATACTCTGCACGTGCTGGATTTGTCTTTTCACTCTCTTGTAGCTGTTTTGCTTGATTAGAGATTTCCAATTGATCCTGCTTGGTTTCTTTTTTTATCTCCGTGTGTTTTTGTAGATGACTCTTATATGGATTAAAGTTCGTTTGATTAGGTCCGTTAATCTTCATGGCCTTCACACCTCTTTACTTGAATATTCTTCTTTTATAGGTTGTTCAAAAGTCCGGTACAAATGACACATCGAATTTCTTCGTTGGCTTGCTTTTCCATTCCTCACGTATTAATTACATACGTTCCGGTACTCAAAGCTACACCGCCTCGAACTTCTTGGTCCTCTATATCCTCCTTTTTGAACACGCACTATTATAAATACCAATGGTAACATTCTCTTGTTCATTATATCGGTATTATTTAGGATTTCTAAAGTATTAATTAAGATTTATCAAATAAATAGTACGTTCTACCTGGTTCGTTTTGTTCACTTTTTTGTTCAAGTGATTTATTTTTCTCAAACCGCTCCAAATCATCCTTTAACTCTTTCGTACATTTGTCACACATTTCTCCTTGGACAATCGGTTCTCCACATTTTGCACAAGGATAGGAAAGTTGAGGAAACTGCGATGTTCTTAACCTTTTTTGTTTCACAAATTTTAGGATGAGCATCTGATCTACCCCAGTTGCCTCCACAACCTCCTGAAGGGTTGCTTCTCTATTTTTTCTTACCCGTAGAAAACTATAAACCGTTTCAAATGCTGCTTCCTCTTCTTTATAGCAGCTCTGGCATATATCCCGCAGTCCTTTAACAAATACCGCATCACAGCGGGAGCAGTTTGCTAATTCAGCCATTATACGTTCTCCTTTGATTCTATAATTATAACAGTGCGACAGAGCCTACCCTCGAATTAAGGTATAAGAATAAACCTCTGGACAACCATTTTGCTTTAAAAGCTCTGCTGCATGTCTGATGGTTGTACCTGTTGTATATATATCATCGACCAAAATAGCTGGTTTGTTAAGTGTTTCTTTTAAGGTAAATGGGTTCTTTCTCGTGATTCTTTGCTTTCTAGATTTTTTCGATTGTTTTTCACTATCTATTCTGGCTAGTAGGCTTTTGGATTGGTTAGGAAGAAATGCAGCTAGTGCTTCAGCTTGATTAAACCCCCTTTCCTTTAGTCGGTTTTCGCTTAGAGGAATAGGGATGATAATGGCATCTTTTTTCTTCCCGAATGCTTGATAATATCCTTCTGTAAAAACTTCTGCAAAAACATTTCTTAGAATATAGTCACCACGGTATTTCCACTTTGCAATTATTTCTCGCATAAAGGCATTATAGGTATACACAGAGTAATTACCAGCTAAAACATTGCGCTTTTGCGATTCCCACCACTGGCAATCTCGGCAAACGACCTCTGCTGTTTTCCTACTGCATTTTCTGCATCTATCCCCTTCTATCTGCTCTAATTCACTCTCGCATTTCTCACAAAGAGAGGCGGGCCTGGATGGCAACAGAAGATTGCCCCAGTTTACGGAAGGGATAATTTCCTCATCACACCATAAACAATGCATTAGGCAAAACCTCCTCGCTTGTTCATTTTTCGAATCGACTCGACTGCTTCTACCATGGCTTCCGTTTTGCCATCATGAAATAATAGTACGTCACCAAATGGGTCATCTGTACTTCTCCCGGCCCTTCCGGCAATTTGCACAATCGCGGCTTGGTCAAATACATGATGACCTGCATCCAAAATAATGACATCCACAGACGGAAAGGTTACCCCACGTTCTAATATGGTTGTAGTTAACAGCATAAATAAATCCCGGTCACGAAAGGATTGAACTTTCTCCTCCCTATCTCCATCAGAAGCATGCACAGTGCTTGCCTGCTGTTTTGACGTGATAATGTCATAGCTAATTAAAAGGTCCGTTAGAGGCACTGATAAGTGGTCGGCTAAGGAGACGGTGGGAACAAACACAAGAATTTGTCGTTGCGGATGCTTTCGAATAAGAAGCCATTTCAAAAAGCTCGGAGGGAGTTCTTTCTTTTTCAACTGACTTTTAAGCTGTGAAACTTGCTTCATCTGCGGTACTGGAAGTGGATAACTATGAAAGCGACGAGGGACAAAAATATGGGGAAGGAGATTGTTGCGAATTCGTTTCAGTTGCTGTTTTCTTGGTGTAGCTGTTAGGTAGATCGTGGTACTGTCTAGTTTAATTGCTCGTTCTGCAGCAAACGAAAGGGATGGTTCGGCATGAAAAGGAAAGGCATCTATTTCATCAATGATCATGACATCAAAGGCCTGCTTAAATCGAAGTAATTGATGCGTAGTGGCAAGAATTAGCTGTGCTGTACCTTTTTTGTCCTTGCTCCCACCATAAAGTGCTTGTACTGTAACGTCGGAAAATGCCTGCTGGATACGTGGTTGGAGCTCACGGACGACATCTGCTCTCGGTGTGGCCAAACAGATACGCTTTCCCTGTTTTAATGCTATGGTGATGGCAGGAAATAACATCTCTGTTTTGCCTGCACCGCAAACTGCCCATGATAGTAGTTCTTTTTCTTTATTTACAACAGCGCTGGCAATACGATCGGCAGCTTTTTGTTGTGCCTCCGTCAAGGTTCCCTTCCATGTACAGGGGTCAGCGTGTATTTTCCATTCCGGTACAGGGCCAGACCATTCATAAAGCATAGTACACTCACTCACCCTCCCCATAGCGATACACTTTCGACAATAACTATGCGTTTTATTACAAATACTACAGGGATATTGTGCCATAAGACGCTTTTCGTTATTTCCACAACGATTACATTGCAGGGTGAAATGTTTCTTGGTAAATGAGGGGACAGCTCGGATAAATTTTTGTTCTACAGCTTGTGTGAAGTGGAATGCAGAGAGAGGGATTTCCTGACGAAGCAATAATTTTCCAGTGACGTTCTTTGCAAGATCCATAAGCTCCTGCCTGTTGAGTGGAACGACCATAAAAACCATTTCCTTTCTATAGAGATATGATTAATGAACGGTGACTGTTCTGCTTGTCATCAATAGCTGAGGAAGTCTTACTTGTTCAGTGGGGAGAACTCTAATACGAAGATCCCGGAAGTTAGGAGAAGAAATATTGGTTAAAAACACTACATATTGCGGCAACGCCTACGTGACCAACGCTCTGTTGGCCCGAGGCTGAGACCGTGCCCACCAGAAGCGAAGTTACCTTAGCGCTAATTGGAGCTTTTCTTTTAAGCTTTACTTGATTAATTGAAGTTACTTTTTATACCAGCCAACGCCAATAGAGCCTTGCCCTAGATGCGTTCCAATTACCGGTCCAAAATAACTGATCGAAGTATCCATTTCAGGGTACCTTCCCCGGAATTCTTCTTGTAATTCTAATGCAGCTTCTTCGTTATTCCCATGGATAAAGACAATGCGCAGTTCATTACCTTGTGCGGCATCTTCTTCAACCATTCCCATAATTCTAGCAATAGCTTTTTTTCGGGTGCGAATTTTTTCAAATGGAACAATAACTTTATCAACAAAATGAAGTACTGGCTTTACTTGCAACAAGCTTCCAACAATTGCTTGTGCTCCATTCAGCCGTCCACCCCGCTGTAAATTTGTAAGATCATCTACCATAAAATAAGCTCGCATAGATTGTTTCATTTCTTGAAGCCGTTCCATGATTTCTTCTGGTGTTTTCCCTTGTTCCGCCATCTCTGCTGCTTCCAGTGCATAAAAGCCCTGTGGCATACAGCTTAATTCTGAATCAAAAGCATGTACCTTGATGCCCTCTACCATTCGTCCAGCACTGGCAACAGTCTGGTAGGTACCACTGATACCACTAGAAAGGTGGACGGAAATCACAGCATCATAATCCTTAGCCAACTCTTCCAACTTCTCTGTTACATATCCAATAGATGGCTGGGATGTTTTTGGTAGTGATTTCGTTGTTTTTACTTTTTGGTAAAATGTTTCCGTGGAAATATCCATTTCTTCTCTGAACGATCCATCGTCAAAAACAACAGTAAGAGGTACCATATGTATGTTATGCTGCTTGCGGATATCGCGAGGAATATATGCCGTACTGTCTGTCATAACAGCAACCTTCATAACTACCTTCTCCTTTTTGCTCTAGCATATTACGTTTAGTATTTATAATTTTATTAGAATAATGCCTAAGACATTATTATTTTACATGAATCGATAAGAAAATGCATCAGTTTGTTTATTAAATAAAAAGCATTTCATAGACCTGTATTCTGTGCATACGCCCCCACCCGAAACTACACATAAAAAAACACCCCGGTTTCGTTATCCAGGGTGCACGCTATAGTCAATTAGCTATAAAGATAGTACGTTGTGGCAGGAACAAATTATACATAGGGAACCAAAAAATCTACTAGAGAACCTCTACCCATCCTTTGCGAATTGCAGAGACAACAGCTTGCGTACGATCATTTACATTCATTTTTTGCAATATGTTACTAACATGGTTTTTCACTGTTTTTTCACTAATATATAACGTCTCAGCTACTGCACGATTACTCTTTCCATCTGCAAGGAGTTGTAGTACCTGACATTCTCTCTTTGTTAGTAAATGCAGTGGTTTGCGGTATTCGATGCCATTTTCTGTAATATTAGAATTATTTTCTTTCGCAAGTCTCCGGTACTCTAGGACAAGGTTATGGGTAACTTTAGGGTGTAAATAAGAGCCGCCTTCTGTTACCACTTTAATTGCTTCAATTAACGCATCGGAGTCCATTTCTTTTAACAAATATCCTTGTGCTCCTGTTTTTAAAGCATGTGTCACATAGCTTTCATCATCATGAATGGATAGAATGATCACACTGGTATTTGGAAAGTAGCGCACAAGATCTGCTGTAGCTTGTACACCATTCATGTTCGGCATATTTATATCCATCAAGACTACATCTGGCTCGTTTTCTTTAACCAGTTTGGAAGCAACAGATCCGTCGTCTCCTTCTGCAACCACATCAAAGGATGGTTCGAAGTCGAGAATTCGCTTAACCCCTTCACGAAATAATTTGTGATCATCAATAAGTACAATTTTTATTTGTTTTTCCGTCGTATTCATATCTTTGCTCCTCCAGGTTCTTTTTCTATTTTTACCCTATTACAATACGATGATAGATTGATAGTGTATTTTATTTAAAATCTCTTATCTACTAGTATAACCTTAGCTAAGCGTATAAGGAACTTTTATTATAATTGAAGTTCCTTTGCCAATATTGGAATTAATTTCGAGCTTGCCTTCTAGCATCTCTACTCTTTCACGCATTCCAATTAAACCGAAAGACTTGTCCCGCTTCATCGAAGTATCAAAGCCTTTCCCATTGTCTTTTATCAACATCGTTAAATTTTGTGTGCATATCTCTAGTTTAACCTGAATTCTTGTCGCCTCTGAGTGCTTCACTGCATTTTGTAAAGCTTCTTGAACAAGACGAAAGAAAGCAACCTCGTATTTCGTGTTCAAGCGTTTTTCTTCCCCAATGGAAGCAAATTCTATTTTCATATTATTATAATCCGCGATTGTCGCAACATATTTTCTGATGGTAGGGATAAGACCAAGATCATCTAAAGCCATTGGTCGTAAATCGTAAATAATCCGGCGGACTTCATAAAGAGAAGACCTGATCATTTTTCGAATATCTTTAATTTCATCCAGTGCTTGATCCACATTGTTTTGACGAAAAATACGATCTACCAATTCAGAGCGTAGCAATATATTGGCGAGCATCTGAGCAGGCCCATCATGAATCTCTCTGGAAATCTTTCTCCGCTCGTCTTCCTGTGCTTCAATGATTTTCAGACCGAATTCCTGCTTTTCCTTGGCTTCCTCAATCATTTCATTAACCTGTCTAAAGTCATCGTGTAAATAGTTAAGGATAACCGATATTTTCCCTGCTAACCCCTCCGCCCTGTCTATCGTTTGGCTTAAGGATATTAAACGTCGCTCTAAATCATCGCGTTTCTCTCTTAGAGCACTCTCTTCTTGCCTGAGCATTGCTAGCTTTGTTTGCATGGCATGGGTATTTTCATATACTTCCCGAATCTCATTTTCTGAGTACTTATCAAAATACCTACTTACCTCTGCAAGTCTTTGTCTGGAAAACCGCACCTTTTGTTCCAGTTGGTCTCCATCCTCAATATGTTGGGCGACTTTATGCTTTGTGTCTTTTAACTCTCGGACGAGGTGTTCATGTTCACTACGTGCTTCTTCACTAATATTAAAAATCTCGTCCTTGCTGTTTTCGACTACCTCAATCATTTCATTAATAATATAATCGAGTGCTGTTTCGCTAATCTTTTGTGCCATCGTCTCCCACCAACCTATGTTATAATTATACGTATATATTTTGAATTTTTATAGGGCCTTTTATCATGTATCTTACATTTTTTCAGACCCGACTTCCTACCTATGTGCATGAGGATGCATTCTAGCACACTCTATAATTATATCATGTCTGTTAAGGAGGCTAAATGCAACATGTTAGCAACTTATTTCACAGTAAAACAAACTGCTATTGAAGAAATAATCATACAAAAGTCACGGTTTATTGGCCATGTGGCTAGAGTAGAAACAGAAGAGGAGGCCCAGCAGTTTATTCAGGAGATTAAAAAGAAACATAATGCTGCAACACATAACTGCTCTGCTTATATGATCGGCGAACATGACCAGATTCAAAAAGCTAATGATGATGGCGAGCCTAGTGGTACAGCTGGAGTCCCTATACTTGAAGTTCTCAAGAAGAAAAATCTAAAAGATACGGTTGTCGTTGTTACACGATACTTTGGCGGTATTAAACTTGGAGCTGGCGGACTAATCCGCGCTTACGGTAATGCGACTACAGAAGCACTCCAAGGTAGCGGTATTGTAAAAAGACAATTAATGCAGGGAATTTCTATTACGGTTGCGTATACATTGCTTGGCAAGCTGGAAAATGTGTTGCGGCAATCCGACTATATCCTTGAAACAATCAACTATCTGGAGAAAGTAGAGTTTATCGTCTATGTAAAAACAGGTGAAGAAGATAGCTTCCAGGACTGGATTGTTGACCTGACAAGTGATCAGGCCACACTATTACAAACCGATCAGAAATATGTTGAGATAGATGTTGAACCAAAATAAGAAAAGCTCAGAGCGCCTGCTTAGAAACAGCTTGTTTCTTCCTGGTAAAAAGGGATCCAGCTTAGTTACTAGTGCTCTGAGCGAAACCTCTTTCCTTTCCCACGCAGCAATTCAAACAAGCGTTATCCTGGTGCAACCGTCCGTAAGACCCCCACTTCAAAACATGAAGTAAAACAGTGATGTTTAAGGGAAGTAACGGACGCTAACACCCCGATTCGTTCAACTTGCAATCAGTGGGGGAAGAACGCCCCCCCTCTGATTGCAAATTCACTTTATAACAAGGAAAGTGCTGCTTTATCCCCAATCACGGTAACATTTGGATGTTTTTGCAAGATAGATGCTGGGAATTCTTCTGATATTTCTCCCTCTATCATTCTGGAAACAGCTTCCGCTTTCTTTTCACCTGATACTAGCAAAAGGATCTCCTTGCTTTGCATGATTGTTTCAATCCCCATTGTAATGGCTTTCTCTGGAACTTCGGCCAGATCTTCAAAAAAACGGGCATTTGCTTTTCTTGTTGAAGGCGCCAAATCAATGATGTGCGTTCTACTAGAAAAGTTAGTTCCAGGCTCGTTAAAGCCAATATGACCATTTAATCCGATCCCCAATACTTGTACATCAATACCACCAGCCTGTTCAATTCTTGCTTCGTAATCGATACACTCTTTCTCCAGGTCTGCTGCCACACCGTTTGGTAAGTGGGTGTTTGCTTGATCAATGTCAATATGTTGAAACAAATTATCTTTCATATAGAAGTCGTAACTTTGCTCGTCTTCTTTGGTTAAACCAACGTATTCATCCAAATTAAAGGTGCGAACAGATTCGAAGGAAACATTCTTCTGCTTGTACTGCTCGATCATTTGCTTGTACAACCCTTCTGGTGTTGATCCTGTTGCTAAACCTAAAACTGGATTATCTAGTTGCTGTATTCTTTGGATTATGACAGAGCAAGCAAGCCTGCTCATTTCCTCGTAATTTTCTACTGTTTTTAATTGCATCCTTTATTCCTCCCTAAAAGCTACTTCCCCGCGACAAATGGCAGAAGCAATATGAAGCTGACGATCCACTAACAACAAGTCAGCATCCTTCCCTACAGTTATACTTCCTTTTCGGTCATATAAACCAAGCTGTTTTGCAGGATTTACAGAAGCCATTTCGATTACTTCTTGTAGTGTAACACCATCTAAATCAAGCATTTGCTTCGCACCATCACGCATTTTTAAAATACTCCCCGCCAAAGTTCCATCTTCTAAAACTGCGCGGTCTTCCGTTACCACAACTGGTTGCCCTCCAAGCTCGTATCGTCCCTGTTGCAAGCATTTAGCCCGCATGGAATCCGTAATTAGCAATAGTCTTTCACTGCCCATCGTTTTGTAAACTAATTGCAGCATCTCCTTGCTTATATGAATGCCGTCTGCAATCAATTCGGCCCGTAATTCATGGAGCATGAAAGCTGCTCCCACTGTACCTACATCACGATGATGTAAACCAGTCATCGCATTGCAGAGGTGGGTCACCTGTTTGACACCATGTTCTACTGCTTGCTTCATATCTGAAAAACTGGAATTTGTGTGCCCTGCTGATACAATTACCCCTTGGTCTGACACGTGGCGGATAAAGGTTCCATCCGGATCGTGCTCTGGCGCCATCGTTATCGTCTTAATCTTGTCTCCCGATAACTTTTGCCATTCCTCGAACTGTTCAATGCTAGGCTCCATAATATAAGCATGTGGCTGCGCGCCTGCCTTGGACTTTTCAATAAATGGTCCTTCTAGGTGTACGCCAATCACTTCAGCCTGTCCGGGCTTATTTTTATAGGCAGCAACTGTTTTTAGCGCTTTCTCAATGTTTTCAGGTGATTGTGTGATCGTAGTTGCCAGAAAACTTGTGGTTCCTTCCCTTGGCAGAACGGAAGCAATTGAATCAAGTGCTGTATTGCTTGCATCCATCACATCTGCACCGTTTGCACCATGGATGTGTCCGTCTATAAAGCCAGGTATAACGATTTTTCCCTTCCCATCAATTTCTTGAATCTCATCCGGAAGGGCCGATTGTTTCCCGATCTTAGATATTTTTCCGCTCTCTAAAAGAAGAGCGCTATCTTCCATAATCGTTTCTTCTGTTAAAATGCTAACATTTTTTATGTAAATGGGACTTGTTTGCAACTGTCTCTTCCTCCTCTACTATAATATATATCATACCATTTTTTTCATAGAAAATGGAGCAAGAGATAGCGCTATAATAAAGAATTTGAATAGAAAAGATTCAGAAAGAAAGACTTTTTAGGAGAATGGAAAAATTGGTAAAACGAAGAGTGTAAGAAAAATGAAACACAAGGGGAAATTATATACAGGAAAAAGATCTATGAGAACACTAGCAGCATAAAATTACGCCACAAAGAAGCTCTCCTCTATTTGCTACCATTCTTAAGAGGCGAGCTTTAACGTAACGGTTTATCTTGACCGCTTTTTACTTTATTTACTTTTCAGTACAGATTGCTGGACATTCGGAAGTAGTCTTTCATGTGTGAGTTCATCAATTAAAGTCTGAATCATTTCTTGAGAGGATTGTATATGATGCGTTTCGGTATCATGAATTACTTTTTTTAGCATCGTTTTAAACTTTTCTTGCTCCATTATTCATACCCCGCCTTTTGAAAAATATCTTACCTGTTGCATAATAGCATATGAACGAACAGAATGTTGTCGAACCTTGTCGTAGATGCTCAAAATTTACAAAAAATTAATACCTCATTACCTTATTCGTTTCCCTGGACAACTTTATAGAGGTCTTCTATCTTTTCTTTTATGAAAAAGTACAAGTAGGCCTACCGCCAACAGGGCACCAAAGCTATCAAGTATGACGTCACCTACGTAGGGCGTTCTGTTTGGTGTGAATCCTTGGTGAATTTCATCCGATATGGCATAAATTACCGTTAGAAACAAAGAGAAGATTAGCGCTTTACTATGATTTTGTTTTCCAGCTTTTCGAAAGGCCACATAAAAAAGCAAACAGAGTACTAAGAACACAGATACGTGGGCACCTTTACGAATGAAAAATTCGATAAATCCAGCAACACCTAACTCTTCCACGCTAACGACACTTTCATGATAGGTGAAGGATAACCAGTTTAAATACGGCTCAAGAAAACTTACGTTTATGAAATTGTTCAAAAGTGGTTTCACATCTTGATTTTCATAAGGCTGATGGGAAGAGTAAAAAATGATCCCCATCCAGCATATGGGTAAAAGCCAGAAAATGTGTTTCTTCAAAATTCATTCTCCTTGTCTTGTTATATATGCTTTTATGTAGTCCGCTTTTTGGGCTTCCCCCAGCACATGTATGAATTATTTATTCAGAGTTATTTATAATGGCCACCCTAATAAAATAACCTTAATCCACCATGTCGGCAATACCCCGAATGAGAAAAAGCCAAACAAAAAACCGTGCATCACTGCAACGGCTTTGATGGGTCATCTATCTTTATTACTGCGCCATTTGTTAAACTCAAGATATTCCTTAAATTGTTCTTTTGAAACACCAGACTCCATTGCTTCCTGTACGATCTTCAACCATTCGTTATCTAAATCCTCAGGACCGCTTATGTTCTCTTCCCGTAGAAGATCATTAACCGTCGTACCAAGAACAGTGCTTATTTTTTCAATAAACTGGATCGATGGGTTTGTCTGAAGGTTACGTTCAATCGAACTAAGGTATGATTTAGCGACCCCTGCTCTTTCAGCTAATTCAGAAATGGACATCTTTTTTTCAGTGCGAAGTTGTTTGATTTTTTCACCGATCATGCCCTCACCTTCTTTCAAAGCGAATTATAACATAAAGTGGGTGAGGAGTTCTATATAAAGTACAATTAAATTCAAGCATTATGTAATGATTCCGTTTGTTTTAGAAATTGACGTATTTCCTCTGCAGTAATTCCAAGATTCTTTGCCTTTTTGATTAATTCAATCCATTCACCATCTAATGATAACTGCTCAACTATTTTTTCCATATCCTATCCCCCATTATTATTTCCAGATAACCCAGCCATCCTAGCATATGCCTTAGATCTGTGATTTTGCGTCCTCGTCTTTCGATGAGTATGCCTTTTTCTGAGGAAATGTAGTTATGACACTAAATAGAACTGCCTAGTAATATGATACTACAAATTCACGACTATTTGCGTAGGTTCTTTTGTCTTATTTCAACTAGTTTTGTAAGAGAAATGGAATATCTTACACCTGTTTTTGTCGAAGAATATGGAAAATATTAGCTACGGTGATCTTTAATCAACCGTAGTTTACGTATAACAAGAATGCTGCCCCCGACTGCCAGTAGAATCGTTCCGATAAGGAGAAGTGTAAAAATATCTGTTGATGTATTAGGTAAGGATGCTCCACCTTTATCCCCCGAAGTTCCATTCCCATCTCCATTACTAACATTACCACCTACACTGATGGAGTCTTGCTGATCTTCCTCTCCTTCTGCGGTGAAGATGAGAACAAACTCCGTTTCAAGGCCTTGAAATTCGTTCCCCAGATGGTCTGGGAAATAAACGGTTAGCTTCAGTTCCTCTTGTTCTCCGACATCCAGACTTCTGTCCGGGATGGCGAAATTCGGCAGATTCCCTTTATAAAGTTGTTCATCCCCGTCTGCTACTTCAATAATTAATTCATTAAACAGCCTTTTCTCTTCCGTCGTATTTGCCAGCTCTACATGATAACTAAAATCCTGTCTGCCGTCATTAGAGATTTTAAGATCCCTTGGTGCCCAATCGCCTGGCTTCATATTGGGAACCTGGAACAAATAGTCGTTTGGCGAAAGTTGAATATCCAATTCAGTAGAAGCGTCTGCTTCATTTGCTTCCGCTGCAGATACGTACCCTAATGGGATAAAGCTGCATAGTAGTAATACAAAACTTAGAATGAAGAAACGTTTATTCATGGAATCCACCCCCTAAAATCAGATTTTTTTCTATTGTTAGGAAGAAAGTGATCGCCCTTCCTCTAGTTTCTGATCACCTTTTTTATTTTGCTTCTCTATTTCTCCCAAGGTCCGCCAAATCGTTAGGCCGGAGTAACATAGCAGTAAAATCCCTGGAATGAGTAACAGAAATGCGCCATTTCGAGACTGTGCAAAGTTAACCAGATATCCAAGATAAGGGATCGTGAAACCAGTGTATTCCGCCACGACGTTTTCAGATAATACTGGCTCAAGATCTTCCGCATTATTGTTATCACCTTTTGTCCGGTACATCACTTGCTCACCACTTGCCATTACTTCGGTAATACGGTGAGTAATGAGTTTTTCTTCTTCATCCATGAACGTGATGACATCCCCGTCTTTAAACCGTTTCATATCCCCATCCGGCTTAACAGCGATTAACGAGCCAGTTTGGATTCCTGGTTCCATGGAGCCTGATAACACGGTTTTCAGCTGGTAACCAGCAATTTCTGGTTCTCCCCCAGACGCTTTAGAAGAGACCACGACAACTGCCATTACAATTAGTGCAGCGAACAATACATAGGTCGTAATGCGGCTAACCCACTTTTTTACTTGTTTAAGTGACATGTTTATTCTCCCTCTTCCTCTTTTGTTCCAGTAGATTGTTGCTCTGTCCCTTCACTTTGCTCTTGTTGCTTCTTCTCTGGCTGTTTTTCTGTCTGTTTTTCCGTTTGCTTTTCTTGTTTTACTTCCTGTTTCTCTGATTCAGCTTCTGTTGCTTCTGATGTGTCTGTTTCCTGTTTGTTTTCCTCAGTTGATGAAGTGTCCTTCTCTTCCTCCACAGGAGCCTTTTCTGTTTCTGGTTTAGTTTTCTCTTCCGTGTCATCGGTGTTATTCGACTCTTCTTTTTTGTTATCCTCGGTAGAAATGTCCTCGTCTTTTTTCTGTTCTACTTCTTTATCTAATTCTTCTTTTACCTTTTTCTCTTTACATTTTGCATTTACTTTTTTGCTCCAAACCTCTAATGGTTTCTCCGTTTCTTCGCCATATAATGGATGCTGAAGTGCTTTAAAAACATAAAAGCCTTCTTTTTCTGCCTGGTAGGTTAAGGAAACTGTTTCATCCTTTTCAAGCGTTTTAATTTCACCACTCGCTACTTTCTTACCCGTTTTTTGTGGATTGCCTGTTTCGGAGAAGAATACTTCATAGGTAGTTGTATCTGTCATGGAAAAACCTTTATTTTTCAATTCCACGCTAACGTTCATCTGAGGGCAGGCTTTTTCATCCACTGTTGGTTTGCCTACAAAGGCAAGCTCACTACCATCCCACCATGTCCCCGCCTGAATAACTTGTTCATTTTCCTGTGAGGATACGAAATAGGCTCCTGTTCCGGAAGCAAGATATCCAAGCGTAAATACCGAAATATAACAAATAGCTACAACCTTCCATACCATCACAAATTGCTTATACCTTTTAAACTTTCGCATCCGGCTCATTCGCAACCTATTTCCCTCCATTCAACATGATTCATTGCTTTCGTAAACGCAGCTATACGTGCTGCCCTTACGAAAGCAAAATCTCTGTTATATAATATGTATGGAAGAAAGACGGGAATATCCCGCCTTTCTAAACTAACTTATCTTCTTTCGCCTTCTCCTTGGTATCCAGTAAAGTTCCATTGAAGTTCTAGAGAATCACCTTGGAAGACGTTTTGATCTCCTCCACTTTCAACAAATTCGAATTGAACATGTAATTCATCCGAATCGCCTGATTGTAATCCACCACGTTCTTCGAAGAAAGGAACAAAGATTTCATTAGCCACTGCGTCTGGAGACATACTCTGCAATTCTGCAAGCGTCGTATAGTAGACAACATTGTCTGGAGACCATGGTCCTAATACTGCTTTGTCTTCATTCCATAAGAAGTTAACTCTGATATGCTCACCAAAGTCTTCTCCAGCATTGTCGCCCCCCTCAGCGTCGATAACTTCATATGATGTTTCTAGTAGAACTTTAGAAATATCAAGTGAGCCACCATTACCAAGAGTAAATGAACGGTTCATCCAATCACCCGGCTTTAAATTTTCCACATCAATGATTGTAGTTGGATTAGCATTAAGATCTAAAGTTCCCGCAGCAAATGTGCCATTTGTTTCTGCTGTGTCACTAAAGTATGCGAACGTTCCTCCACCTACTAATGAAATTCCTAGTGCTGCTGTTGCAATACCTAAACCTAATTTTTTCTTCATACTCATAATAAAATTCCTCCTCATAGTTTATAAATATTTTGAGATACGTTCCGCTGCTGTTCCCTGAAGAAATACATGATGGTTACCTTGATAAACGAACGTCCACTACTCCTACCATCTTCATATACAGCGAATATCCCCCTCCCTATGTATAATGATCGTTCTTTTTATCTACATATTTGTTTTATATAACGAACGATTACTTGCAGTATAGGTCATATTTCATAGTTTGCAAAACTTCATATTCGTTCAATAATTCTATATAAAGAACGAATACCTCTGTTTTATGCCTTTTTTCTTTAAATTACTTAACTTTTTGCTAAATTGAATAAATTATTGTTCTTTATAAAATTTAGATCTTCCTTATCTGATCTTTCAAAAAAGGAAAGCTTTCTATATACTAGAAGTAAATAACGAACGCAAGGAGTATTGCCCATGAAAAAGCTCTCCCTATTGTTAATCGTTGCTGGACTCGTTTTACTAGGTGTTGGAGGTTATCAATGGTTCCATACAGCCCAAGCACAAAAAAATAGTCTGGCAGCGGCCCAAACATTGCTCGATGAGGGACAAAAAGTCCAAACAAATGAAGGATCAACTGAAACAGCGAAAGAGTTTGCTCCACAAACGGGCGACACTGCCGGGATTCTGTATATTCCCAGGCTAGATGCCGAATTACCTATAGTAGAAGGCACAGATGAAGATGATCTTGCAAAAGGGGTAGGTCATTATAAAGGGACTGCATATCCTGGTCAAAACGATCAGATCGTTTTATCCGGTCATCGGGATACTGTTTTCCGCAGTATGGGGGAGCTCGAGCTAGGAGACCATTTAACAGTCAAACTACCTTATGGTGACTTCACTTATGAAATAGTGGATACAAAGATCGTGGATGCGGATGATCGGACCATCATCTCCCCTACAGCGCCTGAGGAAGTATTGACCTTGACCACCTGCTACCCTTTTTCTTTTGTCGGAAGCGCTCCAGACCGTTATATCATTACAGCCTTACCTGTTGAAACAGAAAAAGATAATTAGGGCTAATAGCAAATGTAAGAACTGGCCACTAGGGTTATCAATTTCCTTGTGGCTTTCTGTATTGGCTGAATTCTTTAACAAACATGTTATAATAGACCTAGATTACAAGATAGATACTGGAGGGGGATCCGATGAAAAAGATAACAATAGCCTTAGCTGCTATCATTTTGGTAGTGTTAGCCGGCTGTTCAGACGACGAAGTAACACCAAATGAACGATTTGATACATATGTGAAGCATTGGAATGAACAGGAATTCTCTGATGCATATGGCATGCTATCAAGTGAGTCTACTGAAACGTATCCAACCGAAGAATATGTGGATCGTTACAATAAAATTTATGAAGATCTAGCAATATCTGACCTTTCTATATCCTTTTCAAAATTGGAAGAGGAAGAGCTGGAAACCGCAATGGAAGAAGGGACTGCTACTATTCCCTTTAAAGTAGCGATGGAAAGCATGGCTGGACCAATTGAATTCGACTATGAAGCTACCCTTGTACAAGAAGGTGAAGAGGATGAACAAAACTGGTATGTACAGTGGGACCCTGGCTTTATTTTTCCTGAACTAAAAGATGGTGGAGACATTAGTATTCAAAGCGAAGCTCCTACTCGAGGAGAGATTCTTGACCGGAACCAAATGCCATTAGCCATTAATGACAAGGTAAATGAAATTGGGATTATTCCAGGAAAGCTTGGCAGTAACCCTGAACAAAGTAAAGAAGAACTCTCAAGCTTCATAGGACTTTCCGTTGATGCCATTGATGAAGCATTAAATGCTGCCTGGGTTGAGCCAGACTTATTCGTCCCCTTAAAAAAGGTGCCTTCTACTAATGACTTATCCCCATTATGGGAAATAGATGGTGTTGCTGGTAGAGAAGTAACTGGTCGTGTTTACCCAGCTGGAGAAGCTGCTGGACAGCTGGTAGGATATATTGGAAATATTACAGCTGAAGAGTTAGAGGAACAGGAACCAGGCGTTTACAGTGCAAACGACATGATTGGTAAAAGAGGTCTTGAAAGTCTCTATGAAGAGCAACTTAAAGGTAAAAAAGGCACACGCATTGAAGTAATCAAAGAAAATCAAGAACCTATCGTTCTTGCCGAGACGCCAGTTGAAAACGGTAAAAATATCACCTTGACAATTGATGTAAATGTACAAGAAAGCATTTTTGATTCTTATGAAGAGGATGCTGGTACTGCTGCAGCCATAAATCCCAAAACAGGAGAGACACTTGCACTTGTCAGTAGCCCATCTTTCGATCCAAATGAAATCCTTTATGGGACGAAAGCGAATCTGTGGGAAACATTACAGGAGGATGAGCAGCAGCCATTGTTAAATCGTTTCTCATCAACCTTTGCACCAGGATCAGCTCTTAAACCAATTACTTCTGCAATTGGGTTAAAGAATGGCAACATTGATCCAGATGAAGGATTAGAAATCGATGGATTGACATGGAGTAATGGGAAAGGATGGGGAGATTACGCTGTCCGCCGTGTTTCCGAATCTAGTGGCCCAGTTGATTTAAAGGATGCCCTTGTACGTTCTGATAACATTTACTTCGCCATGCAAGCAGTCAATATGGGTAGCGAAGCATATGTAAAAGGATTAAAAGAGTTCGGTTTTGGGGAAGATCTTCCATACGAATATCCTTTCACTGCTTCCAGTATTTCTTCTGATGGAAAGTTGGATGATGAAGTATTGCTTGCCAATTCGAGTTATGGGCAAGGACAGTTAGAAATGAGTTCGTTACACCTTGCCACAGCATACACTACCTTCTTAAACGAAGGGAACATGATAAAACCAACATTGCTTACAAGTGAAGAAACAGCGCAGGTATGGAAAGAAAACCTGCTTGATAGTGATCAGGCTAATTTGATGAAGGATCTGTTATACGAGGTTGGTCAATCTGGTACACCATCCAAATATACTGCTGACTCAGAAGTAGGGATTTCCGGTAAAACTGGTACAGCTGAATTGAAACTGACAACAGAAGATGATTCTGGTGAAGAGAATGGTTGGTTTGTCGGCTTTCCAACAAAAGAAAGTGAACAAGATTTATTAATCGCCATGATGGTCGAAAATGTGAAAGAAAAAGGCGGAAGTGTTTATACAACGAAAAAAGTAGTCGATGTGTTTAATGAGTTGAAATAGAAAAGCAAACTCCTATATTAGGAAAGTGGCTTTTATCATAACTAGTTAAGGGAGTTCTTTTGTGAAGAACTCTCTAACCAACAGGCCAAATCGCAATATGATTTGGTCTTTTTTATAACGACCTGTCGAGTGGTAAAGTGAAAAACCGGCACAAAAGTAAACATATACAAGGGAGCTGTTGGCTATAAAAAAACTTCATTACCTAATCTATATTGAACTTCAAGTACTATATTATGCGATCTTTGGGTGGTTTAAAAGTCCAGCTAACATGAAAAATGTTACTGTCTATCCCTACCATAAAACATCACAGTTAAAAATGTTTGTAATCGTATTCGCCATCCTTATTGTGTTAGAAGGTGGATTGTTCCATTTTGTCCTCCAGATATGGAGTCATCTTGCTGCCTGGATCTTTACGGTACTAAATATTTACGCATTGCTTTACATAGTAGGCTTATATCATTCTGTCAGAACACTGCCTCATACCATTCATGCTGAGAAACTTGTTATTCGATATGGTTACCAGAGTAGTATTGAACTCGATATTAAAAATATTGAAAGTATAAAGAACGCTAAAAAACAAGGAGGAATTGAAGATAAGCCACCAAAAGATACGTATTACGCTTTGTTGCAAATGGATTCACCCCATTACGAAATCACCTTAAAAGAACCGATTCTCATGAAACGATCGTATGGAAAAAGCAAGTGGGTTAAAACAGTTGTATTCAGAGCAGATGAACCAGCAGCGATGAGAGAGCATATAGAAGCAGATATAAAATTACTATGAGAGGATGATCAAAAAAGTTGATTGTAAAAACAAAAGAGGATGGGGCATAAGAAAATTAAACAAGAAAAAAACTCAAGTTCAAACGTTGTATTACAGAAAAATTCGAATGCTTCATGGATACCCCCTGATTGTTTGGTATCTGGATTACACTTTAGCGAAGGAAAAATGCGAAGACTCTAGTGGGAACAGCACGAGTCCGAAGGCCCCGCAAGAAGCGATTTTTACTTCTGAGGAGACTAAGGCCGTGCCCACTGAAAGCGGAGTATTTTCCGCAGCGGTAATAAAACAGTTTGTTTATTATTGTCCGGGTTTTAAAAAGGCTGGGACGTTATGTCCCAGCCTTTTGCTATTTCTCTCTATTGCTTGTACTGCATATAAACAACTTGCGTAACGAGGAAATCTTCTACCCCGTGCTTGCCATCTGTTCCACCAAGTCCTGATTTACGCATTCCTGCATGATAGCCTTGAACAGCTTCAAAGTTTTCCCTGTTCACATACGTTTCTCCGAATTTAAGATGATTCACGACATGCATGGCCTCATGCACATTATCGGTATAAACGGAGGATGAAAGACCATATTCTGTGTCGTTCCCCATTTGAATTGCGTCATCGAGTTCATTAAAGGTGACAATCGGTACAACAGGTCCGAAAATCTCTTCCTTAATGATTTCTGAATCATGTTTGACATTTTTAAGAATCGTTGGCTGAAGGAAAAATCCCTTTTCCTTATTAACCCTTTCGCCACCTGTCACAACCTCCGCTCCCTCTTTTACAGCTGTCTGTAGCATTTCCTCTACCTCTTCTAATCTATCTTTACTCACCAGTGGTCCCATACCAGCCTGTTTGTTTTGTAGAGGGTTATCAACTGTGACTGCTTCAAAGGATTGTTTCAGCTTTTCCGTAAAGGCTTCGGCCACTTCCTCTTGAACATAAATTCTTTCTGCATTCGTACAGGCCTGTCCATTATTGGCTAGTCTTGATGTTGTAATATGTTTGGCAGCCAAGTCAAGATCAGCATGCTTTGTTACAATAGCAGGTGCCTTACCACCAAGTTCCAGATTCACTTTCGTAATACTTTGGGCCGCTGCTTCCATCACTTTTGTACCTGCCGTGACACTTCCTGTCATGGAAATCATATCGACATCTGGATGAGAAGCTAAGGCATTTCCTAGTGTAGAGCCTTTTCCGGTAATAAAGTTGTATACTCCTGCGGGAAGTTCCTCCATCTCATCGACCAGTTTTGTGAATTCCGCCGCTGTATTTGGTGTTTTCTGGCTTGGTTTTAATACAATTGTACAGCCCGTTACCAGCGCTGATGCAACCTTCCTTGCTAAAATAAACACTGGGAAGTTCCATGGTACAATTCCACCAATTACCCCAATAGGCTTCTTATATAAGAGAATGTTTTCATTTGGCCTGTCACTCGGGATAATATCTCCTTCTATTCTTCGGGCCCATTCGGACATATATTTGAAGAAGTCAATTGCCATGTCTACTTCTCCATTAGCTAATTCAAAATCTTTTCCTTGCTCTTCCTGTAATAATTCAACAAATTTACTTTTATTAACTTCTAGCTTTTCTCCAAGTTTGCGAACAATTTCTCCACGTTCCACAGCTGGTGTATGCTCCCAGCCAGACTGCGCATCGGTAGCAGCTTTAACTGCCTTATTCACATCTTCTTCTGTTCCGCTCGCAATCTTTGAAATCACCTGTTCTGTAGCAGGATTTATTACGTCAATTGTTTCTGTCGCCGTTGATTCTGTGTATTTCCCATTAATATATATAGGATGGGTTTGCACAATAAAGCCTCCTTCATGGTATACTACTTTAAATTTTCCACCATGAGGAGGCTCTGAAACATATTATTTATCCCGGTGCAATCGTCCGTAAAACCACCACTTCAAAACATAAGGTGAAACCGTGATGTTTAAGAGGAGTAAACGAACGCTAACACCCGATTCGTTCAACTAACAATCAGTGGTGGAAGAATGAACCCCCCCGACTGATTGCAGTGTCGCTTTATGTATGATGGCAGCTTGTTAAAGCATTTTCAGTAAGGAATAAAAGGTTGCTTCATCCCGTTCATCAAGTGCCTTGTCGATGGATCTTTTTATGTTTGCCAGTTCAAGCTGGTCAAACAGTATGTCAAGTTCATCTAGATCCCATGGAGGGGTCGTTTGGCTTGGAGTATAAGGTTTTATAAATGCTTGTAAATAAATAAGAAAATCGCTACAAAAAAGGAGTTCATACATCGAAATACGTTCTTCTTCTTTTCCATGCCGGAAAACGAAGACAGCATCCTTATTAGATACCTCTCCCGTTTTTCTGTTAACATGGATAGAAGTAGCACCATTTGGGGTATAATGAAATTCCTTGCCATTGATTAGTACGACAAATCCACCAACTGATAATTTTACATAAATCGCACTGCTGCTTAAGCCTATTCGAAAAGGCAAAAACGACTTGATGATGACCATACTTTCCATTCAGCTCCTCACTCCAAGTATTGTTCATTAAATAGAACGATTACCTTATTATAATTCATTTTGCCTAGTAATTAAAGCCTATTTTATGTTTTTTCTACTAAGAATAAACAAATAAAAAGCCAGCTCCTATAAAAAGAAGCTGACTCTACTATTTGTTTTTACCTATTCTAGTTTTTCCTCTTCTGTAAATACTCTTGACCTTGTAAGAAACCTTTTCCCTTCAGGCCCTTCCAGTGAAAACATCCCTCCCCTTCCATCTACTGCATCTATTATAAGCTGGGTATGCTTCCAATAAGCATATTGATCTTTGGAAATATAGAAAGGCATACCCCCGATTTCACCGAGTAAAAGGTCTGACTCACCTACGCGAAATTCGCCCTGTGGATAACACATTGGAGAGCTTCCATCACAACATCCACCAGATTGATGAAACATTAAATCTCCATGAAATTCTTTTAACGTTCGAATTAGCTCCAGTGCTTCGTCTGTAGCGGTAACCCGTTCTGTCACATGCATCATCCTTTCATAGAATGTGCCTCTTAAAATAGACCTGCTGGTTGCTCACTATAGCTAACTAGTAGATTTTTCGTCTGCTGATAATGTCCAAGCATCATAAGGTGGTTTTCCCGGCCGATTCCGGATTTTTTGTAGCCACCAAATGCGGCATGTGCAGGGTATTGGTGGTAACAATTCGTCCACACACGTCCTGCTTCAATTCCTCTTCCAAATCGATAAGCAGTGTTCATATTTCTTGTCCAGACTCCTGCTCCTAAACCATATAGCGTATCATTTGCTACTGCAAGGGCTTCATCATCATCTTTAAAGGTCGTAACAGATAAAACTGGTCCAAAGATCTCTTCTTGGAATATACGCATCTTGTTATCTCCTTTAAAGATCGTAGGCTGTACATAATAGCCGCTTTCCAGTTCTCCTCCCAATTTATTAATATTTCCCCCAGTAAGCACCTCTGCTCCTTCTTGTTTTCCAATATCTAAATAGGACTGTATCTTTTCCATTTGTTCATTGGAAGCCTGGGCTCCCATCATGGTTTCCGTATCCAATGGATGGCCTATTTTAATTTGTTTTACTCGCTCTAGCGCCCGTTCCATAAATTCGTCGTAAATGGATTCATGTATAAGTGCACGTGAAGGACACGTACATACTTCTCCCTGGTTGAGAGCGAACATAACCAAACCTTCTATAGCCTTATCAAGAAAGCCATCATCTCTGTCTACGACATCTTCGAAAAATATATTTGGAGATTTCCCACCCAATTCCAGGGTCACAGGAATAATGTTTTCAGAGGCATATTGCATAATTAATCGCCCTGTTGTCGTTTCACCAGTGAACGCTATTTTGGAAATCCGACTGTTTGATGCTAATGGTTTCCCTGCTTCCACACCAAAGCCGTTCACAACATTTAATACACCAGGCGGAAGTAGATCCCCAATGAGTTCTAATAAAATATGAATAGATGCCGGCGTCTGTTCAGCAGGTTTTAGCACAACACAATTTCCTGCTGCAAGTGCCGGTGCTAACTTCCAGGTCGCCATCAAAATAGGGAAATTCCATGGAATAATTTGCCCTACCACACCTAGTGGTTCATGAAAATGGTATGCCACTGTATCATTATCAATCTGGCTAATTCCACCCTCTTGAGCCCGAATCACTCCTGCAAAGTAACGAAAATGATCTACTGCCAGTGGGATATCGGCAGCAAGCGTCTCTCTTACTGCTTTACCATTGTCCCATGTTTCGGCCACAGCTAATAATTCCAAGTTCTCTTCCATACGATCGGCAATCTTATTTAAAATATTTGCTCTTACTGCCACGGATGTTTCTCCCCACTCTTTCTTGGCTGCATGTGCTGCATCAAGGGCTGCTTCCACATCCTCTTTTGTTGATCTGGAAACTTCGCAGAATGCTTTTCCCGTAACTGGGCTCACATTTTCAAAGTACTTTCCATTTGCCGGTGGACGATATTCTCCGCCAATGTAATTGTCATACCTGTCTTTAAACTGGACTAGCGATCCTTCGCTATTTGGATTTGCATACCTCATTCTATCCACTCCTCCTCTTTTGCAAACGCTTACAAATTAGGTGTAAAAACTAGGTGGCTTTCTACTGATTACTATAGCAATTTATTCAGAATCATTCAAACATTTTGTATTAGTTAGATT
>NZ_JAIFZM010000016.1 GCF_022095695.1 Oceanobacillus jordanicus
TAGTGAGTCGCTTATCAATTTGGCGACTTTATTAATATACCATGTTGAGAAGATTAAGTCAATGTTTTTTTGAAAATAATTTAACTGTTTATCTCTCAAAATGTTTATCTTGTTGCCGTCTGTTGAAGCAACGTTAATTAATTTACCACGATTCACTTTTGAATGCAAGTACATTTTAAAAAGAAATTAAAGGAAAGTATATTCATATTATTTAGCCAACTTTCCAACTTGCTTTTAAGTCCTTTTCACAATGGAATTTCACCTCTTCTTCTATAGTATATCCAACTATAGAAGTGTATATAAAAGCCCGCCGGAGTGTAACCTCCGGCGGGCTTTACCTATACTCATATTATCTATTACGCATTTGTGGAAACAATAGTACGTCGCGGATAGACGGCGCATTAGTTAGGAGCATAACTAACCTGTCGATTCCAATACCTAGACCACCTGTTGGTGGCATACCATATTCAAGGGCCTCCAAGAAATCGTCGTCCATAAGATGGGCTTCGTCGTTACCCTCTGCTCTTTCTTTCACTTGGGCTTCAAAACGTTCACGTTGATCAATTGGATCATTCAACTCACTAAATGCATTTGCATGTTCGCGTCCTACAATAAATAGCTCGAAACGGTCTGTAAACCGCTCATCTTCAGGATTTTTCTTAGCAAGTGGTGAAATTGCAACTGGATGTCCATAAACGAATGTAGGCTGGATGAGTGTTTCTTCTACCTTCTGCTCAAAAAACTCGTTTACGACATGGCCAAATGACATGGTCTCTTTTATCTCAATGCTATTTTCCTTCGCAAGCTCTCTCGCTTCTTCGTCAGACATTTCCTTCCAGAAGTCTACTCCAGTTGCCTCTTTAACAGCATCTACCATGTGCACCCTTCTCCAGGCTGGCTCAAGATCCACTTCTTCTTCCCCATAGGTCACTTTTGTTGTACCAAGAACTTCTTTGGCAATATGTGCAATTAAGTTCTCTGTTAAGGCCATAACATCCTTGTAATCAGCATAAGCTTCATACAGCTCAATCATCGTAAATTCTGGATTATGTCTTGTTGATACACCTTCATTACGGAATACGCGTCCGATTTCATAAACCTTTTCTAATCCACCTACAATAAGGCGTTTTAGATGTAGTTCAATCGCGATACGCATATATAAAGGAATGTCAAGCGCATTATGATGTGTCTCAAACGGACGAGCAGATGCCCCTCCAGGAATACCATGCATCATAGGTGTCTCAACCTCAAGAAACCCTTGTCCATCTAAATAACGTCTCATTGATTGAATGATTTTACTTCGCAATACAAATGTCTCTCTGCTATCCAGATTCGTTATAAGATCAAGATAACGCTGACGATAGCGTTGTTCAATATCTTTAAGGCCATGATATTTTTCAGGTAATGGGCGAAGTGATTTCGTCAGCAGTTGGAATTCAGCAGCTTTTACAGAAAGCTCCCCAACCTTTGTTTTAAACATAACACCAGTGATACCGACGATGTCTCCTAGATCAGTGGATTGGAATAATTCATATGCCTCTTCTCCAACAGCATCTTTTCGAATGTATAACTGAATTTGACCACTTAAATCTTGGATGTGGGCAAAACCTGCTTTTCCCTTTCCTCTTTTGGTCATCATTCTCCCTGCTATAGTCACTTGATCTGTCTTCTCTTCTAGTTCTTCTTTCGTAAATTGGTCGTATGAATCGAGTAATTCCTGCGCTAGATGCGTCCGCTCAAATTTACTGCCGAACGGATCAAGTCCTTGCTCTCTGTAATTATTCAACTTGTCACGTCTTACCCGCATATGTTCATTTAATTCTTCTGACACCACTATCACTCCTGTCATTAATATAAATCCATAATCTAATTTATAAAAGCCTGCAAATATTAAGCTAGCAGATCTATTTCTAATTCATTTTTATGGCCGGACATCTTCTGTCTCTTTATCCAGCACTAATTCTTCTCTTGTAATTTCAAGGAAATCTGTAATTCTTTTAAGTAATTCATCGTCTGCCTTCTTCGTTCCTCTTTCTACAGCCCCTATTACAGCAATAGGAACATCTGCCTTTTCCGCAAACGTTATTTGTGTGTACCCTTTTAACTTGCGAAAGGCCTTTATTCTTCTACCGATCCGCTTTGCATCCATATTCGTACATCCTTTATGTCTGTTTCTGGAAGTTCTCTTACTAATTCCTTCACATTTTTCCCAAGTGCCTGTATCAATATCGTTGGTGCAATTTCATATAATGGTATAAGAACAAAAGCTCGTTGATGCATTCTTGGGTGAGGAATTATTAATCGTTCCGTTTTACTATTTTCATGATTATAAAGCAAAATGTCAAGGTCTATCGTGCGAGGGCCAAAGCGAACTCCCCTCTTTCTACCGAGTTGTTGCTCAATTTCCTGGCACTTGTCCAACAACTCTACTGGAGAATCAGAGGTATGGACATGCACCACCATATTTAGAAAGTCTGCCTGATCGGTATAACCAACAGGCGCTGTTTCATAAATAGAAGAAACCTTCTCTATTGTTATCTCCGAATGAGCCATTAGCAACCGCAGTGCCTCTTTGAGATGGTCTTCTCTCGGTTCAATATTTGTCCCTAATGCAATATATACTGTGTTCATCCTATCTCTCCCTATATATTTCCACGGCAACAGAATGATAATGCCCTGGTATCGGCGGATCAGGCTTTATCACCTTCACCCTACAAGCCGTAAGCATGGAAAAGGAATGAAGCAACGTTTCTGCAATGCCCTCTGCAACGGATTCAATTAGGTTTTTTGCTTCTCCCTCAACAACTGCTTTGATCTTCTCATAGGCCTGTCCATAATGGATGGAGTCATGCATGTTATCTGATTGCCCCGCTTTCTGCAAACTAACGTATAACTCGACATCCACATTAAACCGCTGCCCGAGCTTGTTTTCCTCAGGGAGTAATCCGTGATACCCATAAAACTGGAGGTTTTGCAGAACTATTTTATCCAATTTCTTCACTTCCTGATCTAAGCATTGCATCCATCATTGTGGCCAATTCTTTGTTCATTCTTACATTGTGGACCCGTACAATCTTTATACCTTTCGTTATGCCGAGGCAGGTCGTTGCACCTGTCCCCACATCACGCTGCTTTGGCTCATTATCCAGTACATTTCCAATAAATCGTTTTCTGGAGGTACCTAGTAACATCGGAAAACCTAATTCACGGAATGCCTCAAGGTTATTCATCACCATAAGGTTATGGGCTCCTGTTTTCGCAAAGCCAACACCCGGATCCAATATTATATTCTCTTCCTTTACTCCTGCTGAGCGGGCAATATCAATGCTTTCTTTAAGGTCCTGCTTCATATCCTCGATGATGTCATCATAATCCATATTATCGCGGTTGTGCATCAAAATAATCGGCACATCATATTCTGCCGCAACTTGTGCAATTGCCGGTTCTTTTTTTGCTCCCCAAACGTCGTTAATCATATCAGCTCCGGCCTCTAGTGCTCTTCTTGCAGTTTCTGCCTTATAGGTATCGATTGAAATTGGTAACGATACCTTTTCCTTGATCGCTTTGATAGCAGGAATGACCCTATTTAATTCCTCTTCGAGTGCTACGGGATCATGGTCCGGCCGAGTGGATTCCCCGCCGATATCAAGGATGTCCGCCCCTTCGCCTTCCATAAGAATTGCTTGCTGCACCGCCTTATGAACAGAATCATAGCTACCTCCGTCTGAAAAGGAGTCTGGTGTTACGTTCAGTATTCCCATAATATGTGTTCGTTCTGTTAGATCGTATATAGTATGTTTTGTTTTAATTTTCAACTAAATCGGCCCTTCCTTCGCACCTTTAAGTCACCTACTATCGTACCATAAACCCGCATGGCAGGCGACCTGTTTCGCCATACGCTAAACATGAACCATCGTAAGCTAACCGGTATCCACTGTTCTCCCAGACAAAAGGCCAGCACCTCCGCAGGTGCTGGCCTTACATCAAAGAGTTCTTAGTTATTATCCTCTTCAAATTGGTAAAGCGGTGTAGACAAATAACGCTCTCCATTGTCAGGGAATACAGCTAGAACTTTTTTCCCTTTGCCAAGCTGTTTGGCAACCTTTTTGGCTGCTGCTATCGCGGCTCCAGCTGAAATCCCGCCGAGTATTCCATTTGTAGTAGCTACTTCACGAGAGGTAGCAAAGGCTTCCTCATTTGAAATACGAATCACTTCATCATAAATTTTTGTATCGAGTATTTGTGGAACAAAACCTGCTCCGATACCCTGAATCTTATGAGGTCCAGGCTTATCCCCAGATAGTACAGCAGAATCCTCTGGCTCGACTGCGTATACTTTAATCCCTTTAAAATGTTCTTTTAATACTTTTCCAGCTCCTGTAATTGTCCCACCTGTTCCAATTCCAGAAACAAACCCATCAAGTTCTTCTCCCATTTGCTCGACAATTTCTTTCCCTGTTGTCCGGGCATGTATCTCAGGGTTCGCTTCATTGTTAAATTGTTGTGGCATAAAATAGCCATTTTCTTTCTGTAATTCTGCTGCTTTACTAATAGCACCTTTCATTCCTTCGGCTCCTGGCGTCAGGACAAGCTTCGCTCCATATGCACGCAGTAGATTTCTTCGCTCTTTACTCATTGTGTCTGGCATGACTAGAATCGCACGGTACCCTTTAGCAGCTGCTACCATCGCGAGGCCAATTCCTGTGTTTCCACTTGTTGGCTCGATAATCGTATCGCCCGCTTTTAAAGCACCCTCTTTTTCAGCTGCCTCTATCATTGCTAATGCAATTCGGTCCTTGACTGAACTTCCAGGATTCATAAATTCAAGCTTTACATAAATGTCAGCACTGTTTTCTTCCGCAATCCCATTTAGTTTCACAATAGGAGTCTGACCAATCAGTCCAGAAATATTATCAGCTACTCTCATTAAAACCCCTCCTAATTCCTAGTCATTTTGTATGATTTAATTCTAATGTACGGTTTATCACAGTAAATGTCAACCTATAGTAGTTTATTCATCATACACCCATTCAATGTCCAGTTCCTCCCATAAAGGGTTCGCGTTTAGGGTTTGATCGAGTTCATGCATAGCTAGCTCACTTCTAATATATGGCTTCATTTCTTCATAGGTAAAATCGATTGCTGATAACCTTTTGTGCAGGTAAACAATGGCATAACCGCTCCCCACTTCGAAAGGTTCGCTATATGAATGTTCATCCATATCGGCAACTACATCTTCATAGCCTGCAGGGAAGAATTGACTAGTAGTAAAAATGTATCCCATATAGCCGCCATCATCCCTTGTTTCTTCATCAGTAGAGTACTCTTTTGCAAGCATGTTAAAAGAGGCTCCATTATCCAACTCTTCTACAACTTTATTAGCCGTTTCTTCATCCTCAACTACGATATGGGAAAGCTGCATAGATGGTGTAACATTATACTGGTTGCCGTAGGTTTGATAATGGCTCTCCATATCTCCCTCAGGGATTTCGGTTCCTTCCGTTAACAGCATTTCTAATTGGTAACGGTAACGGATATCCTTACGCCACCCTTCTTCTGCCTTATCAAGTTCTTCCTTGGTCATGACACCTTGCATAGCGGTCAACATTGCTACTTCTCGGTCTATTACTTTCTCGTCTATCTCAATTCCCTTTTCTTCCGCCAATTGACTTACAACCTGGTGGTCAATTAACGTTTTCAATTGTTTTTCTCCATGGTTGGAACGCAAGCTGCTCATCCAATTTTCGTAAGTGATTTCCACATCACCAACAGTTGCAACTGGCTTTTTCGCATCAATGGCAGGAACACCTTCATCCTCTTCACTTACAGATGTTTGCTCCCCGTTATTCCAAAAAGTTAAGGTAGCGATATTGGTGATGAGTAGGATAACGATGATGCTAAGCAATAATTTTTTGGACATTCCTCAATTCCCCCTGTGTACCTTGCTCGCTTTACTGCTTTAATGTCTTTAACTCTTCCTCAGTAAATACGTATTTCTCATTGCAGAAGTGACAACTTGCTTCAGCACCATGGTCCTCCTGAATCATGTTTTCTATCTCTTCATTTCCCAATCCAATGATAGCTTGTTCAAGTCTTTCTCTCGAACATCTACAACGGAATTCGATTGGTAGCTTTTCATGAATTTTTAGCTCTTCTTGACCAAGTAACCGTTCTAGTATTTCCTCTGGGCTATTCCCCTCTCTAATTAACGAAGAAATAGGTGGGATTGATTCAATTTGCTTTTCCAATCGTGTAATAATGTCATCATCCGCGCCTGGCATAATTTGAACAATAAAACCACCAGCAGCCAAAATAGTGTGATCAGGGTTCACAAGAACTCCTGCACCTACCGCAGAAGGGACCTGCTCTGAGTTAGCAAAATAATACGTGAAGTCTTCACTAATTTCCCCGGAAATAACCGGTACCTCTCCTGTGAAGAAATCTTTAAGCCCTAAGTCTTTAATAACGCTTAAGTTTCCTTCTGTTCCTACTGCCCTTGCTACATCGAGTTTTCCTTTATCATTTAAATCAAAATCCACATGCGGGTTCGATACATAACCACGGACATGGCCATTCGCGTCAGCATCTGCTATGATAGCGCCGATTGGTCCTCCACCTTCTACTTTTACAGTTAGTGAATCTTCACCTTTTAACATAGCCCCCATCATAGCTGTAATGGTCAACGTTCTCCCCATAGCAGCAGATGCAGTTGCCCAGGTATCATGTCTTCCACGAGCCTCTTCCACTGTTTCCGTAGATGTCGCAGCATATGCTCTTACTTTCCCCTGGTATGCCGTTGCTTTTATTAAATAATCCTTCATGCTGTTTTCCTCCTTTTGTACATTACGCTTTGTAATTCTTTTGATAGATCAGGTAAAGTCCTTTTAATGTTAAATGAGGGTCTACATGATCAATCGTGTCTGATTCATGGGAAATTAACGCTGCCAATCCCCCAGTGGCTATAACTGTTGCTTTTACATTGTGTTGTTTCTCAATACGTTTTACTATTCCATCGACTTGACCAACATATCCATAAAACACACCAGACTGCATTGCTTCCACTGTTGAAGTTCCTACTACACGCTCTGGTGGTACAATTTCTATTTTAGGCAACTTAGATGCTTTGCTATAAAGTGCTTCCATTGAAACATTTATGCCCGGGGAAATAACGCCGCCTACATATTCCTCGTCCTCATTAACATAGCAATACGTTGTAGCTGTACCAAAATCAATTATGATTAATGGTCCCTTGTATTCCGTGATGGCGCCCACCGCATTGACAATACGATCTGCTCCAATCTCATGTGGATTCGGGTACTGCATTTTAAGATGGGACTGAACATCTGCCTTCCCGATAACCAGGGGTTCTATATTAAAATAAAGCTTGCACATTTTCTCCAACGCAAACATTATCGGCGGAACAACAGATGAAATGATAACCCCATGTATATCTGAAAAGGCTATCCCTTTATGATCAAGTAAAGACTTAATTAGCATTCCAAATTCATCTTCTGTTTTATAACGGTCTGTCTTAATCCGCCATTCGTGTTTAAGCTCGTCCTGTTCAAACACTCCCAGAACCGTATTCGTGTTTCCTACATCCAGTACAAATAGCATAACGTATCCAGACCCTTCTATATAAAGTGAAACTTCATTTGGTGGGGGTAAGGCGGGATAAGCCTCTTAAATCCCAATTTCACCTTATAATATAACATAATTCAACATGAAATGTGCAATGTCTAGATTCGCTACCCCTGTTGGATAAGGCTTTCTTTTAGGCTCGCTAAAATATTTCTCCTCCTTGCCTAAAATCACCTCTTAGATAATGTGTTATAAATACTGCAAAACCATAAAGGGACCAGAACAAGAAAGGTAACCTAGATAAGCAAAAAGGCAGCCCTCCAATTTGGAGAACTGCCTTTCATTTATCAATTAATCTTATTTATTCTCTTTATCGTCATCATCACCGGAAGCAGGTTTGTTATCCTGCATAATCGGATCATTAATATAACGATCTTTTTCTTCTTTATGTTGTACCTCTTCCTTTGCTTCTGTGTAAGATTCCGGCTCTTCGTCTTTAGATTGAATGTTTACTTTCACATCTTTAGATTCCGTACCGTAATCTTCTGGCTCAGGAAGCGTGCCATCTTCAAAGAGTGCTTTGATTTGTTTCGCATCAAGTGTTTCTACATCAAGAAGCGTTTTGGCAACTAATTCAAGCTTATCGCGGTTTTCCGTAAGAATGGTTTTCGCGCGCTCATAACAATAATTGATGAAATTCTGCATTTCCTGATCAATATCATGTGCAATGGCATCACTATAATTCTGCTCATTGCCGATATCTCTACCAAGGAATACATCGCCACCGCCGCCACTAGTAAACTGGAGCGGTCCTATTTTATCACTCATACCGTACTCGGTGATCATCTTACGAGCAATTCCTGTTGCACGTTGGAAGTCATTATGTGCTCCAGTACTTGCTTCTCCAAAGATTAATTCTTCGGCAACACGTCCACCAAGTAGCCCTGTAATCTTGTCAAACAGCTCTGGCTTTGTCATGAAGTAACGATCTTCTCTTGGGAGCATGACAGCATATCCGCCAGCCTGGCCACGAGGGACAATGGTTACCTTATGAACCATATCTGCATCATCTAGGACCATCCCGATAATCGTGTGACCACTTTCATGGTATGCAACGATATTACGTTCTTTCTGTGAGATAACTCTGCTTTTCTTCGCAGGACCTGCGATTACTCTGTCAATCGCTTCATCGACATCAAGCATATTGATCTCCGTTCGGTCTGAACGAGCCGCAACAAGTGCCGCTTCGTTAAGAAGGTTTTCCAGATCCGCACCAGAGAATCCTGGGGTACGCATCGCAATAACTTTTAGATCCACTGTGCTATCTAGTGGTTTATTTCTTGCGTGAACTTGCAATACTTCCTGACGACCTTTTACATCAGGGCGGTCTACCGTAATTTGACGGTCAAAACGTCCTGGGCGTAAGAGGGCTGGATCAAGAATATCTGCACGGTTTGTTGCAGCAATGATAATGATACCTTCATTTACACCAAAGCCGTCCATTTCAACAAGTAATTGGTTCAATGTTTGCTCACGTTCATCATGACCACCGCCGAGTCCAGCACCACGCTGTCTACCAACAGCATCAATTTCATCAATGAAAATGATACATGGCGCATTCTTCTTCGCGTTTTCAAATAAATCACGTACACGGGATGCCCCGACACCAACAAACATCTCAACAAAGTCAGAACCACTAATAGAGAAGAATGGTGTTCCGGCTTCTCCAGCAACTGCACGTGCCAACAATGTTTTACCTGTACCTGGAGGTCCTACAAGCAGTACCCCTTTAGGAATTCTCGCACCAACGGCGGAGAATTTACGTGGATCCTTCAAGAAGTCCACTACTTCAACGAGCTCTTGTTTCTCTTCATCAGCACCTGCTACATCTTTAAAACGTACCTTTTTCTTTTCTTCACTGTACATTTTAGCTTTGCTTTTACCAAAGTTCATGACACGGCCACCGCCGCCTCCACCTTGTGCCTGGCTAAGTATAAATAAGAAGAACAGTCCGATAATTAGAAACGGTATCATAGTAGTTAGAAAAGTTACCCAAGCACTTGGCTGTTCCTCTTCTTCTACTTTAAGTATACTTTGTTCCTGAGCCTGATCTGTGATCGAGGCAACTATATCTGTATTATCTGGAACCTGTGCTACGAATTGTTTTTCTTCATCCGTAAGTGTTCCGGAGTAGCGGATAATACCATTTGCTGGCTGCATCGTCATCTCTTCGATTTCACCATTATTTAAAGCATCCGTAAATTGTTTTACATTAAATTCTTCTGCTTCTTCATTCTGTCCGTTAAATACTCCTATTACGCCGACAACGACAAAAAATATGAGTACCCAGAAGAATACATTGCGAAATATCCGATTCATTGCCTACCTCCTCCCAAGCGGGAAAAACTATATAACATCGTACCATAAGAAAAAGTTGGAATACAACTAATTTCCCTTATTCAACCAGTTTAATCCATGAATTGTTCTTAACGCTTTTAAATCCCTATTTTATTGAAGAAAAACTATTCTTCTCCACCATAAATTTTCGGCTTAAGTACACCGATATATGGAAGGTTGCGGTATTTCTCTTGATAGTCTAAACCATAACCGACAACAAACTCATTAGGCACTTCAAACCCAACTATGTCTGCTTTCACTGCTGCTGTTCTGCCAGACGGTTTATCAAGCAGTGTTACAATTTTAATGGACTTGGCTTTACGGTATTTAAACAGATCCACTAAATAACTTAAGGTTAAACCACTATCGATAATATCTTCAATTATCAGCAGGTCCCGGCCTTCTACCTTTGTATCAAGGTCTTTGACTATTTTAACTTCACCAGAAGATCTCATTTCACCCCCGTAGCTGGAAACATCCATAAAGTCCATTTCCAAATGAACCTCTGTGTAACGAAGGATGTCAGACATAAATGGCATTGCCCCTTTTAGGACACCAATTGCCAATGGGAATTTCCCATCATATTCCTTAGTCAGTTGTTCCCCAAGTTCTTTACACTTATTAGTGATATCTTCCTGGGAGATTAAAATTTCCTTAATATCGTCGTGCATGTTTGCTCCTCCTACATGTTGCCATTTTCATAGTGTAATTGAATATACGAAGCAGAGTTCGACTTTCTTTTGGGGTATCCCTTTTTAAGGCCGATAAGCCAGAGAATTTCCCCATTATTATCTGTTACAATTGGCCAGGTATCCCTCTCATTTCTTGGGATTTTTGCATCGATAAAGATGTCTTTTACTTTTTTACTTCCATTCAAACCTTTCCAACGCATCTTATCACCAAATTGCCGTGTTCTAATATGTAATGGTAAAGCTACCTGATCCATACTACAAAAATATGTAAGCTCGTCCTCCTCTGTACACTTATTAACGGACAAAGCCGTAACGGTCGATCCGTCTGGTAAGGAAACCTTCCCTGGTATCTCCATTATGTTATGAAACGTGTCGCCTTGCTCCTGTTGCGTTTCAAAATAAAACCGTACATTTGCATAGGACTTTTCCAACTTTAAATGGTGGGGGAAATCAATTTGGACATTGCTTTTTTCACTTTGTAATAATGAGAAAAAATGCGCTTCGTGTACATAAGATAGGTTCTTTGGCAAATCTTCATACAGATAATTTAATATTAGATGAAAGGCACGTCTTTGTAAAGCGCGGGGGTACTGCTTGAAGCTATTAATTTCAAACATGGCTTCACAATTGGAGAGATTAGTTCCAACCACAGCTTTAACCATATTTTTAGCTTCCATCTGGAGGAAGTTTTCATCCTCTTGAAGGGTTTCACTTAAGTGCTGCATTGTTGTATGTATATTACTGTTTTTTTCTTTTATTAATGGTAGAACTTGTTTTCTAAAATAATTCCGTGTGTAATTTATCTCATTGTTAGAAGGATCTATTCTCGGAACGATTTGTTCTGCAACACAGTAGGCTTCAATTTCTTTTTTGGTGACACAGAGAAATGGTCTAATAATTCTACCTGTCGCAAAGGTTCTTTTAACAGGAATCCCTGATAAAGTGTTTGAGCTTGCTGAACGGACAAATTCCATTAACATTGTCTCGACTTGGTCATCCCCGTGATGACCCAACGCTAGATAGGATGCATTAAAACGTTGCATTTGTTCAGCAAAGAACTGATAACGAAGCTCCCTCGCAGCAATTTGGGTTCCAAGGTGGTGTGTTTCTTTATACGCAGGAACGTCCAAAGAAGTTCCAACAAATTGAATATCCCACTGCTTGCACATTTCCTTTACATAGTGAAGGTCCTCCAAGGACTCCTCTCCCCGTAATTGATGGTCTACAGAAATTGCAATGAGTTTAAGCTGCCACTCCTTTCGCAAACTTTTAAGAAAGTGTAAAAGCGCCATGGAGTCAGGCCCCCCGGACACCCCTATAAGGACGGTAGCATTCATTGTAAGTAACTGTTTTCCCTTTATAAAAGAAAGGATTGTGTTTTTCATTATGTGCATCTCCAACTAACCCATTTTTGTTCATCCTATCACAGAATTAGCAGGGAATAAAGCAAGCTCCACTGCTGAACCAGACTATAAAAGCAGGGATAACAAATAGTAGCCAACAGCTAAGAAGGTTAAGCCGCCTATTTCCATTGCAACCGGTTTTGTCGATTTCGTCTTTTTCCTACTCTGGGTACGAGTTTGTGTTTGTTTATGGTGTTGAACCCTTTGTAACAGCTGTATTAGTTCTCTTTTCATATCAGCACTTGAAGTGTATTTGCCAATTAACGCTTTTTTCAATACATGACGATATGGTGTAAGTGCTTTTACCTCATTGATTTTTCGCATTAAAGTTGCTTCTGGGTTGGCCCCTTTTTCAAACCGCTTTGGATAATATACATGTAAGAACACCATCACAAAGGCGAATAAATCATAGCTCGGTTCAGCCTTTCTTGTCCCCATTCCCCAATATCCCCGATCATAAAACTCAGTGTACTCCTTAATTGCTCGACCAATTTGTGTGGTTCCTCCCACATCCACCCACCGAAGCCTTGGCGGTGTCTGGATGACCATCAAGTTCTCTGTCTTTAAATCACCGAAAACCCATCCAGACTGATGAAGTTTGTTTAGATCCTCCAAAAGCTGGAGCATGAAAACGCCAAGCCATTCTTTCCCCTGCTGTTGAATAAAGGCACCTAAGGGTTCTCCCTTTAAGTATTCCATGACATAAAAGGAATACTTTGCCCCAAGCGGGGATGCCCAATCATCGACATCCAATAAATAAGGCCCAAGACGAGTACCCTGGACCTTTTCAAGTGATTTTAGTACATTGACCTCTACCGTCATTGATGTGCTATTGTCACTAATTTTTAGTGCGGCAGGTCGTCCATTGACATCACATAAGTAGACGGAGCCGATTGCACCTGCTCCAAGCTTTTTCTTAATTAGATATTTCTTTTTGTGCCATTTACCTTCAA
Source organism: Oceanobacillus jordanicus (assembly GCF_022095695.1). Taxonomy (GTDB): domain Bacteria; phylum Bacillota; class Bacilli; order Bacillales; family Amphibacillaceae; genus Oceanobacillus_B; species Oceanobacillus_B jordanicus. The sequence goes on from NZ_JAIFZM010000016.1 coordinate 13,027, forward strand.
TGAACATCCCTGGTCTAACTTCCGAATCATGCTTCTTCCAATCCTGCTTCATCATCCCTGAAGCTCCTTAATAAGGTTTTCTTTCCAAACTGATACATTGCTTCCCTAATCGCTGGACCTGTTGGTGTAATACCACCACTCGTTAGCTTTGGAAAGATAGTGGAAATGGAATCAAGTCTCGGAGACCAGTCAAATACTTTTTCCATATCCTTGCGTTTACCAGGGAAACTAAAAATGCTGAACCGATTCCGTCCGATTCTTGCATTTAAGCTGAGCGAAAGATCGATTAATGCTTCCTTCACTGTCTCAAGTTTATCATGCATACTGGCGCTTGTATCAACGAGTACAAGTACTTCCAGGTCACATGTCTCCCCCATATCCTCCACAACTTCCATAATTTCTCCTCGTTTTTCCGGATCAAGGTCTTCCATGGATTGCTCTGAGCCGAGTATTTGCTTTAGTTCCTTGTTTACAAAGCCTTGCAATGTTTGCGTCATAGCCTGTTTTGTAACCATCTGTACAGTTTGGGATAGGGATTGCTTATAGACAAGCTGACTTACCCCGCCGCCTGATTGCGCGATCTCCTCGACTTCTTGTAACCCTTCTGTCTCTTCTGTGTGTGTATCTTCCATAATCCCAATTACATTTACGGTGATACCTTGCTGATTTGCAAGCGCAGCAGTAGCAGCTGGGTCTTCCCCCTTATTAGAACATCCGTCTGTTATAAGTAATATTTGCTTTATCGTACCTTTTTTCAAAACCATCTACCTCCCGTTTATTCCAGTAACATCATCGCCAGAAAAAGGAAGGTTTATACATTTTCACAAGCCATATTCCTACTCTATTGCGCTTTGTCACGATAAACAGGAACTGCTGCCCATTCTGGTTTGTTCTCGGTAATCTTAGCCACAAGCACGGTCATATCATCTTCAATTTCACCAGCGCGTGTCCGAACAACCTCCTCTAGTAATAAATCAGCAATTTCTTGAGGATCCTCTGTCTTCATTTCACGGATTTTTCGTTTTAACCACATATCTGTGTTTTCCACATGCTTTGGACCATCAAATATTCCGTCACTCATCATAATAAGGACATCCCCCGCCATAAGCTGATCATTCACGATGTCTACATCGAACTCCTGAATAATTCCCATTGGTAAATTGCTTGCCTCCACGCGAATAAGCTTGTCTCCTCGTTTAATGAAACTTGGTGATGAACCAATTTTTAAAAAGCGAACAAACGCATTATGCAAATCGATCACTGCTAGGTCTAATGTGGCGAACATCTCATCCGTTGTTCTTAAGGAAAGAATAGAATTAATAGACTTGATAGCTACCTTCTCTGGAATACCGGTCTGCAAAATTTGCTGTAAGAGTCTTAATGTTTCCATGCTTTCCTCTCTGGCACGTTTTCCGTTCCCCATTCCATCGCTAATTGCCATAGCGTATTTCCCTGCACCAAGCTCTATTGTTGTAAAGCTATCACCTGATACAAGTCCTCCACCCTTCGCTGCATTGGAGGCACCTGTTTCCACAACAAACGCTTTTGCTGAGCCAAAGGAGATGTAACTATACCCATTTGGGAATGGCGAAATCTCCTCTTCCTTCACGATAATCATTTCGTTTAATATATCTGAGAGAACAGGTGCAATCAGCTTAGAGCCCTCTCCGTTATAACTATAAAAACTAACCGTCATATCGATGTCCACACTGCCTTTTTCAAGACGGTAGATGTCAAGCTTTTCAAGATCTATTCCCATATGCTTCAGTGCATTAATAATTTGCACCTCCTGCTGCTCATGCTGCTGCCTTTCTTTTAAAATCTCTTTTGCAAAGTCATCCATTACCTCCGAAACACCTTGTAATTGATCTGCTACCAACCGCTTGCTTCCCATTACTTGTTGTTTCAACCTTCTATTTGCTTCCAAGAAGGACGTTTCCTCTTTCATTGCTTCTACTACCTTCTTAGATTTGACACAGTAATTTTCAAACTCCCTGGCTACTTTTCGGTTTGGCTCATTTCCTTCCGCCATATCCTCTTTCATTTCTTCCATATAAGCATAGGTCTTATCAAACTGCTTCTGCCAGCAGCGTTCCTTCATAAAGCAGGTCTGACATGTTTTCTCTGTCACCTGGCTTAGAAAATAGTCTGTTTCTCGCTTTGAATCCTCTTCTTCCAGTTCGGGTGGATCCATGGTGTTAAAGCTTTTCGATAGGGCTTCAAACACATCGGAAAACTGCTCGACACGTTTTGCCGTCACATTGCGGACTTTTTGTAAATACTGTTCTTGCTCTTTCGTGTATTCTTCTGTTCCAGGGATATAGCGGGCAATCCGTTTAAAGATACTTGCTGGCGTTAGTAGGAATAAGACGATCGCCATAGATGACTCTATGATGGATGGTACAACATTGGCAGCATCACCATAAATGCCAATTAGAAAAGTACCGACAAGTAAACCAGCAGCCACCCCTGGCTTCTTCCCTTCCTTAAGTAAGCCACCAAGTAGGCCAGAAAATGCGAGCAAGCTCATCTGATAAAGATTGGCTACATTCGCAAGGGATAGAATTAGCCCCGCTACTACCCCAACGGTAGAACCAATCGCTGCACCTCCAACAAACGATAATAGCAATACAAAGTATCTAGACAAAACCTGCTCCGCCGAGGCACCATATAGCTCCCATCCAATTGTACCTGTGAGAATGGATGCTATAAGAATAATCACACAGACAATTTCTTCATTTTTCAAACTCGGTTTATAACGTTTAGGGGATAAAAGTGGGATACTCTGCATAAAGATTAATACAAGGACCGTTCCCAGAACACCCTCGACAAAGAGTAGCAACCATTCATAGGAGCTTAACTGCCCATTAAGAGAATATAGAAATAGACGGGTTGCCACTGTGGAAGAAAAGACAAATAGAGGAATAAGGATCTGCTGCCTTTTGACTTTCTTAAAAAACCCGGCCATTAAAATAAATAACAATATAGCAATAGAAAGAAAAATACTTTGCGGGATTGAATAAGTTAACGCACCCGCTAAAACAGCGAGAAGGGATCTGGCTGTTTTTTCTCGATGAACAAACCACATCGTTGCGAGAAACGCTACTGCAAAAGGCGATACTGCAGAAAGGATAACAGCTCGTCCCAACAGAAAGCCAACAATGTAGTAGAGTATCCCTTTATCCAAAAACAGCGTTGAAACTTTAGTATGGACCTTTCTTCGAAGCGCTTTCACCTTATTACCATTCTCTGCTCCATATACACCAGGATCTATCCCAGAAATTGAACTCATATAAAACCACTCCCGTCATTAGTGAGGTTAATTAAACCACATTATGACTTCTTTTTTTGTCAAAACAACAGAGCAGGTCCCATAAATCGTTCGACGTCTTTTTAGTACTTCAGCAGAGTTCTACATGGTAAGAAGTTTTTTGTCTGCAGGCAGTAACCCATTACATAGCGCAATTTAGTCGATAAACCACCTAATTATGATTTCGCTTTAAGAAAATTTCATTGCCGAATCAGCTGAGGTTATGGCGAAACGAAGTATTTATAACTTCACATGTTACATAAGCTGCGTAATTCCCTTTCACAGAAAATAATTACTTTTATATTTCTAGTAAAAACCCCTTGCCAAAGTATCCACTATTTCATATAATACTTCTTATGCCGAAATGTTCGTGCATGAACTAATTTACAACTAGGAGTTGAATTGCATGGATAACGAAGAAAAGATCAGGCACATTACGTATTCCTTTCGCAAGATGCACAATATCTTCCATAAGCAGATGTGGCATCATGCCAATGAGCTTGGTGTTACAGTAGTGCAGTTACAAATCCTTAAAATATTGGATGATGAACCAAACCTTAGTTTGGCTCAATTATGCGAACGAATGAATAGTGGAAAGAGCGCTGTTTCCACTACCGTTGATCGATTAGTAAAGGCAAATTACATCCAGCGAGAACATTCTAAAGCTGACAGAAGGGCCATTGTTCTGAGTTTAACCCCGCTCGGAAAAGAAAAAAAAGAGGAAACGCATGCATTATATTTTAAACGGCTGGATCCGTTAGGAGAAATTAGTGAACAAGACTTAGAAGAACTGTTGCGTTTGCATCAGTTAGTTCAAGAAAAAATGAAATTAATCGGAGATGATATACAATGAAAGATCGTTCAGCATATGTAGAGGCTTCAGAGGTACCTAAAAAACCCATAATATTCGTTATGGTCATGGGTGCATTTGTTGCTATCTTAAACCAAACACTTTTGAATATAGCATTACCAGTCATGATTGTAGATATGGATATGTCAGCAAACGCTGCACAATCCCTGACGACGATTTTCATGCTGGTTAACGGAATTCTTATTCCCATAACCGCTTTTCTTATGGAGAAGTTTTCAACAAGGCATTTGTTCCTTACAGCAATGTCCTTATTTGCTCTCGGAACACTAATTTGTGGATTATCATTTTCTTTCCCAACGCTTCTGGCCGGACGTGTCGTACAAGCATCTGGTGCTGGAATAATGATGCCACTCCTAATGAATGTCATCCTAAGCCTATTTAGTATTGAAAAACGTGGTGCAGCCATGGGATATATTGGTCTAGCAATGATGTTTGCCCCAGCCATTGGTCCAACACTATCAGGGATCATTGTGCAAAATTATTCTTGGCGTGTACTATTCTTTATTGTATTCCCAATTGTCGTAATCGATATTATCCTTGCCTATTTCTTATTACGAAATGTAACCAAACTATCTAATCCAAAAGTAGATGTTAAGTCCATCGTCCTTTCCACATTCGCCTTTGGCGGCCTGCTTTATGGGTTTAGTAGTGCAGGAGAAAAGGGATGGGGAAGTCTTACTGTTATTTTGACACTTGCAATTGGTGCAGCTATTATGTTTTTCTTTGTTCGAAGACAGCTTCGCATGAAAACACCAATGCTTGAGTTTCGCGTATTTAAATACAATATGTTCTCTCTAACTACAGTTATCAGCGTAGTAGTAACCATGGCCATGTTTGCAGCCATGATCCTAATTCCAATCTATTTACAAAACATCCGTGGTTTCTCACCACTTGAGTCTGGTCTATTGCTATTGCCCGGCGCTTTAATTTCAGCAATCATGTCACCTATTACTGGTAAACTATTTGATAAAATTGGCGCCCGTCCACTGGCTTTAGTCGGTTTATTCCTTACAGCAGTGACAACCTATTTCTTTGCAAACCTGACTGACAGCACAGGATATTATTCCATGATGGCATTATATACTGCACGAATGATCGGTATTTCCATGATTATGATGCCCATTATGACCGCTGGGTTAAATCAGCTTCCAAGACGACTTTATTCTCACGGTACCGCGATGGCCAATACCTTACGCCAAATGTCTGGTTCAATTGGTACAGCCTTTTTAGTTACAGTAATGAGTGCCCAAACAGCCAAACATATACCAGAATTTATGCCGGCTACTGGGATGCCTACAGAAAAACAAATGGGGGTTATCGAAAACCTTGCTACTATCGAAGGAATTAACGATGCCTTTACAGTGGCAACCGTCTTTGCATTAATTGGGTTCGCTCTCTCCTTCTTTATCAAAAAGACAAAACCAGTCGAAGAAGATGAAGCCTACAATAAGCAAATGGCAGATAAAACTGCAGCTAAAATGCAAACCCGTACGAATCTACAAACAGACAAGTAAGAAGGGAAATGTCAGCGTTGGCCGGCAAGGCCGGTTTTAGTCGACCTACCTTTATAGGATGAATCGATGATACGCTTTTCGCCGGGAATCCCCTTGCGATTTGAACGTCATGCCCCCGCCATGATGGGCATACGTGTTAAGGAGCAAAACCCTTATCAGGGAAGGGCGATGTGTGCGACATTGTAGGATGCCTCCTTCAAATGGGAGGCATCCTATCATTTTTTCTCAAAATCTATTGACACATGGGCTGTCCTGATGTATTATATTTTTTGTTGACTTATTTTGGCGGCGTAGCTCAGCTGGCGAGAGCGTACGGTTCATACCCGTGAGGTCGTGGGTTCGATCCCCTCCGCCGCTATCACTTACCCCTCTGCATGATGCAGAGGGGTTTTTATTTTGCCATTTCTAAGTTATAAATTAAAAAACAGGAATCACCACAGCTGGTGATTCCTGTTTTTTATCTTCATAGAGCATTGTCTATAGACAGCAACTGCTATCCTCTCTTAGCACCCCGTCCTCCGCGTTTGGATTCCGTGTGTTTCTTCAAAGAGGATAAACGGTCTTCAGAGTCTTTAAGGAAACGATTCATTTTAGATTCAAATGACTCTGTACGCTCCCTCGTATCACGTTGCGGACGCTTTGGTTTGTCTTTTGCTTTCTTGATCGACAGTCCAATCTTGCCATCCTTCCCGACATTAATTACTTTGACCGTAACTTCATCACCCACACTCAGGTGTTCGTTAATGTCTTTGACATAGTTATCGGCAACCTCACTAATGTGTACGAGCCCAGTAGTGCCTTCTTTCAGCTCCACAAAAGCCCCAAAATTAGTGATCCCTGTTACCTTTCCCTGCAACTTGCTGCCTACTTCGATTGACATAAAAAAATGCTCCTCCTTAAAATTTTAAAAAAAACGAGCAATCTTTCATCCTCGTTTTTAATGTGCTACATAAAACACAAATGCTTTGTATTATATTATAGCGAAGCTTTCAAAAGTGTGTCAATAAGAGGGGTCTTCCTCAGGTATCTTAAAAATAAGCTCTCCCTCTTTTGAGAAGAAGTAGTTCGTACGGGCTATTTCTAACACGTAATCCTCATCATTTAACAAGGATATTTCTTCTTTCAGGTTCACTTCTTTCTTTTCCAATACCGACAGTTCCTTTTCAAGCTCCTCATATTGGTCAAGCTTCTCCGCATAAACCGTTCGTTGTTTCACATGGTATGCAGCAATGCCTCCTATTACAATGGCGACAACAATAGAGAATAATACCAGCCTACGGACCAAACGTTGCTTCTTTCTCTTCTGTCTTTGTATGTAAACATCATATTGCTGCGTATAATTTGAATTTAGTTTTGCTACCGATTCTTTGTTAGAAGACAAAGCTTCTACCTCCTTTTCAGGCGTTTCATTAGCTTTATACATATATTCTTCATTTTACTATAAAATCCTGCAAGTTTGCGAATGTTTTTTTTAAAACCTTCTGGTAATAGCCGATAGATGAATCCGAATATCCAGCCAATCGGGGCTATGATAACGGTTAGTAAAAATAAAAGTACCGTCCCTAATAATTTAAATACATGAAAGGTAATCGTCCAGAGGAGTTTTAATATCCATTTAATGGGGGTAATTATCAACGCTATCACACAACGTTCAACGAAGCGATAGACAGCTGTCATGATACGAATAATATGCTCAAGAAGCTTTTTATAAGAGTCAGCGGCTAAGGCTTGATAGGTAGCAAAACCTAGCAAACAAGCTGCAAATATATAAAAGCGCAACTCTCCCCCGTTTACCCGAAATAAGACATAAAACACAATAAGCGTCTGGGTTAACCAAAAACTTATTTCCATGGTATAGGTGAGGACAACCCTCTTTTTCCAGTATGGTGTAAATCGACGAAAGGTGTCCTGTACTATACCCAGATAGAAACCGCTTGAAACCATTGTAAGCATTGTCAAGAACTGCGTGCTAAGGGTCATTTGAAAAGCTTGCTAAAGAACCCTTTAGCTTTCTCCTGCTGTTGCTCATCGACATAGGAAAGCTCATAAATTTTCCCCTTAATGGTAATCAGGCCTTCCCCTACATCAAGGTTTTTCAGCTGCAGGTTCTGCCCTCTTACAATCAAATACCCCATAACTGTTTCTAAAAGAAATTCCTCATTATCAAAGCTGTCCACTTCTTTTACACCACTGATCTCAAGGTTCTTCCGATTATTAATTTTCACCGCATGATCTGCTTGTACACGCGTAGTAGTTTCTTTATTTTCATAATAGTTCATTGTAAAACCCTCCTTATCATTATTACTTTATGACAGGAGGGACAAGGTTAGAACTAGCTGTTTACTTTCTCTTCTTTAATTACACTGTATAACATTTCCGCTTCATCTTTTCTCACGATTTCCTTTAACTCATTGACTTTTACGGTCACAAGCTTCTGGCCAAATCTAATAACCAGTTCATCACCTTTTGATAAAGTTGATGATGCTTTTGCCGTAACACCATTTATTGTAATACGTCCCTGATCAGCAACTTCCTTTGCCAGCGTCCTTCGCTTAATCAATCGAGAAACCTTTAAAAATTTATCTAGTCTCAATTCAATCCCTCTCTTTCCTTTGCTTTATCCCACAGTTCATCCATTTCCTGCAGGGTTGCTTTTTGAATATCTTTTTGTTGCTCCCCAAGCTGTTCTTCAATAAATGCAAACCTGCTAGTAAACTTCTCATTTGTGCGATTTAGAGCAACTTCAGGGTTTATTTTATAATACCTTGACAGGTTGGCAATGACAAATAGAATATCGCCAAATTCCTTTTCTATTTCTTCTTTATTGTCATCGGATATTGCTTCTTTTACCTCATCTAACTCTTCCGTCAGCTTAGCCCAGATGTCTTTTACTTCCTCCCAGTCAAACCCTGTTTTGGCAGCCTTTTTCTGTAGCTTTACGGCTTTTGCTAGAGATGGTAGATTCTTTGGAACGCCATCTAGAACGGAAGTGCGTTCCCCTGGTTTTTCCTCTTTTTTAAGCTCTTCCCAGTTTTTATATACCTCTTCAACAGAATCAACGTGACGGTCAGCAAATACATGTGGATGGCGGTGTATCATTTTATCTGTAACAGCTCGAATTACATCATCTACTGTAAAGTATCCATCATCTTCCCCAATCTGGCTATGAAGCATCACTTGAAGGAGAATGTCGCCAAGCTCCTCAATGATATTTTCATCATCTTGGTTGTCGATCGCATCAATTAGCTCATACACTTCTTCTATAGCATATTCCCGCAAGCTTTCATGGGTTTGCTTACGATCCCACGGACAGCCTTCAGGACTTCTTAATACAGCAATAACCTCACGAAGTCTATTGAAGGTATGATTTAATAACGTTTCTGACACTGGCGGTACATACACACTTGTTAGGTTACTAATTTCCATCGCATGATCGAGTTCTTCCAGTGGAACTTGGCGAATCTGCTCTGCCTCGCTGCCTGCTGCTTCCATGATAGTCACCATATAATCGGCAGGCAAATCCTCTAATAGACTTAACTTTACTTCCGAAGCAATGAAACGATCATACACCTGACAAAAAATCAGATGCTGCTGATAGTTTAAATCACTTCTTGAAAAAGCCGTTCCATCGACAAATTGAAACCCTTCTATCGGGTCAATTCGTAGTGCTGTGAATAGATCATCAAGATAGCTTTGGCCCCCTAAGACATTCACCTCTACTTCCTCTTGTTCAAGGAGGAGCTGGACGGTTTTCTCTGCTAACATCGGATGGCCTGGCACCGTATAAATGAGTGATCGATGCTTTGCATGCTCAAGCAGGGCATCTACTATGTTTTGATAAACCTCTTGAAATCGATCCTCTGCCTCATAGAGCTGATCAAAGGCTTCAAAGGACACACCCTCTTCTTTTAGTGAACGTATCACGGGATGGTCTATTGTGCGGGTAAAAATTGTTTGATTTTCTTGTAGTAACTTTTTGTAGAGTCCAAGCTGGAGCTGATCAATATCTCCAGCACCTAGACCAATAACATCAATTCTGTTCATTTTTTTCCCTTCCTTTATAAAAACGTAATAAATAGGTGGAAAATGGCAGCATACTCAGTTCACTTTTGTTAAATGCCCGAAAGCGTAACAAACAAAATAAGTACAATCCTCCCCCAGTAAAGGCGATAAATATAACATAAAGCAGCAAAAGCCATCTGCTTGATTGAAATAGGTCTGCTAGCAATGCATGCATGCCGAGCACATAAACAATCATCGCTCCAATCGCAGTCAGCATTGCCCGTAGATTCACGACTTTCATAAAGTTCAACTTTGGAAGCTTGCGCTTTAATTCATATAAGGTAACAGCACACAGCAGGAGCAGACTTAAGACGGTGGCCAATGCACTACCCGTAATACCAAGGGGAGGAACCAACAGTTGATTGGCAATCCACTTGATAAAAAATGCTCCAAGGATAAAGCCTGCTGTCCTTTTCACATGTCCAAGACCTTGTAAAATAGACGCCGCCGTAACGGATAACGAGCAAAGAAGGATCGAAACGACTAATAGTCGTAAATCAGCCGTTCCTTGTTCATTTTGAAACAATAATACATTCACTTCTCTAAAAATAAGAACCAAACCGATGGTAGCTCCCAATGCTAAATAAAAGCTAAAAAGAAGGGCCCCTCTCATATATTGGTAAAATAAAGCTGGCTGTTGTTTTAGACGTTCCTGAGAGATAGTTGGCAGGAGGGCCAAAGCAAAAGAAGAGCCGAGGACCGTTCCTAATTGAATTAAGGGTTGGCCCCGATCAAATACCCCCTTTGCCTCCATTGCCTCCTGTTTAGCAAGACCAGATTCAATTAACCCTGGGAGCAATGTAAAGGTATCAGCAAACTGTATCACGAGAAGGACCATATGGTTTAGCGCCGCGACTGCTCCGAACAATAACATTGTCCGGACATAATAGTTCCAGGGGATTTCTATTATTTCTTTTTCCCGACTCCTTGGCATGTCCTTCATAAAGAGCACAAATAATACAGCTGTGCCCGCTAAAGCCCCTACAATGGAGGCAATTGCCGCTGCATGTCCTATTTCATAAATATCAAGTTGTTTTACACTTATTACGATAGCAGCTGTAATAAGTAGCGTGACGCGTATTAATTGCTCCGTTACTTGTGAAATGGCCGTTGGGGCCATTCGTCGCTCCCCTTGAAAGCTCCCCCGCAAAAGCGCCAAAAAAGGGACAAAAAGAAAAATAATTGCCGTTACGCGGTATGTACTTACAAGTTCAGGGTCCCCAATCCATCTTGCCAGATTTGGTGCATTAATAAATAAGAAAAGGAACAAAGAACCGTTCAGAATAACCAATATAAGGAACAATGGAAAATAAAAATTACGTATTGTTTGCACGTCCGCTTTGCCAGCAGTTTCGGACCGTATCTTTGATATAGCGGCAGGAAATCCATACAAGGATAGTACCATAACTATTCCAAGTATCGGGTAAACCTGTTGATACACATAATACCCTATGTCTCCCGTGAGGTTTTGCAATGGGATTCGATACCCCGCACTTAACAGCTTGCTGAGTATACCAGCTGCCGTCAGCAGAAGAGCACCCTTTAACAGCTGATTTGTTTCGTTCCTGCTCATGACTAACGCCCTTTAATTCCGTTAAATTTGTCTCTATTATAGCACACCTGTCAGGCTGATAATAACCACCTCTCCTAAGCGCTTTAGCCTGTCAAACCAAAGCCGTATACACAAAAGTACCCTATAGGAGACATCGTAACCTGTCCACTCTATAGGGCCTTTTCCGAGATAGTTTTAGTCACCTGTATCTGGTGCCTCTGCTCTATTACTCCATTTGCCTGGCCAGAAAGCTTGCAGCTGTTTCAATTGATTTTTGTTCTACTTTAGTTAATTTCTCTTCCTTGGAAAAGACCATCACACAACCGATTGGATCCCCATTTGCAATAATGGGGCTTATACAATAGGAATGTAGTTCAAATTCTTTTCCATCAATAACTTCCATGTTTCCTTTTTCTGTTTCAAAGACCGGGGAGCGATTTTCAATAATTTTTGTAATATCAGGGCTAATATTTTTGTTAAGATAATCTTTTTTCGATTCTCCTGCTACCGCGATAACTTCATCCCTGTCACAAATTATAACTGGTGAATGTAGGGAATCAAATAGCGCTTCAGCATATTCTTTGGCAAATTGTCCAAGTTCATTAATAGGAGAATATTTCTTTAAAATAACTTCGCCTTCTCGATCCACAAAAATTTCAAGTGGGTCGCCTTCCCGGATCCTTAGAGTTCTTCTGATTTCTTTGGGAATAACTACTCTTCCAAGATCATCAATACGACGAACGATACCTGTTGCTTTCATTCTCAGTAGCCTCACTTTCCTTTGGTGAAAATTGGTGATAGTAAATTTCTTTTTTCTGTTAATCCTTTTCTCACGGGGTCATCATTCACCAACTGTGAACTTAGTATGAATCAACTTAGGAAGACTATACATGATGAACCAATTTTTCACAGCTACAGGAAAAAAAGTATAGGAATTTTTAAACTTACTGCATGGGTATAAAAGCATTCGTCGCCAAATCGTAGTCCATTATTCCCGATCAAGCTTATTTAGCTCTTGAATAAATTTTGAAACGATCTCATACCGTTGATGTTTTGAGTCCTGTGTGCTTTTAAAGACGATTTTCAGTTTATTACTTTCTGTTCCTAACTGGACATTCCTGCCATAATTATTTGCAAGCTCAAATAATTTGGCACCGTCAATTTGTTGACTGCGGTTCTCTTCAACAAGTAACTCAATTTTGGTATTTTTTTCGCTAATCGATTCGACTCTTTCCTGCTTCGCACTCATCTTGAGCTTCGTTACAGTAAATAAATTCTCTACTTCTTCAGGATAGTCACCAAAACGATCCATTAATTCATCTGTTAACTCTGTAATATCCTCTGATTCTTCAATGGTTTGGAATTGCTTATAAATATCAATTTTTTGCTTCTCATCAGGGATGTACGTTTCTGGAATGTAAGCATCAAGATTTAAGGCAAGCTCCGGCTCAAATGGCGTGATATCCTCAAGTTCCTTACCTGCTTTTCTTGCATCAATGGCATCTTTTAACATTTGTGAATACATATCAAAACCAACAGAATCAATGAAACCATGCTGCTGAGAGCCTAGCAAATTACCAGCCCCACGAATGGATAGGTCGCGCATAGCAATTTTAAACCCGGATCCAAGCTCGGTAAACTCTTTAATTGCCTGAAGCCTTTTTTCTGCTACCTCTGTAAGTACCTTATCTTTTTTATAGGTAAAATACGCATAAGCAACACGATTAGAACGTCCGACTCGACCACGCAGTTGGTACAGCTGACTTAGTCCCATACGGTCTGCATCGTTTACAATTAAGGTATTCACATTCGGTATGTCCACACCTGTCTCAATGATGGTTGTGCTTACCAATACATCATATTCTCCTTCTAAAAAGGCAAAAATAACGTTCTCCAGCTCCGACTCATTCATTTGACCATGTGCCACAGCAATACGCGCATCTCCTACAAGTGTACCTAAATCTCTTGCTACCTTATCGATATTCTCCACACGGTTGTATAGGAAGAAAACCTGTCCACCTCGGGCCATTTCTCGCTCAATGGCTTCTCTCATAAAGATTGGATTATATTCCATAACATAAGTCTGGATTGGAAAGCGATTCTCGGGTGGTGTTTCAATAACAGAGAGATCTCTAACACCAAGCATCGACATATGAAGCGTACGTGGAATTGGAGTAGCCGTAAGCGTTAAGACATCCACATTTGTTTTCATTTGTTTTATCTTTTCCTTATGCTTTACTCCAAAGCGCTGTTCCTCATCAACTATTAATAGTCCAAGATCACGGTATTCCAAATCCTTGGAAAGAATTCGATGTGTTCCAATTACAACGTCAACCGTACCCTTTTTTAATCCTTTTGTTGTTTCGGTTTGTTGTTTTCGCGTGCGGAATCTACTCATTAATTCAATGTTAATGGCATGGTCCTGAAATCTTTCCCGTATTGTTTCATAGTGCTGCTGGGCAAGAATCGTTGTTGGTACAAGGATAGCAACTTGTTTGCCGTCAGCCACCGCTTTAAAGGCAGCACGGATTGCCACCTCTGTTTTACCATAACCAACATCCCCACAAAGCAAGCGATCCATTGGTCTTTCTCGCTCCATATCAACTTTAATTTCTTCAATACATCTTAATTGATCCTCTGTTTCCTGATAAGGGAAGGACGCTTCGAATTCACGCTGCATCTCCGTATCCCCGGAGAATGCATAACCTCTTTGTGCCTCACGCTCAGCATAGAGTTTAATTAAATCATCCGCAATATCCTCGACAGAAGACTGTACCTTACGTTTAACCTTGGACCATTCACTCCCACCAAGCTTATATAACTTAGGCTCCTTACCTTCTGAACCAACGAATTTTTGAACCTGATCAATCTGATCTATTGGTACAAACAGCTTGTCATCACCGGAATACTTAATAAGCATATAATCCTTATGCATATTGTTTAATTCCAATGTCTCAATACCAAGATAGCGGCCAATCCCGTGATTGGCGTGCACCACGTAATCGCCTACCTTTAACTCTTGGTAGTTTTTGATCCGCTCGGCATTAGATATCTTCTGCTGTCTTCTTTTTCGCTTTGTCTGCTTTTTAAATAATTCCTTCTCGGTAATTAAAACAAGCTTATGCATAGGCAGTTCAATACCGCCATTCATATTTCCTACCGTTATAACGGGCTTTTCAGCAGGCAGTTCAAGGTTCTTCGTTACAGACGCCTCAATGTCATAGTCTGTAAGGATGGAATGAATTTTCTCTGCCCGTTTTTCATTTGGTGCCAGAATAACAACTGAAAATTCACCTTTTTCCCAGCGAAGCAATTCATTCTTAAATAAATGCATTTGCCCATGGAATTCCTGCATCGCCCGTGATGACAGATTTATAATGTTTTGTGGTTGCGTGTTTGGTATATGTCGCAGGAAAACAGACATGTAGAGACGTTGGTGCTCTAGATGGTCCCAAACCTGGTTCCAGTCAAAAGAGAACTTACTGTTTTTCACCATCCTGTTCGTCTCCAGGAGGCTGCTATACCATTCTCCTTCTTCCGTATCAAGGTTTATTGCTGTTTCCTGAATACGGCTCATTTCATCCATGATAATCAAACCATTATCTGGTAAGTAATCTAATAAACTAGCAGGTTCTTGATAAAGATACCCAATATATTTGTACATTTCCTGAAAACGTTCAAGGTTTTTTAATCGATCAATATCATGAGATAGGGATTCATTGAGTGTTTCCTTTGCTTCAGAAGACTTAAGACTCTTCATGCTAACTGCCAGGGCTTCTTCGAGGCGTTCCCCTCCTGATAGAATATCCTCTTGTGTGAGCAATAACTCTGTTGCCGGGCCAACCATTACCTCCTGTAATGTATCCAACGAACGCTGTGTCCCTGCATCAAAATAGCGTATTGAGTCAATTTCCTCATCAAATAACTCAATACGAATAGGATGCTCTTCTGTTATAGGATAAATATCAATAATACCGCCACGTCTACTAAACTCTCCTGGTGAAGCAACCATGGAAGCGTGCTCGTAGCCCATATCAATTAAAGAGGACAGATAGTTATCGATCTTTATCTCTTCACCAAGCTTAAATTCGAGCTGGTAGTTTTCCCAGTAGTGTGTGGGCGGGAGTAAGCGCTTCAATGCGGCTACTGGCGCAATCAAAACTCCTGTCTCACGGTTTGCCCAAGCTGTTAGAGATTCAATTCGCTGACTCCTCAGCTCTGGGCTGGCAATCGCTATCTCGGAGGCTATTAACTCGTTAACAGGATAAAGATGGACAGTATCTTCTTCCATGATTTCGGATAAATCATCATATAATTGCTGGGCCTGGACAAGCTGATGGGTTACTAATAAAACAGGCCGTTTTGTCGATTCGTTTAAGATGGACACAAGAATACTCCGCGCAGAGCCAGAGAGCCCTGCTACGAGCTGTTCCTTCATGCCACTTTCTATTCCACTTATAATAGATTGGATATCTTCTTTAGATTTTAAAAACTTATTAATACCTTTCATTCCTAAACCTCCGCCTGCTGAATAAACGCAAAAATGCTTTGGCTTGAGCACCAAAGCTTTATTGCTTCTACTGTATAAAAAAGTCTAGCTCATGATAATGAGGATTGTGACCTAATGTATCTTCACAACTTTCACATATGGACGTTATCTCGACGTCACCGTTCGTCTTGTATTTTATCATATCTTCTTTTTCCTTTGTGGTTAATTGATCAAAACCAAGCATGGTTGACTCGACGATTTGATGATCTAACCTTCCAATCTCCTTCGTGCAATGTCTACACTTATAAATAATAGGCACCTTTTAACCTCCTTGGAAACCAACAAGATGTCTTGTTTAGTTTAACCCCAAGGCTGTTTCCTTATACCTATGTAAGAATAACACCAACTAGCACAATAAAGTGAAACTTCAATTGGTGGTGTGCCTACTGCAAGTTATGGCGGAACAAACTCGTCCTAACTGATACAGGTGTCAACTATTATAGTCATTCATTACCTCTAAAAATGGCTTATCTAGCCAAAGTTCGCATGCATCAGCAGCTTTCTCAATACTTTGCTGTACATCGCTTTGCTCTGCTTTATGAAATTGTCCTAGCACGTAATCTACTACGGGTACAGGTGTAGTTGGTCTGCCTACACCAATTCGGATTCGCTTAAATTCTTTGGTTCCTAAATGAGAGATAGTCGACCTAATACCATTATGACCACCATGTCCACCTTTTTGCCGTAATCTTATCTTCCCTGGGGGCAAGTCAAGATCATCATAGATAATAAGCACATCTTCAACACCAATCGAATAATAATCAAGCAATGGTCTAATTGCATCACCGGATAGATTCATATATGTCTGTGGTTCGACAAGAAGCATTTTACTTCCGTTAAGCGTCTCCATCGCATAATCAGCATTAAATTTGGATTTATTTAAAGACCAGCCGTGGCGGCGTAGCAATTCATCTATCACCATAAAGCCAGCATTATGCCTGGTATCTTTATACTTTTTCCCTGGATTACCCAGTCCAACGATACACTTCATTTACACTCGTCCCTTTTTAAATTATATACGTGCGCTCTTCGCTTTTGTTTCGGCTAGCTACGAGCACACAGCGACTAGCGCAACTTCCTTTACCTCCGTACAATAAAGAAGACTTGCCGATTGGTGTTAACCAGAGGCTTAGTCGCACTTATACCCGGAGGGTGAAAGTCATCATCGATTGCAAATTAAGGTAGGTCGACTTAGTTCGGCCTTGCCGGCCAACGTCGACATACCCCTTTTGCAGGGGCATGATTCCTTTAACGTGCGCTCTTCGCTTTTGTTTCGGCTAGCTACGAGCACACAGCGACTAGCGCAACTTCCTTTACCTCCGTACAATAAGTCATCATCGATTCGTACCTCATCGTGATTCCTTTATCTCCTACGGCTCAGTCCAGTTCGTACGTCGCTAAACGTGCGCTCTTCGCTTTTGTTATAAAATACAACAAACCTCCCTCTTTGGAGAGGGAGGGTCTATATATTTTTTCTATTAATATTAAAATTAAGTTTAGCAATGCCTAACGATAGACGTACTACTTATTCTCTTTGTTTAGAGTCTCTGCTTCAGGATCAACTAGTTCAGGCTTGTCGCCCTCTTCTGGTGCTTCTTCTACATCATCAAGCGTATCTGGAGCAACGATCGTTGCAACCGTAGTATCTTGCTCATCTAGAATTTTGTAGCTACCAGATGTTGATAGGTCTGCAACTGTTAAGCTATCGCCAATTTCAAGGGAGCTTACATCAACTGTAATCTCTTCTGGAATACTGCTAGGCTTAGCACGAACCTGTAATGTGTATAATGGCTGTTGTAGTACACCGCCGTCTTTAGCGCCTTGTGCCTCTCCTTCAAAGCGTAGTGATACCTCTACATCCATCTCTTCAGACATATTTACAACATAGAAGTCAGCATGGATGAGCTCGTCCTTAATCGGATCAATCTGATAATCATGCAGCATCACATCGACAGATTCACTATTCTCTAAGTCGAGTGAAATGATAGCATTTCTACCTTCATCGCGAACTGTCTTCACAAGCTCAATGCTATCAACAGATATAGACTTCGGTTCTTTACCTTGACCATATACAACAGCTGGGACTCCCCCACTGTTTCTCACTTGTTTTGTAGCTGATTTTGTAAGATCTTCTCGGTTTGTTGATTTTAGCTTTACTGCCATATTCATCACCCTCCAAATTAGTTAAAAAACTTAGCCGTTTTCTCTCTTTTATGTTTCGTGTGTATATTCTACGCAGTGTCTAGCAAAGCCTTCTCATCAGTTTCATGTGACACTCTACTAGTATTTCTAAAATACGCTCCATTTAGATATTACCCATTAAATCAGTCTGCTAAACATTTAATCAAATAAAATACTTACCGATTGTAATTCGTGAACTCGAATAATTGCTTCCCCGATTAACGGTGCAACAGATAGTGGCGTGATCTTATCACTCTTTTTATCTTCGGTTAAAGGAATTGAGTTTGTAATAACTAATTCCTTAATCTTTGAGTTATCAATCCGTTCAATTGCCGGACCGGAAAGAACAGGATGTGTACAGCATGCATACACTTCTTTCGCTCCATTTTCTATTAAAGCATTTGCAGCAAGTGTGATGGTACCAGCTGTATCAATGATATCATCAATTAATATCGCCGTCTTGCCTTCAATGTTACCTACAATATTCATTATTTCAGCAACGTTTGGACGCGGTCTACGTTTATCAATAATTCCAATTGGTGCTTTTAAACGATCAGCCATTTTACGGGCACGCGTAACTCCTCCATGGTCTGGGGAAACGACAATGATATCCTCTAAGTTTTTAGTCTCAAAGTAGTCAGATAGGATAGGGACCCCTTGTAAGTGGTCAATCGGAATATCAAAGAAACCTTGAATTTGCGGTGCATGGAGATCAAGTGTGATCACCCTTGTAGCACCAGCTCTTTCCACAAGGTCTGCTACTAATTTCGCAGCGATTGGTTCACGGGATCTTGCTTTACGGTCCTGACGGGCATAACCATAGTAAGGCATCACAATATTGATAGATCTTGCTGATGCACGTTTAAGCGCATCAATCATAATTAATAACTCCATTAAATGTTCATTTACAGGGGAGCATGTTGACTGGACAACATAAACATCACAGCCACGAATACTTTCTTCTAGGTTGATTTGAATTTCTCCATCACTGAATCGTGTAACCGAACATTTACCTAAAGTAGTGCCAATGTGATTAGCGATATCTTCCGCCAATTTAAGATTTGAGTTTAAAGAGAATACTTTCAAAGATGAATCTTTGTAAGTAGATGCCATGAGTTAGAACCCTCCGTTAATCTTTTTGTCTGTTTTTGATTTTTGATGCGTACCCTTCTTTATTCGTTTGTCTGGCACGCGCGACAGACAGCGAATCCTCAGGGACATTTTTGGTTATAGTAGAGCCAGCAGCGACGTAAGAACCTTTGCCAATTGTGACCGGTGCAATTAAGTTGGAGTTACATCCAATAAATGCATCGTCCTCTATCGTTGTCAAAAATTTATTCTTTCCATCATAGTTCACTGTAATTGTACCACAACCAACATTAACATTGCTTCCAACATGCGCATCGCCAATATAACTAAGGTGAGAAACCTTGCTACTATGCTCAAGGGTGGTTTTCTTTATTTCAACAAAGTTACCGATCTTCGCTTCATCTCCAATAGAAGATTCAGGACGAATATGGGCAAATGGTCCAACCTTAACGCGGTCGCCTATATGGCTGTCAGACGCAACGCTTTGTTTAATAACCGTATTCTCTCCAATATAACAATTCGTTATTTCTGTGAAGGGACCAATCTCAGCATCGCTTTTAATGGTAGTATTTCCTTTAATTACCGTTCCTGGGTGGATGATAGCATCCGGTTCAATTACAACGTCAGGATGAATGTACGTATTGCTTGGATCAATGATTCCAACTCCATTACGTAAGTGCTTTTCATTAATTCGTTGTTTCAGAATTCCCTCCGCTTGCGCTAAGGCAACTCTGTCATTAATCCCAAGTGTTTCTTCAAAATCTGGCGTTAAAAATCCACTTACTACGTCAGACTGTTTGCGAAGGATTTCAATGACGTCAGGCAAATAGTACTCTCCTTGTGCGTTATCATTTGAAACATGCTCAAGCGCTGCAAACAAGGCCTGATTATCAAAGCAATAAGTACCTGTATTTATTTCATCTACCATAAGCTCCTGTTCACTTGCATCTTTATGCTCGACAATTCTTTCTACTTCGTTGTCTTCATTTCGAATGACCCTTCCATATCCAGACGGATTTGGTGCCTTGGCTGTAAGAATCGTTGCCTTTGCTCCTGTGCGCTCATGGTGTGCAAATAATTCCATGTACGTTTCACCTTTAATTAAAGGTGTGTCACCACACACAACAATAGTAGTTCCCTCTTTATCTCTTAGGCGTTCCTTTGCCTGAATAACGGCATGTCCTGTTCCTAATTGCTCTTCCTGTACTACTAATTCACTTTCATGTCCTATGTATTCCGCAACTTTGTCTGCCCCAAAGCCAACCACAGTAACGACACTTTCAAGGTTGACCGCCTTCACTTGTTCTAATACATGCTGAACCATAGGGCGGCCCATTACAGGATGAAGTACTTTATATAACTTTGATTTCATTCTAGTTCCCTGACCCGCTGCTAGGATTACCGCATACCGATTTGTCATTAAGGAGACCTCCATGTTTGTATTAAGCTCTATTATTCATTCATTACGATATTAAGAATAAAAATTGTACGTTTATAATTTAATCCATAATGAATATATCCTAAATAGCCATGGATTTCAACACTAATTGCTCTACTACCTGCATATAGAGAGGAATTGATAATGAAGGGTGGAAAGGGCGGGGAACATTCACATAGATCTTCCATTTCAGCCCCTTTTTCGCAAAAAAAGAAGGCTAACCTGTTGTAAGATTAGACCTCTAGTTGTGATCATGCAGGATTAACGATTTAGGAAGCGCCCGCTTCTTCATACTCTACATCTTCTTCCCCTGCACGACGATATTCTTCTAATACAGCATCTTGAATCTTTCCACGCGTCCCGGAATTAATTGGGTGTGCAATATCTCTGAACTCTCCATCCGGAGTCCGCTTGGAAGGCATTGCTACAAATAAACCGTTGTTTCCATCGATGACACGGATATCATGAACGACAAACTCTTGATCCAGTGTAATCGACGCAATAGCACGCATTCTTCCTTCTGTATTAACGCGGCGTAATCTAACGTCTGTTACTTCCATGATGTTTCACCACCTTTTCCCATTAGAACTTAATTAACAAGTTCAACAAATAAAAGGAAAATCCTTCTTTTTCTTAGAAAAAAATTTATTATTTTCAAAAAAAGTGGGAAAAGAGGCTTTGTTTGTTAAAAAAATCGCTACTCAGAGGACTTTTCTCCTATGTTTCCAGCCTGTACTTCGATCTTTTTACCCTTAATATCTACATGGGAAATTTTAATTAAGGAAGTGTAGTTGTCTACAACCCGTTCCTCTTCCTCGTCATCCGCTTCTGCAAGTACTCCAATAGCTTTTACATTGGCATTAAACTCTTCAAGCAGGCTTACCATGCCGGTAATAGTTCCGCCAGCTTTCATGAAATCATCAATAATACAGACATTGGCACCTTCCTGAAGACTTCTTTTTGGCAGGACCATTGTTTGTATCTTACGTGATGATCCAGAAACATAATTAATACTTACAGAAGATCCTTCTGTTACTTTCGGGTCTCTTCTCACAATGACAACAGGGACATCGAGAAATGAAGCTACCGCATAAGCTAGGGGTATTCCTTTTGTCGCTACCGTTACGACCACGTCTATGTGAGACTTTGAAAATACCGAAGCAAAGACACGACCAATTTCTTTTACTGTTTTAGGGTTTCCTAAGAGGTCGCTCATATATAAATATCCACCAGGGAGAATTCTACTTGGATCCTCGAGTTTTTGTCTTAGCTTTTCAATAAACTGAAAGCTTTTCTTTTGGGAAAATTCAGGTATAAACTTCACTCCGCCAGCAGCTCCAGTAGTACGATTTAAATAGCCCAAACCTTCTTGCTGAAATACTGCATCAATTATATCCATATCCTCACTGACAGAAGCTTTCGTTGTTTGCAGAAGCCGGACAAAGTATGGTAATTGTACATGCTCTCTAGGATTTTCCAAAAAAAAGTTAGTCAATGTAACCAAGCGATTGCTTCTTTTCATTTCCACACCTCAAAACCGAATATTTGATACATATTATAACATTAATATATGCATTTAGGAAGATCATCCTAAAAGTCGTACTAAAAAGACCTCCTCACAAAATCCACGCATCCCGTTATATATACGTTGCGCTTTACTTTCTTGCATCGCAAGTCCATAAACAGTCGGCCCACTTCCGCTCATCAAGGTCCCGGTAGCACCTGCTTGCATCATCGTCTCTTTAATATGACGAACTTCTGGATGTAACGCCATCGTTATACTTTCTAATGCGTTCCCCAAATGGGCACAAATCATGGAAAAGTCATTTTTATCCAATGCTTTCATTAGCTTCTCGATATTTGGATGTTCAATCTCATGCAACTTAATTTGTTGGAATACCGCACCTGAAGAGACGCCAATATTTGGCTTAGCAAGCACAACCCAACAAGCCGGGGCCGTTTTAAGCAGTTCCACGTTCTCTCCACGTCCAGTTGCAATCCCAGTACCTCCGTAGACACAAAAAGGGACATCCGTACCAAGTTCAGCTCCAAGACATGCTAATTCCTTTAAGGATAAATTCTTTGACCAAAGCCTATTCAATCCCCGCAATACTGCAGCAGCATCTGAACTGCCACCACCAAGTCCTGCAGAAACTGGTATATTCTTTTCAATTTTTATATGCACCCCAGCTTTAATGCCATAACGTTCCTTAAACAAAGCCGCGGCTTTATATGCCAAGTTCCGTTCGTCACTTGGGACAAACCTGCTTTCAAGGGAAATGGTTATCCGATCCTTTTTCAATTCATGAAACTCAATCCGATCAGAAAGGTCGATGGTGGTCATAATCATTTCAACATTATGGTAGCCATCATCTCGTTTACTTAACACATCTAGTGATAAGTTTATTTTGGCGGGAGCTTTCTCAAAAAGTACCAACACCGTCACCTTCTTGTACATAGATAAACAAATTGTAACATATTCAAAAAACAGTGGCGACCTATGCGCCAAGCACCTATAATGTGAAAAGGAACCAGCAAATTGATTCGGCAACGAATGTAATATTATATATTGAACAAAAAAACCAAAAGGCAAACCCTATTAAGGTCTGCCTTTGGTTTGCATATTCTGTTCGGCCATTTCAATTGCACGTTTCACCATATTACCGGCATCCCTTGCCTTGATACCGCCCCAGCCCTCTTGCTTTACTGTGTCGTAAAATCCTAACTCTTTTGCAATTTCTTCTTTCAATTGGTCTGACATCATCCCTCTACGTCTAGCCATGAAAGAACAACCCCCTTCTGCATGAGTTTTTACGACATCTATAGTTTATGCCAAAAGGTCAACTCAACACCAAGCAGAAGTATGTAAAAAAGGAAAATAATACGCTGGGTTTTCCTTCCATTACTCGGGTTGCTTGTAAAAAAATAAAAGCAGTAAACGAATGTCTACTGCTCCATGATTGATGCTATTGCTGCTCGTTCTTCTGCAAAACTTAACTCTACTGTCTCTGTTAACACGTCCGCATAGCTGTATGAAACACGTTCGAATGCATTTTCTTCTTGGTCCAGCTCCACAATAAAAACTGAAGGATACGTCTCTGCTAGTACTCCGGACCGTTCAATCGTTTTCCTTCTACCACCGTTGGCTTTAAGCTTTAATCGCTTTCCAACGTGACCTTCAAGACCTTGCTTAATTTCGATTAATGTTTTAGCCACTATACTCCACCTCACTGTTAACATCGTAACATAAGCTTGTTTAATAGTCAAATAAAACTTTTTATTATAACAAGATATCATTTTTAATGTCAACAATTTATTTTGTCGATTTTCAGTATTATTTGTAAAACTTAACAATTTATGTACTGTTTTTTGAAATATATTACTTTTATAGGTGCATGTCCTACTGCCAAGAGGAGCACACTTACCCTTAGGTAAGGAGCTCCTTACATTTCATCATCCTCCATATATGGCATACCTGTTCTGAGCAAACCTCTTGTTTCCACACCGCCCATTCCTTTTTCTCCACTTAAAGTGTTCCGCAAAGCTTCCCATACGCTTACCTTCTCCATAAACGGCGTGTAAGCGATTCTTGCAGCGATATAGACAGGATCTAAGGCATGTATGTTAACTCGCCGTGGCGAGCTCGCAAAGTTGGCTCCAGCCCTTATTAAGGATTCAAAGTGTGACTGACATGCGCCAGCAAAGATAACGAGTTGGTCTAAATTAGGGTTACTTCTCCTCGCCTCTCTTACTGTCTCCACAAAATACTTTGAATGCCTGTAGGCTCGTAGGTCATTTTTTATCCCTTTATTTTTCGAGAAGGAATCGTGTCCCGTGATCACGAGGATATCAGGCTGTATTTTATCAATGAGCTGCCCGATTTCATGTGGCATGTCTTTTTCATTTAAATGAATACCATGCACTTGAAGCCCCATTCGTTGATAAAGCTCAATACATTTCTGTAAATACATTTGATCCCCATCTAAATGAAGCACTTTTGCGGGCAGTTGAAAGATTTTCGCTTCATATTGGTAGCCATCTGTTGATTGATATTCTCGTTTTTCCTTTAAAAGTTGATAGTCCTGGCGAAACAAACGATAGGAAAACTCCTCTTGCTCTTTGCCTTTCTTGCGGTGCTTTTCCAGTTCTCTCTCTGCCACAATAGTAAGATCATTGACTGGTGCGTCTGCCTCGAGTCGGATATCTTCGCCGAACAAAGCCGCCACCCCTTTTTCCACCTTGTCGACCCGAAAGAGAAGATCATGGTTATATGACTTTCTTGTTACTAGTCCGCCTTTCCTTAAATCCATTTCCTTCACAGCCTTCCGTTATCCAAAGCATTGCTTCTATAGCCTATGAAGCAATACCGAGAACCGTGCGGAGGCAAAGTGGGCTAACGGGCAATGTGTTACACTGGAACAAAAAGGAAAGACGGCAAATACACGTTAAAAAGGGTTAACTTGGTTTGTATTCTTAGCACACCACTCTAGGCACTGAATTAGTTTAATTATCGAGCGATGATCATTTATAAGGGGGGCTTTCTTTGCTAACAGTATTCCGTTTCATTTTTGCGACTGTAGCTATATTATTTGCAGTTTATGGGTTAATTACGGGGGATTTTAAATTTCAGCCTTACATGGTGTTCTTTCTAGGTTTAATGATGTTGGTAATGGGATTAGAAGAATTCAAGAATGAACGAAAATCATATGGTGTGTTACTCGTTATTATTTTTTTATTATTACTATTTGTTTCAGTAAAAGGGTACTATTAATTTAAGGTTTTCACATTAGAGGGGATAAGGAGTATGTAGCTTCTTACTAAAAATTGTCGTCCCTTGTTTTAATGCATTAACTATAACAAAGGGCTGAGACATAACGTCTCAGCCCTCTATTAAGACAAGCAAAAATAAATATGAAAAAAGACTGCTCAATTACCGCTACTGAAAATACTCCACTTTCCGTGGGCACGGCCTTAGTCTCGGGCCAACAGGATGTTGGTCACGAAGGCGTTGCCACAGGACGTGGCGCCCTTAGCCTTTGTTCCTTTACCTACCTTACGGGGCCTTCGGACTCGTGCTGTTTCCACTGGACAAGTAAGGCTTCGTCAGCGATTCATCGCACGCAGAAAATGCGAATGCATTTTCAAGGAGTTTCCGCATTTTCCTTCGCTAAATTGTAATTAGATACAAAGAGATTAGGGACTATCCGAATTTATTTGGATTTTTTACAATAATTCGTTTGAGCATCCGACTTTTTGTTTAATTCTCTTTTCTCTCACCCTATGTTTAAATTTACCTCACCTAACTTCAAGGTGTGTCTTTCTCTATCCTAATCTATAGAAGGCATTAGCTAATGTAGCGAATTCCTGGATATCTAGAGATTCACCACGTCTTGTTCCATCAATGCCGATGCTTTCTAATGTCTGATTAATTGCTTCTTTATCTATTGCACCATTGAAATAGCTCGTTAGGTTATTTCGTAGCGTTTTACGACGTTGAGCAAAACTTGCCTTAATTAACGCAAAGAAGTATTTTTCATTATCCACTTCTACTGGGGGCTTGTCCCTTTTTACTAATCGCAAGATGCTTGAGTCAACATTCGGCTGTGGCATAAAGACCTGCTTGGGAACATCCATCACGACAGCAGCCTCTGTGTAATATTGAACAGCGATGGTTAAAGATCCATAGCTTTTATTATTCGGTCCTGCTGCCATCCTCTCTGCAACCTCTTTTTGGATCATTACGGTTAGACTTGTTACAGGAAGATCTTCATGAAGCAGCTTTAACAATATAGGAGTCGTAATATAATATGGTAAGTTAGCTACAACATGGACAGGTTGCTTTTTCGGGAAATTAGCTGCAATGGTTTCTGCCACATCTGCCTCTAATATGTCTTCATTTACAATTTGTACATTGTCATAATCGCCAAGTGTGTCTTGAAGAACCGGCATCAATCTTTGATCAATTTCAAAGGCAACGACTTTGTCTGCATGTATTGCAAGTTGTTCCGTT
Organism: Oceanobacillus jordanicus; assembly: GCF_022095695.1. GTDB lineage: Bacteria > Bacillota > Bacilli > Bacillales > Amphibacillaceae > Oceanobacillus_B > Oceanobacillus_B jordanicus. The sequence goes on from NZ_JAIFZM010000016.1 coordinate 39,603, forward strand.
AAGGCGCCAATTCCCGGCCCAATTTCAATCGCTCCTGCCTGTTTATCAATTCCAGCATGCGCAATAATATTTTCAAGGACATTGCTATCAATAAGAAAGTTCTGTCCAAGGCTTTTTTTGAACGTAAATTTATATTTATTTAGAATCTCTTTCGTGCGGGTGGGTGTTGCGATATATTTATTATTTGTCATGACGATCCTCCTGTTGCAGTTGCTTCATAGCTTCTTCAAATTGTGCTTTTGTAATTTGAAACATGGTCAAACGTTTTAAGAGTTGTTTTCCATTAGTATGCCCTATTTGTAAAAGCTCACCAAGTCGCTTCCGCCTATTACTTGCGCCTGCGCCTCCGATAAGTCCTTCTTGCACAAGATCTTCCTTTGTTATGTCACTTTGTTCTACTTCCTTTAATTCATACACATCTGCTAATGCTTGTTGAATTGCGTCTAGAGAAGCATGTTCAATCCCTAAACTGCGTCTCCGAATAGAGTTGGCTCTAGCCTGATCTGGAGTTAAGAATGCATGCTTACAGCCAGGTACAGCCTGGTTAACGATGTGACGGATTCGTTCACCGGGATAATCCGGGTCTGTAAAAATGATGATGCCCCGTTTTTCTTGTGCATGTCTGATCTGCTCAATAGTCGCGCTATTAATGGCAGATCCATTTGTTTCAATTGTATCGGCATTGACAGCCTGCGAAATCTTGGCTGTGTCATCTCTACCTTCCACAACAATGACTTCTTTTATTTTCATTATATTCCTCTTTCTTCTAACAGTATCTCTTCACGGAATAGAGGTAAAGCGCCATCTCCGCTCCGGACAGTCGCTTTCCGCGGGCGGCTGGTGAGCCACCGTGTGCTCTGCACTCCGGGGTCTCACCTATGCCTTTTCTCCCGCAGGAGTCGACGGTCCTCCGCTTCAACTAATGTAATATCAGGCTAGAATGACGCAATCCTAGAAAGGATTTACTCCTTTCTATTCTGCCATATCCATTCCATTTTGCTTCATTTGGTAGGGTTTACTGCCAGTTCAGGCAGGATATGCTTTTAATTATCGCTCTATATAAATAATGCTCTTACCACTATACCATGGTAAGAGCATAAATATTAATCAAGAACTTTTACTGTTACTGTTTTTCTTCCCCAGCTATATGCTGCGCTTTTGCTTGGAACGTGGACATCAATCCGATTTCCGACGATGTGGCCACCTGTGTCGCCTGCTATGGCTTCTCCATAACCTTCAACCCAAACCCTCGTGCCTAATGGAATGACGCTTGGATCTACAGCAATTACTTTCATGTTCGGATTTGCATTTAGGTCAATTCCAGTAGATGTATGGCCAGAACAACCACTACATCCTGCTGTATACGCGCTTGCAGTCATTGTGAACACTTTGCCATTAGAGCTTGGTTTCTTGCTCTCTTTCGGCTCCTCTTTAGCTAAGGTAACTAGGTTGCCTTCGCTCTTTGATTCCTGCTTTTTCGCTACTTGTGGCTGTTGCTCTTTTGTACCGATCGCAACAACACGATTTTTGGATTCTTTCGTTACTTCTTCACTGAGTAACGCGCGACTTGCTTCTTTTCCGTTCTCTTTGACAATCTCGTATACCTTTTTAATCGTTCCTTCTTCACCTTCAGAAACAACACGCTCCTCCCCTTTTGGGAGGCTGCTATCCTCTTGTTTCTCCGTATCAAAGGCAACCGTCTCATTTACTTCTTCTTTATCTTTTTCAACACGAACGATGGATATGGAAGTTTCTGCAGAAAGCGCTTCGTCTAGCTTTGGTTCAATTCGATCATCGCTTTCTGGATCGAATGCAATGCCAGCTTCATTAAGCAAATCTTTTACATTTCCGCCAGTAGTCCATTCTTTTACTTCTTTCTCGCCGTCATGAATAGTAACTTGGTATGCTTGCGTTACGTCAATATGTAGTCCATCTTCTAATGCTGTCTGCGAATCATGTGATACATCATCACGATCGGCAAAGGAGAGATCGTTCTCCTCTAAAAATTCATCTATTGTGTCCGCAGTTGTATAATACTCCTGCTCTGCTCCATCTATTGTAACGATTATCTGTTTAGCTGTTTTGTAGTTGATTTCCATACCGTTTTCAATAGCCGTATCTGTTTTATGTGACAACAGATCATGTTCCCCAACGGTAATCCCTGTCTCTTCTAACAGTTGGTCAATCGTTGTTGCATGTGTTCTCACTTTCTGTTTTTCCCCATTATCATTTAGTACAACTTCTGCCTTTGTGGCATCAAATAGCACTAAACCTGAAAATACTACAAGTGCTAAAACACCAATGCTTGAAATAACCAGCTTCATTTTCGATGCCGGCATTAGCTTTGAAATAATTCGCATGCTTCTGCCCCCTCTCAATGCATTTTTGATTATAGATACAGTTATATGCAAAGTCAAAGTAAATCCGATTACGGTTAAGTTACAATTAGATTACAACTATATCTGGCATGGGATGTACGAAGCTTACAAGCAGCCACAAACCTTGGTATATAAGAGATTATCCTGTTTATCCTTTTCATAAAAAAAAGCCTGGCTCTTGTGGCCAGGCTCTCTTGATAATTCCATACTTTTCCTATATTTTAACATATTATGTTATTTGTTTTACAACCCTCATAATTCGAGTTTGAAGAGAGAAAAGGCATTTTGTGTCGTAAGTTTACTAAGTTCCTCTAAACTTACTCCTCTTAAATCTGCAATTTCCTCTGCAACCAATTTTACATAGGCAGGCTCATTTCGCTTTCCCCGGTTCGGGTGTGGAGCAAGAAATGGGGCATCTGTTTCCACAAGTAATCTATCCCCTGGCACCTGTACTGCCACTTCCTTGGGAAGGGGGGCATTTTTGAATGTTACAGGACCTCCAAGCGAGATATAAAAATTCATATCTAAGCATGCTTGGACATATTCCACTGAATCGTTGTAACAGTGCATAATACCGCCAACGGCTTGAGCATCTTCTTCCTGTAATATCTCAATAATATCCTCCGTGGCTTCCCTGTTATGAATGATAATGGGCAGCTGTACTTTTTTCGCGAGTTGGATTTGTTTACGGAATACTTCTTTCTGAATGTCCTTAGGAGACTTGTCCCAGTGATAGTCCAAGCCCATTTCGCCAATAGCGACAACTTTGGGATGTGCAGATAATTCCTCAATCCATTTTAAATGGTCCTCCGTCATGTCAATGGCGTCAACGGGGTGCCAGCCTACCGCTGCATAAATCGTGTCATATTGTTCAGCGATTTCGATTGCAAGCGGGATTGTTTCACTGTCAAACCCGACTACAACCATGTATTTTACTCCGGCATCAAAAGCTCGTTGGATCGTTTCTTCACGGTCCTCCATAAATTGTCGGGCATTTAAATGGACATGTGTATCAAACAACAATTCTTTCATCCTCCTTAACAACGTAACAGTTTTCTGGCATTGCTATCGTATTAGCTATGCTACGATAACAGAAAAGGCCACCTCCCAATAACGGGACCTGACCTTTCCTCTTTTGTTTATTATTTTACAACGGAGCCATTCGGTAAATCTTGTTCTACAGAGGCAAGGACTAGTTTTCCTTCTTCGTCTTCCCCACATAGAATCATACCTTCAGACATTTCACCCCGAAGTTTTACCGGTTTTAAATTAGTGACACAAATTACTTTTTTACCTTGTAATCCCTCTGGGCTATAATGCTGTGCAATACCAGAAACGACTTGGCGCTTTTCTGATCCAAGATCCAGTTGCAATTTCAACAGCTTGTCTGCTTTTTTAACTGGCTCTGCCTTCACCACTTCTGCTACGCGCATATCTAGCTTCATAAAATCATCAAAAGCAATTTGCTCTTTCGCTTCTTCTTCTTGTTTGGCAGGCTTTTTCTCTTCTTCCTGTGCTGGGCCTTGCATCATCGCTTTAATAGAAGCTACTTCTTTTTCTACGTCAAGTCTAGGGAAGATAGGCTCCCCTTTTTGTACCTTGGTTCCTGCAGGGATATTGCCTTCTTCATAGACACTTTCCCATTCATGCAAGGAATCGTCAGCTACATTCAACTGACGGAAAATTTCAGTCGGTGCTTCTGTTAAGAATGGTTGAAGCATAACAGCAGCCTTACGCAGATACTCTGCTAGATGTGCCATCACATTGCCTAGCCGCTCTTTTTGAGATTCATCCTTCGCCAATACCCATGGCGCTGTTTCATCAATATATTTGTTTGTGCGGCTAATCATCTGCCACAAGGACGATAATGCCACAGAGAACTGCATGTCCTCTAATGCATCCTCTACTTTTTTAATCGTTTCTTTTCCGAAAGCTTCCAGCGATGCATCCACTTCCGTCTCGCTTGCCTTATAAGCAGGGATTTCACCATCAAAGTATTTGGTAATCATAGCAATTGTACGGTTTAGTAAGTTCCCTAAATCGTTTGCTAAGTCATAGTTTGTTCTTTCCACAAACCCTTCTGGTGTAAAGACACCATCTGAACCAAATGGCACTTCACGAAGCAAATAATAACGTAATGCATCTAGACCATAGCGATCTGTCAAACTTACTGGGTCTACTACATTCCCTTTGGATTTTGACATCTTGCCGTCCTTCATCAGGATCCAGCCATGCGCAAAAACTTTTTTCGGCAATGGCAAATCAAGTGCCATCAGTAGAATTGGCCAGTATATCGTATGGAATCTGACAATCTCCTTACTCATTAGATGTACATCTGCTGGCCAGTATTTTTGGTACTTTCCTTCATCATCTGTACCATAACCGAGTGCTGTAATGTAATTAAACAATGCATCAACCCATACGTAGATAACATGTTTAGGGTCTCCTGGAACCTTAACTCCCCAATCAAAGGTTGTTCTTGATACAGCAAGATCCTCAAGACCCGGTTTTATGAAGTTATTCAGCATTTCATTCTTACGACTCTCAGGCTGAATAAACTCCGGATTCTCATCATAGAATTGGACAAGTCGATCAACGTATTTACTCATTTTAAAGAAATAAGATTCTTCCTTAACTTTTTCTACAGAACCGCCACAATCAGGACAATGTCCATGGTCTAGCTGTCTTTCTGTGAAAAAGGATTCACACGATGTACAATACCAGCCTTCATATTGATCAAGATAGATATCTCCCTGCTTTACAAGCTGATCAAATAGCATAGCTAGTACTTTTTTATGTCGTTCCTCTGTAGTTCGAATAAAGTCATCATTTGAGATCTTTAACTTTTTCCAAAGTTCTTGAATTCCTCCAACAATTTCATCGACATACTCCTGAGGAGTCTGTCCATTTTCCTCAGCCTTTTTTTGGATTTTCTGCCCGTGCTCATCCGCACCTGTTAGATACATTACATCATAACCGCGCATTCTTTTATAACGGGCAATTGCATCTCCAGCTACTGTCGAATATGCATGCCCAATATGCAAATTACCACTTGGATAATAGATTGGCGTTGTTATATAAAATGTCTTTTTATTTGATGGCATTATGTTACCTCCTTCAATTGCTAACATCTATTATTAAACTATTCCTATTGTAGCTTTTCTTACGTATTTTGCCAAACCCCTTGCAAGATTCAGTATAGCCATGTTCTCAATTCTTCATTAAAAAACTAGCATTCGCTCGTCTTTTACCAAATGTGTATGTATTTCTTATACTTGGTACTTCAAAATTTTAACTATATCGTAAATGCTCCCTGGCTAAAATTTTACATTCCGAACGTGTAAAAAAGTTTATTTTGTCGAATTATGTCGAATAATTTTAAGTTGATTTTCCTTCGGTACATGGAGTCACTTGCTTATTAGGTTAAGGCAAAGTAGTTGACGACTTTGCCTAATGGCTAGTTTATAGGCGGTTTATCAAATTTTCCCACTAATTTTATTTTTAGGTAAATATATATTGACAGGCGTGAAAATCGTTGGTATTCTATTGCTTAGAAACATGTCGAAATATGGCGATTTATTTTACGGAAAGTTTGTTCAACACAATACATCCCATTGTGATTGAAGATACTTTCCAACCTATGAGGGGGAGAAAAATGAAGTCTACTGGAATTGTACGTAAAGTCGATGAGCTTGGTCGTGTTGTAATCCCTATTGAACTCCGTCGCACACTTGATATTCATGAAAAAGATGCAATGGAGATCTACGTGGACAACGATAAAATTGTCCTTAAAAAGTATAAACCAAACATGACTTGTCACCTAACTGGGGAAGTATCGGATGACAACCTTTCTTTAGCTAACGGAAAACTAGTTCTAAGCCAAGAAGGCGCTAAAGAACTTGTGAACGAAATACAATCACGTTTTAATAAGTAATCGCTTCTTTAAGAAGTGTTATAAAGCTTGGTAATTATAAGTTTAAAAAAGGGCTGACGCTTGCATATGCACGTCAGCCCTTTTTCCTTGTATTGCTTTCCGGTATTCTTGTCTAGCTCCAAGCGCCAAAAACTAGGTGACTTCGCACATCGCCCTACAATAAAGAATACTTGCCGACTGGTTTTAACCAGAGGCTTAGTCGCACTTATACCCGGAGGGTGAAAGTCATCATTGATTCATCACATAAAGGTAGGTCGACTAAAATCGGCCTTGCCGGCCAACGCCGACACACCCCTTTTGAAGGGGCGTGATTCCTTTATCTTGGTTGATTCACTCCAGTCCCTACGTGGGCCCGGAGGATCCGGGTCATGCCGACGTTGATCCAGGACGGAGCGTTTTTAGTCGGCGTTCCCTAGTAGAAGCTTTCCACTTTTCTCTTATCTAGCTCCAAGCGCCAAAAACTAGGTGACTTCGCACATCGCCCTACAATAAGTCATCATCGATTCGTTTCCTCATCGTGATTCCTTTATCTTGGTTGATTCACTCCAGTCCCTACGTTTTTAAACAGGCGCTTTCCGCTTTTCTCTTAATCAATGTGATAGGTCTGATAAACGTCGCGCTTTGGCATCTGCCTTTCCGAAGCTACCTTTTTTATCGCCTCTTTACTCGGAAAATTTTCTTCTTCTATATAATAGGTGACATGATCTCGTACTGGAAGATGGCTCCACCATAGTACAGTGTTTTCCTCTATATCACTACTACTACCTTCCACCACAATACAGCATTCTCCCTTTAGCTGATTTTCAGATACATATGTCAGCAATTCTTCTGTTGTACCACGACTATATTCTTCGAAACGCTTTGTCAGTTCTCTGGCAATCACAGCTTGCCTTTGCCCCAACTGGTCTCGCAATGCTTTTAAGGTGTCCTTCAGTCTATGAGGAGATTCGTAAAACAGCAAGGTGTCTTGTAGACCCTTTAACCGCTCAAGCTCTGCTTCCTTATCCTTCTTTTTCCTTGGCAGAAAGCCGTAAAAATGAAACGTTTTGGCAGATAGGCCCGAACCTACTAGCGCACAAAGCGCTGCATTGGCACCAGGAAGGACGACAACTGGTAGGTCGTTTTCAATGGCGGCCTGTACGAGCTCATAGCCAGGGTCGGAAATGGCCGGCATTCCAGCATCACTTACTACCGCAATGGATTCCCCATCAATCATTCTTGGAAGGAGTTGCTCCTCCCGTCCCAGCTTATTATGTTCATGATAACTAATCAATGGTGTATTTATTTCAAAATGGTTCATTAGCTTTTTCGTGTTTCTCGTATCTTCTGCTGCTATCACAGCAACCTCTTTTAATGTTCTAAGTGCGCGAAATGTGATATCTTCCAGGTTACCGATTGGGGTAGGTACCACGTAAAGCGTTCCGCCCGATCCATCTTCATAGCTCTTTTGTACTTTCACCTTGCACCCCTTCTTTCATCCTGTCCCGTATTAAGACATCCTTTTCCTTACGGGGCAGTTGTTTTATCCGATACTCTCGTTGCATTGCCTGTTCCTTTGTTGGAAAGCGTTCCATATAAACGACTTCAAGCGGCCCTCTGCCACGGGTGTACTTAGCACCCTTGCCTTCTCGATGCATTTGAAGACGTTTTGTTAGATTGTTAGTATACCCTGTGTACAAGGAACCATCTTTACATTTTAGTATATAAACCGTGTGCTTGGCATCATCCATAAATAATCTCCGCCGCTTCTTCCGTATACATACCGTCTTCATTATATATATACAAGGGTGGTAGAAATTTTAAGCCTGGCTTCCCATCCCGCGTTCCTTCTACAAGCAGCATGTTCGCTTCCTTACCGTTTTTAGGATAAACCAATTGTATCCGTTTCGGCTCCAGTCTATACTTCCGGAATAATTCAATAATGTCGACAAGCCTGTCCGGACGGTGAACCATGGCCACTTTACCGCCTGGGCGAACGTATAGCTTACATGCTTTGACAACATCTTCTAACGTACAATAGACCTCATGCCTAGCAATTGTGAGGTATTCATTATGGTTATGTTCATTTTTAGAGGGGGTTTTAAAATAAGGTGGATTACATGTCACAACATCAAAACTGCTCTGTTGCAAAGTTGGTCCTACATCCTTTAAATCAGCATGAAGCACCTCTAACTTTTCACCCAGTTCGTTCAGCTCAATATTTCGTTGTGCCATTTGGAAAATGCGTTCTTGTATCTCTACCCCTGTAATTTTTGCCTGTGACCTTCTGGATAAAAGCAGAGGAATTACCCCATTTCCTGTGCATAAATCCAAAATTGCTCCTCGTTTAATGGGAACATAGGCAAATTGTGCAAGTAGTACGGCATCAAGAGAGAAGGAAAATGCTGTTGGGCTCTGGATAATTTTCATACTCTCATCTGCCAGTAAATAATCGATTCGTTCATCATCAAATAACGCTACCATTGTCTTACCCTTTCTATGTAAAAAATCCCGCAGGAGTCTTCGTGTATTTTCTACGCTAAGTTAAAATATTACTAAAAAGCAGGAATGTTAAGTGTTTCTTATACTTGGAACTTTAAAATTTCACAGCGTCGACTATGCTTCCTTTGCTCAAATTTTATCCTTTCCTAACTTGTAAGAAAGGCTGCCCCGTGATTGGGACAGCCGCTCTTGTGTGTTATTTTTTCTTGTTTAGGAAGTCGAGGCAAAAGATGCAGTCTTCATTTTGCCGTGGACTACCAAATTCAAGGTTACATATATGAAATCCTTCTTCATACAGCCTCGCCAGGTTATCATAACCTTCTCCAGGAAAACTCTTGGAAGGCTTGTCCTCACCTGATTCTGTGTCTTTCTGCTTATCCGTTTGTTCCAAATGATTGCGTAAATTATGGTTCTCTGCAGCAAGCCTGTGATTCTCTTCTAGCAAATCACGTAAGCGACCCTTTAAATCGCCAAGCTGCTCATATAATTCCCCAATTTGCTGCTCCATATCCGATACCTGGTCAAAAATCTGTCTCTTCTTCACGCCTAACTCACCCCATTATTCTGTGGCTTGCGCTAATATACCTTCATCAATTAGTTCGTCTAAAGTATATTCAATGACACGTTCTTTTTCTGGAATTTCGATCTGGATAAGTCGTTCCAGAATGTTTAAACCGACTACTTTCCCTTTACCATGTGGTGTCTTTATAGATTGCCCAATATCAGGAAGTTCACGCTTGGCCGTTTCATAATCGTCGTTCTCATATTTCAAACAGCACATAAGCCTTCCGCATAGCCCGGAGATCTTTGCCGGGTTAAGGGATAAGTTTTGGTCCTTCGCCATCTTAATGGAAACTGGTTCAAAGTCACCTAAAAAAGTAGAGCAGCAGAGCATTCTGCCACATGGACCAATCCCACCAAGCATTTTTGCCTCATCACGCACACCTATTTGTCTAAGTTCAATACGTGTTTTAAACATAGCTGCTAAATCTTTTACAAGATTACGGAAATCAACCCTGCCATCTGCTGTAAAATAAAAAATAATTTTATTACGATCAAATGTATATTCTACCTCTACTAGATTCATATCAAGCTTATGTTGAATTATTTTATCTGAACAGGTTTGAAATGCTTTTTCAGCATGCTCCTGATTTTCCACAACGTTTAATTTGTCCTTTTCGTTCGCTACACGAATTACCTGTTTCAGTGGAAGCACAACATCTTCCTCATCCACTTGTTTCTTAGCAATTACCACTTTCCCGAACTCTATTCCTCTCACTGTCTCGACAATGACATAACTGTCCAGGGAAATGGTATGTTCTCCAGGATCAAAATAATATATTTTACCCGCTTTTTTAAAACGGACTCCAATAACATCTATCACATAATCACCTCTGAATATGAAGTGTAAGTTGTTCCATCACTAATGTGGGATTAACATTTTGCTTCAATTTTCTTTTTGCCTGCATAATCGTGTTTAAATGTGTTAATAGTTCTTCCTGCGAAAAGGAAAGGGCCGCTTTTTCGAGCAACTGGTCCTGATTCGTAAAGAAGACCATCTCCGTCTCATTTCCAATATGGTAATAAAGTACATCTTTAAACGCTAATAGCAGTAAATCAAGTCCTTCTTCTTGCTCGTTTCTTTCTTTAAAATGTACCACCCAATGGTTATGAATAAATAAGTAAACGTCTTGTGGGTTATCGGCAAACATTTCTATCAATTGTACCACTATCTTTCTAGCAGTGGCAAACCACTCATCATTGCTTCGAGCGATCGCATCGTCCAAATTATTCGTTAGGGCCCCCATCAATTTGGCCGTACTTTCACTCAAGCCATTCTCCACTAATTTCCGCTCAAATTGAACAATATTCAGGGGCTTTAAGTCAATAATTTGGCACCTAGAACGAATGGTTGGCAAAATAGCATGGCTATTCTCTGTAAGCATGATGGCCGTTGTTTGTTTACTTGGTTCCTCTAAAAACTTTAAAATACGGTTGGCTGCATTAACGGTAAGCGTCTCAGCACCCTTTATGACATATACTTTACGAGTTGATTCCATACCAGAATAGCTGAATTCCTTCTGTAAATTACGGATCTGCTCTATTTTAATGGACTTCCCTTCTGGTTCTACCCAATGAACATCAGGATGGTTCCCAGAGGCAATTCTTCTACATGCATTACACTGATTACAAGGTTCTACCCCTGCCAGCTTTTCACAAAATAAATTTTTGGCAATCAATTGTGCAATTGCTTCTTTACCTGTCCCACGTGCCCCGTGAAGCAAATACGCATGAGAAATACGGTCTTTTTTTATGCTGTTGGTAATAATTCTGCTAGCCAGTGGCTGTACTTCAGCAATTTCAGACCAGTTCATCATTGTATTCACTCCCTCATTTACGGCATACCTTGTTACGTATATATATTAATCAATAGTCCTTTAATTTCTCCGATTAAGCCAAGGATATCTACTGTCTTTTTTTCCCGATTCATTATTTCTTCTGTTAGCTCTAATAATTTCTCATCTACTTGCTTCACAATAGCCAGTTTACGGCTTTGGCCATCTAGACTGAAGCTGTGAGAATGTTCAAGGTCAAGTCCATTTGACACGGTCTCTTGCAAAAAGCTTTTCACCATTCGCCTAAACTTTGCAAGATCACGAAAGGACCGAAACCGCGCTAGCTTATTTCCCTGAAGCGTTATATTTTTCATTAATTGCTGTAGTTCCTGCTGTTTCAGGCTTTGAGTTTGGGACCGCAGGTTTTTTTGAAACGAATTAGATTCGACTACATTCGTCCTGGTATAATTCGGCTCTGTTTGTGTCCGTATTTCCTGGCCAATTTTCATAAAATCAGTCCCTTAAACGATTTTCCTTGGAATGCGTGTTTGAACAATATCTTAAGAATAAGGACGACCAGCATCAACATTTCATATCTGCTGGCCGCCTTTCCCTCATTGTATATCTAAGACGAGAGCTTTCTAAAATTGATAGAACGACTCGATTGGCAGAATAAAGACGGTTGCGCCACCAACTTCAACTTTAACTGGCTTCGGAATATACGAATCAGCATTCCCTCCCATAGGGGAAATGGGTGCTACCATTTGCTCACGGTGAGAGCAATTGTCTTTAATAATTTGTAATGCTTCGTCTATATACTCGTCCTGACAACCAATCATAAGCGTCGTATTACCTTCTTTTAGGAATCCACCTGTAGTAGCGAGTTTGGTTGTTTTAAAGTTCTCTTCTCCCAATGCATCTACTAGACGATTGGAATCTTTATCCTGAACGACAGCGATAAGCAATTTCATTATACGTAACCCCCTTTACGCTTTATTTTTAGTAACGTGACAATGCGATCCATCGCCTCATTCTCAACAGCTTCCATAGGCTGGTCCGCATTGATCGCCTGAATTCGGCGAGGAAATCTTTTCACTAGAATATGATAGGCATCATAAACCTGTTCATGAAAATGGAGATTTTCCAAATCCAGACGATTTCGTTCTCTATCTTTATTCGCCGCGATCCTTGCCAATCCCTTGTTTGGCTCTATATCAAAAAATAAAGTTAAATCAGGCATACAGTCACCAATGGCAAATTGATTGATAGAGAATACTTCATCGATGCCCAATCCTCTAGCATGTCCCTGGTATGCGAGGCTGCTATCAATGAAACGATCACATAGTACTACTTTCCCCGCTTTGAGAGCAGGTAATACTTTTTCAATTAAATGTTGGCGTCTAGAGGCTGCATACAATAAAGCCTCTGTGCGCTCTTCCATTTCCGTATTGGCAGGATCGAGTATAACCTTCCTGATCTGTTCCGCAATCTCAATGCCTCCGGGCTCTCTTGTTGCTAGAACGTCATAACCCTGGTCACGTAAATGCTTGCTTATACGATGAAGAAGAGAGGTCTTACCAGCACCCTCACCGCCTTCAAATGTTATAAAGATTCCGTCCACGTCATTCTTCTCCTTCTGTTGACCCTATAAAGACAGCTACTCTTTCAGGGTCCCTTTGTTGCAATCGCACTCCATTACCCTGGAGTTGCGTTATATGTTCAAGCTGTTTCTCTTTAATACGCTCTCCCTTAAGTATAAGCGGTATTCCCGGCGGATATGGGATAACGGCCTCTGCCGCTATATGTCCCGCTGCCTCGGTGATAGGCACATGCCTTGTTTCCAACTGATCCATTTTTGCATAAGGAATAGCCAGCTCTGTTATGGATTCAAGCCCCGTTAAAAACGGTACTATATCTATTGTATCATGCATTCGACTATTTTTTAATTGCTCATTCACTGTTTTTATTGCTTTTTTCAATGTTCCTGTTTGACTAAAAGGAGACAGCCCGTGAATAAATAAAATTTGATTGTCTGTTTGAAGCTCTGGGTAAATATTTTGTTCTTCAAACAGTTTTGCTACTTCATTGGCAGAATGTTTCACGTGTAACGTTATTTTTAATGGATCCTCTGCAGGGACAATGGACCAGTTTTCCGAATCCCCAAATAGTCTCTTTACTTCTTGGACACTTTTCATAACAGCGTCCACATTTTCTCTGGGCATAGTCGCTAGAAATGCTCTTGCAATATCTAGTGAGGCCATCAACGGGTAGGATGGGCTACTTGATTGCAAGAGTTGCAAGTAATGAGATAATCTCCCTCGCGACACCAAGGAAGAGTTGTGATGCAGGAAGGATGCCATCGTCATGGCTGGTGCCATCTTGTGTGCCGATTGAACAACAACATCTGCTCCTAAGCTAATAGCGGAAGCAGGAAAAGGGTTACCTAGAGAAAAATGCACGCCATGCGCCTCATCTACGAGTACAGGGATTTGATAATCATGTGCAAGTTCAATCATCTCTTTTAAGGGGTACGTTCCTCCGAAATAATCAGGGTATGTCAGCACCACTGCCTTCGCATCTGGATGTCTTTTCAAAGCTTCTTGTAATGTATCTTGCTCGGGGTTGGTGAAGCGACCGACACTTTCCTCATATGCGGGAGAAATAAAAATCGGATTAGCTCCCCTTAACTCTAAACCATTCATAATAGATTTATGGCTGTTTCGCTGAACAATAACTTTATCCCCGCGTGAACAAGCTGCCATAATCATGGCCAAATTCCCCGCTGTACTCCCTCCAACAAGGAAGTAGGTATGTTCCGCCTGAAAATAATCTGCAGCAAGACGTTCTGCTTCTGCGATAGGGCCTTCTGGGGCATGCAAGTCATCCAGTCCAGTCAGTTCTGTCATATCGAATTTTAATATTTCATTATAAAAGTCACTTGCCTTCTCTGGAAAAATGGTTCCATTTTTATGCCCTGGCACATGAAAGGAGACAGGGCTGTTCTTAGTGAATTGTTTTAATGCTTGGAATAAAGGGGTCAATTGCTGATCCATGATGAGATGCTCCTTCTTTTATTGTTTATGTAGGCCGAAAATCATTTCTATTTGTTCATGCTATTTTACTATAACAAAATGGCAAGCGCCTGTTTTTATGGAACGACGATTACCCCTCTAGTTAAACCATTAGGAAATAAAAAAAGTCTCTGCAAAAAGCAAAGACTTAGGTATCTATGAATATAGTTTTGGTTTGGTTGCATTCTTTAATTTTCTCACATAATAATTGTACTTTTCTTCTCGTGGCTCTGTATGAATCATATTATGCTCGCACTCTGTACAAATGAATGTCGTGTACAAATGGATCCCTCTAGCCTTTTCTTCCTCACAGATCCCACATCGTTGCGAATATGTTGTTTGTTCCATCTCCCCACCTCCGTTAGAAACTAGTATCTCCCAATCTAACGAAATATATACGAAAAATCTTTGAAAAAATGCGAAGCTATTAATCTGTTTTTCTAAGGAACCGTTTGGACAATTGAATGATATAGAAGATGTGAATACCTGCTCCCAAAACCCCAATAAAGAGGCTATTCATCAAATGGACGCCCTCTATAAGAAATAGCTTTGCCGGCCAAAAAGTTGGCAAGATACCACCAGCCCAGTTCCAGGGCTCTGAAACAAAATAGATGATGAATGGGACAAATACAACAAGACCGACACCTTTAGAGAGAGCTAACCCTTCTATTTTATTGGCAGCAATGGCAACAAGAAACAAACAGATAATCGGAGCCTCCATTGCCAGCATTACTGTTACCAACAGCTTATCTAAAATGGGTAAAGCAACAGGACTCGCCCACTCCAGATAAATATATCCATACAACACGGTTAACACTCCTGGTAATAACAAGCGATACAACAGGTAGCCCTGTTTGCTCAACGGCGTCACAGCAAAGTAGTCTATCATTTTGTCATCTCTTTCATCAAGCATAATAAAGCCTGCCATGATGCCTAGTAATAATGGAATTAATAGAATAAAGAAGCTCGCCAAGAGTCCATTATAGGCTCCTAACGCAAACTGTGCAGTAGCAAACGGCAATATGAAGCGAACAAGTAAGATGAGTAAGAGGGGGCCAATCAAGGAAATCAAAAGCATTGGATCCCTGTATATTTGCTTCATGTCCCCTTTTATTAAATGGAAGACGGACTTCATAATGTTTTCCCCTCACTTGCTTTACGTATAATCATGTTATAAAAAGATTTCCTTGCCCAAATAAATGCTATGACACCCCATGATAATAGCATTACCACAGAATATATTGCCTCCCACGTAGTAATCGAATGAAATCCTGAGCTGATCAAAAGAAGAGCACCTTTTGTTGGCAAAAGCATAAAAAGGAAATGGTCCATCCCTGTTATTTCTAGTAACGGAAGTAAAAATATCAGGCTGTAGATAGAGGACAGGAAAAAGAATCCATTTAGCGTATGGCAACGCACCGCTACCCCTAAACCAAAAATAGTGAAAAACATGGATGTTAAAAACACACCGACCAGAAACAGCACCAGATAATGAGATACACCAAAAACACTGATATGAATGATATAACTTGTTAGAACAGATAACACCGTTAGTGAAAGTGCTTTGGAGAAGATGTACTCTTCCACTTTGTACGGCGTAATGAATAGATTGTCTAAAATATTCTGGTTCTGTTCTAAAAGGACGAGCCCACCGATAAAGAAAAATCCTAATACACCAGGATCAGAAAATGTAATGAAGATCCCAGCAATTTCTCTATACTGTTCCGGGATCTGATGGAGCGCAATAATGTAAAACAGACTGACTAACATATAGACTGCATACAGTCCGTGACGAAATTGAATTTTTATATCATATAGAAAGGCTGCAGGAAATCTCATTTCAATCCTCTCCCTGTAACATTAATAAAGATGTCTTCGAGTGTTGCCTCCTGGGTATGGATCGTCTCCACATTATGTGTTTGGAGAATACCTAAAAAATCATGATTTGTCCCGATTCCTTGTAAGTCAAATTCACTTGTTACTAACTGATGATCCTTTCTGCGATACTCCAAGCGGACTTTTCTTTTATTATGAAGCACCCGTAAATTTCTAGGGGAATTAATCAATTCGATCTTTCCATCTACTATAAAAGCAACCCGATCACAAATCTCATCAGCAGTGCTCATATTGTGTGTGGTAATTAAAATCGTTTTCCCTTCTTCTTTTAAGCTTATAATTTTATCTTTTACTTTCTTAGCGTTAAGTGGATCCAATCCTGAAGTCGGCTCATCTAGAAAGAGGATATCCGGATTATTTAATAATGCACGACATAAATTCAACCTCATTTTCATTCCTTTAGAGTAAGCGGCCACTTTCATATGAGCGGACTCCATTAATCCCATTTCTGTAAGCAACTGCGCTGGTACAGCAGTATCCCCTGCATAGAGATTGCGGAATAAGGAGAGGTTTTCTATTGCCGTAAGCCGCTGATAGAAATTAGGAAATTCAAAAGCTACCCCAATCCTTTCATAATAGGAGCGCCTTACCTGGCTTACTTCCTGGTCAAAAATGTGAACCCCGCCCTGATAGTTTTTCAGCATTCCAATTAGTATTTTTTGGGCCGTACTTTTTCCCGCACCAGATGGACCAAGAAACCCAAAAATCTCCCCTTTCTTTATTGTAAAATCCATCCCTTTTAGGGTAGGCTCTTTACGACCTGGATAGGTGAAAAACAACTTTTCTACTTTTATCATCTAATCCACCTTCTTAATTAAGCCATTAGATATAAAGGTAAGGAGTAAGTCCATGGATTCTGCAAAATGCTCCTCACCAATCTGTTGCTTTTGGAGAAATAATAAGAAAACCATGCGCAGTAGTTGGATTACAACCTCAGATTGTTCCTCTACTATGACGTTTTCTCTTTGCAATTTTTCAACTAATGGTGTGAAGAAATCCACATCACTATTAACAAGGTGGGCTACTTTCTCCTCTGGTAATTTTCTTAATAGCGATTCCATGATTCCCTCGTCAAATAACTGGCGAATAAATGCATTAGTCTCCATTACAGAAAAAGCCTCCATTAAAAAGGATTTAAAGCTTTCTCTCGTGACATTCCCCGACTGGAAAAATGGTAGCACAAGTTGTTCTCTAATCTTTTCTTCTTCCTGCTCCAAGATCTCTAAATAAAGCACTTCTTTGCTTTCATAAAAATTGTAGAAAGAACCTTGCGCTATCCCGACTGATTTCGTGATATCCGAAATACTCGTTTTCTTCAGTCCTTGTTTCACAAACAAGTCCCTTCCTTTTGTAAGAAGATCTTGTTGAATCCATTCCTTTTCCCTTTGCCCAAACTTTGGCATCCCAACATCTCCTTGTTTTTGAATATATGAATAAAATTATTTTATATTCATATATTAATCAAAATCGTTACGTTGGTCAAGCCATTTACGGCATTAAAAAACTCGCATTCGCTTGTCTTTTAGAGAATGTGTACATTTTTTATACTTGGGTCTACAAAATTTTAGCTACGTCCCCATTGCTTCCTAGCTGAGATTTAATAGTTTCCTACAGTGAAATAAAAACTGCCATAGGGGATAACTCGTCCCAATGGCAGTTTTTTATATGTGGTAGGCATTATGGAAGAATAAATAAGTGAATAGCTGCTAGGGAGGCCATTCCAAACAATCCTAAAAATCCGGATACAACTACTGTGAATACGTTAATTGGAATGTGTAACCCCATTGCTCCACCGAACACATTGAAAAAAAACAAAAATAAAATCCCAATTCCTAATTTTACTGTCCCCTGCGCCAAAAAACGCATTGGCTTAATGGGGGCCCCTACCAGTAACAAAACAATGATAAGTGCAATCATTACTGTTATAACCACTGTAGAACTCATCCAAATCCCCTCCTTGTCCCCTTTCTTGAAATGCAAGAAAGTATAAAATAAACGCCGTTATCTAGCTCGCTACTACACCAAATACTCGGCGCCCCCTAATTGCCTGCGATAAAGAAGACTTACCGACTGTCCTTCGCCAGAGTTTCCGTCGCCCTAATGCTTGTCTGGAAGGCGAAAGTCATCATCACTTCGTTTCCTCTCACTTGGACTCTGCGCTTTTCTTATTTTTATGAAGAAAAGAAAGAAAAAAGAACATTAGTTAGAAAAACTCATGTTTGCTCGTCTTCCAAATATGCGGATGCGCTGGATTTTCTGAGTCGGATAGTCATGAACACTTGTTGTGTCGTGGCACGATGAGGGCACCTGTGGGGCTCTATTTCTTTCTCCAGAAATAAGCGATAAACTCATCAATTTCTTCTGTATTCTGAACCGTAAACTCTTCAAATCCTGGAAATTTAATGGTAGGAATTCAATTACACGCATCTCCTTTTTGTTTGGTTGTTTGAACTGCACCCAGTTTAACAAATAATGAGCTTGCGTGATTTTTTTTATATTCAGAAGATTATCCTCTCCCCAACAAATATTTTAGAGCCATATTTTCCGAAACATTGAAGAACCCCAACATACATTAGAAACTCAAAATAAAAATACCTGCCATTGTGGAATGGCAGGTATTTCGTCTTTTAATAAATTCGAAGGTTTCCTAGCATGAATTAATGATTTTTTACAACTTCATGACCTCGGACATTCCAAGTGATTGCAAACAATACTACTGCAAGCGCACAAGAAACTGTTAATAACATGAAACCAGCATCCCAGCTGAAGTGCTGAACTACAAAGCCCATAATTGCATTTGCTGATACAGCACCACCGATATAACCAAAGAAGCCAGTTAATCCAGCAGCAGTACCAGCAGCTTTTTTAGGTACAAAATCGAGAGCTTGTAAGCCAATTAGCATAACAGGACCATAAATCAAGAAACCAATGGCGATTAATGCAATATTGTCTACAAGTGGGTTACCAGCAGGATTGAACCAGTACACAAGAACTGCGACTAGCACGCCGATCATAAACACAACACCAGCTGGTCCGCGACGGCCTTTAAAGACTTTATCGGAAATATAACCACATAACAGCGTACCAGGAATTCCTGCCCACTCATATAGGAAGTAAGCAATTCCGGACTCACTCATATTAAAACCTTTTTCTTCACTTAAATAGGTTGGAGCCCAATCCAACACGCCATAACGTACAAAATAAACAAAAATATTAGCAATAGCAATAGCCCAAACCCATTTATTATTTAGTACATATTTGAATAGAATTTCTTTTGTAGTTAGTTCTGTTTCAAATATTTTTTTGGATTTACTTGGATAATCATCTCGATGTTCTTCAATTGGAGGCAAACCTTCTGATTGTGGAGTATCTCGAATCAATGCAAAAGCAATAATTGCAACTACGACAGCGACTAACGCTGGTAAAATAAATACTCCTTCATAGCCTATAAAGGTTGCACCAAAATAGGTTGTGGCAAGCGATACACCACCAATAGCCAATGGAGCCATAAGTCCTCCACCCACATTGTGTGCCACATTCCAAATAGCGGTCTTACCACCACGTTCACTCACACTAAACCAATGTACAAGAACACGTCCAGAAGGCGGCCAGCCCATCCCTTGAACCCAACCGTTAAGGAATAACATAATAAACATAATGGTGATGGTTGATGTGAAAAAAGGAATAAATCCCATTAATAAATTTATAATTGCCGACAAAATTAAACCAGTGACTAGAAAAACTCTAGCATTACTTCGATCTGAGATCGTTGCCATAACAAATTTACTTATTCCATAGGCAATGGAAATAGCAGATAAAGCTAGACCTAATTCACCCTTTGAGAAACCTTCTTCTGTAAGATAAGGCATAGCAAGTGAAAAGTTCTTCCGAATTAAATAATAAGCTGCATAACCAATGAATATTCCCATAAAGACTTGAAATCTAAGTTTTTTATACTCAGCATCTATCTTATCCTCTGGTAATCTTTCTTTGGCTGAAGCAGGTTTAAAAAATTTCAACATAAAAGCCCCTCCTTGTTGTATATAAAAATAGAAAACAAACTCTCAAAAAATCCATTAAAATAATGGTTAACTAACCCTCCTTCGTTAGTAAAGCTGAAGTCGCTAGATAAGTAGATAGGATTTCACACAAAAAAGCCATACTAAAACATATACATCCCAAAAGGAATGTATATAAATAGTATAGTCTCCTCGTCTCCGCCACCTCTTAACTTGTAGAATTAAGAATAAATGATTTTTTAAAAAATGTCAACGCTTACAATGAAACATTATAAATAGAAATAGAATTCCTTCTTGATAGACATAGATTCATTGTCTACACTAAAAATCAGTCTATAAATCTATAAAAGCATGCACCCTTCTGTATATAGAGTAATAAATCAACTAGGTTATAGAATGGTTTTGTAGAATGAGAAAAATCTCTTTACAAAAAAAGATACTAGTCTTCATAATTAGTCTAATTTTATTTGTTATTATTGCTATTACAGCCATAAATAGCTATCTTGAGTCTAAGGAAGTAGAGGAACAAATGGGGGAAAGAGCTATACAGGCTGCTCGAACTATTTCTTTCAACACAAATAAGCGATAAACTCCATCTATTTCTTCTGTATGCTGAACCGTAAACCCTTCAATTCCTGGTAATTTAACGGTAGAATTCAATTACATGTTTCTCCTTTTTGTTTGGTTGTTTGAACTGCACCCAGTGTAACAAATAAGGAGCTTGCGTGCTTTTTATTTATATTCAGAAGATTATCCTCACTCCACCAAATATTTTAGAACCAAAAAAGGCAAGGGAACACAATAGGTTCCCTTGCCTTTTTGGAATAGAAATGTAAAGAAATTTTGCTCTTAGAAATTCTCTGTGGTTAGCGGAAACTCATGGCACTAACTTTACGATGCCTTGCCTCACGGAGTAAAAATAAATAATTCGCTTGAGCAAGTGCTTCTCTATTTACCGCGTGTACCGGTCGATCAATGCTTTGTTCTAGCAAAGAAGAGATGTGCTTCCATTCGTTTTCCAATTTGAATATTGAATCTAATAATTGCTCATCCATATCGCTTTTTTTAATTTTTTTGGCCATGTGTCCCACCTAATCCCTACAAATCTCTTCTACCTTCCAACGCTTTTGATAGTGTTACTTCATCTGCATATTCCAAATCCCCACCGACTGGAAGACCGTGCGCGATACGAGTTGTTCGTACCCCTGATGGCTTTACTAGACGGGAGATATACATCGCCGTTGCCTCTCCCTCGATATTTGGGTTAGTGGCAAGAATCAGTTCTTTTACCTCTTCGTCTTTAAGGCGATTAATTAAATCTGGTACGTTAATATCCTCTGGGCCAATTCCGTCCATTGGAGAAATAGCGCCATGAAGGACATGGTATTTACCGTGGAACTCCTTCATCTTTTCCATTGCTATCACATCTTTAGGATCTTGAACTACACAGATGATGGACGCGTCCCTTGATGTATCCTGACAGATGGAACATGGATCTTGATCCGTAATATGCCCACACACAGAACAATGCGTTAGTTCACGCTTGGCATTTACGAGAGCCTTGGCAAAGTCCATTACGTCGTCCTCTTTCATATTCAAAACAAAAAATGCCAGTCGGACAGCAGTCTTAGGTCCAATCCCCGGCAATTTTGTAAAACTGTCAATAAGTTTAGATATTGGTTCTGGATAGTACATCATTTTCCTCCTAGAAGCGACACAAGCAAGGGCCTAGACTAACATTGCTATCCACCCACTTGCTATTAAGCCCAGCATGCTGCCTCCCCGCTTCACAGGTGGCAGCGCTGATGTGAAACTAGAACATTCCTGGCATATTCAACCCTTTGGTGAATTGTCCCATCGTGTCATTCGTTTTATCTTCAATTTGCTTAATTACATCGTTTGTTGCTGCAAGGATGAGATCTTGTAGCATATCAATATCATCTGGATCTACAACTTCTTCCTTAATCTGTACATCCGTAATTTCTTTTTTACCATTTGCAGTAACAGTAACCATTCCCCCACCTGCTGATGCCTCAAACGTCATTTCATGGAGTTCATCCTGTGCCTGCATCATTTTTTTCTGCATTTTTTGCATTTGTTTCATCATTCCGCCCATATTTCCCATACCTTTCATGGAAAACGCCTCCTTTAAATTAAACTTAGCATTATTTTACCAAACTTTAGTAAAGCTAATCATGTATTTCAATCAGATCATCTCCAACAAGCTTTCGTGCCTCTTCCACCAGTGGATCAACCTGTTGTTCCTCAGACTCGTTGCTTTTTTCTTGGTTATTTATATAATCTGTTCTAATTTCCGACCAATTCAATTCGGGAATAGGAATAATAGTCAGCTGCTTGTTCAGTACACTTGCAAGTACTGATTCGACCGTCTCCCGGTTATCAAGAAATAAGGAACAGTGAATCTCATACTTAAATGCCACAATTATCGCCTGATCTGATGCTGCTACAGGCTTACTATCCTGTATTGTAGCATGTGCAGGAGCATTTGATGACTTAAGCTTCGAAAGAAAGTTTGCCCACTGACCGTGCACATTTTTCAATGCGGCTTTTTCCGCCTGCTTTAACACATCACGAATGCGCTCATTCGGAATTTTATAGCTATTTTTCGTTGCCCTTGCCTGTGGTCTGCGCTGCTCTCTTGGAGCGGCAGCTTGCACAGCTGCTTGTGGGTTTTGTTTTAAAGCAGCTACTTCTTTTTCTAGCGCTGATAGCTTACTGGTCAGTTTCATGACGGCTTCGGAATCCTCGTTTCTTTCCGTTACCGTTGCTGCTTCAGTTTGCTGTTGTCCGTTTGTAAGAGACAGGACTGCTATTTCAATAAACACCTTGGGACTGTTCGTCCACTTCATCTCTTGCTGGCATTGATTTAGTTCCATGATTGCCTGTTGTACCCATTGGACCGACACAGCTTCTGCCAAAGAAGTAAAGCTTTCATCTGTCCTCGCCCTCTCCAGTAACCCTTCAAGCGATGGAGCACTCTTAAATAGCAGGAGATCACGCAAGAAGTAAATCATGTCATAGACAAAACGGCCTGGATCTTTACCACGACTTATCAATTCATCCAATTGTTTTAATGCATGTTGGACGTTTTTTTCGTGCATGGATTGTACCATATCCGTTAAAATCTGTTGCGAAACACCGCCAGTAACTGCGAGGACATCCTCCAGTTCAACCTTTTCTTCACTATAGGAAATTGCCTGATCTAGTATACTTAGCGCATCACGCATTCCGCCTTCTGCTGCAAGTGCCACTGTTTCCATTGCTTCCTGAGAAACAGAAATACCTTCTGCATCGATAATCGACTGCATACGCTCCACAATCGCTGCATTGGAAATTGGCTTAAAGTCGAACCGTTGGCACCTTGAGAGAATCGTTAATGGAATCTTATGTGGCTCTGTTGTCGCAAGAATAAAGACAACGTGCTTTGGTGGTTCTTCCAATGTTTTCAATAAGGCATTAAAAGCATTCGTAGAGATCATATGCACTTCATCAATAATATATACTTTATAGGGAACAGAGCTGGAAGCGTACTTCACCTTATCCCGTATGTCACGAATATCCTCCACACTTGTGTTGGAGGCCGCGTCAATTTCAATTACATCCGAAATCGACCCATCCTGAATTCCGCGGCATGCCGCACATTCATTACAAGGTTCCTTTGCGGGCGCTTGTTCACAGTTTATCGTTTTGGCGAAAATTTTTGCAGCACTCGTTTTCCCCGTTCCACGTGGGCCCGAGAATACATAAGCATGCGAAAACTTCTCCTGGACAATCGCATTTTGCAATGTACGTGTAATATGTGTTTGTCCGACTACGTCCTGAAATTTTCTAGGACGCCAAACGCGATATAATGCCTGATAGCTCATAATACAAAATCCCCTCTATGATCTCTTTCTAATTATACTCTATTTACAGGGTGAATGTGAACCGTAGCTTGTTACAGTTTTAACAAAAATTATGTGTGCAAGACAAAAGGTTATACTGTCTAGCCACAAGCCTCCCGGTTACTGCATGATTGAAGTTCTTCTGCCCCCTAATAATAGGGAACAAAAAAGATTAGTGCGTACGTAAATTCTCTATATAAAGTCTATTCTGTTTTGCCTGCTTGCTATTTTCCTTTATAATAAATAAGAAACAAGTATGAAGGAGAATTGATATGAGTCTATTAAATGATATCTTATCCTATAATGAAGAATTTGTAGAAAAAAAGGAATATGAAGCATACCAGAAAGGCAAGGTTCCCAATAAACGCTTACTAATCTTATCATGTATGGATACACGATTAGTCGAACTTTTACCAAAGGCAATGAATGTTGGGAATGGGGACGTGAAAATCTTAAAAACAGCAGGCGCGCTTGTCTCCCACCCCTTCGGCAGTATTATGCGGAGTATTTTAGTTGGTGTCTATGAACTTGGCATTGACGAAATATGTGTAGTAGGACACCATGATTGCGGGATGTCCGGGATCAAAGTAGACGCTACACTACAGAAAATGAAAGAGCGTGGTGTGACAGAAGAGAAACTGGATACACTCGCATTTTCCGGTATTGACTTTGAACAATTCCTACAAGGTTTTGATAAAGTAGAGGACAGTGTTAAACACAGTGTTTCCACTGTACATAACCATCCACTGCTGCCAACTGATGTACCCGTACACGGACTTGTAATCAATCCGGATACAGGAAAGCTTGATCTTGTCGTTGATGGATATGCAACTAAATAAAAAGAAAAGCCTTCAGCCCTTAATGGACTGAAGGCTTTCTTTATATGTATGCCGTGCACCCACCGTCGATTTGACGGCCCTATGCGTTACCTAAGTTCATGGCTCGGCCCAGGCTTCCCCGCGGCACACGGAGATAACCACTTACTGCTGCTTCCTTCCGGACCTGACAGAATTCATGGGTCTCTGTTGCGCAGGACCTGGACGTCAACACCACTCCCTTAGGGCAGACCATAAAGTCGCCAAACCTTGGGTGGGAATTCGGCCTCGCTATAGCGGATTGCGAGTACAGGGCACCGCTACCTCCCCGCTTAGCACGACATTAACTATTATAACGACTTTTTTAGTAGAATGCAATGATTGTCCCATACAAAAATATGGGAATAAAAGCTGGAGGCGGTTTTAGTCAGACAACGACCCATCCCCAATTTTTCTTTGCCTCCGTAGATCACGAAAGAAATCACGTAAAAGGGAGCCACATTCCTCTTCCAAAATACCACCTGCCACCTCGACTTGGTGGTTAAATCGTTTTTCATCTAATAAATTCATAAGGGTTCCAGCACATCCCGCCTTTGGATCTGGCGCCCCATATACCACTCGCTTTATTCTTGATTGTACAATTGCCCCAGCACACATCGGACATGGTTCTAACGTGACATAGAGTGTGCAGTCCTCTAGGCGCCAGCTCCCTATCTTTTTATTCGCTTCCTCAATCGCAAATAATTCTGCATGCGATAGCGTAGTTTGGGATGCCTCCCGTTCATTATAACCAGTGGCAATGACTTCATCTCGAAAAACAATTACAGCGCCGATCGGAACTTCTTTTTTCGCACCTGCTTTTTTCGCTTGTATAATTGCCTGTTTCATAAAATGATCGTCCATCTTCATACATGACACCTTCTTAAGTTTGAATTAGTTCAAATAGGTAATAAATAGAATATGACGTTAAAAAGGAGCTGCTAGCATGGAAACGCCACAAAATGATACTGCTGTATTATTTGTAGATATTATAAATCATTTTGATTTTGATGGTGGAGATGACTTACTCGCCAATACTAAAGAAATTTTACCGAACATGAAAAGGCTTCGTCAATATGCGAAGGATCATGACTTGCCTCTTATTTATATAAATGATCACTATGGCTTATGGCAGGCTGACTTTAAAAAAGTAACAGACTACTGTAAGAATGAGAAGAGCCAAGAAGTGATTGATGCGATTGGTCCAGATGATGACGACTATTTTCTTATTAAACCACAGCATTCGGCCTTTTTCCAAACCCCTCTCCAATCGCTTTTAACAGAGCTCGGAAAAACCAAATTAATTATATCCGGTATTGCAGGGGATATTTGTATTTTGTTTACAGCCAAGGATGCCTATATGTATAAATTTGATTTAAAAATACCAAAAAATTGTATGGCCTCTGAGAATAAGCAAACAAACGACTATGCCCTTTACCTCATGGAGTCTGTAATGAAAGCAGATATTGATACTTTCTAATGACATAAAACGAACCCTTCCTTCATAATTTGTAAGTAGGACATCTATGAAGGAGGGATTTTTTATGCAAATTCACGTGGTCGAACAAGGACAGACCTTATACGAAATAGCAAATACATATAGTACTTCTGTAACTGCAATTTCACAAGCGAACGAACTAGACGCTCCAGATAGCCTTGTAGTAGGTCAGGCATTAGTCATTCCTATTATAGGTCGATTTTATTTTGTACAGCAAGGTGACAGCTTGTACTCGATCGCACAGCAATTCAATATGTCACCAGAGGAGCTAGCACGTATTAACCAATTTCCAATTGGAAACATTCTCCCTGTTGGGTATCGACTTTACATCCCCCAGCAGCCTCGAAGATCCATTCAATCCGCTGCATACATTGAGCCAATGGGCGACACAGTTTCACAGACATTAAAAAATGCCGCAACTAAAAATTCTCCATACCTAACATACCTTTCTATTTTCAGTTATAACGTGAATCGAGATGGAACGCTAACACCCCCGCCACTTAATGGGCTAGCAGCAATTGCGGAAGAAAATAATACCGCACTCATGCTTGTTTTAACCAATCTTGAAGAGGGATCATTCAGCGCGGAGCTTGGTCATATTATTTTGACAGTGCAGGCAGTGCAAAATACCTTACTGGATAACATTATGAATGCTGCTGAAGAAGGTGGATATACGGATATTCACTTTGATTTTGAATTTCTCCGTGCAGATGACAGGGAAGCATATAACGCCTTTTTAAGAAAGGCAAAGGAGCGCTTCTCCCAGGCTGGCTTAATGCTATCTACAGCCCTTGCACCCAAAACCAGTGGAACACAGTCAGGGCAATGGTATGAAGCCCATGATTACGCTGCCCATGGAGAAATTGTTGATTTTGTTGTTCTCATGACTTATGAATGGGGATATAGCTATGGTCCTCCACTAGCAGTTTCACCACTCAACGAAGTAAGACGTGTGGTAGAATATGCCCTAACTGTAATGCCCTCTGAAAAAATTATGCTCGGTCAAAATTTATATGGGTATGACTGGACACTTCCTTATGAAGAAGGGGGAGAAGCAGCTCGCGCTGTAAGTCCGCAACAAGCTATAACCATCGCGCGGGAAAATAATGCTGAGATTCAATTTGACTCGGGTTCCCAGGCTCCATTTTTCATATACACAGATGGCGAGGGAAATCAGCATGAGGTGTGGTTTGAGGACGCTCGATCCATTCAAGCAAAATTCAACTTAATTAAAGAACTAAACCTACGAGGAATCGCATATTGGAAACTAGGGCTAGCATTCCCGCAAAATTGGTTGTTACTAAACGACCAATTCGAAGTAGAAAAGCTCGTTTAGGTATAGTAATGAAAATGTGCCAACTAAGCAAAGACTTTTTTACATTAAAAAGCCGAATGGTCATTCGAATTTTGGATAGATATCGAATGCCTCATTCGGCTTTTCCTTATATTTAGAAGTTTTTAAACCCAATTCAGCGTCTTTTCTGTAACGCTAAATTAGTACGTCGTTTCTAATATCCCATTACCTTATTTTAAAAGATTTAGGGATTCACGGTTAAATGCCGGGATATCATCAGGCTGACGGCTTGTTACAAGCTGATTTTGGCAAACTACTACTTCTTCGTCAACTACTGTTGCGCCAGCATATTCCATATCAACTTGAATGGATTTAAAGCCTGTCGCTTTACGTCCCTCTAAAGTCTTCGCTGTAATAAGCAACTGCGGACCATGACAGATTGCAAATACTGGTTTCTTTTCATCCATAAAATGCTTCGCAAACTTCACAAAGCGATCATCTGCACGTAATTGGTCTGGTGAAAAACCACCTGGAATGAATAACGCATCGAAATCACTTGGGTTTACATCATCAATACCATAATCAACGCTTAAGCTTTCTTTATTATTCTTTCCTGTTACTTTTGCGCCTTTTTCTTTTTCAATGGTAACCACTTCATGGCCAGCATCTTTAAATGCTTTAGCTGGATCTGTATATTCTACATCCTCAAACATGTTTGTAATCACTGTTGCGATTTTTTTACCCATGAAATATCCGCTCCTTTTAGTAGTATTACATAAATAAGTGTTCCCACTTTCCAGAAAATAAAACATCCTAGTCCTTCTAGGAAAAATTGAAAAGACCACGAAACGTTACTGCTTCGCGGTCTTTTCTGCAAAGATGCCTTTTAAAAGCTATCTTTAAATAGATTATTCTTCTAAGGTTGATGTGTCCCCTGTTGGAAGACCCAGTTCCCAAGACTTCAGAAGTCGACGCATAATTTTACCGCTTCTCGTTTTAGGGATAGCATCCTTCACTTCTATTTCTCTTGGTGCAGCATGGGCACTTAGCCCATTTTTTACAAATTTACGAATGTCTTCAAGCAATTCGTCCGACTCCGTATAGCCATTGTTCAACGTGATAAAGGCTTTAATTATCTCTCCACGTTCAGGATCTGGTTTCCCTATTACGCCTGCTTCCGCAATCGCCTCATGTTCAATGAGCTTGCTTTCTACTTCGAATGGTCCAACGCGTTCACCCGAGGTATTAATCACATCATCCAAGCGACCTTGGAACCAGAAATAGCCGTCCTCATCCTTATACGCACTATCCCCGGAAACATACCACCCATTTATAAAATAGCTTTCATACTTGCTTTGGTTATTCCAAATTGCCCGCATCATAGATGGCCATCCTTGTTTAATCGCAAGGTTGCCCATTTGTTTTGGTGGGAGCTCATTCCCTTCGTTATCGACAATGGAAGCTTCAATTCCTGGTACAGGTTTACCCATCGACCCTGGTCGGATTTCCTCTGATGGAATATTGGCAACCAACATGGCACCCGTCTCTGTCATCCACCATGTGTCGTGAATCCGCAGGTCAAATGCCTTGAGCCCCCATGTAACAACTTCAGGGTTTAGCGGTTCACCCACACTTAAAATATGACGCAGCGAGGATAAAGCAAACTTATTGGCTACCTCTGCTCCTGCACTCACAAGCATGCGCAGAGCTGTTGGGGCAGTATACCAGACA
Source organism: Oceanobacillus jordanicus (assembly GCF_022095695.1). Lineage (GTDB taxonomy): Bacteria > Bacillota > Bacilli > Bacillales > Amphibacillaceae > Oceanobacillus_B > Oceanobacillus_B jordanicus. The sequence continues at coordinate 69,000 of NZ_JAIFZM010000016.1, forward strand.
CTCACTTCATGATTTTGAATTGTTCCATACCAATCCTCTGGGGAAAATCTCCCTCCCCTAATAACATTGGTAACGCCATGTAGCCATGGTGCAAAGATGCCATAGCTTGTGCCTGTAACCCAACCAGGGTCAGCCGTACACCAGTATATATCATCCTGCTTCAGATCAAGCACCCATTCTGCCGTAGCGTAATGTTGAATCATGGCATTATGCACATGGTAGACCCCTTTTGGCTTACCAGTTGATCCGGAGGTGTAATGCAATAGCATGCCATCCTCTAAATCTACCCACTCAATTGAAAATTCGTCAGATGCTTGCTTCATTTCTGCCTCGTAGTCAACAAATACAGAAGAGCTTTCTTTACCATTGCCTACAAGCACAATTTTTTCCAAGCTCGGTAAATCATCCTGTGGAACACGTTCCAATAAATCAGGCGTCGTAATCAATACCCTCGCTTCACTATCTTGTAGTCTATCCCGAACAGCTTGCTCCATAAATGCTTCAAATAAAGGTCCTGCTATTGCACCAACCTTCAAAATACCGAAGAAAGCAGCATAAAATTCAGGACTACGCGGCATAAAGAGAAAGACGCGGTCTCCTTTATTAACATCATGTTTTTTCAGGACATTTGCAAAACGGTTACTTTGATTACGTAAATCTTGAAAGGTTAACTTCTCCTCCCTGCCCGGAGCAGAATATAAAAGAGCGGTCTTGTTTTTCTTTTCTGGGTTCTCCGCATGACGATCAATGGCTTCATAAGCTGCATTGACCTTACCCGTTTCATTCCAGGAAAAGTTCTCTTTTACCTTATCCCAAGAAAAATTTTCTTTCACCTGCTTGTAATCTTTTAAATTGTGATCCCCTTCTCTTGACGGTACTTTCTGCATATCCATCCAATCACCTCAGCATTCTGTTTTTTGTAAACGATTGCATTTTAACGATCCGAATTGTTCAAAGATTTAGGTAACTAATCCTATTTTAGACTATATGGAAAAAATTTTAAAGTGATTAGATATAAGAATACGAGAATTAGTCCAGAAGAAGGAGAAACTTGTGTATAAGCAAGATAATATAGCAGCACTCTTTGTAAAAAAAGCATCTATCGCGATTGCGATAGATGCTTCTTTCGTCAGGTAAGATTAGCCTTTTCTTCTTTTCTTCGTTCATTCTCGGAAATAATGTAGGCACACGCTGCATCACCTGTAATATTAAGCGATGTCCGTAACATATCAAGTAGACGATCAACTCCAATTATGAGAGCAATCCCTTCTACAGGAAGGTTGACTTGGTTTAAAACCATCGCTAACATGACAAGCCCAACGCCCGGCACACCAGCTGTACCGATGCTTGCCAGTGTTGCTGTTAAGATGATCATTACAATATCACTTACACCAAGCGATGTTGCGTAAACCTGTGCGATAAACACTGTAGCTACTGCCTGCATAATCGCCGTGCCATCCATGTTTATTGTTGCACCTAATGGCTGGACAAAGCTACTGACAGATTTTCTAACACCTAGGTTTTCCTGAGCAGTCTTCATGGCAACAGGTAGGGTTGCACTGGAGCTGGATGTACTAAAACCAAGAGACATCGCAGGGAAAAATCCTTTATAAAATTTCAACGGACTTCCCTTTCCAATCCCCCAAATAGCAAGACTGTAGGTAATTGCGCCATGCAGTATGAGTGCGAGAATTACAGCGACCATATACATGACCATTGGCCCAAGAGCATTCAGTCCCGCATCCCCAATGGCAGAAGCAATAAGAGCAAACGCCCCATATGGAGCTAGTTTCATAATCGCATTAACAAGAAAGATTAATAGATCGTTAGCCTGTTCAAACAGACGATAGATTCCAATTGTTTTCTCACCCAATACTGCAAGTGCCACCCCGATGAAGATAGCAAATGCGATAATCTGCAGCATATTCCCTGAGGTCATCGCTTCTATTGGGTTCTGAGGGATAATGTTAACCAATGTATCCATAATTGGTGGTGCTTCCTGAGACTCGTACTCTACATTACTCGTATCGAACGTCCCAGCTTTTCCTGGCTCCAGAATATAGGCGATACCAAGCCCAATAATTAAGGCGATAGCTGTTGTAACCATATAGAAAAGAATTGTCTGTATACCAATTTTCCCTAACTTTGCCGGATCACCAAGACCAGCAGTACCTAGTACAATGGACACAAATACAATTGGAACGACAATCATCATAATTAAGTTTAAAAATATTTGACCTACAGGGCCTAATAAGTAAGTATCTAGTGGACCATATAGAGATGATGGTGCAAAGCTTAGACCAATTCCCGTAATAACACCGAGAATAAGCGCAATAATAATTTTTTTTGTTAGACTCATAGCCTTAATTCCTTTCTATGTTTTATTCTTTTGTTGTATAACTTGGAATGTTTAGGTCTGTGTGGGAGATTGCTAGAAATGATAAAAATAGATTTGGAATACATGTGCAGGATTGAACCTATTGTATAAAGCATAGACTACCAGTATATGTTATTTTATCATATTTTTATTCAATCGAAAATGGTAATATAACCCCATATTTCGTAACGAAAATGTAACGAATTGGTGGGTGAAATTAAAATGCCCGGAATAACTTTATGCAAAGAAGGCACTTGTATATGTTAGAATTATTAGATAATAAGAGGGGGGGATGGGAATGAGTGATGATAAGGAAACTCCTGAAAGAAGGAGAGAAAGAATAAGACAGGAAGAATTAAAGAGACCTTCTAGCAGTATTCATGGAAGTGTTCTTTCAGATTTAGTTGGTGCTCTAGGCTGGAAGGGGACTTTACTCCTCATCATCCTGATGATAATTGGCTTTTTCGTCGTAGCGATATTTGTTAATTAATACCTTCATTATCTTATGTTAAAAGAGATGATCTATTACGTGCTTTTAAAAGAAAAGAAGATAAACATACCTGTCCACAACAAAGCGAAATCTCCATCTTGAATACTCATAGAGAGCAAGGAATGGAGATTTAACCAAATTAGTGTTCTAAGTAGGAATATCTTTATGAATTAATTCTCTTCAAAAAGAATTAATTATTATTCTTAAACTCTATACCCAAGTATGAAAGTGCATCCTTTACTGTAGTCATTACTGGAATAGAGGCCAAATTTAGATTAAGATTTGTTGCTAACATGGCTAACTCAGGTCGTAGCCCTGTGATAATGGTTTGCACGCCAAGCAGAGATAGTACCTTGTTTATTTTAAAAAGTTGATCTGCCACCACATTATCAAGATTATAGATACCAGAGAAATCAATAATTAAAGAACTTATATTTTGATCTTGAACCTTTGATGGTACAATATCTACTAGCTGTCTTGCTCTTTGGTCATCAAAACTGCCTGCTAATGGGAGAATTGCTAATCCGTTAAGTAATGGTACAAGGGTTGCAGATAATTCATTTACTTGTGCCGTCATTTCTATTTGCCTCTGATCAGCTTTTTTTCGTTCTGTAATGTCTCTTACATATGTTTGTATAGCTCTTTTACCCTCGACTACTATAGGGTGACAATATAGTTCAACCTCCACTGTCGTTCCGTTATTTCTATAAACAGTTTCCTCAATAACATCTGCCGGGCGCCCATAGGCAGATTGTATTCTATTTCTAATCGAGTCCTTTGAAGTCTCTTTGAATATGTCTAACGGACTAGACCCGATAATCTCATTTTTAGTGGCACCGAAAAGTTCTGCTGCCGCTCGATTTATGTACATAATTTGATAATCAGTATGGATGATAAGAGGATCCAAAGAGTACTCTATCACCTCAAGATAGTCGATTTCTGATATTTTGTTACTCATGATATTCCCTCCCAAAACAACTGCTTTTAAATTTAGCCAAGTACTATAATGAATCTGTTCATTATATCAAAGAATATTTACTAATGACATTATTAGAGAGCGTCTGATTTAATAGAAACATACTAAATTCCTAAGCCCTAGGCTCTCTATGCTTATATTGCTTAATGCGGTTTACCTTGTTTAGAAAACACAAAAACCCCCTTTCCATTAAAAACGGAAAGAGGGAGCTAAGTATCCATTAAACTAGTAATGCCCCCGGCAGGATTCGAACCTGCGACACACGGTTTAGGAAACCGATGCTCTATCCCCTGAGCTACGAGGGCCCGGTGGACCCGGGTCATGCCGATGTTTCCCCATGACGGGGCGTTCTTAGTCGGCGTTCCTTAAAACGGGCGCTAAGTTTTACACGGTACAAATCATTATACAAAATGGAGGGCAATTTGAAAAGCATAACATTTTTTTCACATGGTATGGGCTACCGTTGTGTGGTAAAATATAATACATCTTGTTCAATGGAATATGGATTGGAGGAATAGCCATGTCAGGAGTTCCTTTTATCGCAATAGAAGGACCAATCGGGATTGGAAAGACATCCCTAGCTAAAAAACTTTCTGTTCATTATGACTTTCACTTATTAAAGGAAATTGTTGAGGAAAACCCTTTTCTCGGTAAATTCTATGATGATATTGACGAGTGGAGCTTTCAAACAGAAATGTTTTTTTTATGCAATCGATTTAAACAGCTCGAAGATATCGAGAAAAAGTTTTTAAACCAGGACAAAGCCGCTGTAGCGGATTATCATATATCGAAAAACATGATCTTTGCAAAGCGTACTTTACAGCCAGATAAGTTTGAGAAATATGAACAAATATATCATATTTTGACTCGCGATATGCCTGTGCCTAACATGATGATTTATCTGCATGCGAGTTTGGATACCATTCTCGAACGTATCCGGATGCGTGGACGGGATATTGAACAGAACATTAAAGCATCCTATCTTGCACAACTTGCACAGGACTATGAGGACTATATGAATGAATTTGAAATACTTCATCCAGATATCCCCGTGATTCGAATTGATGGAGACAAGGTTGATTTTGTAAAGCATCAGCATGATTTGGATGGAATTATAGAGCAGGTCGATAAACAACTGCAGAGCTTCCGTGCAATGAGACGATAGGTGAACAGCGTAAATAAGAAAAAAGGGGAACTACCAATGAATTTAAGAGAAAAATACCTTATACCAAATGACAGCATTATAACGATTGCCGGTACAGTTGGTGTCGGGAAATCGACGATGACAAAGGCCTTGGCGAATGCATTACAGTTTAAAACATCCTTTGAAAAAGTGGACACAAATCCATATTTGGAAAATTTCTATGCAGACTTTGAGCGTTGGAGTTTCCATTTACAAGTCTACTTTCTAGCTGAGCGCTTCAAAGAACAAAAGAAAATCTTTGAATACGGCGGTGGCTTTATCCAGGATCGTTCTATCTATGAGGATACTGGTATATTTGCTAAAATGCATTACGAAAATGGAACGATGTCAAAAACGGATTATGACACCTATACAAATCTATTTGAAGCCATGGTGATGACCCCTTACTTCCCACACCCTGATCTACTTATTTATTTAGAAGGTTCATTTGACGAAGTCGTGGACCGTATTCAAGAACGTGGTAGGGAAATGGAGAAAAGCACACCTAATTCATATTGGGAAGAAATGTACAACCGTTATTCCAATTGGATTGATAACTTTAATGCCTGCCCAATTTTGCGCATTAATATCTCAGATTATGATCTAATGAAAAAAGAAGATTCCATTGAGCCAATCCTTGAAAAAATTGGCCATTTTATTCAGCAGTCCAGACGCTGGAAATCCAGAGAAATTATAAAATAAAACCAAACTATTAATTGAAAACACCCTATTGTAAAAGAGTGCCAATCTGGCTTCTTCACATAGGGTGTTTTATATGACGATGGCAGGCTCAACAGTTAAATAAAAATCCAGATGGCAACCAAAACAATAGCGAGTATAGCCCAAAAGAAAAATTGCTTGTTAAATCCTTTACTCTTTTTTCCCATTCAGCCTTCCCCCTAATCATTTATTGCTCATTAGCCATTCTTTTTACCAAGCTCTATCGAACGATCTCTTGCACTCTCGACACAGTTCCTTACAATCCGGTCAAAGTCATTCTCTTTTAATGCTTCGATACCTGCCTGTGTTGTTCCTGCTGGACTAGTGATTTTCTCTCGTAATACTTCTGCAGAATCACCTGACTGCTTCAACATTTCACCTGCTCCACGTACGGTTTGAGTAATTAAAGCCTTTGCTATTTCCTGATCAAGCCCAGAGTCGATAGCGGCCTTTTCCATTGCTTCTACCAAATAGTAAATGTAGGCAGGGCCGCTTCCAGAAATGCCCGTCACAATATGCATATCCTCTTCTTCTACAATAACGGTCGTACCAATTGTATCAAACAGCTCCTGTGCCATTACAATATGTGCTTCTTTCGCAAACGCACCCGCCGAAATGGCTGTTGCAGAGTATCCAATTGAAGCAGAGGTGTTTGGCATGGCGCGAATGACTGGAATGTCTTGACCAGTAAGGGAGGCGATATAGTCTGTAGAGATTCCGGCAATCACAGAAACAAGCAACTGATCTTGCTTGATATGTTCCTTAATAGAGTTTACTGCTGCCTCTAGATCGTAAGGCTTTGTTGCTAAAACCACAACATCAGCATCCCTCACAACATCCGCTTTATCTTGCATGCTTGTAATTAAATACTTTTCCTCAAGACGTTCTACTCGTTCTTTATTACTCTTATTCGTTACGATAATATCATCGTTTTCCAATACATTGGCCTGAACAATCCCAGAAATAATGGATTCTGCCATAGAGCCTGCTCCGATAAAGGCAATCTTCTTCATTTTCTATTCCTCCTTTTTATTTCAAAACATCTAATAAAAAAACTCACTCCATCCTGAATCATCTCAGGACGGAATGAGTTTCCGCGGTACCACCTATATTGGCATATTTATGCCCAGCTTTTATTGTCAACACAGTTCCACTGCGGTTAGCTTTTTACTAACTACTCTCAGGCAGGTTCATATACGCTGTCCCCAATGGAATTTTTCAGCCGGTGAATTCCAATCTCTTTCAGGCGCTTATATACTACTAGTCTGATCAACGTCTTATTATTAATTTTTATTACTATATGTCTTCAAAGCAAAAAAGTCAAGATATAATGTTAGAAAACTCGCATTTGCTCGCCCTTTAGCAAATGCGTACTTTTTTTTATACTTGGAACCTCAGAATTTCAACTGCGTCGACTTTGCTTCCTTGCTGAAATTTTATACTTTCCTAACGTGTAAAGAAAAAAACCGCTACTAAGTAACGGTTTTTTTTATCTCCAAATTTTATGCGCTATTTAAATTAATGGAGGAGGTAGAGGGATTCGAACCCCCGCGCGGTTTGACCCGCCTGTCGGTTTTCAAGACCGATCCCTTCAGCCAGACTTGGGTATACCTCCGTGGCAACAGAATATAATATATCATGCTCAAAAAAAGATGTCAATTATTTTTCTACAAAAAATTTAAAGATGTCGAATAACATGAAAGAAGACTAAATTAGTTTAACCAAAAAATAGATTCTCCAACAATGCTAAGAACACGATTGAGCCAAGAGCAATTGGAATAGAAATGAATAGTTTAGTTCGAAACCTAATACCTTCAAACCTTTTATACACCTTGTTTACTATACGATAACCAATTATAAGCAATAGTATAGCGACAATCGTGGCTAGAAAGTCAACATAGGTAAACGGTTTACTAATAAATCTATCAAGGGGGAAGTTAATGGCAAAAAGTAAAGAAAACAAGACAAATTGATACATAGTAAACCTAACAATATTTCTCATCGGTAGTTACCTCTATTCATGCTTTTATCGACAACTATCCACCATTGCTTACCTTCTCTCGAATACTTGTGACTATGAAATTATACTTCAATTACCAGCCCTAGTCTTTAATTTAGAAACATGAAGACAGCTAAAGGGTAATAAACCCTCTAACTGTCTAAAGATTATTTTCCTGTCCGCTCTGTAAACTCTTGTTTGATCTCCTCAAACAACGTACTATTTGTCAGAAGCTGTAGCGCAGTGAATGCTGACGCCTTCGCTCCTTTAATAAGTGCTTCATCGCCCTGTTCGGAGCGTGCAGCTTCTCGAAATGCTACTGTATGACCTATTAGATCGCTCGAGCCGATTTTGATGTGCGGATGGATGGTTGGTACCACCTGACTGACGTTTCCTGCGTCTGTGGAGCCTAAAGCCTTTCTTTCCTCCGTATTTACTACCTCTCCTAATTCTTCAGCTATTTCTTTAAATACTTGGTCAAATCGTTTGTTGACGACAAAGTTATCTACTTCATTTTGGAAAGCGATCACTTTCACATCAGCGCCTGTAGCTAATGCTGCTCCTTCTGCAATACCCTTTACTTTTTTCGTTACTTCGTTTAAAAGTTCTCGAGAACTAGCTCGGATATAAAATCTTGCTTTGGCGTAATCTGGTACTACATTCGGTGCATCTCCGCCATCTGTAATGATTCCATGAATGCGAACATCTGACGGAAGATGCTGTCGTAATGCATTAATGCCATTAAATAGCTGAATGACACCATCTAGAGCATTAATTCCTTTATCTGGATGGGCGGAAGCATGTGCTGGTTTTCCATGAAAAGCGAAATCAAGTGGATCTACCGCGAGACTCGGACCAGTTAAATTGGTCTCAGCACCTGGGTGTATCATAATCGCTGCATCAATATCTTCGAGCAATCCTGCCTTTACAAAGCTCCCTTTCGCACTTCCATTTGGGCCGCCTTCTTCTGCTGGGGTACCTAATACGACTAGTTCTCCTCCTACTTCGTCCAATACTTTACTAAGTGCAATAGCAGCTGCAGCACTTGTAGTACCAATTAAGTTATGCCCACACGCATGACCGATTTCTGGTAAGGCATCATATTCTGCTAAAAAGCCAATTCTTAAGCCCTCTTTTTCGCTTTTCTTTTTCGCAACGAATGCTGTTTCATGTCCTGCTACCCCTTTTTCTATTAAAAACCCTTCCTCTACAAGCAACTCAATTAAGCGACCAGATGCATAGTACTCTTGGTTTCCAATTTCCGGGTTATCATGAATATCATGACTTGCTTGAATGTATTTCTGTTTATTTTCTTCTATATTATCAACAATGATCTTCTTCACTTCTTCTAAACTTTTGGCAACAACACTCATTTTCTCCACCTCGTTTTTTTATTTTTATCTTATACATCTTACTCTCTCTTTTAATGACCAATTTCACTTAATGGTACAAATGTTGGAATGGAGTTTCCATCGCGTTCTTCAATAATAAAGTCTGCTACGTCATCAGACTGATAAATCTCTGCTAGTTTATTTAATGTTTCATCATCTTTGTCTTTCTCTTGTACGGCGATAATATTAATATACGGGGTAGCTGTTTCATCCTCATGGTAAATGGAATCATCCAGTGGGCTGAATCCTGCGTCCACTGCAATACCGTTATTGATGAGTGAGGCGTCTACATCAGGCAACACCCTTGGAGTCTGACCCGCTACAAGCTGTTCAAATTTAAGGTTTTTCGGGTTTTCTACGATTTTATCGACAGAGCCATTTCCGTCAAAGCCTTCTTCCAATTTAATTAGTCCTGCTTCTTCAAGAAGTAAAAGTCCCCGGCCCATGTTCGTTGCTTCTTTAGCTAAGGCAATCGTTCCACCTTCAGGGATATCTTCTACAGAATCATGCTTTTCAGAATAAAGACCCATTGGCGCGATAACCGTTGTTGCAATTGGAGTCAGGTCAAGGTCATGCTCCTCGATAAAGGCGTCAAAATATGAAACAGTCTGGAAAGCATTCACATCGATTTCTCCCTCAGCTAATGCTAGGTTCGGTTGCACATAGTCAGAAAAGCGAACAATCTCAACCTCTATTCCTTCTTCCTTGGCCTTTTCTGCTACATAATCCCAAATCGTTGTGTCAGATCCACTAATTCCTACTTTGACCTTCGTTGCAGCCTCCCCATTAGAACAAGCACTAATCACCAAACTCAAACTAACTAATAACAATAATAGACTTAACTTTTTCATGCTGTATCTTCTCCTTTTGTTTTGATTTTTGTATACGTCTAGCTCCAGCTCCCAGCGACTAGCGTGACTTCTTTCTCCTCCGTGCGATAAGTCAATATCAGCTCCCTTTGGTCGCTTTATTTCCTTTATCTCCTTTGGAGAAATCCAGTCCGTACGTCGCTAAACGGGCGCTGTCGCTTTTGATTTTATCTTCTTCTTATTTTTTTGGATAAAATATTTCCGGTGGATTGTAATCCCTGAACCATGACGACGAGTATTCCTACTGTTATTAGCATTACCATGGTGTCGAACCGCTGATAACCAAAGGTAATGGCCAGGTCTCCTAATCCGCCACCACCAACTGCTCCTGCCATGGCTGAGGCTCCAACCAATCCAATTGTTGCAATGGTTGCCCCTAACACGAGGGAACTAAGAGCTTCTGGTATAAGAAAGCGAATAATTATTTGCCAAGGTGTTGCTCCCATTGACTGGGCAGCTTCCATCACACCTGGATCTACTTCTAAAAGAGAATTCTCTATTAATCTTGCAATGTATGGTCCTGCAAATAACACCATTGGTACAATAGCTGCGGCGGTGCCTATTGAGGTTCCAACAACTAATCTCGTGAATGGAATAACTGCGACCATTAAGATGATAAACGGAATAGAACGAAATATGTTTACTATTGCATTTAAGACCGTAAAAATATACTTGTTTTCCCATAAGTGCCCTTTACGTGTTACAACAAGGACAATTCCTAATACCAACCCTATAATCATAGAGAAAAATAGGGCGACTGCTACCATTACAATGGTTTGCCATAACGCCTCTGTTATTGTTTGCCAATCAACCAACATCTGCTAACACTTCCTTTACACTTACTTTTTGCTGATGAATATGCATAATGACACGGTTAATCTCTTTTTCTTCCCCTTCAAATTGCACGATAAGATTTCCAAATGGTACGCCCTGTAATTCTGTGATACTACCAAACAGAACATTTACCTCTACCTCGTATTGCTTTGCAATTTGCGACAACAACGGTGTTCCAGTAGACTCACCAACAAAGACAATCCGATAAATTTGGTTATGTGCGTCTTGTTTTCTTACTAACTCATATACGGAATCTGGGATTTGATCATGCATCACCGTACTGACAAAGTTATGAGCTGTGGTCGTTTGCGGCTGAGAAAAGACATCAAATACAGAACCAGATTCGACTACTTTTCCATCTTCCAGCACAGCAACTTTATCGCAAATTTCTCTAATTACGCCCATTTCGTGCGTGATAATTAAAATGGTGATATTGTATTCCTGATTAATTTTCTTTAAAAGTTTTAAAATGGCATTTGTTGTATCTGGATCAAGGGCTGATGTTGCCTCATCACATAAAAGAATGGATGGCTGGGTTGCAAGAGAACGGGCAATCCCAACTCGCTGTTTCTGTCCCCCAGAAAGTTGATCTGGATAACTGTCAGCCTTGTCACGCAAGCCGACAAAGTCAAGTAGTTCATAAACACGCTTGGTTACTTCCTTTTTTGGAGTTTTGCTTAACAGTAAGGGCATTGCGACATTGGTAAACACGGTTTTCGAATTAAGTAAATTAAAATGCTGAAAGATCATCCCTATGTTTCGCTTTGCCTCCCGTAGTTCCTTAGGTGAAAGTGCTTGTAAGTTTTGCCCATTTACGGTTACTGTTCCGGATGTTGGCTGTTCGAGTAAATTAACACATCGAATGAGGGAGCTTTTTCCAGCACCACTAAACCCAATCACACCATATATCTCTCCCTCTTCTATGTGGAGATCCACATTATCCAGTGCTTTTACACCTTCTGCCTTTTCGCCGTATACTTTTGAAACCTGATCAAATGTAATCATCTACTTCCTCCTGCTCGTTATAGTTTCAAATTAAAAAGCCCCTTCTTATAAGTTAAGAAGAGGCAATAAACTAGTATCCTCCTCTTATCTTTACAGACCTTCGTCTGTTGGAATTGGCACGTTGCTTTAAAAGCACGTTGCCGAGGTATCAATGGGCCAGTCCCTCCACCTCTCTGGATAAGAAGTAATGCATATTTAATTTTGTCGTGTAGAAGAGTTATTTCGTGTGAAACGAAAAAATCCCTTCTTATAAAAATAAGAAGGGATCAGCTATGTACGATCATCCTCTTCTTATTTTTCAGGCTCGCATCGCCTGTTGGATTTAGCACAGTACTATTAAAAGTCCGCTGCCGAGATATCAATGGGCCAAGTCCCTCCATCTCTCTGAATAAGAAGTAATGCATATTTAATTTGTTGTTGCTACTTACAATACTACCAGCCTTGCAATCTGTCAACAGTTTTTTCTAATAAATTATTCAATTTCATTTTTTTACTTTTTAGCATAAATAAAAGATTACTAAAAAATAAAGAACCCTATCCTTTGAGTTACCACAAACAGATAGGCTTCTTTCTATGCAAGAGTTATTCCTTTGGTTCTAGATCTTCTAGAGAGTCAATATCCATATAAGCTGGTACTGCTAACCCAGTTTTGGCTCCCTCTAAGTTTGGTCCCAAGTCATCAAAATCATCTTCATATTGCTTATATAATTCTGCATGTGTTACTGGCATCCATACTGCTAATGATGCATCAGCACTCCCAGTTGCTATAGCCTCAAACATAATAGCTGGGTCAACTTGGGTAAGTGTCACATCAAACCCTTTTTGTTCTAATGCATTTTTTGCAACATTTGCTGTAAAAATTGCATCATCCCAAGGTAAAAGAGCGATTTCAATAGAAGTGCCATCCACAGAGTCTACACCTTCCGTCCATTCTGCAACTGTTTCTTGATTTTCCTTAGCCCAATCCTTTACTACTTCAGCATATTCCTTTTCCTGAGCCTCTAATAATGCTTCTTCTACATCTGGAAGCTCCAATTGTATGCGATCAATAATTGTGTAAGCTTCAGGCATTTCATCCTTTAGGCCTTTTCTAGCAATCGTTGTAATCTTTTCCTCATCACCATGAATACCTTTGGGATCCTTTAAATACTTTAAATCCCACTTGGCAAATTTATAATGTGGAGACCATGCACTAAAAATAATTGGTTCTTTATTATCAATAGCCTTACTTAATTGGGATAACATTGCTCCTGCCGAAGACAATTCCTGTTCCCAACCGGCAAGATTATCGTACGAATCTAAAACTTCTTCATTCTTCTTAGTTTGTCCAGCACCAGGCTCTGTACCAGTAATAGTATAATCTAATTCTTCACTAACACTTCCTTCTGCTTGTGCATCCTCATTACCTGATCCACAACCTGCTATCATAAGAGATAAGATTAAAACAATAAATATTCCTACTATTTTTCCTTTGAAATTCATCATGTTGTAAAAAATAACCTCCATTTTATCTACTATAATTTCAATATATTTGATGGTACGATCCCCGGCATGTTAGATCGCAAGCATGCAAGTTTAATGTTATACCTATTGGAGGATTGATTCAAAGTCTATAATCAGTTATTTCTGTATAAAAAGTTTGTAAAATTTTAATTTAACAGAGATTTCTTTGAGACATGCTTTTATTACGTCGTTTTACTCCGACTTACGCCTTTTTTGTACAATTTTGCTATAAAGGGAGTATCGATCATAGAGATACGAGGGAAA
>NZ_JAIFZM010000017.1 GCF_022095695.1 Oceanobacillus jordanicus
AAAAAGTAAGGTGGTGCCAGTAGCAGACTTTTTCTAAAATATCTTTCAACTTTTTCTGTATGCTTGCATATGTTGATATAGAGTAATTAGCCCAGTTCTATATCGAAAGGAGTTCGGTTCGTTTTGAAAATACACATTGTTCAAAAAGGAGATACACTCTGGGAATTATCCAAGAAATATGGGGTGGATTTTGAAGAGTTAAAGCAAATGAATAGCCAGTTGTCGAGTCCTGATATGATTATGCCTGGAATGAAAATTAAAATTCCGAGCAGCTCTAAAGCTGTAAAACAGGAACACATGCCAAAAAAGGAAACGGTAAAGCAACCATACAAGGACACTTCTCCTAAACCGATGCCAGTAATGAAGGAAGACGAAAAAGAAATGCCCAAACCACAGATGCCCCAAATGCCGCAGATGCCAAACCAACCCATTATGCAAATGCCAATTTTAGAACAGGAATTTCAAAATTATACGACGATAAACTTCCCGGAAACACATCATCATGTGCAGCCGAAGAAGGAGATGAAAAAGGAAAAGCCGAAAGAGAAGCAAAAGGTTGAAGCTAAAACCTATCCGAAGCCATCTCCACAACCAGAAATACAACCACAGTACCACATGCAGCCACAACAGGCACCAACACATACGGTTCCAATGTGCTGTCACATCGTACATCCATGTTATCCACCCGTCCCGTTTCCGGTAATGGCCCAAGTTTCTGACTGGCCAATGGGGCCAATGCATGCTATGGACTCTCATCACGGAATGGCTCCTGCACATATGCAGCATGGTAAGGACGATTGCGGATGTTCTGGACCAAAAATGCACGGTAACCCACACCACCTGATGTTCGAACCTATGCAACAACAAATGTTCATGGGACAGCAGCCATTCCAACAACAGGGACAGCAGCCATTCCAACAACAGGGGCAACAGCCATTTCAACAACAGGGACAGCAGCCATTCCAAAATCAGGGACAGCAGCCATTCCAACAACAAGGACAGCAGCCGTTTCAACCACAAATGTTTCCCCAACAATTTGAGGGGATGTCGAATTTTGCACCGACGCCCCCTGCATATCCTGATTTTAGTAATCGAGAGGAAGATAATAAGGATTCAACTAAAAGTGAATAGAATAAACATAGAGACGAGAAAAGATATCGTCTCTATTTTTTTGGGAAGAACTCTACATATAGGTTCCAACGTTACTACTATTTTTTATGTTTGTATTTTTAAGAGACGGGAATAAAAGCTTGTAGGTAATAATGCGTACAAGAAAGTGTAGATGAGACACTTTAAACGTCGTTATTTTTTTAAAAAAAGTGAAATAGTGATAAAATGTTTAATATTGAACATATAAAAGGAGAGATAGCAGTGGAAAAACAGGTAGACCAAATTGTACAGTGGTTACGCGATCAAGTTAAGCAAGCTGGAGTAAATGGCCTCGTGGTAGGTATTAGTGGCGGATTAGATTCTGCCGTCGTTTCACATTTAATTCAACGTGCTTTCCCAGACAATTCTTTAGGTGTTTTGCTTCCAATTTATACAAGCGATTCGAATTTGGATGATGCCAAGCAAGTAGTGGAGAGCAGTGGAATTAAATCTATGACAGTAGATCTTACAGAGACACATAAAATTATGTATTCCGAAATTAAAGACACTTTAAATGAAAGCAACACATTTATTGAAGAAAATGATAAATTAGCTGGTGCTAACCTTCGCGCACGCCTTCGTATGAGCACTTTATATGCACTGGCAACGAATTATAATTACATGGTAGTTGGAACAGATAATGCAGCAGAATGGTATACAGGTTACTTTACAAAGTACGGTGACGGTGGTGCTGATATTCTTCCACTCGTTGAATTTACAAAGCAGGAAGTTCGCGACTTGGCAAGTTACCTTGGTGTTCCTAGTCATATTGTTGAGAAAAAGCCGAGTGCTGATCTATGGGAAGGGCAAACGGATGAAGATGAGATGGGAACAAGCTATGATACAATTGATGCCTATCTTAAAGGAAAGCAAATCCCTGAACGCGATAAAGAAATTATTGAATCCTTGCATAAAAAGTCTGCCCACAAGCGCGAGGCACTTCCGCAATTTAAGCGCGAGCAATAATATAATTCCCTAAAATTGACTGTGTAAAAAAACCTTCCTTATCCAAACTATGGATAAAGGAGGTTTTTTTATGAAAACAAAATTAGTGTTTGGGCTAGCATTGTTGATACTTACTGGATGCAATTTTGGTACGGAGGAACAAGGGCAGTCAGATGATAACCAGCAAAAAACAGAGTATATAAATTATGAGACTGAAAAAGAACATAAAGAAAGAGAACATGGGAAAGAACTTTCTATAGGTGAGCGAGGGGGCTACCCGCAAAGTAAACAGGAAGGTGCCAATGATGCTGATTTTAAAAACGGTTACTCAGATGCTTATACGAACGAAGAGGCGTTATGGCTATCCGAGGAATTGGAAAATCGCAAAGATATTGTAACAGCTCAGGTTGCATCCACCGAGGATCAAATTTTGGTAGGGCTCATACAAAGGGAGTATGCTACAGATGATGTACCAAAGCGTGTGAAAGAGGAAATTCAAAAATTACTCCCAGATACAAAAAAGGAAATTATTGTATTTACAGATAATGCTTATTGGGAATATATGAAGAACCGAGATGCAAAACCTAATGGAAATACGCCTTAAATTTATATTTCGGGATAACATCAGCTAGTCATAAGCTTTTATCCCACTTAAACTGATAGAAAGGGCTCGACGGTAGACATATTAAGTTTTGAAGTGGGATACACTGTCAGTAAAGGGCTGGCCAGGGTATACGAACGTTTGGTGGAAGAGGTAGTGAAACCCCTGCTAAATGAAGTTTCGCTTTATGAAATTCCTTTTTTTTGGTATAGTTAAAAAGGAAATTTCTAGAGAGGAGAATGTCCGATGGCTGGTCATTCTAAATGGAAGAATATACAAAGAAGAAAAAATGCACAAGATGCAAAAAAGGGTAAAGTTTTTATGCGCCACGCGAAGGATATATATACTGCTGCAAAACAGGGAGGCGGGGACATCGCAACAAACGCCTCTCTACGTCTGGTAGTAGATAAGGCGAAAGCGGATAATATGCCTAATGATAATATTGATCGTGCAATAAAAAAGGCAACTGGTACACTTGATGGTGCTAGCTTTGAGGAACTAACGTATGAAGGGTATGGTCCTGGTGGTGTTGCAGTTATCGTTAATGTTTTAACAGATAATAAAAATCGTACAGCTGCAGAAGTTCGCCATGCATTTAAGAAAAATGACGGGAACCTTGGAGAAAATGGAAGTGTTTCTTTCATGTTTGACCGTAAAGGATATATCGTAATTGCGAATGAAAATGGAGAAATTGATGAAGATGAACTTACATTAGAAGCTCTTGAGGCAGGAGCAGAGGACATTACAACAGAAGAAGAAGCTTATGAAGTCTTTACTGAACCCGAAAACTTCCAAGATGTCGTGGCACACCTAACAGAAAATGGTTATGAAATAGCTGATTCTGAAGTAACCCTCTTTCCACAAACATACAGTGCTCTGAATGAAGCCGACGAGAGCAAAATGTTAACTCTCATTGAGACGTTAGAAGAAAACGAAGATGTACAGGACATTCACCACAATTTAGAAGAATCAAATTAATTCATTTAACAAGGAAGTTTCTATTCCCGTTTGAGGATAGGAGCTTCTTTTATTAGTTAAATATGCGTAATAACTGTAAGTTTCGCTGATTGTAAAGTTATGATAAAATGGTGAAAGGATTGTAAAGGAGACGGATGAATGATTGCATATATTAAAGGAATGCTTACATATATTTTAGATGATTCCATCATCATAGACGTTCAAGGTATTGGCTACGAACTATTTTGTGCCAATCCTTTTGTTTTTCAGTCGTCGTTACATAAAGAGATTAAGATCCATACATATCATCACGTAAGGGAAGACGCTCAGATTTTATTTGGATTTAAAAATGAAGATGAGAAATTTTTGTTTACTAAACTAATTTCTGTTTCCGGGATAGGCCCAAAAGGCGCATTGGCAATACTCGGTGGAGTGGATGTAGCCGGCATCGCAGCAGCAATTGAACGGGAAGATGACAAATTCTTAACGAGCTTTCCAGGGGTAGGGAAAAAGACAGCAAGGCAAATTATTCTAGATCTAAAAGGTAAGCTTACAAACGTCCTTACCATCACCGAAGTGGAAACCGATATGGCTAATGCAAAGCATGCAAATACAGAAGGTCTTCAGGAGGCTACGGGAGCTTTAAAGGCGCTTGGATATACGGATAGGGAAATAAAAGGTATTATGCCAGAGTTAAAAGCAACGGATAGTAAAAACGCGGATGAGCTTATTAGAAAAGCATTATCTTTATTAATGAAAAAGTAGGAGAGGGGGAGAATAATGGAAGAACGTATGGTTACAGGAGAATTTCAAGAAGAAGATTCAGTTGAGCTAAGTCTTCGGCCTTCTGCTTTAAATCAGTATATTGGACAGCAGAAGGTTAAAGAAAATCTTAGTATTTTTATTAAGGCAGCTAGAATGAGAGAAGAACCATTGGACCACGTTCTGTTGTATGGCCCTCCAGGATTAGGGAAAACCACATTAGCAGCAATTATTGCAAATGAAATGGGAGTGCAATTCCGTTCCACCTCTGGACCCGCCATAGAACGAGCTGGAGATCTTGCAGCTATATTGTCTTCTTTAGAACCTGGTGATGTGCTGTTTATTGATGAGATTCACCGTCTTCCGCGTTCTGTAGAGGAAGTATTGTATCCTGCAATGGAGGATTTTTTCCTAGATATTGTTATAGGCACAGGACCGAGTGCAAGGTCGGTTAGGATTGACTTACCCCCATTTACATTGGTAGGTGCGACTACAAGGGCAGGACTATTATCAGCACCTCTTCGCGATCGATTTGGCGTACTTAGCCGCTTGGAGTTTTATGAAGCGAAAGATTTATGCTCTATCATTGAGCGAACAGCCGAAATTTTTCAAACCTCTATTACAAAGGAAGCTGCTACGGAAGTGGCCAGACGTTCTAGGGGCACCCCGAGGATTGCAAATCGCTTGCTAAAAAGAATCCGAGATATCTCGCAAGTAAAGGGCGAGGTAGAGATAAGTGCAGATACGACAGCTGAAGCTTTAACGATGTTACAGGTAGATGATGAAGGACTTGACCACATCGACCATAAGCTATTAAAAGGTATGATAGAAAACTTCCAAGGTGGACCTGTTGGGTTGGATACAATAGCTGCTACAATTGGCGAGGAATCTCAAACGATTGAAGATGTTTACGAACCTTATCTATTACAAATCGGTTTTATCCAAAGAACACCAAGAGGGAGAATTGTCACACCAAAAGCATACCTGCATTTTGGAATGAAAGTACCTGGCACAGAATGAGTATAGGTAAATTGCTTATTGTCGCAGGGATTATTATGGTCCTTATTGGAATTATCTGGACGTTTATTGGAAAATTACCTGGTGATTTTTCTTTCAAAAAGGGAAATGTCACGGTGCATTTTCCGATTATGACTTCAATAATTGTAAGTATTATACTTTCCTTGGTATTCTTTATCGTAGGAAAGTTTCGTTAAGTAAGGAGATGCAACATGAATATAGAAGATTTTGATTTTCATTTACCAGAGGAACTAATTGCACAAACACCACTCAAAGATCGTACATCCTCTAGACTACTTGTCCTAGATAAAAACAAGAAAGAACTGGAACATAAGAAATTTAAAGATATAAAAGATTACATTAAACCTGGTGACGCCCTTGTACTAAATGATACGCGCGTATTGCCTGCAAGACTATACGGTGTGAAGGAAGACACAGGAGCGAATATTGAAGTGCTTTTATTACACCAAGAAAATGGAGATACTTGGGAAGTACTAGCTAAGCCTGCCAAAAAAGTAAAGCAAGGATCTGTTATTACGTTCGGAGACGGAAAGTTACAAGCTACTTGTGTAGGGTTGAAAGAGCATGGTGGGCGAGTAATGGAATTTTCCTATAGCGGCATATTTTATGAAGTTCTTGATGAGCTCGGAGAAATGCCTCTTCCTCCATATATAAAAGAAAAGCTACCTGAAAAGGAAAGATACCAGACCGTATATGCAAAAGAAGAGGGTTCGGCTGCAGCACCTACAGCAGGGCTACATTTCACAAATGAATTGCTTGATGAGCTCAAAGCAAAAGGCGTTACAGTATCTTTCATAACCTTACATGTAGGATTAGGAACGTTTCGTCCAGTAAGTGTAGATAATATTGATGATCACCAAATGCACTCGGAATTTTACCATATGTCCCAAGAAACAGCTGACACACTAAATCAAATAAAAGAGCAAGGTGGAAGAATTATCTCAGTAGGTACAACGTCCACTAGAACGTTAGAAACGATTGCTAGAGATAATGGCACGTTTGTGGAAACAAGTGGCTGGACAGATATTTTTATTTATCCACCATACCAATTTCGTGCAGTTGATGGACTTATAACAAACTTTCATCTGCCTAAATCTACGTTAATTATGTTAGTCAGTGCTTTGGCAGACAAAGATTCCATTTTACATGCCTATGAAGAAGCAGTAAGAGAAAAATACCGGTTCTTTAGTTTCGGCGACGCTATGTTAATTATTTGATTTGATAATGAAACATTCTGAATGTGCATACTAGAGACTACTTAGAAAGTAAGTGTAGCATGAGGAATCTATCCTCATGCTTAATATATTAAAAAGGACGAATACTTTATGACACCCATAACATATGAATTAATAAAAACATGTAAACAAACAGGGGCGAGATTGGGACGTGTCCATACACCGCACGGTTCATTTGATACCCCAACATTTATGCCAGTAGGGACACTTGCAACTGTGAAAACGATGAGCCCTGAAGAGCTTCAAGAGATGAATGCGAATATCATCTTGTCTAATACGTATCATCTATGGCTTCGACCAGGAGAGGACATCGTAAGAGAAGCTGGAGGATTACACAAGTTTATGAATTGGGATGGCGCTATTTTGACTGATTCTGGTGGATTTCAAGTCTTCAGTTTGAGTGACATGCGGGAAATCAAAGAAGAAGGTGTTCATTTTAGAAACCATCTAAGTGGAGATAAACTCTTTTTATCACCGGAAAGGGCAATGGAAATTCAAAATGCGCTCGGATCAGACATCATGATGGCCTTTGACGAGTGTCCACCATATCCTGCCAACTATGAGTATATGAAATCTTCTGTAGAGCGTACCTCACGCTGGGCAGAACGTTGTCTAGAAGCGCATCAACGACAACATGATCAAGGCTTGTTTGGTATAATTCAAGGTGGCGAGTATGAAGATTTACGTAAATTAAGTGCACAGGATTTAGTTTCCTTAGATCTACCCGGCTATGCAATTGGCGGGCTATCTGTTGGAGAACCGAAAGATGTTATGAACCGTGTATTAGACTTTACGGCTCCCCTAATGCCATCTAATAAGCCACGCTACTTGATGGGGGTTGGTTCACCTGATTCCTTGATTGATGGAGCCATTAGAGGGATTGATATGTTTGATTGTGTGCTTCCAACAAGGATCGCACGAAATGGGACATGCATGACGTCAAATGGACGACTTGTTGTACGAAATGCAAAGTTCGCTAGAGATTTTGGGCCGATTGACGAGAATTGTGACTGTCATGTATGTAAAAATTACTCGCGTGCGTACATTCGCCATTTAATTAAATGTAACGAAACATTCGGTTTTAGGCTTACTACTTATCATAACCTCTATTTTCTGTTAAAATTAATGGAGCAAGTCCGAACAGCGATTGCTGAAGATAGACTTGGTGACTTTAAAGAAGAATTCTTTGAGCAATATGGTCTGAATAAACCGGATGCGAAGAACTTCTAAAGAGGTTTTTTATATATTTTGAAAGGAGGGAATACAAAGATGGATATGCTTATATCACTATCACCAATTATTCTTATGTTTGTAATCTTCTATTTCTTGCTAATACGTCCACAACAAAAACGCCAGAAGCAAGTGAAACAGATGCAGTCAGAGCTACAAAAAGGCCAATCCGTTGTTACTATCGGTGGATTCCACGGTGTTGTTCACGCTATCGATGAAAACACTGTCGTAATTCAGTCTGGTGACGGTACTAAGCTGACGTATGACCGTTCAGCAATCCGTGAAGTTAGACAATAGTAAGTAGTCTAAGGTGCCACCATAGGCATTTCTCCTGTGGTGGATGGTTTTTAGGTAACATTATGTATCTAATACATAGAAAAACGAAGTTAACGGAATCTTGTTAACTTCGTTTTATTTTATTTCTAGGAAATAATATTGGCATACACGTTTGCTAAAGAAGCGAATGCTAGTTTGTCAACGTTACATATCCTTCGTATTCTACCAAAGTATGCGAATAAGCTTCACTACTTCTCAACCTGTCCTCCGGTAATATTAACACCTATTACACCACCAAATAAAGCTACGAGAATATAGGCTGTATGATGAATGGTCTGTTCCATGCTAAACCCGACTTGATACCCTAGATATTGGACAAGGAATGTAAACAAGGTAAATCCCATTCCTGTTAAAGCTCCAATAATCCACCCCTTGGCTTTGCTTTTGGCCCCAGCTACCATTCCACCTATAAAAAGAGAAATTAATCCAATTACGAGTGTTACCCACGTTAAGGCCGGTTCATTAAATGTAGAAAAACGAAGTAGCAACGCTAAGATGAAGCTGGCAAGTAGTATAAGACCTAACACGATAATCCACCCATACAATAGGGCTGTAAATTGTTGTTTGTTCACTCATTATCCCCCCCTGAGATTGTCCACTTACATTAATAGTATTCAAGAAAAAATAAAATAGACGAAAAATATTTTAGTCTGTCCTCACATAGAAATAGTATAGAAAGCAATATCTACAACGAATTGTGAAAGTGGGTGAGAAATGGACGTCCTTCTTGCAACAATTATTTTTATAGTTAGCTATTTTTTTATTATGACTGATAAAATAAACCGAGCAATAGTAGCACTATCTGGAGGAACCCTCTTATTATTAACTGGAATTTTTACAACACAGGACATATTCACAGAATACATCGACTGGGCTACAATTGCATTGCTATTTTCTATGATGGTGCTCATTTCTATTACAGAAAAAACGGGCTTATTCACTTTTATTGCAATCCGCTTTGCGCAACGGGTAGGGGGAAGACCTATTCCCCTTCTAGTAGGCGTTGGGGTATTAACCGCATTAGGATCAGCAATGCTTGATAATGTGACAACCGTTCTTATTTTTGTACCTATTCTCCTGAAAATCACAAAACTATTAAACATACCATCCTTTCCATACTTATTAATGATTATATTTAGTTCAAATATAGGAGGTGCGGCAACATTAATTGGCGATCCTCCAAATATTATGATTGGACAAGCAGTAGAACATTTGACCTTTCTTTCTTTCTTTATACATGTCGGCCCGGTTGCATTGGTCATGTTTCTAACCATGATACTTTTTATCTACCTTTGTTTTAGAAAAACGCTGTCAAATTCAGTGATCGATGCTAGGGAGTTAGAAAAGATGGACGCTGCGTCTCATCT
This sequence comes from Oceanobacillus jordanicus, assembly GCF_022095695.1. Classification (GTDB taxonomy): domain Bacteria; phylum Bacillota; class Bacilli; order Bacillales; family Amphibacillaceae; genus Oceanobacillus_B; species Oceanobacillus_B jordanicus. The sequence continues at coordinate 9,621 of NZ_JAIFZM010000017.1, forward strand.
ACATAAGACTCCCATGCTTTATAAGTCGATTAGCGTTCTCATATTAACGATAACAGGCTTTCTGCTTCATGCTTTTGTTCACATCGATCTAACCGCGATTGCGTTAGCAGGAGCACTACTTCTACTGTTTCTAACCCAAGACGAATTAGAAGCTGAGAGGGTTTTTGAAAAGGTAGAATGGGTTACGCTATTTTTCTTTGTCGGTTTATTTACGCTTGTAGGTGGGCTCCAAGAGGTTGGAGTAATTGATGAACTTGCTCGTGCTATTGTCCTTACAACAGATGGGGATTATGTAAATACTACGTTGCTAGTGCTTTGGGTATCGGGGATTTTTTCTGGAATAGTGGATAATATTCCTTTTGTAGCGGCAATGATCCCTGTAGTACAGGAGTTTGAAAGCTATGGGATGGTATACTTGGATCCAATATGGTGGGCACTATCGCTCGGTGCTTGCTTAGGTGGGAATGGTACACTAATTGGGTCTTCTGCAAATGTGGTAGTTGCCGGATTGGCAGAGCGTTCAGGTGATAGAATTTCATTCGTTCGATTTATGCTGTTTGGGGTGCCAATCGTGTTACTATCCCTCGTCATTTCAACGATTTATATATATTTACGATACCTATTACCATATATAAGCCAACTATAAAACCTGCCATCTGGCAGGTTTTGTTGTATAAAAAGAAGACATGCTTAGGTTTTAACCATAGGCATGTCTCTTTTTTTCATGGCGATAAATGTTATCGATTTGTGAGTGAAGGGAGGCCGATAAAATGGTTTACTGCATAGGCGGCGTTCACTAGTATAGATGCCTGTGCTCATATTATTACTTCAGCCATTTTTTAAACAAGGGTAATTGTATAAGTTCTTCTCTTGAGATAAATCGAAGGATAAAGAGAGTGATAACATAAAAGATAAGAAGAATGCTTAGAGCAAGTATAAACAGAATTAAATTTGGCCCCATGGATTCATATAGATTTCTGATCCAAGAGCCGATCACCCACGTTATACCGATTAAAAGAATCATTTTACCAATATCGATCAACGGAATGGAAAATTGAATGGCTTTTTGTAAGGCTGCAAAGTGAAGTAAAGTAACAAGTACTACACCAACAGACATGGCAATAGCTACACCATGAATCCCAAAGCTAGGGTTTGATGCGAGAAAGAACAATACGCTCAATTTACACAGCGCCCCGATTAAGCTATTCCACATAGCTGGTTTTGCTAAATCGAGTGCTTGTAATGCAGCTTGTAATGGTGATTGGACATAGAGTAAAATGAAAAAAGGTGCCATTAATACAAGCAAGCTACTAGCTTTGTCTGTCCCATACATATAGGTGAGGATCGGGGAAGAAAATAGGCATAGCACTACTGTTGCAATGGCGCCGGATGCGAATGACAAGCGAATGGACTGGTGGATACGGTAATGGACCAAGCCCTTGTTTAAATTGGCTTCTGCTTCTGAAATAGACGGAACGAGAGCGATGGACAAGGAATGTGTAATAAATGTTGGTAAAAAAAGTAGTGGGAAGATATAGCCTGTGAGCTCACCGTATTGCTTTGTTGCCAGTGAACTTGAAATACCTGCAATAGCGAGACTTTGCGCAACAAGTATGGGTTCTAAGAAATTTGTAAAGGAGCCTATCATTCTACTGCCTGTACTTGGAAGAGCAATGGAGAACAGTTCTTTTACTGTAGAACGGCTAGATTTTAAATAGCTAAAAAATTTCGTGCGAATCTTAATTTTTTTCTTTCTCTTAAACATGTAAATCATGTATAAGAGGGAAATAAACTCTCCCAAGATGACACTGATCATGGCGCCTGCTGCTGCAAACTCTACGCCATATGGAAGTAATAGCTTAACGAAAAAAGCAACGCATGTTATTCGAACAATCTGTTCGATCACCTGGGCATAGCTCTGTGGTTTCATGTTCTGCTTACCTTGAAAGTATCCTCTTAGAACGGAGGATATTGCAACAATAGGAATAATAGGGCTAATAGCCATTAAAGGATACAGTGTCCGTTCATCTGTCAAAAGTGAGGTTGCGACAAAGGGTGCCGCAAACATAAGACCAACAGTGAATAGAACACTGGTTATTCCCGTCGCGATTAATGACACGATTACTATTTTCTTCACTTTTTGTGAATCATTTTTAGCTTCTGCTTCCGCAACTCTTTTGGAAATGGCGACAGGAAGCCCTAGCTGAGTCAGTGTCATTACCATAAATAAAGTGGGGAGTGCCATCATATAAAGGCCAACACCTTCTTCTCCCATGAGCCGGGCTACGACAATACGATTTATAAAACCTAGAAATCGGGTAATCATACCAGCTAAAATTAAAATAAGTGTGCCTTGCAGAAATGTTTGTTTGGTCATTATAGCCGACCTGCCTTCTCAAATAATAATTTTTCATATACAATGATATATATGCTTGCAAGTGGGCCAAGCATGACAAGAAGGATTAAAGAAGAAATAGATTCTATTCTCCGTGTAAGGAGGGACACTATGGAAATTGTACAAACTGTATCAGAATGGAAAGCCATGATTTTACCAACATTAGAGAGTAAGGCTGATGAATTTCAAATGATGGGATACTCAAGGGCTAATCCCGAAGAGATCTGGGACTGCCTAGTTAAAAAGGTTTGGAAAGGTGATCCAGAAAAACGAATATACGAAGTGGTGCAAGATATTTTCCACCTTGGATCTGGAACCTATATTAGTTATCTGACTGTAGCGGCTTATCAGGATGATAATTTATTTGCATCCATTTCCGCTTTAACTGCGGGTGGGCAAGAAGATGGTGGATAGTTTACATAAACGCAAAAAATGTTTTTAATTTCTAGTGAAAATTTAGTGAAAAGTATTGGCTGGAAAAAACTGGCCAATTGTTTGGAGGCAAAGAAAAATGAAAAAGAGAGGCAGAATCGTCGCCTTTTTTCTGATCGTACTTATTTTTGGGGGTCTGATCGGATCAACGGTTACTGGCGTAACGAAGGATATTAATTTAGGGTTGGATCTTCAAGGTGGTTTCGAAATACTCTATGAAGTAGAACCGGTTGATGAAAGCCAAGAGGTTGATAGGGACTTACTGGAGTCAACCGTACAAACTTTAAATGATCGTGTTAACCGCTTAGGAATCAGTGAGGCGAGCATTGATATTGAGGGAGAAAATAGAATACGGGTGCAACTTGCCGGTGTACAAGATCAGACAGAGGCAAGAGAAATCCTCTCAACCTCTGCAAGATTATCTTTCCGAGATGTCAATGACAATGAGCTTTTAAACGGTAATGATGTGAAAGAAGGAAGTGCGAAGCAGGATTTTGATCAGACGACAAATGCTCCGATCGTCACTTTGCAATTAAAGGATGCAGCTAAATTTGGCGAAGTCTCAACGCAAATTAAAAACATGGGAGCGCCAGATAATTTACTTGTCATCTGGATGGATTATCAGGAAGGCGATTCTTTTGCTGCTGAATCGGAAAAAGAAGATCCCAAGTATATTTCCGCACCGAGCATCAGAGAGACACTAAATACCACAAACGTTATGATATCTGGTGATTTCTCGGTAGAATCTGCACAGCGTTTAGCTGATATTATAAATTCCGGTTCATTGCCTGTTCATATGACGGAAATGTACTCTAATTCCGTAGGAGCACAATTCGGTGAAATGGCACTAGATAAAACAGTTTTTGCTGGCTTTGTCGGTGTAGCATTGATCTTTATATTTATGATAATTGTTTATCGTTTACCAGGATTTGTAGCGGCAGTTAATTTAAGTATTTATATCTATTTAATACTCGTTATCTTCGAGCTTATGAATGGTGTGTTGACACTCCCAGGGATAGCTGCACTTATTTTAGGTGTTGGGATGGCAGTAGACGCCAATGTTATAACGTTTGAACGAATTAGAGAAGAGTTACGGACAGGAAAATCTGTAATAGCGGCGTTTAAAACAGGTTCTAAAAACTCCTTGTCGACTATATTTGATGCAAATATTACGACATTGCTAGCTGCTGCAGTCCTCTTTATGTTTGGTACTAGCTCAGTGAAAGGTTTTGCCACAATGCTGATTGTTAGCATCGTAGTAAGCTTCTTGACAGCTGTATTTGGGACAAGATTGTTACTGGGACTCTGGGTGAAGAGTAAAGTGCTAAACAAGCGGTTAGGTTGGTTTGGGGTTAAAAAAGATTCCGTGAAGGATATTTCCAGTAAAGAACAACCTGAACCAGAATTCTTTAATAAAAAACTTAACATTGTACAACATCGTAAAAAATTCTTTGCTATATCGATAGCTATGGTAGTAGTGGGTATTGCTTCATTACTTCTATTTAAGTTAAATCCAGGAATTGATTTCACCAGTGGTTCTCGGGTTGAAGTAATAGCAGAAGACAGTATAACTGAAGAGCAAGTCACATCAGATTTTGAAAACCTCGGCTTAGAAGCTGACGTCGTTATATCAGGTGATAATAATGACCGAGGTGTGGCAAGATTTGATAAGGTGCTATCGGAGGACAAGGTCACTGAAGTCACCACATATTTTGAAGATGCGTACGGAACCCCACCTAATATCGGTGTGGTATCCCCAATTGTTGGGGAGGAACTAGTGAAAAATGCACTATATGCAGTTGGAATTGCTTCCATATTTATGATTATTTATGTTGCGTTCCGATTTGAACTATTCTTTGCAATAACAGCGATTATCGCATTGTTGCATGATGCATTTTTTGTTCTTGTTATTTTCAGTATTACCCGCATCGAGTTTGATGTCACGATTGTAGCTGCAATTCTTACGATTGTCGGTTACTCGATTAACGATACAATTGTTACGTTTGATAGGATCAGGGAAAATCTGCGTAAAGAGAAACGAATTAAATCGTTTAAGGATCTCGCTGTTATTGTGAATAGAAGTCTTGTACAAACTTTAACAAGGAGCTTGAATACAACTATAACGACATTGATAGCCGTTTTAGCATTCTTGTTCCTCGGAGCTTCACCTATAACAGGATTTGCTATTGCATTAACTGTAGGGCTAATTGTCGGAACATATTCTTCTCTCTTCCTAGCTGCGCAAATTTGGTTAGTTTGGAGAGGGAAAATGATTAAGAAAAAACCTGTAGACTTTACCAAGAAAAAACGTGTGGAAGGTCCACAAGTATAATAAAACATTTATAAGCCTTAACTAAAGCTAAAGTCGAACAGAATTTGAAGGCTCTTCCTTCGAATCTGTTCGACTTTTTTATCCATTTCAATATAAGCAAACCTAGAAACCACTTGCTTAGTTGAGGTTTAGGTTAATGAACTGTCACGAGTTTCTTGCTTAATTAAAGCAAATCCAGGGTATGATACTTAAGAATGCGATATTAGAAGGAGGAATTACATGAAAGGGCAAGGCTATGTTATTTTGGCAATTATTTTCGTTATTATTGTGGCAGTGTTTGCAGTAACTAATGTAGATCCGGTTGAAGTTAACTATTTATTCTGGACAGCGGAATCCCCGCTTATTCTAATTATTCTTTTCTCGGTCTTAATGGGAGGAATTATTACTGCTGCGGTGGGTGTGATTCGAATGTTTCGCCTACAGCGACAAGTTCGAAGTTTACAAAAAGAAAATGAAACCCTGCATACACAATTGCGCGAAAATGGCTTAGAGCCTGGTGAGAACATTCAGAATGATGCTGATACAAACCAGGTAGACGAGATAAAGTGAAACTTCAATCAGTGGGGTTTTTGTTCTCCCCCCACTGATTGTTAGTTGAACGAATCGGGGTGTTAGCGTCCGTTTACTCCCACTTCATGTTTTGAAGTGGGAGTCTTACAGACGGTTGCACCGGGATAAAATAACAATGGAAGAAAACAGCATTGCTACCCTTGACTTACTCTTGTATAATAGATTAGTCAGGGGTGAATTTATGTTACAAAGCAAGACAAAATGGAGAAGTAAAGAAATAACGAATGTGGAAGACCATTGGATGGACGACTCCATTACGTTATCGCCAATTATCAAAGAGCTTTTAGTTCAGCGAGGTATAAAGACTGGCGAGGAGGCTAGACAATTCCTCTCACCTGATATAAGTACATTACATAACGCTGCAGACTTCGATTCCATTAAGGTAGCTGCAGATCGTGTTCGAGTGGCTATTAACCAACATGAGAAGATTCTAGTGTATGGAGACTATGATGCCGATGGAGTTAGCTCTACAACAGTTATGCTCCTTGCATTAAAAGAGCTTGGCGCAGAGTGTGATTACTATATTCCAAACCGCTTTAAAGAGGGCTATGGCCCAAATGAAGCTGCTTTTAGAGAAGCGAAAGAACAAGGCTATGCACTTATTATAACAGTGGATAATGGGATAGCTGCAGTACATGAGGCAGAAGTAGCTAAAGAGATCGGTCTGGACTTAATTATAACCGACCACCATGAAATTCAAGAGCAGCTTCCTGACGCATATGCAATTATCCACCCAAAGCGCTCTACAGCTGATATTTTTCCAGAATTAGCAGGAGTTGGTGTTGCCTTTAAATTTGCAGAATACCTACTGGGATATTTTCCAAAACAATTTCTCCCATTTGTGGCTATTGGGACAATTGCTGATCTTGTACCACTGGTCAGTGAGAATCGCGTCTTGGCTTATCATGGATTACGAGCTCTTGCCCAAACCAATAATATTGGGTTACAGGAACTTATGCGTGTCTGTAATATTGAAGGGAACGTGTCCGAAGAGGACGTTGGCTTTTTAATTGGTCCCCGAATCAATGCTGTAGGAAGATTACAGGATGCCGATTTGGCTGTACAGCTTCTAATGACAAACGATAAAACGGAAGCGGAAGAGATTGCTACAGAGATTGACCAGATCAATGTAAAAAGACAACAAATTGTAAATGATATAGTCAAAGAAGCCGAAAAAATGGTGGATCCAAATCAAGAAAAAGGTGTCATCATTGTAGCAAAAGAGGGCTGGAATGAAGGTGTGCTAGGTATTGTTGCATCAAAGCTAGTACGAAAATTTGATCAGCCTGCGATTGTATTAACTAAAAAGCCAGAAACCTCCCAAGTAAAAGGTTCTGCACGAAGTATCCCTGCTTTTGATTTATTTAAGAATTGTATGACTGTAAGGGACTTATTTACTCATTTTGGGGGGCATTCACAAGCGGCTGGCATGACATTACCACTTGAGAATTTGGATGAATTGCAAATTCGCTTAAATGAACTCATTCGTAACGATCTAGCAGAAGAAGATTTTAAACAGCTGTTAGAAATCAGTAGTGAAGTGAGTATACAAGATGTTAATGAGAAGCTTGTTGACGAAATAGGAAAGCTTGCTCCTTTCGGTATGAAGAATCCTAAGCCTATATTTCAACTGACTGCAATCCCGTCTGAATTAAGACAAATAGGGAGCACGAAGCGGCATCTTAAGTTATTGTTTAAAGAAGAAGGAAAGAATGTAGAGGGAATTGGTTTTGGTTTTGGTGAGCTTTACCCACATATATCTCCTAATACCCCCGTAACGATTGTTGGGGAGTTGGGAATAAATGAATGGAACGGCAATAGAAAACCCCAAATCGTACTGCAGGATATGGAAATTAGACAGTGGCAGTTATTTGATCACCGTGGCAGAAAGAATATAAATCTCACCCCATACATTGAGCACCATAACGCCAACCTAGTAGTTGGTAATCCGCAAATTGATTTGGGGGGCGACGTACAATATATTCAATATGACTCCATGGAAGTGGTACCTGCTACAGATGCTCTTTACATCTATGATATGCCACAGGATCTTTCAAAATTAAAAGAGTTAATACAAAGGGCAAAACCACAAAATATTCATGCATGCTATTATATAGAAAACAGTGCCTTTTTGAATGCTCTACCGACACGCGAAGACTTTAAATGGTATTATGCTGTTCTGTTAAAGAAAAAGGTTCTTGACCTAAATAGTGAGATAAATTTAGTCATGAATACAAAAGGGTGGAGCAAAGAACGCATCTATTTCATTTCAGAGGTGTTTTTTGAACTCGGCTTTGTTAAAATAGATAACGGTATTATTACAGTAAATCCAAAACCAGATAAAAAAGATCTTTTGGAGTCTTCTGCATATCAGACACAACTAGAACAAGCTGAAATAGAAAAGACATTATATTACTCAAATTACAACGAATTGAGAAACTGGTTCAATAATTGTATGGACCAAGTGGAAAGTCCCAAGGAGGAACTAAGTTATGGATTATAAACAATATGTAAAGATAGTAGAAGATTGGCCAAAAGAGGGTATTCGCTTTAAAGATATTACGCCTTTGATGGATAACGGGAAAGCTTTTAAATCTGCTGTTGACGAAATAGTGTCGTTTGCAAAAGAGAAGGAGATTGACATTGTAGTAGGGCCTGAAGCGCGTGGGTTTATTGTTGGCTGCCCGGTTTCCTATGCCTTAGAAGTTGGGTTTGCACCGGTAAGGAAAGAAGGAAAGCTTCCACGTGAAGTTATTAAAGTAAACTATGGTCTTGAATATGGAAGTAACGTGCTGACTATTCATAAAGATGCAATCAAACCAGGACAACGTGTTTTGATCACGGATGATCTGCTTGCAACAGGCGGTACAATTGAAGCAACTATTAAATTAGTTGAAGAATTGGGTGGCATTGTAGTTGGGTGCGCTTTCATAATAGAGTTGAGTTACTTAGATGGTATGCAAAAACTCGACGGATATGATGTACTATCTTTAATGAGCTATTAATTACTAGAATGAAGAACAGGTCTGATGGAATAATATCCGTCAGACCTGTTCTTCTAAATTCTACAGCAATTCATCTTAATATACTTTTATTTTATAATCATTGTACATACGTGTCGGAAAAGCATATAATATGCATTATATAGTTTTTTTTACCGTTATATATTTTATTAGTTAAGAAGCTAATGAACGTTAAGAATTAAAATGAAACGCACTTAAAATACATTCGGAACATAACGAACTTTTCCAAACAAGGTGATTACATGGCAAAGGATAATATAGTATCAATAGAAGACATTATTAAAAAGGTGCGCGAGTATCTAACAGAAGAAGATGCTACGTTTATTAGGCATGCATATAAATTTGCAGAAAATGCACATGCGGAGCAGTTTCGTAAATCAGGGGAACCCTATATTATTCATCCAGTACAAGTCGCAGGAATCCTAGCTGACTTAGAGATGGATGCAGAAACAATCGCTGGAGGTTTCCTACATGATGTGGTGGAGGACACAGAAATAACTGTGGAAGAACTGGAGACTGCTTTTAATAGAGAAGTAGCATTGCTAGTTGACGGCGTTACCAAGTTGGGTAAAATTAAGTATAAATCGAAGGAAGCAATACAGGCAGAAAACCATCGCAAAATGTTTGTCGCGATGGCAAAAGATATTCGAGTTATACTAATCAAACTTGCTGACCGCCTCCATAATATGAGAACCCTAAAACATCTGCCTCCTGAAAAACAACGCCGTATATCTAATGAGACCCTTGAAATTTTCGCACCTTTGGCACACAGGCTTGGGATTTCAACGATTAAATGGGAATTGGAAGATACAGCACTACGTTATTTAAATCCACAACAATATTACCGTATTGTTCAACTGATGAAACAAAAAAGGGATCAACGAGAATCCTATATAGATGAAGTAATGAACGAAGTTACGAAGCAATTAGCTGACGTAAATATACAGGCGGAAATGTCCGGAAGGCCGAAGCATCTATATAGCATTTATCACAAAATGGTGGAGCAAAATAAACAGTTTAATGAAATATATGATCTACTTGCTGTCCGTATTCTTGTGGATAGTATTAAAGACTGCTATGCAGTGCTCGGCATAATTCATACATGCTGGAAACCCATGCCAGGGCGCTTTAAGGATTACATTGCGATGCCTAAGCCTAACCTTTACCAGTCGCTTCATACGACAGTAATTGGGCCAAAAGGGGATCCATTAGAGGTGCAAATCCGCACGAAAGAAATGCATGAGATTGCAGAGTATGGCATTGCTGCGCATTGGGCCTATAAAGAAGGGAAGCAGGCGCATACTAGTAAGAAATCTTTTGAAGAAAAGCTAACATGGTTCAGAGAAATACTTGACTGGCAGAATGAAACACATGATGCGGAAGAATTCATGGAGACATTAAAAGTCGATCTTTTCTCCGATATGGTTTATGTATTTACACCTAAAGGCGATGTGATTGAATTGCCTTCAGGATCTGTCCCACTCGACTTTGCTTATAAAATTCATACCGAAATAGGCAATAAAACAATTGGTGCGAAGATTAACGGGAAAATGGAGCCACTTGATTACAGTTTAAAAAATGGCGATATTATTGAAGTGATGACTTCTAAGCACTCTTATGGGCCATCACAGGATTGGCTGAAGATCACACAAACTTCACAAGCAAAGAGCAAGATTAAGCAATTCTTTAAAAAGCAACGCCGTGACGAAAATATTGCTAAGGGTAAAGAAGCGGTAGATCGGGAAATCCAAGCGTTAAGTTTGGAACCAAAAGAAGTTCTGACACAAGAGAACTTGCAAAGGGTATATGAGAAATTCAATTTCATGAATGAAGATGATATGTATGCAGCTGTCGGGTATCAGGGAATTACAGCAGCACTTATCGCCACAAGACTTACTGATAAAATCAGACAGACTAAACTAAAAGAGCAAGATCTTGCTCAGACCATTGAAGAAGTAAAGACAACGGAGCTCAAAGAGAAAAAACCTCATAAGCGTGATTCAGGTGTAAGAGTAGAAGGTGTCGATAATCTCTTAGTTCGTTTATCCAAGTGCTGTAACCCAGTTCCTGGTGATGAGATTATGGGATATATCACAAAGGGAAGAGGCGTTTCCGTCCACCGATCTGATTGCCCAAATGTTCAAACCGATGAAGCTAGACAACGCTATTTGCATGTGGAATGGGAAAAGAACCATTCTGTCCAAAAACAATACCATGTAGAGCTTGAAATATCTGGATATGATCGCCGAGGCCTCGTAAATGAAGTACTACAGGCAGTAAACGAAACGAAAACAAATATTACCTACGTAAATGGTAAATCAGATCGAAATAAAATGGCGCTCATCCAGATCACTATTTTAATTCACAATACCGGACACCTACGAAAAATTGTAGAGCGAATTAAACAGATAAAAGATGTTTATACCGTTACACGTACTCTGCAATAGTAGTGACAATAGCAAAGAGAGCCTAGTTATTAACGCAAGGAGCTTAATGAAACTTTCAATAAAGAGCAGATCGGGGGAATACCTGAATGAAAGCAGTAATACAACGCGCGAAAGATGCCAGTGTTTTAGTGGGTGGCGAAGTTATTGGCAGCATTGACAATGGATTGGTCGTGTTGTTGGGAATTACCCATGAAGATACTATTGAGGACGCAAAATACCTAGTTCAGAAAATCATTCACCTCCGAATCTATGAGGATGAAAATGGAAAAATGAATTTATCTTTACAGGATACGGATGGGAGTCTACTCTCTATATCGCAGTTTACCCTTTATGGAGATACGAGAAAAGGCAGGAGACCAAACTTTATGCAGGCTGCCAGGCCAGATGATGCTTTAAAGCTCTATAATCAATTCAATGAGCTTGTTAAAGAACAAAATATACATGTGGAAACTGGTAAGTTCGGCGAAATGATGGACGTGCAGTTAACAAATTCTGGACCTGTGACTCTCATTATTGATAGTAAAGAATAAGAATGTAAATGAGAAGTAAAAGATAGAGTGAAGAACTGCTTACAGCGCATAAGAACATTGATTGCTAAAGCGTAATAACCAGAGTTATCATTTAGAGAATATCTAGTGGTAAGGATGATAGCTAATAATAAGACAATAAAAGTATGAAAATCAAAAAGCTGGACAAAGTCGAATAATTATTCGAACATGTCCAGCTTTTTCTTACAATTACTCGTTGGCAAAGTATTTACCCAGGCCACTGACAATTCCGGAAACAAGTTTCTTTTGGTAAGCAACTGTTCCAAGTAAAGACTCTTTATCTGGGTTGGATAGGAAGCCTAGTTCTAAAAGAACAGAAGGCTGAATGCTTTGCCTTAGGACCAGAAAATTCCCATGGGTAACACCTCTGTCTGTTGCTTCTGTTTCTTTTACCAGTTCGGACTGAATATAGGAAGCAAGAACTTCATTCTTTCCTTTATAAAAATAGGTGCCGATCCCGGTTACATCAGGGTGTTCTGGTATGCTATTATAATGTATGCTGATGAAGGCGTCTGTATCCATCGTATTGGCATAGCTTACTCTGCTGCCCAATGAAATGTATTCATCATCTGTTCGAGTCTGTAATACTTCAGCACCAAGCATGGTAAGTTCGCTTGCTAATTCTTGTGCGGTTAGAAACGTTACATCCTTTTCAAGTACCTCAGCGGAACCAATCGCTCCAACATCCCGTCCGCCATGGCCGGCATCAATAACGATAGTCTTGTTTTTAAAGACTGACGTAGAAGTAGATGAGCTAGGGCTCTTCTTGATTATCCGTTTGGATACAAAGCCGGATAAATCATCGTTGGAAACCTCAAACCAATCTTCCTGATCACCAGTCACCTTAAAAGTATCTCCTTTTTCAGCAAATCCAACAATCTCCCCGTCAGTGGTGGGAGCGGACCGGATATGAGTGTTATCAAATGGAATAGATATTGTTTCTACAGAGCTTGTGCTCGTTTCTGTTGCTTTCTCATCTTCTTTTTCATCCTCTTCTTCTGCCTCTGCCATCTTTGTGAAGGAGCTTGTTACCCAGCCGTCCTCTTCATTAAATTGGATTCTTATCCAATCCCCTTGCTCTTCAAGCAGTTCGTATGTTTCTCCAGAATTTCCGCTTCCAATTACGTCAAAATTAGTACCAGGACCGCTACGTATGTTTACACTGTCTCCTGTAAGTTCTATTTCATCAGCAAAAATAGTAAAAGGGAATGCAAACCAGATTACTGCTAAACTGAAGAGGGTAAGCCATTTTCTCTCTAAGCGCAAAATAGTTCCTCCTAAATTATGTACTCTTTAACAAAGTATAATAAAAACAGACCATTTAGGCAAAACTAATGGTAAGTTAGGAAATCTTAGAGGATCTTGGAGGTAAAATTGCATGCGATATGGTGAGAAACAATGGACTTCCGCCAATAACAAAGAATTATTTGGCGTGAATCTACATCGGTTTGTAGAGATGGAGGGACATGCTAATCATATGGAAATAGCTCACGAATTCGGAATTTCCTTAGGTGAAGTGAAAATGCTGAAGAAAAAACTGAATCGTGCTTGACAATCCTCCATGTAGCAATTAATATAATAGTCATTCCATAATACACGAATAAAAGAACCGATGACGGAAAAAGTAGTGGAGTTCCACATAAATAAGAGAGAAAATGCCAGAGGCTGAGAGCATTTTCACTTGATGGCTCAACGAAAGACACTCCCGAGGCTTTATGCTGATATGTAAGTATAAACGTTTTGCAGGCGTTAACTGTGAAGAGCGGATGCAACATTATTGCATCAACTAGGGTGGCAACGCGGGTGAACTCCCGTCCCTTATTTATAAGGGACGGGAGTTTTTTATGTTTTTTTAGAAAAGACGCGAGATCCACATGCACAGAAAAACAATAGTGTTTTATCAAATGATGTTATATAGGAGGATTTGCAATGAATATGAAGGCGCCAAGAGGTACTGTGGACTTACTTCCTGAAAACACGAGGAAATGGCAGTTTGCCGAGAAAAAAATAAAAGATATTTGTGATCGTTACAATTTTAATGAGATCCGGACACCAGTTTTTGAGCACACTGAATTATTTCAACGAGGTGTAGGAGATTCTACAGATATTGTCCAAAAAGAAATGTATACTTTTGAAGATAGAGGTGGACGGAGTCTAACCCTTAGACCAGAAGGGACAGCATCTGTTGCTCGAGCCTATGTCGAAAACAAATTATTTGGTAATCCTATTCAGCCAACAAAGCTATACTATTTCGCGCCGATGTTTCGTTATGAACGCCCACAAAAAGGGAGAATGCGGCAGTTAAACCAGTTTGGGGTAGAAGTGCTAGGAAGTGCTGATCCGGCGGTGGACGCTGAAGTTATTGACTTAGCTATGACGTGTTATAAAGAGGTAGGATTGACTTCATTAAAGCTTGTCATTAATTCACTTGGTGACAGTGAAAGTAGAGACAATCACAGAAGAGCGCTTGTAGAGCACTTTTCACCTGTTAAGGAAGAGCTATGTAGTGACTGTCAAATAAGGCTAAAGCAAAATCCGCTTCGAATATTAGATTGTAAAAAGGATAGGGAACACCCTGCCATGAAAAATGCGCCATCAATCCTAGATTACTTAAACGATGAATCAAAGAATTATTTTGAACAGGTTAAAAGCTATTTAACGATGATGGGCATTGAGTATGAAGTTGATAAAAATCTGGTTAGAGGACTTGATTATTATAATCACACAGCTTTCGAAATCATGAGTGAAGCACAAGGTTTTGGTGCCATCACAACATTAGCTGGTGGAGGCAGATATAATGGCCTTGTCGAAGAGCTAGGCGGTCCTGACACGCCGGGAATCGGATTTGGAATGGGATTTGAGCGTCTTCTGATGGCACTAGAGGCTGAGAATAAGCAAGTCGCAATAGAGGAGCAATTAGATTGTTATTTTGTTGCTATGGGAGACCAAGCTGAAAAAGAGTCTGTAAAAATTCTTCATGAACTACGAGCTGTTGGAATTCAGGCAGATAAAGATTACCTCGGACGTAAAATGAAGGCGCAATTTAAATCTGCTGATCGCTTTAACAGTAGCTATGTGCTAGTGCTAGGTGATGAGGAATTAGAAAAGCAGATGATAAATGTTAAAAACCTTGAGACAGGCGATCAAATAGAAGTCAAGCTAGAGGAAGTTGTTTCATACATGAAAGAAACGTTGCAGGGAGGCAAAGGAAATGAGTGAAAGAGTTTACGCAGGAACGCTACGCGATGCGCATATTGAGCAATCCGTTTTACTAAAAGGCTGGGTACAGAAAAGACGGGATCTTGGTGGTCTAATTTTTATAGATCTTCGGGATAAGTCAGGACTCGTTCAGGTTGTTTTTAATCCGGACATTTCAAAGGAAGCATTGGAGACTGCTGAGGCAGTAAGAACAGAATATGTAGTTGAAATAAAAGGAAATGTTGTAAAAAGAGATCCATCCACGGTAAATCCAAATATGAGTACCGGGACAATCGAAGTACTTGCAAATGAATTAACGATTATTAACAAAGCAAAAACGCCTCCTTTTGTCATCCAGGATGAGACAGAAGTATCCGAAGATTTGCGATTGAAATATCGTTACATGGATCTGCGTAGAGGGCCGCTTCAAGAAACATTTAAGCTACGTCATAAAACAACACAGGCAGTGAGGAATTATTTAAATAACAATGATTTTCTTGAAATGGAAACACCTATTTTAACAAAGAGCACACCAGAAGGAGCAAGAGACTATCTTGTGCCAAGTAGAGTTCATGCAGGAGAATTTTATGCTTTACCACAATCTCCTCAACTGTTTAAACAGTTAATTATGATGGGTGGATTTGAAAAGTATTATCAAATTGCACGCTGTTTCCGTGATGAAGATCTAAGAGCAGACCGTCAACCAGAATTCACACAAATTGATATTGAAACATCCTTTATGTCAAGTGATGATATTATGGATATGACGGAGGAAATGATGAACCAAGTTATGAAGGAAGTTAAGAATTTAGATATTACACTTCCACTTCCGAGAATGCCATATGATGAAGCAATGGCTAGATATGGTTCCGATAAGCCGGATACGCGCTTTGGCATGGAACTAACACATGTGTCAGAAGTATTAGCAAACTCTGACTTTAAAGTGTTTAAAAGTGCTATCGAATCAGGCGGTAAAGTTTGTCTGTTAAACGTAAAAGGGCAGGCAACTAATTATTCAAGAAAAGACATTGATAAACTAACAGAATTTGTTAAAGTTTATGGTGCAAAGGGAATGGCCTGGCTGAAAGCAGAAGGAGAAGACTTAAAGGGACCAATATCAAAATTCTTATCAGAAGATGAAGTGAAAGGGATTAAAGAGACTGCGGATGTTGAAGACGGAGATCTTCTATTATTTGGTTCTGATAAAACAAGCGTTGTATATGACAGTCTTGGAGCACTCCGATTAAAACTGGGAAGAGAACTTAATTTGATTGATAATAATTTATTCAACTTCCTATGGGTAACGGATTGGCCGCTACTGGAGTATGATGAAGAGCTTGGTAGATATTTTGCTGCGCATCATCCGTTTACATCACCTGTTGAGGAAGACGCTTCCCTGTTAGAGACAGATCCAGGTAATGTAAGAGCAAATGCATATGACCTTGTTTTAAATGGATATGAGCTTGGTGGGGGATCCATTCGTATATATAAGAAAGAACAGCAACAACAGATGTTCCGCGTACTAGGCTTTACTGAGGAAGAAGCAAATGACCAGTTTGGCTTTTTGATGGAAGCACTGGAATATGGAGCTCCCCCTCATGGGGGTGTGGCGCTAGGATTAGATAGAATTATAATGCTATTGGCCGGAAGAACGAATTTACGAGACACCATCCTGTTTCCCAAAACAGCTTCTGCATCTGACTTACTTACAGAAGCACCTAGTCCGGTAAGCCATACCCAGTTGGATGAGCTTTCAATCGGGTTAACAGAAAAAGCCACAACTGAGAAAGAGTAAGACGAAGAAATGCTACCGTTGAAAAGCAACGGGGTATATGTTAAGATAAATTTACAAAATCATAAAGTTATTAATCCTGATGTGTTCGTCTGAATAAAGTGTTTGACCGAACAACTGATTATTTGGGAGCTCGTTTCGTTTCTGTGTTGCGTGCAGGCCTCACCCTTGTGGAGAGGAAGCATAATATATGCAGAACAGAGCACCCACCTGCTATGAGCGGGATCAAAACTTGTTACCGGACGGCACAATCGGGATTACTACATAAAAAAACCCCCCTGTAGAAATAATACAGGGGGGTTTTTACTTGATAGATAGGGGAGGGAAAATCGAGCCTCATATCATGCTTTACAGAAGCAGTCGCTTGCACTTTTGTTTCCTTAATTTCCTTGAGCAAGTTGCTGAAGGTTTCCGTTTTTGTCCATACGGAAAGCTGGTGGGGCTGAAGATCCAGTTTCTTCTAGGACCGTCATTTTTCTGGCTCTATCCATAATTTGGATGAATACCTGATAATCCTCTTGAATGGTTGCAAGTTGATTCTCAGTTTGTTTCAGTTGGTGATTTAATTCTTGTACTTCTTCTTTTAATTTCGTATTCTCTTGTTCCATTTGAGCAAGAGAAGCTTTTGATTGATTGGAAGCATAGTAGTCTTTTTTAACATCCTTTAGAAAGCGAATCACGGTATCCATGTTGATAGGTGTGCTCTCAACTACTGCAGGTGTTGGTGTTTGCTCCACAGGCTGATAGTCGCTTTCGGAAGTTTGCGCTGCAATTTGGGCCACGGGTTTCATTACGCGTGGAGAATGTCCAGCCAAAGCGCGTTTCTTCTCTTTTCTCTGTCTTTTTGCAAGATCAATAGCATTGTCATACTTTGTACGAACTTCTGCATTCCAGCGAAATCCACATGCAGCAGAGGTGCGATTTAGTTTATCCCCTACTTCATCAAACGCATTTAATTGTGTACTACCTTCTCTAATATGGCGTAAAACGGTTTCCGCCAACAATAAATCATCTTCATGGGACCATGCATCCTGTCTTACTTTAACCATTTGGTTCAACTCCTTCATCGATAAAAACAAATCATAGATTTCATGTTTTATAATGTTATCTTTACCGAGATGGAGTCATTTTATACCTTGATTATGAGAGTTGCTCTTTTTCTTGTATTACTTTTTAAAAATATTATCGCCAGGCTTCTCTGTTTCTGTATTATTTGTCTTACTACTTTCTCTTGAAAAAACAGGCTAGTAGTTAGGGAGACCTTATCCCACTGCAACCGTCCGTAAGACTCCCACTTCAAAACATGAAGTAAAACAATGAGGTTGAAGAGGGAGTAAACGGACGCTAACACCCCGATTCGTTCAACTAACAATCTGTGGGGGAAGAAAAACCCCCCTGGATGAAGTTTCACTTTATTGTTTCTTCTCACTCTGTAGCTTTTCATACACTTGTTTCATGGCTGCTTCAAACTTACCTGTACTCTTTGGCTGGTAATAGTGTTTGTTTTTAATAGAGTCAGGCAGGTATTGTTGGTCAATCCAGGCATTATCATAGTTGTGAGGGTATTTATATTCTACGCCTCGTCCGAGTTTACTTGCTCCCTGATAGTGCGCGTCTTTTAAGTGGGATGGTATTTCTCCACTTCTCCCATTCTGGATATCTGCAAGTGCTGCATCCAAGGCTTTATACGCAGTATTTGATTTAGGAGAAAGACATAATTCCACAATGGCAACGGAGAGGGGGATGCGAGCTTCCGGAAAGCCTAAACGTTCAGCTGCCTGTACCGCAGCAATAGCCCGTGGGCCAGCTTGTGGGTTTGCAAGCCCGATATCCTCATAGGCGGTTACAATCATTCGGCGTGCAATACTATCAAGATCGCCTGCTTCAATCAGCCTTCCCAAGTAATGGAGCGCCGCATCGACATCGCTCCCACGGATTGATTTTTGAAATGCTGATAGGACGTCATAATGGGCATCGCCCCCTTTATCATGAGAAAAACTTTTCTTTTGCATACATTCTTCTGCTATATTTAAGTCAATTACGATGTGCCCATCACTGTTTTTGGGGGTAGAAGCCACCGCCAGTTCCAGTCCGTTTAGAGCTGATCGCATATCCCCATTTGCACTTCCGGAAAAGTGATTTAATGCTTCATCTGATAGTTCTATTGTCAGGTCACCAAAACCCTCTTGTTCATCTTGAATTGCTCTTTTGATGGCTACCTTAACATGTTCCTCAGACAATCGATGAAGCTCGAATAAATGACACCTACTTCTTATTGCTGGATTAATTGAATGGTAAGGGTTGCTCGTTGTACAGCCAATCAATGTAATTAAATTACTCTCTAGGTGAGGAAGTAAAAAGTCCTGTTTCGCTTTATCCAGCCTGTGTACTTCATCCAATATTAAAACGAGTTGTCCACGCATTTTTGCTTCTTCTACAGCAATTTCCATGTCTTTCTTCTTATCTGTCACAGCGTTCAGTTTTTTTACAGGCAAACCAAGACTTTTGGCAAGTGCCTGAGCCATTGAAGTTTTGCCTGTGCCGGGTGGCCCAAATAAAATCATCGAAGCTAATCGGTTCGCTTCTACCATTCTATAAATAATTTTTCCTTCTCCAACCAAATGCTCCTGTCCAATAATTTCATAAATGTTTGTAGGTCGCATTCGAAAGGCAAGTGGTTTCTGTTTCATTTATACCGCCCTCTATAGTAAAATAGTAGTTTCTTTAAAAAAATGTACATTCTATTTTTTTCAACCCATCTAAGTAGTGTTGCATGAGTAATAGATATGTCTAACCTTAGCTTAAGCATGATGCCGATAAAATGCAAGAAAGACAAGATTCGTGCTATACTATCATGTATAAACAGGATAGCATTGTACTTAAAATAGAGGTGTAACAAGTGAAGATTTCAACTAAAGGAAGATATGGTCTCACCATTATGATCGATCTAGCTAAAAAGCACGGTAATGGGCCGACCTCTTTAAAAAATATTGCAAGAGAAAATGATTTATCAGAACACTATTTGGAACAGTTAGCATCCCCGTTGAGAAACGCGGGATTAATTAAGAGCATCCGAGGTGCATATGGAGGGTATATCCTGGCAAAAGAACCTGCTACGATTAATGCAGGAGATATTATCCGAGTTTTAGAAGGACCTATCACGCCAGTCGAGGGCATTGAGGACGAAGAGCCTGCTAAGCAAGCACTATGGATGCGAATAAGAGATGCAGTGAAAGATGTTTTGGATACTACAACATTAGAGGATTTGGCGAACCATAACGGGGAGCAGCCTGAAGAAGGCTACATGTTTTATATATAAAGTGAAACGCCAATATGTTGGGGGTATTATGATCTCACCATAAGGTAGGTAAATCATTTCGAGATAAATTGTTTGGAAGGATCGATTACAATGGAACAAATTTATTTGGATCACGCTGCCACAAGCCCGATGCACGAGGAAGTAATTGCTGCTATGAATCCGATATATAAAGACGTATTTGGTAACCCGTCCAGTGTTCATTCGTTTGGTCGAAAAGCGAGACAGCAGCTGGATGAAGCGAGAAGAGTATTAGCAGGGAGCATCCATGCTAATGAAAAAGAGCTTATATTTACAAGTGGTGGTACAGAGGCAGATAATATGGCCTTAATTGGGACTGCTTTAGCTAATCAGCATAAAGGAAAACATATTATCACGGTAAGCCAGGAACATCATGCGACATTGCATACTGCAGAAAAACTGGAGAAAATGGGATTCGAAGTTACCTATTTACCGATTTATAAGGACGGAAAAATAGCAATTGAGGATTTACGTACCTCTCTTCGGGACGATACGATTCTCGTTTCTATTATGTTTGTAAATAATGAGACGGGAATTATACAGCCAATTGAAGAAGCAGCGAGGCTTGTGAGCCAACACCAGGCGTATTTTCATACAGATGCAGTCCAAGCATATGGATTACTGGATTTGGATGTAAAGGGAATGAGTATTGATCTGCTTACCGTTTCTTCTCATAAAATAAATGGCCCTAAAGGAATTGCCTTTTTATATGTAAAGGAAGGTATTGCAATGCAAGCATTGCAATTTGGTGGTGAACAGGAGCGAAAACGTCGCCCAGGTACAGAAAATGTTCCGGCTATTGTGGGTTTTAAACGAGCAGTTGAAATAGCTATGGAGAAGCGACAGGAGAGAAACAAGCTTTATCAAAGCTTTAAGGATCACTTCGTACAAATACTAAAAAATAATGAAATAGATTTTGCTATAAATGGCGATCCGGAATCTGCGATTGCTTCTATTGTAAATATTAGTTTTCCTGGAACCAATGTGGAAGCACTTCTTACTAATTTTGATCTTAGTGGAATTGCTGCTTCAAGTGGTAGTGCTTGTACAGCAGGTTCAGTAGAGCCCTCCCATGTACTTAGTGCGATGTTTGGTGAAGGACATCCATGTACAACTAATTCCATCCGATTTAGCTTTGGACTTGCGAATTCAAAGGAAAATGTAGAAGAAGCTGCAGAAAGAGTGTCCAAAATAGTAAAACGATTAGTTTCATAAAAAGGATGAATGAAAATGAAAAGAATTGAAGATACAAGAGTTGTAGTGGGCATGAGCGGAGGAGTAGATTCCTCTGTTGCAGCTTTACTATTAAAACAACAAGGCTATGATGTTGTCGGGATTTTTATGAAAAACTGGGATGACACCGATGAATTTGGAGTTTGTACAGCAACAGAGGATTATGATGACGTTGTACGAGTGTGTAACCAGTTAGATATTCCTTACTATGCCGTTAACTTTGAGAAACAATATTGGGATAAAGTATTCACTTATTTCCTTGATGAATACAAAGCCGGTAGAACACCGAACCCAGATGTAATGTGTAATAAAGAAATAAAATTCAAGGCTTTTCTAGACCACGCTATTTCACTCGGAGCGGACTATTTGGCAACAGGCCATTATGCACAAGTTCGTGAAATAGATGGACGAGTGGAAATGCTTCGTGGGGTAGATGACAATAAAGATCAAACCTATTTCCTCAACCAATTGACAGAAGAAGTTCTAGAGAAAGTTATGTTCCCACTCGGGCACCTTCCAAAATCAGAGGTTAGAGAAATAGCAAAGAAACATGACCTTGTAACGGCAGATAAAAAAGACAGTACAGGAATTTGCTTTATCGGTGAACGAAATTTCAAAGAGTTTTTGAGTGAGTACTTGCCAGCACAACCTGGAGAAATGAAGACATTATCTGGAGAGACAAAAGGAAAGCATGACGGCTTAATGTACTATACAATTGGACAACGTCAAGGACTTGGAATTGGTGGAGCAGGAGATCCTTGGTTTGTAGTCGGTAAAAATCTTAATGAGAATATTCTCTATGTGGAGCAAGGTTATTCACATGAAACCCTGTACTCTGACGGTCTAATAGCAACTGATTTAAATTGGATTAACAAAGATAGAGTAGAAAACACATTTACATGTACGGCTAAATTTAGATACCGTCAAAAAGATAGCAAGGTTACGGTGTCATTGCTGGAAGATGGCAAGGTAAGAGTTGATTTTGCTGAAATGGAACGTGCTGTAACACCAGGACAAGCTGTTGTATTCTATGATGGTGAGGTTTGCCTAGGTGGCGGTACGATAGATGAAATTTTAAAAGATGAGAAAGCACTAAATTATGTTGGATAAATAAGGGGTTTTACGATGGATAAAAACAAACAGGCTATTGCTTATATGCAAGATAATAAATTTGAAGAGGCAGCAGCTCTATTTACGGAAGTAATTGAGGAGCAGCCAAATGATCCTGTTGGATACATTAACTTTGGTAATTTACTATTGCATGTTAATGACAAAGAGCGTGCCCAACGTTTTTTTGAAAAAGCCATCGAACTAGATGAGAAGGCTGCTACTGCTTACTATGGCTTAGGAAATTTATATGTTGAACAGGCTAATTATGGAAAAGCACAGGTCAACTACCAAAAAGCGATTGAACTTGGTTTAGAAGAAGCAGATGTGTACTACATGCTTGGTATGACATTCTTGCAACAGGAGCACGATAAGCTAGCACTTCCTTATTTGCTTAGGGCCGCTGAACTGGCACCAGAGGATGAGGAAATTCTCTTTCAATACGGACTAGCACTTGCGCAAAGTGATCTCATCTCGGATGCTGGTTCCGTTTTTGACAAAGTCATCCATTTAAATGAGGCACATAGTGATGCGCACTATAACCTTGGAGTTATTGCACTATTTGAAGATAAGGTAAATAAAGGGTTGGAGCATTTTGACCGTGCGCTTGAAGCTCAACCTGATCACGTTCTGGCACAGAACGGAAAGAAAAACGCAGAACAGTTACTAAGCGAAATGTAAGATTGTGGGGTTGTGTTAAATGGAAATGGGCAGGCATTCCGAGGAAGAAAAAGTTGGCTATATAAAAGGAGAACTAGTCTACACCATTTTTCATAATGAGACAGAGCATTTTTCTATTGCGAAGATTAGAATACTGGAAACAGATGAAGATTTTCAAGAGAAGGATGTTGTGGCAAAGGGGTATTTTTCGACTCTCCAGGAAAATACACCCTACTTTTTTTATGGAGAATTTGAGAAGCATGCTAAATTCGGAATGCAGTATAATGTTCATTCCTATAAAACGTTTATTCCAGATACGAAGGATGGGTTGGTGGCGTATCTTTCCAGTGATATTTTTTACGGTATTGGCGAAAAAACAGCCGAAAAAATAGTTGGGAAGCTTGGGGAAAGTGCTATTTCAAAAATCTTGAATGACCCTAAAGTTTTAGAGGACGTCCCAGGGATAAAAAAAGAGAAGGCAGAATCTCTTGCTAGAACGTTGCAAGAGAACCAGGGTTTTGAACATGTTGTTGTTCATCTTGCAACCTACCATATTGGTCTAAAAATGGCACAGAAAATTTATCAGGCGTATAAAGAAGAAGCAATTGATATTTTGGAAGAGGATCCATATCGTTATGTTTTTGATATTGAAGGGTTTGGCTTTCAAACAGCTGATGAAATAGCCGGAAGAAATGGACTTGCCCCCACACATCCTAATCGTATTGGAGCAGGCTGTATTTATGTGTTGCAAAAAAGCGTTCAAGAAGGCAACGTTTATATGCCAATGGATGAATGTACTACCAGGGTTCTCGATTTGCTAGCAACAGTCGACTTAACACATGATGTCATTCACAACAGATTGACAGAGTTAAATACTGAGAAAAAAATTATTCTTCAAGAAGGCAATGTTTATCTGCCTTCCCTTTATTATGCAGAAGATGGTTTTGCAGCACAGGTAAAACGCATTATGAGTGAAGAGACAGATCATGAGACTCCAACTGCAGAATTAATGAAAATCATCGGATCGATGGAAGAAGAGGAAGTTTTGAGCTATGGGAAGGAACAGTTTGAAGCGATCAATCAGGCAATCCATTCCAAAATGATGATATTAACTGGTGGGCCTGGGACAGGAAAAACAACTGTTGTGAAAGGTATTTTAAATGCTTATGCCTCCATCCATAATCTCTCGTTAAACAAAGAGGACTACCAGGATCGCTCAGAGTATCCGTTTATTCTTACGGCACCAACTGGCCGTGCTGCAAAGCGTTTAACAGAATCAACTGGACTTCCTGCCGTTACCATTCATCGCCTGCTTGGCTGGGACGGAGTAAGCGGTTTTGAAAAAGGAGAAAGTGAACAACTCGATGGGAAGTTTTTAATTATCGATGAATTTTCTATGGTAGATATTTGGCTTGCGAACAGTTTGTTTAAAGCTATTCCTAAAGACATGCAGGTGTTAATTGTAGGAGACGAAGACCAGCTTCCTTCTGTCGGTCCGGGCCAAGTCCTTTCTGATTTGCTGAGCAGTGGATACATTCCTTTTGTACGCCTAACCGAAGTTTACCGACAAAAAGAAGGATCAAAAATTATTCAGCTTGCACACGAAATAAAAAATGACCAGGCGACAAACCTGGAAAATGATAAGGATTTTAGCTATATTTCTTGCTATGAGCCTCAGCTGCTAGACGTTATCGTAAAGATTTTTTCTAAGGCAATGGATAAAGGAATTGAAGTCCGTGATATTCAGGTGCTTGCACCAATGTATCGCTCACAGGCCGGCATAACGATGATTAACAAGGAACTTCAGAAATTAGTGAATCCGAAAACGCCGCAAAAGCGAGAGGTACGAACACAGGATGCAGTATTTCGTGTAGGAGACAAAGTGATTCAGCTCGTTAACCAACCTGAAGATGGTGTATATAATGGTGACATTGGTGAGGTTGTGGCCATTTTTACGGAAGATGAAAACACAGATAATGTGGAACAACTTGTCATCGTCTATGATGAAAAAGAAGTAGTGTATGAAAGAAAAGACTACACAAATATTATGCATGCCTACTGTATTTCGATTCATAAATCACAAGGTAGTGAATTTCCGATCGTAATTTTACCAGTAGTGTCTGCATATAACCGAATGCTACGCAAGAATTTGTTATATACAGCAATTACCCGTAGTAAACAATCCCTTATTATTTGTGGGGAACAGCGTGCGTTCGTTCGCGGCATTGAAACAATGGATACAAATAAACGCTATTCAGCTTTAAAAGAACAACTGCAAGCGCGACTTGAAAAACCATTAGATGTAAGTGAAGAACACGAAGAAGAGGATATTTCGCCGTATGACTTTATGTAATGTATAATTTGTTACAATTTGGGAAAGCCTAGCTTAATAAGTTTTATGTTAAAGGGGCTTGAGTTAATGCGTTGTCCGAATTGTAATGGCAGGGATATTGGTAAAATTGGCGTACAACAATATTATTGTTGGACTTGTTTTATTGAAATGGCGGTCGTCAACGATGAACTAAAAGTTCACCAGGTTGAAGCAGATGGCTCGCTTAGTTCACTAGACGATCTTTTCTCTCAAGAAGAAAGAAAAATACAATGGTAGTCACCTGAAGCATTAAATGAAGTATGTAGTATGTGAGGGGGACGGACTATGTTCAAAGACAGGAAGGGATTGACTATTCTCTACTGGTTAATCTTTGGTATTTTTCTTTTTTTATTTGTTTATTTAATGATAAAGCTGTTCCCATTTTACGGAGCTGTATTTTCTTTTCTATGGCATTTATTAGCACCTTTTATCATTGCTTGTTTCATTGCGTACTTGCTTTATCCGGTTATAAATCGAATTCACAGCTTAGGTATTCCAAGAGGCTTGGCAATTTTATTCATTTACTTATTATTCTTCGGAGGTGTGGGTTACTTAGTCTATCGCATTTTTCCAGTTATGTTAATCCAAATCAGGGACCTAAATGAACAACTTCCACAATTTGTTAGCATGTACGAAAAACTTATCTATCGAATGTATGAATATACTTCCTTCTTACCTGAAACGGTCCATGATAAAATTGATGAGCTTATTATTCGACTCGAAGGTTTTGTGAATGGTTTGCTTTCAAATATAATAGAAAGTACAACGAAGATATTTGATATGATTGTCGTCATAACGGTTATTCCGGTTCTTGTATTCTATTTTCTCAAGGATGATACCAAAATTAAATCCTATATTAAAAGATATATTCCGGAAAAGTATAAGCCCAGGACAGGTAAAATGGTAAGAGCGGTAGATGAAACAATTGGTAATTATATTCGAGGTCAGTTAATTGTTTGTCTATTTGTGAGCATAACCTCTTTTATTCTATTTCAATTACTTGGTTTGCAGTATGCCCTTCTCTTAGCACTCATTATGGGAATTACAAATATCATTCCTTATTTTGGCCCTATCATTGGGGCAATTCCTGCCGTAGCAATCGCGTTAACAATGTCGGGGAAAATGGTTATATTTGTTATCCTATCGGTGTTTGTAATGCAGTTAATTGAAAGTAATTTACTTGCCCCTTATATTGTTGGGAAAAGCATAAATATGCACCCCATTGCCATTATATTTGCATTATTACTTGGCGGACAGCTGTTTGGTGTACTTGGTATGATCCTTGCTGTACCTGTCTTTACAACGTCCAAGGTCATCATAAAGCATTTGCTTCATACAGAGCATTAACTTGGTTGATGTTTAACAGTTTAAGTGGAATGAGACAAGAGATTATCTAATCCGGTCGATACCCCTTTAACCGACGTCTCGGCTTTTTCTTGACATTGGCTAGAATGTTTTCTATAATATCGCTGAACTATAATAAATAACTGTGCATAGTTTAATAACAATAAAACCAATACGTAGAAGGTTCCAAGTACATGAAGGTCGATTGATAAGAGAGGGTTTTCCTTGGCTGAAAGAAAACCTGAATAGAGACGCATGGAATGCTAAACCAGAGTGCGGTTAATCCCCGTCGGTTTCATACCGTTACCATGATCAAGTGATGAATAAGTCTTATACTTATTTGTAATTAGGGTGGTACCGCGAACGAAACTCGTCCCTGCATTGTGCAGAGAGGGGTTTTTTTGTTTTCTATAAAACACATAGGAGGTATATGGATGAAACAGTTAACATCTGCAGAAGTAAGGCAAATGTATATCGATTTTTTTAAGGAAAAAGGACATCGTGTTGAACCAAGTGCATCACTCGTTCCACAAGAGGATCCGACATTGCTATGGATTAATAGTGGGGTAGCTACACTGAAAAAATATTTTGATGGTAGGGTGATTCCCGATAATCCACGACTTGTAAATGCCCAAAAATCTATCCGAACCAATGATATCGAAAATGTTGGTTTCACAGCAAGACACCATACATTTTTTGAAATGCTGGGTAATTTCTCAATAGGGGATTATTTTAAAAAAGAGGCAATTGAGTGGGCATGGGAATTTTTAACGAGCAGTAAATGGATTGGATTTGATCCAGCATTGCTTTCTGTTACTGTTCATCCAGAAGATGATGAAGCATTTGATATTTGGTTACATGACATAAAGATTCCAGAAGAACGCATCATTCGTTTAGAGGAAAATTTCTGGGATATTGGGGAGGGCCCAAGTGGTCCAAACACAGAGATCTTCTATGATAGAGGAGAGAAATACGGGAATGATCCCAATGACCCTGAACTGTATCCTGGTGGAGAAAATGATCGCTATTTAGAAATATGGAATTTAGTGTTCTCACAGTTTAACCATAATCCAGATGATACGTACACACCATTACCTAAGAAAAACATTGATACAGGCATGGGACTAGAAAGAATGGTTTCGGTTATCCAGGATGTTCCTACTAACTTTGAAACAGATTTGTTTATGCCTATTATCCAGAAAACCGAAGAACTTGCGAACACCAAGTATGGAAAGACAAAGACAGGGGATACAGCATTTAAAGTGATTGCCGACCACGTCCGTACAGTTAGCTTTGCAATAGGCGATGGAGCAGTTCCTTCAAATGAAGGGAGAGGCTATGTTCTTAGAAGACTATTACGTCGTGCCGTACGATTTGCTAAAGAGATCGGCATAGAAAAACCATTTATGTTCGGACTTGTCGAAACAGTAGGCAACATCATGAAGGATTTTTATCCAGAAGTGTTAAAACAACGTGAACTGATTGAGAATATCATTAAAGTTGAGGAAACACGTTTCCATGAAACCTTAAATGATGGCTTAGAGATTTTGAGCACGATCATTAAAAAAGAAAAAACAAAGGGTAGCAATGTCTTTCCAGGGGTGGAAGTCTTCCGTCTTTATGACACGTACGGTTTTCCTAAAGAATTAACGGAAGAGTACGTGGAAGAACAAGGATTTACGATCGACCTTGAAGGCTTTGAAAAAGAGATGAAGAAACAGCGTGAACGTGCAAGGAATGCTCGTCAGAAAGTAGATTCTATGCAGGTTCAAGATAGTCTTTTAGGAGATATAGAGGTAGAAAGTGAATTTGTCGGCTATAACGAGCTGGAAAAAGAAACAAAACTTGCTGCCATTATTAATGAAAATGAAAGAACAGATGTAGCAAAAGAGGGCGAGGAAGTCTTTTTACTACTTGATCGCACCCCGTTTTATGCCGAAAGTGGTGGACAGGTAGCGGATAAAGGCTGGCTCTATTCAGAAAAAGGGACTGCTTATGTAAAGGATGTTCAAAAAGCGCCAAAAGGGCAGCATGTTCACCATGTAACAGTAACCGAAGGAGAGCTTCGTACTGGGGATAGCCTCAAAGCGAAAATAGATAATCCGTTTAGAGCGGCAGTGGTAAAAAACCATACTGCAACACACTTGCTACACCAAGCATTGAAGGATGTACTAGGTGATCATGTTAATCAAGCTGGTTCCCTTGTGAGTCCAGATCGACTGCGCTTTGACTTTTCTCATTTTAGCGCAGTGACAGATGAAGAATTACAGCAAATTGAAACAATTGTAAATGAAAAAATATGGGAATCTATGCCGGTTAAGATTGAGACGATGCAGAAGGACGAAGCCAAAGAAATGGGGGCAATGGCCCTGTTTGGTGAGAAATATGGTGATGTTGTCAGGGTTGTACAAATGGAAGACTATAGTATTGAACTATGCGGTGGCTGTCATGTTTCCAATACGTCAGAGATTGGTCTGTTTAAGATCAGCTCAGAAAGTGGGATTGGGGCAGGAACAAGAAGAATTGAAGCAGTTACGAGCAAGCATGCTTACACATTCCTGAATAGTAAGCTGCATGTATTACGTGAGGCTGCAAGTCAAGTGAAATCAACAGATGAAAACGTTCCAGAGCGTATTAATGGTCTATTCCAGGAAATTCGCACACTACAGAAGGAAAATGAATCATTGAACGCGAAACTTTCCAATGTAGAGGCTTCTTCCATTTTAGATAAAGTAGAAAAAAGCCAAGATGTTCCGTTTCTTGCTCAAAAAGTAAGTGTAAAAGATATGAACCAGTTACGGAACATGGTTGATGAATTAAAACAAAAACTAGGATCTGGTGTCATTTTATTAGCAGCAGAAAATAATGGAAAAGTACAGCTAGCTTCAGGTGTTTCCAAAGATTTAATTGAACGAGGCTTACAGGCTGGGCAACTTATCAAGTTAGCAGCTGGAATTTGTGGCGGTGGTGGCGGTGGCCGCCCAGATATGGCACAAGCTGGTGGAAAAGACACTAGCAAAATCGGTGATGCTCTATCTGTAACGAGCGAATATATTGCGGATAATCTGAAATAATTTCCTTTCAGCTTGTAACGAGCGATAGGAATAAGTATAATGAAACACACAGACATGTTAGAATGAATTTAACGGTGACAGGTTCGGGAAAATCTGGTTACAAACTGGTTTGAGTAGAACAAATCTATTAATCAAAGCAGGAACAAAGTGTTATTCTAAGATCGAGGTGTCATGATGAGCTCAATTGATAAAACGATGAAATTTAATTTTTCGGAGGAACCTTTTGATCAGGATATAAAGGAAATCCTTTTTACCGTGCATGAAGCGCTACGTGAAAAAGGATATAATCCGATCAATCAGATTGTGGGTTATTTACTATCAGGTGATCCTGCATATATCCCGCGCTACAATGATGCAAGGAATTTGATCCGTAAAATTGAGCGGGATGAAGTCATAGAAGAGCTGGTCAAATTTTATTTAGAACAACAGCAAAGGGATAACTAAATGAAAATACTAGGACTAGATGTAGGCTCCAAAACAATCGGTGTTGCTGTAAGTGACGCGTTTGGTTGGACTGCTCAAGGGCTAACTACAATCGAATGGAACGAAGAGAGTATTACTTCTGCAGACTCAAAACTTGCAGAAATTATTGCAGAGAACGAGATTGGAAAAGCCGTCATTGGCCTTCCTAAAAATATGAACGGTTCTATTGGAGAACGTGGCGAAGCATCTCAGCGTTATGCAGAACATATCGAAAAAACCCATCACATTGATACCGTATTATGGGATGAACGTCTAACGACTGTAGCTGCTGAACGTGTTCTTTTGGAAGCAGACATGAGTAGGAAGAAAAGGAAGAAAGTTATCGATAAGATGGCTGCCGTGATGATATTGCAAGGCTTTCTAAATCAAAAATAAAGGAGTGATATAAATGGCACTAGAAGAAAAAGAGCGTATCATAATACCGGATGAAAACGGGGAAGAACATTTATTTGAGGTTTTATTTACTTTTGATGTAGACAAAACAAGTCATTCGTACATCGCTGTTACACCAGTGGAACAGTCAGAAGACGAGGAAGTTGAAGTATATGCTTTCCGTTATGAAGAGAAGTCAAAAGATGATGATGACTTATCTTTATTCCCAATCGAATCAGATGAAGAATGGGAAATGGTTGAAGAAATGCTACACACACTTGCAGATGAAGAGAACGAATCCTAAAAAATGCACAACCTGCTGGTGTCCTAATAAAGGGCACCAGCTTTTTTTGAGCACTATTATTTTTTCTCGTCTCCCTGAGCTCAAAAGAGACATACAATGATTCATTTCGCTGTAAGCAATTTCTACAATAATTCCCTCAAATGTGTCTATATCTACTAATGAAAATGGAATGGGAAGTAATATATTTTGTATGATTATGTTAATTCTCTAGGCAATAGCAATAAGAAATGTAACCCGTACCTGTCGAATTGTAGGATTATAATAGCATATAATCGTTTATTTTAGTATAATATAGCGGATGAGAGGGGGATACTTAATGTCCAAGAAGAAAAAGAATGGCAATTTTAAGGACAATCTCATTGCTCGAAGTGAAGAAGCTAAAACGGTGAGAAAGATTGTAGCAATCATTATCATTTCATTGCTTCTTATACTTATAATTGGTAGTATATCCGGCTATTTGTATGTAAAATCTGCATTAGAACCTGTGGATCCTTCTAGTGATGAAGAGGTTACCGTTGATATACCAATTGGTTCTTCAACCTCTACTATTGCTGCAATTCTTGAAGATAATGGGATTATTAAAGATGAGCGGATATTTCGTTTTTACATAAAGTTTAAAAACGAATCAGACTTTCAAGCTGGGGAGTATACATTCACACCGTCTATGTCAATTGATGAAATAATTGAATCACTCAAAGAAGGCCGAGTAATTGCGGAGCCGGTACATACTGTTACTGTTCCTGAGGGTAAAACAATTGAGGAAATTGCTGAAATATATGCCAAGGAACTATCGTTTACAAAAGAAGACTTTTTAAACGCTGTAAATGATCAGGCATACATTGAGCAACTTATTGAAGCATATCCTTCGATACTAACAGAAGACATCCTTGACCCAGAGATAAAGACACCTCTAGAAGGATATTTGTTTGCCGCAACGTATAATTTCTATGTCGATTCGCCATCTGTAGAAGCGGTGGTCGAAGAAATGTTGAATAAAACAGACTCCGTTATTGCAGAATACCGAGAGGCGATTAATGAATCCGATTTTAGCCTCCATGAGGTGTTAACCTATGCGTCATTGGTTGAAAAGGAATCTGGAAATGAGGAACAGCGCAAGAAAATCTCTGGTGTATTCATAAACCGGATGGAAGAGGGAATGAAGCTTCAAACAGACCCAACTGTTCTATACGCTCTGGGAGAACATAAAGATAAAGTACTGAATAAAGACCTAGAAATCGAATCGCCTTATAATACGTACTATGTAGACGCACTTCCTGTAGGGCCAATTGGCAATTTTGCAGAGAGCTCACTGGATGCTGCATTACATCCTGAGGATTCAGACTTTCTTTATTTTTTACATGATGGGGAAGGCGATATCTATTATGCCGAGACCTATGAAGAGCATTTGGAATATAAGGATGAACATATTAATTAAATCTAATAGAGGTTGTTCAAAAAGTCCGGTAAAAATGACACATCGAATTTCTTTGTTGGCTTGCTTTTTTGTTCCTCACGTATTAAAGGAGTTTAATGAACTTCTGTTAAAATCGTCCACGTGCTGTGGACAACACAGAAGTCACCACATCCTTTGAAAGCCCGGTACTCAAAGCTACGCCGCCTCGAACTTCGACGCACAGGACGTGTTAGTGTCGGCGATGCAACAGGACGTTGCGATCTTAGCCGACCTCGGTCCTTTATATCCTCCTTTTTGAACACGCACTAATAGGGAGTGTGAATGAGATGTTCACATTTCCCTTTTTTACACATTTTGAAGTCCCAAGTATAAGAAAAAACGGACACATTCGCTAAAAAGATGAGCGAATACGAGTTTTTCTAACACAGCGAGACAATATAAGTCATTATAGCAAAGTAACAAGTTTTAAGTGTAATGAGTTAGAGTTTAAGGAAAAGAGGTAGTTGCATGTATCTGAAAGAAGAAATGAACAACTATTTAATTGACCTGTTACCAGCGAAGGAAGCATGGATAGAAGAGATGGAAGCGGAGGCGATTACTGACCACGTTCCAATTATGGATAAAGTCAGTATGCATTTCGTAACGCAATTAATTCGCATGTATCAACCAAAAAGAATATTAGAGGTTGGTACGGCTATTGGATACTCTGCATTACGTATGTTACAAGCAAACCCAGAAGCAAGCATTGTTACGATCGAACGTGATGAGGAAAGATATAAACAGGCTTTAGAGAGAATCCGTCAGCTAGGAAAAGAGAATAATATCTCTGTTATTCTTGGTGATGCCTTGGAAGAAATCCCTAAATTGGATGGGAAGTTTGATTTAGTATTTATCGATGCAGCAAAAGGACAATATAAACGATTTTTCGAGCTAGCTAGCCCAATGTTGTCTACGGGTGGCGTTATTCTTTCAGATAATGTATTATTCAAAGGGTATGTCGCTGAGCCTGAGATGGCAACTGGTCGATATAAAAAAATGGTGGGTAAAATTATTGATTACAACGAATGGCTAATGCAGCACCCACATTTCACAACGTCTATTGTTCCGATAGGTGATGGGGTAGCAATTAGTGTACGAAAGCCCTGAAAGGAGTAACAAAGAATGCAAGATAGACCAGTAGTAATTGGTGTAGCAGGGGGAAGTGGTAGTGGAAAAACTTCTGTTACTAGATCTATATCCCAGCGCTTTACCGATAAAACGGTGCTCGTTATTGAGCAAGATTATTACTATAAGGACCAAAGTGATCTACCACTAGAGGAGCGGTTAAACACAAACTATGACCATCCTTTAGCGTTTGATAATGACTTATTAATTGAACATTTACACGAGTTATTAAGAAATAAACCAATAGAAAAGCCTGTTTATGATTACAAGCTACACACACGTTCAAGTGATGTAATTCCTGTAGAGCCTAAAG
Source organism: Oceanobacillus jordanicus (assembly GCF_022095695.1). Taxonomy (GTDB): domain Bacteria; phylum Bacillota; class Bacilli; order Bacillales; family Amphibacillaceae; genus Oceanobacillus_B; species Oceanobacillus_B jordanicus. The sequence goes on from NZ_JAIFZM010000017.1 coordinate 43,534, forward strand.
AAGTTATCATCCTGGAGGGAATCTTAATTCTTGAGGACCCTAGACTGGTTGATTTGATGGATATAAAGGTATTTGTTGATACGGATGCCGATTTACGAATTATTCGTAGACTATTAAGGGATATTAAGGAGCGCGGTAGAACACTTGATTCCGTGATTGATCAATATATCCAAAATGTCCGTCCATCTCACCTGCAATTTATTGAGCCAACGAAGCGTTATGCCGACATTATTATTCCAGAGGGTGGGCAGAACCATGTTGCAATAGATCTTATGGCAACAAAAATTGAAAATATATTAGAAAAAAACAAGCAACTTAAGTAAAATTTTATACACTCAGAAAGACAAACTAAGGAAAATTTTAGAAAATAATAAGAAAAGTATTGAAAATATAAATAAAATCTGCCATAGTATTGTTTAGTATATTTTTACTTATCATGAGAATTATTCTCAATTGATATAGCTAATCATTTCCAAGGAAGTCAGAAAAGGAGTGTTTTTTTAATGGCAATAGAGAAAAGCTTTTATATGACACAAGAGGGGAAAGAAAAGTTAGAACAGGAATTACATCATTTAAAAACAGAGCGTAGACAAGAGGTTGTGGAACGGATTAAAGTTGCTCGTGACTTTGGTGATCTTTCTGAGAACTCCGAGTACGATGCAGCAAAAGACGACCAAGCCTTTGTTGAATCTAGAATTGCTCAAGTTGAAAAAATGATACGCAATGCTGTTATTATAGAAAATGATAACGATAACCCAGACATTGTTTCACTAGGTAAATCTGTAACGTTTCAAGAACTACCAGATGGTGATGAAGAAACGTATACTATTGTAGGTAGTGCAGAAGCCGATCCGTTTGAAGGGAAGATCTCGAACGATTCTCCGATGGCGAAAAGTCTTTTAGGACATGAAATAGGTACAGAAGTTTCAGTTGCAACACCTGGTGGAGACATTCAGGTTAAAATTACAAAAGTAGAATAGAGAAAAAGCGGGGTGCGTCCCCGCTTTTTTTATGTTTAACAATTATAAATTTATTTAACTATAAATCGAATGCTTTTTCGAAACTTGAAGTAATTATAAAATACTCGTTTTCATAAGTATCCAGTTTCCATTGCTCCGCATCCTCATCGTAAACTAACTCTAATTCTCTACTACGCGTATATTCATCTTTCTCCCAGTCAGCTAGTAACCACCCAAGGTTTTCCACTGGTTCATAAAAAATATAGTGGGCTCTCATTGTTATCGTGTAGGCATCTAATTCCTCGTCGAATACAGGGTTTGAGATGTTAGAGAGGTCATATTCTGCGCGTATAAGTTTACCTTGATATTTAGGATACTTTTTTGCAGTATTTGCCTGTCTCTCCTTTAGTGTATCCTTCATTTTATTGGTAACACCAGTTTTCATTATGGATACGTCCTTTTCAGCTAATGCCTGATGGTACTCCGCAATTGTAGTATTAAGTTGTTCCATTATGTTTGTTTCCATTTCAGGCGTTAACGCATTTACTGTATCAAGTCCAACATAATTACTTTCCAATGGTTCTTCCTCACTGCTTACCTCTCCCCAAGGGAAATCTTTATGGAAAGAATAAGAAACTGACCCATCTGTTGGGAATGTTCCCACAGTCTGTTCTCCCTCTTGTATTTCAATATCAGTTTTCTCCCCGTTGAGAGCTAACGTATAGCCATCTAATAAGGATTCAACAGAAATCTCGCTTATTGGTAACTTAAAAGACTCCTCTACAGTGTCCTGTCTCATTGTAAAGAGTTCTATTTCTACTTTTTCCTCTACTTGAGAATAATCATTTTTAAAGTTGGCCATTGCTTCATAGGATCCAGGCATAAACGGTCCGTATGTATCCGTAAAATCTTCTTCAGTTGATGTTCCCGCTACTTCTCCGTTTATAAGTAATTCAACATCTTTATTTGCTGTATTTAATTTAATAAATGCTGGTACGACTTGTAACTGGTAGCCATCAAATAGGAGCCATTCTTTGCCGTCTTGTCTGATATTAACGGTTCCATACATATCATCTAAGTAGGCTGTCCCATTACTTTTTTCAGGCGTGGACTTGATGAATTCTACCTGGTTATGTAGTCTACTTAAAAGCTCTTCATACGCAGTAGGGTGATCCTTTAGATAGGTTATGAATAGAGCAGTATTCTCTTCCGTGATTTCAAGAGAATCGTGTGCTGGAGTTAACAAATCAACTAACATGCCGGCATCTTCCTGTTCAACTGCCTCTTCAAACGAAGCTACAGTATTTTCTGGTGTGAATTTCCCCTTCGCAATAAAAAAGAAAACAGAAAGTACCGCAACGAGAACCAGAACGGGGACAATGATGAATAAAATCTTTTTACTTCTTCTTTTTGCCTTTACTTTTTGTTCTGTAAGATCTGCTCCACATTCAGGGCAAAATTTACTCGTATTGCTTTTTAAAGCGGCACCACAATGGTTACATTTCACTTGATAAATCCCTCCTTAAACGAATTGTAATAGTATGTAATTAATCGTAACATATTCAAGTTGATTAATTATGAACCAATTTTACTGTTTAGAAGTTTTTTATCTGGGTATATATTATTAATCTCGAAAACACCTGGCACTTTCTAAAAGGGTAATAGGTAATGCTACTACACATTTTTTATTCTACAACAGGTATTAAACTTCAATTTTTCTCCTTTTAAATATTACATTTTTGTTACAATCCCGGTTTATTTTTACTCCAAAACAAAATTAGATAAAAAGAATCAGGCATATGGTCTCCATACACTTCCATTAAATTACAATCTTGCTTTTTTGATTAATTATTCAAAATTATTAATTATTCAGTTAAAGACTGTTATTCACTTAAAAACGCTCTTAATCCAAACGTTATGTTTTGCTTTTTTATCTATTATACGCTTTCTGGCTTAATTATTGCTATTTAAGCCAGAAAATTATCTTGAATTTAAGATAATATACTAATGACAATGGGTAAATGGAACTGTTTTTGCTTATAGCTCTTAATTTCATGTGACAAATTTAGTAATATTTAGAAGTAACGAAGACGATAGTGAAATGACGGTGGTGAATGCATGAAAAAGTTACGTGTAGTCATATTGGATGATAATAAAGATTACTTGGAGTCATTATCCGCATTTATGCGGACCTCAGAAGAGACAAATCAGTTTATTGTAACGTGCTTTACGGAAGCTGCTAATTTACACACATACATACATCAAGGTCAACAGATCGATATCTTATTGATTAGTACTTCTTTATTAACAGAAAATCTTCAAGTAAATCCTGGAACAACGATTATGACGTTAGAGGATGATGAAGTTAAAGGGAAAAATGGAATGAATGCTATATATCGATATCAAAGATTAAACCAACTGATATCCTCCATGTTAGCAATTTATTATGAGCACAATGAAGTAGCTGGAAGGCTTCTGAGTAGAAGTAAGCAAACAAGGGTTATTGCATCCTATTCAACAAGTGGCGGAGCTGGTAAAACAACCGTCGCAGTAAATCTAAGTAAACAGCTTGCACTTACAGATGCAAAAGTTTTCTATCTGAATCTTGAGTTATTTAATTCAACAAGCCTGTATTTTACCTCTGCAGAAGATAGACCATCTTTGCAAATATTTTATTATGTAAAGGCAGAGACAGAGCAACTTCGCTCAAAATTAGAGGCATTAAAAAAATATGATCCCTATTCCATGGTTGATTACTTCGATTTGGAAATAAGTGCTGATGAGATGCTGGAAATGTCCGAAAAGGATGTAAGTACATTAGTGAATGGGATTGTAGAAACTGGTACTTACGATTACGTGGTAGTGGATCTTGACAGTTCATTGCATGAACGCAATATTGCTGTGTTGAAGGAAGCAGATCATGTCATCTGGACAATCGTGAACGATGTACAAAGTCAATTAAAACTTAAAAGCTTCTTTGCAGAGGAAGAGAAATTAGTAGGAAAAGAAAATCTTGTGAAAGATAAGACACATGTGCTTCTAAACAAACATATAGGAACGCCTGTGCAACATATTGAAGCTGCAGAAATGAGTATTGATGGTTATCTCCCTTACATTGAAACCTGGTCTAGTATGCAGTCAAGCTCCGAGATTTTAGGAAATGAGCTATTTAATCAGGAACTACAAGCCATTATTCAGGACAAAATCATCCCAGTAAGGGAGGGTGTCGCACTTGGAAACAGAGAAGGTAATTAAAGAACTAATTCAGCATTTACGCGAAACACTTGATTTGATGCATTCCATTAAAAATGATGAGCTACGAGAATATGTAGAAGCCGCTGTTTTTGATTATGCAAGTGAACACAAGTTGAAATCTAGTGAGATAAAGTATCTTGTAGAACGAATTTACAATGCATTTCGAGGATATGATGTTCTTCAACCATTAATAGACGATAGAAGCATTACAGAAATTATGGTCAATAACCATAAAGAAGTATTTATCGAAAAAGATGGTTCCACCTCTCAGGTAGACATACAGTTTGAGAGTGAACAAAAACTGGAGGATATAATCCAGGCAATTGTTTCTAAAGTGGATCGTGTGGTTAATGAATCTTCTCCAATTGTGGATGCAAGGCTTCATGATGGATCGAGGGTGAACGTGGTCTTACCGCCAATTGCACTAAAAGGACCGGTCATGACCATTCGTAAATTCCCAGAGAAGCCACTCATGATTGAGGATTTAATTGAGAAGAACTCTATCTCGAAGGAAGCATCCGAGTTTTTACAAAAGCTCGTTGTCTCGAAATACAATATTTTTATTGGTGGAGGTACTGGATCTGGTAAAACAACTTTTCTTAACGTACTATCCAACTTTATTCCACAAGATGAACGTATTATCACAATTGAGGATTCAGCAGAATTGCAAATCAAAAGTGTCCCAAACCTCGTAAGTTTGGAAACTAGAAATGCCAATACAGAAGGAAAGGGCGAAATTTCAATTAGAGATTTAATCAAATCTTCTCTAAGGATGCGTCCTGATCGGATAATTGTTGGGGAGGTCCGTGGTGCCGAGGCATTGGATATGCTTCAGGCCATGAATACAGGCCATGATGGCTCGCTTTCTACGGGTCATGCGAACTCAACGAAAGATATGCTCAGCAGACTGGAAACAATGGTGTTAAGTGGTGCGTCTTTACCAGTAGAAGTAATTCGCCAGCAAATCAGCTCTTCCATCGATATTATGGTTCACCTCATGCGACTTAGGGACAATACGAGGAAAGTTGTTGCCATAAGTGAAGTGATTGGGGTAGAAAACGGTGAGGTCCTTCTCAACCCGCTTTATGAATTTGTTGAAGAAGGAGAAACAGATACAGGAAAAGTGATTGGTGAATTGCGGGCAACAGGTAATGACCTTCTGAATGAAACAAAAGCACAGTTGGCTGGAATTTCTGTTAATCAGGAAAGGCTGAGTGGGTGAACACATGACAGATGTTATACTAATTATCCTTTTGCTTAGCTTAGTCGGAGCCTATTTTTATACTGTTAGAAGGCGAAAAAAGCAGGAAGCAGCTATTCCGCTAGACAGTAAGCTAGCTGACAAAAAAAACAAGGAATTAGAACTGCTTAAAAAGAAGCATTTCATGGAAAAACATAACGAAAAGCAGAACAAAGAAGTAGAAGGCCATCTGGTTAATTACGCTGTTTATCGGCTTTCAGTAAAGGAATTTGTGTTTTACGCTGTTATAGCAGGAGCTTTTTTTTCCTTCGTAGGATACCTTTTTTATGAAAGTATAATTGCTACTATCATAATGGGAGCGTTAGGTCTGCTCTATCCTAAAGTCCAACGGAAAACCTTATTAAACAAGCGTAAAGAAAAGCTAAAAGTACAGTTCAAAGAAGCCATTGCCTCCTTGTCTTCTTCCTTAGCAGCGGGAAGATCCATCGAGAATAGCTTTCGTGAAGTGGTCGCCGATCTGTATTTGCTCTACCCAGATCCTAATACATTAATCATTCGGGAGTTTGAAATTATTAACCGAAGGATCGAAAACGGTGAAACGATTGAAAATGCATTGCTTGATTTTAGTAATCGTTCAGATATGGAAGATATTCAAAATTTCACTAATGTTTTTATCACATGTAAACGGACTGGTGGAAACCTTGTAGAAGTAATCAGAAGAACATCAGACATTATTAGTGAAAAAATTGATATACAACAAGAAGTTGCTGTAATGGTATCACAGAAGAAATTCGAGTCCCGAATTATGAGTGTTGCTCCTATAGGAATGATACTATTACTTAAATACAGTGCAGAAGATTACTTGGCTCCAATGTACCAATGGAGTAGCAGAGGGCCGGTATTTATGACCATCTGCCTTGGATTGCTCGTTTTCTCATACTGGTATGGACAGCGAATCATGGATATTAAGGTGTGATAAGTATGGTTATTTACGCAATAGTAACGTTCATTATAATCGGAATCTATTTTGGATTATCTTTAAAGGTCGGAAAACGCTACGATGTCGTGGTTGAAGACTTTAAGGATCAGTATCCACTAATGTTTATGGCCCCCGTTTCTTTATATTTAATTGATCACTTTAAAATTATGGAGCGGTTATATAGTCAAATTGCTAAAATCCAGCAGAAAATGATTAGTCTCTATGGCAACCGTACAGCTTTACAGCACACGAGAATGTATGTCGCGCAATTAATTTCCACATCACTTGTCTGCTTACTGGGAACCTTTCTTTTCACATTGCTTTCTGAAGGGGACACAACGATATTAATTGTTGGATTGATCTTTACTGTCATGATTCCATACGCGATGGTTGCTAAATTGGCCAGTCAGGAGAAGGAACGAAAAGAGGATATTTTGACAGAGCTTCCAGAGGTGGTAAATAAAGTTATTCTCTTAGTTAATGCAGGAGAAACGGTGCAACAGGCACTAATTCGCTGTGTTACCACAACCCAAAATCCAAACTCTCCGCTTATTAGAGAGTTGACCGAGACAGTAAATAAGATGGTAAGTAATGAGCCATTCCACCAGGTCTTAAATGACTTAAGTAAAAAGTGTGGAATACAAGAAATTTCTATTTTTACTACAACCATTCTATTAAACTATCGAAAAGGTGGAAATGATTTAATACTCGCACTTCGTGAGTTATCACACGAGCTATGGGAAAAACGGAAGAACATTTCCAAAACAAAGGGTGAGGAAGCATCATCCAAAATGGTGTTTCCCTTAATCATCATCTTTGTAGCAGTCATGATTATAGTAGGTTACCCCGCGATTACAATAATGTAATCAGGTTATATATATAAAATTTTAGGAGGAATCATAAATGAAAAAGTTTAAAAACGCTTGTAAGAAGTTTTGGAAGGATGAAGATGGTCTACAGACCTTGGAAATTATGCTGATTATCGCAGTTATTGTTGTTATCGCGTTGTTGTTTAGAAAGAGTATTATGGAGTGGGTAAAAGGTTTACTCGACTTTGGTGGTACAGAGATTGATAAATTTAAACAGGGAGGTAATGGAGAATAAAATATTATACGAAGGGCTTGAGGAGTTAGAATGTTTAAACAATCATTCTCCACTTTAAAGAAGAATGAACAGGGTAGTTTTACGATTGAAGCATCTCTTATTTTCCCTATCCTTATGATGTTGGTTATCTGCTTTATTTTCTTTAGTCTTGTTATCTATGAGAAGGCGACCTTACATTACAAAGCCAACAGTATTGCCAGTGATCTTGCCTATACTTGGAACAATAGTTCCATGGATGTAGAAACAGGAGCGTTTGGCGTGGAAGAACTTTCTACGCAGGCAAACGGGGACGGTCTTTACTGGAGGTTAACGGGGAACAATGTATTAAGCAAGTTTGGCCTTGAAGGATCGGCTGATAATAGTTTAGTAACTAAAAAGATTGATCGAATTAATGATTACAATGGGGAAATTTCCTTTAATAATGGTTTTCTGATTCGAGAGATAGAAGTTTCCTTAAAGAAATCTTTAGCCCTCCCTTCCTCTATTTCAAAACTTTTTGGTGGAAATGGAATTAGTGCGGTGGCAAAACAGCCAATTACTGAACCGACCGAGTTAATTAGAAATACTGACTTTGTAATATATGGATCTGGGAAGATCGCTGAATACGGTAGCTATATCTTTGACTTTATGGGTAAGGGCAAGTAGAAAAGGGGTAGTTGTTTTGAAGAAAGGTATAAAGAAGTTTATACACAAATTTATTATGGATGATAAAGGGGCTGTATCCATTTATCTGATTATCATCACCCTACTCCTTTTCTTATTTAACGCTGTGTTAATTGATTATGCACGTATTCTAGTAGCTGAAAGGCAGACAGAGCAAGCTGCAAAGGTAGCGCTTCGTTCTACAATGTCTTCCTATAACCAAGGATTACAGGACAAAGGCTTGTTTGCGTTTGATGGAGACCAAGGTCAATCTAGTGAACTTTTTAAGAAGGTATTTGCAAAGAATCTAGAACCAGGAGATGGAGAAGGGTTTAAGTTTGTTGATGTTCAGGCAGAAGAGGGCGAAATAACCACTGAGTTGAACCTGAATAGAAGCCTTGCAAACAAGGATGTTTTTAAGAACCAAGTCTTAGAGGAGATGAAATATAAAGCTCCTATTGAGATTGGTGAATCCATTATAGAAAGTTTCTTAGCTCTCTCAGATGACATGGAAGAAGTTTCTGTTTATACCGATGTTGTAAAAGATATTGAAGGTGACGTGGATGACAGAGAACAGAACCTAGACGATGTCGAAGCATCCCTTAAATCAGCAAAGGAAAAACTAGACTCCATTCAATCTAAAATACATTCTGAAAGTAGAACTGCATATCCGGCTGTAAACAATTTGGAGGATTTGTATTGGGGGCATTTAGAATACATAAAAGCGTATCCCAAAGACCCACCAGAGGAAGATGACGAAGAAAAAACTGATGAAGAAAAGGAAAAGGAAAAAGAAGATAAAGAAGAAGCTGATAAATATCATAAGAATGCTCTTGAATTATTAAATGACATCATCCCTATTGCCAAAGAAGCAAAAGAAGATTTAGATCAAGCTCTAGAACTATTAGGTGAGGCTAAAGAAAACAACGACAGTATAAGCCGAAAAATTAGTGAAGCAAAGGATAGCAAAGGAGATATCTATGATAACGCACAAGGCGAGAACAATAGTGATTTAGACACTGGTGGAGATCTGAGCGAAGCGACAGGCTCTTTAGATGATTATGTGCTTGATGAAGGTCTTTTTACAGATGTTGAGGACGAAATACAAAAAGGTATAGACAGTCTTAGTAAGCAATCGAGGTCAGATGCTTTAATCCCCAAATTAGAAGAAGTGAAAAGTGCAGTGCAAAATGACTTTAAAAATAGAAATAAGAATGGAATAAAGTCGGATCTAGTTAATTCAAGAACATATCATGAGACGTCCATTGAGCATATACAAAGGGCGATCGATATTCTAGAAAATGGGAGATCAGAATTCAAAGATGAGGAGCTTGAAGAAGAAAATGATCGAGCTGATGATGAATTAGGTAATCTTAAAGATCAAATGGATGAATGGATTGGTGCCTATAAGGATATTAGTGGAGAATCAGGAATATATACAAAGTTGTCGGAACGAGTACTTAAGTACGAAGGCGCAATAGAGACAAATAGTGAAAGTTTTGAATTAGAGGATAAAGACAATACCGCAGACCAAGCAATGAATTTTATCGATACATTGTTTCAAAATATCGGAGAGCAATTAATTAGTGGCCGCGATGAGCTCTATTTTAACGAATACATTCTAACTAGGTTTAGCAGCCACACCTTTCCAACTGATGGGGTCTCAGGCTACAAGTTCGAAAATAATCAAGTAGAATACATTCTATATGGTTTTGAATCTTTCGGCAAAAACTATGTGGTAGCACTTAGTGAAATATTTGCGCTAAGATTTGCGATAAACTTTGTTGATGCATTAAAGAGGCCAAAAAGTAAACTTTTCGGTCCGTATTTCTGGGTTGTATCTTTAGCAGAGGCATTTATTCAAACATCTACAGATATGAATAACTTAGTAAATAATGGACTTCCACTTGATTTGATTCCAGGAAAAAGAGGTCCAAAAATGACTTATAAAGACCATTTAAGGTTATTTTTATTTGCACATCCCGAAGGAAAAAAAACAGAGAGGGTAATGGCTGTAATTGATCAAGATACTGAAACAGACCTTACAAATGCTTCTACCTATATCACTGCTCATGCAAAAAGCTCTGTTAATTTATGGTTCTTACCTAGATTAACCAAGATGCTAGGAGAAACGGGTATACTTGAAGGGAATGTAGAAGGCAAAAAATTTATAATTGAAAAAGAAATAAATTATTCATATTAAACATAATAAGGAGTGGGGCAAAATGAAAAAGTGGTTAGTTGTTTTATTAGTAATAGTTACTTTGGTAATCAGTGCATGTAGTGACGGAGAAGATAATAAAGGTGATGAAGAGCAAAATTTGAATGAAACTATGGAAGGTAATAATACTAGTGAAGAGGAAAAGAAAGGTGAAGAAGAAACAGAAAATGATTCTTCAATAGAAGACGAAGATTCTGAAGATAGCAGTGGGCCATTCGAAACACAAACAGAAGACCAACTGGATCTAGCGATTGGCGATACTGGTAAATTTGATACAGATTTAACTACTTATGAAATAACTTTGAATGGAGCAGAGATAAAAAGCGAGGTGGACGATATAACTTCACAGTTAGACGATTTTATAATTTTAGATATAACTGTCAAAAACACTGGAGATAAATCACACACGGTTCAAGATCTACTTTACGGTCTAGAGGTCACATTTGATTTAGAATCCACTGGCTACCAAGATTATTCCGAAGATTTCCCGAGTTTAGAAAAATTGGAAGGTGAACTCTCTCCTGGGGAACAGACATCTGGTGAATTTATTACAGAAATTCCTAACGCAGAAGAATATTTTTTCCGTTTAAGGTCAGGAATAACTGGAGCCGGCTCAAGTAATGAGGTGATCTGGACTATACCTGCAGAGCAAGCTAAATAGCTGAGAAACAATATGCATTGTTGTAGTTTATTTACTACAACAATGCCAGGTTAAGTATCTGCAAATATACATATCTGGAGCAAGTCACCAAAGTATGTAGCAAGAGGTGGAAAATTGAAAAAAGGCTTAGTTGCTTTATTAGTATTGATCGCATTGATAATCAGTGCATGTAGTGATGAAGAAGGAAGCACAAATGATGAAGAACAAAATTTGGAGGAAACTATAGAAGGAAATAATAAAGATGAGCAGGAAGATGAAGAAAAAGAAAATGACACTTCAGTAGAAGACGAGGAGGACTCAGAAGATGTTAGTGGACCTTTCGAGACACAAACTGAAGACCAATTAGATCTGACAATTGGTGACACTGGCAGGTTTGATACAGATCTAACTACTTTTGAAATTACGTTAGAAGATGCTGAAATAATTGAAGGAGAGTTGGATGGAGAACAACCGCAATTTGATAGTATAATTTTATTAGATATTACTATAAAAAATACGGGAGAAGAGACCCATCCAGTTCAAGATCTTATGTATGGACTTGAGGTTACCAGTGACTTAAGAGGTACAGGAATGCAAAATGGAGTGGAGTATTTTGATAGTGTTGAAGAAATGACTGGTGAATTAGCATCAGGAGAAGAAATAACAGGACAGTTTATTACAGAAATACGAGATGCAGAAGAATACTATTTTCGGTTAAGATCAGGAATCACAGGGTCTGGTGCAAGTAATGAGGTTATCTGGACAATTCCAGATAAAGAAGTGAGATAACAAATACTAATATGCCTGTAGTATTGTGGAATTTAAATTCCATAATACTACTAGCTATCTATTTATAAATATTAAGCTAGTAACCCTATGGTTTTGAGGGTTATAAAGTTACCACCAAAAGATTAGTTAGCAGTAAATGGACGGGGGCGAGTTGCTATTCGACATTTCATAAGAAAAGAAGAAGGAAGTATAACGTTAGAAGCAGCGATGGTACTACCCTTTTTTATGTTATTTATCGTTTTCTTAACGACTATTATTCGTATATCAATTGCTGACATGGCATTATACCAATCTGTTTCGGAAACCAATGAAGTGATTGCGACCCACGCCTATCCTGCAGATTTGGCGACCACTGCAGTTGAGGATATTTTAAATGAAAAGTTATCAGGTATACACGAGGATTTGGATCTTAACCTTGCTGCTAGTTTGCTAACAGACAGTATGGAATATTTAGATATAAATATTGATGTCAGTGGTTATTTACAAAGCATATCAGCGGATTTGTTAGAACCTGTAATTCAGGATAAGTTTGCTGATAAAGTCGGGGGAAGTTTTTTTGATTCATCCAATTTATCAATTGATCAAGTTACACATCCTACAAGCTTTACTGGAGATGGAGCGTTTGTAGAAATAGACGCCAGTTATAAAATTGATGTAGCTGTACCATTTGTTAATAAAGAAATTATTCTTAAAAAAACATCCTACGAAAGGCTATGGGCAGGATCTTAAATTGAAATTGGTAGAGAGGGGTGATGATTTTGCTACAAGGTTCTGACTATCTGTTATTTGTAGTCCTGCTGATGGCACTTATTTGGGATATCAGATTTAATAAATTACCGAATTGGTTAACTGCTGGTGCGATGATATTAGGTATCCTATATCATCTTATAATGTTTGGTATAGACGGTCTCGTTTTTTCTTTTATAGGTCTCCTTGCAGGGGGCGGGATTTTTCTTATTTTGTATTTATTTAAGGCTATAGGAGCAGGGGATGTAAAGTTGTTTGCTGCAATTGGTGCTATTACAGGAGTTCCAATGGTGTTCTACTTCATGATGTATTCCGTAGTGTTTGCAGGGGTAATTGGAATTATTTTATTGTTATTCATGAAAACATTTCTGAGGAACTTCTTAAATATGCTCTTTAATTTTGTAAATTCACTCCTTTCCGGGAAGCTGAAGGATTTAAGAGAGTTTGATATAAACAAAACGACTAGGTTCCCTTTTATGTACGCTGTAATACCCGCTGTAATTGTTACGTATTATTATAACTTTATGTAGGTGAGTATAAGTTAAAGCATTCAAACTTTAGAAAATATACTATGATAATAAGACCCAGCTCAACTAGATTACTCATATTGATAATGGCTAAAGGAGAATCAATAAGATGAAATATTTATGTTTTAGTATTGTTTTATCGTTAGGATTGTTCCTCACTGCTTGCAATGAGGAAGAACAAAAAAATACTACAGAGAACGATGATGTGAGTGAGGGTACAAGCGAAAGTGAAAGTGGTTCAGATGAGCAAGAAGACGGTTCTGATGATGGTACAACTGGTGAAACGGAAAACGGTGAGGAAGGAATCTCTGTTGAAGATCAATTAGGGCTGAAAATTGGTGACACTGCAACGGTAGAAAATAATTTCACAGAATTTGAGATGACATTAGATGGAGTTGAGTTAACAGAAGAAGCAGGAGAGACCCCATCAGAACAAGGAAACTATGTCATTGTTGATTTAACTATTACAAATTCAAGTGATGAGCCTCTGACAGGCGGAGATGCATTTAGCAGCACAAGGCTAGAAACAAAAGAAAATAAGAGTGGTTTTACATGGTTTTACATCGATGGTGTGGTGGAAGCATGGGATAGCGAAATTGCCCCTAACGATACTCAATCCGGAAAGCTTTTATATGATGTAGAAAAAAGTGAAGAATATACCTTGACATTAGGGAAAAATCTTGAAGGACTGACGAATCAAGTAACATATACATTCACACCAGAGGAATCCAAGTAGATGTAGAAACGAAGCCGAATAGATAGTAAGCTTTCTCTATTTACTGTAAGGGGAGGGGAATATGACAGAAATAATAGATTTTTTGTCAAATATAGCCTCGAAAATAATGGAATTTATTTTGGTAGCTTTTTTCTGGTTAGCCGATGTACTGGCCAACCTGTTGATAAAGATTGGTTTAGTTGAAAAGGAAAGTGATGCAATAGTTATTGGTATCATTATAATGTTTATTATCTTCGTCATAATTATGGGTGCAACTATAGGTTCTAAATACCATAGTCGAGGCCCTTATGATGGCGGAGGGGATGATTGACTGCATATAAATTTAACAAACACTTGTCATATAAAACTTATTCAATAAGCCAGGAGGGAAAAGAATGGGTGAAATTTATGGCCTTCACTATGATTATTCGAATCATAACGGTCAATCAATTGTGTTTACAGGACAAAATGGTAAAAGTATTACTTCGGGAGACTTAAATGAGGTTCAACTTAAAATGATTCAGTCTAATTCAATACCACATTTACTTTCCCTTTCCGTAGAAAATATGGACTTAAAAACTAAGCTATTTTACGATCTTACCTCAAAAAGTAAGTTGACATCCTATTTTCAAAAGAAGAACGCAACAATGAATGATTATTATCAAGTGTTCCTGTCTATTATATCTACTTTGGAAAGTTGTTCTTCCTATATGCTAGACCAAGAGAAGTTTATTTTAAAACAGGATTTTATTTATATTGGAAAGAACCCCGGTGATATCTATATCGCCTATTTACCTGTGAAAAAATTAGACAAAGAGACCAATGTTACAGAGGATATGAAAAAACTTTTAACCGATGTTGCTGGAGAAGTAGAAGGCCTTCAAGGGAACGAATTTAAAAGCATCTTGAACTATATTAAAAATGATGGTTTTAGTGTAGGTGGTCTGAAAAAGCTTTTGTTAGAGTTAATCTCCTTACGATCAAATGTGAACCATTCTAGCCAGGTTAGTGGATTTTCGAATGAAGCTGGGATAGGTGAAAGTGGAGGAAAATCATTCACTACGAGCCAACAACTACTAAAAAATAATGGAAGTGAACCGGACAAAGGGCAAGACGAGCAGTCGACCGTGACTCACACTCAGTTTAAAACAAAAAAGAAGCTGCCAAAACTAACATCAAGAGAAAAGGTCTATATATTCTCTGGGACGTTATTAGCCTTAGCTTTAATATGGAAGTTATACGATTCAGTGACTACGCAGGCTATGCTGGGAGTAAGCAGTGGACTTTCTATTATCATTGTAGTTGCAGTTGTTACTTACATTAAATGGTGGCGCCCTGGAGTGAAGCCAATAGAAACTCAAACTTCGAATCCAGTCAAAAAACAAAAAGGGAATGGCAAACAGTCACAGCCAGAGACGCAACAACCCCAGTCAAAGCCATATAGCCAACAAGCACCTGTTAGTTTCCAACAACAGGCACACTCACAGCAACCAGCATATGCAAGTCAACAGTTAGCCGCTGCAACAGCAATGGATACCACACTATTGACAACCCCATCGGATGATACGGTGTTATTGGAAGATGAAGCTAATCTATCGGCCACATCAACTGCTCCATCAAATGTAACAGCTATATTATCTAAAACTTCCCCTGATGGACAGGAGGAAACAATTGAACTGAATCGAAATAACTTTCTTATTGGTAGAAATGCAGACGCTGTAAGCTATGCGGAGGAAGCAACCGGGGTATCCCGATTACACGCAGAAATTATCCAGATTGATTCCACTTCTTATGGCATAAAGGATTTAGGGTCGAAAAACGGCTCGAAGCTAAATGGAAATACTATGGTCCCATACAAGGTGTATGCACTTCAGGAAGATGATGAAATTATGCTTGGAAAAGCCATTTATATTTTTAAATGGAGTCATTCCTCGTGAGCAGAAGATGGCAGACTGGTAAAGCTACACACAAAGGGACTAGAAAAAATAAGAATGAAGATTCCTATCTACATCGTCATGCCATTGATAGCGAAGGAAACGAAATTGCGATGTTCGCTGTGGCAGATGGGATGGGTGGCTATGAGGTTGGAGACACCGCCAGCAAATTAGCAATATCTTTTTTTCAAAGATGGTGGGATAAGCGCATCATCAAACTATTAAAAAAGCGAGATATTATGGAACGAATTGCCCGAGAGGGTGCATCGACCATGAAACAGATAAATACTTCAATTAAAGCTACGAGTTTGCATACAGGGAAGAAGATGGGAACGACACTCTCCTTGCTCATTATGTTTAAAGGCCAATATGTTGTTATCCATGTTGGGGATAGTAGAATTTATCAGATGAGAGGCTGGAATTACGGGTTACAGCAATATTTTCATCATGCTAACCATGAGGACCTTACTAGTCTCTTGCAAGAACAGAGCACAGAAATTTTGGAATCAAACCCTGAACTAGTGAAGCTAACAGAGGACCATTCGTGGGTGGAAAGACAAGTAAAAGATGGGATCTTAACAGATGAGGATGCCCGTAATCACCCGAAGCGAAATGTATTGACACAATGTCTTGGAATAGAGGATGAAATAAACCCGCAAATAAAAATGGGGCAATATCAATCAAGTGATATGTTTCTTGTATGTTCGGATGGCTTTCATTCCTTGTATTCTAATGAAGAGATCTTAACCATGTTAATAAATCTGGAGAAGGAATACACAAATCTACAAATGATGTGTGAGTACTTAATAAACTTTTGTAATTTTTCCAATGCTGAAGACAACATTACACTCATGCTCATTCGTAACTTATATGTAGAGAAAACAGAAACAAAAGGAAGACGAAATTTGTTATCAATACTGGGAATGAAATGATAGTGGAGGCATGGGGTGTTAACAATGAGTAAACATAATATCTTCGTGAAGCCAGGTGACATTTTACGTGAAAAATACAAGGTAGTAGAGCACATAGCAACTGGTGGTATGTCGGAGGTATATCGCGTCCAAGACATGAACAATTCATTTCAAGAGTGGGCTGTGAAGATCTCAAATATGTCTAGTAAGCTATCGAGAAAGCTGATAGATGAGACAAAGCTATTAAGTGAACTGGATCACCCTATTTTGCCGCGTGTAGCTGACTTTTTTCAGGATGATAATTATTTCTACCTTGTGTTGGAGTATGTGGAAGCTGTATCCTTAGCAGAATTTCTGGAAGACGACTCTAATGAACTTAAGCTTGAGGATATTGTAAACATTGGGGTACAGCTCTGTGATGTATTATATTACTTACATACTCGCAAACCTCATCCGATTATATATCGTGATCTGAAGCCAGGAAATATTTTATTAAAGAAGGATGATCAGATCAAGTTGATTGACTTCGGAATTTCACGTAAATACCAGGAAAAACAGATGAGGGACACTGTTCAAATTGGAACAGTAGGTTTTGCAGCGCCCGAGCAATTCGAAAAAAAGCAGACGGATAAACGTACCGATTTATTCTCTCTTGGAGCATTGCTTTACTATCTTTTATCTAAAGGGAAATATGTGTATATCGCACAAGAGCCAATAAAATCACTGAATTCATCTATCCCGAAAAGTCTTGAGGCCTGTGTTGACCAACTTGTTGAATTGGATTCCGAAGACAGATTGCAGGATGTTAGAGAGGCGAAGATACTCTTATTAAAAGCTAGAGAAGAATGGGAACAACGAAAATCAAAGCAGTCCTCAAAAAAGAATCTTTTACCATATGTAATAGGTTCTTTAGCAGTAGTTGCAACAATTATATTATTTTCTTTGTAAGGAGGCGAAAAAATGAGTGAGTATAGTAAGCTACCATATGGTCGGATAATGGAGAACGAAGGGTTGGTTACATATCAGATTTCCAGAGAAGAGACGAACATTCAAGATGTAGAACAACTTGAAGAATTAAAACGCGATGAATCGCTGTTTTTCTCGTGCCAGCATTATCAAGTAAAGGAAGATCTTGTTACCATCTTTTATAAGAAAAAGGCTGGATATGTATGCTTGGCCCAAATTAAGACGATGGACGACAAGAAGAAGAAAAAGGTGACTGATAAACTCTTGCAAACAGAGAGCTTAGTTGGTACACAATTCAGCACTTTTCTGCATCCTGCAAACATTTATGTAAATGAGCGAGGGGATGTAAACTTTGCACATCGAAGTATCCGGTCTGTTTTACCACCTGAGGAATTTACTGAGCAAGGCTTATTAAACGAGCTAAAGCCAATATTAATAGCATTACACAGCAATCATACCTTTGAAGAAATAGTTGAAGATAAGCAGCTTTTGGTGTCAGGAAACAATAGCTTACTGAATGCAATTAATGCAGCAACTTCTATCGACCAACTTCGAAAGCTCTTTGCCACACATGTTCCAGCTGTCTCTTCAGAAGAGAAGAAAGCCCATAAAGATAGTCACAATACAACCGAAGTGAAACAACCGAAAAAGATAAAACTATCCCTTATGTCAGGTATGCTAATTGGTGTTTTAATCGGCATGATCGGATTGTACCTTATTAAAGTGGTACCTTTGTCAGATTCAGCCAGCGCTCTTGAGAGTGAAATGAGTGAGCAAGAGAATAGTTTAACGGAAGAAAATCAGGAGCTTCAAGAGCAGGTAGATCAAAACCAACTTATTATAAAAGGATATCAAGAGGCAATGGCAGGCAATACAGAAGCAGCCATTACCAACTTGGAGAAAGTTAATAGTCCTGACAAAAATGCTGAGCAAACGTTAATTCAGCAGTATATCAAGTTGAATACGGTAGATAGTTTGACGAAAGCTACTGGAATGGATGATTCCTATCAAGCAGAAGTGGTAGAAAAGTTAGCTCAGCTTGAAAGTGATGAAGCAAATGACGTCATTCTATCACTAACGTCCAGTGCACCAGAAGTATTAATTGAACAAGCATGGCTAAGGAAAGATTATGAAACAGTATTAGAAGTATATAAGCAAATTTCCGACAATGATCATGCTAAACTCTTAGCTGCTAATAGCTATCTTGAGCTTGAAAACAATAAAGAAGCAATGAAGTTAGGAAAAGAGCTTGAGAACAAACAGGTCCAAATTGGTAGCTTAGAAATAGAAAAGAAAAAAGTAGAAGACAACAAAGATATGGACAAAGAAGAAAAAGAAGAGAAATTGGATGAATTAAATAAAAAGATAAAAGAATTGAAGGATTAATAGCATATGCTGTGTAGGTTAGTTGAAACTATACAGCATTTTTTCTTAATTGAGACTAGTAGACAAAATTGAAGTATACTAAAAAAATTTTAGTAAAGAGGTGGTAATAATGAAAAGTAAACTAACGAGTTTTTTAATAATTGTAAGTAATATATTGATATTGGGTGCCTGTGCAAATGAAGAGGATACGAAAGCCAATGCGGATGAGCAAAATTTAAATGAAACGATCGAAGGAAATAGTAATAAAGGTGAGGATTCTTCAGATAACGATGCGAGTGAAGCTAGTACTGAAGATAACAATAAGTCAGAGGAGGATTCTGAGGAGTCCGAAGAAAACTTAAGTGATGTAGTTCTTGATAATCAGAGCGATTCAGTTGAAATTAGGGAAACAACAGCAGGTTTTGGAATTGAAACACCAGACCAGATAGGACTTAAAGTAGGTGACACAGGGTATTTTGATGACACGATGGGTACTTTTGAGGTGACAGTAAATTCTGCAGAGTTATTAGACGAATTAGATGGAGAGGAATCTCAAGCAGATCATTTCTTTTTAATGAATATAACAATTAAGAACACTGGAGAAGAAACATGGAATGCACAAGATTTTCTATACGGTCTTAGAGTGACAGATGATTTAGAGATGACTGGTTATGGTGATTATGCAGAGAGTTTTGATAGTGTGGAACAGATGACTGATGATATTGCACCAAATGAGGAGTCTACAGGTCAATTTGTAACAGAGGTCTATGATGGAGATACGTATTACTTTAAAATGCGATCAGGTATAACAGAAGGCTCAGGAGAGAGTAACAACGTTGTTTGGGAAATTGCAAAAGAGGAATTACAGTAATTGATTTTGTAAGTTTAACACACTCTAGATAGTTAGTTTAGACTATTTAGAGTGTGTTTTATTATGTGGTTTAAAGTGAAGTGTTTAAATTAATGGTATTGAGGTTGTTATTTCCAAATTTTTGTAAATTAGTTAAAGGGGTATTGGGTCGTTAATAGTGAAAATTGCAATTAAGAGAAGTCAGTATGAGAATGAGACATTTATATTTTAAGTAACTATTATTTCACTAAAAAAAGTTGGCAATATTGCTGCGGAGACCAGTAACCAGGTTATCTGGACTATTCCTGCAGAAGAAGCAAAGTAGAACCCATACTATTGGAAGTGTAATAAAACACGAATGAAAATTATTGTAATATCCCTATCATATTATTCTATCTTAAAAATATGATACTATAGTAGAGTAAACATAGGGAGGGAAAGCCGTGAGTGATTTTGACAAAGATTCGAGAGTTGATAAATTTGAAAAAAGAAGGAAGAATACAAAATCCATTACTGTTTTAATGATAGGAGGTTCTCTTCTTGTTATAGTTTTGCTTGGTATGTGGATTTTTGGTGGTGGTGACGAGCAAACGTCAGAAGAAGAATCTACCAATACGGAATCAACAAATGAATCAAATAATAACGACACTGAAGAATCAAATGAAGAGCAAGCCGAAACGGATGAAAACAACTCCTCTGATTCAGATGAACAAGCAAACGAAGCCAACGAAGAAGAATCAGATGCTGAAACCGATGAAGACGAGAATCAGTCTGCAGAAGATATTGAAACAGAACAGGTTGAACCTTCTGGAGAAAATGTAAAAGAAGCTTACACTGGAAATTGGGAACCAGTTGGAACAGACCAAGAGGGGCCTCATACTACAAACTATGATAGTGGCTCGCAGGATAGACAGGAAATAGCAAGGGGTGTTGAGCTAGCCACAGGACTTAATGCTAGTACGATGACTACACATTGGGTCGGAAATGGTGGAGATCAAAAAGTAGAAGCTACTGTTTCTAACGAAAGTCAATCAGAAATTTACCGTGTCTATTTATCATGGGTGGAAAATGAAGGCTGGCAGCCAACCAAAGTAGAAGTCTTAAATTCAGTACCTAATAACAACTAATCGCACAAATCGGAGGCATAATCATGACAATAGGTATTATAGGAGCAATGGATGAAGAAGTTGCATTACTTTTACAAAATGTATCAAACCAAAGTGAGGAAACCATCGCCGGATGTAAATTTGTAAAAGGACAAATAAACGGAAAAGAAGTTGTCATTCTTCAATCTGGTATAGGAAAAGTGAACGCAGCAATGGCGACGACCATTATGCATGAAAGATACGAACCCTCGCATATCATCAACACAGGTTCCGCAGGTGGATTTGCTGAAAAATTGGAAGTAGGCGATGTTGTTATTTCCACTCAGGTGGTACATCATGACGTTGATGTAACGGCTTTCCAATATGCATATGGCCAGGTGCCTGGCATGCCGGCTATGTATGATGCCGATACAGATCTTGTATTAAAAACAATCTCTTCAGTAAAAGAAATGGGCTTAAGTTATCAAGAAGGAATCATTGCAACAGGTGATTCCTTCATGCAGGATCCAGAACGAGTAGCGTTCGTTAGAGAGAAATTTCCTGAGATGATCGCAGCAGAAATGGAAGCAGCTGCAATCGCACAGGTTTGCCATCAATACGGAAAGCCATTTGTTGTTATTCGTGCTCTTTCAGATATTGCTGGCAAAGAATCATCTGTTTCCTTTGACCAGTTTCTTGAGAAGGCAGCGAAAAATGCAGCTACTCTGATTATGACCATGCTCAAAAGTATGTAATATGTCCATTATTTACCTTCCAAAAGGATGCATAATTTATGTTATGATGCGTTATAGAGGAGGGGACGTATTGGATAAACAAAAGAAATTAGAGTTGAAATGGAAAGATTATCAGCGTTTTACTGCAGTTCTACTAATATTAAGCAGTTACCTATATATGGGTGCCATCATTAATACGTATATGCAACCCTCAGGCAATGGGGATATGCTATTCGTATTGTCACTTGCTGGTATTATAACGGGAATAACTTTAGCGGTTAAGCAACTTAATATAAAGAAAGAAATAGAGAATGAGCGCTGATTCAAATCAGCGCTCATTTTTTAACTTCTACGTTCTTTACGGTAATATTCATGAAACACTTTCATGAGGGCCCGCTTTTCAATACGTGATACATAACTTCTTGATATATTCAGCATCTTGGCAATTTCTCTTTGGGTCATTTCTTTATGATCATTTAAGCCATAACGGTAGATAATGACTTCTTTTTCCCGTTTATCCAAAATTGTAAAGTATTCCTGCATCTTGGCAATTTCCATATTTAACTGGATGTATTCGATAATATTATCGTTTTCAGCCTCTAGAATGTCAATAAGGCTGATTTCATTTCCTTCTTTATCCTGCCCGATAGGATCATGGAGGGAAACATCTTTTTTTACTTTCTTTAATGCTCTTAAATGCATTAAAATTTCATTTTCGATACAACGGGCTGCATATGTCGCAAGCTTTGTGCCTTTATCAACAGAAAAACTCTCCACGCCTTTGATTAAACCAATGGTACCTATGGAAATCAAATCTTCTACATCTTCACCTGTATTCTCAAACTTTTTAACGATGTGTGCTACTAAGCGTAAATTATGCTCGATAAGCTTGTTACGAGCAGTCTCACTTCCTTCTTTCATTTCTTTCAAATATTTTATCTCATCTTCTGGGGGAAGCGGCTGGGGGAAGGCATGGTTTTTCACATACGAGACAAAGAAAAGGGTTTCTTTTATTAGAAGAGCAAGCACGCTTAATATTCCGGACAAATATATCCACCTCCTAAAAGTGCCGGCTGGGCTATTGCCTATAATTCGATTTTATGTAGATAAGGGGCTTTTCGTGTCTGTCCTTCTAAAGATAATTAGAAAAACTCGCATTCGCTCGTCTATTAGAGAATGTGTACGTTTTTCTTATACTTGGGACTTCAAAATTTTAACTACGTCGACATTGCTTCCTAGCTGAAATTTTATACTTTTCTAACGTGTAAAAAAAGCACTTCCCGAAAGAAGTACTTGGTATTTCATTTATTATATTTTCGGTTTAAGCACTCTGTTACTACCGTTTCATCACTATGGGGTTGTTTTGTATTTCCCGTGATTTGATAATGCTCTTTACCTTTCCCCGCAATGATTAGGATGTCACCAGGTTCGCTTATCTCTACTGCATGTTCGATAGCCTCTTTACGATCGGCAAGCATACCATAATTCTCGTGTTGCATTCCTTGTTCCATATCCTGAAGAATACTTGTAGCATCTTCGTTCCGTAAATCATTAATAGTTAAAATGACGATGTCTGCAGTGGATGCTTCTTTGGCCATAAGTGGCCGTTTTTCTTTATCTCGGTCACCACCCGTTCCAGCTACATAGATGAGGCGATTTCGTTTAAATGTTGAAACGGATGTAATGGAACTTCGGATAGCATCAGGCGTATGCGCATAATCGATAAAAACTTTAACCGGCGCATTGTGCTTTACTTTCTCCATTCTTCCCTCAATTGGATTAATCAACTTGAGTAGATTCACGGTTGCTGACACCGGGATGCCTTTGACGAATAAAGTAGATAACGCTGCGAGAACATTATAAACATTAAACTCTCCAAGTAATCTAGTCTCTACAGGATAATCTCCTTCAGGGCTTTGGAGGGTAAACAAAGTCTTATCCTCAAAATATTGGATTTGTTTGGCTTGAAAATCGGCTTCTTCTGAAATTCCATATGTTAGGACCTCAGCAGGTGACATGTTTTCATAAATCTTTGACCAGGCATCGTCTTTATTTAGGATGGCATATTTACGTTTTGTTGCATCATTACCTAATTGGGCAAATAATAAGCCTTTGATATATCCATACTGTTCCATACTTTGATGATAATCAAGATGGTCTTGAGTTAAATTGGTAAAGATAGCAATATTAAAATCAATGCCCCATACTCGGCCCTGCGCTAGCCCATGTGAAGAGACTTCCATAACTACATCTTCGACTCCAAGATCCTCTGCCTCTTTTAACAATTTCTGATTCCCTAACACATCACAGGTCGTATTGTCCGTATATTTGACTCCACCATTAATTGTAATTCCGTTTGTTCCAGCTAGAGCCGTTTTACGCCCTGAATTTTCAAGTAACTTATTTATAAGTGTTGATACACTTGTTTTACCATTTGTTCCAGTAACCCCGATAATATCCATATCTATAGAGGGGGAGGAATAAAATCTATTTGCGAGATGAGCAAGTGCTTTAGCAGTATTTGGTACGATAACGAGTGCTGTGTTGTATAAATCCATGTCAGGTTTCTCTTCCGCTACTATAATAGTTGCACCACGATCAATAGCATCTTCTATGAAGTGGTGGCCGTCAACGGTATACCCTTTTATGCAAACAAACACCGAACCCTCTTCCACTTTTCTTGAATCCTGCTGAATTGATTGGATGTTTTGCGGAAGGGGACCAACTATTTGTTTGACATGGAGATATTCTAGTAAGTTTTCTGTATTCATTGACCGTCACCTCTAATTCTTCTTATTACTTATTTTATCCGTATGTAACATATTCTATTTATTTATATTTACTGAATAGATACCTTGTATTTTTTTAAGAAAAAAAGCAACTAGTTATAGTCGCTTTTAACTTTTATCTGATGATTGTTGCTTGATATACGCATCTTTCGCTTCCTGATATGCATCTCCTCGATTTTTCAGGACTGGTTTTACTCCATTGGCATGTGCGGCTCTTCCGATCATGTGAGCCGATACTGGTGCCGTTAAAAGAATAAATACAATTGCGAGTAATAATTTACCACTCACAATGGAGTGCGCAGCGTAGAGATATAAAAACGCTGCGATTAATATAAAAGCAATGCCTAAAGTGGAGGCTTTGGTAGCAGTATGCAGCCTCGTATAAACATCTGGAAATCGCACAATCCCTATGGAGGAAGACAGGATGAAGAACGTACCTGCCAACAGGGTGATGATAACAAGAATGTTAATGATAATATTAATCAACGTCTCTATCAATGATAACACCCTTTTCTAAATATTTTGCAATGGAAAGTGTTCCAAGGAATGCAAGAATTCCAACCAATAAAATAACATCATTTAGTTTGGATGTTACCAGATAGACTGCCATGATACCGGCTAAGGCCATAATGTTAATTCCTATTGCATCTAGCGCAACAGCACGGTCCGGTTGGGTTGGACCGACAATGACCTGATATAGAAGCAATAGAAGTGAAATAGCTATACCTGCAAAACTGATGGTGACAGCTATGTCTAGAATATTTTCGGTGATGGATAAAACCTCCGTCATCTTGACACCTCCAGAATTGCTTTCTCAAATGTATTTTTAATTGAAGAAATGGCTTCCTCACTGTCTTGTATGTGCATTGCATGGATAAATATTTTCGTGTTATCACGAGAAATAGCTACGGATAGGGTACCAGGCGTTAAAGAAATTAGATTTGCTAGCAACGTAATTTCCCAATTGCTTTTCACATCAATTGGCAATGCAAAAATACCTGGCTCAAAGTCCTGCTTCGGTTTGTATACAAGTTTTACAATTTCCCAGTTTGAAGATAACAATTCTTTTATAAAGAGGAGGAGCAGGGCTCCAATCTTAAAAATTCGCCTCAGATAAAAGGTATCAGGAACAAAACGGCGCAGAAGGAAAAGCAAAAGTATACCTAACAAGTAACCAGCAATAAAGCTGGGAGCAGAATACGATTCACTTAAGAACATCCATAGAAATGCGATGATTAAATTTATAACAATCTGAAATGCCATTAGTTCACTACTCCTTTAACACAGAATCAATATAGATTTGCGGATCCATCAGGTATGCAGCTATTGAGTCTGCAATAGGGTAGAAATATTCAGCTCCGACTCCCATTATGACTGAAAGAGCGAGCAAGAATACAATCGGAGCTACCATCCCTTTGGTAGATTTTTTCTCTATTGGACCCATTGCATCTTTGTCACCCCAGAAAGCATGGATGAAAATTTTTGCAACAGAATATAGGATAAGTAGACTTGTTAGAAGTCCAATAAGGATGATAATTATATGCTCACCCTCAAACGCTCCTTGTAATAATAGAAGCTTTCCAATAAAACCACTAAACGGTGGAATACCGGCTAGCACAAACGCTGCAATAAATAAGAGCCAACCTAGTAGGGGATAGGTATGAATAAGCCCTCCCATTTTCTTTAAGTCAGATGTACCTGCCACATAGGCGATAACACCAACAAGTAAAAATAATGCTGATTTAATAATCATATCATGTACTAAATAATAGACGGACCCACTTATAGCTGTCTCGTTCATAACTCCTATCCCAAGGAGTATGAACCCAATTGCTGGAATTATATTGTATGCAATAATTAGCTTAATATTGGAAGTTGAGAGAGCTCCGATTATACCGAAGACCATCGACAACCCTGCAAACCAGATAAAAACTTCGTGAGTTAAGTCCACTCGATGGACGAAAATTAGTGTGAAAACACGGAAGATCGAATAAATACCTACTTTTGTTAACAGGGCACCGAATAAAGCAGAAATCACTGGATTCGGAACGACATATGATTTCGGAAGCCAGTAGTAAAGGGGGAATAAAGCCGCCTTTGTAGCAAAAACAAAGAATAGTAGGATACCTACAGTTGTTAATATTCCTTGTTGATCTGCTTCTTGAACGCGCTGCGCTATTTGCGCCATATTAACTGTCCCAACTGCACCATACACGAAGGCCACTGCCGTAACGAAAAGCATGGAGGAAAATAAGTTAATAAGTAAGTACTTTAGTGATTCCCTTAATTGTACTTTGTCACCACCAAGTACAATAAGTGCATAGGAAGCCATTAACAATACTTCAAAGAATACAAATAGGTTAAATAAATCCCCAGTAATGAAAGCCCCTGAGACACCCGTGATTAAGAAAAAGAAAAAGGGATAAAAATAGTAATTTTCTTTTTCTCCAAGCCCGGCAGAAGGGGCGTAAAAAGCACAGGCAACTGCAATGACGTTCGTAGTCATCACAAGGACAGCTGCAAGGGAATCCATTACTAGGACAATGCCGTACGGTGCTACCCAGTCACCTGTCTCCAGTATAATCGTACCATTCTTTAAAACTTCCCACACAATGTATCCACTTAAACCAAGCCCAATTAGAGAAAAAACTTTTGTTAAGGTACGGGAAACGTTCACTTTAGAATTGAAAAATATTAACACAATGGCTGCCACGAGTGGCAGGATGATTGGTAGAACTGCTAAATTACTCATTTGCCTTACCCCTTAATTGTTCCATATTATCTGTTTTATTTTCCTGTGTCGTCCGGTATGCCAGTACGAGAAGCAGACTGGTCACACCAAAGCTGATTACAATGGAAGTTAAAATTAATGCTTGGGGAAGGGGATCCGTATAGTCGGATACCCCATCCGTGAGAATCGGGGGCTGCCCTGTTTTTAGCTTTCCCATTGTTAAAATGAACAGATGGGCACCATGTGATAGAAGAGCAGTCCCGATTACAATTCGTAGTAATTGTTTTTGCAGTAAATTGTAAATAGCCGTTGCAAATAATATACCTGATAAGATAAGGATGATTATTTCCATTATTCTGCCCCCTTGTTTTTCTTAAGTTTAATGAGGCTAAAGATGGCGAGTGCAGCAATACCGAGAACTGCTATTTCGAATAGGGTATCCAGCCCACGCATATCGACTAGGATAACGTTCACGACATTATCTCCGCCTCCTAGTTTGTAGGAGGTTTTTAGGAAGTAATCCGAAATGGAGTCAAACCAGTTCGTGCTATAGGCAGATATACCAATTAAAGTCATCATGGCACCAAACCCAATTGCCAATACAGCATTTAGCGTTTTGGACCCACTTGAATCGTCTGTTTTTCTTAACTTCGGCAAATGGTAAAAGCATAGAATAAACAATGCTACTGTTATGGTTTCTACAACAAACTGTGTTAGTGCTATATCCGGTGCTCGGTAGATAACAAATAGTAGAGCAACCCCATAACCAACCACTCCTAGTATAAGAAGAGCAGCCATATTATGTTTTGTGAATATCGTTGCGATAGCAGCCACCACCATGATAATGACAATAGACACTTCAATAATGGTAATGTCAGCAAGGTTATTTGAGCTAATCGTAAATCCATCTGTTAGCAACATAAAGCCGGTTGTCACGATAATCATCGTGGCGAGAATCAAGGACATGTACAGCTTTAATGAACCAGTCATATATGAATTCGTAATACCTGCAGAGTAGGTATCCAGCTTGTTAACAAGACCGTCATAAACTCGGTTAAAACTTAACTTGCCAGGTAGAACTTTGTACACACCACTCCACTTTTTCCGTGTTAAGAACAACACGATTCCAAGAGCAACAACGATTAGGGACATATGAAGTGGGGTGAAATCCCAACCGTGCCAGAAACCAATTTTATGGTATTCTGCATTACTGTTAACGGCTTCTGCAGCATGTTGAATGAAAGGTGCATTAACCATGTTAGGAAATAATCCAATTAAAATTACACCAAGGACGAGAATAATGGGTGATAGTAACATTCCAACAGGTGCTTCATGTGGTTTCTTCGGTAATTGATTAAGCTTTTTAGGTCCTGTGAAAACACCAAAAAAGAAATACATAGAGTATACAAAGGTGAAGATACTTCCAAGAATAGCTAAATAAGGAATTAGCTCAGTTAATAAGGAAGCACTCTCCAAATCCAAGGTAGCTTCAAAGAATAATTCTTTACTATAAAAACCATTCAGGAATGGGAACGGAACACCTGCCATAGAAAATGTTCCAAATATAGCCAATGTTGCAGAGATAGGAAGAAGTGTAAACAATCCACCTAATTTTCTAATATCCCTTGTGCCTGTTTCATGATCGATAATTCCTGCAATCATAAAGAGGCTTCCCTTAAACGTGGCATGGTTTAAAATATGGAAGACAGCAGCAAAGACCGCCGCAGTTGTACCAAATCCTAGCATTGCCATGATCATACCTAGCTGACTGATGGTTGAAAATGCAAGGATTGCTTTTAGGTCTGTCTGTCTCACTGCCATGTATGAGCCCCAGCAAAGTGTTACGATTCCAACGAGACTAACTGTAATAAAGAAACCTTCATAACCAGAGAATATTGGAGAAAATCTTGCTATCAGGAAGATTCCTGCTTTAACCATGGTAGCCGAGTGAAGATAGGCACTAACCGGAGTAGGTGCTTCCATAGCGTCTGGTAGCCAGATGTGAAATGGAAACTGAGCGGATTTAGTAAAAGCTCCAAGCAGAATTAATGCAAGAATTAATGGAAGATAATCACTTGAAAGTATGACATCTGTTTGGCTGATCATCTCTTGAATACTTGTTGTGCCTGTTATAACGGAGAGCAGAATGAAACCGCCGAACATGCTCAAACCACCAAAAATGGTAATTAGCATTGATTTTAATGCGCCATATCTCGATCTTTCTTTAAAATGCCAATAACCAATTAGCAGGAATGAAGAAATAGATGTTAACTCCCAGAAAGTATATAAGACAAATACATTATCTGAAAGAACAACTCCAAACATTGCCGTCATAAAGAGCAATAAGTAAACGTAAAAATGGCCTAGTCGTTCTTGTTTATCCAAATAGAAGATGGAATAAAGGACAACAAGTGATCCTATCCCGCTTATCAATAGAACAAATAATAAGCTCAACCCATCAAGATAGAAATCCAAATTAATTCCTAGAGAGGGGATCCAATTGTAGGTTTGTCGAATAGGTGTAAAGTCTTTTCCTACAAATCTAATAAAATACAGAAAGATAAAGAATGGCACAAAGAAAGTGAATATCCCAGTATGTATCTTATTTTTAGCCTTGCTGAGTGTGGGAATAAAACAAGCAACAAGAAGTGGTATTAATACAGCAAATATCATCTAACGGTATTCCTCCTTATAAAATCTTAGTTGTATCTCTATGTGTAAATCCTCTGCTCTTCCATTGAGTAATTGGTTTTAATTCAAAATCTACTAGACCCTTATATTTTCTCCAAACACATTTTTAATACAAAAACGATGGTCTGCTGTAGGCTATGTAGGTTCCAATATTCAAGGATTAGTTTAACACAATATAAATTTAAGAAAAATAAATAACCCCTGTTATTTCGCAAAATAATAGGGGTTAACGCGTTTCTTCATATTTAAATATAAAATTTTTTAGACAGGTCTTTTTTCTGTGATTTTATGGGACAATCTCCTTCTGTGAATTTCCTCTTCAATTAAGTTTAGAAAGTCAGGGCTCAAATTTAATTCATTTGCTGTGTAATAAGATTCAATTAATAGTTCATCTGACAAATGTTCCATCAACTCAGCCCTCCTAAAGTTTGTAATTTTCCCAATTAGGTTATTAATAACTTACCACTTTATATATGGCAGGACAAGGCGAAAGTTATCTACAAACCCTTGTAGATAAGGTGTGTATAATTACTTTTTTATATCGACAAATGTTGTTACAACAACTTTTCTTATGTTAGTAAAGTTATCCACAATTGCGGATTTTAGGGATATTTGTCGAACGATTCTTGGAATATTTATAGCTATCTACAAGATTCAACACAGTTGCGTTTCGTTTTTATAATGATAGAAAGACGATTTATGCAAAATTCCATGAAATTCCTCTAAAGAACTTTTTCTTTTAATTCACACTGCATTCTATGCCCAAGTGGTGAGATGAAAAGGGGATCTAACTCCAAGTAATTGTCCGATCCTGTCTAATCCCCTTTTTGGTCTTACCCTCCTAGTATTACCAAGCAACCAAAAGAAATCCCCCACAGATTGAAGTTTTACATTATGGAATGTTATTATAGAATGGTTTATAATGGTGATTCGTATGAAGTTCGAACTGATGATTGAGAATATGAGGTGTGAAGGTTGTTAAAAAAGTTTTTGCCGAACGAACATGTGAAAAGCGTTTTTGATATTAATCCAGAAGTTTTAAAAAGCAAAGGTATTAAAGGTATTATTACAGATCTCGACAACACGCTAGTTGCTTGGGATGTGAAGGATGCTACTCCGGAAGTAATCGAATGGTTCAAACAAATGAAAGAAAATGACATTAAAGTAACGATTATTTCAAACAATAAGCAGGAGCGAGTCAAAGTATTTTCTGAGCCATTGGAAACGCCATTCGTTTTTAGTGCAAGAAAGCCTTTGAGCAAAGCCTTTAAGTCGGTAGCAAAACAAATGGGAATGAAGAAAGAAGAAATTGTAGTGATTGGCGATCAGTTGCTAACAGATGTTTTAGGTGGGAACTTTGCTGGTTTCTATACCATTTTAGTTGTACCGATAGTTCAAACAGATGGAAAAATAACGAAGATCAACCGGAAGATTGAACGAAGAATATTACATTATATGAGGAAAAAAGGAAAAATCACCTGGGAGGAATAGGGATGGAAGAATTATATTGTCAAGGTTGTGGTGTCCTTATTCAAACGTCAGACCCACAAGCGCCTGGTTACACACCAGCATCTTCATTGGAAAAGGAGAACATACTCTGTAAACGTTGCTTTCGATTGAAGCATTATAATGAAATTCAGGACGTAGCCATTACAGACGATGATTTTTTGAAGATGGTTAGTTCGATTAGAAGTGCGAATGGGCTGGTAGTACATGTTGTAGATATATTTGATGTGCATGGCAGCCTGATTAAAAGTCTACCAAGAATTGTAGGAGATAATCCCATTGTATTGGTCGGTAATAAGGTAGATCTGCTGCCTAAATCAACAAACAAGCGAAAATTGGAACAATGGCTTCGGTCCTCGGCCAAGGATGCTGGTATTAATGTCAAGGAAGTTTGCTTAATTTCCTCAACAAATGGATACGGTATGAAGGACCTGACTGAAGTTATTGAGGAACAACGTAAAAACCGAGATGTATATATAGTAGGGACGACAAACGTTGGGAAATCCACGTTTATAAATCGCTTGATTAAACAATCGACCGGGTATGGAGAAGTAATTACCACTTCTTATTTCCCTGGCACAACCCTTGGATTCATTGAGATTCCTCTTGATGATGAAACATCATTAATCGACACACCTGGTATTGTAAACAGGCAGCAAATTGCCCATTATGTATCTGAACAAGACTTAAAGCTTATTACACCGAACAAGGAAATTAAGCCAAGAGTGTATCAATTGAACAGTGGGCAAACTCTTTACTTTGGTGGATTGGCAAGATTAGACTTCGTGAAAGGGAAACGAACTTCCTTTGTATGTTATTTCTCTAATCAAGTTCCTATACACCGAACAAAATTAGAAAATGCAGATGAATTATATGAACAACATATTGGGGAGCTACTGTCACCACCTGATCAAAAGACATTAGAGGTTCTACCAGAACTAAAAGAGAATGCTTTCCGGCTAACAGGTGGGGAAAAGACGGATATCGTATTTCCTGGCCTGGGTTGGGTAAGTGTGATCGCAGAAGATGTAACAGTTGCGGCTCACAGTCCAAAAGAGGTTTCCGCCTCTATTAGAAAATCATTA
>NZ_JAIFZM010000018.1 GCF_022095695.1 Oceanobacillus jordanicus
ACCATTTTAAAGTGTCTATTTTCTTGACAGAAGTCCACTTTCTACTCTTCCCGCGCGACTTTCTATAACTTAAAAATCATACTCCGCTTCTTTAGCTTCGCGAATTTTCGTATAGGTATCAGTTAATACGACGGTGTCTTCGACGAGTCTTTCAATTCGAAAATGGACATCATCATTGGTGATTTCTTTGCGATAAAAGTCACTTTCTTCAATGAACACATAGGTTTGCACGATTTGGGCTTTCATGTATCCAAGAATCGGCTTTAATTGCTGTTCTACAATTAAGAAATGCTTTGCAGATCCAGCCGTCACAAGCATACTGACGACCTTATCTTGAAAAGCGTTTATTGGCAGTAGATCAAAGATATTTTTTAAAGTAGCCGGGATAGAAGCCTGGAATATTGGGGTTCCTATAATCACAGCATCTGCTTCCATGATCGTTTTCGTCACATAGCCGGTATCTCCCTCATAATCAAGGTAGTTGCGCCCATCACTAAATTGGATATCATAATCGGCTAGGTCGAGTAGTTCTGTCTCTATTTCTGGATACTTTTCTTGTAATTTCGTTATCGTATAATTCATAGCGGTTCTTGTTTTGGAGCCAACTTTTGAGCCGGATAGTCCCACAATCTTCATCTGAATTCACCTCTATTTTTTTGCTGTATGCTTTTTGATTGCCGGAAGAATTTCTGTACCGATGATTTCAATGTTTTTACGTAGCTTATCGAACGGCATACCACCAAAATCTATTTGGGCAATATAGCGCTGATGGCCAAACATTTCATGCTGGTAAAGCATCTTTTCGATGATTTGCTCTGGGCTCCCTATATTCATAATACTATGCGGGTCTGCACCTTGTGCAAAAGCTTGTTTTGGAAAGCCTTGTCCATTTGTACGCTTCATACCTTCGTTAATATGTGGATACATATCCCTAAGCGCCGTTTGCATGTCTTCCGCCGCGTAAAAGAATCCAGCAGTTGCAACAGGCAGCTGGTCCGTATCAAACCCTCGGCTTTGAGCTGCTTGGCGATACGCATCAATTGATCGTTTAAAGCTGCTTGCCGGTCCGCCTAAATGGGCTAAGAACATTGGTACACCTGCATAGCCAGCTTTAATCGCACTTGCAGGCGAACCACCGACAGCACGCCAGATTGGCAATGAGCCGTTAAGTGGGCGTGGAAGAATTTTGGCATTGTTTAACGGAGCGCGAAACTCGCCTTCCCAGTTTACAACCTCTTCTTCATTAATTTGTCTTAATAAATCAAATTTCTCTTCAAAAAGCTCTTCATAATTGCGAACATTATAGCCAAGTAAATCAAA
Source organism: Oceanobacillus jordanicus (assembly GCF_022095695.1). Lineage (GTDB taxonomy): Bacteria > Bacillota > Bacilli > Bacillales > Amphibacillaceae > Oceanobacillus_B > Oceanobacillus_B jordanicus. Next base: position 1,321 of record NZ_JAIFZM010000018.1, read on the forward strand.
CAAGCCAATTCTTGATGCTCGCCCGGCAACAATCTCCGCACGCCCACCAGAAATTAGATCAATTGTAGCAAAATTCTCATAAACACGCACGGGATCTGATGTGCTAATAATAGTCGAGGAACTGGCAATTTTTATATTCTCTGTAGCCTGGGCGATTGCTGACAAAACAACGGCATGTGCCTGGGTAGCGAAGAAGTCCTGATGACTCTCGCCGACACTAAAGAAATCAATTCCCGCCTGATCGGCCAGTTTTGCTAATTCAATAATTTCCTGTATGCGTTGCTGTGCAGGAATTCGTTTTCCTGTATGTGGGTCTGGCAGATGATCGCCGAGTGTGTAAAGCCCGAATTCCATTCCTTTGCTAGGATCTATACGATATTTTTCCATTCATTCTCAACCTTTCTATCTAACATAATCTATATCTGCATTCTTTCTATTTTTCCATTATAATGCTATTGTAAGGTATAATGAATTTTTTATGAAGTACGCACTATAAAGTGGTATAGTATACAAAGGGATACTAAAGGAGCGAAAAGCATGGATAAGGTACCAGAGTTATGTCGCGTTGAGGATGCACTTAGTATTTTGGTCGGAAAATGGAAGCCCATCATTCTTCTTCATTTACTGCAAAAGGGGACACAACGATTCAGTGAGCTTAAACGCAGTATGCCCGGAATAACACAGAAAATGTTAACAAAACAATTACGTGAGCTGGAGGAAGAGGACATTATTGAGCGGGTTGTGTATCCACAGGTCCCTCCAAAAGTAGAATATTCTATGACGGAATATGGGAGAAGTCTAGAGCCTATCCTAGAAGCAATGCATGAATGGGGAACAAAGCATACCATCCATAAACAAGCGAAGCTCGACCAGCAAACCTCCTAACTTTATATATAAACGAAAAAGCTCTCCCTTTATGGAAGAGCTTTTTTCGTTTACTCTGACATGCTTTCTTCATTAATCTTACGTGTCATTTCTTTTTCTTCCTTTGGTGAGCTTAGGAAAAATGCGAGTAGTAGACCAACGAATGCTAGTACGGTGCTTCCCATAAACGCCCATTCAAACCCTTGGATTTGGGCAAGCTGACCAATCGCATCTGCTGATTCATTTTCTTCTGGTGTAAACTGCTTCGCCCCAACTGTCGTCAAGGTGACAAGAATAGCTGTACCGATCGAAGCTGAGATTTGCTGCAATGTATTAGCCATTGCCGATCCATGTGCATACCATTTTGGTGGTAACTGATTTAATGCCGATGTCATAACTGGCATCAAAGCGAAAGATAAACCAAACATCCGAATGGCATATACTGTGGACAGGTAAGCAAATGATGTTTCCATCGATAAGTTTGTGAAGAAGAAGGTCGTTACCGTAACAATGGTAAGACCCGTGATTGCTAGATACTTACCACCAAATCGATCAAACAGAATGCCTGTGATCGGAGACATAATTCCAATAACAATGGCTCCTGGTAATAGCATTAGCCCTGATTCAAGTGGGCTAAATCCAAGTGTGTTTTGCATAAATAGTGGAAGGAGTGTCTCTGCACCAATTAGAGAAATCATCACTGCCATTGTTATTACAATCGCCAGGCTAAAGATACGGAATTTAAAAATACGGAACTCGAGAATCGGTTGTCGAAGCTTCAATTGTCTCAGTATGAACAACGTAATTAAAATTGCTCCGCCGATAATCGCAATCAGGACAGCAGCGCTTCCCCAGCCGTGCTCTGAGCCAATACTAAATCCGTAAAGAAACCCTCCAAACCCAAGTGAAGAAAGAATAACCGATAGGACATCTAACTTTGGTTTGCCAAGATCCGTCACATTTTTGAGGAAAAGTGCTGCCAAGATTATGGTAACCACCACTATTGGTAGTACAGTGAGGAACAGTGCCCGCCACTCGAAGTGTTCCAGTAGCCATCCGGATAAGGTAGGTCCGATTGCAGGTCCGAACGCAATGACAATACCAATCAATCCCATTGTTGTTCCACGTTTCTCTACTGGAATAATCGCCAGCAATACTGTCATTAAGAGTGGCAGCATTATCCCAGAGCCAGATGCTTGAATAACCCTCCCTAACAGTAGTACAGGGAAAACAGGAGCAAGCGCTGCAGTCAATGTTCCTATTCCGAATAGACTGATTGCTGTTAAGAACAGCCCGCGGGTCGTAAATCGTTCAATAAAGTAAGCTGAAATCGGGATCATAATCCCATTCACCATAAGAAATGCTGTTGTCAGCCATTGAACCTGAGCTTGTGATATTTGAAACGCATGCTGGATCGTTGGAAGTGCTGTCGCTAAAAGCGTTTCATTAATAATCCCCATAAATGCGCCAACTAGCAATGCTATAATCATTGCAATTTTTTGGCCTTTAGGCAGATTAAATGAATTCGCAGATGTAGCCATATATATCCTCTCCTTCTTTCTATCTTTGTTAATCGTGGGTTTTTTATGTAAAAACCTAAGACATCTCTTTACTATATCGGATACTTTCGCTTTCAAACAATTAATGTGCCTGTAATTTTTATTAATTTTTGTTTATAATTGAATATTTTGACATAGTGGTATAATAAAGGTGCTTACCATAAAAAGAAGAAGGAGATACAGGATGAAATATTATATTGCATCAAGCTTTCAAAACAAAGAAAATGTCCAAGCTGTCAGTCAGTATCTTTTCTCTAAAGGACATGTGAATACATACGATTGGACTTTAAATGAACGTGCAAACACTGTTGACCAACTTGAAAGGATTGGCACATTAGAAAAACAGGCAGTGGCAGACTGTGACCTATTTATTCTGTATTTACCGGGTGGGAAGGGTAGCCATGTTGAACTTGGTTTGGCATTAGCCTATGGTAAAAAAGTTATTATCTACAGGGAAAAGGCGTTTTCACCAGAAGAAGCATCGAGTTTTTATTACGTTGAGGGTGTGAACCATGTTTTTGGGGACTTGGAGAAGCTATTTAAGTTATTTTGACTTTCTAAGAAACTATATTAAGCAGGCAGATATAAAAAGAAAGGGGTGATCCTATTGCATCGAATTTTGACACCATCTCTCGTTCAGAAGATAGAGAAAATGGAGGTAGCAGTACTTGATTCCCGACTGAAAGCAATTCAAGGAATTCAGGGAAACCCCATGCGGGTAGAGATGGAGCTGTTTGGGAAGGCGGTAGCGTTTACTGCTAAGCAAATCCCTGGTCCTGCGTTTAACACAGTGAGGGGGCTTCACGGAAAGGATATAGATAAGATAGACGAAATTATTTCCTTTTTTCAGGAGAGAAAAATCCCTGCCCAATTCGAGCTAACGCCAGCTTCTGTATCTGAGGAGCTATTAAACTTGTTAACGGAAAGGGGATATAGCCAGATTCGATTTCATACTACACTCTACGGAGCCTGTGAGGAATCTTTTCCCGTGTATCATCCTGAAGTGGCCATACATAAACTCGCTAAAAATGACTTCCATACGTTTGCAGACATTTACACGAAAGCCTTTCAAATGCCTGTTTTTTTAAAAGATGCAGTCGCACAAAATAATGCTGTTTTATACGGGAAAACAGGCTGGAGCTTCTACCTTGCTACTATCGGACAAGAGCCTGCAGGTATTGGGGTACTGTTTATCCAGGATGGAATTGCCGAGATGGCGGCGGCAGCTACGTTACCAGAATTCCGTAATAAAGGGGTACACCAGGCACTACTTCAAGAACGGATTAAACACGCATTGGAGGCAAATTGCCACCTGCTAGTCGGAGAGGCAGCCTACCTGAGCACAAGCCAGCGGAATATGGAAAGAGCCGGGATGAGACTTGCCTACACAAAGGCAATTTGGCGGAAAAGTTAAGATAGAGAAGTATTTTTAAACTGAAGTATCTCAACATTCTTTTCTATATGCTTTAATTATCCACCACCTTTTTTCGAGGAACTTCTTCAACAAATAGTAACCCGCAAATTCATCAACATTGTCTAAACAGCAATGAGACATTTTAGCAGGAGTTCTCTCCTGCTTTTTGTTATTATGTCATATTCATAAAGATGAAGCCAAACAACTAAAACGTGCGTCTAATAAGTAAAATACATTAAGGAAATGTAGGTGAGTGACAATTATTGACTTAGTTTATAAAGCACAAAAAGGCAATGAAGAGTCTTTTTTATCACTATTTCAAAAGTACGAAAAAGACATTTATCGGATGGCATATTTGTATGTGAAAAATAAGGAAGATGCCCTTGATGTTGTTCAAGAAACTGCTTATCGTGCGTTTAAAAAAATTAACACCTTGAAGAATCCGGAGTTTTTTAAGACTTGGTTAATAAAGATAGCAAAAAGTTGTGCAACTGATGTCCTAAGGAAAAAAAAGAAGGTAATTCACTTAAATCTTGAACAAAAAGATTTTATTGAGTCAGATGATCATGATCTACCTCTTTCGTTAACCCTACAAGATTTACTAGATACTTTAGATGAACGCGAAAAAAGTATAATACTTTTGAAGTTTTATTACGGTTATACCCTTAAAGAGATTTCAAAGATCGAGGAATTGCCACTGGGAACAGTAAAATCGGTTTTATATCGTACATTAGCTAAGCTTGAAAAAAAGGTTAGAAAGGTTGATATGTATGAGTAATAAAGTAAAACGTGAGTTAGAAAAAATTGAAATCCCAGAGGAATTGCATAATAGGGCAAAATTAGGGGTCATGCAAGCTAAAAAAGAGAGCGAAAAGAAAAATCAAATAGCTGATAACCAGATTCCCACTAGTCCTCTAAATAAAAAGGTCGCTTATTATAAACGAATTTTGATTGTCGCAGCAATTTGTTTGACTATTGTTTCGACATTAACTTTCACACCCGCATTAGCAGCTATACAAGAGGTATATAATAAAATATTTACCAGCGAGCATATTGATGATACAGGTGTTAGAATGGCAGTTATATCAGGAAAAGGGCAAGCACTTGATCAAACATTCTACGATAAAAAATATGACATAACTGTCCACTTTGACAGAGTCTTGACGGATGATAAGGAGACAAAACTCTTACTTACCTATCAGAGCGAAGAAACAAATCTAGAAAATCATTATATTGACCTTTTTGAGGGAGTAAGTTCAATTAATTTAATAGTTGAAAGTGGACAAAAAGTACCTTTAGATAATGTTGGTTGGGGAAGCAGCTATTACGATAGCAAGGAAAATAAAATAACGGAAGCTTTATCCTTTGCTTCAATTAAAGAATATGCAGATCAAGAAATTCGTTTAGAAATCGAAAATTTAACAATCTGGAATGACAGTGGAATGGAGAGTTTACAAACGACATGGCCTCTAGAATTCAAACTCAAACCATCTGCTGTCTCGGATAGAGAAACAGTGGAAGTAAATAAAGAATTTACTTTTAAAGGAGAAACATACAACATTAAGCAAGTTGAGTTTTCAGATCTTGAAACACGAGTTGTGGTGACTGGATCTGATACAAAGCTCCTTACAGATGAAAGTGGCATGCAATACAGGGTAATGAGCAAGTTGGAACATCAATTCCTTAATGCAAGGAAAAATAGTAAAGAGTATGGTTACAGTGTTGATGACGAAAAATCTGGTGTGTTTTTGCAATCAGCAAATGAAAAGATAGATCCAATTTTTAGTAAAGGTGAAGTAGAGGGTGCCGAGGACGAATATGTGATGACCTTCGCTCCGGTTGAAGATCGCCAAGGCTCCATTCTTAAAGTTGGTGAAGAAATTAAAATCCCATTAACTAAGTAAATACACACGGATACTGTAAAAGTGCACACTTTCATTCCTAATTAAAATTAAGGATCTCTTTTGGACCTTAATTGTGCCGATCCTCATTAAAAAAATCGCTCGTCCTTTAGCGAATGTGAAAGTTTTTCTGATACTTGGCACCTCGAAATTTTAACTGCGTGGATGTTGCTTCCTTACTAAAATCTTATACTTCCTAACGTGTAAAAAATAACCATCCCAGCCTAGCAAGCTAATTAAGTGGTGGTTATTTTATCATCTTATTAGTGAGCTGCCCCCTTGAAGGGCTACTGCACTTAACCGTTTGGTGTTACAGCACCAAGCGGTTATTTTTTTATATATTAAGTATATCCTACTTTACCACTTTTACTAGATTATCATTATAACTTGAAATAATCTCATTCTTTTCGGGGATTACGCAAATTCAATTTGGCAGTAGATAAAGGTGTTTTTAAGGGAATTTTTTTAATATTAATCGTAAGCGCTATCTCATGTTTTCTTCTCACCATAGGGTGGAATAGACTATTGTGACGCAAAAAGTAATGTATTTAATCAAGGAGGTAATGTCACTTATGGATCCGAAAGAGATGCAAAAGGGTAGTACCCCTAGACAAAAACAAGAGAAACAACCAGGTATTGAGTCAAAAATGAACCCATTACCGGCACAGCCAACTGAATATAAAGGCTCAGAAAAACTGAAAGGAAAAAGCGCCTTAATTACAGGCGGCGACAGCGGGATCGGACGCGCTGTAGCAATGCTTTACGCGAAGGAAGGGGCAAATGTTGCCATTTCTTATCTTGATGAGCATGACGATGCAGAAGTAACGAAAAAAGCAGTTGAAGCAGAAGGTGTAAAATGCCTGCTACTTCCTGGGGACATTAAAGATGCCGCTCATTGTAGAGATCTCGTACAAAAAACAGTTGATGAATTTGGCAAATTGAACATTCTCGTAAATAATGCAGCAATCCAATTTGTTCGAGAAAATATTGAAGATATTTCAGATGAACAATTTGAAGAGACATTCCAAGTCAATTTCTTCTCCCAATTTTATTTAACAAAAGCGGCAGTGCCTCATATGCAGGAAGGCGATTCTATTATTAGTACTTCTTCCATTAACGCATATCGAGGGAACCCAATCTTTATGGACTATTCCGCAACTAAAGGCGCTATCACGGCATTTACTCGAAGCATTGCCCAAAGCCTTGCGAAGAGAGGAATCCGTGCCAATGCAGTAGCACCAGGCCCTGTATGGACCCCACTTATTCCATCTTCCTTTGATGAAGATGGCGTAGAAGGGTTCGGACAAGACACGTTAATGGGCCGACCTGGCCAACCATCTGAACACGCAATGCCATATGTACTACTGGCTTCAGATGAAGGTTCTTATATCACAGGACAAGCTATCCATGTTAATGGTGGCGCTTGGACCTCATCTTAAGACGTAGCCACTTAAATAGAATGATGAAAGTGCAGGGATTCTTTACGGCTCCCTGCACTTTTTATTATCCTTCTAGTTTTGCAAAAGCCACCAATGAACCCTTGTCACAGGACTCGAAGCCATTTTTCTCATAAAAATGCCTCACATCTGGTGCCTCTTCTGTTAACAAGACCTTCTGCCGCACATGCTCATACTTCTGCATCACTTGCTCCATCAACTTTGTAGCGATTCCTTGGTTTTGATAAGCGTTTAATACCAAAATATCTTGGATATAGAGGATCGTTAACCCATCGCCTACGACACGGATTAGGCCGACTAACTCCTCACCATCCCAAGCAGAGATTACGTTAAGAGACTGCTGTAGCGCATTGTACAGAGTGTTTGGATCCTTCGTATACGCATACCATCCCACATCATTATATAATTTTATGACCTGTTCTTTGTCTATGTCTTTACTACCTTGAAATGTTATGTTCATTTCTTCTCCTCCTCAAAATTTATTTATTTTGAAGAGTAAATTCGCAATTTATCCACTGTCTAATCTCTCCTTCCTTTATAATTATTCGACAAATATACTTGAAAACCTTCTCTAAAGACGTTCCTTTTTATCAGAACCAATTATCTATTTTAAAATCTAAATTATCTGAAATATAGTGCTTCTCCCTCTTCTAGCTTACCTCCTTACATGCTATTTTTATACTAGATTAATAGAGGAGGGAATGTATTGTTTAGAAAAACGAATAAAAAAGTAGTACATGCTGTCCTGTCACTTGCTGTTTTGTCTGCACTAGCCACTCCTGAAATCGTACATGGTGCGGCTGATACCGCGCAGGAAAAGGAAGGATACGAGCTGGAAAATGGGGTGACGGAACCCATTTATTCTTATCAAGATGCGATTACGGAAACGATCTATGTAGAATCCACCATGGATAGTGATCGAGATGGGGAACTTGATAGAATCGCTGTAGACATTATTCGTCCGTTGGAAACAGAAGATAACTTAAGCGTCCCTATCATTATGGATGCGAGTCCATACTATGAAGGACTTGGGCGTGGAAATGAATCGGAAATCAAGGACCCAGATCACGATGGAGTAAATGAAATGTTTCCACTATTCTACGACAACTACTTTGTGCCGAGAGGTTATGCGGTTGTACAAGTAGATATGGTAGGAACCAATAACTCTGATGGCTGTCCGCCAACTGGAGGGGAAGAAGAGACCGAAAGTGTGAATGTCGTGATAAACTGGCTAAACGGTAAAGGAAAAGCGTGGAATGAAGCTGGTGAAGAAATGGAAGCTGATTGGTCAACCGGGCAAGTAGGTATGATTGGGAAGTCCTATGACGGAACCTTAGCAAACGCTGCTGCTGCATCTGGTGTGGAAGGTTTAGAGACAATTGTGCCAATCGGTGCTATCAGCAGCTGGTATGACTATTACCGCTATGGAGGGACACCTTTTTATACAAATGGTCCGGGTAATCTATCACGCCTTGTAACAAGCAGCGAGCGTGTAGAAGATTGTGCTGTTGTCCGGGAAGAGATGCGCTTGGCGGCCGATGACGAAACCGGTGATTATAATGCGTTTTGGGACGAGCGTAACTTTGTGAAAAATGCCGATCAGGTGGAGGCAAGTGTGTTTGCCATTCATGGCATAAATGATTATAACGTTAAAGCAAATCATTTTTCTAATTGGTGGGAAGCTCTAGCAGAGAACGATGTACCGAGAAAGCTTTGGCTAACACAGACTGGCCATGTTGATCCGTTTGATTTTCGTAGATCGGAATGGGTAGACACCCTCCATCAATGGTTTGATTATTGGTTACTTGATATTGATAATGGCATCATGGATGATCCAGTAGTGGACATCGAGCGGGCAGCTGACGAGTGGGAAACTCAATCCGCTTGGCCTAACGAAAAGGCTTCTGCTGTCAATGTGCGATTTGCACCAGCTTCGGAAACCCTCCCAGGCACATGGCTAACAAGCCCATTATTAGATGCTAGCACCCAGTCCTTTACAGATGATCCTTATCAAACCGAACAACAAATGGTGGAAAATGCCTTTAATTCAAAAGAAAACAGGCTCCTATTTCTCTCTCCGGAATTAGGGGATGAGGTGCACTTAAGTGGGGTTCCAGAGCTAAAGCTCGATGCTATTGTAGATAAAGAAAATACGCATTTAACCGCATTAGTCGTCGATTATGGTGTTGATGAGAGGGTGGACCATCGTGACCGTGGAGAGGGGATTCGTACACTAGATTCTGAATCCTGCTGGGGAGAGAGCTCTGCATCCGATGATGCCTGCTACAAAGAAACAGAAAAGACGACCGTGGAAGCCCCATACGAGATCGTAACACACGGCTGGATGGATGCCCAAAATTGGGAGTCGTTATCCACGTCTAACCCGCTAATTCCCGGAAATTCATATTCATTCGAATGGGAGGCATTGCCGGAAGATTATATTTTTAAAGAAGGGCATCGAATTGGTATTGTGATTGCAGCGAGTGATGACAGATGGTTAATCCCTGACAACAACCGTGCAACATTTGACGTGTCCCTAGGCGAAAGTACTATTTCCTTTCCTGTTGTTGGTGGAAAAAACGCGCTAGATAACGCACTAGGTTACGAAGGGGGGACATCCCCTGAAAATGCTGGGGACATGAAAGAGATTGTGGACTATTACTTGGATAATGGGGCATTTTCAAATCCAGGCGTATCCCGAGCAGTACAAGCTCACATTCGATCAGTCGAACAGTTTGAGAGAAAAGAGCGCGGTGATAAAGTAATCAAGCATCTGGAAAATCTTAAAAACCTACTCGATAATCAAAAGAACAACAACTTCCTTACAGACGAGGCGTACCTTGTTCTGACTGCTGATGCCAATACAATCATAGACAAATGGAAATAAAGTACGCTAGATAGTCTAAATAAGTCGAGAGAAATAACCATGCTTATTGCCATCTGATATAGGTGGCTTTTTTTTGAGAAAGAGAGGAAGAGAGAAAGACGGGTTCTATCTCTACACGACTTTCAGAAGTATAAAAAAAGATCTGGGGCAGGCTACCTCTACCCCAGATCAACCACTATTTTTACTGCCACAAATCGATCATGTAATCACTATAATCCAGTAGTGCGCCTGCAGATATCTCGGTGATATTCCCCTGATCACGTTGATGGGTGACAAGCTGTATAAAGCCTTCCATATGTTTGATGACTTTTTCAGGTTCCTCCTTTTTCTCGAATCGCTCTACAACAGTTAAATGGGTTTGTAATGCTCGCAAAGTCTCCTCATTGGAGATATCCTCTAATACTTCATAGCGGTTAAGAAGTTCTTTTAATCCTGTAGCGGTGAGATTACTCAATAGAAGCGTCACATCCTGTTCGACCTGACTCGTGTCCGTTTCCGATGTTGCTGTAAAGCTCAGTGCTACAGCCTCCTTCTTATTTTCCGGTACTTCAACATATACTGGCACCTTTACCGTTTCTCCTGATTCTACTTCAATTACTTCTTGTTCCAGCATTGTTTCCCAGCCGCCATCTATATCTGCTCGCAAACGGAAAAGGTCCGTTGCTTCGCCTGTATTGGTAACCTGGAAATAATGTTTGGCTACTTTTCCCGGGATCGCTTGTTCTTGCTCGCCACTTTCCGTTCTGACTCCGCGAGCAAAGTCACCCCCACCATCCAGATGTCTTACCGCGACCCTATACGATAATGGGTCTTCTGTATCCCGATTATGATTAAGAATATAGAAGTGTAGTCTGTTATATTCATCTACATATTCACTAACGACATCATTTCCTGTTCCTGCTTTAAACAAGGCATCCGATAGTTGACGATAATCACCCTTCGAATACATTGCATCTGTCCCATCAGGTCTGGTAAAATCCTTTTGATTAATGTCTTCCTCATGGGAATCAATCACCCAAATATTTGGTGCAGATTCACTATCCTTCGTCTTCGCCAGCAGTACACCAGAATCTGGTGTAAATGAATCCATTCCAACACGGTCGACTACTTCCACAGTGTAATTGTCATACCATTTCTCTCCGCGTTGCATATCAGCCCGCCAATCATCTTCCAGGGAATTGGCCGGTGTAAGGTCCTCCATCATAATATTAATGCCATGTATTGCGGACTCGTCACTTGTACTTTCTTCTGGTACAGCACGTGCGAGAATATCAGCGAATACCGGCCCAGTCTCTGCCAGGGCATCTCGATCGACATTTAGATAATCCTCTTCTGATAGAAATCCTTGTTTGATCTTATTTCGAAGCATATGATGAGACGGTGCTGAACCGCCTAGTGTTGGCATGACCATCCAACGTGTATGCGGCCCTCCTGGCCCGTTGAAACTCCCCCTGCTCATTAATTCCCATGGACCAGAATACGTACGAGAAACCGGATTGGCATACGGATTATTATAATTATCCAGCAGATTCATAATATGACCGAATTCATGAGCGAACGTGCCCATACCGTCATTTTCCCCTTGAACAGATATGCCATTCCGAATATCGGCACTAGACCAAATACTTTTTCCCGCGACCCACGAAGTCCAGTCCACATACCTTGTCAGTGCCCAATTTGGCATATCGTAGTCTAAAGGTGGGCCGAATTCGTCTGTCACTGCCTCTTCATTTAAAAACATCATTTCACCAAATTCTTGCCATATGCCTGATTCATCGTATCCTGCGTGCAAAATAAAAGTAAAATCAAATTCCTCCCCAGATGCTTCCATATCTACCTCTGCTTTGCTCATCGCCTCTGGACGGAGACTTTTTGCTTCATAACCCGGTGGCATATTTTCCTGCTGTCCGAATTCATTTAACCCATACTGGAACTCATTTCCATCCATTCGGTAAGGGCCAAAAGCTTCCAGCTCTACTGCCCACTTTCCATAAGAATTTTCCCTCCAGTATTCATTGATCGTACGATAATTATTCAGTGGCTGTGGTTTATTGAGAAAGTCTACCCAATATTCCCCAACATCCTCTCTAGGGATATTTCCATTCCCAACCGGATTCCCAGCTTCCATAGAGCCCTCCTCCTGACTTATGATAAAATCGCGATCTTGAAAATCAACAACGATGAGGGCTCCCTTCAGCACTCTTTCCGGCTCCACCTCCGAATTCCGCCAATCTATCCCAGGAACCGGTTCATAGTCTTCCCACGTCATATCTTCTGGCAGCGTCCAATTCTGAGAATCTATCGGACTAGGAAAGGCTGGTAACCCTTCCGATGCAGCTTGTGCCGTGGTTGATAAAAGCATCATGATAAGAACGGCCAATACGAGCGACTTTGCCAACTTCATGCATAACCCCTCCTTATTTAATGGACCAACCAACAACAATTCCAGCTATATTCTCTATATAGCTGGAATTGCCATTTTATTAGTAAACGCCTACTGCACTATACGCCTGCTCAACTGCTGCCACTGCATCCGAGTCGCTACCATAAAGGTCGCCAGCTGCCTGTATTGCCGCTTCTCGCATCATGCTGAAGTCAGAGCTGCGAGTTAAATAGAGTGATAGCGCCCGGTAGTAGATTTGCTCGGTTTTATCTCTACCAATACCATTTACCGCTACATCAAAGTGGTCTCCACCCTCAGAAATAAGGTAGGCTGCCTTGTTATTGATACTCGAATTAATATGAACCCCACCATTATCAAGTGTACCCGTATATCTTTTGCTCCAGTGATCTGGATACGGTGCTTCCGTTCTCCGTTCGATAAGGTCAGTCGGGTCCTCCATCGATCTTAGGGCAAGCGTGCCGTCTGCCATAATATTTTCTCCAATAAGCCAGTCATCTCGGTCCACCATTGCTCCAAAAATATCAGCAAAGGACTCATTTAGTGCTCCTGATTCACCTCGATAAATTAAATTAGCAGTATGTTGGACAACGCCGTGGCTCATCTCGTGTGCTGCTACATCAAGCCCTGCAGCAAGTGGGTGGAACCTGAGGCCATCCCCATCGCCATATGACATTTGTCTACCATTCCAGGAGGCGTTATTCCAATTATTACCCACATGGACAGCTGAAATGAGAACTTGCCCGTTATCATCAACAGAATCTCTCCCAAATGTGTCCTGGTAGTAATCATACGTAATTTGTGCATTGGCATGCGCGTCTACTGCGGACCCATCTTTAAACATTTTATTTAGGCTGAACACATCCAAGTTTGTTCCTGTTGTATTGTCATATGTGACCACACCATCTCCTCTTGTCACATCAAACAGACGAAACTTTCCTTCAAAGGCTTGTGCCTCAAACATTTTCCTATCTCCAAAAACCCCTGTGCCAAAGGCTGTTACATCATGTGCAGTATTATAGGAGTCAACAACTTTTCCATTCGTTGCATCGATAAAATAATGCCAAAATCCTACTGCAGGCTCGGTGGTCGATGCTGTTACGAGATACGTATAATAATAGGCATCCTCATATTCATAAATATAAGGTTCTACCTCAAGTGGCCCGTCATAGTCTTTCACTTTGCCAATCTTTTTCTCAATTTCCTTTTTTGCAAGCTTAATCGCATCAGATTTTGATAGGTTCGCTTGCATGTTTATCTTTTTCTTATCAAGTTCCGGAATCACCTCTCCAAAGTATGCGGTTACATTATTATTTTCATCTAACTTTACAGTTTGATCTGCTCCATAAATAGGAATCCCTTTGTACGTTTGCTGGACTTTAAAATGGGAGTTATCTGTTTGGTCATCCTTTAATTCCTCTACAATTTCAAAGTCTACATCTTTATTACCTTGAAGTTGGAAGTCTCCTTTATTCTGGGAAAAGTAAGCTCGGACAATTTCCTGCTTGGTCATTCCCCCTGGTGCATCCCACTTTTCCACAATATAAGATGGTGTATTGTAGGTGTCGTTTAATTTTATGTTGGCCTCCTCTGCAGAAACAGTTGTTCCATGTGTAACAATCCCTATTGATAGCGACAGTACTATGGTGGAAAAGCCAATTTTTTGGCGTAATTTCATTCCCCTCATCCCTTCCTTTGGATTTATTTGTTATTTTTCCTCTCCATCTCCCTGTGTCGCGTTAAAGGTCCATTCCAATGAGAGTGCGTCACCCTGGTACATGTTCTGGTCAGCGTCATTATCAACAAATTCAAATTCAACCCAGAAATCATGCGATTCCTCTGAATCCAACCCACCTTTTTGCTCCCACAATGGGTCCCATATATCCCGCTTCACGACATCTGGATCCATTTGCTGTAAATCATACAAGGTTGTTTCAAACACAGGCTCACTCTCCTGATCCCAATTCCAAAGGAAATTAACTTTGATATGCTTGCCATAATCCTCTGCATTGTTGTTCTCTATGTCATTTACAGAGTAGGCGGTTTCTAAAAAGACATTTTCAATCTTTAAGCTTCCATCATTTGCTAAGTTGAATTCTCGCATCATCGTATCACCAGGCTTAAGATTCTCCAATTCTATTAACGCCGTTTCATTCATGGATAAATCCAAGGTGCCTGCAGCAAAAGAATTACTCGACACCTCCTGATCACTAAAATAGGCATAGGTGCCTCCACTAATCAGTGCCACCCCTAATACACTTGATGCTAGTGCCAAACTCAACTGCTTTTTCAGCTTCATACCCGTTCCTCCCCTTCATTTTTTGTCTACCGTATCCCTGCATGACCGCTTACAGTGATCCTTCACCTCCATTATTTCTTGGAATCACCTTGATGCCTGCCTGCTATTCTTGTAACTCTATTATAGGTACGCCCATCTACTAGATGTGTCGAAGCCTGTTGGCGATTTTATGCTTTTACAAAAATGAACAGGAAGTACTAGTGACCATTCTAAAGCTTATAGGTATTCAGCATGGATATATTTTACAATAAGCATAGGCAAAACACTTTTACTCATACATAGGATTCATTTAGATGAAATTGCTAGTTTAATAGAATTGAAAAATAAATAGAAATGCCCAATAACAAATTTCGCAAAGCAGCTGATTCAATGAAAAGGGGGAGATAAGCATACAATTCAAGCGAAATTCCCTACAAATGGGAGCAAGGTGAAGGGCGGATTGTGGCTTTTGGCTTATGTATATTTGGAGCTAACTTATTCTTCATCTACCAGCGGGGCAATTATTGTCGATTGAAGAAAAAGGAAGAGGACGAATGTGGCTCTTCCTTTGGGTGGTGCTCTGGGCTGGAGTTAGCACGCGACTTTGTGAAGAGCACAAGCGACTTTGCCTTGCTCATACGAGACTTTGTGGTGGCCTCATGCGTCTATACATTGTTCACACGCGTCTCTGCAGCGCTCTCACGCGACACCTGCTGCTATCGATCTGTTTCTTTAAATGTAACGGAGATAACTTCTTCCGTTTCTGGATGAAATTCAATATTCACATAGACACCGAATTCTTTTTGATCTTGCTTTAACCATAATTTAAAAATCTCTACCTCAGAGTTGGCATTTTCTTTGCTGCCTTCATGTAGATAATCGATAATGTCTGCTTGAGGGTATTTGGCTTTCGTTTCTTTCATGGCAAGCTTTCCCCACTTAGCATAGGAAGGGATTTGCTCTTCTTCTTGTTGAGGTTCCATATCCGCTGTTGGTAAAGCTTGTCCGATAAAGGTGGATAGACCTAGGCTGATTGCTATAAGTAAATTTTGCATGTCGCACACTCCTTTTAGATCTAGGTTGTGACATTGGGACAGATTTATTCAGCTGACAGCCCGCAGATAGAGGGAAATCTGTTATTATTTTATTAATATACATAATGCAATAAACAGGGGGTTATGGTAATGACGACAATTTGCCTTATACGACATGGTGAAACAGACTGGAATTTAAAAGGAAAGCTACAAGGGAGTACAGATATCCCACTAAACGAAACAGGGATTCGTCAGGCTGAAAAAAGCGCAGCCTATCTTAATGCAGAGGATTATGATGTTATGGTAGCAAGCCCCATGAAACGGGCCAAACGCACAGCTGAAATTATTAATGCTTCTCTACAGCTCCCATACGAAGAAATGAGCAATTTTGCAGAATGCTCTTTTGGTGACGCGGAAGGACTGACAATGGAGGAAAGAACGACTCAATATCCTGATAAAGCCTATCCAAATCGTGAAGAACCAGAAGACTTCATCAAACGTGTGATGAGCGGAGTGGATGATGTTCTGAAGAAGTATCCCGATAAGCGCGTTCTTATTGTTGCCCACGGTGCGGTAATAAATGCTATTTTAGCAACTGTCTCTGGTGGAGAAATCGGTGCCGGGAAAACAAGGCTAATGAACGCTTGTATTAATAACATCCACTATAAACAAGAGAAGTGGGAAGTGCTGAACTACAATCAGGTCGAGCATTTAAGTGAAGAACTTTAAGGTAACGCAGCAGATCTTGTGAAGTGATCTTTAAATCAAATTTTAAAGAGGGATGACATGCTAACATTCGAGGCAATTGATGTAATGAAGCACCAAGCTAAAGTCATTGCATTTCGTAAAGACTCCTTTAGAGTTAGCTTTGGTAATACTTCAGGCTTTGGTGACGAAGAGGATTACTTGCGTTGGTTAGAAGAAAAGAAGCATGCATTCCCCGCTGGGTTTATGTTGGTCTGTGAAAATGATGATTATATTGGACAACTTGAATTATCCATTAAAGAATACAGTGGGGAGTCCATTGGGTATATCCATTTATTTTACCTTGTGCCTGAAAAACGCGGTCAAGGAAAGGGCTTGGAATTGTACCAATATGCAAAACAGTTTTTTCTTCAATACAAAGTGGCTAGCTATGAACTAAGAGTTTCTCCCTCGAATACTGCTGCCGTAAACTTTTACCGCAAAATTGGTATGGATCCTATAAAAACAGAATTTGACGGTAAAGTAATTCGGATGAGAGGCATGCTTTCCCATGAAAGAGATAACGACCTCGTGTAAAGACGTAATCTTAAGTTTATTTATCGCAGTGCAACCGTCCGTAAGACTCCCACTTCAAAACATAAAGTAAAACGGAGATGTTTAAGTGGGAGTAAACGGACGCTAACAACCCGATTCAACTAACAATCAGTGGGGGAAGAATGGAAAACCCCACTGATTGAAGTTTCACTTTATCAAAAGATAACCCGTTATATAATGCGGTTATCTTTTCTCTTTTAATCCGGAGTTTCCTTCTTCCTCCAATAGAATTTTTTCCTCAATCTGCAACGATTTTAGAATACTTGTACAGCTTATAATGATAAACTTTAACCATCCCATTAAACAGAAAATTTAAAATTAGGAGAACACTGATGACAATAGAAAATTTAGAGGAATATCAGGATCCCATTCAATATGATAAGGAACACGTTGCCTATAAGGAGGATATTACCTATTTAACAAAATGGGCAGACAAGGCTACAGGTCCAATTGTGGATTTAGCCTGTGGTACAGGAAGGGCGACCATCCCCTTAGCAAAAACAGGACACAGCATAGTAGGAGTGGATTTACATCGCGATATGCTAAGACGAGCAAGAGAGAAGGCAGTGGCTGAAAAGCTTGATATAGGCTTTATTGAACAGGATTGCACAAAACTGGAGCTTGGTTTAAAAAGTGACTTTATTTTCATGGTTGGAAATTCCTTTCAACATTTCCTTACCAATGAAGCGCAGAACAAGATGTTGGATTCCATTCAGCGACATCTTGTTAAGGGAGGTCGCTTTCTTTTTAACACTCGTTTTCCAAGTGAAGAGGAACTAGTCTCCACGAATTGTGAAGATCCAGGGTTTTCTTATAAAGATGGAACGCTTTCTGTCCACGTCTCCTACATCAGTGAATACGATGCACTCAATCAAGTCCAACATAATATCACCATAAGAAGATTTTTTGATGCGAATGGGAAACTACAAGATGAGAAACGCTCTATAATTGATCTACGCTTCGTCTTTCCGTTAGAGATGGAACGACTACTTGAAAAGCACGGCTTTACCATTGAAGGGGTATACCAAGACTGGAATGAAACGCCTTTGACCTCTAATGCTTCGAACATGATTTATCTCTGTAAGAAAATAAATTAATGAGTTAAAGAAGTGGGGGATATTAATGTGGAAAAAAGAGAGAATTCAAAAACTCCGCTACAGTTCTTAGCGGAGTTTCCACGTCGATAGTGCTTAATGGTGTAAGTCCTTCTAAGGACCTTAAAACGCTGCTGTCCAACCAGCGTCTGCAGTTATCACGGTGCCATTTACAAAGCTTGCTTCATCAGATGCTAGGAATAATGCAACGTTTGCTATCTCTTCTGATTTTCCAGCACGTGGCATAACAGCTTGGGATTTTCCTGCTCTCGATGCACCGAATTCATTTAAGTTTTTCATGCTTGCTGCTATATTTGTTGCTACACCGCCTGGAGCAATGGCATTACAACGAATTCCTTTTTCCGCGTACATGTAGCCAGTGTTTTTTGTGAAACCGATCACAGCATGTTTGGAAGCCGTGTATGTCGCACCAGCATGTGCACCATTTAATCCACCAGTTGATGCTGTATTAATAATTACCCCTTTCCCTTTCTCAAGGAAAATAGGCAATGCTTTACGTGTTGCGCGCATAACAGCGGTAGTATTAATAGCAAATACACGCTCCCATTTGTCATCCTCAATATCGCCTGCTGGCTCCATGCTATCCATGATTCCAGCATTATTAACGAGAATATCCAATGAGCCAAATTCCTTAACTGTTGAATCAATTAAATGGTCAATATCTACTCTATCTGCCACGTTTGTCTTGATAGCTTTAGCTGTTCCGCCTTTATCCTTGATCTCTTCGGCTACAGTCTCTGCGCCCTCTAGGTTAATATCAGATACAACCACTTTTGCTCCTTCTTCTGCATACCGGTTGGCAATAGCCTGTCCCATCCCGGAAGCTGCACCAGTTACAATTGCTACTTTTCCTTCTAGTCTCATTTCTATCTCTCCCTTAATTTAAAATTTAAATCTAGGAAATGCCTTAAAATATACATTTGAATACGCTAAGTATAATGTACTATACTTAAGGTAGCAATAAGCAAAAGACCACTGAAATGTTGATAAATCAACAATTATAAAGGATTTGTTCAATCGAAAGAGGATAATGAACAGAAGGGTGGTAAAGTGTAAATGACCCAACATGATCGGCGCATCGATAAAACTCAAAAAGCCTTAAAGTCAGCCTTAATAAAGTTGATGGAAGAAAAAGATCTTCCGCATATTACCGTAACAGAAATTGTGAAAAAAGCAGATGTTAATCGTGGTACATTTTATAAGCATTATGAGGTTAAAGAAGAGTTACTGGAAGCAACTATACAAGATGTGATAAAGAGTCTTATACAAGCTTACCGCCATCCTTATTTAAATAAGGAGAGATTTACCATAAAAGATCTTTCAGCTTCTAAAATAAAGCTCTTTGAACATGTGGCTGCAAATGCTGATTTTTACCGTGTTATTATGTTGCATCCAAGTGTCTTACCTGGTTTTCAGAATAGACTCTGTGAGGTGTTAAAAAAGCTTTCTATACAAGATTTAAAGTTTATCCCTAACACGGGCACCATTGATGTGGATTTACAAGCAAGTTACCAATCGCATGCTTTATTTGGTATGATCTTTGAATGGGTAAAAGGTGGGTTTAAGTATACACCAGAGCATATGGCACAACAGTTATTGGAAATTTTGTCTAACCAACCCTTTTCCTCTGGTTACCATACAATGCCAAACAAGTAAGACAGATGAAGATGTTTCATGTGAAACGTTGCGCGTATGCTAGTTCACTTATCGCCATTTTTTACAAACTACGTACCAAAAAAGGCGTCTAAGCTCTTTAGCTTAAACGCCTTTCTTTTTACCTCATCTGCACTTTATGCAAATGGGCGAAAATACCATCTCGTTTTAATAATTCTTCATGACTTCCTTCTTCTTCAATACCTTCTTTTGTTACCACCATAATGCGGTCAGCATTTTTGATCGTTGCCAGTCTATGCGCAATGACCAACGTGGTGCGATCTTTAGCAAGCTCTGTTAGTGCCTTTTGAATTATGGTTTCGGTTTCTGTATCCAATGCAGAGGTTGCTTCATCAAGAATTAGGATTGGCGGGTTTTTCAGGAACATACGGGCAATCGCAATTCGTTGCTTTTGACCACCTGATAATTTCAATCCACGCTCGCCTACCTGTGTTTCATAACCATCAGGTAATTCCTTAATAAATTCCTCCATATGTGCCTGGCGGGCAGCTTTTTCTATTTCTTCATTTGTAGCATCAAGCTTACCGTAAGCGATATTTTCTCTTAACGTACCTGTGAAGAGGAAGACATCCTGCTGCACAATACCAATCTGTGCACGTAGCGACTCCTTCGTCATATCACGTAGGTCTAACCCATCAATGGTAACACCACCCTGGTCCACATCGTAGAAACGTGGAATAAGCGAGCAAATTGTGGTCTTACCAGCACCAGATGGCCCAACAAAGGCAATGGTTTCCCCTGCGTTAATGGAAAAACTCAATTCATTTAAAACAGGACGCTGTGTTTTTTCATAAGCGAACGTAACGTCATTAAAGGCGATATTTCCTTTTAGGTCTTCTACTTTTTTCGCATCTGGCTTGTTATCCACATCCGGCTCAACATCCATCAGGTCCATAAACCGTTTAAAGCCGGCCATTCCTTTTGGATATAGTTCCAGTAATGCCGTGATTTTTTGGATTGGATTAAACAGCACATTTACAAACAATACAAAGCTGACAAGCTCACCGTATTTTAGTTCCTCCTGATAGGTTAGCCAAGCACCGACCACAAGAACAAGCAATGTAATCAGACGCATCATCATATAAATATTGGAATGCACAAATGCCATTACTTTATAGGCACCAATTTTGGCAATACGGAAGTTGTTATTATCCTTAGAGAAACGCTCCATTTCAAACTTTTCGTTTGTAAAAGATTGCACAACACGCACACCTGAGACGGCATCTTCTACGCGTGCATTTACTCCAGCGATTTCCTCGTACATTCGCTTCCATGCCTTATTCATTTTAATATTGCTGAACGTAATCAAGAAAATGAGAATTGGCACAGCAATTAGAATGATGAGGGCTAGCTTCACATTGATCGTGAACATGATAAGAAACGCACCAATAAAGGTCATGATGGAAATGAAGAAATCCTCTGGTCCATGATGGGCAAGTTCACCGATATCAAAGAGGTCATTGGTTATTCTACTCATAATATGCCCTGTTTTCGTATTATCAAAAAAGCGGAATGATTGCCTTTGCACGTGGTGGAACAGGTCACGACGCATATCTGTTTCAATATTAATACCGAGCTTATGTCCCAAATAAACCACTACAAATTGCATGAGGGTACTAATGACGTATACCAATAAGAGCAAGATACTCACGGTTACAATTACATTCCAATCTCCCTTTGGTAATAATACATCTATAAATCGTTGCACCGCAACCGGAAACGCTAACTCCAGAATGGCAACGAAAAAAGCAGAGGCGAAATCAATTATAAACAACCGCCGATGCGGTTTATAGTAAGAGAAAAATCGCTTTAGCATGGCTTCACTTCCTTTTTTACAGTCTAAAAGAAATTATAAGGTTAATTTCAAGGCTTGGCAAGGAAAGGAGACAAGGCATGACCGCTTTTAAAGGGATTTTCCCAACTTTTCTTATTTATCCCGGTGCAACCGTCCGTAAGACTCCCACTTCAAAACATGAAATGAAACAGTTAGTTTTTAGTGGGAGTAAACGGACGCTAACACCCCGATTCGTTCAACTAACAATCAGTGGGGGAAGAGCGAAAACCCCCACTGATTGAAGTTTCACTTTATTAATTGCTTGGCAAGGTTGTCCAGTTACTTGCATATAGTTACATATAGGATGTAGAAATATTGGGGGTGAATTAAATGAAGTTGAAATTATCTATGCCAACGTATACGTGGATCTGCTATGCAATTGGCTTTGTCTTTATTATTTCAGGAATGATGAAGCTTGTGGATGGTGATTTTAGAGGGATGTTTGCCAGCATGGGATTACCTTTTCCTGAGGCAACACTATTTCTAGTAGCAGTCGTTGAGCTTGGTTGTGGCATTCTTATTGCGGGGAGGCTCTATATTCATCTTGCTGTCCCACCATTACTGCTCATCATGTTTGGTGCACTTTATTTCTCAAAGCTTCCCACCCTTTTTAATGAAGGGGTGCTCTCCTTTGCCTTTGCGGCGAGACTCGATATTGTCATGCTTATTCTTTTACTCCTGGTTTGGCAGCATGTTAGAGGGAAAATAGTGCTCTAAGAATAGTTATAAACAAGCTTATGAAGCTTTTCTGTTGAAAAGCAGTGGATAACTTGTCTTATTCATGTGGAAAACCTACCCTTATCCACAAAGTTATACACATATGCACAAATGTTCGTAGTTATTTTGTTGCCGAACATTCTTTCTATACCATATATTGATTTTGGCAAAATAATTATCCACTAACTGTGTATAACTCTCTTGTTTTTGTGGATAAACCGGAAAAGCTATCCTCTATTTGCCGCAGGATAGCTTTTCTCTCGTTACTGTTGGGTCCCCAATACTAAGGTTGTTTCCTTTTTTTCGCCTTCGCGGTAATAGGTGACGGTGATTTCATCTCCTATTTCTTTTTCCTGATAAAGGATTTTACGAAGGTCGATCATATTCATCACTGGATTGCCGTCCAGTTCTGTAATGACATCTAACCGTTTTAAGCCTGCTTGGTCTGCGGGAGATAATGGCTCTACACTCCAAACATAGACACCACCCTCGACTTCTTTAGGCAGATTGAGAGTACCTTTCCATTCAGTCTGTGGAACCTCATCCAACGAATAAATTTCCACACCTAAAAATGGTCTGGTAACTTCGCCCGTTGTTTCCAGCTCATCTACAATTGGTAGGGCGGAATCAATTGGAATGGCAAAGCCTATTCCTTCTACGGCAGTCTGGTTAATTTTCATGGAGTTAATTCCAATCAATTGCCCATTAATATTGATTAACGCTCCACCACTATTACCAGGATTGATGGCAGCATCTGTTTGAATTACTTCAGCTTGCCAGTCTGCACGTCCGTCCTGATTGAAATCTTGAGGAATCGTACGTTCTGTCCCGCTAATAACACCTTGGGTTACAGAGCTTGAAAACATAAGTCCGAGCGGGTTTCCGATAGCAATGGCAGGCTCACCTACTTTTACATTTGCAGAAGAACCTAGTTCAATTGTCTGCTCAACCTGTTCTCCATCCATTCTTAAAACAGCTAAATCAGAGAACACATCACTGCCTATAATCTCAGCTTCTAAATGTGTCTCATCATATAGCACCACTTCAACGCTATCTGCACCTTCGATAACGTGATGGTTTGTCACGACATAGGCGGTACCGTCTTCGTTTTTGTAAATAACACCTGATCCTTCTCCAGCTTCATTTGACTCCTGTTGTTGCCAAAAGTCACCCTGCTGTTGAATATTAATTACGCCTACTACTGCAGGGGTTACTTGTTCTACTACATCTGTAACCTGGGTAGAGACATCTACGTTTACTGCGTTACTTGACCCTTGGTTGCCGTCATTCATACTGGAGCTTTCTAGTTGGCTCTGTTCTGATGTATTACCTGGGAGCACATTATTCTCTTGCAATGCCGGCAATGCGACAACTACTAATAAAATACCAATTATGACACCAAGTAATGCCGGAACAAGCCAACCTTTATTTTTCCGGCGGCGATGAGGGTTTGGTGGGTAGTTCTGATCATAATAGCCCATAACTTTATCCCCTTCTATCCGAAATAAGTCTAAACACTCTAGTATAGTATTCCTTAATCGCTAATATAATAAACAAAAAATGTTACACAACTTCGTATAAAGGTGTCGGTGCTTTAGGGTCTGTATCATGCAGATCAAGCGTAATGCCTCTTTCCTGTAAAACGCTATCTACTGACATACGAGCAAGGTCTTTCATATTATTATCAAGACTTAGATGGGCCAGATATATCCGCTTCGTTCGGTTACTTATAATATCGGTAAGGGCCAATCCACAATCCTCATTGGATACGTGGCCTGAGTCCCCGAGTATTCTCCTTTTTACATTCCAAGGGTAGCGCCCCATTCGTAGCATCCCTACATCATGATTTGCTTCAAAAATATAGGCATCTGCATCCTCTACGGTCTTTTTAATCCGTTCAGATACATAGCCGAGGTCTGTGACTAGTGCCACCTTTTTCCCTTCATGATGGAAGGTATAAAACATTGGTTCCGCCGCATCGTGTGAGACGCCAAAGGATTCTATATCCAAATCCTGAAACGTCTTCACTTGCTCCATATTAAAGTAAAACTTCTGATCTAATCCAATCTTGCCAATGCTGCGCTCCATCGCATTCCACGTTTTTTCATTAGCAAAAATCGGTAGGTTGTACTTTCTGGCTATGATGCCAAGCCCTTTAATATGGTCGCTATGCTCATGTGTGACAAGAATGCCTGTAAGTGTGGAAGGATCGATGTTAATCTCACTAAAAAGATGATCCATCTGTTTTCCGCTCAATCCTGCATCCACAAGTAGTCTTTCCTTGTCGGATTCTATATAAAACGCATTTCCTGTGCTTCCGGATGCAAGCACACTAAAACGTAATGTCATGGTTATTCACTCCGATTTGTTTCTGTTTCCGTTTCTTTTTGTGTCAAAGTTCTAAGTTTGTTAATCAAATCCTCTTTCCAGTCAACATCCTGTGGGATAAGCTGAATATCACCTAAATTCTCCCTTACCATATCCCGCGTAAAGCTTTCATCAGAGTTGGAAAATACTTGTCCCTCAATGGCGTTTACAAAGTAATCCCGCTCATCATTCACAGATACCTTATAGGTCGGCGCGAAAACCTGCTTTCCATTCTCAAGAGACGAAATCCATGTATGGTAGCCATAATCAACATCTACCGTGTCTTTAGAAACTAATTCGTTATTATTATACAACGTGCCAATTGCTTGAATTGGCTGGATGAGCATTCGCTTACCCCTGTCATTTTTACTTTCTGGCACTCCAAGCATGGATTGGGTATAATACTCCATCTCATTGTCTTTATTTAAATAGACAAGTAAAAGGGCGCTTTGGTTGTAATAGATGGGCTGGTTTTCTTTCTCCTGGAAGAAAAGGAGAACATTCAAGTCTTTATCCCATTTCCAAAATTGATAACTGTCGAATTGGTATATAAAATTACTAATTGTATTACTAATTTCCTCACCGCCTGCGTCCTCGGCTATGGGTACTGGCTCATCCATATGGCCAACGATAAGATCTTCCGTGTTTAATACTGCTTCCTGGTTTTCCAAGCTTTCAATTTCTCCTACTTGCTTATCAGTATAATCCATTGGTAAAACAGAGATAGAAGAATCTTTCTCTACACCTACATCAATATCTCCGAGGGTGATATCCTCTCTCTCCAATTCTTCTTGAAGAGTGAGGTCTTCTCCACCTGGATACTGCTCTTGAGCTGCTCTGTCCTGCTTATCGATAAATTGTACAAGTAAATAAATATCCAACACGAGAAAACAGAGGATAAATAGGGTTTTAATTTGACTCCATTGCATCCTTGTTCTCCTCCCTTACCGGCTTCCAGGAACCATTATAGTTCATGTACCATTTAGCTTCTAGACTTAGGAAGTTAGCATTATCGTTATCATTGTAAGTAAGTTGATAACCAAGACGAATAGCTTCAATATTTTCTAAAGAAATTTCTTTATCGTTCCGTAAATAGGTCAAAATCTCTTCTCCTGTGTCAAGGTTTGCAGGCTCTGGATCGGGACCAATTTCAGAAGTTACTCGAAACAGTGGGCGTTGATAACCTACAAGGATTCCATTTTTGAATTCCTGTTCGATCCTTGTAAGTTCCGTAGTTACCGACGGCTTATCAAAGACAGGATAGTCTGCATAGAACATTTGATAACGAACGATTCCAGCACGTCTATCTACCGAAAGCAGCTTGTAATCATCTGTCCAACCACCATGATCGGAAATACTATCCATACTACTTTGAAGCAGTTCATGCCTTTGGGCAGGTATCCCTTCCGCCGAGTTTGGGTTAATAAAATTCATAGCCCGACCATTATCTACAACTTTTAATTCTCGTACAGCATCACTGAAATAGGGTTGTCCTAATGGAGTTAGGGACCGACTCACCATGGTTGGATCTCGGAATAACGAGTTAACCAGCATTTGTTCATTAAGAGGTACAATGGAAAGCGAATAGTTGTTCATATCTTCCACTTCACTAGGCAAATAAACGTTACCTGCTCCTTCTGATAAATGGATATATTGTATTAAATCCTCTTTATCGATAAGCTTAGATTGAAATAGTTCAAAACTGCTTGCATCATTAATAACCGCACTTGCTTGGCGTTGTTGATCTACCGAAACAAAGGTCACCTCTAATAATGAACTATTCTCTTCGTAATCGAGCAAAACACGATTAAACGACCAGTTTGGCAAGTTTTCGGCAGGTTGATCTAAATTAAATAGAATGTTTGCAAGCGTCATAGGCAATGCATCTGAGAATTCCATTTCCATTTCAGGATCCAACCCACTTATACTTTGTTTCTCCCGAAAATTACTCATCTTCCACCTTTGGACCTCTTCATAGAATTCTCGCTCCAGCTGAGGGGAGGGAAAGCCGTAGTGTTCCCCTTGTGAATGAAAAACGAGGGACTGCGGCTCAACAATGGTTTTAATTGTTTCCTCTGTACCCCCAAGATCCCCGCTAACGGTATCTTCATCGCCCAAAGAAGCATCGCCTTCTGAGGGCTGGTAGGTCCATAGGCCAAAGGTCAGCAATAAGCTCACACCAATTAGTATAATTAATAAAAACGATTTGGTCGTCTCCATTCTCATCGCTCACCCCTCCACTTCTTGTTCATAAGTGGTAGTGTAAAGAAAATAGTCGTTCCTTTCCCTTCTACACTTTTCGCCCAAATTTTCCCGTGGTGTACTTCAACTAGCTCCTTGGCTATAGCTAATCCTAAGCCTGTTCCGCCCAGTTTTCTTGTGCGCGCCTTATCCGCTCTGTAAAAACGTTCGAAGATTTTTTCTAGCTTATCATACGCGATTCCCATCCCCTGATCTTGAATGCTAACCAGGATGTGATGACGGTTGTTTTCAACCTTAAGCTGAATGGTTCCACCTTCAGGCGAATACTTAATGGCATTAGAAATGATATTATCAAGTACCTGCGTCATTTTATCCTTATCAAGCCAAACAAGATACTTACCTCGAGGCAAGTCACGATGTAACGTAATATGTTCTGGCGTATTCATCTCAAAGCGGTCAATAATGTGATGGAAATAGCTGACAAATTCCGTCCGTTCCTTTTGAAGTGGATACTCTTTTGCATCCATTTTAGATAACTGCAGTAGATCATTAACCATACGGATCATACGGTCTGTTTCATTTTGTGCTACATCAAGGAACTTAGGCGCAATCTCCTTATCTTTCCAGGCACCATCGGTTAATGCTTCTATATAGCTTCGCATTGTCGTCAATGGTGTTCTAAGCTCATGTGATACATTGGAAACAAAATCCCTACGTTCTTGTTCTACCTTCTCCTGTTCGGTGACATCGCTTATAACGGTGATAAAACCAGTTATCTCCTCTTCGTCATCCGCAACTGTGGAGAAATTTGCCTTGACCAGAAACTCTTCTTCTTCACTACTAAAATCAATGATCATCGAGCCACTTTCCTGTAACTCTGTTATATCTACAATTTTATCTTCAAGCTGTAATACATCAATGAGTAGCTCCCCGATAATATCGTCTGGGTCATGACCGATTAACCTGCCTGCTGCATCATTCATTAACGTAACAGCTCCAGCATTGTCTGTTGCGATAACACCATCGGACATGTTCGAGAGCACCGAACTAAGCTTTCTTCGTTCCTCTTCAATCGTTGCATAGGAATGTTTTAACCTGCTGTTCAAATCATTAAATGTATCGGCAAGATGCCCAATTTCATCTCTTCCATAAACATTTACCTTTTGGGTAAAATCTCCCCGTGCCATTAACTGTGCCTGACGACGCATCTCTTTAATCGGTTTGGTAATGGTTCGGGCTACTAGAATACCTATAAAAGCAGATACCGCAATTGCAAGAAGAGAACCCTTGAGGAAAATATCGTTAATGTTATCGAGCTGGTCATAAACCCTTTGTATATTCGCTACAACATAGAGCCAGCCGACCGTCACGTTTTCCTCCCCCTCTTTATAAAGAGGTTTCACAATCACGTACAACTGGTCTTTCGTCTCTCTATCCTGCATTTCCTTTATTTCAGTCGCTCCACCTTGCGTGAGTACACTCTGAACAAGTTCATTTGATATTTTCTTTCCTACATCGCTTTGACTCTGATAATCGTTCGTTGCCATTATTCTGCTTTGGTTGGTAATAACCTGAAGCTTCATATTATCCTCTGAGCCTACTTCGGTAATAATACCGCGCACTTCTTCATCAGGTGTTACCTCATCCTCGGCTCCGGACGGCATCCTGTTTAATGCCTGTTCAAGATTATGAGAGATCAGATTAACCCGGTCATTAACAGAGTCTTTATACGTTTCAACCAGCTGGTTTTCCAACTCCGTTGTAAAAAAAGAGCCAATCACCTGGATCGCTATTAAAAGCAACAGAATATAGATAATAATGAACTTTATCTGTATCGAACGAAAGAAACCAACTTTATTCATTCCACATTACTCCTGCTCGGGACTGCGTAAATAATATCCAACACCTCTTCGGGTTACGATCCAGACCGGATTGCTCGGATTCTCCTCAATTTTTTCACGAAGTCGACGTACCGTAACATCTACTGTTCGCACGTCACCAAAATAATCATATCCCCATACTGTCTCCAGTAAATGCTCTCTTGTCATCACCTGCCCGATATGGCGGGCCAGATAATGAAGCAGCTCAAATTCGCGATGGGTTAGCTCAATTTGTTCTCCATCTCTTGATACAACATAGGCATCTGGATGTATCACAAGGCTACCGATCACAATATCCTTCGTTGCTTTCACTGTATCGTCAGGTACCGCTTGTTGTCTTCGCAGATTTGCCTTTACTCGGGCGATTACTTCCCTGTTACTAAATGGCTTCGTAACATAATCATCTGCTCCTAGTTCCAATCCAAGGACTTTATCAATCTCGGAGTCTTTTGCTGTTAGCATAATGATTGGCATCATCTGTGTTTTGCGGATTTCTCGGCACACTTCATTACCATCTTTATTTGGTAGCATAATATCCAATAATATTAGATCAGGCTTTTCCGCTTCTGCTACTTGTATGGCTTCATCGCCATCATGTGCAAGTACAACATCATAGCCTTCCTTTTCAAGGTTGAACTTTAATATATCTGCAATTGGCTGTTCATCATCAACTACTAAAATCTTTTGACTCATCTTTGCCACATCCTTTTTTTTCGCATACTTACTTGAGGTTTTTCAAAAAGTCCGGTTTTAAACCATCGCCGTATTAATGCAATGGCGGCTGGTGGCAGCATCCCGAAATTACACTTCCGCTCACCATCTTTATTAAAACACTTACTTCTATTCTACCGTACTTTGGGGCAAATGTCTTTACCCGCCTATTAGTGAACTGGTTGATTTCCTTCTTCTAAACACAAAGTGCTTATTTAAAAAAGAAATCAAAAAGACAGCCATAAAGGAAGGACCCTATTAAGGTACTTCTTCCTTCATGGCTGACTCTCTCGATTCCTTACTTAGCTATATACACTACGTACAACATTTGTCTGACTGCGGTCAGGCCCAACAGAGAACACAGAAAGCGGAATTTCTGTTAGTTGGGAGATACGCTCTAGATAATGACGTGCATTTTCTGGTAGTTCATGTAAGCTTTTAACACCCGTAATATCTTCAGTCCAGCCTGGCATTTCTTCATAGACTGGTTCACATTCGGCAAGTGCCACAAGACTTGCAGGGAACTCGTTAATAACTTCCCCTTTATAACGATACGCTACACAAATCTTCAATGTTTCAATTCCTGTCAGGACATCAAGTGAGTTTAGCGATAAATCTGTGATACCACTGACACGACGCGCATGGCGAACAACGACACTATCGAACCAGCCAACACGACGTGGTCTGCCTGTTGTTGTACCATATTCACGACCAACTTCTCTGATTTGGTTACCAACTTCGTCATGTAGCTCTGTAGGAAATGGGCCATCACCAACACGCGTTGTATAGGCTTTGGATACACCGACAACATGGTTAATTTTAGTTGGACCAACACCAGAACCAATTGTTACTCCACCAGCAATCGGATTGGAGGAGGTTACAAATGGATAGGTTCCTTGGTCAATATCCAGCATGACACCTTGTGCACCTTCAAATAATACTCTGCGACCTTCATCAAGTGCGTCATTAAGCACTACGGATGTATCACAAACGTACTTAGCCATTTGCTGTCCATACTCGTAATATTCTTCAAGAATTTCTTCCACTTGGATTGGATCTACTTCATATACTTTTTCAAATAAACGGTTCTTCTCTTTAAGGTTTTGTTCTAGCTTCTCACGGAATGCATCCTTGTCCATCAAGTCGGCAATTCGAATTCCCATACGTGCCGCTTTATCCATGTAAGCAGGACCAATCCCTTTCTTCGTTGTCCCGATTTTGTTTATACCTTTTTCTTCTTCTTGTAAAATATCTAGTTTTAAATGATATGGTAGGATAACGTGTGCGCGGTTACTGATACGCAGGTTATCTGTAGAGACATTGCGTTCATGTAAATATGCAACCTCTTCTACGAATGCTTTTGGATCAATTACCATCCCATTACCAAGCACGCAAATTTTATCATCGAAAAAAATTCCGGATGGAATCAAATGTAATTTATACGTAACGTCATCAAACTTGATTGTATGTCCAGCGTTGTTACCACCTTGATATCTGGCAACTACCTCTGCATTTTGCGATAGAAAGTCAGTAATTTTTCCTTTCCCTTCATCGCCCCATTGTGTTCCAACTACTACTACTGAGGACATAGTGCACCTCCACAAATATTTATATTATATGTTTTCTTTAATCACCATTGTAAGTTTACCAATTTTATTCATGTCAGTCAATGCGAAATACGAACATTGGTATATAAATAATTTTTATCGTTCGTAATAGGGGACTTTTGTTTGATATCTACAAAA
The DNA here is from genome assembly GCF_022095695.1 of Oceanobacillus jordanicus. Lineage (GTDB taxonomy): Bacteria > Bacillota > Bacilli > Bacillales > Amphibacillaceae > Oceanobacillus_B > Oceanobacillus_B jordanicus. The sequence goes on from NZ_JAIFZM010000018.1 coordinate 32,660, forward strand.
TCCTTAAAGATCACTGGTTGTAAAATTACTAAATCGGCGCTGGGGGAAATACCCCAATTTCCTGGGGGCGCTGTACTCTGCAACCCGGGGGTCTTACCTATGCCTTTTCACTACCTAGATTTTTACTCATTTTATATACTGTCCTAATTTATTAGAAAAACTCGTATTCGCTCGTCTTTTTCATATACTTGGGTCGTTAAATTTTATATACTCTTAACGAATAAAAAAACAGTCTCTCCTAAAGGAAAGACTGCTCAAATTATTACACTGGGACTGGTGGAACATCGCTTTCTGAGTAGCGATGGTCTAAGTCCACAAATTTATTGTATTCTTTAACGAAAGCCAATTCTACGTTACCAACTGGACCGTTACGTTGTTTGGAAATTATGATTTCGATAATGTTTTGTTTCTCTGATTCTGTATCATAGTAATCATCACGATATAGGAAGCCAACAATATCGGCATCCTGCTCAATACTACCTGATTCACGAAGGTCGGACATCATTGGGCGTTTATCTTGTCTTTGTTCCACACCACGAGAAAGCTGAGATAGCGCGATAAGCGGTACGTTCAGTTCACGGGCTAGTCCTTTTAATGAACGAGATATTTCTGATACTTCCTGCTGTCGGTTTTCTTTAGAATTAACGCTACCTTGGATCAACTGCAGGTAATCAATTAGAATCATCCCAAGTCCATGCTCTTGTTTTAATCGACGGCATTTGGAGCGGATATCAGCAACCCGAATACCAGGTGTGTCATCAATATAAATACCGGCATTGGAGAGACTCCCCATTGCCATCGTTAGCTTACTCCAGTCATCTGCTTGCAACTGTCCATTCCGCATGCGCTGGGCATCAATATTCCCCTCAGCACAGAGCATACGCTGTACAAGCTGATCTGCTCCCATCTCCAGACTAAATATCGCTACATTTTCATCTGTATTAACGGCCACGTTTTGCGCTACGTTTAAGGCAAAGGCCGTTTTACCAACAGATGGACGGGCAGCTACGATAATCAAATCATTTCGTTGGAAGCCTGAGGTGATACGATCCAAATCACGAAAGCCTGTCGGTATCCCAGTAACATCCGCGCTTTGGTGATGAAGTTGCTCAATATTATCATAGACATCGATTAATACATCTTTTATTGCTTTAAAGGCACCAGAGTTTTTACGTCCGGAAACCTCTAAAATTGTTTTCTCAGCCTCGTTTAATACATCTTCTACTTCATCTTCCCGTTCAAATCCAGCTGTAACAATGTCTGTAGCGGATCGAATCAGACGGCGTAACAACGCTTTTTCATCAACTATTTTACAATAGTATGCTATATTCGCAGAGGTTGGGACACTTTCAGCCACCTCGGAAAGATACGCTACTCCTCCAGCTTCCTCAAGCTGCTTTGCATTATGCAAATACGTGGTAACCGTAACGACATCAATCGGCTCACCTCTGTCAGCAAGCTTCATCATCGCACCAAAGATGCGTTGATGTGCTGCCCGGTAAAAATCCTCTGCTACGAGCAGTTCTGATGCTGTCGAAAACGCCTCTGGATCTAGAAATATAGCACCGATAATGGATTGCTCTGCCTCTATATTATGTGGTGGTCTACGATCGCTCCATGTGTCGCTCATGTACCCCGCCCCCTTTCTTTTGTGATTTCATGATAGAAGGCCCACCTTTTTAAAAGTGAGCCCTCCTTCAAAATTTTAACTACGTCGGCATTACTCCCTAGCTAAAATTTGATACTTGCCTAACGTGTAAAGATAGCATGTTCCCATCAGCGTGCCATCGTTCATAAAAAACATGGTACGGTGGAATGCTTATTTTTCTGCTACATGTACTTTGATCGAGCCAGATACCTCTTGGTGGAGTTTAACTGGTACTGTTGTATACCCAAGTGCACGGATTGGCTCATCTAGCTCAATTTTACGTTTATCTATTTTATAGCCATGCTCTTTTTGCAAGGCTTCTGCAATTTGCTTACTTGTAATAGAACCAAAAAGTCGACCACTATCACCGGATTTTGCTTTTAGTTCAACTGTAAGCTCCGCAAGTGTGTCCTTTAAGTCCATTGCTTCTTCTTTTTCTTGTTGCTCTAGTTGCTCACTCTTTTTCTTTTGTGCCTCTAAAGCTTTCATATTAGCATTGGTTGCTTCCTCTGCCAAGTTATTTTTTAAAAGGTAATTACGTGCATAACCATCGGAAACATTTTTCACATCACCTTTTTTGCCTTTTCCTTTAACGTCTTGTAATAAAATTACTTTCATTCAGCTTCTCTCCCCTCATAGTACTCTTCTAAAATATCTTTGAGCAGTTTCTCTGCATCATCGATTGTAGTATCTTCTATTTGAGTTGCAGCATTGGTTAAGTGGCCGCCACCATTCATTTTTTCCATGATTACCTGGACATTTACTTCGCCCAATGAACGAGCGCTTATTCCTATTCTACCATCTTTTCGCTCGGAAATGACAAATGATGCGTTAATTCCACTCATTGTCAATAATGTGTCAGCCGCCTGGGCAATTAATACCGGCCCGTAGGCAGTGCCTTCATCCGCTTTTGATATGGCAATATGGTCGCGGTATACGTCTGCCCGCTCAATGAGCTTACTTCTTTCAATATATAAATCGAGATCTTCTTTTAAAAATTGCTGAACAAGTACGGTATCTGCACCTTTAGCTCTTAAGTAAGAGGCTGCATCAAAGGTTCTCGATCCTGTACGTAATGTAAAGCTTTTTGTATCGACAATAATCCCTGCAAGTAGTGCAGTAGCTTCAAGCATCTTCAGCTTCAGTTTTTTTGGCTGGTATTCTAAAAGCTCTGTCACTAGTTCAGCAGTGGAAGACGCATATGGCTCCATATAAACAAGGGTTGGGTTATCGATAAACTCTTCCCCTCTACGATGGTGGTCAATAACAACCTTGTATTCTGTTTGGTGTAGCAGACTCTCACTCGCTACCATGGACGGTTTATGCGTATCAACAACAACGACCAGGCTTCTGTTGCCTGTAATAGACTCTGCTTCACCTGGTTCAATAAAGTGCTGCCACACACTCTCTTCTTCCTTAATGGCATCCACTAATCGGTAGACACCCGTATCCACATCATCTGGATCAAACACAATATAGCCTTCTACGTCGTTGGCTTTCGCGATATTTAAAATTCCGATCGCCGCACCAAGTGAATCCATATCAGGGGATTTATGCCCCATAATGATAACATTGTCGCTTGCACGTACCAATTCTTTTAAAGCATGTGAGATGACGCGCGCTCTAACTCTTGTTCTTTTTTCCATCGGGTTTGTTTTCCCGCCATAAAATCTTACTTTCCCTGAATCATCCTTAATTGCTACCTGGTCGCCTCCGCGTCCAAGCGCTAAATCGAGACTCGACTGTGCAAGCTCGCCCAGAGTTGGTAAATCAACATCTCCCTGCCCAACACCGATACTTAGTGTTACAGGGTTATTCTGCTCTCCACTTAACTCACGAACTGCATCAAGAATATCAAACTTCACTTTTTCAAGCTTTTGTAAAATATCTTTTGTACCGACTGCCAGGAACCTTTCCTGGGATGTACGCTTTAAGTAAAGCCCATAGGAGGTAGACCATTTATTTAGAACTTCCGTTACCCTGGAATTGAGTTGACTCTTACTAGTGTCATCCATGTTCTGGGTAATCTCTTCATAGTTATCTAAGAAAATAAAGGCTAATACTGTCTGGTCATCATGATACAGTTGTTGTAACTCAGCCTGCTTTGTCCGATCAAAAAGATAAAGTAATCGTTCTTGCTTTTTCACCGTTGTCTGGAACTCATAGCCTTCTAAGTGAAACCATATGCTATCTTTATTCTCTTTTATCATTGGAATAAGATCTTCGGATAATTGCTGAAGTGAGCTCCCAACCAAACTATCGTCTGCAAACTGATTCATATAAGGATTTGCCCACTCAATGGTGTAATCCTCATTATATAAGATAATTCCAAACGGCATCTCAAGCAGGGCCTCTTCACCGACCCGCTTTATTCTATAAGATAATGTTGAAATATATTGTTCTGCTTCATCCTGCAGCGTTCTTTCTGTACGAATGCTGTAAAAAAAGGATGCCCCAAGTAACAATGTCATGATAAGACCAAGCACCCACTGGAAATACCATATTACAACGAGCAATACGATAGATAGTAAATAAATGATCCATAAGTGACTACTTAGCATGGGGTTCTTCTTTCCATCTGGCATTTTCATCAGCTCCTACTGCGTAAAACCATTTTTTGAGGACTATTCATCTTTTTTATCAAGACGGTCTTTCATCCCAAATCCCAAATCTATAATTCCGATGAATCGTACAAGAAACAGTAAGAGTGTTGGGAATAGCAGGGTGAGTACCACACTGAATATAGGAATTGCTTTTGACATTTTCTTATGGTGTGCATAAAAGAAAATAAATGAAAATCCCTGTAGGGTCATCAGTAGCCCTGTTAAAGCAAGTATGTTTTGTGCTCCAGTATAAAAGAAGCTTGTCGTGTCACTTACCAAAAATGATGCGATTAAAGCAAAGAAATATACCCAGATTAGTGATGCCGGAAACCTAAGTGTTCGAAACGGCGGAAACCGCAATTCTTTTTTATCTAGTCTATTTAGCACCTTATAGCTAAGCCATTGACTGATAAATGCCATTACAATGGCGCCCCCGACAAGGATAACTGGCAATAAGTTTACGAGGAGGTCGATTGTCTGGCTAACTATTTCCTCTCCCTGATCCTGTTCTGATAAACCGAATTCTCCAAGTGTCTCAAAGGTCAAGTCCATTGACGAATTCATTTGCTGTTCTATTTCTTCAGTCCAATTTACCTGAAAGACAACCTGTGTAAAAACAAATACAAAAAGAAGTCCAAAGATAAATCCAAACGTTCCTCTGGCCCATGTTTCATGTGCAGAAAGCTTACGATATATCGCGCCCCCGATCATTATTCCCCCACTACCCGCTAAAACGGCAATAGGTAAGGAGAAAGTGGTAGCGATAAGCACCGAGATTAACGTTGCTGCAAGCCACATCAACAAAGCAGGCTTCCCACCGTGTCTTGATGTATAAATCACGAACGGTATTGGTAAAAGCACCACCGCTATGATTGATATTACAGGAACAAATACACTGACAAGCAGAAGAACTGCATATACTGCAGTCAGGATAGTTCCGTCTACTATTTTTTTAGATTGATTCATTTCGCACCTCATCTAACTTTCAAGAAATATTATTCCACTTTAACATTTATCCCCCCACTTTATTGCTCGGCAAGATGTAAGCAGTAAAGTAGGGGGAAGCTTCATTCGCCTAATACTAATTCAAAGCGGACAAAAAGATTACCTTCTATTATGATAACATGTTTTTTATTGAAAGGCTTGTCGAAAACAGTAGAAAATATTATTTCCCGGGGAATATCCTGTTATAACTTGTAACGCTTTTTTCTCTTACAGAATGGCTACATGCCCCGTTAATAAAAATGTCATGTTTTTTCCATCATGTGAGTTGGTTTTCCTTTATAATAAAACATAGACTATTAAATAAGGATGAATAATATGAAATTCCGTCAAGTATTTCTGCAAAGCCTTAAACTTCCAAGTAAACAAGCTACCTTCTCGCTAAACCGTGTTAGCATGGATGTTACAATTATTTATATGTTTATTCTACTTATACTTGTCTCCATTCCAGCTTTTATTGATCGCATTGTGGAAAATAGTGGCGTGTCTGCCGAACTTAATATAGCTTTCCTCATTATATATTTCTTTATTTTTTACTATTTGCCAATGGCTGTTTTTGTTTGTATCGGCGTCTCCATCATCGCCTACATTGGATTTGGATTAGCAAAATTGATGGAACGCAAGCTACAGTTCCCATTACTTTGGAAAATGAGCGTATTTATTGCAACGATTCCGTTTATTATATATACGATCATTGCTTTACTTCTTCCTGTAGATGATATGTTATTAGGCGCTTTTTTTGTTTATATTTTAATTATGCTGTTCTTTATTATCTCTATCTATCCAAAGCGAAGAAAGTAAAAATAACCGAATCCATATAGTTAGGAGCAGGATTATTTCCTATGAAGTATCTAGTATTCGTATTAATTGGTTTAGTCAGCCTTACCGGTTGCTCAAATGATCCATTTGTAAAATCTACTGAGGAAACCCATTTGCTATTAGCTACCACATCAAGTATGTCCGGCGTTTTGCCCGAGTTAGTGGAAGCATTTGAAGAGGAGAATCCGTATATTAACATTAACGTAGATTACGGTCCTTCCGGGGAGCTCGCCCAGCAAATACAGCAAGGAGCACCTGTTGATCTATTTATCTCTGGAAATCAGGAGTGGATGGACATGCTTGCAGATCAATCCATGATTGTACAAGATTCTAGAACGAACTTTGCTACAAATCAACTAGTGCTTGCCGGTACAGCTGGAGACGATTCTGATGTGTCATCATTTGAGGAATTAAAGCAGAGTTCGTTTGATAAAGTTATATTGGGTCAACCTGAGACTTCACCAGTTGGGTCCTATGCAAAGCAAGCACTGCAAGCCGCAGATGCCTGGGATGGCTTATCCCATTCTTTCTTTTATGCAAAAGATGTTTCCCAAGTGGTAACTTTTATCGAATCAGGAAAAGTGGACGCTGGGTTTGTTTATTATTCCGATATTATTGAATCAGATCGACTGGAAATGCTCTTTCCTGTTGATTCAAAACTCCATGATCCTATAGAGTTCCCTGTAGCAGTTACTACCTATAGCACCAACCATGCTGACTCAGAGAAATTTATTGATTTTCTACAAAGCGAAGCAGCAAAAGAAATTTTAGATGAGCATGGGTTTAACAGAAAAAATTAATTAAAGGCATGTCTCATCGTGGTAGTTTCTCCATTGGATCCTGAATAACATCGCCAACTTTCCAACCAATTAAAAAACCTCCAGATCCATATAAGGATCTGGAGGTTTTATTTACAATTACTCTGCTACGAATGGTAACAATGCCATTGTACGAGCACGTTTAACTGCTACAGTCAATTTACGTTGGTATTTTGCAGAAGTTCCAGTTACACGACGAGGAAGAATTTTTCCGCGTTCAGAAATGAAACGTCTTAGCAAATCTACATCTTTGTAATCGATGTGTGTAATTCCGTTTGCTGTGAAATAACACACTTTACGACGCTTTGCGCGTCCGCGACGAGCTGCCATTGATAACCCTCCTTTTTATATTAGAATGGTAAATCATCGTCTGATATATCAATAGGCTCCCCATTATTTCGGAATGGGTCGTCCTGATTTTGGTTCTGGTTTTGGTTCTGATTCTGATTCTGATTCTGATTAGGCTGATACTGATTTTGGTTTCTATCTTGTTGGAAACCTCCTGAGTTGTCCTGCCCTCTACCCTGGGCTCCTTTAGATTCAAGGAATTGAACGCTGTCTGCAACAATTTCTGTTACAAATACCGTTTTTCCATCCTGGCTTTCAAATGTACGTGTTTGAACACGACCATCCACACCAATCAGGCTTCCTTTTTTCATAAAGTTTGCAAGGTTTTCAGCAGGTCTTCTCCAGACCACACAGTTAATGAAATCAGCTTCACGGTTTCCCTGCTGATTAGAAAAAGGACGATTAACTGCAATAGTAAAATTAGCTACGGCCACTCCGTTGGGTGTATAACGTAAATCGGGATCCTTCGTTAACCTGCCAACTAGTACGACACGATTTAACATCAGAACCACTCCCTATTATTTATCTTCTTCTCGAATTGCAATATGACGAATAATGTCATCAGAGAATTTAGCAAGGCGATCAAATTCATTTACTGCATTTTCATCACCGCTGAAATTAATGATTACATAATATCCATCACGATAGTCTTTGATTTCATAAGCAAGACGTTTCTTGCCTTTTTCATCAACTTTTTCAATCTCCGCGCCATTATCAGTTAGAATACCATTAAAGCGCTCAATTAGAGCTGTTTGAGCATCCTCTTCAATATCTGGGCGGATGATATACATGATTTCGTATTTTCTCATCCGTTACACCTCCTTTTGGTCTTAGCGGCCCTTATTTTTTGTCAGGCAAGATGCCATTCTCACTAAGGGCAAGGAGTAATCGTAATAATAATTACTCACAATAGTGTATTATACCAAATCTTTATTGAAATAACAAGGTTTCGAGAGATCCTTTTTTCGTTATACTTTTTAATTACACATTGAAACGGAAATGAATGACATCGCCGTCCTTAACGATGTATTCCTTACCTTCCAAACGTACTTTACCATTTTCTCTTGCTTGTCCCATCGTACCTGCATCTACCAAATCCCCATAAGACACCGTTTCAGCACGAATAAACCCTCTTTCAAAGTCTGTATGAATGATACCTGCAGCTTGTGGTGCTTTCATGCCTTCACGGAATGTCCAAGCTCGAACCTCCTGCTCTCCAGCAGTAAAATACGTAGCTAGTCCTAATAGATGGTAAGAAGCTTTAATAAGCTTATCCAGTCCAGACTCCGTAATGTTGAGATCTTCGAGGAACATTTCCTTCTCTTCCTGATCAAGCTCCGAAATTTCTTCTTCTATCTTCGCACAAATGACAATAACCTCTGCATTTTCTGCAGCTGCAAATTCTCTTACCTTTTGTACGTTTTCATTGCCGTCAGGATCTGCAACCTCTTCTTCACTAACATTTGCCACATATAAAGTCGGCTTTGCTGTTAGTAAGTGAAGGCCTTTTACTATTTTCCATTGATCTTCCGAGAAGTCCAATGCTCGAGCAGGCTTTTCTTCCTCTAGGCCAGCTTTTAGCTTCACAAGGATTTCCTGCTCTGCCACAGCTTCCTTATCTTTTTGTCTTGCCAGTTTCTCTACACGTTGAGACCGTTTGTTGACGGTTTCTAAGTCAGCCAAAATTAGCTCCAAATTAATGATTTCGATATCATCAATTGGATCTATTTTTCCGGAAACATGTGTAATATTTTCGTCTTGGAAACAGCGGACGACCTGACAAATCGCATCCACCTGGCGTATATGGGATAAGAATTGGTTTCCTAGTCCCTCTCCTTTACTTGCACCTTTTACAATTCCTGCGATATCAGTGAATTCAAATGCAGTGGGTACGGTTTTCTTCGGTTTTACTAATTCTGTTAATTTATCTAAGCGCTCGTCGGGTACTTCCACAATACCTACATTGGGATCAATCGTTGCAAACGGATAGTTCGCAGCTTCTGCTCCCGCTTGCGTTATTGCATTAAATAATGTTGATTTTCCGACATTCGGAAGACCGACGATTCCTGCTGTTAAAGCCATACAACCTTCACTCCTTAAGGATTTCCATTCACATGAACGTGGTAGTCCTCCTAATTATAGATAGTAGACAATCAATTGACAAGCTAGCAAAAAACAAAAATAGGCATTTTAAAATGCCTATTTTTGTTTTTAACCTTATTTTTTTATCTAACACTATCTTTTTCTACTCTCATGATACCATTTTTCGAGGAGAATCGTCCATTTTACACATATTTAAAGTTTTCGATCCTTTCGCAAGCATCTGTTCAGATTACGATTCTGCTTTTTCCAAAACCTTTTTCATTTTCTTTGAAAAATCTCTTCGTGGAATCATCACACTATGATCACATCCAAGGCACTTAATTCGAATGTCCATTCCCATCCGAATTATTTTCCAGCGATTCTCTCCACACGGATGAGGCTTCTTCATTTGCACAACATCATGTAAGTTAAAATCTTTCTCCGCCATTCCCTTTTCTCCTTTATTTAAAGTTAATAGCTCTATTATATAGGGAAATTACTCACCGCGCTCGCGATTTTTATCTAGTAATTTTTCTTTATCATTTCCAGAGTACATTACAATACGCGGCGCAGGGATTTCGATTCCTGCATTGTACAATTGGTTTTGAATTTCTTTTCGAATATTTCGTTCACCGGCCCATTGGAAACCAGGAAGTGTATCAGCAATGATGCGGATCGTAAAGTGTGATACATCTAAATTTTGTACGCCAATGATTTCTGGAACCCCAACAATAAAGTCGTACTTATCTGGTAGTGTAGCGACAATATTGTTGATCGCATTTTCAGCATCATTTACATTGCTTTCATAGGGAATATTAACGTCTACAATAGAAAGACCATTATGAATAGAGTAGTTTATAACCTGTGTGACATTGCCATTTGGTAACACGTGCAACTCACCAGTCCAGCTCAGCACCTTTGTAGTACGTAGTCCAATTTCTTCTACCGTTCCTTCAATTCCGGCTACTCCAACATAGTCCCCTACTGAGAATTGATCCTCAAAAATAATAAAGAACCCGGAAATGATATCACGCACAAGGTTTTGCGCACCAAACCCGATAGCCAGTCCAGCAACACCAGCTCCAGCCAGTAATGGCCCAACTTTAAATCCTAGAACATTGTCCAGAATCATAAGAATGGCAACAAAATAGACAACATAGGCTACCACATTCTTTATTAATTTTTTTAATGTAGCTTCTCGCCTTTCTGTTATACGAATTGGCCCCTTTTCTCTTTTTTTAAAGAGCCGGTCCACTAGGTTTCTCGTAACCCGGACGATAATTAATGCTAGGACAATAATCAAAATAATTCTTAAAACGCCCTCCCCGATACTAAGCCATAGGCCAGGGCCTGTCAGATAATCCCAAGATTCTTGTAACCTCTCTCCAATATTCACTACTTCTCCTCCTCGTCATGTTGCTATGTTTTTTCTACGTTTGTTTATACCATAAAGGAAATAGCAGCAGTCTAGTTAACACATATAAATTCAATATCCCATAGATGGGGTACAAATAACTAACCAGTGTACTAAATCCTAATGCCGTTAATGGAATCATTGTAACCAAGGTAACCACGACAATCAACCATAATGGTTTGTTTACATAACTTTGAATTCTAGTCACAATGCCTAGAATACCAGAAGCTGCGGTTGTAAAAATCGCAAACCATAATAAGATACTTATGAAAATAATCATTTGCACGGGGTAATGCTGTAGAATGGCAAATAACGGAATCTCGTAAAGGAGTAGCTCGTCTGCAATTTGGATAAGACTATTGTTATAGATATAGGAAATGATTCCTAACAGAAAACCACTCCCAATACAGGCTACCCATATTTCTTTTTTTGATTTCACTTTATTCCCAACTGCCCCAAGTACGGCGATTAATGGTAGGATGTTTAATGCTGTGAATGGAAAAGCTGCTGTCCAATTACGTTGTTCACGCCAGTGGGAGAACAGCTCGAGTTCTTGATCGATCGTAAATAATAGTAAAACGTACACCAAACCGCCTAACAAAGGTGGGAGAATGAATTGATTTATAGAAAGCAGTCCATTTATATCCTTCATAAACAGTGCTATCAACGCCATTAACATAATACCTATACCCCACCAGTAGGGGAAATTAAACGCTTGTCCTGTAGCACCGCTCCCAGCAATCATAACGACCGTTGTAGTAAATAGATATAGAAATATCATGACATCGTAAATCCCCGTCATCCTCTTGCCGACGATAATACGTAACACTGGCAAATAATGCACCGATTGCTTTTTAAAACTCAGACTCATGATCACCCCACATGAAAGGGAAAAAAACATAGCAAACAATAGAATAGCAAGTCCACTTTCATGGCCAAAAAATTGCCATAGCTCTCTCCCTGAGGCATATCCTGCCCCGATTGTCGTCCCAATAATTAAAAACATCCACTTTATCCCTGCTCGCATGTTTTGTCCCCCATATATCCATATTGTATGTATAGATTTCTGAAATTTTCCGTATACTATACCAATATGTATTTGGAGGATAAGCTATGAATCTAAAAAGTCGTATCACCCCTACTAAAGAAAACTTTCGTATGCACCACACAGACCCCGAGCTATTTCATGTCATGAGCGAAAAGATAATTTCATGGCTGCCGGCTATACCAAGAGATTATGTCCTCGTATGTATTGGTACCGACCGCTCAACAGGTGATTCCCTGGGTCCATTAATTGGTACCCTCTTTACCGAAACTAAACCAAAGCATATGTCTGTATATGGAACCCTTCACGAACCAGTTCATGCTACAAATCTCCACGATTATATTGAACTTATAAACAAGCGACATATTAACCCTTTTATTATCGCCATAGATGCCTGTCTCGGGAAAAATTCTTCCATAGGTCACATTATATCCGGGACTGGTCCTATTAAGCCAGGAGCGGCCTTAAACAAGCCCTTACCAGATATCGGGGATGTGCATCTTACTGGAGTGGTAAATATAAGTGGATTCATGGAGCATTCCGTCCTTCAAAATACGAGACTCTCGATTGTAATGGATATGGCAACCAGAATCACGGGTGTATTGGATCAAATTGATCAACGCATGACATATAATCAGCCTAAGCCCTCTGTCGTACTGCGATTTAGTGAACAAATGAAGACAACTGCACCGCCATCCTAGGTGTTGAATAAAATTTAAGAACAAATAGAAAAACAACGAGTATTCACCCGTTGTTTTTCATATTTATATAAGATAATAAATAGAGTAGATAACACCCACTGTTAGAATGGAAGGAAGTAGGTTCCCAATTCTGATTTGAGTTAACTTCAAAAGATTTAAACCAATTGCTACGATTAGTAATCCACCGACTGCCGTTAATTCAACAATAAGTCCATTAAGGAAGGCTTCTGGAAGCCAGTTTTCTATTTGTGTTGCGAGTAAGGCGATTGCTCCTTGATAAATAACTACAGGGATTGCAGATAGGATCACACCAAATCCCAGTGTTGTCGTGAGCACGAGTGCAACAAACCCATCCAGTATACCCTTTGTTATAAGCACTTCATGGTCTCCACGTATGCCGCTATCTAATGCACCGAGTATGGACATAGCACCAATCACAAAAATCAAAGAAGCCGTAACAAAGCCTTGTGCCACACTAAAATTGTCGTTCTTTGTCGTAAATTTGCTTCCTATCCAATTACCTAGGCGGTTTAGGCCTTCTTCTAACCTCAGAAGTTCGCCAATAATTGCCCCCGTTAACAGACTTAATAACACGATAATAATGACTTCTGTTGTGAATGCCATTTGTAAACCAATGAGCAAAACTGCCAATCCAATCCCATGCATGACTGTCTCTTTATAACGCTCTGGGATTTTGGTGAAGAATAAACCTAATATGCTTCCAATAATAATAAGTGCGCCATTTACTAGTGTCCCGTATAATACCATTGCTACCTCTCCAGTATGTAAAAAGTCTCTCTTAAAGAATTGTTCCACGTGAAACAATGTGTCCAAGAAAAGCTAAGAAATGCTTGTAGTTAGTGTACTTAATAGCAAAAGACTGACGATAAACACCGCCAGTCTTTTTTAGATCAATCCTCTAACACTTCAATGATTCGCTGTAAGTCATCGTCTGTATAAAACTCAATTTCGATTTTACCTTTTTTCTTTCCGCGCTGGATTGTTACTGCTGTACCAAATCGATCACGTAAAAAGGATTCTCTCTCCTCGAGAAATACGTCCTTTTTAGGTTTTTCCACATCTTTTTTAACTGGGTTTTCGTTCAGTTGTATAATTAGCTGTTCGACTTGCCTCACGTTTAATTTTTCTTTACGGACTTTATTCACGAGCGGGATTACCTTTGTTTTATCCTTTAAACCTAATAATGCTCTCCCATGACCCATGGAAACTTCCCCGTTATTAATATAAGCGATAATTTGCTCTGGCAAGGAAAGAAGTCGAACAATGTTTGCAATATGTGATCTACTCTTCCCAAGTCTTTTTGCCAATTCTTCCTGGGTAATTTTTAGCTCGGTCATTAAATTTGTATAGGCGTGTGCTTCCTCTATCGGTGTTAGATCTTCCCTTTGGAGATTTTCCAACAGAGCTAGTTCCATCATTCTGTCATCAGATAGTTCTTTGATGACTACAGGAACAGTTTCCAGACCTGCCTCTTTTGCAGCACGGAATCTTCTCTCCCCTACTACAATTTCATATCCTTTAATACTTTTTCGAACTATTAGTGGCTGTATAATGCCATATTCTAAAATTGACTCTTTAAGTTCTTCAATTGCGTCTGCATGAAATGTCTTCCTAGGTTGATAAGGATTTGGCCTACACTCCGAAATAGCTATTTCTTCTATTTTTTCATCTGGCTTTTCCTCAATCTCAGGAAAGAAAGCATTTATACCTTTACCTAACCCTCTCGCCATTGGCCACCACTTCCTTCGCTAATTCAAGATATACTTCTGCACCTCGAGACTTAGGATCATACGTTATAATGGGTTGTCCATGACTTGGCGCCTCTCCCAACCTTACATTTCTCGGTATGATAGATTGATAGACTTTGTCTTGGAAGTATTTTTTTACTTCGTCAATTACTTGGATACCTAGATTTGTACGAGCATCCAGCATAGTCAGAAGAACCCCTTCAATCATAAGGTGTTTATTCAAATGCTTCTGAACAAGACGAATAGTATTTAATAGTTGGCTTAGGCCTTCCAACGCGTAATATTCACATTGTACTGGGATTAACACTGAATCAGATGAAGTTAGTGCATTTAGTGTTAATAGACCTAATGAAGGTGGACAGTCGATAAGTATGTAATCATACTCTTCTTTTAGACTCTCCAGGGATTTTTTCAACCTAATTTCCCGCGAAATAGTCGGAACAAGCTCAATTTCTGCTCCGGCAAGCTGGATGGTTGCAGGTATTATATCTAAGTTGTTTACGTTTGTGGGAATGCAAACTTCTTCAGCCGGCATGTCTTCTACTAGCACATTATAAATACAATGCTTAACATCTGCCTTATTCACGCCTACCCCACTAGTTGCGTTCCCTTGAGGATCTGTATCGACAAGTAACACTTTATTACCTAAATGGGCGAGGCAAGCACTCAAATTAACGGATGAAGTTGTTTTCCCTACGCCACCTTTTTGATTTGCGATGGAGATAATTTTTCCCATGTTGACACCTACCTAACGATATACATTTTATTTTATCACTAATTGCAATAAAAGGACGAGATAATTTTCACTTTTGTTAAGAATTTGTAATTACAGGAGAAATAAAGAGGAGAAATATCGATGAATTAGCCTATTAGTAGGCAATCTAGCAAAGGGATGGAATGTGTTATTAGAAAACCCGCATTCGCACGCCTCTTAGCGAATGTATACGTTTTTCATATACTTGGAACATTAAAATTCTAACTGCATCGTAATTGCTTCCTAGCTGAAATTTTATACTTTTTCCTAATGTGTGAGAAAAATACCCATCTCCTTTTAAGATGGGTATGGATTATTTAAGATAAAGTAGGAGAATTATTTCTGTTTCGGTATTTTAATTGTTATTTGATAATAGTCATCCATTTCCTGCTCGTCTGACTCCACTTCGACCCCAGTATCAGAAACCATGCTTAAGGACTGCCGAATAGTATTCATCGCAATTCGAATATCTTTGCTGAAGCCTTTTAGGGTTGCCTTCTTTTTAGGCGGGGCCTCTTTTGGATCATTGATCTTCGCGATCCGCTCTTCTGTCTGTTTTACATTTAATTCATTCTCAAGTATATCCTTAAGAATTTCGAGCTGCTTTACTGGATCTTTTAATTTAATTAATGCGCGTGCATGACGTTCGGTAATCATTTTATTTAGTAACGCTTCTTGAACCTCTTCCGGAAGCTTTAATAATCGAAGTTTATTGGCAATGGTTGATTGGTTTTTCCCCAACCGTTGTGCCAATGCTTCCTGTGTTAAAGAATGGAGCTCCAATAATTGGGCATATGCTTTTGCTTCCTCAATGACTGTTAATTCTTCACGTTGCAGGTTCTCTATTAATGCTACAGAAGCCGTTTCTGTATTTGTCATTTCTCGAACGATTGCAGAGACTTTCTCCCAGCCTAAAAACTGTACAGCGCGCCAGCGTCTCTCTCCTGCAATCAGTTCATACTTGCCTTCTTCATCTTCCATTTTACGCACAACAATCGGCTGGATCATACCATGTGTATTAATGGTTTGTGCGAGTTCTTTTATTTTCTCTTCCTTAAAAATAGTTCTTGGTTGATAACGATTGGGCTCAATATCACTTACTGGAAGCTGAATCACTTCATCCGGATGATAGGCTTCTACTTCTACCTCTACTTCTGTTTCAGAGTCAGAAGAAGGTTTTTCTCCCAAACCAAAAATTTTATTAAAAGGCTTTACCATCATCAGACACCACCTTTTGATTTACTAGTTTAAAGAAACGTGTTAGTCCTGGTAAGCGACTGCGTTCCTCAAATAATGATGATCTATGTATCAAATGTTTCACGTGAAACATTATTGTTTTCATGGCATGTAGCCCTACTATTAAATGCTAGCAAAGAAAAACACTTTATTCGACATGCCAAAATAAAGGATCCCTAGCACAATAAAGTGAACCTTCAATCAGTGGAGTTCTTTATTCTTCCCCCACTGATTGTTAGTTGAACGAATCGAGGTGTTAGCGTCCGTTACTCCCACTTTAACATGACGCTTTAACTTAATGTCTTGAAAGGGGGAGTCTTACGGACAGTTACACCGGAATAAATTTTAAATACGTTAAAATCAACGTCACGCAGACTCTACTTCTATTTTACCATAATAAAGCAGAAGAAAGTAATTAATTGTAACTATATGACCCATATTACATAGAATTTTTTTAAAACTTATTCGATAGGTTCCTTATTGGGTGTACCAGGCTTTCTCGGATATTTCTTTGGTGTCTTTCGTACTTTATCTATTACAACTATTGAACGTTCACTATCTTCTTTGGGTAATGTAAATGAGAAGGTATCGGCTGTCTTTCCACCCAATAACTCTACCGCAGCTTTGCTTGTAGAAAGTTCTTCCTTAACCTGGGCTCCTTTCATCGCAATAAAGACGCCCCCTTTTTTAACTAGCGGCAAGCATAATTCACTGAGAACAGACATCCTTGCCACCGCTCTAGCCGTCACAATATCGAAACTCTCCCTGAAGTTGTTATTTTTACCAAAAGTTTCCGCTCTATCATGATAGAAGGCTACATCGCTAAGCCCGAGTTGTGCTGCTAAATGGTTAAGAAAACCTATCCGCTTTTGCAATGAATCTACGATCGTTACCTTTAACTCTGGGAAGCAAATTTTCAACGGAATACTTGGAAATCCCGCACCTGCCCCTATATCACAAATATGCAAAGGACCAATGAAGTCAAAATGAAACGCAGCAGAAATAGAATCATAAAAATGCTTCAAATAAACATCCTCTTCAGCTGTCAACGCTGTCAAATTTATCTTTTCATTCCATTCTGTTAAGGTTTGAAAGTAAGTGGCAAACTGCTCGAGCTGATATGCTGTTAGCTCAATCCCCTTTTCTTTCAATGCAGCAGCAAATTCTTCTGGATTCATAGTATGGAATCTCCTTTACGTTTTTACACTTTTAATATGTATTATAATGCGGGTAGATTGCATCTATCCCGCACCATATAACCTTTACTACTTTATTCTTCCACTTTTTTAAACTAGTTAGCCATCCTCGCAATATTACCTTGTTCGATATAAACAAGCAGGATCGAAACATCAGCCGGGTTAACACCAGAGATCCGTGACGCTTGCCCAACAGATAATGGACGGACCTTTTTAAGCTTCTCTTTCGCTTCTGTGGCAATTCCCCCTATTTCATCATAATCGATATCAACTGGAATTTTTTTATCTTCCATTTTAAGCATTCTAGCAACTTGTTCATAGGCTTTTTTAATATAACCTTCATACTTAATTTGGATGCCAACCTGTTCCTTCATTTCTTCTGAAAGTTCCGGATTAGGTTCTATCATTTGTTCAATAATGTCATAAGAAAGCTCCGGTCGCTTTAATAAATCGTACGCCTTTACTGCTTCTTTTAATGGGGTTGCTCCTGCTTCCTCCATCACCTGATTGATGGCTTCACTTGGTTTAATAATAAGCTTATTCAACCGTTTCTTGTCTTCCTCTACCAAACGCTTTTTATTAACAAATTTTTGGTAACGAGCATCCGTAATCAAGCCCAGCTCATTTGCTGTTTCTGACAAACGTAGATCAGCATTGTCATGACGAAGCAACAGACGATATTCCGCACGTGAGGTAAGCAGTCGATATGGCTCATTAGTTCCTTTTGTAACAAGATCATCAATGAGAACACCAATATAGGCTTGTGAACGATCTAAAATAACCGGATCTTTTCCAAGCACTTTTGCTGCTGCATTAATTCCTGCCATAATCCCTTGGGCAGCTGCTTCTTCATAACCAGAAGTACCGTTAATTTGGCCAGCTGTATAAAGCCCAGGAATTTTTTTCGTTTCTAATGTTGGCCATAACTGTGTTGGAACAACTGCATCATACTCAATGGCATAACCAGCACGCATAATTTCTGCGTTTTCCAACCCTTCTACACTTCGCACCATGTCATGTTGGATCGATTCAGGAAGTGAGGTTGATAATCCTTGAACATAAACCTCTTCTGTATCTCTTCCTTCTGGCTCCAAAAAGATTTGGTGACGTGGTTTATCATTAAAACGCACAATTTTATCTTCAATAGATGGGCAATATCTCGGTCCTGTACCACGTTTCATTCCCGAATACATGGCAGATAAGGAAAGATTCTCATTAATAATTTCATGTGTGAATTCATTTGTATAGGTCAACCAGCATGGAATTTGATCTGTAATATATTCAGTTGTTTCGTATGAAAAGCTTTGCGGCTTCTCATCCCCTGGTTGAATCTCCGTCTTCGAATAGTCAATGGTATGACTGTTCACTCGTGGTGGAGTCCCTGTTTTAAAACGAGTAAGCTCAAAGCCTAGCTCCTCAAGATGCTCTGAAAGTTTTACAGATACTCTTTGGTTATTTGGACCACTTTCGTATTCTAAATCTCCCATCAGCACTTTACCACGCATAAACGTACCTGTCGTAATAATAACTGTCTCGGCGCTATATGCAGCCTTTGATTCTGTTATTACTCCTTTACATACCCCATCCTCAACAATTAACTCATTTACCATACCTTGTCTGATTGTTAGGTTTTCTTCGTTTTCAATAATATTTTTCATTTCTTTTATATATAAAGGCTTATCAGCTTGTGCTCTTAACGCTTGAACAGCTGGACCTTTCCCTGTGTTCAGCATACGCATTTGGATATGCGTCTTATCAATTACCTTTGCCATCGCGCCACCAAGCGCATCTATTTCCCGGACAACAATTCCCTTAGCCGGCCCACCGATAGAGGGGTTACATGGCATAAAAGCAATCATATCCAAATTGAGTGTCAGCATTAAAGTTTTTGCACCCATACGTGCTGAAGCTAATCCTGCTTCTACACCAGCATGCCCTGCACCAATCACGATTACATCATAATGCCCAGCATCATATGTCATTGTTTTTCATCCTTCCTATTATTTAAAGTGTTGTTGGGACAATAATATTTACGCTAAAGAATAATCCGATGAATGACTTTTGAAAAACCGCTTCTCTACTATCATCCGTCTTTTAGCTAAAACTTTTTGTTCTGTCCCTACCTCATCGATTATTTTCCTAAACAAAATTGGGAGAACAATTGATCAATCAAGCTGTCACTAGCAGTATCACCAATAATCTCACCTAAAAATTCCCACGTTCGCGTTACATCAATTTGCACGATATCCAGTGGCATGTTCATTTCCAACCCTTGCATCGCTTCTTCCAATGCTTCTTTCGCCTGTTTCAATAGTTGGATATGACGTATGTTTGATACATAGGTTAAATCACCGGTATCAATCTCACCAGAGAAAAACGTGTCAGCAATGGCTTGTTCTAGCTTATCAATCCCTGCTTCTACCAATAAAGAGGTTGTCACAATCGGGTTTCCTTCTGCTAGCTCTTTTACTCTATCTAGATCTAAGTTTTGTTCTAAATCAGTTTTATTAATAATTACGATATATTCAAGTCCTTGAATTGCTTCAAAAAGCTTTTCATCTTCTTCGGACAGTACTTCGTTATGGTTTAAAACAAATAAGATAAGGTCAGATTCCTTTAAAACCTTGCGTGAACGCTCTACCCCTATCTTTTCTACTATATCTTCTGTTTCTCTTATCCCTGCAGTATCTACAAGACGCAAGGGAACCCCGCGAACATTTACATACTCTTCAATGATATCTCTAGTCGTGCCAGGTATTTCGGTTACAATGGCTTTGTTTTCTTGAACTAGTGCATTCATCAAGGAAGACTTGCCGACATTTGGCCGGCCAATAATCGCTGTAGCAAGCCCTTCACGTAATATCTTTCCTTGTTTGGCAACCTGTAAAAGATTATCAATTTCGCGATGCACTTCTTTTGTTTTATCACGCATCACTTCATTGGACATTTCCTCTACATCATCGTACTCCGGGTAGTCGATGTTTACCTCAACATGGGCTACTGTTTCGAGTAGATCCTGCCGCAGAGTTTGAATCAGCCCGGATAACCTTCCATCCATCTGCTTTAAGGCAACAGACATCGCTTTGTCTGTCTTTGCTCTGATCAAGTCCATTACTGCCTCTGCTTGAGAAAGGTCAATCCTTCCATGCAAAAAGGCGCGCTTTGTAAACTCTCCGGGTTCAGCCAGTCTTGCACCCTTACTCAAAATAATTTCCAACACACGGTTTACGGCGACCATTCCACCATGACAGTTGATTTCCACGACATCTTCCCGTGTAAATGTCTTTGGCCCACGCATTAAGGTAACCATAACTTCCTCGGCAACCTCTTGGGTTTGTGGATCAAGGATTTTGCCATAGTGAATCGTATGAGAATCAGCTTCGCTTAAGCTTTTTCCTTTAAAAATTTGTTCGGTAATGGAGATTGCCTCAGGACCGCTTAGCCTGACGATGGCAATCGCTCCTTCGCCAATAGGTGTGGATATTGCTGTAATTGTATCTGTCTCCACTACATTTCACCTCCAGAAACGTGTTCTTTATCTATATTAATAACGAATTATATTTTTATCGCCACTAACTTAATAGAATACCACATCTTTACCCAAAAATAAAGTTATCCACAACAGTTTTTCACTTCTCTTTATTGTGTTTTTATCCACATGTGTATAGTTCCTGAAACTGAATCGCCGACTTTAAACCTCTATTTGTGGATAGTGGAGGTTCTATTACTACGCTCACCAAAGATTGAACTTGCTAGACTGGTACAGTTTTACACTTTTATAACGCAAAAAATCCGTTTGGTTTCACTTGAAAACCAAACGGATTTTAGTTTCATTCAACTTATACGTTATGTCGTTCTGAGAAAACATTTCGCTTTCCCGTCGGAGTCGCCATGTATTCTCTACACTTAGATTAAAACATAGAAACTTAAATTGTTTTTCAATTATGGCTTGATGACGATGTGTCGGTGTGGCTCGACTCCATCTGAATAGGTGTTGATGTTTTTATTGGATTGCAGGGCACTATGAATAATTTTGCGTTCGAATGAAGGCATTGGCTCTAGTGCAACTTTTTTGTTTAACCGAACAGCTTTATCAGCCATTTTTGCAGCAAGAGACTCTAGTGTGTCTTTCCTGCGTTGGCGATACCCTTCTGCGTCAAGGGAGACGGTGTAAAACTGCTTTCCATCTTTATTTATTGCAAGGTGTAGCAAATATTGCATCGCATTTAGTGTTTGACCACGTTTCCCAATCAATACAGCAATATTATCACCGCTCAGCTCAAAATTAACATGGTTCCCCACCACGTCCATCTTGATTTCTGCTTCTACATTCATATTTGCAATCACTTGGCTAAGATATACTTGTGTTTCTTCCACTTTGTTCTTTGCTAACGTCACTTTTACAAAAGCACGTTTGGAACCAAATAGACCAAGCAAGCCCTTCTTACCCTCGTCTATTATATCAATTTCAACCTGATCCTTTGTGGTGTTCAACTGCTCTAATGCTGACTGGACCGCTTCCTCAACTGTTTGTCCACTCGCAGTTATTTCTCTCACTTTTTGTCTCCTCCAACTACTTGTTTCATCATTGGTTTACGGATAAAAATAGTTTGTATAACCATAAAGATATTCCCTACAACCCAGTATAGTGCTAGTGCTGCTGGGAAGAAAATTGCAAATACAGCAATCATGATCGGCATAACATATAGCATAACTGCCATTTGCGGATTGTTTGCTGCCGGACTACCAGCCATCATAAGCTTTTGTTGAATAAAGGTTGCCCCACCTGCAATTAACGGTAATAAGAAAATTGGATCTGGTGAACCTAGTTCAAACCATAAAAAGCTATGTGTACTAATCTCTTCAGTTCGCATGATAGCATGATACATCGCAATTAAAATCGGCATTTGAATAAAAATAGGTAAACAACCAGCTAGCGGATTTACACCATGCTTTTGGAACAGCGCCATTGTTTCCTGTTGCAGTTTTTGTTGCGTATTTGCATCCTTGGAACTGTACTTTTTCTGAATTTCTTTTAATTCCGGTTGAACATCCTGCATCGCTTTCGAGCTTTTTAATTGCTTAACGTTTAACGGTACTAGGATTAACCGGGCTAAAATGGTCACAATTACAATGGAAAGACCATAGTTTTCGTTGAATAACTCGGCAAAATAAATAATAACCTTGGATAATGGATACACGAAGTAAGTATTCCAAAATCCTTCACTTTCTGGTGTGATTGGTTCGTTAACCTGTGTACAACCAGAAAGGATTGCCAGCAACAAAATCAGTGTTACAAGCAGAAAATACTTTTTACGCAAATTGTTTCCTCCTAACTATATGAAAAGCGCAAACGCTTAACATAAGCCTTATACAGATTGTCCTATATAAATTTTACCTTAAAACCATATAGCTTTCTATATAATAACGTTATTTTTTTAGTAGTCGCTCTTTATAAAGTAAATGATTGAGACTTTTTTTAATTTCTTCATACGACATTTTTTTCGTTTGTTGTCTTGCAATGATCACAATATCATGGGGATATTTTATCCGGTCATCCATCTCCTGGAAAGCCTGTCGTAAATAGCGTTTAATGCGATTTCTGGTGACCGCATTTCCAATTTTCTTTCCTACTGAAAGACCTACACGATAATGTTCTTGACCTTTTTTCTCTATATAATAGATGACAAGCTGTCTATTTGCAAAAGACTTTCCATGCTTAAATGTTTGTTGAAATTCTTCGTTCTTTTTGATGCGGTACTCTTTTTTCATCATGATCACCTTTACTACTCTACATATACAGCTTGTCCTTCGTATTCTATGTAATGGTACCGGGATAAAACCCGATGTACCAGATTGTTGCTATGGCCTAAAGTCAGTTAGAAATACTCAAATTCGCCATCATGTAGCGAATTTGTAAGTACTCCCTCTACTTGGAATTTAATAATAAAAACGATAACGATTTACTTCTTAGCTAACCATTCATAAATTCCTAAGTGTGAAAAAAGACCACTGACTTTTCAGTGGCCTATGCAGACAATACTTTTCTTCCTTTACGACGACGACGAGCTAAAACTTTACGTCCGTTTTTAGTACTCATACGCGTACGAAAGCCATGTACTTTTTTGCGTTTACGGTTATTTGGTTGAAACGTTCTTTTCATTTATCATGCACCTCCCCAAGGGATGAAATATCCTGTTTAAAAGTCATATTCATAGACAGTCTTTGTAATTATAAATAATAACCAGCCCTTCTGTCAACTTCCTTTTTGTTATTGGCTGTTTTTTACAGAATTATACCCCTGGTCTGCTCACGTGTGGATAGAATATCACCTTTTTCTCTACCTACTTGGTGGTTAGCAGCCATACCATACCTCTACCAATAAAAAATTCTCTTCGACGAAAAATTATTACATTCCAAAATTCGGTTGATCAACTCCATGTCGACATACCTTTACTTCCACTAGACGATATTCTTCAAAATCGATGAATAAGTGAACAACTTTTCTAGAGAGGCTCATTTAAAAAAGAGTTTGCCTTATATTCTACTATCCACAATCTATTGTTCACTCTTTTATGACAAAAAAATACTATCCACAACACATATCGACAGGAAAATCACAAAATATAGTGGTGTGGATATTTATTATCTACAAGCAATGGACCTTGTGGATAAATGTCGAAAGAACATTGCATACCGCGACTTTTTTTGGTATTATAATTGTGTTTAACTTGTGTAAATCGATTTGAGGGATTTTAGTTATTCACAAACTGTGGATAACATGTGGATATTTATTAACACCATCGTTTATAATGTTATCCACAGAAATGTTAATAACGTTTATAAGCTTTTCAGATGTATTAGTGTACTGTACGCAACTGTCCACAAGTCCCATTTTTATATCGTTCATTACAGCATGCCTACTCAAGGTCAAATAAACCGCCTTTTATGAATGAATGCCTGTCCATCGTTATGATTGAGAGAGGCTTTTTCTGTCATGATATAAACCCAGGAAGGAGTGAATAACCGCTTGGAAAACATTGAAGAACTTTGGGTCGCAACCCTTGAAAAAATTGAAGAAAAAATTAGTAAGCCTAGCTTCGATACCTGGTTGAAAAACACAAAAGCTGAATTTCTTGAAGAAAATACACTCGTCATTTCAGCACCCAACGAATTTGCCAGAGACTGGCTTGAGAACCAATATACCGCACTCATATCTGATATTTTGCTAGACATCACAGGTTCTCGTTTGGCTACTAAATTCATTATTCCAGATTCTACACCGCCAATTGAAGATTCAGAGGTCGCACCCAAGCAAACTGCAGGTAATGAAGCAAATCACGAATCTCCAAGATCCATGCTGAATTCGAAATATACCTTTGATACCTTTGTCATAGGTGCAGGTAACAGATTCGCTCATGCTGCATCACTTGCTGTAGCAGAAGCTCCTGCAAAGGCCTATAATCCGCTATTCATTTATGGTGGCGTAGGATTGGGGAAAACCCATTTAATGCATGCGATCGGCCATTATGTACGTGAACACGACCCAAATGCGAAGGTTGTTTACTTATCTTCAGAGAAGTTTACGAATGAATTTATTAACGCAATTATGGATAATAAAACCGTGAACTTTCGCAACAAATATCGAAATGTCGATGTCCTATTAATAGATGATATTCAGTTTATTGCTGGAAAAGAATCGACACAGGAAGAATTTTTCCATACTTTTAATACGCTACACGAAGAAAGTAAGCAAATTATCATTTCCAGTGATCGGCCACCTAAAGAAATTCCAACACTGGAGGATCGTTTACGTTCCCGTTTTGAGTGGGGGTTAATTACAGATATTACGCCACCAGATCTGGAAACTCGTATTGCTATATTAACGAAAAAAGCAAAGGCTGAGGGGCTTGATATTCCGAATGAGGTAATGCTATACATTGCAAACCAAATTGACACGAACATTCGGGAATTAGAGGGCGCCTTAATTCGCGTTGTCGCCTATTCTTCATTAGTGAACAAGGATATAGACGCTTCGCTAGCTGCTGACGCTTTAAAGGATATTATCCCAAGCAGTAAACCGAAAATCATTAGTATACCGAGGATTCAAGAAGCAGTTGGCGAGAAATACAACATTCGCTTGGAGGATTTCATTGCAAAGAAGCGGACAAAGTCTATTGCATTTCCGCGACAAATTGCCATGTATCTATCTAGAGAAATGACAGACTCTTCTCTACCAAAAATCGGCGAAGAATTTGGAGGACGTGATCACACAACCGTTATTCATGCCCATGAAAAAATTGCACGTCTAATGGAAAACGATACGCAGCTAACACGTGAAATAGAAGAAATAAAAGAGACCTTAAAATCATTCTAAAGCCATCCTTTTTTAGGAAATTGAACGCGATTTTATCTTTTTTAAGAACTTTTGTCTAAATATGACCTGTGCACAGTGTGAATAGCCGTGCAAACTTGCAAACAGTTTATCCACATGTGAATAACTTTTGTGAATCTGGCTTTTCATCGCTTATCCACATACTCACAGGCCTTATTACTATTAATACTATATTTTTATAAAAAAAATAAATATAAAAGAACTTCCCTTAGGAGGATTTATTCATGAAATTTGTTATTCAACGGGATCAATTAATATCCAGTGTGCAGGATGTCATGAAGGCTATCTCATCCAGAACCGTTATTCCGATATTGACTGGAATGAAAATTGAAGCAAAAGAAAGTGGTATTACCTTAACTGGTAGTGATTCAGATATCTCTATTGAATCCTTTATCCCAGCTGAGGAAAATGGCAATGTAAATGTAGAACAAATTGAAGCAGGAAGTATTGTACTACAGGCAAAATATTTCCCTGATATTGTTCGTAAGCTCCCTGAAAAAACAGTGGAAATTGAATCAGATGAAAATTTAAAAGTAACGATTCGTTCTGGAAAAGCTGAATTTAATTTAAATGGTCAGGATGCAGAAGAATATCCACAGCTACCTAAATTACAAACGGATGACAGCTTTGAGTTGCCAATCGATCTCTTAAAAAGTTTAATAAAACAAACAGTGTTTGCTGTTTCAACAATGGAAACACGACCAATCCTAACAGGGGTAAATATTAAACTGGAGAATGGCAATCTTACTTTCACAGCAACAGACAGCCATCGCTTAGCTTCTAGAGAAATTCCTGTCAGTGAGGCGCCAGGTCAATTGCCAACTGTTGTGGTTCCAGGTAAGAGTCTGAATGAGTTAAATAAGATATTAGATGATACAGAAGAAACAGTAGAAATAAGTGTGACAAATAATCAAATTCTGTTCCGTACAAAAAATCTTAACTTCCTTTCAAGATTGCTTGATGGAAATTATCCGGAGACCTCCCGATTAATTCCAGAACAAAGCAAAACCGTTCTTCATGTAAAAACGAAGGAACTTTTAAGCACAATTGACCGTGCTTCACTTCTAGCAAAAGAAGAGCGGAATAATGTTGTTAGATTGAGCACAAAAGGGAATGGATTGATTGAAATCACAAGTAATTCTCCTGAAGTAGGAACAGTAGCAGAGGAAATTACCGTTCCTTCTATTAGCGGCGAGGAATTGAAGATCTCTTTCAGCTCCAAATATATGATTGATGCATTAAAGGCAATTGAATACGAAGAAGTGAAAGTAGAATTCACTGGCGCAATGCGACCATTTATTATCCGTCCTGCCAACGATGACCCGATCCTACAATTAATTCTACCTGTTAGAACGTATTAATAAGCAGAATGTGAGCTTAGAGGCTGGGACAAAATTATATTATTGCCGTTTAAACACGAATAATACTTTTTAGCGTCGCTTGGCAGAACACTTCGCTTTCCACGGGCACGGCCTCAGCCTCCTCGTGGAAAAGGCACCACTGTGGGGTCTTCGGACTCGCGCTATTCCCGTTGGAGTCTCCGCATTCTGCCTACGCTAAAACAAGAAAACCCGAACTAGGCAAACCTTTATACAAGGAGTTGCATGATAGTTCGGGTTTTCAATTGCTTAGAGAACTTTTGTCCCAACCTCTTTCCTACGGTTAGTCAAGTATAAATTGTAATAATGGTTTTGTTTTTTTACTCGAGCATTTTTATGCAAAGGAAATAAATCTGAGCTATTAGCTCTTTATTTTGTTTTGGACAGCACCTATATAACAGGTTGATGGCTTTTTAAAAGCAATTTTAAGCCTATACAGGCATTTATTATGCAAATATGGGGTCATACCTTTCCATAATGACAAATCTTTAGTAAAATAGGTATACATGACGTTTACAGGTTTAAACTAATGATATCCACACAAAGAAACTGCATTTGCTCATTTTTAGTGAATGTATGTGTTTCTATGTTTTATACTGTCCTGAAATCTTTTGGCAGTCTTAACGTTTTTCTAAAAAGTAGGAAACTTGGTGATAACATGCATGAAGAAATTGAAATTAGCACGGAATATATTGCACTAGGTCAATTTATTAAGCTTGCCAATGTATTGGAATCTGGTGGGATGGTAAAGGCTTTTCTGCAAGATGAGGGTGTATTAGTAAATAACGAACGGGAGCATCGTCGTGGTCGCAAGCTATATGCAGGGGATATTGTTGAATTAGAAGGCATTGGATCCTACAAAGTGATAAAAGCTTGAGACACATGAAATATCTCCTAGCAAACGCTTCTGATCTGAATCGAAAAAAAGAGGATTGGTCATGCACATAGAACAGCTTAAATTACGGAATTTCCGCAATTATGACGGACTGGAAATGGAATTTAACAATAAAATAAATGTCATCATCGGGGAAAATGCACAGGGCAAAACCAACCTGATGGAGGCAATCTATTTACTTGCCTTTACTAAATCACACCGAACTCCCAGAGAGAAAGAATTGATTCAATGGGAAAAAGAGTATGCTAAAATAGAAGGTAGGATAACAAAAAGAAATCAAACCTTTCCGTTGGAGATTGTTCTTTCGGCAAAAGGTAAGAAAGCGAAGCTGAACCGGCTAGAACAAAAGCGGCTAAGTGACTATATCGGGGCGCTTAATGTTGTGATGTTTGCACCAGAGGATCTAACGTTGGTTAAAGGTGCACCACAAATACGCAGGCGTTTTATTGATATGGAGCTTGGGCAGATTCAGCCACGTTATATCTATCATCTAGGGCAATATCAAAAAATATTAAAACAACGAAATCATCTGTTGAAACAATTGCAGCGTGGCAAAAGCCAAGATCATACCATGTTGCAAGTCATCACAGATCAGCTTGTAGAACATGCCGCGACCTTATTGGAAAGACGGTTTGTTTTTTTGGAATTATTAAGGAAATGGGCTAGTCCGATCCATCATGGTATCAGCCGTGAGCTGGAAAGGCTTGAAATAAAGTATTCTCCCACTATTGAAGTATCAGAAGATGATAATAAGGAGAAAATAGAGAGTATCTACTTAAATAAATTTCAACAAATACAAGAAAAAGAGATTGAACGTGGCACAAGTTTAATTGGTCCGCATCGTGATGATCTCCTCTTTTATGTGAACGGTAAGGACGTCCAGACCTATGGATCGCAAGGGCAGCAACGTACAACTGCCCTGTCGGTGAAACTGGCAGAAATTGAACTCATCTACAATGAAGTTGGGGAATATCCAATTCTTCTACTTGATGATGTGTTGAGTGAACTGGATGATTACCGACAATCACACCTACTTCATACCATCCAAGGCAAGGTGCAAACCTTTGTATCTACTACGAGTGTTGATGGAATAAATCATGAAACCCTGAATAAAGCGGAATTATTCCGTGTCCGTAATGGTGAAGTGGAAAAATAGAATGAGGGGGAGATAACATGTTTATTCATATCGGAAATGATAATGTCATCCGTTCTCAGGATGTGGTTGCAATCATTGACTATAATTTAATCTCATCATCTACCATCATGGAGGAAATGATGAAGAACGCTGGCAAAGAAAAGAAAGTAGTAGGTCCAACGGTTGATGCAAAATCAGTCATGATCACAAAGGAAATCATCTACTATAGCACGCTTTCTGTCTCAACATTAAAGAAACGCGCTAGTATGATCTCCACCATCAGTAAGCTAGATGATTTCTCAGATGAGATAAAGGAAGAAGAAACAGAATCAGAAGAAGCGTAGCATACTGTTTTTTATTCGAAACATTTTAAGTAACAGGAAATGGAAGTGAGAGCATGGCAATGGAAGACAATATGACGAATACTCAATCCGAATATGGTGCAGATCAGATTCAGGTACTAGAAGGACTTGAAGCAGTACGAAAAAGACCTGGCATGTATATTGGATCAACGAGCGAGAAAGGCTTACACCATCTTGTATGGGAAATTGTTGATAACAGTATCGATGAAGCATTAGCTGGATATTGTGACAGAATCGATGTAACAATTGAAAAAGATAACAGTATTACCGTAAGCGATAATGGCCGTGGTATTCCAGTAGGCATACAAAAGAAAACTGGTCGGCCAGCATTAGAAGTTATCATGACCGTACTCCACGCTGGAGGAAAATTTGGCGGTGGCGGCTACAAGGTTTCTGGTGGACTGCATGGTGTAGGTGCCTCTGTAGTTAACGCCCTGTCAACAAAATTGGAAGTCCATGTTCACTTGGATAATAAAATTCATTACTTAGGCTTTAAAAAGGGAGTTCCACAGGGAGAAATTGAGGTCGTAGGCGAAACGGACGTAACAGGAACGACTACCCATTTTGTTCCAGACCCTGAAATCTTTGATACAATCGAATACGATTATGATACGTTGACACAGCGCTTGCGTGAGTTGGCATTCTTAAATAAAGGAATTACCATCACCGTAGAAGATAAACGTACGGATGAAGAACCTGTCAGCTATTTCTACGAGGGTGGGATAAAGTCCTATGTGGAATTTATCAACCGCACGAAAGAAGTCTTGCATGAGCCATTCTATGCAGAGGGAGAAGATCAAGGAATCTCTGTAGAAGTTGCAATTCAGTATAACGAAGGTTTTGCAAGCAGCTTGTACTCGTTTGCTAATAACATTCACACCTACGAAGGTGGTAGTCACGAATCTGGTTTCCGAACAGGTCTTACCAGAGTGATTAATGATTATGCGAGAAAAAACAATTTATACCGAGAAAACGATCCAAACCTATCTGGTGATGATGTACGGGAAGGAATGACCGCCATCGTCTCTGTCAAACACCCTGACCCACAATTTGAGGGACAGACAAAAACAAAGCTTGGTAACAGTGAAGCACGTACCATTACAGACTCTGTTTTCAGTGAAATGTTCTCCAAGTTCCTTTATGAAAACCCGTCTGTCGCAAAAATCATTGTTGATAAAGGGCTTATGGCTTCACGTGCCCGTTTAGCTGCGAAAAAAGCTAGAGAGCTGACTAGAAGAAAAAGTGCGCTGGAGATTTCGAATCTACCAGGTAAGCTTGCCGACTGTTCCTCTAAGGATGCAAAAATAAGTGAACTTTATATCGTAGAGGGTGACTCTGCTGGTGGTTCAGCCAAGTCTGGTCGTGACCGTCATTTTCAAGCGATCTTGCCACTACGCGGTAAAATTCTCAATGTTGAGAAAGCCCGACTTGATAAAATTTTGTCCAATAATGAAGTTCGTGCCATGATTACTGCCCTTGGTACAGGTATCGGTGAAGATTTCGATATTACGAAGGCCCGCTATCATAAAGTCATTATCATGACAGATGCCGATGTCGATGGTGCACATATACGTACTTTACTATTAACCTTTTTCTATCGTTATATGCGTCCATTAATCGAATATGGCTATATTTATATCGCACAGCCACCTTTATATCAAATCAAGCAAGGGAAAGCTGTTCATTATGTTTATAACGAAAAAGCATTAGATAAATTGCTTAAAGAGCTTCCACAATTACCTAAGCCAGGGATTCAGCGTTATAAAGGGCTAGGAGAAATGAATGCTACCCAACTTTGGGATACGACGATGGATCCAGATACTCGTACACTCCTCCAGGTTGACCTAGCAGATGCCATCGAAGCAGATCAAGTATTTGATATGCTCATGGGAGACAAAGTGGAACCAAGAAGGAACTTTATTGAAGAGAATGCACAATATGTTAAAAATCTTGATGTTTAATTCATATCAATTTATGTAATATTTGAGGCAAATCACTATTCTTTTGATGAATAGTGATAGGAGGTATAAGAATGGCAGAGGAAAAACGTTCAAACGTTCAGGAAATAAATATTAGCAATGAGATGCGCACATCCTTCCTTGACTACGCAATGAGTGTTATCGTATCACGTGCATTGCCAGATGTACGGGATGGCATGAAACCAGTGCATCGCAGAATTTTATATGCAATGAATGATCTGGGAATGCACTCAGATAAAGCATACAAAAAGTCTGCCCGTATCGTTGGGGAAGTTATTGGGAAATACCATCCACATGGTGATTCAGCCGTTTATGAAACAATGGTCCGGATGGCACAAGACTTCAGCTATCGCTATATGCTAGTTGATGGCCACGGGAACTTCGGTTCAGTTGATGGTGATTCAGCAGCAGCAATGCGTTATACAGAAGCAAGAATGTCCAAAATATCCATGGAGCTTCTCCGTGATATAAATAAAGACACAATTGATTACACAGATAACTATGATGGCTCTGAACGGGAGCCGGTCGTTTTTCCAGCTCGATTTCCTAATTTAATTGTGAACGGAACTTCTGGAATTGCAGTAGGAATGGCAACGAATATTCCTCCACATAACCTAGGAGAAACGATTGACGCCGTGCTTGCGATTAGTAAAGACCCGGATATCACCATCAATGAATTGATGGAAGATTATATCCATGGACCTGATTTCCCAACAGCGGGCCAGATTCTAGGGAAAAGCGGGATACGAAAAGCTTATGAAACAGGCAAAGGATCAATTACCGTCAGAGCAAAAGCGAACATTGAAGAGCATGCAAACGGCAAGGCGACGATCATCGTCACAGAGCTTCCGTATCAAGTCAATAAAGCAAAATTAATTGAGCGGATTGCAGAGCATGTGCGTGATAAGCGAATTGAAGGAATTACCGATTTGCGTGATGAATCAGATCGTAACGGTATGCGTATTGTGATGGAGCTACGTCGTGATGTCAATGCGAATGTCGTGTTAAATAACTTATACAAACATACGGCTCTGCAAACAACGTTTGGTATTAATACATTGGCTCTTGTTGATGGTCAGCCTAAAGTGTTGACGATTAAACAATGCCTTGAATATTACCTTGAGCACCAGAAGGTAATTATTAAACGCCGGACTGCGTTTGAATTGCGTAAAGCAGAAGCAAGAGCACATATTTTAGAAGGATTGAGAATTGCGTTAGATCACTTGGATGAAGTGATCGCTCTTATCCGTAGTTCCAAAACAGCCGATATTGCTAGAGACGGTTTGATGGAACGCTTTAAACTTTCGGAAAAACAGTCACAGGCAATTCTAGATATGCGTTTGCAACGGTTAACTGGTCTAGAACGTGAGAAAATAGAAAATGAATATAAAGAACTTCTTGACCTAATTGAAGAATTAAAAGCTATTTTAGCCGACGAGGAAAAAGTTCTTGAGATTATTCGTGAAGAGCTAACAGAGGTAAAAGAACGCTTTAATGACGAACGCCGGACAGAGCTTGTTCTAGGTGGCGTTGACTTCTTTGAGGATGAGGACTTAATCCCAGAAGAAAATATTGTGATTACCTTAACCCATCAAGGTTATATTAAACGTTTGCCATCCTCTACGTACCGAACTCAAAAGCGCGGAGGCCGTGGTATTCAGGGTATGGGGACAAATGAAGATGATTTTGTAGAACATCTTGTTTCAACTTCTACGCATGATACCGTTCTATTCTTTACGAATAAAGGGAAGGTCTACAAGGCTAGAGGCTATGAAATACCTGAGTTCAGCAGAACAGCGAAGGGTATCCCAATCATTAATCTCTTGCAGATAGAAAAAGGCGAGTGGGTTAACGCTGTTATTTCAGTAAATGAATTTACTGACACAGACTACTTGTTCTTTACGACCAAGCACGGGATCTCCAAGCGAACAACGCTTTCGCAATTTGCTAACATCCGTAAAGGTGGATTAATTGCTGTAGGGCTTCGGGATGAAGATGAATTGATTTCAGTGCGTCTAACCGATGGTGCGAAAGATATGATGATTGCTACGAAAAACGGTTATCTCATTCGTTTCCCTGAAGATCAGATCCGATCTATGGGTAGAACAGCTGCCGGTGTGAAGGGTATTTCACTACGGGAAGATGATGAGGTTGTATCCATGGAAATCCTTCAGGAGGATTCCAAAATCTTGCATGTTACAAGCAAAGGTTATGGAAAACAGACTCCTGAGAAGGAGTATCGCGTAACAAACAGAGGCGGGAAAGGTATCTTTACATGTAACTTAACAGATAAAACGGGACATGTAGTAGCTGTAAAAGCTGTCTCTGGAGAAGAAGACCTCATGCTTATTACCGTAGCTGGCGTACTTATTCGAATTCCAGTTCGGGATATTTCAGAAACTGGCCGGAATACAATGGGCGTGCGTTTAATCAGGCTACAAGAAGAAGAGGAAGTAGCAACAGTAGCACGTGTTGACCAAGATGAAGACGAAGAAGAAATCGATGATGAAACAGAAGTTTCTGAAACAGAAGAGTCAACAGAAGAGAATACAGAGGAATAAAAAATTGCAGGAAGGGGCCTTGGCCCCTTCCTGATTAATATGGTAAAGGGGGAAGAATGGTATGAGGGTAAAAGCCTCGCAGCTTGTCCCAGGATGTGTGTTGCTTAGAGAAATAAAAGGGAAAACAAATAGAGACATTATCCCAAAAAACACGGTATTAACTGAGGAACATATTACGGTCATAAAAAAATTCATTGTTGAAAGTGTAGAAGTTTCTTCAAAGCTTGTCGAAGGAGATTCCTATACTCCAGAAAAGGCAGAGGAAGTGGAACAGGTTCAGCAAAAGGCTGAAAAGAAAGTTGCTGAAGAGCTCCCACCTTTCCAGGAACATTATGAACAAACAGTACAAGCATACAAAAAAATGTTTGAAAACTGGAAAAACGGTGCGCCTTTAGATATGCCATACGTTCGCAAACTAATCATTCCTTTAATAAAAAGAATGGACGATATCTCCTCTGCTGTTTACACCATGCACCATTATGCAAACAAGCGGGATTATATTTTCTATCATAGCGTCGCAGTCAGCATCCTATCCGCATTCCTTGCAAGAAAAATGGGCTACCCCTCTGGCGATTGGCTCCAAATCGGACTTGCCGGGTTTTTATGTGATGCAGGAATGGCAAAGGTCGACCATAACCTTCTTCATAAAGCGGGTACACTAAACACAGCACAAATGACCGATTTGAAAAAACATCCTACTTATTCTTATCGCATGGTTGAACAAATCCCAACCATTAAACAATCCGTGAAGCTGGCGATTTTGCAGCATCATGAAAGAATGGATGGCAGTGGGTATCCACTTGGCCTATCTAGTGGAAAAATACATAAAGTTGCAAGAATAATAGCGGTTTGTGATATGTACCATGCCATGACATGTGAAAGGGCATATAAGGAAAAGCAATCTCCATTTTTAGTAATAGAGGAATTGCAAAAGGAACAGTTTTCCACCCTTGATCCAGATGTTGTTGCTAGCTTTGTTGAAAGTATGACGCATTTTTCTATCGGAACGAAAATTCGTCTTTCCAATAACCAGCTTGGTGAAATTGTGTTTATAGATGCAAAGCATCCAACGAGACCTATGGTACGAATGGAAGGTAAAAAGGATATCATATCCTTACAGCAAACAGAAGTGTTCATTGAAGAAATAGTCGGTATCCAGTAATGAGGATTACCGGCTATTTTTTATGAATTGAAAGATAGTACGTTACCCATTGATGATGATTAAACCGGCTGGTGATTTCCTCAAAGAGTCCATCATCACCGTATGACGATTAAACCACCCAAACAGCTCCTAAAAAATATTCATCACACCCTGCCTGACGATCTAAACGTCATCAAGCCTTTCTTTTATAAAGCTCTAATCCCAATAAGATCGGTACTTTTTCGGCTGACTCTTTCAGAAACTGTGTAATAAAGGGATAGTCTACATCTGACTTTGATGTAAAAAGATCTCCCCACCAATCGGTTTCATAGCGACAGAGCATACTAAGATTATATAAGAGTAAGTAATGGACCATAACCTCGGAGAGTGGCAGGAACAGTTCTCTTTTTGCAGGAAAAAAGATGGGGCTTTGTGTTTTATCTGAGTAGAACGGGCCTTTGAGCTCAGTCAAAGGCTTGGCAAGCTCTACCTGTATATGATGGGAATCTGATTCCATATGTCTTATTTCTGGGAGAAAAGAGGAGATTTTATTAAGGAATCCATCCTTTGTCGTATGGTAATCATCCAGTATCTCAAGTGGGAATTCTAGCCATGTTCCCTGCATTCTTCCTACCTGATAGAGCCCTTTCTCCTGGTGGAAACCAAGCATCGTTCCCATTTCTGGAATGAGGGAAAGGAGTTGTTTCATATTAATTTTTTCAAACGGTAGTCTATTTATATGAAATAAGTGCTCAGAGAAGTAAGGGAATAAGCCATTGTGCTGTAGCTTTACTTCATCCCGCAGAAAAGAGTAGTCCTTTTTCTTTCGTTTTCTTGCGGTAACCCCGTGGGCAAGTAGGCTTGTCGATTCTGGATAATCTGGCCTTACTGTCATCAAGCAGGCTTTGATTAGATGTGCCATGCCGTAAAAGTAAAGGACTGGCTGCAGAATGGGAGAGGAGTTACGCCCACTTTGGTAAAACATCTGCCCGTGTTGTATATACGAGGTAAAAACAGTGCAGTTTTCATAGCTTTTTCGATCCGCATCTATTTCCCCTATTACTTTATAACAGTTGTATAGATAATGCTGCGCCGTTTGCTGTGACGTCAGATAGGTATAAAACATCTCTATATCCTGCATATAACATCATCTCCCAACTGTTTAAAAATTTTGAATCTACTTTCTTTAATTTTGTTTCGCTATCTAGTTGAAAAAGCAAATAGGTTGGCGTATTGTATATAAAAATAGCATTACTTGCATAGCTTGTGCAGGGATTGCACGTTGCATACATATTACGAATCAGGAGGAGGAAGTATCATGCGTGAAGACAAGTTCGCTAAAGAAGGATTAACGTTTGATGATGTGTTGTTAATGCCAGCAAAATCCGAGGTATTACCTAAGGATGTGCAGGTTAAAACAAAACTGACAGATAACCTGCAGTTGAACAATCCATTTATTAGTGCCGGAATGGATACCGTAACAGAGGCTGAGATGGCTATCGCCATGGCTCGCCAAGGTGGCTTGGGAATCGTTCATAAGAATATGTCAATTGAGGATCAGGCTGAACAAGTGGATCGTGTGAAGCGTTCGGAAAGTGGCGTCATAACCAACCCATTTTTCCTTACTCCTGAGCATCAGGTGTACGATGCTGAGCATCTAATGGGTAAATTCCGTATTTCAGGTGTACCTATTGTTAACTCTATTGAGGAACAAAAGCTTGTTGGTATTTTAACGAACCGTGATTTGCGTTTTATCCAGGATTACTCCATTTCCATTTCTGAAGTTATGACAAGCGAAGACCTTGTTACAGCTCCGGTAGGAACAACATTAGAAGAAGCAGAGCAACTTCTCCAACGCTATAAAATTGAAAAGCTACCTTTAGTAGATGATCAAGGCATGCTTAAAGGATTAATTACGATTAAAGATATTGAAAAAGTAATCGAATTTCCAAATGCCGCCAAAGATAGCCAAGGAAGATTACTTGCAGGAGCAGCCGTTGGTGTTACTGGCGATGCGATGAAACGAATTGAAAAACTCGTAGAAGCAGGTGTTGATGTTATCGTAATTGACACAGCACATGGCCACTCTAAAGGTGTACTTGACCAAATAAAAGTGGTTCGCAACGCACATCCTGAATTGGATATTATTGCAGGAAATGTGGCGACAGCTGAAGCAACTAAAGAACTGATTGAAGCAGGTGCTTCCATCGTCAAAGTTGGGATTGGTCCTGGCTCTATTTGTACTACGAGAGTAGTAGCGGGTGTGGGTGTTCCACAAATTACTGCCGTTCATGACTGTGCCCTTGCAGCAGCAGAATATAATGTCCCAGTTATCGCTGATGGCGGGATTAAATACTCTGGTGATATTGTTAAGGCATTGGCAGCAGGAGCGCATGCAGTAATGCTTGGGAGCATGTTTGCAGGTGTGAATGAAAGTCCCGGTGAAACGGAAATTTATCAAGGAAGACAGTATAAGGTTTACCGTGGTATGGGTTCTGTTGGAGCAATGAAGGCTGGTTCTAAGGATCGTTACTTCCAGGAATCAAGCGAAGCTAAAAAGTTGGTGCCTGAAGGAATTGAAGGAAGAGTTGCTTATAAAGGTGCTCTCGCTGACACGGTACATCAATTAATAGGTGGCCTGCGTGCAGGTATGGGTTATTGTGGTACAGGTTCTATCGATGAATTACGTCATGATGCACGTTTTATTAAAATAACGAATGCCGGGCTTCGCGAAAGCCATCCACATGATGTTCAAATCACGAAAGAATCACCAAATTACTCTCTACAATAGAAAAGATAATTATATTAGGAAATTTAGTAGACGGGGGAAATTCCCCGTCTATTTTTTCAGCGTTTTCTATGGTAAAATAACAAAGTGCGCACGTACATCACAAGAAGGTTAAACTACAAGTTGGAGGTAAAGGAAGTTGAAACACATAATGAAAAAGCGTTTATCAATGCTACTGGCTTTTCTGGTAGTGATAACATCAGTATTTGTCCAGCCATTTGCGGCGCAAGCCCAAGACACATTAGATATTGAAGCTGACTCGGCTATTTTAGTTGATGCAGCAACAGGGAAGATTATTTTTGCGAAAAATGCAGATGAAGCCCTGCCTCCAGCAAGTATGACAAAAATGATGACGGAATACCTTGTATGGGAAGCCATCGAGGAAGGTCAAATCAGCTGGGATACAACAACACAGATTAGCGACTATCCATATAGCATATCTGCCAATAACTCTTTTTCAGGAGTTGGATTAAGGCAAAATCAGGATTATACTGTTG
The DNA here is from genome assembly GCF_022095695.1 of Oceanobacillus jordanicus. Lineage (GTDB taxonomy): Bacteria > Bacillota > Bacilli > Bacillales > Amphibacillaceae > Oceanobacillus_B > Oceanobacillus_B jordanicus. The sequence continues at coordinate 71,227 of NZ_JAIFZM010000018.1, forward strand.
AGTCTTTATACGATGCGATGGCAATTAATTCCGATAATGCTACAACCATTGCACTTGCTGAACTGATCGCAGGTTCAGAAGGTGAATTTGTAAAAATGATGAACGAAAAGGGAGAAGAAATGGGACTCCCTGATTATAAATTTGTAAACTCTACAGGATTGGATAATTCTTCACTTGGTGATAATTATCCAGAAGGTACGGAACCAGATGCTACTAACATGTTATCTGCTGAGTCCTCTGCCTTACTAGCTTATCATCTCATAAAGGATTACCCTGAAGCGTTGGAAATATCCAGTATTCCAGCTACAGAATTTGATGGGCAACAAATCCGGAACTGGAACCACATGCTTGATCATGATACAACGTTTTTAAAGCAGTTTTATTATGAAGGGGTAGACGGATTAAAAACAGGTCATACCGATAGCGCTGGATATACCTTTACTGGAACAGCAAAACGCGGTGATCAACGTTTCATCTCGGTTGTAATGAAAACCGACAGTGAAGAAGAACGTTTTGCAGAAACAGCGAAACTATTTGATTATGGGTTTGATAACTTTGAAACAACAGAGTTATTCCCGGCAGGTTATCAACTTGAAGACCAAGCTACTATTCCAGTAGCTAAGGGAAAAGAAGATGCAGTGTCCGTATCTACTGGACAAGCAGTTTCCTTCCCGATTAAGAAAGATGAAGCGGATGCTTATAGCATTAAATATACAATAGACGAGGACAAGCTAAATGCTGAAGGAGAGTTGGCTGCACCTGTTAAAAAAGGGGATGTAGTAGGAACTGCCGAACTCGTTTATGAAGGCGAAAATGATTTTGGATATATTATGACTAGCTCTGATGGTCCAATTAACTTGGTTGCAGACGAGACAGTAGAGAAATCCAATTGGTTTATGCTGACACTTGGCGCAATTGGCGACTTCTTTGCAGATCTTTATACAACTGTTGTAGATTGGGTTAAAGGTTTATTTAGTTAATAAGTTCGAGGTAATACCAAGGAAGTCGTAACGTTTTCCGAAGCACCAATTATTCAATTTAAAAATAGGGGGAATTATTCATGTCAAATACAGGTACAGAACGTGTAAAACGTGGGATGGCGGAAATGCAAAAAGGCGGCGTCATTATGGATGTAGTGAACGCTGAACAGGCAAAAATAGCGGAAGCTGCAGGGGCAGTTGCCGTAATGGCACTTGAACGCGTACCATCAGATATTCGTGCAGCAGGTGGAGTAGCACGTATGGCAGACCCAACTATTACAGAAGACGTTCTTAATGCTGTATCCATTCCAGTAATGGCAAAAGCGCGTATTGGCCATATTGTGGAAGCTCGTGTACTTGAAGCAATGGGTGTAGATTACATTGATGAAAGTGAAGTACTAACACCAGCTGATGATATTTATCACTTAAATAAGTCAGATTACACTGTACCATTTGTATGTGGCTGTCGTAATCTTGGTGAAGCAGCTCGTCGTATTGGAGAAGGTGCTTCCATGTTACGTACGAAAGGTGAACCAGGAACTGGGAACATCGTGGAGGCAGTTCGTCATATGCGTGAAGTGCAATCAGAAATTCGTAAGCTTTCTGCTATGTCCAAAGATGAAGTGATGACATTTGCCAAAGTAATCGGAGCACCATTTGAGTTATTGTTACAAATCCGTGAAGAAGGCCGCCTACCTGTCGTTAACTTTGCTGCAGGTGGAATTGCAACACCTTCTGATGCTGCACTTATGATGGAGCTAGGAGCAGACGGTGTATTTGTTGGATCAGGTATTTTCAAATCAGATAATCCGGAAAAATTTGCGAAGGCTATTGTGGAAGCAACAACACATTACCAAGATTATGCATTAATTAGTGAGCTATCTAAAGGACTTGGTACAGCTATGAAAGGTCTTGAAATGAGTACAATTGCTGCTCATGACCGTATGCAGGATCGCAGCGAATAGAAAGAAGGAATGATTTTATGATAACGATTGGTGTTCTTGCTCTTCAAGGAGCAGTACGTGAGCATATTCGTTCAATAGAAGCATGTGGAGCAAAAGCTGTTGAAGTAAAGCGTGTGGAACAGCTTGAGGAAATTAACGGCATCATTCTTCCTGGTGGGGAGAGTACGACCATGCGTCGTTTAATTGATAGCTATGGTTTCTTCTCTGCTCTTAAAGAATTTGGTCGCCAAGGTAAACCTGTTTTTGGCACATGTGCAGGGTTAATTTTGATGGCAAGTGAAATTGATGGCCAAGACAATGCCCATCTAGGGTTAATGAACATGAAGGTAGCACGAAATGCATTTGGCCGCCAAGTGGCAAGCTTTGAAGCAGATCTTGAAGTAAGCCATATTGGTGATGCGTTTAATGCTGTATTCATTCGTGCACCGTATGTATTGGAAGCTGGCCCAGAAGTAGAAATATTGGCTACTTATCAAGACAGAATTGTTGCAGCAAAGCAGGGGCATTATTTATGCACAGCATTCCATCCAGAATTAACGGATGATAACCGTGTCATTGCCCACTTTGTAACAATGGTCGAAGCATCCATGAAAGCAACTGCTTAATCGTATGGTTGATACAAGTAATATTTAAACGAAGTGCTACTATTGGGTTATGGGTCTACACCCAGCGAAGGAAAATACGTAGACTTCTTGGGGAGAAAAGGCATCGGTAAGACCCCGTAGTGCGTAGCACACGGAGGCTTACCAGCCGCCCCAGAAAAGCGTAGTATTTTCCGTAGCGGCAAATTAGCACCCTTCTTTTCATTTATGATGAGACTAGGGTTGCAATCGATGTATAAATTGTATATGATATGCTATAATTAGTAATAGAATATAAAAGTTACGACAGGAATTAGTAACAGTATACCTTTCTAAAGAGAGTCGATGGTTGGTGTAAATCGATGTGAGCGTACTGTGAATCCATCCTTGAACTGGTTTATTGAAACCGGATTTTCTCGGAAGTAAATAAACCCGGTAGTTACCGTTAAAAACTGTGAGCCGGAAGAGGTTATACTCTTCAACAAGGGTGGCAACGCGGGAATTATACTCTCGTCCCTATTTATTTAGGGACGAGAGTTTTTTGCGTTTCTGTCACACTGATCAATGTAATGAATAAAAGGAGGAAACGGACATGTTGGATATGAAGTTTTTACGTAACAACTTTACGGAAGTGAAGGAAAAATTAGCACACCGCGGTGAAGATCTCTCCGAGTTAGACAAATTTGGGGAATTAGATGAAAGACGAAGAGAGCTCATTGCTGAAACAGAAACGTTGAAAGCGAAACGTAATGAAGCAACTAAGCAGATCTCTGTTCTTAAAAAAGAAAAGAAAGATGCGGACCAAGCAATTAAAGAAATGCGTGAGGTTGGAGAACGCATCTCTGAACTGGATAAAGAATTAAAAGAAATTGAAGAAACACTTAACACGATTATGCTTTCTATCCCAAATATCCCTCATGAAAGTGTACCTGTGGGAGAAAATGAAGAGGATAATAAAGAAGTGCGCAACTGGGGAGAACGTAAAGATTTCAGCTTTGAAGCACAACCTCATTGGGACATTGCGACAAACCTTGATATCCTTGACTTCGAACGCGCAGCTAAAGTAACAGGAAGCCGTTTCGTCTTTTATAAAGGGCTTGGAGCCAGACTAGAGCGCGCTTTATTAAACTTTATGATGGATTTACATGCAGATGAACATGGCTATGAGGAAATGCTTCCACCATATATCGTCAACCGCACCAGCATGACAGGAACAGGTCAGCTTCCTAAGTTTGAAGAAGATGCCTTCAAGCTAGAAGAGTGGGATTACTTCATGGCTCCTACAGCAGAAGTACCTGTTACGAATTATCATCGTGATGAAATCTTAAATCTAGATGATCTTCCTAAAAAATACGTAGCTTTCAGTGGCTGTTTCCGTTCTGAAGCGGGTTCTGCTGGTAGGGATACACGAGGCCTTATTCGTCAGCATCAATTTAATAAAGTGGAGCTCGTTCACTTTGCTAAGCCAGAGGATTCTTATGAGACATTGGAGAACTTGACAGGACATGCTGAAAAGGTATTACAACTATTACAGTTACCATATCGTGTCATGAGCATGTGTACTGGTGATCTTGGATTTACAGCAGCGAAGAAATACGATATTGAAGTATGGATTCCAAGCCAAAACACGTACCGGGAAATTTCTTCTTGCTCTAACTTTGAAGACTTTCAGGCAAGACGTGCAGGAATCCGTTTCCGCAGAGAAGCAAATGCGAAGCCAGAGTTTGTTCATACTTTGAATGGCAGCGGATTGGCACTTGGTCGAACCGTTGCAGCTATTCTGGAGAATTACCAACAAGAGGATGGCTCTGTCATCGTTCCTCCTGTATTACGTGCCTATATGGGTGGTAAAGAAGCCATTAAATAATTGGATAAGATAAAGAGTAAGGCTGTTTTTCGGTTATCGAAAAACAGCCTTTTCTAGTTGTTTCGGAAAGTACGTTAAGCTCATCGCGAAGATTGTAGATAGATTTTTCC
>NZ_JAIFZM010000019.1 GCF_022095695.1 Oceanobacillus jordanicus
AAGATTCGGTTTAAAACCGAGGTCTGGTAGCAATAGCGGAGAGGTCACACCTGTTCTCATGCCGAACACAGAAGTTAAGTTCTCCAGCGCCGATGGTAGTTGGGGCTTTGCCCCTGCAAGAGTAGGACGCCGCCAGGCGAATGGAAATGCTAAGTTCACATTTATTGTGTCTTAGCATTTTTTTGTATATTGTTATAATGTTAGGGGGAACGCAAGAGTTTCTCTCTACTAATTAAGGAAAGATCATCATATTATAAAAGAGAAGACATTGTGGGGAGGTGTGAACACTGGAATCATTTATTGAAGGAATGCTTGGGGAAGACTTCCTCCTTATTATGGCCCGTATACTGTTTGCGCTACTGTTGTCGGGATTAATTGGATTTGAAAGAGAAATTAAAAATCACTCAGCTGGTTTTCGGACACACATTCTAGTAGGCGTTGGAGCATGTTTGATGATGCTACTATCTTTGTATGGATTTGATGTGTTTATGGAAACACATGAGAATGTACAATTTGATCCAGCGCGTATTCCCTCATATGTTATTAGTGGTATTGGATTTTTGGGTGCCGGTACGATCATAGTATATGGAGGTACAATAAGAGGATTAACTACTGCTGCCTCTATCTGGACAGTGGCAGGTATTGGCCTAGTCGTTGGCGCTGGCATGTATGCAGCTGCCCTTTTTACAACCATTGTTATTTTGTTAAGTTTAATCTTCCTTAATAACTTTGAAAAGCTCTTTAGAAAAGGGAGTACTTCCAACCTAATTCAAATTGTTGCACTACCCGATATTAAGGTGAATGATGTGGTATCCGCTTTTGAGAAGTTTAATTTGTCCATTAAGAATGTAGAAATTATTAAAGCAGAGCATGGTATACGGAACATCTTTATAAAAATTGATAGAAATGATCAGTTAAATAGAATTCACTTTTTTGAAGAGCTCTCTCGTATTGAGCATATAAAGAACATATCTGAAATTTGAAATCGAATAAACCAACAAAGAATCTTACAGTTTTATTTAGCTGTGAGATTTTTTGTAGGCTATAAGAGAAATCAGAGGTTTCGCCCTTGTGGTTTTTGTCTAAGATAAATAGGGAAAACAATTATTTGCATCTCTTGTGATTTGTCGTATAATAAGAATATAGTCAAAGATAGTCAAAGTCAAAAGCCTTTGTTGAAAAGGAGGTGCATAGTATGAGCAATATTTCCGACATCATTGAAAATTACTTAAAACAAATTCTTCAAGACAGAGGGAAAAATGCAATTGAAATAAAACGAAGTGAAATTGCCGATCAATTTCAATGTGTGCCCTCACAAATAAATTATGTTATTAAAACAAGATTTACTGTGGAAAAAGGGTATATAGTAGAGAGTAAACGGGGCGGCGGAGGATATATTCGAATCATGCGTGTTATTCATCAAGACAATTCCGAACTTATCGATGAAATTATAAACATGATTAATCCAACGGTAACGCAGCAGGCAGCAATAGATGTTCTCGATCGATTACTCGATGAACAGCTTATTACAACACGTGAAGCGAAGATCATGCTAAGTGCCATAGGAAGGAATACGTTAGCGTTTCAACTTCCTTTGCGAGATGAAGTGCGCGCAAGGGTCTTAACGGCCATGCTGTCTACATTGAAATACTTAAATAAGTAAGGGGGGTTTTTCATGGAATGTCAGGAATGCCATGAGCGTCCTGCTACACTGCACTTTACACAATACGTTAACGGACAAAAAAGTGAAGTTCATGTTTGTGAGGTTTGTGCAAAGGAAAAGGGATATATGAACTATCCTGAAGAAGGATATTCGTTGCATAACTTACTTTCAGGCTTAATGAATTTTGACACCTCTACGATTAAGGGACCACAGCAAAATACTTTTCAGCAGGTACAAGAATTACAGTGCCCAAAATGTGAAATGACATTTTCTGAATTCAAACAGGTGGGGAAATTCGGTTGCGCTGTATGCTATGACACGTTTTCCAGTCGCCTGGACCCTATATTCCGTCGTGTTCATGCAGGGAATACGAAGCATCAAGGTAAGATCCCCAAACGCCAAGGTGGAGACCTGCATAATAAGAAATTAATGGAAGATTACAAGTCCAAATTAAAAAGACTGATTGAAGATGAAGCCTTTGAAGAAGCTGCAGAAGTAAGAGATAAAATAAAGGCGTTGGAAAATAATACACAGGATCCGGAAGAGGGTGATCCTTCATGACACTACAAAATTTTATGAATGAAGCAATTAGTCCTTGGATGCGTGAGGAAGGGCCTGACAGTGACATTGTATTAAGTAGCCGTATACGTCTGGCGCGGAATTTTGCGAATGTGTCCTATCCAATTATTGCAGACAAGGATAAATTGGAAGAGATACGTGATTTCTTTCGTGACAATTATGAGAATCAATCATTTGAGGAATATAAGGATTTTGCTTTTGTGGCGATAAGTGATTTATCCCCTGTTGAGAAACGAGTACTGGTGGAGAAGCATTTAATCAGCCCCCATCTTGCGGAAAACGCAGAAATCGCTGCAGCTTTAATTTCTGAAAATGAACAGGTTTCCCTAATGGTCAATGAAGAGGACCATATTCGTATCCAGTTGTACCTCCCAGGTTTCCAACTGGAAAATGCATTGCAGAAAGCTTTTACATTTGATGATTTCCTTGAAGAAAAAGTCAATTATGCTTTTGATGAAACGAGAGGTTACTTAACAAGCTGCCCGACAAATGTCGGCACTGGCATGCGTGCTTCTGTTATGATGCATCTGCCCGCTCTGGCAATGACCAAGCAAATTAATAGGATGATTCCAGCAATTAACCAGCTCGGCCTTGTGGTTAGAGGAATCTATGGTGAGGGCAGTGAAGCAATAGGGAGCATCTTCCAAATATCTAATCAAATTACACTTGGTAAGACAGAGGAAGACATTGTCGAGGACCTACAGAGTGTAGTAAAGCAGCTAATTGATCATGAGAGAAAAGCACGCAGTCGAATTATGGAGCAATCAAGAACCTCATTGGAGGATCGAATTTTCCGTTCATATGGAGTCTTGGAATACAGCAGAGTCATCGAATCAAAAGAGGCAGCTGTTTGTCTCTCCAATGTACGACTTGGTATTGATTTAGGATTCATTGAAAACGTATCACGGAATATATTAAATGAACTAATGATTTTAACTCAACCAGGGTTTCTTCAACAATATGCGAAGCGTACACTTACCGCCAATGAACGGGATATACTTCGCGCTTCATTGATCCGGGAAAGACTGCAATTGGAAAAATAGTTAGGAGGAATACAATATGATGTTTGGACGATTTACAGAGAGAGCACAAAAAGTGCTTGCCTTGTCACAAGAAGAAGCGGTCCGTCTCGGGCACAATAATATTGGAACAGAGCACATCTTACTAGGACTGGTTCGTGAAGGTGAAGGCATCGCTGCGAAAGCATTGCAGTCCCTCGGATTGGAAGTAGCAAAAATTCAAGAAGAAGTAGAAAAACTAATTGGTGTGGGCAAACAACCAATGCAATCTATTCACTATACCCCACGAGCAAAAAAGGTGGTAGAGCTGTCACAGGATGAGGCAAGAAAGCTAGGACATTCCTATGTAGGAACAGAGCATATCCTTCTTGGTCTTATTCGTGAAGGTGAAGGGGTAGCAGCCCGAGTGCTTAATAATCTAGGTGTGAGCCTTAATAAAGCGAGACAACAGGTGCTTCAATTACTTGGAAGCAATGAATCGCAAGCAGGTCGCCAGGGCCGTGGGCAGCAGTCTAGTGCCAATACACCGACATTAGATTCACTAGCAAGAGATTTAACGGTAAGTGCGAAAGAAGGGAAAATAGACCCTGTTATCGGCCGTAGTAAAGAAATTGAACGTGTCATTCAAGTGCTTAGCCGTCGTACAAAAAATAACCCTGTTCTTATTGGTGAACCAGGTGTCGGGAAGACAGCTGTTGCAGAAGGTTTAGCACAGCAAATTATTGACAATGAGGTACCAGAAACATTACGTGATAAACGCGTTATGACCCTAGATATGGGTACAGTTGTTGCAGGTACAAAGTATCGTGGTGAGTTTGAGGATCGCCTTAAAAAGGTGATGGAAGAAATTCGCCAGGCGAACAATATTATACTGTTCATCGATGAATTGCACACCCTAATTGGTGCTGGTGGTGCAGAAGGTGCGATCGATGCCTCCAATATTCTGAAACCATCCCTAGCACGTGGTGAACTGCAATGCATTGGTGCCACCACGATGGATGAGTATCGTAAATACATTGAAAAAGACGCAGCGCTTGAGCGTCGTTTCCAACCAATCCAAGTGGATGAACCAACATTAGATGAGACGATTCAAATTTTGAGTGGCTTGCGTGATAGATATGAAGCACATCACAGGGTAACAATAACGGACGAAGCGATTGAGGCAGCAGCAAATCTTTCTGACCGTTATATTACGGATCGCTTTTTACCTGATAAAGCAATTGATTTAATTGATGAAGCTGGTTCTAAGGTACGCTTGCGTTCTTACACCGTGCCACCAAATTTAAAAGATCTTGAACAAAAGCTAGAAGAAGTACGTAAAGAAAAAGACGCAGCTGTTCAAAGCCAGGAATTTGAAAAGGCAGCTTCTTTACGAGATTCTGAGCAACGCCTACGGGAAGAGCTAGATGAAACGAAAAATCAATGGAAAGAAAAGCAGGGACAAACAGATTCTGAAGTAACAGTAGAGGACATTGCTAGCGTTGTTTCCATCTGGACTGGAGTACCTGTGTCCAGATTAACGAAGGACGAGACTGACCGTCTGTTAAACATGGAGGACACCTTACACAAACGCGTGATTGGTCAAGAAGAGGCAGTAAATGCAATCTCCAAGGCGATTCGCAGAGCGCGTGCTGGATTGAAAGATCCGAAGCGACCAATTGGATCCTTTATCTTCTTAGGACCAACAGGGGTTGGGAAAACGGAGCTTGCTCGTGCGCTTGCTGAGACCATGTTTGCCGATGAGGATGCTATGATCCGAATTGATATGTCTGAGTACATGGAGAAGCATTCCACCTCAAGGCTTGTTGGGTCACCTCCAGGTTATGTGGGATATGATGAAGGTGGACAGCTAACAGAAAAAGTCCGTAGAAAACCTTACTCTGTTGTCCTGCTTGATGAAGTGGAAAAAGCACATCCAGAAGTATTTAACATTCTATTACAAGTCCTTGAAGATGGAAGGTTAACCGATTCTAAAGGACGTTTAGTAGATTTCCGTAATACCGTGCTCATTATGACATCCAATGTGGGAGCAAGTGAGCTGAAACGGAGTAAGAACCTTGGTTTTACCCTTGGCGAAGAAGGCCAGGACTACAAAGATATGAAGGCTAAAGTAACAGAGGAAATGAAGAAAGCCTTCCGTCCGGAATTTCTTAACCGTATTGATGAAATGATTGTCTTCCATTCTCTTGAGAAGAAGCATATGAAAGATATTGTTACTTTAATGGTCAACCAATTACAAAGTAGACTAAAAGAACAGGATATCAATTTCTCCCTTACTGATAAGGCAGTAGAAAAAATTGCGAATGAAGGTTTTGATCCAGAATACGGTGCCAGACCGCTAAGACGTTCCATTCAAAAAAATATAGAAGACCTTTTATCAGAGGAATTATTAAAGGGCACCATAGAAAAAGGTCAAAAAATAAAAATAGGGCTGAACAGTAAAGGGGAATACACCTTACTGCCATAAACAGTTGTCATGAGACATGGTAAAAGCAGTTTGCTAACTTAGCATGGCCTATGGAAGGAGCTAGAAGATTAACAAGAATCTTCTAGCTTTTTTCACAAGGCTTTTTTTAATCGGGATCCCATGCGCCACATAATTTGCGGGACTTAGTTAGTAGTTTTTCTTCCCAATCTATAGCTAAATGTGGCATGAATATGGTAATTTTTAATTGAATTGATAGGAACCTGTAACTTTATATCGGCTCAAAACGTATATAATAGAAACAAAGAAGGGAATAAAGAGATGGCAAAGCGAAAAACAAAATTTGTATGTCAAGAATGTGGATATGAATCTGCCAGATGGATGGGCAAGTGCCCTGGCTGTAACAATTGGAACACACTTGTAGAAGAAATAGAAGCATCTGGCTCAGCAGGAAAGCATACATTCAATATAGGGTCCAAATCAGCAGGTAAGCCAGAAAAGATAACAGCAATTGAATCACAAAAAGAGCCAAGGATCACAACGGCCATGAAGGAATTTAACCGTGTGCTCGGTGGGGGTATTGTGCCAGGATCCCTTGTTCTAGTTGGTGGGGACCCAGGTATTGGGAAATCAACCTTACTACTGCAAATTGCTTCCCAGCTTGCAGATAAACAATTAAACGTGCTTTATATCTCTGGAGAGGAATCTACACGTCAGACTAAGTTGCGTGCAGACCGACTCGGGGTAACATCAGACTTATTATATGTATTATCTGAGACAAATTTATTTGATATAGCAAAGCAGATTGAGGAAATAAAGCCATCATTTGTCGTAGTAGACTCCATTCAAACGATATTTCGTGAAGAGATATCAAGTGCCCCAGGCAGTGTCTCACAGGTTAGGGAGTCTACAAGCGAATTAATGAAGCTAGCAAAATCCAATGGCATTCCGATCTTTATTGTCGGACATGTTACGAAAGAAGGGTCTATTGCCGGACCGCGACTTTTAGAGCACATGGTAGATGCCGTGCTGTACTTCGAAGGAGAACGACATCATAGCTATCGCATTTTACGTGGTGTGAAAAACAGGTTCGGTAGTACCAATGAAATGGGTATTTTTGAAATGAAGGAAGAAGGACTTCGTGAAGTCATGAATCCTTCCGAAATATTTCTAGAGGAGCGGTCCCAGGGAGCAGCAGGTTCAACAGTCGTCGCTTCCATGGAAGGAACAAGACCAGTACTTGTGGAAATTCAGGCACTTATATCTCCTTCGAGTTTCGGAAATCCACGGCGTATGGCAACGGGCGTTGATAACAATCGTGTCCCATTATTAATGGCAGTATTAGAAAAACGCGTCGGCCTTATGCTGCAAAACCAGGATGCTTATATAAAAGTTGCAGGCGGGGTTAAGCTTGATGAACCTGCAATTGATCTAGCAATTGCGGTAAGCATAGCCTCAAGTTTTCGCGATCAGCCAACAAAAGGTGAAGATATATTTGTTGGGGAGGTCGGTTTAACAGGAGAGATTAGAAGAGTCTCCCGCATAGAGCAACGGGTACAGGAAGCGGCAAAACTGGGCTTTAAACGGGTTATTTGTCCTAAGAAAAACCTGGATGGCTGGACTGCACCAAAAGGGATAGAAGTAATTGGTGTTGATACGGTACAAGAAGCGCTTAAGGTAGGGCTAGGTCAATAGATTACCATTAAAATGGAAAACTAGTAAAAAAGGTTTGAAATAGAATTAGGAGTATGGTACCATTATACGTTTAACAAATTGATTATCACAAAAAAATATGCTATGATAACTGCCATAAACTGTATTTGCTTAATTACTAGATGCTTCTTAGACTGAGACTTTCTAACGCAGTGTACCGGTGTTCGGCAATAATTGGTAGTAAGCTTTTTTTCTTATATAAGGGTTAGAATTAATGAAAAAGGTAATAATAAGGGTTAGGAGGTGACAGTGGTGCTCAAAAGAATTGTTCATTTGTTTTTTATTGTATTGGGTGGAACCATTGGATATTTGTATATACCAGTAATTATAAATTTATTAGATTTTACGGATGCTAGTTGGGTAGCATCACCCTATTTAGGGACGGTTATAGGAGCCATTATTCTATTTTTCCTTTCCTACTGGTTGGGAGATTACATTGTCGGGTTTTTGAAATGGGTAGAAGAGTCTCTCATTAAATTGCCGGCAGGAGATTTGTTCTTTGGAAGTGTTGGCTTAATCGTTGGGTTAGTGATCGCATACTTTATTAGTGCTCCGTTACAGGATATTAATATTGAAGTAGTCTCACAGGTTTTACCGCTATTTATTATGATTCTTCTAGGCTACTTTGGATTCCAGGTTGGTTTTAGACGAAGAGAAGAGTTTGTTAATCTCATGAACATTAATAAAAGAGAACGTGATAAGCGGAAAACGCCTGATGAAGAACTGCTTGTTAACAATCATCCAAAACCTAAAATTCTGGATACAAGTGTCATTATTGATGGACGTGTTGCTGACATATGTCAGACGAAGTTTTTGGAAGGTACAATTGTTATTCCGCAGTTTGTGCTTGGTGAGCTTCAACATATAGCTGATTCCTCGGATGTTTTAAAACGCAATAGAGGACGACGTGGCTTGGATGTACTGAATCGTATTCAAAAAGAGCTTCCTGTAGAGGTGCAAATTTATGAGGGAGACTTCGAAGAAATACAAGAAGTAGACAGTAAGCTGATTAAGCTTGCTAAGGTGATGGATGGTATTGTCGTAACAAATGATTTTAATTTGAATAAAGTTTGCGATCTGCAGAGCGTTGCCGTTCTGAATATCAATGACCTTGCCAATGCCGTAAAGCCGGTTGTTCTACCTGGTGAAGAATTAGTAGTACAAGTGATTAAGGATGGTAAAGAACATAATCAAGGGGTTGCTTACCTTGATGATGGGACGATGATTGTAGTAGAAGAGGGCAGGGATTATATCGGAAAAACGATAGAAGTGCTAATAACAAGTGTCCTGCAGACATCAGCCGGTCGCATGATCTTCGCGAAACCAAAATTACTTGAAAAAGCTTTATAAAAAGGGTATAACTAGTAAAGTGATAACAGAAATTGTTATCACTTTTTGATATACTTAAGAAAAGTGTTTAAAAGTTATGGGATTGGAAGAAACTTGATCTTACCAATACAGCCATTTAGTAGCTTTTAATTAATACGATAACATACACACTAAAAAGGAATAATTAGGGGGCACTTATGATGACAAATCAAGTTCGTGTTCGATATGCACCAAGTCCAACTGGCCATTTGCATATTGGAAATGCGCGTACCGCATTATTTAACTATCTATATGCCAAACACTTTGATGGGAAGTTTATTATTAGAATTGAAGATACAGATGATAAACGAAACGTAGTAGGTGGAGAAGAGAGTCAGCTTGAGTTTCTAAAATGGCTTGGCATTGAATGGGATGAGGGAGCGGATATTGGTGGAAACTATGGTCCATATCGCCAGACAGAGCGCCTTGACCTTTATAATAAATATGTGAAAGAGCTTCTTGAAAAAGATCTTGCCTACAAATGTTATATGACAGAAGATGAGCTCGAAGCAGAGCGTGAAGAACAACGGGCCAATGGGCAGGTTCCGAAATATGCCGGTAAACATAGCAACCTAACACCTGAGCAAATAGAGCAATTTGAAAAAGAGGGACGGAAGCCGAGCATTCGCATGCGCGTTCCAGCTGGGAAAACATACACTTTTAAGGATCTAGTTCGAGATAATATTACGTTTGAATCAGAAGACTTTGGTGACTGGGTTATCGTGAAGAAAAACGGCATCCCTACGTATAATTTCGCAGTTGCGATTGATGATCACTTAATGGAAATTTCTCATGTGTTGCGCGGTGAAGAGCATATCTCTAACACACCTAAACAGATGATGGTATATGACGCATTTGGTTGGGAGCCTCCAACATTTGGACATATGACTTTAATCTTGAATGAAGAGCGGAAAAAGCTTAGCAAACGGGACGAGCATATCCTGCAGTTTATTGAACAATACCGCAACCTGGGATACCTTCCAGAAGCATTGTTTAACTTTATTACATTGCTTGGATGGTCACCTGTTGGCGAAGAAGAAATATTTGATAAGCAAACATTGATTGAAATCTTTGATCCAGAGCGGTTATCTACTTCTGCGGCAATCTTTGATCGTCATAAACTGAAATGGATGAACAATGAATATATCAAAGCAATGGATCTTGATAAGGTAATCGACCTTGCGATGCCACAGCTAATTAAAGCGGGTAAACTCCCAGCGGATATGGATCAACAGAAAAGGGAATGGGCTGAAGCTGTCATCTCTCTATATCGTGAACAATTACGTTTCGGTGCTGAAATTGTTGAGCTAACTGAGCTATTCTTCAATGAATCACTGAATTATGATGAAGGTGCAATGGATGTTCTTCAAGAAGAGCAAGTACCGGAAGTATTACAGGTTTTTGCGGATAAGCTTATTCACTTGGATAGCTTTAACAAGGACGATATAAAAGCCCAAATTAAAGCGACCCAAAAGGAAACAGGCCATCGTGGTAAGAAGCTATTTATGCCAATACGAGTAGCTACTACTGGTCAGACACATGGTCCAGAGCTTCCAATGGCTATTGAACTGCTTGGCAAAGAGGTTATTTTGCAACGATTGGATAATGTTCTTAAACAATTAGGAGCGTAATGATTCACAACTTTAGGCAAATATAATATAGTATAGAATAAGTATTGCAGATTTAATTATCTTGGTGTGGAAGGACAATGTAAACGGCGCTTAGCTCATTTTGCTAGTACCTAGCTGGCTACGTTGCTTTAACGTTTATTCTCCTTTCTGCTTATTCATATAGAACGTTGAAGAGGGAAAGTAAAAAACAAGCTGCTTATCCAGAGAGAACCACCTTGGCTGTGAGTGGTTTTGGGCATTGTTTTTGAAGTGCTCCTCGGAGTCCGTTATGGAATATAAGTACATAACGGCGGTACTCTCCCGTTATGAGAGATTTGAGTTGGGAGGAGCTTTCCTCCAAACAGAGTGGGACCGCGCTAAAGCGTCTCTGTGTATACATGCACAGGGGCGCTTTTTTTACGTTGAAAACGTGTTTCATTGCACGTTAGGAAAGTATAAAATTTCAGCAAGGAAGCAAAGTCAACGCGGTGAAAATTTTGAAGTTCCAACTATAAGAAAGTCTTTCCCATTGGCTAAAGGACGAGCGAATGCGAGTTTTTCTAATGAAGGTATGACACGAATTGGCAAAGGAGGTTCGGCTTACTTGGGGATGTTTAAACGAATGAAGGAAGATATGGATGTAGTGTTTGAACAAGATCCGGCTGCACGTAGCTATATAGAAGTGCTTTTAACCTACTCAGGCTTACATGCCGTTTGGGCACATCGCATCGCACATGCTTTTTATAAGCGGAAGCTATATTTTATTGCGCGGGTTATCTCGCAGGTGGCAAGGTTTTTAACAGGTATAGAAATACACCCTGCGGCCAATATTGGCAGACGACTATTTATTGACCATGGAATGGGTGTGGTTATCGGGGAAACCTGTGATATTGGAGATAATGTGACCATCTTCCAAGGCGTAACCCTAGGAGGAACTGGCAAGGAAAAGGGGAAGCGCCATCCCACTTTAAAAGATCATGCCCTTATTGCAACAGGGGCAAAGGTTCTTGGATCGATTACCATTGGGGAAAGTGCAAAAGTAGGTGCTGGTTCTGTGGTCCTGATAGATGTTCCAGATCACGCAACCGTTGTTGGAATCCCTGGAAAAATAGTAAAACAAAATGGGGAGAAAGTAAGTAGAGAACTTGATCACAACAATTTACCTGATCCTGTACAAGATCGCTGTCAGCACTTACAGGGACAAATAGATGCACTGAAACTCGAATTAGCTCAATTGAAGGAAGGGAATAGCAATGGCGATAAAAATTTATAATACACTTACACGACAAAAAGAAGAATTTAAACCTTTAGAAGAAGGAAAGGTCAGTATGTATGTCTGCGGGCCAACTGTCTATAACTACATTCATATTGGAAACGCCCGTCCGGCAATTGTGTTTGATACGGTGAGGAGATATTTTGAATACGAAGGCTTTAAAGTCGACTATGTGCTTAATTTTACAGATGTAGATGATAAAATCATCAAAACAGCGAAGGAGCTAGGGGAAGAGGTACCATCCATTGCTGACCGATTTATCAATGCGTATCTCGAGGATGTTGATGCATTAGGAGTGAAAGAAGCTACCCATAATCCAAGAGTAATGGAGACAATGGACGATATCATCGCATTTATTCAGGTGCTTATAGATAAAGGGTATGCCTATGCGGTAGATGGAGATGTGTATTTCAAACCTCGTGCATTTGAGGGCTACGGGAAGCTATCGCATCAATCGATTGACGAACTCCGTTCCGGGGCGAGAATCCAAATTGGCGAGAAGAAAGAGGATCCACTTGATTTCGCTCTTTGGAAAAGTGCCAAGGAGGATGAAATTGCCTGGGAAACGCCTTGGGGAAAAGGTAGACCAGGTTGGCATATTGAATGCTCGGCAATGGCTAAGAAATACCTCGGAGATACGATCGACATTCATGCTGGTGGGCAAGACCTTGCTTTTCCACACCATGAAAATGAAATAGCACAATCAGAAGCTATGACTGGTAAATCCTTTGCAAGATACTGGATGCATAATGGATATATTAATATTGAAAACGAAAAAATGTCTAAATCACTTGGGAATTTTGTTCTGACAAGGGATCTGATTAATCACCATGATCCACAGGTGCTCCGCTTCTTTATGCTTAGTGTGCATTATCGTAATCCGATTAACTTTACAGTAGAGCTTCTAGAAAGCGCCAAAAACAGTCTGGAACGTATTAAGACCTCGTACTTTAATCTTGAGCATCGAAAAGCTTCTAGTATGAATTTGGATAATAATACAGAATGGCTGAAGCAAATCCAAGAGCACAAAAAAGCCTTCGAGCAATCCATGGAGGACGACTTTAATACAGCAAATGCCATTTCCGTGTTATTTGATTTAGCAAAAGATGCGAATGTGTATTTGGAATCCAAGCAAACGTCCACTCATGTTATTGAAGCATTCCAAGAGGCGATTGCGTCCTTGCTAAAGGTACTTGGGATAGAGCTGAATGAGGAAGCTGGTTTATTGGATGAAGAAGTTGAGTCTTTAATCCAGGAAAGAAATGAAGCCAGAAAAAACCGTAACTTTGCAAGAGCTGATGAAATTAGAGACAATCTGAAGGAACAGAGTATTATTCTAGAAGATACACCACAAGGAGTACGCTGGAAGAGGGGTTAACAATGGAGCGGAATGTAAAGCAAATGAAAAGTCTGGCTCTTGCCTATATGGGGGATGCGATCTATGAAGTTTATGTACGTGAGCATCTCCTGGATTCCGGCCAAGTGAAACCACACCAGCTCCATCAGCGGGCAATACGGTTTGTATCTGGAAAAGCGCAAGCAAATATAATCTTGCATTGGCTTGAGGTAAAGCATTTAACGGAAGAAGAGGAAAAAATCGTGGCCCGGGGGCGGAATGCCAAGTCGGGCACGATTCCTAAAAATATAAGTGTACAAACCTATCGTTACAGTACAGCATTTGAAGCGTTAATTGGCTATCATTACTTAATGAAAAATGAAGCAAGATTACAAGAGCTCTTGCAGGAGGCGATTGAATGGACAGAAGCGAGGATGGATTAAAAGTGGATCAAGAAATGATTATTGGGAAAAACCCTGTAATGGAAGCATTAAAGTCAGGGAGATCGGTTAATAAAGTGATGGTTTCAGAGCAATTAAACAGCAACATGCTAGGGAAACTCAATCAAGCAGCAAAAGAAGCGGGAACTGTCGTGCAGAAGGTTCCAAGGAACAAATTGGATCAGCTATCTAAGGAGAATCACCAGGGTGTTATTGCGTATGTTGCCTCATACCAGTACGCCTCAGTGGATGACTTATTTAATAAGGCGGAAGAAAAGCAGGAAGCCCCATTCTTCATCATTTTAGATGAGTTGGAAGACCCGCATAACCTCGGTTCTATCCTCAGGACGGCAGATGCAGTGGGCGTGCACGGTGTCATTATTCCAAAACGGCGATCAGTAGGGTTAACGGCAACTGTAGCAAAAACGTCAGCTGGTGCGATAGAGCATATACCAGTTGCGCGTGTGACGAATATTGCTAACACAATCGATGAACTGAAAGAACGGAATGTATGGGTTGTCGGAACAGAAGCGGAAGCAACCGAAGATTATCGTCACTTAGATGGGGCGATGCCAATTGCTCTTGTGATTGGAAATGAAGGAAAAGGGATAAGTCGCTTAGTTCGTAAAAAATGTGATTGGACTGTGAGCCTGCCGATGGTTGGAGCAGTTTCCTCCTTGAATGCTTCGGTAGCATGTGGCCTGTTGCTATATGAGGTATTCCGTAAAAGACACCCGGCTGGTGGTTAAGAATGATCGTTCTTGTGGTAGATGGGTATAACATCATCGGCGACTGGGAGGAACTGAAGCAGCTCAAGGAGAAAGAAATCGGACAAGCTCGAGATAGGCTCATTGAACTAATGGCTGAATATCAAGCCTATTCAGGGCATCGGGTTATCGTGGTGTTTGACGCTTATTATGTTAGAGGGATCACAAGTAAAACCAAAACATTTAAAGTTGAAGTGATCTATACAAAGGAAAAAGAAACAGCAGACGAATGTATCGAAAAGTTGGTTAAGACGTTAAAGAATGTACAAACACAGGTCTATGTGGCTACATCTGATTATGCTGAACAACGGACAATCTTTGGACAAGGTGCACTTAGAAAGTCCGCAAGAGAATTACAAATTGAATTAAAAAATATTGAACGAGATATTGAAGCAACAATTGAGCAGCACAAAAAAGTGCAGTCTAAAAGTAAAATTGTGCTTAACGAAGAAATCATGGAAAAATTCGAGAAGTGGAGAAGAGGCGGCTTTTAAAGCCGTCTTTTTTGATTGCCGGTTTAGTGGGCGCGGTCCAATCAACCGGAAGAGCGTTTCAATCGATTAGAAGAGCGGTCCAATCAACCGGAAGAGCGTTTCAATCGATTAGAAGAGCGGTCCAATCAACCGGAAGAGCGTTTCAATCGATTAGAAGAGTGGTTCAATCAACCGGAAGAGCGCTCCAATCCATGAAAAGAGCGGTCCAATCAACCGGAAGCGCGCTTCAATCGATGAAAAGAGCGGTCCAATCAACCGGAAGCGCGCTTCAATCCATGAGAAGAGCGGTCCAATCAACCAGAGTAGCATCTCAACCAATCACCATAAAGACCGTCTAAATCATCCTCTCGCCACGCTTTTATTTTAAAGAGCTGCTAAATTCTTCCTGCCTTGTATTGACTAAGATAAAACGCTTCCTGTATACTATTCATAATAGTAACGGAAATAGCGCGGTTAGGAAATCCAACAAGTAATAGCCCTTACATTGTTGCAATGGATTAGCAATTGTTTCAAACCGCTATACTCTCGTTATAGTGACTGCGTTGTAGTCAGGGGGTCAAACTTGGTGAATGTCAAGCCATTAGAGACAGATACAGTGAACTTTCAAACGCTTGATGACGATGAGGTACTACAATTAGTGCATGCCGGAAATAGTCATGCGCTTGATTTCCTAATTCATAAATATCGTAATTTTGTACGTGCTAAAGCGCGCACCTATTTCTTAATTGGCGCGGATAAAGAGGATATTATTCAAGAAGGAATGATTGGCCTTTACAAAGCGATTCGTGATTTCGATGGGGACAAGCTATCTTCCTTTAAAGCCTTTGCTGAGCTATGTGTTACAAGACAAATCATTACGGCTATAAAAACAGCGACAAGGCAAAAACATATCCCGCTCAACTCCTATGTGTCGTTGGACAAGCCAATGTATGATGAGGAGTCCGAACGAACGCTGCTCGATGTTATAGCAGGTTCCAAAGCAATTGATCCACAGGAAATGCTTTTACACAGAGAAAAGTTCGGCGACATGGAATTAAAATTATCTGAATTATTAAGCGAGTTAGAAAAGAAAGTGCTCCATCTATACCTTGATGGCTGCACTTATCAGGAGATCTCCGGTAAGTTGAATCGACACGTGAAATCAATTGATAACGCGCTCCAGCGGGTGAAGAAAAAATTAGAGCAATTACTAGAAGCAAACGACGTCTCCTACTAAGGGCGCGTTGACACAAAGCTATAACCGTGCTACATTATTAGTATATTTTGTACCTTTATAAAAGATGACGCTTTGTGATGGGACAACCTCACATATGGGGTGAAGAGATGAATAAAAAGATAACGTTGGCGTGTGCAGTTTGTCTAAGTAGAAATTATTCAACAAATAAAAACACATCCACACATGCAGATCGCTTGGAAGTGCGTAAATACTGCAAAACATGTGGGAAGCATACGTTGCACCGAGAAACAAAATAAATAAATGTTTATCAGCATATTGGAGATTCCGGTAAACGATGGGGGTTACAAGCATGTTTAAGTTTTTGCGAAATGTTTCTAGAGAAATGAAGAAAGTCAGCTGGCCAAAAGGAAAAGAACTAACAAGTTACACCATAACGGTTATTTCTACGGTAGCCTTTGTGGCAGTATTTTTCTTTCTGATTGACCTTGGAATAACTCAAATTTTGAATCTGCTATAATATTTGTTGAATAATTACAATATAATTATGCTATAATGGAAATTAATAGTACATTTCAGGAAACCCGTCTCAACGGGTTTTTTAAATTGTCTTAAAAAGTAGCACAAACATAAAGTGAAACTTCAATCGGTGGAAGCTTTCGTTCTTCGCCCACTGATTGTTAGTTGAACGAATCGGGGTGTTAGCGCCCGTTTCCGCCCGCTTAAACATTCCGGTTTCATTTCATGTTTTAAAGTGGGAGTTATACGGACGGTTACACCGGGATAAATTCGACATCTATAACTTTTATATAAAGGGAGGGAAGGGCAAGCGATATTGTCCTGTGAAAATGGAGAAAAATTGGTATGTGGTTCATACGTACTCTGGTTATGAAAATAAAGTAAAAATGAACTTGGAAAAGCGTGTAGAGACAATGGGTATGGAAGACAAGATTTTCCGTGTCATTGTTCCTGAAGATGAAGAAACCGAAATCAAAAACGGGAAAAAGAAAGTAACGAAGAAAAAATTCTTCCCTGGCTATGTTTTAACTGAAATGGTTATGACGGATGACTCTTGGTATGTTGTTCGAAATACACCTGGGGTTACAGGCTTTATTGGATCTAGTGGGGGCGGAACGAAGCCAACACCACTATTACCAGATGAAGTGGAAACCGTGTTAAAACGTATGGGTGTGGCAGAGTCTGTTGTACAAGTAGACTTTGACTTGAAAGAAAATGTCCGTGTAACTGACGGGCCGTTTACTGACTTTACTGGTTCAATTGAACATATCGACATCGATAAACAGAAAGTCAAAGTGCATGTTAATATGTTTGGCAGGGAAACACCTGTAGAATTAGATTTTTCACAGGTTGAAAAGCTGTCCTAGAGGCTGTTTTGAAAGAAATAATTAGACAAGACCTTGCAATATTTTTAAATTCATGCTAAAATTCTTTTGTTATTCATGCACTCTAAATCGAGAGCAATGGAAAATAGGAGTGGGAGGGGAAAATCCCCTATTACCACATCACGGACTTTAAGGAGGTGTGTCTCGTGGCTAAAAAAGTAATCAAGCTAGTAAAGCTACAAATTCCAGCTGGGAAAGCGAATCCGGCACCACCAGTAGGACCTGCACTAGGTCAAGCGGGTGTTAATATCATGGGATTCTGTAAAGAATTCAACGCACGTACTCAAGATCAAGCGGGTATGATTATCCCTGTTGAAATCACGGTTTTTGAAGACCGTTCATTTACATTTATTACGAAAACTCCACCAGCAGCAGTATTGTTGAAAAAAGCAGCAGGTATTGAAACTGCTTCAGGTGAGCCGAACCGTAATAAAGTCGCTACTGTTAAACGCGATAAAGTAAAAGAAATCGCAGAAACAAAAATGCCTGATTTAAACGCCGCTGATGTTGAAGCAGCGATGCGCATGGTTGAAGGAACTGCGCGCAGCATGGGTATTACAATCGAGGACTAATTAGCGGAAGTGCCCGTTAAACAGTTTTTTAAGAACAAATACGGTACAGGTTGCGAATAGTATGCCATACTCGCAACCTTTTTCGTGAATGTGACCCATCCCCGGGGATGGGCTCACAGCTTTACAAAAGCGAGTCGGCTTTTGTAAGTGGGAGGTATTACCGTTATAACCACAATAGAGGAGGAAATAAAATGGCTAAAAAAGGTAAAAAGCATCAAGAAGCTGCAAAGCTTGTTGATCGTTCAAAATCATACGAAGTAGCTGAAGCAGTTTCTCTTGTGAAAGAGGTAGCTAAAGCTAACTTTGACGAAACAGTAGAAGCAGCTTTCCGTTTGGGAGTAGACCCTAAGAAAGCAGACCAGCAAATCCGTGGAGCAATGGTTCTTCCACATGGTACTGGTAAAACACAACGTGTATTGGTTTTCGCAAAAGGCGAAAAAGCAAAAGAGGCAGAAGCAGCTGGAGCTGACTACGTTGGAGAATCTGATTACATTAATAAAATCAACCAAGGTTGGTTCGAATTTGACGTAATCGTTGCTACTCCAGACATGATGGCTGAAGTTGGTAAACTTGGTCGGGTATTGGGACCAAAAGGCTTAATGCCAAACCCGAAAACTGGAACTGTAACGTTTGAAGTTGAAAAAGCGGTGAAGGATATCAAAGCAGGTAAAGTAGAATACCGCGTTGATAAACAATCTAACATCCACGTTCCAATCGGGAAAATCTCTTTTGACAACGATAAATTAATCGAAAACTTCGTGGCGCTTACAGAACAACTTGTAAAAGTTAAACCACAAGCTGCTAAAGGAACTTATATGAAGAATGCTTCTATAGCTTCTACAATGGGTCCTGGAGTTAAAGTAGATGTAACAACTTACACTCGTCGTTAATTAGTGGTTGACTCTCAGGGGAACCTGAGGTATACTAAGAGGCGTTGAATAAAAGAATACGTTGTACCGTAGACAGTAGGGGCGGATTCATCCGCTTAATATCCTGCCGAGGTGTTTATAAAACAGATCGATGAATCCTTATGATTATCGTATGTTATAGTAAGCTCCCGTGTCTGCGCGGGAGCTTCTTTTGTTTATAAAACAAGAACAATAGGAAGTTACGCTTCTCTGGTTAATTCCAGTTGGCCTATTCTTATTGGCTCTGTGCAGATTCGGTTTCCTTTTACGGTATAATTATTTGTCAAACAGGAGGTGGAAGAATGTCCGGTATTATTGAGCAAAAGAAACAAGTTGTAGATGAAATCACTGAAAAATTCCGTGCAAGCCAAACTTCTGTAGTTGTAGACTACCGTGGTCTTGATGTTGCGGAAGTTACAGAATTACGTAAACAACTGCGTGAAGCTGGAATTGATTTCAAAGTATACAAAAACTCAATGGCTCGCCGTGCTGTTGAAGCTGCTGAGTTAAATGATCTAAGCGATGTGTTGGTTGGACCAACTGCTTTAGCATTCAGTAACGATGATGTAGTAGCACCAGCAAGAATTCTTAACGATTTCGCTAAAAAACACGAAGCGTTGGAAATTAAAGGTGGAGTAATTGAAGGGAAAGTTGCAACCCTTGATCAAATCAAAGAGCTTGCAGATCTTCCGAATTACGAAGGCATGGTTTCTATGCTGCTTAGCGTGCTTACAGCACCAGTACGAAACTTCGCATACGCTACAAAAGCTATCGCGGAGCAAAAAGAAGAACAAGGCGCATAATCTGTGCCTAGCAGGATAAAAAAATTACATTTAAAATAGGAGGCAATTTTATCATGACTAAAGAACAAATCATTGATGCGATTAAAGAAATGTCAGTTCTAGATCTTAATGACCTAGTTAAAGCAATTGAAGAAGAATTTGGTGTAACAGCTGCAGCGCCAGTAGCAGTAGCAGGTGGCGCAGGAGCTGGAGAAGCTGCTGAAGAGCAAACAGAATTTGATGTAGTACTTGAAAGTGCTGGAGCATCTAAAATTAAAGTTGTTAAAGCAGTACGTGAAATCACTGGTCTTGGTCTTAAAGACGCAAAAGATCTAGTTGATAACGCACCAAAAGCTATCAAAGAAGCTGTATCTAAAGATGAAGCTGAAGAAGTTAAAGGCAAGCTAGAAGAAGCAGGCGCTTCTGTAGCAGTTAAGTAATTTCCATAATGGGAGCTCGTCGTATTTCATGCGACGGGCTCTCTATGTATAAACCCTTATCGATAGCAATCCAGCTATTCGTATCTTCGCAAAACTATTAAAAAGTAGGTGCCAAATGTCTGAGCATTACTTCTCACAACAACCTCATTCTAAACGTTCACCAAAGACATGGAGTTATACATTACGCGGGACATCCTACACCTTTACTAGCGATGTCGGGGTATTTTCAAAAAATGACGTTGATTTTGGGTCCCGATTGCTTATTGAGCAATTCACGGAGCCGAAAGTAGACGGAGATATTCTGGATATGGGGTGTGGTTATGGCCCAATCGGCATTACGCTGGCAGACGAATTCGCTGAACGCCATGTATTCATGGCAGATGTGAATGAACGGGCAGTGGAGCTTGCCGAAAAAAACGCACAATTAAACCATGTATCCAATACAACAGTGTTCCAAAGTGATCTCTTTGCAAAAGTAAACAAGAGAGACTTTGCTGCGATATTAACAAACCCTCCAATAAGAGCTGGAAAAAAAGTGGTCCACCAATTGTTTGAAGAAGCCCATGCCGCTTTAGCTGAGGGCGGGGAGCTCTGGATTGTGATTCAGAAAAAGCAAGGTGCCCCATCAGCCATCAAAAAGTTGGAAACATTGTTTGGAGAAGTAGAAACGATGGCGAAAGATAAAGGCTATTTTATATTGCGGGCTATTAATGTTTGACCGCTCTATTTTGTTATGTTAAGATAGGAAAATGCTAACATGGGGGTTCTTCTGTCAAGAAGTATTTTCATAAAAATTGAAACGTATATTTTATAAGTCTTCGGGGACACTTGTAAAATCGGGTAAAATAAGAGACGGTTTTTTTAATAAAAAGCCTTTTTTCTATTTTTATTTTGCGTTTCTCTAGCATTTTTTACGTATTATTCTACTTGTAATCACTCCGAATTACAAGTTGTTCAGTATGTTTGCTGGGCATTTTATGTTTGTTTGCTAGAACCGGAAAGCAGGCTATTTTAGTATGTTTTCCTAAATATAATAACCCATTCCGAGTAGAGAAATCTATAAAGAATGCATGATTTAAGGGGTGAAGCAGTTGACAGGTCAACTAGTTCAGTATGGACGGCACCGCCAACGCAGGAGCTATGCGCGCATTAGTGAAGTATTAGAGTTGCCAAACCTAATCGAGATTCAAACCGCTTCTTATGAGTGGTTCTTAGAAGAAGGTTTGCGGGAAATGTTTAGAGACATCTCTCCTATTGAAGATTTTACAGGTAATTTATCGCTAGAGTTTGTGGATTACAGTCTCAGTGAGCCGAAATACCCTGTAGATGAATCAAAAGAAAGAGACGTTACGTACAATGCTCCGCTTCGCGTGAAGGTCCGTTTGATTAATAATGAGACCGGTGAAGTAAAAGAGCAGGAAGTATTTATGGGTGATTTCCCATTAATGACAGATACAGGTACTTTCGTAATTAATGGTGCGGAACGAGTAATTGTTTCCCAGCTCGTACGTTCACCAAGTGTCTACTATAATGAAAAGATAGACAAAAACGGTAAAAGGGGTGTAGCTGCTACGGTTATTCCCAATAGGGGAGCTTGGCTAGAGTTTGAAACAGATGCCAAGGACGTTGCCTATGTTCGTATCGACCGTACACGTAAGTTGCCGATCACAGTGCTTCTTCGTGCCCTTGGTTTTGGTACAGATCAGGAAATCATTGATCTTCTTGGTGATAATGAGTACCTCAAAAACACTCTTGAAAAAGATAATACAGAAACCACGGAAAAAGCGCTACTGGAAATTTATGAGCGTCTTCGTCCTGGTGAGCCGCCGACAGTTGAAAATGCTAAAAGTCTATTAGTATCACGTTTCTTTGATCCTAAGAGATATGATTTAGCTCATGTTGGACGCTATAAAATGAATAAAAAGTTACACATAAAAAACCGCCTATTCAACCAAGTGTTGGCTGAAACGGTAGTGGATCAGGAAACTGGTGAAGTTCTTGCAGAGAAAGGCGATAAGCTAGAACGTAAACTATTAAATAAACTAATCCCTTATCTTGATAAAGCGGAAGAAAAGCTTGGCGAGATTACAAGCGAGCCAAAAGATGGCGTTCTAGAAGAAGATATTACGTTACAATCCATTAAAATCGTAGATCCAACAGACCCTAGTGGAGAAAGAGTGCTTAACGTAATCGGTAATGCTGATGTGGATACTAGCGTGAAGAACATTACACCTGCTGATATCCTTTCATCAATCAGTTACTTCTTTAACCTATTACACCGAGTAGGGGACACAGATGACATTGACCATCTAGGTAATCGTCGTTTGCGTTCAGTTGGTGAATTGTTGCAAAACCAATTCCGTATTGGTTTGTCACGTATGGAGCGTGTCGTGCGTGAAAGAATGTCCATTCAGGATACTTCTAGCATTACACCACAACAATTAATCAACATTCGTCCGGTTATTGCGTCTATTAAAGAATTCTTTGGTAGTTCACAGTTATCCCAGTTTATGGACCAGACGAATCCGCTAGCAGAGTTGACGCATAAACGTCGTCTATCTGCACTTGGGCCAGGGGGTTTGACACGTGAGCGTGCTGGATTTGAAGTACGTGACGTTCACTATTCCCACTATGGTCGTATGTGTCCGATTGAAACACCAGAGGGTCCAAACATCGGTTTGATTAACTCTCTGTCCAGTTATGCAAAAGTGAACAAGTTCGGCTTTATCGAAACACCTTATCGTCGGGTAGATCCTGAAACAGGTAAGGTTACAGCGCAGATTGATTATCTGACAGCAGATGAAGAAGATAATTACGTTGTTGCACAGGCAAATGCGAAATTAGGCGATGAAGGAAACTTTGTTGACGAAGAAGTAATTGCTCGTTTCCGCGGGGAGAACACCATTGTTCCGCGTGATCAAATTGATTACATGGACGTATCTCCAAAACAGGTTGTATCTGCTGCGACAGCATGTATTCCTTTCTTGGAGAATGATGACTCCAACCGTGCACTAATGGGCGCAAACATGCAACGTCAGGCTGTTCCTTTGATGAATCCGGAAGCACCGATTGTTGGTACTGGTATGGAATATGTAGATGGTAAAGACTCTGGTGCCGCTATTATTTGTCGCCATGAAGGAATCGTGGAACGCGTAGAAGCGAAAGAAATCTATGTACGTCGTATTTCTGAAGTGGATGGTAAAGAAGTAGAAGGTGACGTAGATCGTTACAAGCTACAGAAGTACATTCGTTCCAACCAAGGAACTTGTTACAACCAACGCCCGATCGTAAGTGGAGGCGACCGAGTAACAAAAGGTGAAATCTTAGCTGATGGTCCATCCATGGAAAATGGAGAACTGGCGCTAGGACGTAATGTTCTTGTAGGATTTATGACCTGGGAAGGTTATAACTATGAGGATGCTATCATCATGAGTGAGAGACTTGTAAAAGACGATGTTTATACTTCAATTCACATCGAAGAATATGAGTCTGAAGCACGTGATACAAAGCTTGGACCAGAAGAAATTACAAGAGATATCCCGAACGTTGGGGAAGATGCATTGAAAAACCTTAATGAGCATGGAATTATCCGTATTGGTGCTGAGGTAACAGACGGTGACATTCTTGTAGGGAAAGTAACGCCAAAAGGGGTTACAGAACTATCTGCCGAAGAGCGTTTGCTACATGCTATCTTCGGTGAAAAAGCTCGTGAAGTTAGAGATACATCCTTGCGTGTACCACATGGTGCTGGCGGAATCGTCCACGATGTTAAAATCTTCAACCGTGAAGATGGAGACGAACTGCCACCAGGGGTAAATCAACTTGTTCGTGCGTATATCGTCCAAAAACGTAAAATTCATGAGGGCGATAAAATGGCAGGACGTCATGGTAACAAAGGTGTAATTTCTAAAATTTTACCTGAAGAAGATATGCCGTTCATGCCGGATGGCACACCAATTGATATCATGCTTAACCCATTAGGGGTACCATCACGTATGAATATCGGACAGGTGTTTGAACTACATCTAGGAATGGCTGCAAGACAGCTTGGACTACATGTTGCATCACCGGTATTTGATGGTGCTACAGAAGAAGATGTATGGGAAACACTTGAAGAAGCGGGAATGCCTCGTGACGCGAAAACCGTTCTTTATGATGGTAGAAGCGGTGAGCCATTTGATAATCGTGTGTCTGTTGGTGTCATGTACATGATCAAACTTGCTCACATGGTTGATGATAAATTACACGCCCGTTCAACAGGTCCTTATTCACTTGTAACGCAGCAACCACTAGGTGGTAAAGCACAATTCGGTGGACAGCGTTTCGGTGAGATGGAGGTTTGGGCACTTGAAGCATATGGTGCTGCATATACACTACAGGAGATATTAACTGTTAAATCAGATGATATTGTCGGTCGTGTGAAAACTTATGAGTCCATAGTTAAAGGTGACAATGTCCCTGAACCAGGCGTTCCAGAATCTTTCAAAGTATTAATCAAAGAACTTCAAAGTCTTGGAATGGATGTTAAAATGCTTTCCAGTGATGAACAAGAAATTGATATGCGCGAATTGGAAGAAGAGGAAACACAACAGGCAAGTAAACTCAATTTAGAAGTAGAAGGTAACTAAAAGTTGGATGGCAGGTTCCTATAGGGTTAGGAACCTCCCCCCACTTTTATTGTATATAACGCATAAATAAGCTTGTGGTAAATTTTTGGACACTAAAAGGGAGGTAGGCCCCTTGCTAGATGTAAATAATTTTGAGTATATGAAAATAGGGTTGGCTTCACCAGAAAAGATCCGTTCATGGTCATACGGTGAGGTAAAAAAACCTGAAACAATTAACTATCGGACACTAAAGCCAGAAAAGGACGGCCTGTTTTGCGAACGTATTTTTGGACCGCAAAAGGACTGGGAATGTCATTGTGGGAAATACAAACGAGTTCGTTATAAAGGCGTTGTTTGTGACCGATGTGGTGTGGAAGTAACAAAAGCAAAAGTACGCCGTGAGCGTATGGGACATATTGAATTAGCAGCACCTGTTTCCCATATCTGGTATTTCAAAGGTATCCCAAGCCGAATGGGTCTTGTGCTAGATATGTCACCACGAGCATTGGAAGAAGTTATTTATTTCGCTGCATATATTGTTACAGAGACAGGTAACACACCATTAGAGAAAAAGCAGCTATTGTCAGAGAAAGAATACCGCGCTTATTATGACAAGTACGGAAAAACATTTAAAGCTCAAATGGGTGCAGAGGCAATCCGTAAGCTTCTTCAAGACATTGACCTAGAAAAAGAAGTCGATGCAATGAAAGAAGAATTGAAGACAGCTCAAGGACAACGGAGAACACGTGCAATTAAACGTCTAGAGGTACTTGAATCATTCCGTAATTCCGGTAATGATACTTCTTGGATGGTATTGGACGTATTACCTGTTATTCCACCAGAAATCCGTCCAATGGTACAACTGGATGGTGGGCGTTTTGCCACTTCTGATTTAAATGACTTGTATCGTCGTGTAATTAACCGTAACAACCGTCTTAAACGACTATTGGATCTTGGAGCACCAAGCATTATCGTACAAAACGAGAAGCGGATGCTACAAGAAGCGGTAGATGCACTAATTGATAATGGCCGTCGCGGTCGTCCAGTGACTGGTCCTGGTAATAGACCACTTAAATCCCTTTCACATATGCTTAAAGGGAAACAGGGTCGTTTCCGTCAAAACTTGCTAGGTAAACGTGTTGACTATTCTGGTCGTTCTGTTATCGTCGTTGGTCCACATCTGAAAATGTATCAATGTGGTCTGCCGAAGGAAATGGCGCTAGAATTATTCAAACCATTTATCATGAAAGAGCTCGTTGCAAAAGGTATTGCGCACAACATCAAGTCCGCTAAGCGGAAAATTGAACGTGTACACCCAGAGGTTTGGGACGTATTGGAAGAAGTAATTAAGGAGCATCCTGTATTACTTAACCGTGCACCAACGCTTCACAGATTGGGAATTCAGGCATTTGAGCCAACATTGGTAGAAGGCCGGGCAATTAGGTTACATCCACTTGTATGTACAGCATATAACGCTGACTTTGATGGAGACCAAATGGCTGTCCACGTGCCGTTATCTGCAGAAGCGCAAGCTGAAGCGCGTATCTTGATGCTTGCAGCACAGAACATCTTAAATCCGAAAGATGGAAAACCAGTTGTTACACCTTCTCAGGATATGGTATTAGGAAACTACTACTTAACACTAGAACGTGAGGATGCAATTGGGGAAGGTACTGTCTTTAAAGATCTTAATGAAGCAGTACTATCATACCAAAATGGTTATGTACATCTTCATACACGGATAGCTGTTCAGGCTTCAAGTCTAAATAATAAAACATTTACAGAAGAGCAACACAATCAGTTGCTAATTACAACGGTTGGGAAGCTTATTTTCAATAACATTCTTCCGGAGTCCTTCCCGTATATTAATGAGCCGACACAAAGTAACTTGGAGATCGAAACTCCGGAGAAATACTTTGTTGCTAATGGCACAAATATTAAGGAAGAGATAAAATCTCGAGAGATTATCAAGCCGTTTAAGAAAGGTTTCCTTGGTGATATCATCGCTGAAGTCTTTAAGAAATTTAAGATCAGTGAGACGTCTAAAATGCTTGATAGAATGAAGGATCTCGGATTCAGCTATTCTACGAAGGCAGGTATGACTGTTGGTATCTCTGATATCGTGGTACTACCAGAAAAAGAAACAATCCTTGTAGAAGCACAGAAGAAAGTAGATAATGTCTTAAAACAATTCCGCCGTGGTCTGATTACAGATGAAGAGCGTTATGACAGAGTTATCGCTATTTGGTCACAAGCGAAGGATAATATCCAAGAAAAACTTATGAAGTCACTTAGTGAACGTAACCCAATCTTCATGATGAGTGATTCAGGGGCGAGGGGTAATGCCTCCAACTTCACACAGCTTGCTGGTATGCGTGGTCTAATGGCCAACCCGGCTGGTAAGATCATTGAGTTACCGATCAAGTCAAGTTTCCGAGAAGGACTTACAGTACTAGAGTACTTTATCTCCACTCACGGTGCGCGTAAAGGACTTGCCGATACTGCCTTGAAGACAGCGGACTCTGGTTACCTAACCCGTCGTCTCGTTGATGTTGCGCAGGATGTTATTGTTCGTGAAGATGACTGTGGTACAGATAGAGGCTTATCTGTTTCAGCTCTAACTGACGGTGCGGAATTAATTGAACCACTAATCGACCGTCTAATTGGTCGTACTGCGTTCCACCCTGTGAAGCACCCTGAAACCAACGATATTATCGTAGAGCATGATGAGTTGATTTCAGAGGATCAAGCGAAGCAAATTGTGGAAGCCGGCATTGAAGATGTTACCATTCGTACAGCGTTCACTTGTAACACGAAACATGGCGTTTGTCAGAAATGTTATGGCCGGAACCTTGCTACAGGAGCCGATGTAGAAGTTGGTGAAGCAGTAGGAATTATCGCAGCACAATCCATCGGTGAGCCAGGTACACAGCTAACAATGCGTACCTTCCATACAGGTGGGGTTGCTGGAGACGATATTACCCAAGGTTTACCGCGTATCCAAGAGTTATTTGAAGCGCGTAACCCGAAAGGTCAAGCTGTAATTAGTGAAGTTTATGGTACGGTTCAGGAAGTGAAAGAAGTAAAAGATAAACAGGAAATCATTGTTCAAAGCGACGTAGAACAACGTGCTTACGCAGTTCCTTACAATGCCCGTATGAAGGTCAGCGTTGGAGACACCGTAATTGCTGGTCAGGAACTAACAGAAGGTTCTGTTGATCCAAAAGATCTATTACGTGTGCAAGGTGTGGAAGGCGTTCAGGATTACTTGTTACGCGAAGTACAACGGGTTTACCGTATGCAAGGTGTGGAAATTGGTGACAAACACGTAGAAGTAATGGTTCGCCAGATGCTTCGTAAGATAAGAGTAATTGATTCGGGTGATACAAAAGTTCTTCCGGGGTCCTTACTTGAATTACATCAATTCCGTGACGCCAACCATACGGTACTAAACGAGGGTGCGCAACCAGCGACAGGGAAACCTGTTCTGCTTGGTATTACAAAAGCTTCCCTTGAAACAGATTCCTTCTTATCAGCCGCATCGTTCCAAGAAACAACAAGAGTTCTTACAGATGCAGCGATCAAAGGAAAACGCGATGAATTACTCGGTCTAAAAGAGAATGTTATCATTGGTAAACTTGTTCCGGCTGGTACTGGAATGCAGAAATACCGAAAAGTGAAAGCTTCTCTAGATGACTTAGCAGATACAACTGAGGAAACAGAAGAAACAGAAACCATACAATAGTGGGGATAGCTTACCAACACCTAAAGTAGGGAGTCAGAAAGATAGAGAGTTTTGTTACGGATTTGTAGCAAACTGGCTCCCCTGACCTTTAGGTTAAAAACAAGGGATAACAATTAGAAGTGCCAAAAATATTTTAAATCATGTTGACATTAAAAAATGTGGATGGTAGAATATTCAAGGTGCTTCTGATTACACTTGTTGCTTTGGAGGATATGAGATGTCTTATGAAAAAGTAGCACAGGTTAAATCACGAATAATCATCGGTACTAAACAAACGCTTAAAGCTATGAAAAATGGCGAAATAAGCGAAGTGGTTATTGCAGATGATGCTGATAGGCAAATAACGCAAAAGGTAGCAGGTTTGGCTGAAGAACTTGGAATACCTTGTCAGCGAGTAGATTCAATGGAAAAGCTAGGTGCAGCTTGTGGTATTGAAGTGGGCGCCTCAACAGTAGCAATCAGAAGATAATAGTTTTAACGAAACTAAATCGTTGAAGCTTTGTTTTTTGCCAAAAGATGAACCACCTGGCTGTGTGGTATTACAAACAACCTGTTATACTTTAGGTTGTGCCAGTTTATTTTAGACTTTTATTTATTCCGGAAGGGAGGAAAACAAAATGCCAACTATTAATCAACTTGTCCGTAAAGGACGTGTGAGCAAGCCTAAAAAGTCTGATTCTCCAGCACTTAACAAAGGCTACAATAGCTTCAAAAAGAAACTAACAGACCAAAACTCTCCACAAAAACGTGGTGTTTGTACACGTGTGGGTACACTAACTCCAAAGAAACCGAACTCTGCACTTCGTAAATATGCGCGTGTTCGTCTTTCTAACAACATGGAAGTAACTGCATATATCCCAGGGATTGGTCACAATCTACAGGAGCACAGTGTTGTATTGCTTCGCGGTGGACGTGTAAAAGATTTACCTGGTGTACGTTACCACATTGTTCGTGGAGCACTTGATACAGCAGGAGTTGAAGGTCGTGCGCAAGGCCGTTCTAAATACGGTACGAAAAGACCTAAAGCTAAGAAATAAGCGTGACACCAGTCTCGCATCATTATAATTAAGAAAGGAGGAGGACATATGCCACGTAAAGGACCAGTACCTAAACGCGATGTCTTGCCAGATCCACTTTATAATTCAAAACTTGTCACTCGTTTAATCAACCAGATCATGATTGACGGTAAACGGGGGATTGCACAAAAAATTCTTTATAATGCATTTGAACTTGTAAATGAAAAAAGCGGACAAAACGCTATGGAAGTTTTTGAACAAGCTATGAAAAACGTAATGCCTGTACTTGAAGTACGCGCACGCCGTGTTGGTGGTTCAAACTACCAAGTGCCAATGGAGGTTCGCCCAGAACGCCGTCAGGCTCTAGGACTACGTTATATCGTTAACTATTCTCGTCTACGCGGAGAAAAGACAATGGAAGAACGTCTTGCTAACGAAATTCTGGATGCTTCTAACAATACAGGAGCCGCAGTTAAGCGTCGCGAAGAAATGCACAAAATGGCGGAAGCAAACAAAGCATTCGCTCACTACCGCTGGTAGGTTAAATCAAAATATAGCTTTTAATAGGAAGGAGAAGAATACATGGCTAGAGAGTTCTCCTTGGAAAAGACGCGTAATATTGGGATTATGGCACACATTGATGCAGGTAAAACCACTACTACAGAGCGTATTCTTTTCTACACAGGACGTATTCATAAAATTGGTGAAACACATGAAGGTGCTTCTCAAATGGACTGGATGGAGCAGGAGCAAGAGCGTGGTATTACAATTACTTCCGCTGCAACAACTGCTGCGTGGGATGACCACCGTATCAATATAATTGATACACCAGGTCACGTAGACTTCACTGTTGAAGTTGAACGTTCACTACGTGTACTTGATGGTGCCGTTACGGTTCTTGATGCTCAATCAGGTGTTGAACCTCAAACAGAAACAGTTTGGCGTCAGGCTACTACGTATGGTGTACCAAGAATTGTTTTCATTAACAAAATGGACAAAATTGGTGCAGACTTCCTATACTCTACAGGTACTTTGAAAGAACGTCTTGGTGCAAACGCGCATCCTGTACAGCTACCAATTGGTGCTGAAGACGAATTCGAAGGTATTATTGACCTTGTAAATATGGAAGCTCACTTCTACCTTGATGATCTTGGTACAAAAGCAGAGTCTCGCGAGATTCCTGCTGAGTACAAGGAAAAGGCAGAAGAACTACGCGCTAGCTTAATCGAAGCTGTATCTGAGCTTGATGAAGAACTAATGATGAAATTCCTAGAAGGAGAAGAAATCTCCAACGAAGAATTGAATAATGCGATTCGTCAGGCAACACTGGATGTAGAATTCTACCCAGTATACTGTGGTTCAGCATTTAAGAACAAAGGTGTTCAATTAATGCTTGATGGTGTTATCAAGTATCTTCCAGCACCAACTGATGTTGCTGCTATCGAAGGGATTATTCCTGGAACAGAAGAGAAAGTTACACGTCCGGCAGATGATAAAGCACCATTCTCAGCACTAGCATTTAAAGTAATGACAGACCCATACGTTGGTAAGTTAACATTCTTCCGCGTATACTCTGGGACTTTAGATTCTGGTTCTTATGTTAAAAACTCTGTTAAAGACAAACGCGAACGCGTTGGTCGTATCCTACAGATGCACGCAAACTCCCGTGAAGAAATCTCAAAAGTTTATTCCGGTGAAATTGCTGCTGCAGTTGGTCTTAAAGATACAACTACAGGGGACACCCTTTGTGATGAAAAGGATCTAGTTATTCTAGAATCCATGGACTTCCCTGAGCCGGTTATTGGGGTTGCAATCGAACCTAAAACAAAAGCCGATCAGGATAAAATGGGTATCGCTCTAGGTAAACTTGCTGAAGAGGATCCTACCTTCAGAACAGAAACAAATGTCGAAACAGGACAAACGATCATCTCTGGTATGGGTGAACTTCACCTTGATGTCATTGTTGACCGCCTGAAGCGTGAATTTAAAGTTGAAGCGAATGTTGGTGCGCCACAAGTAGCATACCGTGAAACATTCCGTTCAGCAGCTGAAGTCGAAGGTAAATTCGTACGTCAGTCAGGTGGACGTGGGCAATACGGACACGTTTGGGTTAAATTTGAGCCAAACGAAGAAGGTGCCGGCTTTGAATTTGTAAACAAGGTTGTTGGTGGGGTCGTACCACGTGAGTACATCGGATCTGTTGAAGCAGGTATTGAAGAAGCATTGAAAAATGGTGTATTAGCTGGCTATCCATTAATAGATGTTAAAGCAACTCTATATGATGGAAGTTACCATGATGTCGATTCCAACGAGATGGCATTTAAAATCGCTGGATCAATGGCATTGAAAGCAGCGAAAAACAAATGTAGCCCAGTTATACTTGAGCCAATCGCAAAAGTAGAAATTGTTATCCCTGAGGAATATCTTGGTGATATCATGGGTGACGTAACAAGTCGTCGTGGTCGTGTGGAAGGTATGGAAGCACGCGGAACTGCACAGGTAGTAAGAGGATTTGTTCCTTTATCTCAAATGTTCGGTTACGCAACTGCATTACGTTCTAACACCCAAGGACGCGGAGTCTTTACCATGCATTTTGATCATTACGAAGAAGTGCCGAAAAGCATCTCTGAAGAAATTATCAAGAAAAATGCAGGTGAATAATTGATTTTTTTCTGCAACTAAAGTATAACTTTAGTGAAGGCTAAGAAATAATCTAGTATTGTTTCTTAGCCACACATAAATCTTACAAATACTTTTATTTATTTAAAGGAGGAACTATAAATGGGTAAAGAAAAGTTTGATCGCTCAAAAAGTCACGTAAACGTTGGTACTATCGGACACGTTGACCATGGTAAAACTACTTTAACTGCTGCTATTACAATCGTAATGCACAAGAAATCTGGTAAAGGTACTCAAATGGCATATGACCAAATTGATAACGCACCAGAAGAAAAAGAACGTGGAATCACAATCGCGACTTCTCACGTAGAGTACGAAACAGATACTCGTCACTATGCACACGTTGACTGCCCAGGTCACGCTGACTATGTTAAAAACATGATCACTGGTGCTGCACAAATGGACGGAGCTATCCTTGTAGTATCTGCTGCAGATGGTCCAATGCCACAAACTCGTGAGCACATCCTACTATCTCGTAACGTAGGTGTACCTTCAATCGTTGTATTCCTTAACAAAACAGATATGGTTGACGATGAAGAACTTCTTGAGCTAGTTGAAATGGAAGTACGTGACCTATTAACTGAATACGACTTCCCTGGTGATGACGTACCAGTAATCAAAGGTTCTGCTCTTAAAGCAATCGAAGGAGATGCAGACTACGAAGCAAAAATCATTGAACTTATGGACGCAGTTGACGAGTACATCCCTACTCCAGACCGCGACAAAGACAAACCATTCATGATGCCAGTTGAGGATGTATTCTCAATCACTGGTCGTGGTACTGTAGCAACAGGCCGTGTTGAACGTGGAGAAGTTAAAGTTGGGGACGAAGTTGAAATCATTGGTATCAATGAAGAAGCTTCTAAAACAACTGTAACTGGTGTTGAAATGTTCCGTAAGCTTCTTGACTATGCAGAAGCTGGAGATAACATTGGTGCACTTCTTCGTGGTGTAGCACGTGAAGACATCAACCGTGGACAAGTGCTTGCTAAGCCTGGTTCAATTACTCCACACACTAACTTCAAAGCTGAAGTTTATGTATTGTCAAAAGAAGAAGGTGGACGTCATACTCCATTCTTCGGTAACTACCGCCCACAGTTCTACTTCCGTACAACTGACGTAACTGGCGTTGTTACACTTCCAGAAGGCGTTGAAATGGTAATGCCTGGAGATAACATCGAAATGGCTGTAGAATTGATTTCACCAATCGCTATCGAAGACGGTACTCGTTTCTCTATCCGTGAGGGTGGACGTACTGTTGGATCTGGTGTTGTTTCTTCTATCAACAAATAATACCTTTTCAAAAGGACTGCGCACTATGCGCGGTCCTTTTTTTGGTTTTTAACAAGAAGTCAATCTTCGTTGGAAACTGTACAAAACCTATTAAACAACCAAGCACTTGGTTTGAATTAACCACAACGAAGTTCCAATCGTATAAAGATGTATTTAGTAAAGTAACACAAACCTTCTAAAGACGAGGGGTTAATAGAGTTTTCTTAATAGAGATAAATGAACTATATCCTAGAGAACCATATAGAATCGCACAAGTAGGTCAGAAAGCCATAATTTCTGACTTACACACTTCTTCTTCTCCAAAAGGTTAACACGTGAGAAATTTATTAAAGAGATTTCCACACACCCTTGCATTTAGTAGCGATAGTTAGTATAATACATAGATGTGCGACCCAATGAATGTTTTTTACAAAAAGGGTTGCAATGACCGTATAAATTCTATATAATAAGAATGTTGGTCATCAAAGGCGATGAAGCGGAAGGTTGTTGGCACACCCGGCCCCTTTGCCATGGCGGGTTGTCGAGATATTTTCGTGGAGAATGTCTATAATAATATGGGCGAGAAGGAGGGAAAATAATGGCAAAAGAGAAGATTAGAATTCGTTTGAAAGCTTATGATCACCGTATTTTAGATCAATCAGCTGAGAAAATCGTAGATACTGCGAAACGTTCAGGTGCTAGTGTGTCTGGTCCGATTCCATTACCTACAGAAAGATCGGTTTACACAGTACTACGTGCGGTGCACAAGTATAAGGATTCACGTGAGCAATTCGAAATGCGTACACATAAACGTCTTATCGATATTGTTAACCCAACACCACAAACAGTTGATTCACTAATGCGTCTTGACTTACCATCAGGTGTTGACATTGAAATTAAATTATAAATAAATGTTTTACTATAGGAGGTGTAACGGATGACGAAAGGAATCTTAGGTCGTAAAATCGGCATGACTCAGCTATTTTCTGAAACTGGTGAATTAGTACCTGTGACTGTAATTCAAGCTGAGCCAAACGTAGTTCTACAAAAAAGAACATTAGAAAATGATGGCTATGAAGCACTGCAAATCGGTTTTGCTGATGAAAAAGGATCACGTACTAACAAGGCGGAAAAAGGCCATGCTGACAAAGCAAACACAGCCCCTAAGCGCTACGTTCGTGAAATCCGTGACGCGAAGCTTGACGAACATGAAGTTGGTCAAGAAATCAGCGTTGAAGTTTTTCAAGCAGGAGACAAGATCGACGTAACAGGCACAACCAAAGGTAAAGGATTCCAAGGTTCTATTAAACGCCACAATCAACAACGTGGTCCAATGTCCCATGGTTCTCATTACCACAGAAGCCCTGGTTCACTAGGTGCGGTTGACCCAATGCGTGTCTTCAAAGGACGTCCACTACCAGGTCAAATGGGTGGAACACAGGTAACAATTCAAAACCTTGAGGTTGTTAGTGTAGATGCTGAACGCAACTTGCTATTAATCAAAGGTAATGTACCAGGTGCAAAAAAATCATTCGTAAAAATTACGAGTGCAGTAAAGGCTAACTAATCACACACACGAAGGGAGGATATGTCATGCCTAAAGTAGCACTATTAAAACAAGACGGTTCACAAGCTGGTGATCTGGAATTAAATGATTCTGTATTTGGAATTGAACCAAATACACATGTTTTACATGAAGCAGTAGTAATGCAACGTGCATCTATGCGTCAAGGAACTCATGCAGTTAAAGGTCGTTCTGACGTACGCGGTGGTGGTCGTAAACCATGGCGTCAAAAAGGAACTGGCCGTGCGCGTCAAGGTTCTATTCGCTCTCCACAATGGGTAGGCGGAGGTGTAGTGTTTGGTCCAACACCACGCAGCTACAGCTACAAACTACCTAAAAAGGTACGTCGTCTAGCACTAAGATCTGCACTTTCTTCTAAAGTACAAGAAGAAAATCTAGTAGTATTGGAAAGTCTAGCGATGGATGCTCCAAAAACAAAAGAAGTAGTGAGCATGCTTAAAGCACTTAATGTGGATACAAAAGCATTGATCGTAACTGCTGAGAAAGACGAAACGGTTATCCGTTCCGCAAACAACCTTCAATCTGTTAAAGTTCTAACTGTTGAAGAAGTAAATGTTCTAGATTTGCTTACGCATGACAAGCTGATCCTAACGAAGGATGCAGCTGAAAAAGCAGGGGAGGTGCTTGCATAATGAAAGATCCACGTGATATTATAAAGCGCCCTGTCATTACAGAGAATTCTGCTGACTTAATGGAACAAAAGAAATATACGTTTGAAGTAAGTACTAAAGCCAATAAAACAGAGATCAAAGATGCTATTGAACTTGTATTTGGCGTTAAAGTAGATAAAG
Organism: Oceanobacillus jordanicus; assembly: GCF_022095695.1. Classification (GTDB taxonomy): domain Bacteria; phylum Bacillota; class Bacilli; order Bacillales; family Amphibacillaceae; genus Oceanobacillus_B; species Oceanobacillus_B jordanicus. The sequence goes on from NZ_JAIFZM010000019.1 coordinate 35,662, forward strand.
TAAACACAATGAACCTTAAAGGTAAATTTAAGCGAATGGGAAGATACGGTGGTTACCGTCCAAACCGCAAAAAAGCTATCGTTCAACTTTCAGAAGACAGTAAAGATCTGGAAATCTTCGAAGGTTAACTAGAAAATCTCGTGAAGGAGGGAAAACAAGATGGCGATTAAAAAATTCAAACCAACGTCTAACGGAAGACGTAATATGTCAGTGTCTGATTTCGCGGAAATCACTACAGACACTCCAGAGAAATCCCTTTTAAGCCCGTTGTACAAACGTGGTGGTCGTAACAACCAAGGGAAACTAACTGTTCGTCATCAAGGTGGCGGTCATAAGCGTCAATACCGTATTATCGACTTTAAACGTGATAAAGATGGTATACCAGGACGCGTTGCTACTATTGAGTATGATCCAAACCGTTCAGCTAACATTGCACTAATCAATTACGCTGATGGTGAAAAACGCTACATTTTGGCTCCGAAAGGACTAAAAGTAGGACAAAAAATCGAATCTGGTGTAGATGCGGATATCAAAGTAGGTAACGCACTTCCACTTGCTAACATTCCAGTTGGTACAATTATTCATAACGTTGAATTAAAGCCAGGACGCGGTGGTCAATTAGCTCGTTCTGCTGGTGCGGAAGCACAAATTCTTGGTCGTGAAGAAAAGTACACACTTGTTCGTTTAGCATCAGGTGAAGTTCGTCTAGTTCTTACAACTTGTCGTGCAACTGTTGGCCAGGTTGGAAACTTAGAACATGAACTTATTCGTATCGGTAAAGCTGGTCGTTCACGCTGGTTAAACAAACGCCCTACAGTTCGTGGTTCTGTAATGAACCCTAACGATCACCCACACGGTGGTGGTGAAGGACGTGCGCCAATCGGACGTAAATCACCAATGTCACCTTGGGGCAAACCTACACTTGGTTACAAAACTCGTAAACGTAATAAGCCGACTGATAAATATATCGTTCGTAAACGTAAAAAATAATCGAAAGTAGTGGACGGGATTATATACCCGTCTCTCAATTGCGGAAGGAGGTTTATCCATGGGTCGTAGCTTGAAAAAAGGACCTTTTGCAGATGACCATCTATTGTCAAAGATCGAGAAATTAAATGAAGACGACAAGAAACAGGTAGTAAAAACCTGGTCACGTCGTTCAACAATATTCCCTACTTTTATTGGTCACACTGTTGCTGTATATGATGGACGTAAACACGTACCAGTCTATATCACAGAAGACATGGTCGGTCATAAACTAGGTGAATTCGCGCCAACTCGCACGTATAAAGGGCATGGTGGCGATGATAAGAAAACTAAACGCTAATGAGAGGAGGCACTAAGTATGCAAGCTAAAGCCATGGCGAAATCGGTTCGTATTGCTCCTCGTAAAGTACGATTAGTCGTTGATTTAATTCGAGGAAAAAACGTTGGCGAAGCAGTTGCAATTCTACGCCACACACAACGCGGTGCTTCTCCAGTCGTAGAGAAGGTTTTGAAGTCTGCTATCGCAAACGCAGAACACAACTACGAAATGGACCCGGACAATCTAGTGATTTCCGAAGCATTTGTAAATGAAGGTGCTACATTGAAACGTTTCCGTCCACGTGCACAAGGACGTGCAAGTAAAATTAATAAACGCACAAGCCACATTACAGTGGTTGTAACAGAAAAGAAGGAGGGATAGTCAGTGGGTCAAAAAGTAAATCCAACGGGTCTTCGTGTCGGCATCATTAAAGACTGGGAGTCAAAATGGTATGCTGGTAAAGACTATGCAGACTTACTACATGAAGATATTAAAATCAGAGAATATCTTGAAAACCGTTTGCGTATTGCTGCTGTTTCTTCTATCGACATCGAGCGCGCAGCTAATCGCGTAAACATCACTATTCATACTGGGAAACCAGGAATGGTAATTGGTAAAGGCGGTTCTGAAGTAGAAGCTCTACGTAAATCATTGAACAGCTTGACTGGTAAACGAGTGCACATCAACATTGTTGAAATTAAGAAAGTTGATCTTGATGCAACACTAGTTGCAGAAAACATTGCTCGTCAATTAGAAAACCGTATCTCATTCCGTCGTGCACAAAAGCAATCAATTCAACGTGCAATGCGCGGAGGAGCAAAAGGAATCAAAACACAAGTTTCCGGACGTCTTGGTGGAGCAGATATCGCTCGTGCGGAACATTATAGTGAAGGAACAGTACCACTACACACATTGCGTGCTGATATCGATTATGGTACAGCTGAAGCAGATACTACTTACGGTAAACTAGGTGTTAAAGTGTGGATCTATCGTGGGGAAGTCCTTCCAACTAAATCAAACAAATAAGGAAGGGGGCAATGCATTATGTTAATGCCTAAACGCGTAAAATATCGTAGACAACATCGTGGTAAAATGAGAGGCCAAGCTAAAGGTGGTACTACAGTAGCTTTTGGTGAATACGGCCTACAAGCAACAGAAGCTTCATGGATCACTAGTCGTCAGATTGAGGCTGCCCGTATTGCAATGACTCGTTACATGAAACGTGGCGGTAAAGTTTGGATTAAAATCTTTCCTGATAAGCCATACACTGCAAAACCCCTAGAAGTTCGAATGGGTTCCGGTAAAGGTGCTCCAGAAGGCTGGGTAGCAGTAGTAAAACCAGGAAAAATCATGTTTGAAATCGCAGGAGTTCCCGAAGAGGTTGCTCGTGAAGCGCTACGTCTAGCATCTCACAAACTGCCGATCAAAACTAAATTCGTAAAACGTGAAGAAATTGGTGGTGAAAGCAATGAAGGCTAATGAAATCAGAGAACTAACCACTGCCGAAATTGAACAAAAAGTAAAATCTTTAAAAGAAGAACTATTTAATTTGCGCTTCCAGCTTGCAACTGGTCAACTGGAAAACACTGCTCGTATTCGTGAAGTGAGAAAGTCAATTGCTCGCATGAAAACAGTAGTACGCCAACGCGAAGTTAGCGTAAATAACTAGAAATCTGAGAGGAGGTTAGCCTCGAATGACTGAACGTAATGATCGTAAGGTATATACAGGCCGTGTCGTATCAGACAAAATGGATAAAACAATTACAGTATTAGTTGAAACTTATAAGTTTCATAAACTATACGGTAAACGTGTAAAATACTCTAAGAAATTCAAAACACATGACGAGAACAACCAGGCAAAAACTGGAGATGTTGTGCGTATCATGGAAACTCGTCCGCTATCAGCAACTAAACGTTTCCGTTTGGTTGAAGTCGTTGAAGAAGCGGTAATTATATAATAAAGTTCGCTCGGAAGGTATCCGAAGGGAGGTCACAGCGATATGATTCAACAGGAAACTCGCTTAAAAGTTGCAGATAACTCTGGCGCACGTGAAGTCTTAACTATTAAAGTGTTAGGCGGATCTGGCCGTAAAACTGCCAATATTGGTGATGTAATTGTTTGTACTGTCAAACAAGCAACACCAGGAGGCGTTGTCAAAAAAGGTGAAGTTGTTAAAGCTGTCATCGTACGTACTAAATCTGGTGCACGTCGTAAAGATGGTTCATACATTCGTTTTGATGAAAATGCAGCGGTAATTATCCGTGATGATAAAAGTCCACGAGGTACTCGTATCTTCGGACCAGTTGCACGTGAATTACGTGATGCAAAATTCATGAAAATCGTATCTCTAGCTCCAGAAGTTCTATAAGAGCAGTTCAGGCCGAGTGTGAAAAGGGCCGAGAAGTTCGAGGCGGCGAAGCTTTGAGAAACGGAACGTATAGAGTAAATACGTGAGTATCGGAAAAGTAAGCCAACGAAGAAATTCGATGCGCCATTTTTACAGGAGACTTTGAACTTCCGCTATAAGCTAAAATTAGCCTTGCAAGGAGGTGCGTCAAGCATGCATGTAAAAAAAGGTGATAAAGTTAAAGTAATATCCGGTAAAGACCGCGGTAAAGAAGGCACAATCCTAGAAGTGAACCCAGCTCAGGAGCGCGTTCTTGTAGAAGGCATTAACATGATGAAAAAACATGCGAAACCTTCACAGGAAAATCCACAAGGTGGAATCCTAAACCAAGAAGCTCCAATCCACGCTTCTAACGTAATGCCAATAGATCCTAAATCCGGTGAACCAACTCGCGTTGGGTATGAAGTACGTGACGGAAAGAAAGTCCGCATCGCTAAAAAATCCGGTGAAGCAATAGATAAATAATTTAGCGACGAAAGGAGGGCGACATTGATGAATGAATTAAGAAAAAAATACCAAGATGAAGTATCACCATCTTTGATGAATAAATTTAATTATGAGTCTGTAATGCAGGTACCAGCTGTTGAGAAGATTGTTATCAACATGGGTGTCGGTGATGCAGTTCAAAACTCTAAAGCATTAGATAGCGCTGTTGAAGAGCTTGCGTTAATTTCTGGTCAAAAACCATTGATCACTCGTGCTAAGAAATCAATCGCTGGTTTCCGCCTTCGTGAAGGAATGCCGATCGGTGCAAAAGTAACCCTTCGCGGTGAGCGTATGTACGAATTCCTTCAAAAGCTTGTATCGGTATCACTTCCACGTGTACGTGACTTCCGTGGTATCTCTAAAAAAGCTTTTGATGGTCGTGGAAACTATACATTAGGTGTAAAAGAACAGCTAATATTCCCGGAAATTAATTATGATAAAGTTAACAAGGTACGTGGTATGGATATCGTTATTGTAACTTCATCCAATACTGACGAAGAGGCTCGTGAACTTTTAGCTCAGCTAGGCATGCCTTTCCAAAAATAAGCTTAGAGCTAATACAAGGAGGGAAAATTGTGGCTAAAAAATCAATGATTGCGAAACAAAAACGCCCACAAAAGTATCAAGTACGTGAATATACACGTTGCGAACGTTGTGGCCGTCCACATTCTGTAATCCGTAAATTTAAACTTTGCCGTATTTGTTTCCGTGAACTTGCCTACAAAGGTCAAATTCCTGGTGTCAAAAAAGCAAGCTGGTAAACCCCGATTCGGGAAGGAGGTAATTAGTAATGGTTATGACAGATCCAATTGCAGATATGCTAACTCGTATTCGTAATGCTAACATGGTACGCCATGAAAAGTTAGAGCTTCCGGCTTCAACAATGAAGAAGGAGATCGCTGACATCCTTAAGCGTGAAGGATTCGTTTCAGATTATGAGTTTGTTGAAGATAACAAACAAGGTGTTTTGCGTATTTTCCTTAAATACGGTACAAACGAAGAACGAGTAATTACAGGTATCAAACGTATTAGTAAGCCAGGACTACGTGTTTACGCTAAAGCTAATGAAGTACCACGTGTACTTAATGGTTTAGGTATAGCTATTGTCTCAACATCAAAAGGTGTGCTTTCTGATAAAGAAGCACGTTCACAAGCTGTTGGTGGCGAAGTTCTAGCATACGTTTGGTAATTAACATTTTTTGATGAGGAGGTGTATGGAATGTCTCGTATAGGACTTAAGCCGATTGAAATTCCACAAGGTGTAGAAGTTAAACTTAACGGAACTACAGTGTCTGTGAAAGGACCTAAAGGTGAGTTAACAAGAAACGTACACCAGGATATGAATATTAATATTGAAGATAATGTTGTTACAATTGCACGTCCAAGTGACCACAAAGACCATCGTGCCCTGCACGGAACTACTCGTAGTTTAATCAACAACATGGTTGAAGGTGTAAGCAAAGGATTCGAAAAATCCCTTGAAATCATCGGGGTTGGTTACCGTGCAATGAAACAAGGAGACAAAGTTGTGATTAACGCTGGTTACTCACACCCAGTTGAACTTGATCCAATTGACGGCATTGAAATTGACGTTCCTAAAAACACGCAAGTAATTGTTAAAGGAATTGATAAGGAGCTTGTTGGTGCAGTTGCTTCCAATATTAGAGCAATCAGACCACCTGAGCCTTATAAAGGAAAAGGTATTCGCTACGAAGGTGAATATGTACGTCGTAAAGAAGGTAAAACTGCTAAGTAAGACTAGTTAGGGAGCAGAAAGGAGTGACCTAAATGATCACAAAGCCTGACAAAAATATTGTACGTAAAAGAAGGCATGCACGTGTAAGAAAAAACATTTCTGGTACGGAGCAACGCCCACGTCTTAACGTATATCGTTCAAATAAACACATCTATGCACAGTTAATTGATGACAATAATGGTGTAACAGTTGCAAGTGCTTCAACTAAAGATAACGAGTTAAAAGTAGAAGCTACTGGCAACCTTGACGCTGCCGTGAAAGTCGGAGAAACTATCGCGAAACGTGCCCAAGATAAAGGTTACAAATCGGTTGTATTCGATCGCGGAGGCTACCTTTATCATGGACGTGTAAAAGCATTAGCAGATGCTGCCCGTGAGGCAGGTCTTGAATTTTAATCGATAAAGGAGGGACATACATGATGTCAAACATCGATCCGAACAAATTAGATCTTGAAGAACGTGTTGTTACGGTCAACCGTGTTGCAAAAGTAGTTAAAGGTGGACGTCGTTTCCGCTTTGCTGCTTTAGTAGTTGTCGGTGATAAAAATGGCCATGTAGGATTTGGTACAGGTAAAGCACAAGAAGTACCAGAAGCAATTAAAAAAGCAGTTGATGATGCGAAGAAAAATCTGATTACAGTACCGATCGTCGGAACTACTATTCCTCATCAAATCAATGGACGTTTTGGTTCTGGTAATGTATTGATGAAACCTGCAGCAGAGGGTACTGGAGTTATCTCTGGTGGACCGGTTCGTGCCATCCTTGAACTTGCGGGTGTTGGTGATATTTTAACAAAATCACTTGGTTCAAATACACCAATTAACATGATTCGTGCAACATTAAACGGTTTAACAAACTTGAAGCGCGCAGAAGACGTAGCAAAACTACGTGGAAAGTCTGTGGAAGAACTGTTAGGATAAGGAGGGAACTGTTATGTCTAAAAAATTAGAAATCACCCTCACGCGTAGTGTTATCGGTGGATCAGATGTACAAAAGAAAACTGTTCAAGCATTAGGACTTAGAAAGATTCGTCAATCCGTAGTACGTGAAGATACTGATGCCGTTCGCGGTATGGTTAACAAAGTATCTCATCTAGTAGCGGTTAAAGAACTTTAATTATATAATTGCGTAAAGAGGAGGTGCTCGAATGAAACTTCATGAATTGAAGCCATCAGAAGGAACACGCACAAATCGTAACCGTGTAGGTCGTGGTATGTCATCTGGTAACGGAAAAACTTCCGGCCGTGGACATAAAGGTCAAAAAGCACGTTCAGGCGGCGGTACTCGTCCGGGCTTTGAAGGTGGTCAAATGCCTTTATTCCAACGTTTACCTAAACGTGGATTTACAAACATTCACCGTAAAGAATTTACTATTGTGAACTTAGATGCGCTAAATCGTTTTGAAGACGGCACAGAAATTACACCTGAGCTATTACTTGAAGAAGGTGTCGTAAGCAAGCTTAATGCTGGTATTAAAGTACTTGGCAAAGGTGCTATCGAAAAAAAACTTACAGTAAAAGCTCATAAGTTCTCTGCTTCAGCAATTGAAGCAATAGAGGCAGCGGGCGGTAAAACCGAGGTGATTTAATGTTCCGTACAATCTCCAATTTTATGCGCGTAGGTGACATTAGACGGAAAATAATCTTCACTTTGTTGATGTTGGTTGTCTTCCGTCTAGGCACATTTATTCCTGTGCCTTATACAGATAAGCAAGCAATTGATTTCATGAACTCACAAAATGTATTTGGATTCCTGAACACATTTGGTGGAGGAGCCCTACAAAACTTCTCCATTTTTGCCATGGGGATCATGCCATACATTACAGCGTCCATTATTATGCAGCTATTGCAAATGGATGTTGTTCCTAAATTTGCCGAGTGGAAGAAACAAGGTGATGCGGGACGTAAGAAGTTGGCACAGATTACGCGTTATGGTACGATCGTTCTTGCATTCATTCAGGCGATTGCAATGTCCATAGGTTTTAACGCTATGGCTCAAGGTATGCTGATTACCGATCCAGGTGTATTAACATTCCTCGTGATTGCGATTGTTCTCACAAGTGGAACTGCATTTTTAATGTGGTTGGGAGAACAGATTACAGCAAATGGTGTAGGAAATGGGATTTCAATTATTATCTTTGCGGGTATCGTAGCCGCAGTTCCAAACGGGATTCAACAACTTTACAGTCAGTATTTTGTTAATCCTGGTGATGAATTGTTTATCAACATTGTAATTGTTGCCTTGATTGCTTTGGTAGTTGTGGCTGTAGTGGTTGGAGTTATCTTCATCCAGCAGGCACTTCGTAAAATACCAATCCAATATGCAAAAAAACTTGTTAATCGCTCTCCGGTTGGCGGACATTCCACACATTTACCGTTAAAAGTAAATGCTGCAGGAGTTATCCCGGTAATCTTTGCGATAGCATTTATGGTTGCACCAAGTACGGTGGCTAACTTCTTTGAAGGAAGCCAAATCGCATCAACGATCACAACGATTTTTGACTATACAAAGCCAATTGGTATGGTTTTATATGTAGCGCTTATTATTGCTTTCACATATTTCTATACGTTCGTACAGGTTAATCCTGAACAAATGGCTGAGAATTTACAGAAACAAGGCGGTTATATTCCAGGTATCCGACCTGGTAAAAATACTGAAACGTATTTAACACGTGTGATGTACCGTTTAACCTTTGTCGGTGCTCTCTTCCTGGCGGCTGTATCTGTGCTCCCTATCCTATTGGGTGGGCTTGCGGGATTACCTACCGCAGTTCAAATTGGTGGCACAAGCTTACTGATTGTTGTTGGAGTAGCATTACAGACAATGAAACAGCTGGAAAGTCAGTTGGTTAAACGACACTACAAAGGTTTTATCAAGTAGGATCCTGCTGCCAATGAGAGTGAGGGGAAATTTGTTGAATTTGATTTTAATGGGTCTTCCTGGTGCCGGCAAAGGTACTCAGGCCGAAAAGATAAACGAAAAATATAACATCCCTCATATTTCAACAGGAGATATGTTCCGATTAGCTATAAAAGAGGGTACAGACCTTGGAAAGAAAGCTAAAGAATATATGGATCAAGGTGAGCTTGTTCCGGATGAAGTAACAATCGGGATTGTGAAAGAACGTTTAAGCAAAGCAGACTGTAAGGAAGGTTTCTTATTGGATGGATTTCCAAGAACCATTGCCCAAGCAGAGGCTTTACAAGATCTTCTTTCCGATTTAAATCAATCCATTGACTATGTACTGCATGTAGATGTACCAAAAGAAAAATTAGTGGAGCGTCTAACGGGTCGTAGAATTTGTCCGACATGTGGAGCTACTTATCACGTTCTTTACAACCCGCCAAAGGTTGAAGGAATTTGTGATAAAGATGGTTCCAAGTTAATTCAGCGAGAAGATGATCAGGCCGAAACAGTGAAGAACCGTTTGGCAGTTAATATAAAGCAAACTCAACCGTTATTGGACTTTTACGAGGACAAAGGATACTTAGTATCTGTTAACGGTGACCAAGATATTGATCAGGTTTTTGAAGATATTCAAAACAAGATTGATAAATAATCTTTTATTATAACTGTTGTATAGCCAACGGATGCATTCCGTTGGATGAAAAGTTATAATAAAATGGAGTAATCACATTTGAACGTGCATTGCTTCAAGTTAAGTGACACAGGATTGGATAAGCGATAACCCCTATTTAGTAGGGTGGCAGTATAAACTATAGCCTAAGTGAAGGTGATCGTTGTTGAACGAAGATGATTCGATTCCGCTAATAGGTCAAGTTGTTCGTATTATGCAGGGACGGGAAGCAGGACAATATGCGGTTATCATAAAATTACTTGAAGATCGGTATGTCTTGCTTGCAGATGGGGAAAAACGTAAATATGATCGACCAAAGAAAAAGAACTTGCATCATATTGAAGTTATGGACTACATTTCTCCTGAAGTCCAGAAAAGCCTTCTAGAAACTGGTCGTGTCACAAATGGTAAGCTACGGTTTGCCATAGCTAAATTTATCAATGAAGTTGTGACTGATTTGAAGAAGGGAGATCAACACGATGGCGAAAGACGATGTAATTGAAGTTGAAGGTACCGTAACCGATACATTGCCGAATGCGATGTTTAATGTAGAGCTTGAAAATGGCCATACAGTTTTGGCCCATGTCTCAGGCAAGATTCGTATGCATTTCATCCGCATTCTGCCAGGTGATAAAGTAACGGTTGAACTTTCTCCGTATGATTTAACTAGAGGACGAATTACGTACCGTTATAAATAAGCGAGCTCCGATATAAAAGGAGGAAAAGATGAGATGAAAGTAAGAGCATCTGTTAAACCAATTTGTGAAAAATGCAAAGTAATCAAACGTAAAGGTAAAGTTATGGTTATTTGCGAGAACCCGAAACACAAGCAAAAACAAGGCTAAACTAATAGGAGGTGTTACAATCTTATGGCACGTATTGCAGGTATTGATATTCCACGTGACAAACGTGTAGTAATTTCATTGACTTACATTTATGGAATTGGCAAAGTGACCGCAGAGAAAGTCCTTAAAGAAGCAGGCGTTTCAGAAGACACTCGTGTACGCGATCTAACAGAAGATGAGCTTGGTAAAATCCGTAAAGTAATCGATGTTTATACAACCGAAGGGGACCTTCGTCGTGAAATTTCCCTTAACATCAAACGTCTAATCGAGATTGGTTCTTACAGAGGTGTTCGTCACCGTCGTGGGTTGCCAGTTCGTGGACAAAAAACTAAGAACAATTCACGTACTCGTAAAGGACCTCGTCGAGCAGTTGCAGGCAAGAAAAAATAACGTGAAGGAGGTAAGCTAATTAATGGCACGTAAAACTAATACACGTAAACGTCGTGTGAAAAAGAATATAGAAACCGGTATTGCACATATCCGTTCTACTTTTAACAACACAATTGTTACAATTACAGATGCGCAAGGTAATGCGATTGGCTGGAGCTCTGCTGGATCATTAGGATTCAAAGGATCTCGTAAGTCTACTCCATTTGCTGCTCAAATGGCAGCAGAAACTGCAGCGAAATCTGCTGTAGATAATGGAATGAAAACTCTAGAAGTAACAGTTAAAGGACCTGGGGCTGGCCGTGAAGCAGCGATTCGTTCTCTTCAAGCAGCTGGTCTGGAAGTAACAGCAATTGTTGATGTAACTCCTGTTCCACACAATGGCTGTCGCCCACCAAAACGTCGTCGCGTATAATTATACCGTATAGAATTTGTCACCCTGTCTATAATGGGTTATGATAGCTAAAAATGTAAAGGTCCGCCCTTTACCATACAGCATTCGAGAGACAAGAAGTACGAAAGTATTGCAGGTAGTGCAGAAACGCCAACTGCCTATTTGAGGAATTTCGGTTAGACGCGGTGTCTAACCGGGGTTTCGACGTTTTAAAGGAGGGTTTTATTGAATGATCGAAATTGAAAAACCAAAAATTGAGACGGTAGAAGTCAGCGAGGATGCTACGTTTGGTAAATTCGTAGTCGAACCGCTTGAACGTGGATATGGTACCACTCTAGGAAACTCCTTGCGTCGTATCCTACTATCCTCACTTCCAGGTGCTGCTGTTACATCCGTTCAGTTTGATGGGGCGCTTCATGAATTTTCAACAATTGATGGTGTTGTTGAAGACGTAACGTCTATCATTTTGAACTTGAAAAAACTAGCTTTGAAAATCTATTCTGATGAAGAAAAGGTTTTAGAAGTGGATGTACAGGGGGAAGGGAAAGTTACGGCCGCTGATCTGACATACGATAGTGATGTGGAAGTATTAAATCCGGAACTACCTATTGCTACATTGAACAGCAAAGGTAATTTGCGTATGAAAATCACCGCAGAACGTGGTCGCGGATACCGTCCGGCTGAAGCGAATAAAAAAGATGACCAACCTATTGGTGTTGTGCCAATCGATTCTATTTTTACTCCCGTTTCCCGTGTGACCTATCAAGTTGAGAATACACGTGTAGGGCAAGTAGCTAATTTTGATAAACTAACGTTGGATGTCTCTACAGATGGAAGCATTCGCCCAGAGGAAGCAGTTTCTCTTGGAGCTAAAGTTTTCACTGAGCATCTTAATATTTTCGTTGGTTTAACTGATGAAGCCAAAAAGGCCGAAATCATGGTAGAAAAAGAAGAAGACCAGAAAGAAAAAGTAATGGAAATGACAATCGAAGAGCTTGATCTTTCTGTCAGATCCTATAACTGCTTGAAACGTGCTGGAATTAACACGGTTCAAGAACTTGCAAACAAATCGGAAGAAGACATGATGAAAGTTCGTAACTTAGGTCGTAAATCATTAGAAGAAGTAAAAGTAAAACTAATTGATCTTGGCTTAGGCTTACGTGATGACGATTGATCATTGTTTTTACCAGCATTCCTATTCCCATTTAACCTGGTCCCGATAACCGGGACATACGCAGGTTAGGAAGAATAGGTATCGCAGGTTTTCTTTGCGGTTTTTCGCATTTTTAAATTTAGTCTGTAGTCATCAAGAAAGGGAGGGATAGTCCATGGCTAGAAAACTAGGTCGTACAACAGATTCTCGTATGGCTCTACTTCGTAATCTTGCATCTGATTTGATTATTCATGAACGGATTGAAACAACAGAAGCAAAAGCGAAAGAGCTTAAATCTGTAGTAGATAAAATGATTACGCTTGGAAAACGTGGTGATCTTCATTCACGTCGTCAAGCTGCAGCATTCTTGTATAACAAAGAAGCTAACGAAAATGAAAGTGTTGTTCAAAAACTTTTCAATGACGTTGCTGCACGCTATGAAGACCGTCAAGGTGGATACACACGCGTTCTTAAATTAGGTGAACGCCAAGGTGATGGAGCAAAAATGGCAATTGTAGAATTAGTTTAATTTTACAAAAAGGCGTCGAGGGCAGGACTGAATCTCTTCATGAGGTGAAGCCAAGCCCTTTTTTTGTAATTTAAAAAGGTAGTGGGCTTGTAACACTCTAGTGCTGGCTAATGTTGCTTGTGGAGTGTTTGAGCCTACTATGCCTTGTATCCAACTAGACGGAAGAAACATCATAGAGTATAAACCTCACAGAAGCGTTTTTAACGCCCTTCTGAACATTATTTAACCCATTGCCCCTACACAAACACACCTCAGGGGGAGAGAAGAGCTAGAGGAGGCATTAGAATGAGAGAGAAGCTAATAGAGTTTAGAAATGTATCCTTTCGATATAGAGAAGAGCACCCCTGGGTCTTGAAAAACTGTTCGTTTGAAATCTATGAAGATGAATCGATTGCTATCATTGGCCATAATGGAAGTGGTAAATCCACAATAGCAAAGCTAATTAATGGCTTACTGTTTCCTCAAGAAGGCGAGATTTTAATAGCTGGAAAACCTGTAACAGAGGAGACAATCTGGGATATTAGAAAAGATGTAGGGATGGTTTTTCAGAATCCTGACAATCAGTTCGTGGGTACCACCGTCCAGGATGATGTAGCCTTCGGGATGGAAAATAGAGGTATTCCAAGAGAAGAAATGATAGCCCGTATTGAGGAATCCTTAACAGCCGTGGGAATGCAGGATTACCATTTAACAGAGCCACACCGGCTTTCAGGTGGTCAAAAACAGCGTGTCGCCATCGCAGGTGTACTGGCAGTCTCCCCAAAAGTCCTGATATTAGATGAAGCGACAGCGATGCTTGACCCTAAAGGTAGAACGGAAATTATGAACACATTAAATCAAGTGCAAGAAAAAAATAATCTATCTCTCATCACGATAACCCATGACTTACATGAAGTCGTGCAGTCAGATCGCGTTATCGTCATGAACCATGGAGAGATTTGGGATGAAGCCACACCTAGAGAAATCTTTGCTAAAAAACATGCACTTCGAGAAATCGGGCTTGATGTGCCATTTGTCGCCATTTTGGCTGATGAGTTGCAGGTAAAGGGACTAGCTTTAACAAAGGAACCATTAAACCATGAAGAGCTGCTGGAGGAATTATGGACATTACATTCAACAACGTAAGCTATATATATCAAGAAAATAGCCCCTTCGCTCATAAGGCGATTGAGGATTTAAATTTTCATATCCCATCTGGTTCCTTTGTAGCTGTCATCGGTCATACAGGTTCCGGTAAATCGACCCTGATCCAGCATTTAAATGGTCTTGCCATGCCTTCAAGAGGCGAGGTAACGATTGGTGATTTTCACCTAAAAGCAAAAGAGAAGCCGAAGAACATGCGAGAACTGCGTAGCAAAGTAGGTGTCGTATTCCAATATCCCGAGCACCAGCTATTCGAGGAAACCGTTGTAAAAGATATCGCCTTTGGTCCAGAAAATTTCGGTGTCGAGAAAGCTGTAATCGAGGAGCGAATTCGAGACATCATTCCAGCTGTTGGATTATCTGAGGATATATTAGAGCGTTCTCCATTTGACTTGAGTGGTGGGCAAATGCGTAGAGTTGCGATTGCAGGTGTTATGGCTGTACAGCCAGAAGTACTTGTTTTGGATGAACCTACGGCAGGTTTAGACCCTCGAGGTCAAAAAGAGATTTTGCAAATGTTTTACGAGCTTCATAAAAGACAGGGGCTTACTACCATTCTCGTTACCCATAGTATGGAGGATGCACTGAAATATGCTGACCACGTGTTGATTATGAACAAAGGGAAAAAGTATATGGAGGGAAACCCTGTTGAAGTTTTCACCCAAAAGGATGCATTGCATAAGGTGCAATTAGATGTACCAGAGAGTGTTGCATTCCTAAGTAAGTTTGAAAAGAGATTTAAGTACTCTCTGCCTTTTAAAGGTCAGACGGTTGATGAAATGGCTGAGGACATCCGTCGTGTCGTGCAAGGGGGAAGAATAGATGAATAACACCCTGATCATCGGACAATATGTACCAGGAAACTCCCTTGTTCATAAATTAGACCCAAGAACTAAAATTACACTTATTTTCTTTTTTGTATTCATTGTATTTTTAGCCAATAATGTAGTGAGTTATAGTATTCTAGCGTTGTTTGCACTGGCCAGTATGGTGACCTCTCGTGTACCCATACGATTTATCATGAAGGGGCTGACACCTGTATGGTTCCTGATTGTCTTCACGTTCATCTTGCATATCATTGTAACGAAGGAAGGCACCGTATGGCTGGAGATATACTCCTTTCAGATTTATTCTGGTGGAGTATTTCAAGGGATTGCTATCTCATTGCGGTTCTTCTTGCTTATTCTCATTACATCTCTTTTAACTTTAACCACAACACCAATTGAGATTACCGATGCTATTGAGGATATGCTGCATCCATTAAAGAAAGTGAAGTTCCCTGTTCATGAGCTTGCACTGATGATGTCTATTTCTCTTCGGTTTATCCCAACACTTATGCAGGAAACAGAAAAAATCTCCAAAGCTCAGGCCTCACGCGGAGTTGACTTTCGGACAGGTTCTATCAAAGATCGAGCAAAAGCGGTGGTTCCATTGCTGATTCCTTTGTTTGTTAGTGCCTTTAAGCGGGCGGAAGAGCTGGCTATGGCGATGGAAGCTCGTGGGTATAAAGGTGGAGAGGGACGTACGAAATTAAGAGAATTAAAGATAAACGCACGTGATATCGCCGTTTATCTACTATTTATCGCTGTCATTGCAGGTCTGCTGCTAACAAGAGGCTATTAAGGAAAGGCTGAAACACGATGGTAAGACTACGATGTACCATTTATTACGATGGGTCCCAGTTTTCCGGTTTCCAAATACAACCCAAAAAGCGAACAATCCAAGGTGAGCTGGAAAGAGCGTTGAAGAAAATGCATAAGGGTAGCGACATTCGGATCCAGGCATCTGGCCGGACTGACACTGGCGTGCATGCAAAAGGGCAAAAAATCCATTTTGACTCCCCTTATACGATTCCAACAGGGAACTGGAAGCTTGCGCTAAATACTTTATTGCCGGGTGATCTTTATATTAAGGACGTAACAGAAGTCTCGGAAACATTTCATGCTCGCTATGATGTAGTCGAAAAAGAATATCGCTATTACGTAACAAACGAAAAAGAGCCTGATGTGTTTAAACGTCATTATAGCTATCATTTCCCCTACGTACTTAATGTCTCGAAAATAAAAGAGGCGTGCACTTACCTGGAAGGGACACATGATTTTACAACCTTTTCATCTGCGAAAGCAACGACGAAGGGGAGTAAGGAAAGAACCCTATTTCAGGTAAGCTGCGAACAGCAGGGGACAGAGCTGGAATTTATTTTTCGAGGGAGCGGCTTTTTATATAATATGGTGCGCATCATTGTTGGAGTGCTCCTAGATGTTGGACAGGGGCGGCGTAACCCCGAAGACATAAATGACTTGCTGAAACAGAAAGATCGTCAGCTTGTGGGCGAAACGATTCCACCACAGGGGCTTTATTTGTGGAATGTTGTCTATGAAGAGGAGCCTTCATAATGTAAATAGAGGATTTACGCAAATCATTTGCTCATCCCCTTGACAAATCCCTATACTTTGGTGTATTATGATCTATGGCAATTTATTTCTGAAACCACGATTAGCCCCGGAATCTAATTGTGTTGAATATAGAAATAGCGAAACGAATTTTAAAATGAATTTTTAATTATGGAGGGAACAATCATGCGCACAACTTTCATGGCGAATGAATCTAATATCGAACGCAAATGGCTTGTTGTGGATGCTGAAGGCCAACGTCTTGGTCGCTTAGCTAGTGAGGTTGCTGCAATCCTTCGCGGAAAGCATAAAGCAACTTACACACCACACGCTGACACTGGCGATAATGTAATCATCATTAACGCAGAGAAAATCGAACTAACTGGTAACAAAATCAATGACAAGATCTACTACCGTCACTCAAACCACCCAGGTGGATTGAAAGAACGTAATGCATATGAAATGCGTACAAAATACCCTGAGCAAATGCTTGAGCTTGCAGTCAAAGGAATGCTTCCAAAAGGTTCTCTAGGCCGTAAAATGGGTAAGAAATTGCACGTATTCAGAGGCGCTGAGCACAATCACCAAGCACAACAACCTGAAGTTTACGAACTTCGCGGGTAATTAAAAGGAGGTTAATCAAATGGCACAAGTACAATACTACGGCACAGGTCGTCGAAAAAAATCAACTGCACGTGTACGCTTAGTACCAGGTACAGGTAATGTAACTATTAATGGTCGTGAAGCGAAAGACTATTTCCCATACGATACTCAGCTTTTAATCTTGAACCAACCACTAGCTGCTACTGAAACTCAAGGAACTTATGATGTTTTAGTAAACGTTCATGGTGGAGGATTCACAGGACAAGCAGGAGCAATCCGCCACGGTATCGCTCGCGCACTTCTTGAAGCAGATCCAGAATACCGCGGATCTCTTAAATCAGAAGGCTACCTAACTCGTGACGCTCGTATGAAAGAACGTAAGAAATACGGTCTTAAAGGCGCTCGTCGTGCACCACAGTTCTCAAAACGTTAATTTTATATTTACGTTTCAAGGCTCTTTTCACTTATGTGGAAAGAGTCTTTTTTTCTGTCCAACTTTGGGATTGAATACCCTGGGCTAATTTGGGAAAATCTCGGATGTTTTCTCCTTCGCTTCATCGGTAACATGAGTATTCCATCACTTTCCCCACTTATCATAGTAATAGCATTTTGACGTTTTCATGGTTAGTAATGAAATATTCTTTGTTAGGATCCATGCCTGCTTCGACTACAACTGAACCCGTAATTTTCGTCATACTTCTCTGCTCTTCTACATAAAATTAACGAAGTTTTAACAGTTTCCCTACATTCATTTAACATACTGTCCTTAAAGTGTAACTAGTGAGGTTTAGTTAGTTATTCTAAAATGCAGCAGAAAAGGGGAAATAAAAAAGTATGAAATTCATGAAAAAAGCGTCGATAATATTACTACTTGCAATGCTAATTATGACAAATTTTGAGCTTCCTGTTCAGGCTGCTAGTCAATATTCAGATAAACCCTCAAAACCACAAGGAACTACTGAAAACGTAAATACAGATCCTCCTAACGTTGAGCAACCATTACCAGCAGTGGATAATGGTGGAAATGCCAATGATTCACAATTAAAGAATATAGCTGCGACTAATCCTTTTATAAGTATTTTAGATGGGTTTGATCAAGTATGGTCTATGAATCAATCAGATTGGAGAGACGGAACAGCGTTAACTATACCAGGTGCAAATGGGGAAGTTGCTAACTATGGTGACGGACCCACCGTTTATTTTGATGGATATAAAAATGATAAGACAAAAGTAGTAGCAGATAAGAATACATATGCTAACGTAGAAATCAGAGATCCAGAGACTTGGAAAGCTAATATTAAATATGTTGAAGATGTTACCAAAAACAGAACAGATGAAGAGGCGTTAGCGGCCTATTATGATGATCAAAGAGATAAGATATATAGTATGATGGAAGCTTATGGGCCTTTGGCTAATACCTATGTAGATATCGTTAATCCGACCACAAGTGTAGTAAGATCAACTGAGGACATGAATAAGATATTGGAAGAAACGACTGTTGAAGACCAAAGCCAAGGAATGGGACAATGGGAAGGAACTGAACTTTCAGATGCGTTGGATTTAGTACATTTAATACGGTTTAGAAATCCTTCTTCATCCAATCCTTCTAAGTACTTTTACTCTTCTCCAAGGCCGTACAGAATGAATTCAAATGGAGAAGTGATAGAAGTTGTAGATGAGAATGGTTTACCTGAATGGGAAACAATCGGTAGCGGCGATAAGGTAGTAGAAGAGTTACCTTCAGGCGGGAAAAAAGAAACAGGGGAAAGACATTACCAACAATATGAAACGAATGTGGAAATAATTCCTGCATTAGAATATGTAAAAAGAATAGCGGAAGACGGGAGAGGTAAAGACGGAGCTTTTCCAAGCGGGCATACAAGTGCATCTTATTTGTCAACATTCGGGTTTGCATACGCAACACCTGAAAGGTATGCTGAATTTTTAACAAGAGCAGCTCAAATGGGAGAAAATAGAATAGTGACTGGTATGCACTCTCCACTTGATATTATAGGAGGAAGAATACAATCTACTGCCATGACTGCTTATGCATACAATCTTTCAGGAAATCAAGAAGTATTGGATAAGGCATATAACAATGCTGGAGAAGTATTCGGTAAATTAGCTGCATCCAAAGAAATGAGTTTGTACGAATATGCACATACAGTAACAGAGGATTATACGTTTGAAAGTGCGTACGATGAACAAAAGTGGGAAGACCATGAAGCAAATAAAGCATTTTATCGGGAAAAGCTCACATACGGATTACCTCAAACAGGCGTAAAAGGTTTAGCTCCTGTAGTACCTAAAGGGGCAGAAGTTTTGTTAGAAACTCGCCAACCTTATTTGACCGATGAACAACGTAGAGAAGTGTTATATACGACAGAAATAGAATCAGGCTACCCTGTAATAGATGAATCAAATGGTTGGGGAAGAATTGATTTGGTAACAGCGTCTGATGGTTATGGTGCGTTTTTAAGCAATGTAACAGTGGATATGGATGCTTCAAAAGGAAGATTTAATGCCCAAGATTGGTGGAGAAATGATATAACTGGAAGTGGTATGCTTACCAAGCAAGGGACAGGAACACTTACATTGACAGGGAATAATAGTTATACGGGAGGCACATTACTGCAAGAAGGAGCGTTAGAAGCTACTTCAGCGACTGCTTTTGGTGAAGGTGACCTTTATGTAGAAAATGGTGCTGTTTTAGTTAATGTAGAGGAACCTCTGAATTTAAACGGGAACTTAACAATGGAAGCTGGAAGCCTAGATATTGCTATGAATAAAGACCAAACTCAACTAAATGTAGATGGCGTGGTATACCTTGATGGTGGGGATCTGAATTTGGATCTTTCTAATTATGAAATAGACAAGGCTGCAAATATTACGATAATGACTGCTGACAAGGTGGAAGGTAAATTTAATAATGTAACAGCAGATGATTATGAGGTAAATGTCACTTATGATAATAATAATGTCGTTGCACATATCAACGCAGTCGGTACTTCTGATCCAGGTACACCAGACCCTGAAGATCCGGAAGATCATGAAGATCCCAAAGATCCTGTCGATCCCGAGGATCCGGAGGACTCACAAGACCTAGAAGCAGAGAAACGCCCTCGTGTTACCGTAACACCAGACGTTATCAATGGGGAAGCAACGATTGAAACAGCCTCACTCCATCAGCTAGCTGATCAAGGTGAATTGTGGATAGATTTACTTGAACATAATGACTCTGTTAATCTCGCTTTTACTTCTGACCAGATAAAATGGCTGAAGGAGCATCAAATAACGATCATTATTCAGTTGAAAAATGTCAGCTTGCAACTAGCTGCCTCCAATTTCACTAATGTATCCGAGGCTGCAACAATCCAGTTACAGCGTTTAGCTGACATTGATCAAGCATTGAGTGTGGTCTATGACTTTGAAATCAAACAAGGCGAAAAACAATTAAATACCTTCGACGAAAAAGTGACGCTGACTTTTTCTGTTAATAGCGACAAGGTAAATGATAAAGATGAGGTGCAACTGTTTTATTTGAACCCAGAACTTGAAGAATGGGAAGCAATTGGCGGAGAATGGCAAGATGGAAAGGTAATGGCACAAACCGATCACTTTAGCACCTATACTGTTTTTGAACAGGAAGCAATAGAACAGCAGCCTAGTACGGATGACGGACAAAAAGAGCAAGACGTACAAGGAGGAAAAGAAGGACAAGAAGGACAAAAGCTACCGGAAACTGCCACTACGATCTATCAGTACTTATTAGCAGGGTTTTTACTCTTGTTAAGTGGCGTGTTCTTCCTCTTCATGAGAAAAGGAAAAGCTTAATCATTTATGTAGAGAAATGTATGAGAATATTAGAGTTTATAAGCCATGGTCAGAAATAGTATACAACTAACATTTATTGTGGATTCAATAAGTATATTTCCCAAAATGTTAATTTTGTATATACGCATCAAGACTCTCAGCTACGGCAGGGGGTCTTATTTTTATGTAATAAAGTATTGAATATGTTCTGTAGAATGGGGTTAAAGCTCTCACAAAAAAAAGTAACCACCCATTAAACACCTAGCAGGCCTTTGGGTTGGTTACTTTTTCAACTCAAATTGTGAGCAGTCCACTACTGACATCTAATAGAACTTGGCTAGAGGCCTTTAATCTTTAGACTTACTTACTTCACTTTCCAAGTCTAAAAAATTCCTAACTTCTTTCACATAATCATCAAGTGGATATGCATTGTATAGACGGCCAGATAATCGGATTGGGTCTCCAAAAAAGTACCTCTCATATTGGGTTTGTCTCGTTCCAAATGAACTCATTGTCAGGTCCCAGGCTAACCGAAATATTTTCACCCGATCCTCTGCGTTACTGGTTGCTGCTTGAAGATACTGATCGAGATCGGCTCGAATAGAGGATTTAAATGCATTTTCAGTAGGCAGACTAACCAGACCACTAGCGCCAACTAATTGAATAATTTCGGTGAAGCGGGGATAAATTTTAGGGAAGATATTATTGGCAACCTTAAGCGGAACAATATCCGGTCGCATGACTCCCCACTGATCCAACACCGCATCATTCTCCGACTTTTCCAATAGTGCTTTCATCGTTTCTAGACCAATAATGATCTCAGACAGTTTTTCCTGAATATGTTGATATTCTCTCACGTTTATCGTTTGTACAAGGAGCTCAGCCAGACCTAAAATGAATTCCGTTTTGGCAATTTGTCTGGTTATGACTTGGTGGGTCGTAAAATTGTGAAAAGAGCTTTGGTATGAGAAATCTGCAGCTACAATCGCATTGTCATAATAGAATACTCGATTCCACGGAACGAGTACATTATCGAAAACAAGGATGGTATCCATCTCTTCGAATCGAGAGCTTAAGGGATGGTTAAAAAGAGAATCCCCACCAACAAACGGCTCTCTGCAAATGAATTTTAACCCCTTCGTATCTGATGGGATGGAAAACGCAAAGGCTTCATCTTCATCTAGTAAAAATTTAGGAGTACTAATAACTAATACTTCGTCGGTTAACCCACCTTGAGTAGCTAAGAGTCGTGCCCCTTTGATTACAATCCCTTCTTCATTCCTATCAACCACCCGGGCTACAATCGGTTCTTCCTCAGAGGATTCTAAGTATGACTCGGAACGATTTACTTGAGGTGTGACAAATGTATGGGTGAATGAAAGGTCTTTTTTCATCGCCAATTCATAAAGGGATTGAATATTTTCTGGAAAACAGTTTGCCCTTCCTTCTAATAAGGGAGAAGAAGAGGCGAAACTCATTATAGCGGTATTGAGGTAATCGGGGCTTCTTCCAATCAATCCACCTGTACGTTTAGCCCAGTGCTCACTTGCCTTTCGTCTTTTTATTAAGTCATCCTTTGTTCTGGGTTGCAGGAAGGAAAGCCCAACAGCATCCCCTGTTTCTGGGGAATGGAACGTCATCTCCTCATTAATTTCCGGGTCATGTTGCATATCATAAAGGGAAGCCTTTGTCTGAAGAATTCCTTTAAATGCAGGGTGTTCAGAAATTTCCCCCTTAACCTTTTTTCCATCCAGCCAAATTTCAGTATCCAGCTGATTTAAACGTTTAATAAAATCCGTTCCAGTAATAGCTCCCATAATAACACTCCCATTTACATTTGTTTTAAAATGCAGAGTTATTTCTACTGTACTATTTTATTAATCACTGGGTTTACCTGTTCACCATTTTTTAAAAATGGAAAAGGTGGGGGCGATACGGGTGTAAAGCACCAGTGGGAGCGGTAAGGCCTACAGGATTAATAGAAATGCTAGGAGGAACAAAGCCATTCATAATGTTACATTAGGGATATAACATATCCACTAGAGTTTTACCATCATAATATCGGTCGATTTTTAATCTATTCTCTGTATTTACAACTGTCATTTGACCCTTCATGTCTACTTCATCTACTGTATTTCCGTCTTGGTCTTTAAATATCAAAGTGAAGGTTTGCTCTAAATCAATTAAGTCACTTTCTTCTTGATCTTCATCGTATTTTTCGAATTTAATGTTCTGTACAGTAATCGTCCTATTTTGCTTGTTTGCTACCTCTTGTGGAATGATAAAGAACCTTTTAGCTGAAAGGTCTTTAAATTCCTCTTCCGTTAAATAAGTTGAATACGCATTTGAATAATCAAGCATCAAATCAGTATCCTCGAAATCAAAATTAAGTTCATCTACAGTATATAATTCCTTAATAAACTCCTCACCATGCTCTACTGCTGAATCCTTAAAATTCATAGAGTCGTCAGCGCCTGTGTCTTTACAAGCAGTAACGAATAGTAAAAGAGCAACAGAATAACAAAGTAATACAAATAATTTTCTCATATAAGCGCTCCTTCCCCATTTTAGTTTATTGTTATAATTATTCTTTATATTTACATTATTTACAATATTAACATTCAAACTAATTTCTTCAAAGCTATTAATCGTACTATTTCAGGGTGAGATAACCTTCACTTTGGTATTTAACTTTGAATCAAGCGTTTGGCAGCTATGTAAGCGAACATCCCTATAGTGTGGTTTGAATTTTTAAATAATTATGATAAGATTTTCCAAAAGTAGGTACCTGTCTAATGGTTATCTCATCTAAAAGTAATCACCACCACTGAATTAGCAGAATTGCCATGCTATGTAAAAGGAGCTACTAATTATGTCAGGAAATATACTCGTCAAAAATATGACATTCAAATATCCCTTCATGGTTTCACCACTTTTTAATAATGTATCGGTAAACATCCATGAAGACTGGAAGCTCGGATTGATTGGAAGAAATGGTCGTGGTAAAACCACACTATTAAAAATCCTGTTGGACCAATTAGAATATGAAGGGACTGTAATTGCCTCTCTTGAATTTAAGTATTTTCCAGTCTATCCAAATCCGCATGACAGCCTTACTACTGAAGCAGTGCTACTTAAGGAGAGTCCAATGGCTGAACGCTGGGAAATGGAGATTGAGTTATCCTATATGGATTTGCCTCCGGAGATTTTAGATAGAAGCTTCCATGTATTGAGCGGTGGAGAACAGACGAAAATATTGTTGATTGGATTATTTCTAAATGATGACTCTTTTCCATTGATTGATGAGCCGACAAACAACTTAGATGTGCATGGGAGAAAAGTAGTTGGAGAGTTTTTAAATCGAAAAAAAGGATTTATCGTGATTAGCCATGATCAACATTTTTTAAACCAATTTGTTGACCATGTGCTGGCAATTAACAAAGAGAGCGTAGAAGTGTTGAAAGGTAATATCGATACATGGCAGCTTGAGAGAAAGAATGCGGACAATTTAGCGGAAGAAACGAATCAAAAGCTGTTTAATGAGATTAATCGCCTAGAAACTGTTTCAAAAAGGGTTGGTGCTTGGGGGAAAAAGAGAGAGGACAGCACGAAAGATGCCGCTGGAAGAAGGCTAGCTGCTAAACAGATGAAGCGGTCAAAAGCGATTAAGAAAAGAACCGAAGAGAAAATAAGGGATAAACAGGGTTTAATTCATAACGTGGAAGAGGTTGCAGGTTTAAAAATGCAGGTCGAACAGCCACACAAACAAATCATCTTCTTGAGAAATTTTTCAATACTCCAGGATGGAAAGCCTTTATTCATGCCTATTAATGTAGATGTATATCCAGGTGATCGTTTCTTTATAACAGGAAAGAATGGTGTGGGCAAGTCCACCTTGTTGAACTTTATAATGGGTAACGGGAAGTTTGAAATCACAGGCGACTATCACATACGTTTGCCCGATAAGCTGTCTGTCTTACACCAAAAGAATCAGCTTGATGTAGATTATGCTACTATCCTTGATGACCTAACTGCAAAAGAAAAGGAGTCCTATTTACATCTGCTTCGTCAATTGGGCTTTCAACGTTCAAGCTTTGCTGATCGTTCAAGTAAAAATTGGAGTGCAGGAGAACAGAAAAAAGTGTTCCTTGCGCATGCATTACTTGGTAATCATTCGCTATTTATTTGGGATGAGGTTACCAACTACCTAGATATGCTAATAATTGAGCAATTAATAGATGCAATAGAAAGGCATGAACCAACGATGATTGGGGTTGACCATAACGAACATTTCGTGGAATCTATTGCAACGAAGAAGGTTGAGCTAAGAAGGGAAGTATATGTTCATAGATATAGGCCTTTTTCACTTTGTGGGAAGGGTCTTTTCTTTTTTACTGTGTTTGCATCGTCTGTTCTTGGGAAAACATCACCCGAGAGCGTGCAAACATCGCTCCCATGGTATCCCCCATCAGCCAAGAAAGGACGATTTTCCAGATTTCCCCACTATAAGTGACTTTCTTTTCTAATCTGCACCAAAAAAGGTACAATAACAAGGAAAGGAGTTACGTATTACAATGACAGCACATTATGATTTACCACAACAAATAAGTGACTTATTAGATGAAAATAAAAGAACGACGGATAACTTGAGTGAATTAATTCGCCCTGGAGGCTATATGCCACCAAATGCGGATCTATTAATAGATGCAATATCAGCGCTCAGTATGGGGAAAAACATTTTGTTAAAAGGACCAACTGGAGCGGGAAAAACGAAATTTGCTGAGACGCTATCGAGTCTATTTCATCAGCCGATGTACAGTGTGAACTGCTCAGTTGACTTGGATGCAGAGAGTCTTATTGGCTTTAAGACATTGGCCTATGAAGGGGAGAAACAAGTGATCGAGTTCGTCCCAGGCCCTGTGATGAATTCCATGGCTAACGGAACGTTCCTCTATATTGACGAAATTAATATGGCGAAGCCGGAAACACTACCGTTAATTAATGGTGTACTAGACTATCGCCGTACAATTACCAACCCATTCACGAATGAAATTGTGACTGCAAATAAAGGCTTCGGTGTCATTGCAGCAATCAACGAAGGGTATGTCGGCACAGTGCCGTTGAACGAGGCATTAAAGAATCGATTTGTTGTAATTGATGTTCCTTATATAGAAGGAGAACAATTGAAAAGTCTTATTAAGTCCAACACCCGCTTACAAGATGAGCGGATGATCGATCTGTTTGTCTCGTTATCAGCAGATCTCGTGCAGGCCGCATTTCAAGGGAAGCTTTCAGAGGACGCGGCATCCATCCGAGCAATTCTCGATGCATGTGATTTAAGCTCCATTATACCACCACAGCGAGCTGTTCAGCGTGCGATTGCCGCGAAGCTTGATGAGGAAAGAGAACAAGAATTTATTATGAGTTTAGCCGAAACCTTATTCTAGTTAGGAGCATGAACCATGTATCGTTTCCATGATGCTAAAGTGGATACATTATTATTTCGTCAGCTCCAAGATCTTGCTACCGTACTGGCAAGAAGAGCTGACCTTACATTCGAATACAGCTACGGAGCATATATCGATATGGTCGATAGTAAGGTCACGGCAAGTAGGACGTGGGATACGGCGCCTGCTACGCTGCAAAAAGGTGGATTAAAGTCAGATATATATTTAAGGACAATTGGAACCATGCATTTTTCCAAACTCCCTGAATTAAAGTCATACCTGAGTGCGGTGGAAGAAGCTGCGTTACCTAAATTTGCTTCCCAGCTCGTTACCTTGTTTGAGGATTTGAGGCTAGAGGAAAAAATTCGAAAAGAACGCCCAGGGACCAAACGGGTCTTTGACATGCGGAAGCAGTATTATCGGCATAAGTTTACAACCGATCTTGCAGCACATGTGACGAGAGGGTTTGCCCTTGATGAGCTATTTTGCCTCATCTATTTATCCTTGCAATCGGACAGTCCTGAGCCAAGCTTTCCAAGAGCGACGCAACCACAGCTAGACCAGCTAGCTAATATTCAGTCACTCTTATATGAAGTATTTGAAGCGAGAGACACAAGAGCTGTTGCCCGAATCGCAGAACAAGTTGTGTATCGTGTTCATCAGGACTACAACGATATGATTGATGAATACTTCGTGTTCCCGGTTGGTCATTTGGAAAACTATACGAAAAACACCTTGTTTGATGAGTTGACTAGAACGGATGAATTAGCCAATGATGACAGCGAGGAAGTAGACGAAGAGAATAACGAGTATATTGATGAGGAATTTTCCACCTGGCATAGGGAAAATGAAAACAATGACCGTAAACAGACCTTTCTTCAGTTTGAATTGGAAGTAGGCACCAAGACAAACATCAAAGGTGGAGGTGCAAGGGAAACAGAAGATGCAGACCAGGCCATGGGTTCCATCCAAGGTTCATCCCAGCAAACGCGAAATAAAGATTACTCAGAGCTAGACGCACTGGATAAGCAAGAATCAAATAAAGGTGCATCTGCAGAGAATCAATTTGGCGAAGAAAACAAAGATGCCGTTAAGATAATAGAAGAGGCAGAAAACCCTACTTCAGAAGAAAGAGGTAGCTATCAAGAGATTCTTCATGCTATCGAACCGTATAAACGGAAGCTTGCAACCATTATTAAAAAAACGATTGAGCATAAAAAGAATGCACCGAGAAAAGATCTCATGGCAGGTCGTCTATCCAAAAAGCTATTGCCACTCGTGTTAGAAGAGAAGCCTAGAATTTTTTACAAAAAAAATCAGGAATCCAAAGAGTTCGATGCTGCCTTTACATTGCTTGTCGATTGCTCCGCGTCGATGCAAGGAAAGATGGAGGAAACAAGACATGGGATTGCACTCTTCCATGAAGTGTTGAAGACCTTTAAAATACCACATTCTATTATAGGTTTCTGGGAAGACGCCATGGATGTACGGGAAAACTATCAACCGAATTATTTCCATGTGATCCACTCTTTCCAGGATTCGCTATACAAAGAAAATGGCGCGAAGATTATGCAGCTCGAAGCCAGAGAGGATAATCGAGATGGCTTTAGTATTCGCGTTGCTGCCCAAGAACTAGAAAAACGTCGGGAGAAGAATCGATTCCTGCTCGTTTTCTCTGACGGAGAGCCAGCAGCAGCCAACTACAACCAAAATGGAATTGTCGACACAAACCTAGCCGTCTCAGAAGCAAGAAAAAGAGGAATAGAAGTTATTGGAATGTTTTTATCCGATGGAGAAGTAGAGGAGCGGGATGAAGTCTTAATGAAAAACATCTACGGTCGAGAAAAAATCATCGTCCCCGCCGTATCCGAACTACCAGACCACTTCGCCCCGTTATTGAAAAAATTACTATTGAAAAGTATATAGCGAATGTCACAAGCCGAACAAATTCAAATCCTAATTGGGTGACCAAGGATTCTGAATCACTGTTCGGCTTTTTGAGTGATTCTCGAATGTAAATACAAAATACAAGATCTCTTGAAGAGAGGCTTAATAAATGCGGTGAAAGATAGCGGAGAAAAAACGCGTAGACTCCTGCGGGAAAGCGAAGACGTTAAGACCCCACAGCATAAATAAAGGAACAAAGGCTAAGAACGCCACCTCCTGTGCCAACGCCTTTGTGACCAACGTCCTGTTGGCCCGAGGCTTAGCGCGAGTCCGCGGAAGACGCAGTTTATTTTCGAAGCGGCAAATTGGGCCAAAATAAAACTTGTTTCTAACCAAGCTGAAAGCAACCTGTAATAAAACTAGGCCTTTTGGTGGAATGTGTCATAAGAACCGGGAAAATCTAACAATAATTTACAAAAACAATAGATTTTTACGTAATTGTACGATAAAATTGAAGAAATATTTAAAATTTACTATGATTGTGACAAAGAAAAGGAATGTAGCGGATGACCTATCATAATAACCTTCTTCGATTTTTATTTTCCATGGATGATCATTTAATTAGAGTGAAAGAAGCAGAGAGCATAAAACGCGTTTGGAAAGTGAACGTTTTACTTATCTTGCTTAGCCTTATCCTT
Source organism: Oceanobacillus jordanicus (assembly GCF_022095695.1). Taxonomy (GTDB): domain Bacteria; phylum Bacillota; class Bacilli; order Bacillales; family Amphibacillaceae; genus Oceanobacillus_B; species Oceanobacillus_B jordanicus. The sequence continues at coordinate 64,486 of NZ_JAIFZM010000019.1, forward strand.
TACGGTTACATGGCTTATTTAGGAATGGGGACAAACCTCCTCTCGCCACAAGCACAGAGCCTTGACCTACGGGCCTATGAGCAACAAAAGTTTTGGTTTCTCGCTGGAAGGCTAATATTTGGACTACTATTTGCCGTGTTTATATTATTTATTCCATCTCTATATTTCTCATTGCTAACAGATATACCATATAAAAAATTAATCATTATGCAACAGGTCGTGCTCTTCGTATTGTTGGTAGAGCGGGCCATTTGGATTCCCTTGGCAGTTTTTAATGGCCTTGATTGGTATGTATCGCCAGTTTCGTTTGGCATCATTGCTTCTTACTTTACGGAGATCCCTTGGCTTATTTACTTTTTCGGGGCAATATCGCTCTTTCAATTATGGATTATCTGGTTTCAAGTGCGTTACATCCGAAATCTTACAGAAATCAAAAAACAATGGGTGTGGGGCTATGTCCTCCTTTTCCATTTCTTCTTTTGGTTGCTGACAGCTCTACTTGCTTATATGGATCAATACATGATTAACAGGTGGTTTGGACAATGAGAAAAAGAAAAAAGCGTCTTATACAGCTCGTCGTGCTACTCTTCATCGCCACCAATTTCTTACTCGTTTTTCTAGATAAAGAGGATAAAGTTGATCGAATTGCATATGTCCATGACTGGTCCGATGTATTCCAGTCAGATCTAGAGGAAACAGTAAGTACACCAGGAGTATTAGCGGCTATGGAGAAAAACCGCATTTACTTTGATCAGGAGAGCGGAACTTTCAACGAATTTCTGGTAGAAGAGGGAGCTCAATTATCGGTTGGAGAACCCTTGTTTACCTACAGTGTACATAATTATTATGAAACCGAAGCAAATTTACTAGAGGAAGCAGCAAAACTTGAGAGTCAATTAACAGCCATTGAAACAGCAATCACCACAATTAGTGCCTATCAAATACCAGAAACAGATACAGAGTCGGCACCGTCATTTGAAGTGAATGACGAGGAGATTCGGGTTGAGTTTCCGCAGGACCCTATTGAAGCAAGTTTAATGAAAGAGCAGTACCTTACAGAAAAGCAAAATGAATTAGATCAAAAGGGCGCAGAGCTGGCCTTAGTCGAAGCACAGATCGCAGAGCTTCGTGAAACGGGAGACACAATAACAGTTGAAAGTCCGTTTGAAGGAAGGGTAAAGGAAGTATCTCAGGCTTTAGACAACCCTCTTTTAACAATTGAAAGTACGGTCTTACAAGCAGAAGGTGAACTTTCAGAGACAGTTAGACCACTGATTGAGCAGGGGTTCCCAGTAAGGGTGGAAGTGTCAGAAGTAGCTGCCCTACTCGAAGGCACGGTAGCAGAGGTTAGTGATTCACCAAAAGAAGAAGCTTCTGTGGAAGGGGAAAGTATTTATCCACTACGTGTGACATTTGAAGATCCTTCCTTAGCAGAAGATGATACTACGGACGAAACAGAGAAGAGCGAAGCGATAGTCGATTTATTGCCTGGATATCATGCGAATCTCGTTATCACGACGGAATCAGCAGAAGGGGCTGCTACGCTATTTGAAAAAAATATTTACCAAAACAAAGTTTGGAAGATGACCGTAGATGGGAAGTTACAAGAACAAACGGTAGTAACAGGAGTCCATATGAATAATATGCAGGAGATAAAAGAAGGCGCGACGATTGGAGAATGGGTGGCAGATGGGCCAGAAGGACAGCTACGCGATAATGCTGTGTTTATAACACCTCTGAAGGCTTGGAAGCAACCCTGGAAACAGCTTGTGAACCCGAAGGAAACCAATTGGTGGGAATTTGCCGTGACAGGACTCTTATCACGCTAGACAAACCATATAAGAAAAACTTGCATTCGCTCATCCTTTAGCGAATGTGTACGTTTTTCTTATACTTGGAACCTCAAAATTTCAACTACGTCAACATTACTTCCTTGCTGAAATTTTATAAATTCCTAACGTACAAAAAAGAAATCGGCTCCCCGCCGATTTCTTTTGGTTATACTTAAATGTTTATTACCGCTGCTAATTACATATTAGAGGCTTGACTTGTTTCCTCAACACTATGATGGTGCCGGTAATTTAATACGTTTACGACAGCGCCAATCATTAAAACCATTCCTGTTAGGAAGAACCAGATCATCAGTACAATAATTCCTCCTAGACTTCCATATGTTGCGGAATAGTTACTAAAATTGCTAATGTAAAAAGAAAATCCTAGTGAAATGAGCAACCACAAAATACTTGCAGTGAGTGCACCGGGAAAGATGTACTTAAAAGGAATCCGTTTATTTGGTGCAAATCTGTACAGAATAAGCAGGAAGCCGGTAATTGCCAATAAACTTACAGCCCAACGTAAGATTTGTAGTAATATTTCCATGGTCCCCGAAAACCCAACGATAGAACTTACAAAGCTTAAAATAACATCACCGAAAACGGGAACAAGGATGGCAACAACTAGTGTCACAATCATACCTAGTGTCAGTCCTAATGAGATAAGCCTTACAACAAGGAAGTTACGGGTTTCTTCCACATGGTAAGCTTCATTTGTAGATTTGATAAAAGCATTGATTCCTGCTGATGAGGACCATAATGCACCAATAATACCAACCGTAAGCAAACCACCTCTTTGGGTATCCACAAGACTCACAATATTTTCTTCAAAGACACTGGCAATCTCGCTCGGGAGGATATTGCCTATAAAGGTCACAGCATCTTGAGGATTTATGTTAAAATACGGTATTAATGCAAAACAAACCACAATTAAAGGGAAAATGGAAAGAAAATAGTAATAGGCTTGCGCGGCCGAAAGAATTGGGACATTATCTTTTTGAAATTGCTCTATAAACTTTTTCCCATATGCTTTTACTTTTTTCATATGCTAACCTCCAAACCACGTGTTTCTTTTTCTATACCCTTCATGTTAATCATTCAATCGTAAGGGGCTTCACGTTTTATTTTGGTAGGGTAGTGGTATAATGCAATTAAGAAGGAGGGTTTTCAATGGAAGGAATATTCTATCTAGCAATTTTATTACTCTCTCTAGCGTTTGCAATCGTTTCTGTATACATAGCCATTGTATTGAAGCGACTATCGGATACCATTAAATCGATGGGTAACACGCTTGGGGAATTCGAAAAAGAACTTCAGTACATTACTCCACCATTAAAGGAGACCATCCGGGGGACCGGGGCAACAATTGATGATATTCAGGAAAAATTAAATGCAACCAATAATGTGTTTGATACTGTTGATCATGTAGGCACAACGGTAAACACAACCAATGAATTTATCCAAAGCAATTATACAACGCTGTCTGATCAGGAAATGCAGGAAAAAACGAAACCGTTTCAGGAAGCCATTAGGTGGAGTGAGGCAGCTTTAACAGTATTTAATATGTTTAAAAAAACAAAGAAATCGAGCAAGAAAAATGAGCTAATGGTTCAAAATAAAACACAGCTTGTGCCAATAAATCCATCAGGGAGAGAGGAAAGATAATATGACATTAACTGGAGTCGGCGTATTACTTATCGGTGTTGCCTTTATTGTAATAGCCATTTTCGTAGCACATGTACTAAATAACTTGGCTGGGGTTTTACAAGGAGTAGAGAAAACAGTCAATCAATTTCCAAAGCAAATGGATGATATCTTAAAAGAGACTGGTAGTCTTATCGAGGAGAGCAATCATACACTTCGGGATATTAATGATAAGATGCAGCAATTAAGCCCAATGTTTTATATTATGGGAGATGTTGGGAATGTTACTCGTAAATTTTCTTCATCTTTAGTGGATGTAACTGATTCTTTAAAAATGAAGACTGGAGAAGCAAACGAGGTAACAAAGAAAAATAAACTTGGCGGTGCCTATGGATCATTCGCGCTTGGTTATTATTGGCTTCAGAAGAGAAGACAGCAAAAGAAAGCGGAGCAAGGTGGAGTAGCTGGTCGTGAATCCGATGAATAAGGTTCTGGGATCTATTCTAGCAGGCGGAGCCGGCGTTGCTGCTGGTTGGTTTGTTAAAAACAGTAAAGAAAAGCGAAGCACCCTTGAAGAGAACAAGTCACTTCTCGAGAAGTTGAAACAAGCTGAGAGAAAACTTTACGAAGCTGGAAAGCAACGTGACGAGCAGTTAAAGAACATTAAAAGCGAGATCAATAATAAAGTATCAAAATAAAAAAATCCCCATAATGGGGATTTTTTTATTTCAGCCTATTCTTCTAAAGGCGTTCTTCGCTTTTTCTCTTTTGAACGATATAGTAAATTAGTGTACCTAGTCCATAAAGTCCTTCAAGATCATGCTTTGTTATAAAGGAACGGCCTTCTGCAGTGTCTGTTTTAACATTCATTACCTTGTCTGCAATCGATGTAGATAAATGATTTGTAGCTCTGCCAGCATCTCCAATTGTATGGAAGATAGGGCTTAGCTCCTTTATTTGAGTGTTTATTTGCGATAATGTGTCGTTGCCGGTTTGCAACGCATCCTTCGCCTGAGACATCATTTCATCTACCTGTGTAGGGAGGTTATCTGTAGTTTTTTGTAATCCCCCTAAAACGCCTGCCAACTTATTTAATGGCTTTATTAATACGATAACCAATACTAAAAATGCGACACCAATAACTGTTACGCCTATTCCGAGCCAATCCATAGAATACCCCTTCCTATAATTAACTTATTTTAATAATACCACTACTATTTTGAAATGAAACGTAAGATAGCTTAAACACGGTATGTGCGTAATAGTAGTATATCACCTATGGTAAAGCTTATGTGTCATCGATTCAATCAACCAAGTAGTACGTTTTCAATCGGCACTTTGCGCTTTTGATCGTCATATTACAGTGTCTTGTCCCATAGAATGTTCCTAAGGGAATTTACGATAAAGGGGACAGGCAAATGAAGCGGGGAATTAAGTTTGTAATCTGGGGGATAGGGATGCTTTTATTAGTATTCTTAATTCAATTGCCATTAACAAAGGGTGACGTAGAATGGAGTACATCTTCATGGTCGTTACCTTTATCAGGGAAGACGATTGTCATTGATCCAGGGCATGGTGGACCTGATGGAGGAGCAGTTGGGAAAGATAATACACTTGAAAAGGATATATCTCTTGAAGTTTCAAAACAAGTACAGGACTATTTGCAACAGTCTGGCGCAATGGTCTACTTAACAAGGGAATCAGATAAGGATTTGGCTGAAACGGATACAAAAGGACTTGCGAGAAGAAAAGCAGCAGATATTCGAAAGCGTCTTGAGTTTATCCATGAAAAGGAACCAGACTTTTTTCTGACTATCCATTTAAATGCCCTGCCTTCCACAAAATGGCGAGGGGCACAGACATTCTATTATCCTCAATTTGATGAGAACAAACACCTTGCAAGTATGATTCAGTCGGAAATTATTCGTAATATGGAAAATACGACAAGAGAACCGATGGCGATTAATGGTATCTATTTACTAAAACATGCAGAGGTGCCAGGAGCGTTAGTGGAAATTGGGTTCTTATCAAATGAATCAGAGAGAGAATTGTTAAAACAAGTTGACTACCAACAACAAATGTCAGCAAGTATTTATGAGGGGATTCTACGCTATGTAACGGAGGATCCTAAAGAGGAGGAAGAATGAAAGGGTGACCAATCCTAATCCAGCGATAATTCATATCACTTAGATTTTAGCTGAATTATGTTATACTAGCCATGAGTGTAGGAATACACAATAGCTGGAAAAGGATGGTGACGTATTGTGTTGAAAAAGGACGAAATAATCCAATTACTAAATCCTGTTAAGGATCCATTTTTACATAGATCGCTCGAAGAAACAGAAGGGATCAAAGAAGTAACCATAAAGGAAGAAAAGAACCATGTTAGTGTCAAGGTTGCCATTGGGAAAACCAATACTGCTGAGCAGATGCAACTACAACAAGAAATCGTTGGCATATTGAAAAAGAATGGTGCCACTACCGTAGGTCTTCGTTTTGAACAATTGCCTGATGATGTAATTAAGAAGTATCAGTCGGCAGTAGAAGAGTCTAAGGAAGCATCGTTAATGGGCGGCAATACAGATACCAAGTTTATTGCAGTTGCAAGTGGAAAAGGTGGAGTTGGAAAATCAACAGTTACCGTGAATCTTGCAATGTCCCTTATGCGTCTTGGTAAAAAAGTTGGCGTTATTGATGCAGATATTTATGGCTTCAGTGTTCCGGATATGATGGGTATCGAGGAACGTCCGGTAGTTCGCGCAGAAAAAATAATTCCTGTCGAGCGTTTTGGTGTGAAAGTAGTATCGATGGGCTTTTTCGTTGAGGACAACTCACCAATTATTTGGCGTGGACCAATGCTTGGTAAAATGATTAACAGTTTCTTCAAGGAAGTAGAGTGGGGCGACTTGGACTATCTCTTGCTTGATTTACCACCTGGAACAGGGGACATTGCGATGGATGTTCACTCCTTGTTACCAAGCTGTAAGGAAGTCATTGTGACAACTCCACATCCGACAGCAGCGTTCGTAGCGGCGCGTGCCGGACAAATGGCACTAAAGACGGATCACGAAATCCTTGGAGTTGTAGAGAACATGGCATACTTTGAAAGCAAAAAGACAGGAGAAAAAGAGTATGTCTTTGGGCAAGGTGGCGGGAAGAAGCTTGCTGAAGCATTGAATACAAAAGTGCTTGGTCAACTTCCACTCCAGCAGCCTTATGAGGAAGAAGATGTTTTCGCACCTTCCATCTACCAGCAAGACCATCCAATTGGACAGGAATACCATAAAATTGCGTCGAAAGTCGTCGCCAAAATGGAAGAATAAAACAATAGGTATGATTTCAAACAGAGCGGGTGCAATGTGCCTCCGCTCTGTTTTTACTTTTGGGTGACTTGTGATCTCTTTTGGTGTATTCCATGTTAAGTACTCGAGTGATGTGGAAGAGCATCTAACTGCTCCCTCCACCACCGCCTCCAGATTGGTCGCCACCACCGCCACCGCCACTACTTTCTTGTTGTGATCCCCCGCCACCTTCTTGTTCCCCACTTCCCTGTTTCTCGGCAGCCTTCAAAAGAATGTCTTGCATTTTTGCCTGAAACGTAGGGGTTTCCAGTGTTTGCTGTATTGTTTCCTCAAGATGGGAGCGGAATTCCTGTCCCTTTAAGGTACTAAGCATTTGATCTGTAATTTCGGGGTTTTGCAAAAGCTCTAACATTTGCTTCTGATAGTCAGAATCATTCATTAAGCTTTTCATTAATTTCTTTTGTTCTTCTTCCATCGATTTTGCATAACCTTCAACAAATTTGGGATCTTTAAATAAGGTGGACCACATTTCAGCCCCTTTTTCTGACCCAAGGGTTTCATTTATAGATTTCTTTACAACATCAGATTGAATAACGAGCTCTTGTTTCATCTTTTCATCTGTCATGATTTCGCCGAGGGCTTTCTTGCCATCCTCAGTCTGTAATATATCGACAACCATTTTCTTTGTTGCCTCATAATCCCCTTCTTCTCCAGAGGCACTGCCTCCACTACATGCGGTAATGAACAAGGCAGTTAGGGTAAGAACGGTAATTAATAATAAACGGTTCATTGGAGTTCCTCCTTCCTCTACACCTTTAATATGAGTGTCGAAAAAGAAAAATATGCGCAAGGTTAAGGAAAAATGTCTTCCATCATGATAAACTACTCATGTAAGCATTTGCGTAAAATTTTATCTTTTTTGCATACATAGTGGGAGGAAGTTGTTTTGAATAGTAGAAAATTGGTGAATTTCTTTATCAAAACCCTATTTTTAGGAGGATTAGCCGGATTAATAACCAGCTTTTTTGTAATGTCGGAGCAATATAGTAGTAACCTTACTCCATTCAATTTTATGGAGTTAATTGGACTGATTGTCTTTTTTATTGGGATAGGGCTCGTATTTAGTGCTATTAGCCAGACTGGCTTTTTTGCTTACTTGTTTATCAACCGTCTTGGTTTAGGACTATTTCGTGGTTACTGGCCAACCGTGCAAGTGCTTCTTATTGCTTTTGTGGTATTTGATTTGGTGTATTTCCCTTATCAGGCCACAGATGGTGAAGTCTCTATAATTTGGTATTTGTTGATGTCTGTAGCACTTCTGGGATATGGTTGGTTTGTTGCGCGAATAAAAGCGCAAGAAACGAATAAGCGTGCCTTCATTCCAGCTTTATTTTTTATGGTGGTTATGACGACACTAGAATGGATTCCTGGATTAAATACCGAGGGAACAGATTATGCAGTCCTTATGATTGTAACCTTATTAGTATGTAATACATATCAACTGCTCACATTACATCGCATTAACCCAGGCAAGCCAGCGGAAATGGCCGGAGACACAAAGGGTAAAAAGAAATAACGTGAACTAAAAACCTGCTGTGGATTTTCTACAGCAGGTTTTCTTCATTTTATTCTACTACTTTGGATTCAGCATGTGCTTGGCTTTGTAACTCGCTAATTGGAATAAAAGAGAAGCCTTTGTTTTTTAGTCCCGGCAGGATCTTCTCTAGAGCACCAGCAGTCTGCTTAGCAGAGTCTGAGGCGTGCATGAGGAGAATATCACCATTTTCCGTATGTTTCATTACATTATCGATAATCTTGTCTGTACCAGGATTGGTCCAGTCATTTGAGTTAACATTCCAGTGCACGACAGTAAAGCCCAGGTTTGTTGCCAATTCAATTGTGTCTTTGTTGAACTGGCCGCTAGGTGGTCGGAGAAGGCTAATGTCTTCATAACCCAGTTTAGTAAACGTCTCTTCTGCTTTATTTAAATCACTTCTTATTTGATCTGGTTCCATTTTTAAATAGCTTTTATAACGGTAACCAAGCATTCCTAGTTCATGTTTTCCTTCTGTGATTCGTTTCAATATATCTGGGTGCCTCTCCGCCCATTCTCCGCTAACGAAGAATGTAGCCTGGACTTGCTTGTCCTCAAGTTGTTTTAAGATGTCGTGTACTTTATCTTCCCCCCAGCTGATATTGAATGTAAGTGCGATGTCTGTTTCATTCGCATTCCCTTTTGTTAGCGCCTGAGGTGTATCACTCGAAAAAACTGAAAAAGTCCCGTCACGCTCGAACCAAACAAACGTAGCAGTAAACAAGGCAAACAGTACAATAACTAGCCAGCGTTTCCATCTGTTAGCCTTCAAGACGTAAAAATGCTGCAAGCTTACCCCTCCTAAATACTTGTCCTTTTTTATATCATATGCAGCGAAGAACCTATTCTAGAACTGACTAAAAAGTAGCTAATAAAGAAAGAATAGGGAAATATGGATGAAAAACAAGAAAAAGTGGGAATAGTAATCTTATGATATTGTGATCGATGCACGAAGTCATTTTGTACCGACAAAATTCGGCATGTTTAACGAATAGATATGATAGGGTACGCATACTTAAGTATCGAACTTTGATCAAGATAAATGAGAAAAAGAAGTGTTATTAAAGAAAAAAGAAATTTGAGGTGAATACATGTTAGGTTTACTAATTAACGAAATGGAACAAAAGGAAGTTGAGTATCTTTTAAAACGTGAACTAGAAGAATTGCTAATGGACTTGGAAGATCATCGTATTGATCATAAGCTTAAACGGTCGATGGGGGAAAGGTACCATCTGTTATTTCAATTGTTCCGCAGGGTGGCCAGCGAAAAGGAATGCTTAAAATACATGCCTAAACGCAGTGGTAACCAATAAACAATAATCGCCATCACAGTGGCGGTTTTTTCTTTTCAAACTAGGAAAGTATAAAAATTTTAGTTTGGAAGCAATGACGAAAAAGTAATTTTGTAAGTCTCAAGAAGAAGAAAAACATATACATTCGGAAAAAAACGACGAAATGTGAGTTTTTTCTATTGAATATAATAGTATCTAACTTGTAGAGGAAAGGATAACAACGGTATGATTCTAGAAACCATGGTTTAAAATTCTTTTATCTCACATGGACAGTCAATTGTAGTGTGTTAAGCAATACTAAAGCATTTATGTTATTGTATGGAGAAAGGGAACTTCATAAAAATATAAGTTTTTTTAAAATATCTATTGATCTTATGATTTTTATATGCTATATTATTTTCTGTTGTCAATAAACAACAAAACACGCAACACAGTCTTTAGAAAATAATTTTAAAAACATGTTGACATTCAATTGAAAACATGATAAATTATATCTTGTCGCAAAAAACGACAGAGACTTAATTCGCTCTTTGAAAACTGAACAGAACAACTAGTATGTCAAGGAAAAACAGACTTTCTGTTTTTC
>NZ_JAIFZM010000001.1 GCF_022095695.1 Oceanobacillus jordanicus
GTGGCGCGAGAAGAGCCGAAAGTGGCGCGGGAAGAGTGAAGAGTCGCGCGAGAAGAGTGAAAGTAGCGCGGGAAGAGTGGAGAGTCGCGCGAGAAGAGCAGAAGTCCCGTGTGACCACTTAAAAGCGAAACCAATTTAAATACACCAAAAAACAGGACAAGGGGCGTATGCCAGCCTTGTCCTGCTTTGGGTGGGAGAAAACCAGAAAAACCTTAAGATCAAAAATTCTTAATAGCCTACTTCAACCGCAGCATTCACAATATACATTAAGTCATTTTCATCGCCTTTGTCTTTCAGGGTGATCCCACTGGATGTGGCCATTCCACCATCTGTAACATCTACCGAAACGGAGCCGTACGGGATTGCCTTTTTAACGCTTTCCGTATCCAGCTGCTCTCGTTCAAGCGGTACAGCCAACTTCACATTTACTTTCATATTCTCCAATTGTTGTTCAGGAAGGCTTTTCTCAATGCCTGGCATGGAGTTAAACCAGATCGCATTTTCTACTGCACGGACAGCTGCCTTCGTTATATTCTGTCCATGAACGTCGATACCAGTTCCTGTTTGAATAAAAAGAACTTGATTCATTATAAAACTCCTCTCTTTGAAGGATGTATCGTTCATATTAGGCGGTTCCCGAGCTGGAGCGGAATCAAACACGGGATCTTGAAGACAAATCAAATAGAATAGAATAGACAGCTCATCTTGCCGCATTTCATAGAATAAATAACTAGGATAGAGGAAACCCTTCTATGGTTGGATCTTTGCATGATACCTAGGCCCATGTAACCCTTTTCTATTAGAACTCTACTAAGCAAAGATATTTTACTGTATAATTTAAATATTCAAAATTTAAAGGGGTGTACAAGGGTATGATGTCAAAGATGCGTTTGAAACAAGTGCTATTTTTATTGATCATTGCTGTCCTCGCCGTTTTTCCATTTCTTGATCAAGGTGGACAATCTGTTCAAGCAACCGATGAGATAACCGACATAGAATTTGCCGAAGCGAACTTGGAAGAAAAGTTGCGCCACATCCTAGATAATGAACAGTTGGACGGAGCAATAACAGGTGTAAACATCATGCAAGCTGAGACAGGAGAACAACTCTTTTCACAGGATGGAGATATTCGTTTACATCCAGCCTCCAATATGAAAATCCTTACAGCTGCAGCTGCTCTGGAAACATTGGGAAAAGATTATCGGTTTTCGACGGAAGTACTGACAAACGGAAAAAAACGTGGAAAAGTCCTACATGGAGACCTCTATCTGAAAGGGAAGGGAGATCCTACGCTATTAAAAGAAGATCTTGATCAATTTGCTAAAGAACTGAAAACTCAAGGCATTCAAAAGGTAAAAGGAGATCTAATTGGTGATGACACATGGTATGACGATGTGCGGCTTTCCCAGGACTTAAATTGGTCGGACGAACCTTTTTATACAGGAGCCCAAGTCTCTGCACTAACGCTCTCTCCAAATGAAGATTATGACGCAGGTACAGTTATTGTCCAAGTAAGCCCTGCCGATGAGCCCGGTGGAAAGGCGGAGATAAGCCTAAGCCCTGAAACAGATTATGTCACAATAGAAAACAAAACCAAGATGGTCCCTGCAGATGAGAGTAAGGATATCTCCATCCAACGTGAGCATGGTACTAATACGATTGTCGTAGAGGGAACGATGCCGGTGGATGGATCGAATTCTCGTTCGTGGGTATCTGTCTGGGAACCCACAGGTTATGCTCTAGATGTGTTTAAGAAAGCATTGGAAGAAGAGAACATTCAATTTATAGGTAAATCTGAAGAAAGGACTGGCACGACTCCTGAAGATGCTCAGCTGCTTACATCCAAGCAGTCAATGCCACTTCATGAGCTGTTGATTCCATTTATGAAACTAAGCAATAACGGCCATGGTGAGGTGCTTACCAAAGAAATGGGGAAAGTCGTCGCCGGAGAAGGAAGCTGGGATGAAGGTCTGGACGTAATCGAAGACGTGGCAGCCCAGTTTGGAATGGATAAAGATACGATTCAATTACGCGATGGATCTGGCATGTCGCATAAGACGATGATACCAGCAAGTGATCTTGCCCAGTTTTTATATGAAATTCAAGCAACAGATTGGTTCTCAGAATTTCAATATGCGCTCCCTATTGCTGGTGAATCAGATCGGTTTGTCGGTGGAACGTTGCGTAACCGGATGACAGAAGAGCCTGCAAAAGGGAATGTCACGGCCAAAACAGGATCGCTAACCGGCGTATCCACGCTATCTGGCTATGTAACGTCAGCAGACGGAGAGGAGCTCATTTTCTCTATTATGATTAACAACTATCTCGGATCAAGCTCCGGTGCCCGCGCCATAGAGGATGACATTGCAACCACCCTGGCAGAGCATCAATTTTCCGAATAAGTAAAACGAACGAAAGCTGCCCTTCTGTATGGAGGGTAGCTTTTTAGTATTTAGGCTTGCAAATAAGAGCGTGCTGTACCAAAGTAGGAAAATGAATCGAAATTGGCCAAGGAGAATCGTCAGCCTCCAAAAGTGAATCGAGCGAATACTTAAGCCTACCCACGCAAACTCTCCCAAAAGGCAAACAATTCTGTTAAAATAAAGAAAAAAGAGGTGGAACGATGCGACTTGATGAATCAACGGCTTTTATAAAAAGCATGGAATTAAAAAGAGATCATATTCCAAGCTATAATCGATTTCCCTTTGATCTTCCAGTTATTCGACATTTGGATAAGCTAGCTTTCCACCCAAATGTGACCTATATTGTAGGAGAGAATGGGATGGGCAAGTCAACCCTGTTAGAGGGGATTGCTGTTGCATTGGGCTTTAATCCGGAGGGTGGCACACGTAATTTCAATTTTTCCAGCTATGATTCCCATTCTGAACTCGACAATTATTTGCGAGTGGCGAAGGGCCCGTTACGTCCAAGGGATGGCTTCTTTTTTCGAGCGGAGTCGTTTTACAATGTTGCCACAAATATTGAGGAAATGGACAAGGAGATAGGGGGCAGACGTATAATTGATTCCTTTGGTGGCCAGTCGCTCCATGAGCAATCACACGGTGAGTCCTTCTTTGCGGCTTTTCTGCACCGATTCTCTGGCGAAGGGATTTACATATTGGACGAGCCTGAAGCTGCACTCTCGCCATTAAGACAAATGTCCATGCTTGCACGAATTCATGAGCTTGTTAATGAAGGAGCCCAATTTATTATTTCGACCCATTCCCCCATTCTGATGGCTTATCCTGGTGCAAAACTAATCGAACTGACAGAGGATGGCATGCAAGAAACCGCATTAGAGGAAACGGGCCACTACCGCACTATGAAGCAGTTTTTTGAGAATAAGGATAGGTTGCTGCATCATTTGTTTGAATAACAATAAAGAATACCCTTATTTCTTACAATGTATAGCGATATAATGGAGTTAAACGTGTACCATTTTCTGGCTAAAGTACAAGAATACTATTTCTAAACAAAGAGTGACTCGTTTGGGGGGAGCATATGGGTTGGAAGGTTATGTTAATCGTTCTGCTGTCTTATAGCCTTGGAAGCATAACGGGTGCTTTTTATATAGCGAAATGGATGATCGGAAAAGATATTCGCAAGCTTGGGAGCGGGAATGTTGGCGCAAGAAATGCAGGAAGGCAGCTCGGGAAGAAAGGGTTTATGTATACCCTTCTTATTGATGTTGTAAAGGTGATGATCGCCCTTTCTATAACAACTATCTTATTCCCGGAAGATGACATCATGTTATTGATTAGCACTTTCTTCTTGTTGATTGGGCACATTTGGCCGGTACAGCTTGGCTTTAAAGGTGGAAAAGGAGTCGTTGTATTTTTGGCCGCCACATTGTATTGCCTGCCACTTGCGATTGCCGTGTTAGGAATATGTGTAGGCATAGGTTATCTCCTTATCCGCAACTTTCAAATCATTGGGTTGGTCTCGATGACTTCCATTCCTATTACAGCTTGGATATTGGAAGAAACTGATTTAGCTATTGGTCTATTACTATTATTAATCGTGGTTATCATCCCACATATTATAAAGAAATAATATCCTACATGAATTGAGGAGGTTGGACATGGAACACCATACCTTAACATATAAAATAGCATCAGAACCAGAAGAAATGGAGCAAATCTATCAGCTAAACTATGAAACCTTTGTAGAAGAAATTCCGCAACATCAACAGAATCAAAGGCGTCGCTTAATCGACAAATTTGATAGGGAAAATACATATATTATTGCAAAGGATGAAGAGGAAGTAGTTGGGATGATTGCTGTTAGTGCTAATCGTCCATTTTCCTTAGATCATAAGTTAGAAAATCTAGATGATTATCTCCCGAAACACGCAACACCGTGTGAAGTGCGATTGCTTTCTGTGAAAAAAGCATATCGAAAAAGCATGGTGTTTTATCAATTGGTAGATTTGCTTGTTAGTTATTGTTTGGAAAAGAATTATAATATGGCGCTTATCTCAGGTACTGATCGACAAATCAAATTGTATAAAAGAATCGGCTTTGAATCGTTCGGTCCAATGGTAGGAACGGAAGGTGCAATGTACCAACCTATGTACTTAACCAAAGAGAAATTTGCCACCACTTCAAGAGCCTTTACTAAAATGATGCTACAAAAAAAGAAACCCAAGCAAATTAACTTTCTGCCTGGTCCCGTAGCAATAAATAAAGAGGTGGAGCGAGCATTCAAGAATACAGCTATATCTCATCGTTCAAAAGCATTTATTGATGAGATGAAGCACGTTCAATCAAAGCTTTGCGAACTGGTAAATGCCAATAATGCTCAAATCGTCGTTGGGACAGGTACACTTGCTAATGATTTAGTGGCTGCGCAAATGAAAAAACTACCTGGAAAAGGCCTAATCATTGCCAATGGAGAGTTTGGGTACCGGCTAATTGACCATGCAGAAAGGCTGGACTTACATTACGTTAAATTAGAAAAACAGTGGAACGAGAAAGTGACAATACAAGAGATTGAGCGTTACCTAAAAACGGATCGTGAAATAAGTTGGATCTGGACAGTACATTGCGAGACATCAACAGGCTATCTTTATGATTTGGATAAAATTTCTCAACTAGCAATACATTACAATGTGAAATTATGTGTGGACGCATGCAGTTCTGTTGGAGTTGTCCCAGTGGATTTACAAAATGTTTTTTTAGCTAGTACGGTAAGTGGCAAAGGGCTGGGTGCTTATCCAGGATTAGGCATTGTTTTTCACCAAGAGCCAATTGAACCTAGTAATGCTATACCAAGATATTTGGATTTAGGGCAGTACACAAAAACGGATAGCGTTCCATATACGCATTCATCAAACCTCATTTTGGCTTTAAGTGAAGCCGTAAAAAGGGTGAGTTTAGAGGGAAAGCAAACGTTAGCAAATGATGTAAGGAGCATGCTAACAGAAGCAGGCTTTGACTATTTAGGAATGGAGGATTATTCACCTGGCATTATAACCCTTCCGCTTCCAAGTAGTGTTTCCTCTAGAACCATAGGAGATCGGTTGAAGGATAAAGGAGTCATCGTCAGTTATGAAAGTGATTACTTGTTGAAGCGGAATTGGATCCAATTTGCCTTAATGGGAGATCATTCGTTGGCGGAGTTTGCGGAAGCACTTGCTATTTTAAAGCAAATTATAAACAGTAAGGTTGCGTTCGTTTAATGATGTCACAATATAAAAGGTTAGCAACCACGTCAGGAACACAATTTACCTTATTAGTAACTAGCATTCTTTGGTTAAAGACAGTTGTCACATGCTTTGTCGGCTTTAATCTTAGTATGCATTCTTTTTTTGATATTATCTTAACCTTAACCAGTTCGATAGGTTCCCTCTTACTCATTATGGGTTTTAGTTTCTATTTTGGTAAAAAGGTAAATAGATTTATACTGTTTGGCCTCCTCGTAATCGGGACAGGTATCCTCTATGGGGATCTGCTATACTATCGTTTTTATACAGATTTTGTTACGATACCAATTCTTTTTCAGTTTGATAATGTTGGTGGCTTGAGTGCCAGTACAGTTGAATTAATGAGTCCATGGGATATTTTTATGTTTATCGATTTATTTATAGTAGGATGGCTCCTTTTCAAAACCAAATCGAACCTTACTGTGTCAAAACAAAGGAAGAGGCGCTATATTCTAGTTGGCTCAACGCTTGTCGTGATGACAATTTGTTTAGGATTGGTTAAATCTGTCCACCTTTTCTCCGAATCGTATGACAGGGAGCAGATGGTGAAGACATTGGGACCACTGAACTACCATGTATACGATATAGCTTTAGGGGTAAAAGCTCCTCTACAGCGGGTAGTTGCTAATGAGACAGATGCCGTCACATCACAAAAGTATTTACAGCAAATTGATTCCAAACCAACGGATCTATTCGGCATAGCAGAAGGAAAAAATGTTGTCTTCATCACATTGGAGTCGACCCAAGACTTTGTTATAAATCAAAAAGTAAACGGAGAAGAAGTGACCCCATTTCTAAATGATTTAATTAAAGATAGTTTCTATTTTAACCAAATCTATGATCAAACAGCACAGGGAAAAACATCCGATGCTGAATTTATCGTGGATACGGGCCTCTATCCCTTAGCAAGTGGCTCTGCATTTGTAAGAAGGCCAGAAAATACGTATTTGAGTCTCCAGCATATATTAAAACAGAACAATGACTATTATGCAGCCACATTTCACGGGAATGATCGGACATTTTGGAATCGGGATCAAATGTATGAAGCACTCGGTTATGATACGTATTTTTCAAAAAAAGATTATAACGTAACAGAGGAAAACTCCATTAATTATGGGATTAAAGATATTCCGTTTTTTAATCAATCCGTTGATCATTTAGAGGAGCTATCAGAGCCTTATTATGCTAAATTCCTTACGTTAACGAATCACTTCCCTTTCTTGTTAGAGGAAGAGGATACATTGATTGATGAAGCGGATACCGAAGTGGGTGTCGTAAATCGTTATGTTACGACAGTGCGTTATTTAGATAAATCTATTGAAACATTTTTTGAAAAGCTAAAGGAGAAAGGTATGTACGAGGATACCGTCTTCATCCTAGTTGGGGATCATTATGGTATTTCTAAAAAATATGAACAAGGTTTGAGTGAATTATTAGATGAAGAGGCTGATATTGTTAACCATATGAACTATCAACAAGTTCCATTAATTATCCATGTCCCAGGGCAAGAGGGGCAAACAATTGAGACAAAAGGTGGACAAATTGATATTCGGCCAACGCTTCTTCACCTTCTAGGCATAGAAACAGATGACCTCTATTCTTTCGGGCGTAATCTCTTCACAAGAGATAATGATCATCCTGTCATTTTCCGAGATGGTAGTTTTATATCAGAGGATTACATTTATAAGGATAATGTTTGTTATGGGAAAGAAAATGGACAGGAAGTAGACAATCAGTATTGTGAACCAGACTCAGAAATAGTGAGACAAGAGTTGGAGCTATCAGATAACATCATTTTTGGTGATTTATTAAGGTTCCTTGTTGAGTAATATTTATGGCAGTTAGTTTTTAGTGGGAGTAAACGGACGCTAACACCCCGATTCGTTCAACTAACAATCAGTGGGGGAATAATGAAAACACCCACTGATTGAAGTTTCACTTTATCATAATCCCGAAACTGATGAGTAGTTTATCCATGATACGACTTCTGAGTACATATAGGGAGGCTTTGCTATAGCCGATAGTCTGAGCTGTCTTTTCAATGGAATAGTTCCGAAAATATCTCAAATTAATAAATTTCTGTTCGATCATATCTAAGTTTGAAATGGCATTTTCAATGGAATTTTCTATTAGGAGCGTTTCGTTTAACTTTTTGCGAATGATGATGATCTTTTCTTTTTCATCTGAATTCATAGAGAGGTGGCTTTGGTTTTCATCTGGTGTAAGGTACTGAAGCTGTCTTTGTAGATTATCATTCGCAACTTTAAATGTTGTGTAATTCTTTAAATAGTACTCTATTAATTTTATTTTATCCTTTTTTTCTTTCTTGGTGAGTTCCATCTGCAAACTATACCCCTCCTAAAAATAGAACATACATTCTGTTTTTATTGTACCATTGCCTTTTGCTAATTAAAAGGATAATTTTTCCAAATCGGATGATTTGGAAAAATACTGTACTTTATCCGTAGAATAGGTTGAGCTTTCTTGTAGCAACTTTTAATTAGATTAAGACTTCTTACTTCATATAATCCCTTAGCATTAAAAGTAATAAGTAGAATTACAGGGAGGTTTGCTAATGAATGGGAGTCTAAGGAAGGCAGAAAAGGATGAGATAAAGAAGCTAGAAACCCATTTGAAAAATTATACGACGTATAAAGTGGCAATAAGCATTATAAAGAAGCAATTAAATCACCTGGTCCCGGGCTTTGATTCACGCTATGAAGTGGATGGTAAGGTTACGATAGAATCTTTAGGCGAAGAATTGGATAGATTATCAAATGTAAAAGTTCTTAAGCTATACGAAGAATGGTTGCATTACCATATAATCGTTACATCTATTGAGGAAGCGATCGCGGAATTGGAAGAGACAGAATCTCAATTTGTAACATCTCGCTATCTAAAAGGGAAGACAATCGTGCAGACCTCTTTTGACTTGGGGTATAGTGAAAAATATGTCTTTAACATAAGAAAAGTAACGCTAAATAAATTGCTAATCTCCCTTAGATGTCTTATTTTTTTGTAGAGAATTAGAAAAAGCTACTATAAAAGCTTCCATCATAATAAATCTCAATTTATGATGAAGGCTTTTTACCGTTTTGCCGTGAACTACCTATATTGATCAATGAAAATTTTAACAAAAAATGTAACTTTATCTGTTATGGGGCGACTAATCATGCAGGTAGATTCAATGCGATTTGCGTTTTTCTCATTGCCATCTACTTGCCAAAGTTAACTTGACTCTAACGTGTAGTATGGTATCTTTTGATTGAAGAAAGGGATGATTGGATGAAAAGGCATACAAAGAAATATGATGGTAGTTTCCTATTACTTTTGCTTGTTCTATTGCTTGCTGGATGTGGCGGAGGTTCAGATGAAGAAGCGGATACAACAGAAAGTGACAATGCTTCACAATCTGAAGAGCAAACGAACGAGACAGATGAAAATGAATCTGACGTTGAGGAAGAGTCAGAAACGGCTACTACTGAAGCGGACGAAGATTCTAATGATACTTCTTCAGAGGAAACAGGAAACCAGGATGAAGAAAGTAATTCTGAAGACAAAGAAGATAAGGATAAGTCGCTTGAGGATTATTCTTCAGAGGAAATTGAATATGCGCGAGTTTGGCTAGAGCTTGGTCCTAACCAAGAGATCGATGAATTAAATGTTCGGCATATTGCTGCGGGAGAGCCGATTAATCCTAACGATGAAACCAGTGCGAATTATCCAGAAGATGTCATCCAGCTAGCAGGTTCACGCTTGGTTGATGGCTCCGTTACATATAGTGGTAATGGGGATGGCACGATTAATGTTTACAATGTTCCTTTACGTTGGGATAGTAGTGACGCGGAGGTAGATGAAGACTTCATGAAAGAGTACACAGAGCGTTTAATCAAAGAAACAGAGCTAGTGAAAATTGATCCAGGCAATGAGGAAGAAATTATAAAGCTCATCGACATCATGAAGATTCACTAGAAGTTCGTGTTCAAAAAGGAGGATAAAAAGGACCGAGAAGTTCGAGGCGGCGTAGCTTTGAGTACCGGAACGTATGCAATTAATACGTGAGGAACGGAAAAGCAAGCCAACGAAGAAATTCGATGTGTCATTTTTACTGGACTTTTTGAACAACCACTAGAAAGAAATAAGGGGCGGTTCACAAATCTGTGAGCCGCCCCTTGCTGTTATTTTTGATCTGTTTCTATTCACTTAGAATACTTGAAGGCAGCGGTTATAATACATTCTTCGATCCTCTAATCCATTGTAACCACCATTAACTCTTAACGTTACAGCCTCGACTGATGGATTCGTATCACAAAGTGCATTCATATTATTTAAGTCCCACCAGAATCCGGCGCTTGTCCATGGATAATTAGCAGCAACGTAATCAACACCTTGGTTTACAATTTCTGGATCACCAATATCATTGGAAAATCGTGTGTAATTATAGCGACCTGTCAATTGAATATAACCTCCACCTTTGAATTTAGGGCCATCACCAGGTTGGGTGTTCCCTAAATCTGTTCGGCCTTCGTAATCCCAACCGGATGCTAGTTCTTTTGTCCATCGACCAGCTCCCGACTCGTGGCTACATTGGCTAATAAAATGGCATAGTCGCGATGTTGTTGTAATATTATATCTTTCTAAGCATCTATTTAAGTCTTCTAAAATGGCGTTTGAAAGATAGGTGCTAGACCACCCAATTTGATTTAGTTGGCTTTCCGTTACATAGAGATCACCATCACCTGGTGGCAAACCACTATCCCCGTTATCATAAACGAGCAGCTCTTGTCCCACCTGAATAAGGTCCGGGTTACTAATGTTGTTTAATGCCATGATTTCATCCAACGTCATCCCAAAGCGCTCTGCAATCCTTCCCAACACATCGCCTGGCTGGACGATATAAATGATCGTGTCAGGAGAAGAACCACCATCGTCATTCCCATCACTATAAACAAGTAACTCTTGTCCCACTTGAATGAGATCAGGATTACTAATGTTGTTAAGAGCCATGATCTCAGATAATGTCATTCCAAATTGTTCCGCAATCCTTCCTAACACATCGCCTGGCTGGACGATATAAATGATCGTGTCAGGAGAAGAACCACCATCGTCATTCCCATCACTATAAACGAGCAGCTCTTGTCCCACTTGAATGAGATCAGGATTACTAATGTTGTTAAGCGACATAATCTCAGAGAGAGTCATTCCAAATTGTTCCGCAATCCTCCCCAATACATCCCCTGGTTGTACCACATAAACGGTGGTGCCAGGATTTGATCCACCATTTCCATTACTATAAACGAGCAGCTCTTGTCCCACTTGAATGAGATCAGGATTGCTAATGTTGTTAAGCGACATGATCTCAGATAACGTCATTCCAAATTGTTCTGCAATCCTTCCCAATACGTCTCCTGGTTGGACAATGTAAACCGTAGTACTTGCAATAGTTGTTGTCATCCTATTAACTCCTTTTTCTTAGTTTTTTATCTTCCTTGTCTACGTGCACGTAGAGGATGGTTCTATTAACCTTCATGAAGACTATGTACTTATCATAAATCTGGATAGCGTTTAATAACTGCCCGTTAAGTAAGGTAAATGTATTGTAAAACTATAGAATAAGTGAGAAGGCTTTTACATTTGAGGGAGAGCTTCAATTAGACATAGAACGTTCAGTGAGTAAGTTTATGCTACAATATATTTTGAATAGTAAGTACTTTGATTTGTGAAAGAAAAGTTATGCTATAGGGGGAATACATGACTACAAAATATGTTAAATGGGGAGAAGCGCAAGTAAAATTAACTTGGAACCGTAATACCAAACAGCTCCCACCAAGGGAACAAATAACTAGTGTTCATGGGTATTGTTTTATGGATGATAAATTGTTATTAATTAATTTAAGACATAGAGGTTGGGATTTTCCGGGAGGTCATATTGAAGAGGAAGAGACTCCTGAGGAATGTTTAAAGCGTGAAGCATATGAAGAAGCGTATATAACAGGGAGTTGTTCTCTCTTAGGTTATATAGTGGTTGATCATAATGAAAATCCAAACTGGGATGAGAATAGCCCGTACCCTTTAATTGGATATCAAGTCTTTTATCGTTTGGATATTGACCAATTACATGATTTCAAAGCACAGTATGAATCAAAAGAAAGAGCTCTAATAAATCCAGAAAACATAATTAGATATCATCATGGCTGGGATGATTTATACCAAGAGATACTTAATTATGCTTTGCAAATAAATACGAACCGTGATCTGCTGGAAGTAATTAACTCGTAAAAAGTTAAATAAGAAGAAAATTCATATACATATAAGGTAGAAAAAGGGGATTTAGATGGTTCACATAATTTTAACTATAATACTAATAATCGCTCTTATCTTTTCTGTTTATATTGTCATCCAAAAGAGAAAAAAGTTTGGAATAACAGGGATAAAAAGTGCTATCCCCTCAATTTGTTTTTTCCTTATCGCGATAACCCACCTCTCAGCTTATTGGTTTCATTTTGCTGGGATATTGAGTTGGTCAATGACGATTGTCTTGTTGATGATAGGTGCCTATTTCATAAGATATATGCCAGAATTCGTAAAATCTTCTACCTGAAAAAAGTAGCACCCAGATGGATGCTACTTACAAAGACTTCTTAGTATCGTACGGAATCTAACACATTAATCATTCCATAACGGACATAATAGCCGGTGCCACTAACACTGTCGGCTGTATTTTGTATTGCTGCGCGCACTTGCGCATTGCTCTTACCTTGACCAGTCAATAAAGCCGCTTGACCAGCAACATAAGGAGAGGCCATGGAAGTTCCGGACATATAGGTATAGCTATTCCCTGGATAGGTGGAAGCAATATCGACTCCTGGAGCAGACACATCTACCCACGTTCCATAGTTAGAGAAGCTTGCTTTATTATTATTCCGATCAACAGCGCCAACAGCAATTGCATTTGCATAAGATGCTGGCTGGAATTGTTGAGATGTACCGTCATTTCCTGCAGCAGCTACCACAACAGAGCCATTATTCCATGCATAATTAACGGCAGATTCTAACGTTTGCGTGTTACATGCACAACCTAAAGAGAGGTTTATTACCTCTGCACCATTGTCCGCTGCATAACGTATACCATTGGCTATGTTGGCAAGTGAGCCATTTCCGCTTGCATCTAGGACACGAACGGCTAATATTTTGGTGTTCGGCGCCATGCCAGCAATTCCGGTACCATTATTTGTTTCTGCTGCTGCAATTCCTGCAACATGGGTACCGTGACCATTCGCGTCAAAAGGAGTATAATCACGGTCCACAAAGTCATAGCCGCGGTTTGTTTTTCCGTCTAAATCTGGATGGTTATAGTCTACCCCAGTATCAAGAACAGCAACTTCTTGGGAGGAGCTTCCCCTTGCATAATCCCAGCCTTGATTTGCAGATGTATTAAATAACCCATATTGATACGATGTGCTGAAGTACGTATCATTGGGATTCCAGGTTGCTTTTAATACATAATTCGGTTCGGCGTATTCCACATTCGAATTCTTACTTAATGTTTTTACAACACTCTCCACATCCCCCACTTCTAACACGACAAACGGCGACTTCACGACATTGGGACTTGGTTGAACCTTTGCATTTAATTCGTTTAAAATCTGTTCTTGACTGTTTAATGAAACGCTATCCTTAAATTTAACGATAACTTCTCCTTTAATATAAGCATTCTTTTCAATACCTACATTAACAGAAACCTTCTCCCCATCTAATGGCTGATTCTCCTCGGCAAAACCTACTAAAGGAAAAGCCACCACCAAAAGCAAAAACACTAAAAAACTAAAGCCCTTCATTTTCATCTACTTTCCTCCCTTTTTTTGACTACAAAAAACTATATGGCAAGGAGGCTACCTTCATGTGTATATCCAAGCTGTTGCCATGTTGGGAATAATCGAAGAGAGGGACAAATAAATTGCGTTCCCTTTAGACCTATTTTTTCCTAAAAATGGAATATTTCAGCCAAAAGTAATGAAAGGACAGAGTTTACCGTTATACGGGGAGGAAATATCGTGGAAGGGGGAAGTGAAAAACAAGTAAAAAAAAAGGGCCTTTAAGCCCTCTTGCTTTAATGGAACCAAGCAATTAGGTTAAAGACCATAATAATGAAAAGGTTTATTCGGAGTTTTCTCCTCTTATATGCACGAACAATGTCCCATCTGTCTGGACTTGCCCGAATAATACGTCTGATGCGGAGGTTATACTGTGCTGCTGTAATTGCTGCTGAACCCAATTCGTATCAAGCTTTAACTTTTTCAAGTTCTTTGTTAGAATTCTGCCATCAGATATAACCTCTGTAGGAATAGGAAATGTTTTTGGTGTGATCGGTACATTCATATCTAACTTCGTTACAGGTTTTTTGGGGTCTAAAGGGAGAACGGTTAATTTCCCATTGGTTTCTAAAATAGCATAATCGACGTCAGCTATAGAAAAGATATTCTTTTGTCTAAGTAAAGCATTTAATGAATCCAAATCTAACCTGGTTGATTGAAGCGTTCTGTTGACGAGCTTCCCTTCCTTGATGACTACTACAGGGGTTCCGGAAATAACTTTTCGTGCGTTTTTAGATTTTAACTCCACGACCCCTAAAATGTACGTAATAATTGCCCAACCGACAATTGCCAACACGCCATTTAGAATGCTTAAATTCTGGTTGACGACAAGGTTTGCTGTAATGGATCCAATGGCGATAGCCGAAGTAAAATTTAAAAAGGTCATTTGACTAATTTCTTTCCTTCCAAGCCATCTCGTCATCGCAAATAGCACAAAAAAGCCGATCACGACTCTTAAAATTAGCTCATTAATATCCATATGTAATGCACCACCCATCTCGTTTTCCCACTTATTATGTGTAAAAGTTTAAAGATTAACCACCTATTGAGGGATGTTTAGCAAGCCAAAACAGTTGATTAAACTAAATACAGTGGGGCATTTTAATGGGGAAAGGAGACGTTTCATAATGGTTAATACAGACTTTGGAAAATTTATTAAAGCGCAAGGGAAAGACAGATCCATCTATCCTGGTCACGGGGAACGTGCAAAGAATACGGATCCGAAAACCAATAATACTAAAACCTCAAACCAACACCCAGGTACTTCAGGGAGAGAACTATAAATAGCTGTAATCAAAAAAAGGCCGCACAATGAACGTGTGGCCTTCACTTATTTTATCGATGATTTAAATACAAAACTAACTTTGTCATAATCCATTTTTTCTTCATAAAAACGATGTGCGTCGGTTCGCTGTAGTCCAGAAGATAATGCTACACTCTCATAGTTGTTGTCCTTAGCCCATTTATGAACGTATGTCAGCAGCTTTTCTCCGTATCCCATTGAACGCTTATTTGTATGTGTAACAAGATCGCAAACCCAAACAAACCGCCCGTAATAAAGGGTAATCATCGGTTTGAAGCCGATTACTGCTACTATTTCTTCTTGATCCATTAATGCAACTAGTTTGTAGCTATCTTTCTCTTTTGCTTCTAAAACTAATTCAAGGTATGTTTCTGCGTCGAGGTGAGTTCGTAATTGCTTCATGACCGGAAATGCGTCCATAATGTCATGTTGAGATTGCAGTTCTTTGATTTCTAAAGAGTCCATCGTAAGCCCCTTTTCGTCATATATTTAATCGGTAACGCGCCCCTTATGTTTCTTAAATAAAGTGAAGTCAAGAAGGATGGTTATAACGTGAATGAGCAACGCTACAATCAGTATCCCCGTCATCACATTGAATTGGTAGCTTTCGTGAATTTGAACAATATCCGATAACGGTTTTAAGAAAGATACAGCCCTGTCTCCACTAGGACTAAGCCTGAAAATATGCCAGCCATTATGGTAATCCCCGATAACAGAAAATGTTAGCTGGATGGATAGAAAAACAATGAGATGAAGAACCAGACCTAGCAGTGCCTTCTGTCCCTTTCGCAATTTCAACTTTTTCTTCGTCATGACCTTCCCTCACTTTAAATCCCCTCAATTTTTGCCCGTTCCGATATATGTTGCTATATATTCATTTTACCTTATTTGAATAAGGTAGTGGAGGTATTGTGTTAAAATAATACATAAGTAAACGGCGATATCTCTGACCGCGAGTTAGGATTGTATATACGCTAAGGAGGATGTAGCATGACGAAACACAGGGTCTTTACAACAAGTGTCGCAAGTGTCTATCCACATTACGTTACCAAAGCGGAGAAAAAAGAACGTACAAAATCAGAAGTCGATGAAATTATCCGTTGGTTAACAGGTTATACCCAAGAAGAATTAGAAGAGCAATTGGAAAAAAAGACAGACTTTGAGACCTTCTTTGCGGAAGCACCAAATATGAATCCTTCACGCGATCTTATTAAAGGTGTGATCTGTGGTGTCAGAGTAGAAGACATCGAAGAACCAACGATGAGGGAAATTCGTTATTTGGATAAATTGGTCGATGAATTAGCAAAAGGAAAAAAGATGGAGAAAATTTTGCGGAAGTAATAAAGTGAAACTTCAATCAGTGGGGGGGGTTTCATTCTTATCCCACTGATTGTTAGTTGAACGAATCGGGGTGTTAACGTCCGTTTACTCCTACTTAAACAACACGATTTCACCTCATGTTTTGAAGTGGGAGTCTTACGGACGGTTGCACCGGGATAAATACTAACGAAGAACTTGCTCCCATTTATATCGATACAAAAGGGTAACCTTTGTGTGGCTACCCTTTCTTTAGATTCAGTTACATTCGAATAGAAACACGTTTTGTCAAAACACGGATTAAGTAAAACATGCCAAGAGGAATAAGGAGTAGGGCTACAATAGCGATTCCTTCTGGCACCTCAAGGAAAGCAAATCGATTAGGGATTGGCAGGCTTAATATCGATCTAAGGAGTACATTTTCCACTGTTAGAAGAACGATTGAAATAGCAATAGCCCCTAAGCCGGCAATAACCGAAAATTTATAAAAGGCGGCACTAATTAACCAACCAGCCAAATAATAGACTAAAATCTTTAAACTAAAGATACCAATCGCCAAAACCCAATTACTCTCAGGCTCCACAAAGGGCGTTACAATAAGAAACTCAACAATATCCCCTATGAAATTACTATCTTCTGTAGATACATCCATATTGGGTTCTCTAAATGAGAAACTCGTAACATTTTCAATAATGAGTTCTGTTATGACGGAAGTACCCCAAATGATAAACGGGAGGATAACGGTCAAACCAACCAAGGCGAGCGTCGCCCCTTTAAAGTAATTCTTCCTTGTCACACCAAGTCCCACATAGTGTGGGAGGTAGTATGTGGCCATGACCCCAATAACAAAGACGAAAAAAGTCGCTACAACAAAGAAGGAATTATACAAATTATCTTGGCCGTTTTCTTGCATATGAAAGATGAGCCTTACAAGTCCTATAATCAGCATTACCCCCATAATGCCAAATGCCCAAAATAGCTGTATTAAAAACATATCCGTCATCACTTTGAGATAGTTATTATGTTTTTTCATTCCGCTTCCTCCTCGGTTAAGTGGACAAATAGTTCATGGAGCGATAGTGGTGCGATTTCCAACCCTTTAGCGATTGCAGCCTGTTTTTCCTCTTCGCGTAACGTGCCATAAATCATGACCGATTTGGTCCCACCTAATTGCGTTTCATTTATCTGTTCCATGTCTTTAACGAACTCCTCCACGATCTCCTTGCTCCCTGTAATAGATGCACCTTTAGCAAGAAGTGTATCGTATTCCTCGTGAAGCAAAAGCTTTCCGTTGTTTAATAACAGCACGTCATCAAATAGATAATCCATTTCGGAAACGAGATGTGTGGAAAGAATAATCATTCTTGGATGCTCTTGCTGATCTGCTAATAATTCTTTATAAAAGATATCCCGTGATGGGGCATCCATACCAAGGTATACCTCATCAAAAATTGTGATCGGTGTTCTGCCCGCGAGACCAATGATGACATTGAGAGCGGACTGCATTCCTTTTGAAAAGTGTTTAACTGCTTTATCTTTGGGCAGTTTAAATTTTGCAACAAGCTCTTCTGCATAATCCATATCAAAATTAGGACGATAGTGCTGAACATCTTGAAGTAAGGAAACTATCTTATCTGTTTCATCCTTATAGTCTTTATCATATAAAAAGGCGACCTGTTGCATAATGTCCGCATTTTCAAAAGGGGCTTTCTCGTTAATGGTAAGCGAGCCACTAGACTGCTCATTAAAGGATGCGAGGATGGATAACAGACTTGTTTTCCCAGCACCATTTCTGCCAAGCAGACCATAGATTTTCTTTTCTGTTAACGCAAAGTTTATATCATGCAGGGCGGTATGATTCCTATAATGCAGACTCAAGTTCTTCACTTTAATAGTCATTTTGATCACGGCCTTTTACTTTTTTTATTAATTGAATGATCTCATTCTCTTCAATTTCCAGTTTGTCAGCTTCCTGAACTAATTTGACAACATAGTCCTCCATGAAGGAGAGCTTACGCTTTTCCTTCAGCTTTTCCTTTGCCCCAACGGCAACAAACATTCCAATCCCTCTCTTCTTATAAAGGATCCCTTCCTCCACCAGCGGATTAATCCCTTTCGTTACGGTGGCATGGTTAATCTTATAAAAATCAACCAACTGATTGGTGGAAGGTGCCTTCTCCTCTTCTTTTAATTGATTATTTAATATCTGATCTTCCAATCTTTCACGCACCTGGACATATATCGGTTTGTCTTGCGTAAATGCACCTCTCATGTTATCTCCCACAATCCTTTTTTGTGTTATACACTTATATGGTTATATACTTATGTGTATAACCATAACAGGTAATTTTTTTGAAGTCAATATAAACTGTGAAAGTTGGGTGGAGGGGTTTTATGGGAACAAAAAAAACCACACATAGCCCATTAAGCATGACGTGTGGCTTTGGATGTATGCTGCAAGAAGCGTTAATGAAAGTAAAGGTTTACTAGAGAATCCTAGTTTGCTTATCTATATGTTGTTACAATAAAGGAGATGAAAAAATCTAAGGAGGTGAAGGTTTTGGAAATGGCATGGATTATCATTATTATTATCGTGGCATACCTTCCTATGTTCTATCGAATTCATAAACGGCTTGACCATTTAGAAAAAGAAGTGAAGAAATTTAATAGCGGGCAAACGGATTATAAAAAGGGACCGAAAGCCTAGAGCAAGCAATGAGTGTGGGGCATTATTTAGCCGACGATGTTAGGCGCTTCCTAGCTGATCTTTTCTCAGGATTAATTGGAACGTGGGGCATGGCTTTTGCCAACCCATACTGTGGCATGTTGCCATAAACAGATTCATAGTTGCCTTGCTTCACTACATAGTTTTCATGGTAGATGCCGACTGCGGGATTGTCCCCCACTTTTTTGTTGAATTTTCTCCAAGCCTTTAAATGGTTGCTCCCTTTCGCATAGGCAAGCAGGTCTTCCGTAGAGCGCCAGTACTGGATCATGACGGTTGTGCGAAGACCGAAGAAACTTTCCATAGATAGGAAGCCAAGCTCTTCCTTGTTCGAGTATAGTTCTCTAATCATAGGTGGCATAGATTTCATGACAGGGAGCCATTTATGGATAGCCCTTCGCTTGTTAATGCGCATTCCAATAATAAATACAACAAGGTTTTCCTCATTCTCTGTTGTAAACCTTCCACTGAAAATGGTTTTACCCATTTTGTTTCCTCCTTTTAAATTGCTTTTATTGTGGCATTGCACCAATCGATGGCAGCCGCGGTAGTCCGCTTTCCATAATCGAGGGTGAATAGCCAATATTGTGCATCAGGGTCAGTCTCGTGATTTGTACGAATTGCTTGCTCAATCGAAGTATAAGTCTGCAGTCGTTCCACTAACTTTTGTTTATAGTCCTCCAGTTGGGCGAGCGTTTTATCTGTGGGCTGATGTCTCCCGAAAAAAAGTTTGAGTAGAACTTCATTTCGTTCCACTGGAGTCTGCTCAATTGGTTGTAAGAGCCACTTTTCCAATGCTTCCATTCCTTTGCTAGTGAGATCATATTCCTTTCTATCTGGCTTTCCATCCTGCGTGGTTGTCGTGACGGTGACTAATTCGCTCTCCGTTAGCTGTTTTAGTGTGGGATAGATCTGGCCATAACTAATTTTCCAGAAGTGGGATAGGCTCCGGTCCATAAGCTGCTTAATGTCGTAACCTGATTTGCATCCAGTTGTAAGAATCCCAAGAATTGCGTAGGTTGTATTATTGTACTTTTCCATGAAATTCATCCTATCTTTATGTTATGTATCATTTAGATATATAGTATATGAAAAATGTAGTAAAGGGAAGTTTTAATTTAAAGATTTACAAGGAAGTTAAATTGTTAGTAAGTCTAAACAGTAGTAATATACAAATAACTTAATGTAGTAAACCTTTAGAAAGGGGTACAATATGAGTAATATTCATGATGAATCTACATGGCCGATATGGGCTACAGAAGAAGTTGAGATCGAGGAGCCAAACCAAGCTTGGTTAGAAAAAGGAGAACGAGAGAAACAGTTACTTCTAGATCTTTTAGACCCTATAGGAATACAGGAAATCGAACACTATGGAAGTACATCTATCCCCAACTTACCATCTAAGCCAATTATCGATCTAATGGCGAAGGTTGATTCCTTTAAAAGCCTAGAGGATAAAGCACTCTCTATATTAAGTAATCATAACTGGCACTATGTACACCCAGATTTAGACCAGCGACCTTGGCAACGGTTTTTCGTAAAAGTAAGTAATAATAAGCGGGAAGCGCATCTACATTTATTGCTAAAAGGTGATGATAGGTGGGATAAACAGTTATTGTTTCGGGATCGATTACGATCTAACCAGGATCTGGTGAATGAATACGCAAAACTAAAAAGGAACTCAGCCGTAAAATTCAAAAATGATCGGGAGCAATACACAAAGTCTAAAACAGAGTTTATAAATTCTATTATAAATTAATTATTTAGAGTTTGGCGTATTGATGAAAGGGGAAAACGGTGTGAATTCTATAACATTTAGATTCTCCAGTAAACGAAAGGTTGTTTTTCTATAAAAGAACCTTACCAAATATTTGCGGCGATTTCATACTCTGTAAGGGATGATATAATTGTTTAATCTAATACTTTTGTTCTATCACGCTAGTTTAATATAATTTGGATAGACTAGCTTTTTCAAACCCTACTAAAAGGAGGGCTTTTATGAGTCGAAATAGTAACGATCGAGAAAGGGAAGATAAACAAGACACTTTTGACAGAGCGTTTGTAGGAAAGCCTGGCTTTATGATTATCCTTACTTTATTGGTCATTATAGGTAGTATAGTAATTAATTATTTTAAGTAGCATTCCTTTTAAATGAAATTAATGCCCATTGGTTACAGCCGCCCTTTAGAGGGTACAACCTAGTAGAAGAGATTAAAAGGATGTGGACCTATGTCAGAAAACAAACCCGTCGTCGCAGTAGCCGGAGCGAGTGGTTATATTGGACAGAACTTACTTGCCAAGCTACGTGGACGCATGAACATTATTGGGCTTTCTCGAAACGGAGATAAGCGTGAGGATACAGAAGATATCACGTGGCGTTCCTGTGACTTGTTCTCCTTAAAGGATGCGGAAAAAGGTCTAGAGGGAGCGGACATTGCAGTATACCTCGTGCATTCCATGATGCCCTCAGCTAAACTTACACAGGGTCATTTTGCAGATATGGATGTGATCCTTGCTGACAACTTCGCGCAGGCTGCAAAGAAGCAAGGTGTTAAGAAAATTATCTACCTTGGCGGCATTGTGCCTGAAGGGGTAGAAAAGCTTTCCGCCCATCTGAAAAGTAGATTGGAAGTGGAGCGCATTCTCCGGGCATATGGTACGCCGGTGACTGCATTACGTGCAGGGCTGATTGTTGGGCCAAAGGGATCTTCCTTTCCAATTCTAGCTAAGCTAGTTAAGCGTCTGCCGATTATGATTCTACCAAAATGGACACGCACCAAGACACAGCCTATTGCGTTACCGGATGTGCTGAACTCCTTGGATACAACGGTTTCAGAAGAGAAGGCAGTCAATGATTCCTATGATCTTGGTGGTCCGGAGGTTATGACATACCGCCAGATGATGGAGCAAACGGCAGAAGTCATGGGGAAAAAGCGGGTCATGTATAATGTTCCCTTCTTCTCCTTGTATCTGTCCCGTTTATGGTTACGAATAATTACGCAAACACCAAAGGAAACGGTTTATCCGCTTTTGGCGAGTCTAAAGCATCCCTTAACTGCCAATAAAGATGCAGATGGAGTCAGCCATGGAACGATTTCCTTTAAAGAAGCGGCAGCATATTCGCTAAGGGAGGGGGAAAATAAGCGCAAGCTATTTCCAAAACCTGAAATCGGACCATTGAAAAGAGATGTGCGGTCCGTTCAGCGTATTCCACTACCAGACGGCTATCGTGCCGATGAGGTGGCAAAATATTACGTGCAATGGCTGGAACGATTCCTAAATCCATGGGTTCGTACAACGGTTGATGAGGATCTAAATTGCCAGATTGGCTGGATTGGTAACAAGAAGCCTTTGCTGGAGCTTGCCTATGCACCAGAACGTAGTACAGAAGATCGTACGCTTTATTATATAAGTGGTGGCTTTCTGTCAGATTCCAGCCGGAATGAACGCGGCCGCATGGAATTTAGAAAAATACCAGAATCGAACGAAGCGATCATAGCTATTCACGATTACCTACCGTCCCTCCCATGGTTTGTCTATCAATACACCCAGGCTCACGCTCATCTATTTATTATGACTTGCTTCCGACACCATATGAAGCGGCTTGGTAAACAGCAAATGAAAGAACAACTGACCTGATAAAGAGCGATACTTTGAGGTATCGCTCTCACCTTCGAAATTTATCGAATATCCAACCCCAACATAGACGCAAAGTAAATGGCTTGATGCTGGGAAACGATGCAGTCTTTCAAGTCTTCCATCTTAACCACAAGGGTTTCAAAGTAAGATGTACTAATATCAATCCCCTTCAGCTTGGTGCTATCAAAACTAACCCCATTCAAATCACAATACGAATATAACGTTTGTTTCAGTTTGCAATTGAAAAAGTCTGCACTCTGCAGGTTGGATTCGGTAAACTGTGTTTTTTCAAATTTGGAGTCACCGAAATTACACATGGATAGCAAGCAATTTTCAAAGGAAACATTGCCAAAGCGTCCCTCGACAAACTGTACACCTAAAAGCTTACAGTTCTTGAACATAACGCGATGAATGCTCGCTGTGCTTAAATTAGCATTGGAAAAATCACAATTCTCAAAGTGGACGTCCGTCATATCAATATTCTCAAAAGACGTATTGTGAAACGTCGAATGCTTAATCACCATGCCATTTAAATGGACACGATCCAGTACCTCGTTATCAAAATAAGAGCCTTCAATTTCCATATTACTTAGATGCGGATCTTCCTCAAATAAAATATCTTGAAAATTCCCCTTCGGTAGTGCTTCTAATATGTTCGGTTTAGTTAATTTCATATTTTCCACCTTCAATTTTAAAGTAGTAGTAAAAAACGGTGCATGTCATTTCTACCGATATTATACCATTTCAATAAAAAACACTGCCTATAAAAAGTTTTTTTAAAGAGATGCCCCCAAAGCGTCTCTTTTTTCGATTATAGAAGTGAGTAGGAAAAATAGAAGGATTATAGCGTAGGGAGGAGGGAGCATGATGAACCGTACAACATTATGTGTAAGAGAAGTTGCAGCATATCTTGGCATACATAGAGACATGGTTTACTTATTGGTGAAGCGAAACAAAATACCACATTTGGTCATTCTTAATACAATCATATTCACGAAGGAATCGCTGGACGTTTGGGCTGGGGGTAGCGGATGTAATGGCGCATGAGCATTCCAACTATAACCTAAAGTAAATAACGAAATTTGAAATTAAAATACCGCACGCAAGGTCTGTCTCAGCGTTATTGGGAGGATGGCCTTTTCGCCTGCGAATAAAAGGGATGGACAAGTATGAATTATATTGAAAAAAACCGTAAAGAATCTGGATTCGTTAAGATTGGTAACCAAACAGTGCAAAAAGACTTAAATGACTTGGCGGCAATTGGATTACTCACACACATTCTAAGTCATTCTCCAACTTGGAGAATACGTAAATCAGAGCTACATAAGCAATTCACTCGCCGAAAGGTGGATAGTTCTTGGAAGGTGTTGCTTGAGCATCGATACATAATGGGTTTTTTCTGTCATGTGGATGGACACCATGAGTATTTCTATAAGGCAGCAGATCATCCTTTTTCACAAAGCTACTTTGAAACATTTATTGGGGAACAGAAAAAGGAGCTTGAAGAAAAAGGTCTAGCCGTGTTTAATATTAAAGCGATTAAGGACTCGCCCCTTGTAGTACCTGATTTTTTTTCTAATTTACAAAATGTACAATGCAAACCGGACAGTGCAAAAAGTGCTACTAAAAATGAAACAAATACAAAAGAAATACATACAAAAAAACATTCATTAGCAACTGTTAACAAGCCAGCCAATAAAGTGGATCAAATTATTAATATCGCCAATGAATTTTATGCAGACTTCGCTGCAGGGAGGTGGGCGAAGGAACAGTGGCATAAAATTATCGAAAAATACGCAAGAGAGTTCGTGGACAATGATCGAAACGTTCCTGATAATAAGCTAAAGGCATACGTATACGGGTCATTGAAGAAAATAGCCGAACATCATGACTACAAAAATTCCGAGGAATATGCGGATTATAAACGGGTTGTAAAAGAAATGTTTGTGGATCATGGTGTTTAAATTATTAGGTGTCGAATGCTAAAAATTAGTACACCTAGCAAGAAGAAAGGTCGCCGCATATTCCACTTTACTATTTTTCAATTTGCATTACGTCTGTTTTGTAAATCTCTCATACGCTCTTGACGTGATGGTTGAAATATAGAGAAGGCTTGCAAATGATACAGCTGCTACAAAAGGTAAATATAATGCCTTATTCATCAATGGCATATCGACGGAGAAAAAAGCAGCTATTGTAATAACGAAAGAAATGACTAATGCTTTCACTACATTGCGTTTTCTTACTTTTTGCATGGTTTTCGATCCTCCTTATCCCAAGTATATATTTATAGTACAAGGAAACGAATATTTTGCAAACTTATAAATGAGAAAAATATTACCGTGGTGGGAAATAGTTGTTTACATTAGACTACTCAATAAAAATTTAACGCAAAAAGCCCCATAAAAGGGGCCATTGCGGTAATAAGGGAGATTCAAACTGAAACGCTTTAACTTCCTCTTCTTTATTTCGCGATTGCTGTTTTCTTCACTTTTACATTTCCTTCAATGGCGCGAGAATATGGGCAAGCTTCATGCGCTTGATCCATTAGTTCCTCTGCTTCTTCTTGTGTAACGCCTTCCATCTCAGCTTTTAGCTTTACACTCAAGCCAAAGCCTTTCAGTTGTTTTTCAATGCTTACTTCTGCTGTTACTTCTGAGGTGATTTTTTTCTTCGCATTCCCGGCAACCATTTGCAAGGCACTGTCAAAGCAGGCAGCATAGCCAGCTGAGAAGAGCTGTTCTGGGTTTGTGGTGCCTTCTTTTTCATTTCCACCCAATCCTTTTGGTAAAGATAAAGCTAGATCCAATGTGCCATCAGATGATTTCACCGTTCCTTGACGACCACCTGCTGCAGTTGAAGACGCTGTGTATAATGCTAATCCCATAATAAAACACTCCTCTTTTTTGTATTGTGCACAATTCGATTGTACACAATTAAATAGTGTGACGTCAATTATTATAATTCTGTTTCGTAACTTGTTATAATAAGTCCAGGAGTGATCAACAATGGCAAATGAAATATTAAAATTAGATAATCAAATATGCTTTCAACTATATGCAACAACACGCGAAATGACGAAGCGGTATCGTCCATTATTAGAGGAATTGAACGTCACCTATCCACAATACCTAGTGTTACTTGTCCTCTGGGAAACAGATCGCATCTCGGTAAAAGCATTAGGTAAACGACTCTTCTTAGATTCTGGAACACTGACACCAATGCTGAAGCGGATGGAAGAGCATGGTCTAATACAGCGAGCGCGTTCAAAAGAAGATGAACGAGTCGTAGAAGTCGTCTTAACAGAACAAGGGCAGCAAGCAGAAAAACAAGCAGAACAGATCCCACTACAATTTATTGAACAGACCAATCTAAACGAAGAAGAAGTGATCCAGCTAAAACAAACCTTGTCTAAAATGCTTGCTCAGTTGGATGAGGCGTAGATTTGTGAAAAAATGTTAAAAGCCTAAGTGTCCTTTTGTGATAACTAGGCTTTTACTATAGAAATATAGAGTAGAGTGATTTCGAAGTGGGAGGCTGGTTATGAAGGAGAAGCTTATTTCAGTTGTTGCTTTTTTTATGCTGTTTTGGATCCTATTAAAAATCTTTGTATCTTACTGGGGGAGCTTTATACCGTAGACCCCTGTATCGGATCTATGGAGTTTATTGGTGGTTTTTATTCTTCTAGTTCCGTTGGCTGCCATATTAGCAAGGCTACTCGTCAACGCGATCCCGCGTTAACTATAGAATAACTGTGGTAAAATATAGGGAATAAAAGACGGCAAAGGATGTAGCTACAATGAAAATAACCCTCGTATCAGTTGGAAAATTAAAAGAAAAATACCTCAAGCAAGGCATACAGGAATATTTGAAGCGGTTGAGTGCATATGCCAAGGTAGATATTGTGGAAGTCGCTGATGAAAAGGCTCCAGAGAATATGAGTGATGCAGAAATGCTAGAAGTGAAACGAAAAGAAGGCGAGCGCATCCTCTCCCATATTAGCCAGGATACCTATGTCATCACCCTCGAGATCAACGGAAAGATGCTAAGCTCTGAACAGCTTGCAGCAAAAATGGACGAGCTTGCGACCTATGGGAAAAGCAAGATAGCTTTTGTGATTGGCGGATCATTGGGGATTAGTGAAGATGTGCAAAAACGAAGTGATTTGGCTTTGTCTTTTTCTAAAATGACGTTTCCTCATCAGGTTATAAGGTTGGTATTATTGGAGCAGGTTTATCGGGCGTTTCGGATAAATCGAGGTGAACCTTACCACAAATAGGTAGCGGTTTTCTTTAAAATTTAATCCCCTAAGTATGAGGGGAGAGCTTTTCGTAACCATATTATGTAGTGAGGAGTCATCTGGACTTCTGCTACTTTCTGGTATATGGGCAATAAAAGAAAATTGAATATCTTTTAATTCTAGAATTCTTTTAGTTGCTCTTTTAAGAAGTCTGTACTAACTTCTTTCATTATATTTTCATTCGTTTCTTGTGTGTTCTGTAATTTTGATAATGTATGCTTTAAGTCATATTCCTCTTCTCTTAGTTCTGCAATTCTTATTTTAGCTTCTTCACGAGTATAAAAACCGGATCCCGTTATTACCTCATCTTGAATCACTTTCTTTTGAATTCTTTTAAATCAAGGGATTAGCATGTGTTGATAAATCAACATTCTTACTAAGTAATAGAGGGTTGGAGCATCAGTGTCAGAATGACGGTTTTTCATTACCCGAAGGGATTTAGTCTAACGTAATGACAGATTTTTAATGTTTTTACTCATGAAGATTGACATAGCCGGGGCACGAATATTTATAGAAAGAATAATAACTAGTACCTAGTAGGGGCAGGAAATTTTTATTATTTTCTCTTTTCTATATGGAACTTTTATTTGAGTGTTTTAATTTCTATTTAGAGTGTCAAAGGAGCAATCCTCTCTGAAGACCATCTTTATAACCTCTCGATTTTATAAGAATTTACCGCAAATCTTTTTACGGAATCTATCAAATCGTTACGATATGCGCAAGGAAGAGATAGACAATTTAGTGGAGGACTAGTAGTGACAGGTACGCTTCTGATGAAGAAACCCAACAGATAATTAAAGAAGACGCGGACATGAATATGTCTGAAAATGCGTATATTGTGAAGAGTCACGCGGAGTGCGCGTTGACAGAGTTAACCCTAAATAATGAAGTGCGTTTTATGCTCCCTCAGACTAATGGTTCGGGGGATTTTTGACCTCCGAGGTCTAACTTTCTCGCGGTAGATAACATAATATTTGAGTTGAAAAGGTAATTACATTTCGAGTATAAATAGGCATTTCAATAAGCTTGTGGTAAAATAAGAAGAAAAAGTAGGTGAGAAAATGGATAGTCAAGATAAATTACAAAAACAGCCTATGGACTTTTATAATATGTCAAATTTTTTAAAAGGACAATCTTCGAAATTAATAACTAAATTATCTGATGAGGATAGGACAGCTTTCGTTTTAAAAAATGGAAAGCCTATTGCTGTTCTAATTTCTAATGAACGCTATGAAAGGCTTTTAAAATCAGGAATTGATATAGCAGAATATTAAAGACAGTGAGGTTAAAAAAATGGCAGTAAAAAAATCAGAATTGTATTCTCTATTATGGGAGGCTTGTAATAAATTAAGAGGTGGTGTGGAACCGTCAAGATACAAAGACTACGTTCTTGTATTATTATTTTTTAAATATGTATCAGATAGATACAAAGGACAACGCTTTGCTGAGTTTACAGTAAGTGAAGGCGCATCATTTGATGACTTGATTGCTGCAAAAGGTAAAAGCGATGTTGGTGAGCGAGTAGATAAAATAATTCAAAAATTCTTAGAAGAGAACCGTCTTCAAGGTTCTTTACCTGATGTTAGTTTTAATAATCCAGATGAACTAGGTTCTGGTAAGGAACTAGTTGATAAAGTTTCTGGACTTATTGCTATATTCCAAAACCCTGCTATCGACTTCAAAAATAACAGAGCTAGTGGCGATGACATCATCGGAGATGCTTATGAGTATTTCATGATGAAATTTGCTCAAGAGTCTGGTAAGAGCAAGGGACAATTCTATACGCCCAGTGAGGTATCACGTATTATTGCTAGGCTTATCGGTATTGGTGACATTAAACAAGAAATGGGCAAAAAGTGGACGCTTCATGACCCTGCAGCGGGGAGTGGTTCTTTACTAATTCGTGCAGCAGATGAAGCTCCTACAGATGAAAATGGTGACTCTATCGTTACAATATTCGGACAAGAAAAATACCCTGATACTGCAGGTTTGGCAAAGATGAACTTTATCCTTCACAATAAAGGTACAGGTGAAATTAAGAGCGGTAATACATTAGCAAACCCCGCATATACGGATGATTTTGGTGGACTTAAGAAATTTGACTTTATTGTTATGAATCCACCATTCTCAGATAAGGATTGGATTGATGGAATTAAACCATCAGAAGATAAATATAAAAGGTTCGATGGTTATGGCATTCCACCAGAGAAGAGTGGTGACTATGCTTGGTTTTTACATGTTTTAAAGGCATTAGAGAGTAATGGTAAGGCAGGCATTATTCTACCTCATGGTGTACTGTTTAGAGGGAACGCTGAAGCAACTATCAGAAAAGCAGTTCTTGATAAGCGATATATCAAGGGTATCGTTGGGTTGCCTGCAAACTTATTTTATGGTACAGGAATTCCTGCTAGTATCATCATCATTGATAAAGAGAATGCTGATAAACGTGAAGGTATCTTTATGATTGATGCAAGCCATGGATTTATGAAAGACGGAAATAAGAACCGTCTTCGTGAACAAGATATTGAAAAGATAGTACAAACCTTTGTTAATAAAGAGGAAATTGAGGGATACTCTCACTTTATTACTTATAAAGAAATTTTAAAAGAAAACGATGGAAATCTAAATGTGCCTCGTTATATTCAAAAATCTGATGATACATTGCCACAAAACATCACATCACATCTTAAAGGTGGTATTCCAGAAGCTGATATTGATTCAATAGAAAGGTTATGGAAAGTATCACCGCAGTTAAAGCAAAAGATTTTTAAATGTAATGATGGAAAAGACAGTATCTATACCCTTGCAATTTCACCAAATGAGATAGAAACGGTTATCTCTGAAGATGAAAAGATCAAGAGCGAAAAGGAAAACGAATGCGGAGAGTTATTCAGTGCATGGCGAAATGAAATAAAAGATATGATGCTAAACATCAATGCAGATATAAATCCAAAAGAGTTAATCCGTAATATTGGTTTACAAATATTACACAGATTTGAGTCAGCGCAACTTTTAGATAATTACGATGTGTATGACTTTCTGCTTAATTACTGGAATGAGAGTATGCAAGATGATGTATATATAATTAAAGCTAGTGGGTATGAGGCAGGTGGTGAAGTTGAATATGTATATGCTCAAAAGAAACAAAAAGACGAGAGCGGTGAAACTGTATCAGTTGATGATACTACTAAAATGAAATCTTTTGAAGGGGCGCTAATTTCAAGAGAGGTTATTGAAAATGAGTATTTTGAAAAAGAGCTATTAGCACTTAAAGATCTAATTGAAAAGTCAGCATTGCTTGAATCTGAACTCGATGAAATGCGTGAAGAAGAATCGGGAGAGGACGGTTTACTTGTAAATGCCTTAAATGAAAAAGGAGACAGTATTCCTAAG
Source organism: Oceanobacillus jordanicus (assembly GCF_022095695.1). Classification (GTDB taxonomy): domain Bacteria; phylum Bacillota; class Bacilli; order Bacillales; family Amphibacillaceae; genus Oceanobacillus_B; species Oceanobacillus_B jordanicus. The sequence goes on from NZ_JAIFZM010000001.1 coordinate 30,256, forward strand.
GCGAATCTTAATAAGCAAATTAAGGAACTCGAGAGTAGAAAGACATCATCTGTAATGAGCGACATTACAAAACTGATTGAATTATTGGATGTAGGCGACACAGACGAAATGGAAAAAACCGTAAAAGCTAATAGCGAGCTAAAGGGTTACGAACTTAGAAATAAGAATGGTTCATTTGGTAAGTCTAAGTTAAAAGCGGCCTTAAAAGATGCAATTCATAATGCAGTCATGCCCGAAGTTTATGCTGATGAATATAAAGCATTGCTTGCATTTCAAGCGAAGATGACAGAAAAGGAAGAAGTCGACAAAGCAGTAAAAGAAACACAAAAAGCGTTTGAAGAGCTAGTGCTTGAAAAATATGGGGAACTATCAGTAGATGAAATTAAGTATTTGCTTTTTGATAAGAAGTGGATGGCAAAGCTTGAGGATGATATTACTGATGCGATAGATCAAGTACTAAATGATCTTGCATCAAGAGTTGTACTAATTGCAAAACGCTACGAGCATACTTTAAGTGAGCTTGAGGAAAAAGTAGTTCAGTCTAAAGTAAGAGTAAAATCTGCTTTAGAAAGGATGGGGTACTCATGGTAACTTATCCTGAGGATTGGAAAGCTTTGCAATTAAAGGACATTGGCAATATACAAATGTGTCGAAGAATTTTCCAATACCAGACTAAAAAAAATGGTCAAATTCCTTTTTATAAGATAGGGACTTTTGGTAGAAATGCGGATGCATATATTTCGAGAGAACTCTTTGAACAGTTTAGAAAGATGTATCCATATCCTTCAAAAGGTGATGTTCTATTATCTGCTGCTGGGACGGTAGGAAAAGTAGTTTTATTTGATGGACGTGAATCGTATTTTCAAGACTCTAATATTGTTTGGCTCAAAGTAGATGAAAGTAAAATAGATAAAAGGTTCTTATACTATTTTTATAAATCTTTTCCTTGGAAGGCTTTAGAAGGAACAACTATCCGAAGACTTTATAACAATATAATATTAAATACAGACATTTTTCTTCCTCCTCTCTTAGAACAACAAGTCATCGCCTCAGTTTTATCAGATTTCGATGTGCATATCGACAACCTAACCGAACTAATAGAAAAGAAAAAAGCTATTCGTGCTGGTGCTTTGGAGGATTTGGTTAGTGGTAATACTAGACTTGGTGGATTTGATGGAGAGTGGGAAACTGTTGCATTTAACGATGTAATTACGCCTAAGGCTAGAATAGGTTGGCAAGGTTTAAAGAAAGGTGAGTATTTGAAGCGTGGTTACAGTTATTTAATAGGAGGTACAGATTTTCAACGTGGAACTATAAATCTCAATGATATTTCATATGTAACTAAAGGTAGGTACGAAATGGATTCTAACATTCAAGTGGAACAAGATGATGTACTTGTTACAAAAGATGGAACAATCGGCAAGGTTGCTTTAGTCCCTGAAATTAGTAAACCCGCAACATTAAATAGTGGTGTATTTGTATTTAAAACTAAGGAACGGTTGAAATCAATATTTTTATTTAGGATACTAATGTCGTCAGTTTTTAGAGATTTCATAGCAATTCTTTCAGCTGGTTCGACAATTAAACATCTATATCAAAAGGATCTTAAAAACTTTGAATTTAAAATTCCTGTTGATGTCGCGGAACAACAAGCCATCGCTCAAGTCCTAACAGCGATGGATGAAGAAATCGAGTCACTTGAAACTGAAAAAGTCAAGATGATGGGTATTAGAAAAGGTGCAATGGATGACCTTTTAACTGGTCGTGTACGTCTTAAAGTATAAGGAGGTTAAGTTTATGTCTGTAGATTTGGAAAGAAAATTACAAAACAAAGTCCTCCACTGGTTAATAGATGAAGAGAAAGATGGTGGCTTAGGTTACACATATCTTGGCAATCTTGAAGACCAAGACAACACACCAATTAAAGAGGATTTGCTTAAGAAGAATCTTGAAAATCGTGGCTACAATGAAGATCAAATTTCAAAGGCAGTAACTGAAATAGTATCAAAAGCAAGCAATCAAGTAGACAATCTTTATCAAATTAATAATGAAGTTTACTCTCTTCTTCGTTATGGTAAACAAGGTGTCAAAGATGAAAATAGAAATCGTCAAACGGTGCATTATATCGATTGGGATAATGTGGAAAATAATGATTTTCATGTTGCTGAAGAAGTAAGTGTTCGTTGCTTTGATCATGTGACAAGAAAGCGCCCCGATGTGGTGCTATTTATAAACGGCATTGCTCTGGGAGTGTTTGAATTAAAGCGTTCATGCGTAAGCATAGGCGAGGGCATCCGTCAAAACCTTACTAATCAAAAGAAAGAGTATATTCAAAGTTTCTTTAGCACTGTTCAATTACTTTTTGTCGGTAACGAAGCAGAGGGTCTTAAGTATGGGACAATTGAGACATCTGAGAAGTATTATCTAAAGTGGAAAGAAGATAATAAAGCGACAGACGAACTATCTACTGCAGTCAAGAATATTCAATCTAAAGAAAAAAACAAGCTAAGAAATGCAATCGTTTCTCTTTGTCAAAAAGAACGCTTTTTGTCATTGATTCACGATTTCATTATCTTTGATGCAGGTGTGAAGAAGGTAGCTAGGCATAATCAATACTTCGCTAATATCGCAGCTAGAAAAAGGATTCTTTCAGATGAAGGCGGTATTATCTGGAATACCCAAGGTTCAGGTAAGTCCTTGATTATGGTCTGGCTTACCAAGTGGATTATTGAAAATGTAGCAGATAGCCGTGTAGTCATCATTACAGACCGTGACGAACTTGATGATCAAATAGAGAGCTTGTTTATTGATGTTAACGAGAAAGTAAAAAGAGCGAAAAGTACATCCGATTTAAGAGATTTACTGAATAAAAATGAGGATTCTATCATATGCTCTTTGATTCACAAGTATGGGCATAATGCAGGTAAACAATCTGATGTGGATCAGTACCGTAAAGAATTATTGAAAAATTTGCCTGCTGACTTTAAAGCAAAAGGAAACATCATTGCTTTTATCGATGAGTGTCACCGTACAAATTCTGGGAAATTGCACGAGGCTGTTAAGGTGCTTATGCCAGAATCTTTACTTATCGGTTTTACAGGAACACCACTTCTGAAAAAAGATAAATCTACTAGCATCGAAACTTTTGGTCCATATATCCATACCTATAAATTTAATGAGGGCGTAGAGGATGGAGTGGTTCTTGACTTGCGTTATGAGGCAAGAGATGTTGACCAAGAATTAAGCAATGAAAAAAAAGTTGATTTATGGTTCGATAATAAGACCACAGGCTTAACGGATAGAGCGAAGACAAAACTAAAGCAAAGTTGGACTTCTATCAATAAGTTATACAGTTCAAGACAAAGACTTGAAAAAATTGCTGGCGATATCATCTTTGATATGAATTTAAAACCACGTCTTAAAAAAGACCGTGGAACAGCTATGCTAGTTGCAAATAGTATTTACGAGGCTTGCAGATACTGGGATATCTTTACGAGCCACGGCTTTAATAGGTGCGCAATTGTTACTTCGTATGATGCTTCTGATGCAAGTGTTAGAACTGCTACAAGCGACTTAAATTCAGAAGGTGAAGAAGAGTACAAGAAGTCCATTTATGAGCGTATGCTTAGAGGTAAAAAACTGTCTCAGTTCGAAAAAGAAGTAAAGGAGCAATTCAAAAAATACCCTGCCAAAATGAAACTTCTTATTGTGGTGGATAAACTTTTGACAGGTTTCGATGCTCCAAGTGCGACATACTTATATATCGACAAATCCATGAGAGACCACGACTTGTTCCAAGCGATCTGTAGAGTGAATAGACCAGATGGTGAGGATAAAGACTTTGGATATATCGTTGATTATATGGACTTATTCCGTAATGTGCAACTTGCGGTTGCTGATTATACAACTGAGGCGTTTGATAACTTTGATAAAGAAGATGTTGATGGACTTATTAAAAATCGTTATGATGAGGCGAAATCTGAAATGGTAGGTGCAATTGCATCGCTTAAGGATTTGTTTGAAAATGTCAATGCACCAAAAGAAGACATAGATTATATTGAATATTTCTGTGGTGAAAATAGCGAGGATGATGAGAATACAGGTCGTAGAGATATTTTGTACGCTTTAACTGCCTCTTTGACTCGTTCATTTGCGAATTGTTGTGACAAACTTGTGAGCGACTATGATTATTCAGACGATCAAGTAAAACAACTTAGAAGTAATATTTCTGGATATAATAAAATAAAGGAAATGGTTAAACTTGCTAGCTGTGATTATATCGACCTAAAGCCCTACGAAGCTGATATGCGTTATATCCTTAACACCTACATCCGTGCAGATGATTCTAAAATAGTTAGCGAGCTTGGCAATATGTCATTGGTTGAGTTACTACTAGACAACACAACTACAACGCCAATAGATGCATTAGTGAAAGAACTGCCAGGAAGTGATAACGTAAAGGCTGAGACCATTGAAAATAACTTGCAACATGAAATCGTTAAGAAGATGTCTTCAAATAAAGTCTACTATGGTAAGCTATCGGAAATGCTCCAAATAATCATTGACCAAAGACGAATTGAGGCTATGAGTTATGAGGAGTATCTTCGTCAAGTTGTAGAATTAGCACAGGCGATTTTACATCCGGAAGAAAATTCTGGTTACCCTGATGCTGTTAAAAATAGCGAAGCAAGAAGAGCTTTCTTTGACTACTTTGATAGAGATGAAAAACTGGCTGTAAATATTGATAGTGCTATCCGTAATGCAATACGTCCTGATTGGTTGAGGAATTTCCAGAAACAACAAATTATAAGACTTGCTATATATCAAAATCTATTGGTATATGGTTATGACGAAGACGAAGCAACTGAAAAAACTAATGCCGTCTTCGATATAGCTGGAAGGCAGGTAGAATACGATGAGTAGTGAAGCAATAATTGGTGGCATGCCAATAGAAATTATCAAAAAGAAAAATCTTAAAAATCTTTATATAAGAGTTAATCCGCCAGAAGGAAATGTAACTGTCAGTACTCCTAGCGATTATCCTGATGAAGAAATAAGGCTTTTTGTTTTGAAGAAAATGCCAGAGATTACCAAGGTGAGAGATAGGATGTTGGCACAACCACGTCAAACTGAACGTGAATATGTATCTGGCGAATCACATTATTTATGGGGAAAGCCGTACCGTTTGCAGGTCGTCTATGAAGGAAACAAATACGAAATTACTAAACTACCAAATAAGATTATTTTAACTGCACCCGAAAGATCAACCAAAGAATCTAGGGAGAGTGCTTTTAACGAATGGTACAGAGAAGAACTTAAACGAGTATTGAATGGTGTTATTTCAACGTGCGAGTCAAAGACAAATCTGCATGCTAATGAATATAAAATAAAGAACATGAGGACAAAGTGGGGCGCTTGTAATATTAATAAAAAAAGAATATGGATTAATTTGCAGCTTGCTAAAAAGCCAGTTGAATGTCTTGAGTATGTAGTTATTCATGAACTGGTACACTTGATAGAAAAGAATCACACTAATAGATTCCATGCACTTGTTGAGGAGTTCTACCCTACTTGGAAAGAGGCAAGAAAGCTATTAGCAGAGATGCCTTTAGATTATATTGAAAAAGGAGAAGGGTAGAGGATGAAAAGCAAAATAACAACTAGTGATATTTTTGATATTAATAGAAAATCAGGAGCTTTAATTCTTGGTAAAAACAGACTAGACGATTATGCAACTAAATTTCTAACAAAATATTGCAAAGAGGCGTTGGTTAATCCAATGCCTCTTCCAGTCGATGAGATAATTAATGAAATGGGACTTAAAGTACAAGAAGTTTCCCTATCTAGTAATTTGGACGTTTTTGGTTGCTGTTTGCTACTTGATGCACATGTAGATGTTTATAACCGAGAAACAAGGCAATATACGTCAACTACTTTTAGTGCCGGAACTGTACTGATTGATCCATTATCTGAAGCTGTATATGGAGAAGGTTCGAAAAGAAATACACTAATCCATGAGGCGCTGCATTGGGAAAAGGATAAAAAGTATTTTGAAATCCTTGAAATAAAAAATAAAAGTGTTTCTGAAAAGTTATACCCTATTTTATGTCGTCAATCCGAGACTTTCTTTGAACCTCCTGAAGGAAAGAAAACAAAGGAAAATGAAGTAAGGTGGTTGGAATGGCAGGCACATAGACTAGCACCTAGAGTCCTTATGCCGAAAAACAGCTTTAAAAAGAAGGCACTAGAGTTTATTCAGCGATATAAAGACGCTGGTGAAAATGCTATACTATCGTGTGACGCTTTGATTGAAAGTTTAAGTAGCTTCTTTATAACGTCACGGTTATCAGTAAAATATAGATTGATTGAGGTTGGTCTTAAAGATGCAATTACAAGATTTTCAGATTATGAAGATGTCTATGAAGAAATCAATAGCAATAAAGACTTTGTCAAATTAACTCCAGTAGAAGCGTTAAAGATCATTGACACAGATTTAGTTCTAAAAGAATGGATAAGTGAGGGGCGTTTTGTTTACGCTGATGGGTACCTTGTTCTTGCTGATAGCCAGTATGCAATACAAAAGGACGGAGTGCTTCATTTAACTGCTAAAGCAAAAAAGAATCTTGCTAAATGCGTTATTAATATTCGTGAGCAAAAGTTTACTACATATGAAAATGCTGATAAAGATTTTCTTGGTTATTCGGTACTTAGAAAAGTTGAAGGAATTGACAATAGACTTCTTACATTCCATCCCAAATATCAAGCTTATATAATGTGTGAACCAGAAGAGGCTTACCAAGCATTTTATAAACAGTTAGCTTCATATGATGAACAAGAAGAAATTAAGCTTATGAAGATGTTAGGAGATCCAACTAAATCCCTGTGCGAGTGTTTATGGTTTTTGATGGAAAATAGAAAATGGAACTATCCTGAGCAATTTAACGGAGAGACAGGACTTCACAAAAACTATCATGGTAAAATTAAGAAGAACAACTATAACAACATGACTACTAATGTTTTGATGGCAATTTGTGTAGGCATGGGATTAGGCTCGAGAATAACACAAAGATTATTTGATAAATCGAATAATAAACTAGACTATTATAATAATCCAGACAAAACATATATCCGGATTATGGAGACCATTCCGGGGCTATCTCTCGATGATTTCAATGGCATTTTAGGGCAATTTGGTATCCCAGAATTAGGAAGTGAAATAAAATCATAAAAACTCATTAACTCATTGAGTTGGTTTTGAACCCCGAAAGGGGTTCTTTTTTTTATGGTCAAATTGAAGAAACCTCTGTATATAGGCAGATTGTAGCCAACTCTGTGAATTGGTCGTGAAATTTTAAAACTCTTTATATTTATAAGTGTAAGGTATTAAGTCTTACAAAGTATAAGTGCGTCTATAGCTGGCCAGCAGAAGACGGTGGATACAAAATGAATCGAAGATAGTCAATGACAGGCTATTGGGGAAAATTTCGTCTTGCAAGACGGGAAAAGTAGAATCTAGTGAGATTGGTAGGGTATGAAGAAAAAATACAGTATTGGTAAAAGTTGTTTCACCTATGAAAAATCAAAGATTATCTATTTTTCATCATAACGAACAGCATTTTCAAGTATTTTGCACTTATTTGCAGGTTCGAGAAATATCCAAATAAGGAAAGGATAGTTGGTATGAGTTGCATTTATTTAACTATAACAGAGGGGTTTGAAAAACTCACTGCTGGATACAGAGCATTGGAAAACGATGGGCTTCTTTATACTTTAGTTGCATTAATGGTAATTGACTGCATCACCGAACTTATGATAACAGTTATTGAAAAGAGCCCATCCCAGAATATTGGCTTTAGAGGTGTTTTCAAGAAGGTTCTTATCTTCTGTTTTGTGGGTATTGGCCAAATGGTTGATTTGCATATTATCCAAAATGAAAGTATCATTCGCACAGCTGTTATTTTTTTCTATATCTCAAATGAAGGAATCAGCATTCTTAAGAATGCTGCATTAATTGGATTACCGGTTCCAAAGAAACTAAAAGATATATTGGAACAGTTAAAAGATAACGATAAAAAGGAAAAATGAGATTGAGATTAGGGTTTATCTAGATATGTTACATTATGTGAAGAACTATCCCTCTACTAAAATTATCCGTGCTTATTTTAGGGCGGTCACGGGCTTTGAAACTATTGATATGATGAAACGTTTATGCAGTGACAGAAATAAACCACCGTTAATCTAGAGCTATTTTGTGTGGTTTATTTCTTTAATATATTTAATGGACATTGGCTAGTGCTACTATAGAATTTGTCATTTTATATAATGTCACCTCCGTACATGTGGATTTAGCCTACATGGGGTTTAATATTAAGTACCATAAAATTAAATTTATACTTAACCTTTTAAGTCGTGTTTTTGCTACCTTTAAATTGTTACGGAGAACCGTATCGTAAATGAATAAGGTTTTCCATCCAGTGAGCTAAATAAAACTGAAGGCCATTACTTCTATAGTTAAATAGTTATAATTTCTGTTCCAAAGAAAATAATTAAAATATCCATTAGGGGTGTTTTAAGCGACAAATGATACTAAAAATTTTGGGTTTTATTATTCCAAGACTCGCATTATTTAATTTTAGTGAAGAAAATAAGTAATACAACACTTAATTCAATACGAAATACGAGAATTTACACTCCTTAATCGATTCTTTCGGAATTCATGGTTACAACGCTTTAGGTGATAGCCCTCCAACTCTTCTATCTCCATAACTGTATAATTTTCAATTTCTTCTAGTAATATATTAACTTCAGTTGTTCCTGTATAGACACCCATTTGCAAATTGTTATAAATTTTCCTGCTAGGTAAACGTTCTTTCTCATTTATTTTACTCGCCAACCATCCCATCTCCATCATTATCTCGCATATAGGGGTATAACCAATGATCATCCCTTATCGGCATACTGAAACCTGCGTCTTTCGCTTCTTTAATTGTTACTTGTCCATTACCATTAGTATCGACGCTAGAAACATCACCTTTTTCATCAGAACTAGAGTTATCTGAACTAGAAGTTTCGTTACTTCCTGTTAATCCTAACGACTCATTAACTTCATCGGGATTTAAATTATCGAACGTATCTACAACTGAGTTACCGTTTATATTATACGAATATTGGTACTTTGAAGGTATTTGTGTTTCCGTATCTGAGTAAGAGATAACTGCTTCAAAATTAGTGGCCCCACCTGCGTTACGTATTGTGTCCTCTAAGTACGCTTGGTCACCATGTCGGTTAAGTGTGCTTTCTTGAGGTGTAATATTATAAGCATTTGATACTCCACCTAAAGAGTCAGCAATAACATGACCCTCATCTAATACATCACTTTCGATACCTGGAACTTTTGCCTCGTCAGAGAAGTATCTACCAGACGATAGGACTGGTTCTGTACTGTCATCTTGTAGAATGATTTTTTCAGCAACGACTCTCACTAACTGACCATACTCATTAGTGAATGCCCAGTACTCCCTATCACCATATCCTATATCTACTACAACACTTGATTCTCGGTCTCCGCTTAAATCACCACCATCTACCTCTATTAGTTCGTATCCTGAAAAAAGGTCATCGTTTGTTTTGGTTGGTGTTTCTTCTAATACTGGTTCATCAACAACCTTAGTGGTATCTACTTCTTTTTCACTAATTCTATTAGGTGTGTTTCCTTCTTGTGAATCTGTTTGATTATCCTTTGCAGAATTATCTGTATTTATTTCTTGTGGTTCTATTTCCCCCTCAGTAATGGTTGCATCATTTACCTCGGTACAACCAACCATAAAGATAATTGTTAAGAGTAAAATTATATAGTTCATTTTCTTTTTCATTTTAGGACTCTCCTATAATAGTTTTAATATTGTTCGTTCTAAAATCTCGGAATGTAAATATAGATTACCATTAACCTATTGATAATAGTATCTTCCAAGATTAACTTTTATCTCAGTATCTATTATTTTATATCTTAAGTATTATTGAACTGATATTATCAACCTATGTAAATTACTTAAGATTGTTGCTTCCTGTAAGTCTAGTTTGTGACAATGAGCTATTTTATTTCTTATTGAAGGTAGATGACTTAAATAAGCTTTTTCTTTTGTAGTGAATATATTCTTAAGAGAGGGATAAATATTGAAGAAGTTCAATAACTCATGAAGGTTAGTAGAATCAATGGGTTTTATAAACCTCTTCATATGTTTCATAGGGGCAATACAAAACCAATTTTCTCCATAATCACTAGTAAGTCTATTTTTAATAATATTTCTTAATGTAGTTTCAATTTCGTATAGCTGCTTGTAAGCAGTTACCATTAATTCTGTATCTGAAGCTGTATTGTGCATAAATGAGGCACTCCTAGATATGTTATTCGTTATAATAGTTGTAATGCGAAAAAATGCTGGATAGGATGAATCACCGGGAGGTAATTTAGGGAGTTTAAAGGGAGATGACAAATATTAGTTGAAGGTTTATATGTATTAAATTTAAAATGTTCATACAAATATGTCAACAAAAGTGCCTCAAAGCGAGTAAAATATTTGATATTTTATCTAATTAACAAGGAAAAGTTGGAATTAAGTGAATTTCTTAATATACTTAAAACAAAAGATTTTAACAGGGGGAGTATGATTTATGCCAAAGTGGATCTTCCAAGGGAACCCTAAGCAATTCTCTATAAATGAGGACAAGTATCCTGACCTGCATGATATTAATCAATATGTGAAAGATGGGAAAATTATCGACTGGAGTATTCGTCAAAAGCAACATACGCATGAGGTTAAGACAGGCGATCAGGTGTTTATTTGGCGTTCAGACGGTGGTGATAAAAATACTGGGGGTATTATTGCTTTAACAGAGGTGTACTCAGAGCCTAAGGATAATGGTGGAGCTTATTCACAAGTTGAATTGAAAGTTAAAGAAACGCGGTTGAATGAGTCAGAAGGTATGCTGCTTCGTCATAAGTTAAAGAAACTTCCTGAAACTCGAAACCTATTAATCATGCGGCTAGCGCAGTTAACTAACTACAAAATAACGGATGATGAATTTGCTACATTACTAAGATTCTGGGCGGATCCTGAGTTAGTAGAAAAAAGGGTGGATAAATCATTAATTGAAAGATACTTACTTTATTATAATGATGAGTATGATAATTTTTCTAAGGAATTTGAATACTTGGAAGACAGTTATCGTTATTTTCAAAAATTCAGAGACCCAAAATATATTAAGTCAATGGAATGGGAAGATTTTCAGCAAATAGGTGAACATGTCAATGCATACCGGATGCCACTTGCAAAGGGGCGCGCATTTGGAAAAATGAATGCTTCAATAGAGAAATATCGCGCGTCCTTTCTTAATTTAATTCATGGAAGTGATCCATTAGAGTATCGTATGGAACAATTTTTGAACAATGATCAACATAAATTGTTTGGCATAGGCGCAAGTGCACTTAGTGAAATAATCGGCAATGTTTATCCTGAAGACTACTGTTTTTATAACCAGCGGGATCGAGTAGCGGTTGAAAATGAATTGGAAATTGAACCTGATTATCAGAGAGGCGATACTTTTTCTTCTAAGTTTATAAAGTTTCAAAAAGCAATAAAAGAGCATGATATAGCAGCAACTTACGAAAATGTTGTGGGAAGAAAAACCAATCTGCCAATCTATTATGAAGTCGATCAGTTTTTCAGTTTTATATTTGATAAATTTAAGGATAAACACGCCATTGAGAAAGAAGCACCTAAATACTGGTTGCTTGCTGCAGGTGAGAACGGAAAGTATTGGGATTATTTCAGGGACAATGAACAAATATCTATCGGCTGGAACGAACTAGGTGATTTGAGGAATTATAAAGATAAAAAAGAAATAGCGCAGTCGTTGAAAGAAAAGCATGATTATGATCACCACCCTAGAAATGACGCATTAGCCAATGAGCAGTTTGTCAGAGAAATAAAAGAGGGAGATTATGTCCTTATTAAAGCTGGTACATCTCAATTGGTTGGATTTGGCCAGATAACGTCTCCTTACCAGTATAGTCCAGGAAATGGTGCCCAGCATTCTTTTAGAGATGTCGAATGGATCAGGCATGGTGAATGGGATGTTTCCGACTTGCCTTTTCATCAGAAGACGTTAACAGATGTCACTCCATACGAAGATTTTTTGCAGAAAGTTATGCAGAAAATAGAAATTATTAAAGATCTTGAAGGTGAATATGGTGTAAACGAAAGTAAACCCTATACAACTGAACATATAAAAAGAGACTTGTTTATGGATCTGAAAAAAGTAGAAGATGCAATAGAATCGTTAGACTATAAGAAGAATATTATATTACAAGGGCCTCCAGGAGTCGGTAAAACGTTTGTAGCGAAACGTCTGGCTTATTATCATTTGGGTTCTAAATCTCCTAATAACATTGACATGATCCAGTTTCATCAATCTTATTCTTATGAGGAGTTTATTCGTGGGTTTAAGCCTAATACGGAAGGCCATTTCGTGCTACAGGATGGATTGTTTTATAAATTTTGTCGCAAAGCACAGGAGCAGCCTGAAGAGAATTTTTATTTCATCATTGATGAAATAAACCGCGGCAACTTATCTAAAATATTTGGCGAAGTAATGATGTTGGTTGAAGCGGATAAACGAGGGAAAGAATTTGAAATACAAACCACATACAGCAAAGAAGGAGAACATTTCTATATTCCCGAAAATGTGTATGTAATTGGTACAATGAATACAGCTGACCGTTCACTAGCTATGGTGGATTATGCATTGCGCCGTCGGTTTGCTTTTATTGAGTTAGAGCCTGGGTTTAATACAGAATCATTTAAAGAGTATTTGCAGACGAAAGGTATTAGTCAGGGTTTTATTGATACAATTGATTCACTTATGAAAGAAATAAATACAGAGATTGTGAATGACAAAGTTAATCTGGGTAAAGGGTTTGAAATTGGGCATAGTTATTTTACACCAGACCATGATATTGAAGATGAACAGGGATGGTTTGAACGTGTTCTACGGCTAGAAATTAAACCACTTTTACAAGAATATTGGTTTGATCAGGAGGATAAGGTTCATGAACTCCTCAGCCGATACCAGTAAAATTCCTGTTAAAAATATTTACTATATGTTGGCATATGCGTGGGACCATCCCCACGAAAGTCGCATGATAGACGTGTACGGTGAAGATGAAAAAGATATTATCAATTTACTGAGTAAAATCCTTATCTTAAAGGTGAGATCCTTAATCAAAAGAGGATTTTATAGGGAGTACACCCCAGTGAGAGAAGAGTCAGGGGTTATTCGGGGTAAGGTGCTTTTCAAAGAATCATTTGAAAAATTCTCCTATAAAAAAGGGAAGATGCACATTAAACATGAAGAGTTTACCGATGATATTTTGCATAATCAATTAATTAAAGCAACATTACTTCGATTGAGTATGTATGAGCATTTGGAAAAAGAATATTATGAAGACTTAAAAAGGATGTTGATGTACTTTCGAAGCATTTCAAGAATTGAATTAAAACCCAAGTTCTTTAACCAGGTTACATTACATCGAAATAATCAACATTACCGATTTATATTGAATATTTGTCAATTTATTTCTGAAAATGTGTTATTGCATGAGGGATCAGGAGAATCAGCATTTAATGATTTTTCCCGTGATCATATGAAAATGGCAAGGCTCTTTGAGAATTTTGTAAAAAACTTTTACAGGCGCGAACATCCAGAATCGAATGCCAGAAGTGAAACATTGGATTGGGGAGCAATCGGTGAGAAAAATGAATACTTGCCTCTGATGCATACGGATATCTCCATGATAGTTGAAAATCAAAAATACATTATAGATACAAAGTTCTATCAGCATGGTTTGCTCGAATTTAAGGGCAAGGAAATTATTCGTAGTGGCCATTTATACCAGCTATATGCCTATTTAGAGAATGACAGGAGAAAGCGAAATGGCGATAAAGCGGTTGGAATTTTGTTGTACCCAAGAGTTTACCAATCATTTCATTTTAATTATGAAATACAAGGTTTTCACATGAAAATATGTAGTGTAGATTTAGCTGAAAACTGGAGAGATATTGAGAGAAGGTTGAAGGGCATTTTGAGTAAGGCTGATGCATTAAATATTAACAATTAAAAAGGTCTGGCTCCCAATCCTGTAGTTGGATTTCACCACCCAGGTTTGCCCATCCTAGATGGAACTTTGAAGTATTCGTGGGGAGGGTGAATAAAGAATGGTTCACACGGGGTGATAGCTACAAGGTTCAAGTCCTGAACGAGGAGATGGAGATGGTCATTACGCTCGTAATAGCCATTGATTGTGTGAAAGCTGATAATGGAGAAGCTTCGCCAGCTACTACATAACATCTGATGAAACTGCATTTATTAATGACATAAACAATACAGGCAAAGCTATTTTTTCATGTTGTTCACTTCCTTATGTAAATCTGTAACTTTGTGTAAAAGAAATTTCCATTTTTAAAAGGTACATGCCGTTGATTTTGTTATGCGAAAGTTGAGTCAATTACAAAAGGGACCAAAGAAAATCATATAATAGAGAAGGTAAGGTGAGAAGGTTATGACACCAGGGAATAATTTTAATATGTACACTGAAGAGATTGAATTGATAAGAAGTCAAAATCGTGTTGAATGTGATCTATATTCAATAATTGCTTGTATTATAAGAGAAAGAAAGCAAAGTAATGAGATTTCTTTAAGAGATGTCTCGGCTCGTCGAAAAACCGAATTTTCTTCAGAGTTTATAGGAAGTTCGGGGTTTCCAGACTTTGTGATAAGAGAAAGAATTAAAAGCAATAATGCAGACACTCTAGGAGCGATTGAGGCTAAGTACATAGAAGAAGATTTAGAGCAGCATTTAATACAGGTAGAAGGTCATTTAGAAACATATAAAAAAGTTATCTACACTAATGGTCTAAAATGGAGGTTTTATGAGGGATCTGTAGAAAACCCTGTCTGGGATGTTGAACTTGGAAAAATCAAGGATGGAATAATCAATTGGAATAGTGAGGAGAATTGGAGAAAATTATTGAGTAATTTAGATGATATTAAATGGATTAATTAATGTAGTCTTTATAAGCAATAATATAGTTGAGTTAAACCCCATTTAGATAACAACATCACAAGAAACGTACCACAAGAAAATGAGGTTTCTATAAATGAATAATAGCAGAGTCCTAAAAAGAAGAGGTTCCAATATACTGTACAGTACCCCGAATAGTAGACAACTTAAAAGAGTGGACCTATTCGGGGGTCAATACAAACTTTGACCATCTCCTCTTTTTATTTCCATTGGTAATGAAAACGGAGTTACGTATACTTTACAAAAGTTACCCAATTTTCTATCTTATTAAACTGAGGATAGATTGAAATAAAGTGAACTATTATTGGAGAATTATTCAACTCAGGATGGGAAATAAAAAGTCTCCTATCTCCATATCTGATTGCTTTCAAGGCAAGTGGTAATTCACGTCTAAATATGTCATTTCGTTTTGCTGCAACAGTCTGATTAAATTGTCCATCTACATCTACATCCACATACACATGATATACATAACAACCTCTAGTTTTAGTCCATTCACCAAGTACATCATCTCTCATAGGATTAATTTTATCGCTAGCAAATCTTAATCCAATTGTCAAAAAAAGTTCAGCAGTAATATCCGAATGGGTCAGTGTGTAGCGCCTATGGATTATAGGTTCTGTATAGGTAATTCCTTCTCTAAACTCAACATAAAGCTTATCCGGGTTAAAAATGCTCAAGCAACCACTTCCCAACACTTTTTTCCTAATATTATGATGTTTATTAATCATTTATACTTGTGTACAGTCAAGCAGAAGCGGTTTATCTCCTCTCCGTGTGAAAGCGGGGCTTTATTTATAGAACAGTATTTGAGAATGCCTCTTCAAATTTGCTAACATGTTAAATTCCATCCCAAGTGCTTTGCTGGTGATCCTGCAAGATACTTGGGATTTGGCTTTCAAATCCTATACCAACTAAAATCTATCGAAATACAATTTATTTATTTCGTGTCCTTCCCTTGGGAGTGTTACTAATTTTGTGCAAGTCCGGTTAAATTAAGTAGGAATAATCCAATGAGGTCTTCCTTTCTCTAAAGGCAATACAGCGAGCGGAATTTGGTATCTTCGCTTTAAGGGTCTATAACCACTTACTTAGCTTATCAGGATTCATCGTAATGTAAATCTCGTTAACCGTCTCCTTATAAATATAAAAACTGATGATACTCTGTAATGTGCCGTGCATATAAATCAATATGGCAGGCTGTTTATTGACCTCTCTTACGTGAATAAAGAAATCTGCTGGAGCCTTCTTGTAAATTCCAAATAGAAAGGCGAGTACATTGGAGAAGGATTTGATTGGACGGACAGCTGCGTTAACTTTTCCACCCCCATCGGAGAACAGTGTAACCTTGTCAGAAATTAGCTCCAATAAGACATTGGTATCCTGGATTTGAAAAGCTTCAATAAAACGATTAATAAGTCTCTTATTTTTTTCGTAATCTAAACTCTCCCCTTCTACTACAGCTATCCTTTGCTTAGCTCTACTAAAAATTTTTCTGCAGTTTTCTTCTTTCTTGTCGATGATACACGCTATTTCTGAATACGGGAAAGCAAATACTTCTCTTAAAAGGAGAACTGCTCGTTCATCTGGTTTTAAATGCTCCATCATACGTAGATAAGCAATACTTAAACCTTCTTTTTGTATTAATAATTCTGATGGATCAAGTGCTCTTACATAATCGAACATTAATGGTTCCGGGTTCCAGGGGCCAATATAATTTTCTCGTTTGGAACTAGATTTTAAAAGATCAAGACAGCGGTTAGTCATCATTTTACAAAGATATGCTTTTTTATTATCTATGTTTTCTTCGTTTATTAAGGAAGCTTTTAAAAAGGTTTCCTGTAGCATATCTTCTGTCTCCATTACCGAACCTAGTAACCTATAACCTAATGAAAATAACAGTGGTTTAAATTGCTTATATTCTTGATTACTGATTTGCACTTTCGTCCCTCTTTTCCTTTATGATAAGTTCCTCAGCAGCTTGTTTGCCGCTACTAACTGCTCCTTCCGATAAAATGTAATCAGGAGAAGCCCAATCGCCAGCTACATATAAGTGTGGAATTGTTGATTTAAGACGTAACAGTTTTTTTGCATCTCCTAATTCTGGTAAGCGTTGGTTCACCGTTATATGTGGGAGAAAACGTTTTGTTATCACATATTTCTCCCATCCTGGCTGTAGTTTTTCTAAGAATTGCTCTAGAGAATGTTTATCCAGTGTGCTATCATGATGCTCTTCGGGATGGTGGTATTTAAATACGTGAAGAATGATATTATTTTTATTATCAGAGAGATGAGCATATGTTGAATGAACAGAATAATAGAGTGGATTAGTGAGGTCCATTGCAAAAAGTTTCTCTGGGTTAGGAAGCTGTGATAAAGCAACATCTAATGTTGCTCCTTTTATTGCGGTCATTTTATTGGAAAAGCAGTTACCCTTATCTAGAAACATGCTTTCTAGTTCTTGTGGACCAGCTGTCCAAATCACATTTTTCGCTAAGATTTTTTCGTTATGTGGTGTAACTAATTGAAATGACCCGTCGCTCAGTAGTTCTATTTGTCTAACGGGAGTCTGTGGCTGAACTTGGACTCCTGAGAGGACTGCTTTGTTGTGAAGTTGATCAATGATTGTTTGCCAACCACCATCCAGATAAAGTACACCCTTCAAAGCTATTTTCAAATGGGAGACCATTACTTTTGCATCCATCTTTTCAGGAGTGTGACTATAGGTGGCTAGTCTCCCGAGCGTGTATAGTAATAATTTAACCTTAGGAGAATGAGTGATTTCTCCCGCCCATTGGTGAAAGGTCTTTCCTTCTAGAGGTTCCGTGTTTACACGCACTATTTTTAGCAAAACCGTCATCCATTCAATTCGTTCTTTCCAATTCAAAAGGTTTGTTTTAAACAAATTCAGAGCTGAAAAGGGTGCAGGGAATTCAATATTATTTTCTATCAAGATACCACCTGACTTGGTTGGTTTACCAGGAAGCGTAATACGTAATTCTTCGAGAATAGATCTAGCCTTTCCTTTTTTATAAAGCGCATGTGGACCTAAATTAAAATATTGTTGTTCAATTTTAGTTGTTCTAGCTCTTCCACCTACAAATTTCCCTTTCTCTAAGATTACTACAGATAAGTTCGTTCTTGCTACATAATTTGCTGCAACATAACCTGCTAAGCCCCCACCAACAATAACTACATCGCATTTTTGATTCATAAGATAACCTCCTCAAGATTCTTTCATAATACAAGACGATTAAGCTTAATAAATGTGACAAAAATAACGATATGATGGAGGTTATGTTATTAAATCCACCGCTTCTTGCACTTCTGCACCGTATACTTGGCCAAGGTCGACACCTGGAGTTGTTTTAATATATGAATAAAACCAACGATGTAATTAAAAAGTACAATAGAATCCTAAAAAAGTTTACAGGTTTCTTTTTTATTATTGGCGTCATCTCGTTTTTTACTTTCTAATCAGAGGTGGAGAAATAAAGATAGAGGCAATTTATTTAACAGTATTAATGTTAACTGGATACATCTATTTAAGAAGGTAAATGGAAAATAGTCTAACCCTTTATTCGTGACTTTTTCTGGATATCCAACTTGGAACAGACTCCATCTTATATCAAGTTAACCTACTTGAGAAATGGTTAAAGCTCCCTCATGTCCACCCAGCACAATTGGCACAGAATTCCATGGGAAAGAGGGACAGGACAAGTCTTTATATTTTAATAAGGGCAATCTTTAAATCTCCTTCTAATAAGAAAATATATGATAAAGCAGCAGTTAAGTCTCTTTCTCTTATCAATGTTATGAAACCTTATTGGGGCTGAAATCGTTAAAGAAGGTATATGTTTAGTAACTAGATAGATAAGTATCCCACCAAAGGAAGGGTGTTCTTATTTTGAAACAATTGTATATAAAACAAAAAGTGATGAGTTTTAAAGATAAGTTCACGATAAAGGACGAGCAGGAGAATGATGCTTATTATGTGGAAGGAAGTTTTATGAAAATCCCAAAAACGTTCTCCATCTTGAATACAGTGGGAGCAGAGGTTGCACTTATAACGAAAAAGGTGATGAGCTTTCTGCCGAAATTTTATGTTGAGGTAAACGGCCAAGAGGTATTAACGATTAATAAAGAGTTTTCTTTCTTCAAAGCCCGTTATTCTATTGATGCCGCGGGGATAGAAGTGCATGGTAACTGGTGGGATATGAACTTTGAAGTATTTCAGTATGGGGAAGCCGTAGGGAAAGTGAATAAAGAATGGTTTACATGGGGCGATAGTTATAAGGTTCAAGTATTGAACGAAGAGATGGAGACGATCATAATTGTGCTCGTCATAGCTATTGATTGTGTGAAGGCTGACCAAGCATCATCTCCGCCAGCTACGACATAACTTCTGATTTAGGATTTAAGCCAGGATCTGTATGACACCGTTACAGGCCCTGGCTTAAAAAAGTTATTGTTTTTTACTAAATGCCAATGTTTTATTCAACAGAAGCGGGGTGTAAAAGGCGACTGTATCGCTTAACGGGAGTAATTCTGCGCTAATGTATAGATTTAAAACTTCTCGTAAATAGCGTTTTCGTGTTTGAATTCTATCCCATACCTCTGGATAAGTGTTTTTAATATCTGCTTGCAATGCTTCATCTGCAATGGCAATTGGTTCTTCACATGATGCTCCTGCATAACCTGGAACACTTGGGATAATGTCAATCTGATACATTTGACCACTTTTAACGACAGCTGTTGAATCCTTCGTGAAGGGCGAGGCTAGCCATTCTTCATCACTGGTGAAGTGGCCAGGGTTTAATGACCACCCATAGTCCTTTTTAGGTAATACCTCTTCTATAATCGCATACATATCTTTGCCTTGTTGACCGATTTTGATGGATTCTAACCAAGTCGCATAAGCAGTAAAGTAAGGCTTTGCTAGTCGCTCAAGATAGTCCTTTTGCTCTTCCGGTAATTGCTCGGGATCTTTCACTACATAGCCCGCTCGACTGCTTAATCCACCTTTGTAGCCTACTGTTATGGAAAAGTTATCTTTATAATGGATTGCTTTATCTCTTGGATAGATTATAGCGTTGGTAAATCTAACACCTGCAGCAGTAATGGTCGTTACAGAATTCGGCTGTCCATCCGCCGCTAGTATGGAAGCAATTTCTTTTTCCGTTTTTCCCACTTCAATGTTTTGTAGAGCATGATATAAACGAGACCCAGCTAATGATGCTCCGTATTCATAATGAGCAATTTCATTCGCATTATTAATAGTGCGAAGCCCCTCAAGAGGAGAGAGAAGGGCTGGCGAAAAGTTGAACACTTTTCCTTGTGCCACATACTTTTTCAACTCATTTACAATAAAATAAGGAATGTCAAAAAGGTCGCTATTCTCATAGATAGTGCTCGTAAACATTTTCCAACCAATTAACCCAACTTTGGAGTTTGGAGAAATATCGGCTTCTTTAAAATATTGAGCTAGTTCCTTTTCATTATTCATCGGCTGATTAGGCAGGGAAAAGTAAGGAACATGAATGGCTTCTGCTTTTACCCTGGATTTACTTGCCAACTTTAAATTTTCATTACCTAGCAATAAATAGCTTGTTCCGTTGCTGTGCAAAACAAGACAGGCCTCTTCAAAGCGGGGAATAAACCCTGTGAAATATTCGAAGTTGGCACCATGTTCACGGTCTGCATAGATAATCGCTGTATCCACTTGGTGTTCTCTCATTTTTTCCAAGAAATTTGTGTGGCGTTGGGCTAATGTTTCGTCTGTTAAAATAACGGATTGATTATTATGATGAATTTTCGGTGGTGTTAGCTGTGTTAATTGTATATCCATTTTTATTCTCCTTTTATTCTGCTACTGAGATGATATTGGTCACTTGACTCATATGTTTAAAGCTCTCGTGATCCTTTGGTATGTCGGTTATAATTACATCAAAATCTTTCACAGAGCCTGCCTTATAAAGGTGGGAAATGCCAAACTTTGTCTTATCGGCAACTAGCACTACTTGCTTGGCCTGGTTGATAATCGCCTTTTTTGTAAATGCGTCTATTTCGTCTGGTAATGTTACACCGTGTTCAAGTGTAATCCCTTCCGTACCTACAAACACTAAATCGAACTGAAAGTCTTTTATATAATCAATTGTTTGCACGCCCAAAAAACCTTGAGATAAATCTCTGTACTCTCCCGGAACGCTAAATAGAGAGATTTCTTTATGTTTTGATAAAGTTGAAAGGACCATTAAGGAGTTGCTATAAAAGGTGCAGTTCTCTGCTCTAAATATTTCGTGGGCCACAGCTAAAGTGGTTGTGCCGGTTTCAATAAATATCGAGGAATAGGGTTTTACAAGGCGCTTACAGTATTCTCCGATTAGTTTCTTGCCATGGGCATTTACTTCTCTTTTAATCGTCATCGGATATTCGGATAGATCCGTTTTTTTGTAAACAGCGCCACCATAAACCAACACTATCTCACCATTTTCGGATAATGCTTTCAAATCCCGATTAATGGTCATTAAAGATACGTTGAGTTCCTCGGCTAAGTCTTTAGAGTTAACCTCACCATGTACCTTTACTTTTTCTAAAATAAACACATGTCTTTTTGTTTGATTCAAGCTTTTCCACTCCATAGCATAAATTTCTTTGTCTAATTAACTTCATCTCTCATAACACGAGAATGTGTGAATTAACATTGTTCCTATTTGTCATTTGGGGAAATAATAACATTTGTTAACAAAACGATCAATATTTATGTAACTATTTAACATTTTATAAACGTATATGTTATATAATGTTGATAATTAGGTTTTGGAGTTTGGGGCATTTCTACGAAGTAGTAACTTCAACTTTGAGTCATTACCATTAGCATTCTTAATGGCGAGATCCAGCCGTTTTAGGTGTAAACAGTACAGCTATTAAAATTTTATACTTGAATTAAAGCGTACTGTTTCTTATAATGTAATTGATCAATAAATAACTAATGATAAGCAGGTGTTTGATATGGGGCGGCCAAGTGGGGGAAACCGTAAAGAAGAGATACTTGAAGCGGGATTAGAAGTGTTTGCAAAGAAAGGTTATTATAATACAACTACCGCACATATAGCAGAAAAAGCGGGGATATCGCAGCCATATGTCTTTCGGTTTTATAAAACAAAAGAGGAATTGTTTATTGCCGCGTTAGACCGCGCATTTGAAAGAATTCTCGATACTTTTAAAAATGTAGATGCTAGTGCAGAACAACTTGTTGAGAAAATGATTGACGCTTATGATAAACTTTCTGAACTTCATCCTAATGAAATCGCATTACAGGTTATAGGCATTTCCGTTACAGAAAGCGCAATCCGAAATGCAACGCAGAAAGGACTATCCAATATTCGCAGTTATACCTTAGAAAGATTTAGAGATGCGGGCATAGAAAATGTGGAAAGAGAAGTTACTACATTCTTGGCCCGAGGGATATTGTGCAATATATCTTATTTCTTAGATCTCCCGGAGCTTATAGATACAAAAAATAAATAATGTAGGCTAAGCGAGTTATTTATTTTTTACATATTAGTTATTGATCAATCAATAACTAAAGAATAAGGAGGTGAAAATATGAAGCTAAGTAAAATAGACTTCCTATCAATAGGAATTATTGTGGTATGTATTATAAGTTGGTGGGATTAAGCCTGCTAAAATCAAACATAATCGGGGAGGTGGAATGATGAATAATGAGAAGACGCCTGTTTCATATTTATCTATTGGATTGGGGATTATTGAAGTTGTGATCGTTTTATTCACATTCTGGGATTAATAACAGATGCTATATATGCGAATATTCCCTAGGAATAGGTGAAATAAAAGTCATGACGAATAAGGCATAATTTTTTAATACAGTTATTTATTGATCAATCAATAATAAAAGAGGTGTTTTAAATGAAAAAAGCAGTTGTATTAGGAGCAACTGGTGGAACAGGCCAAGTTATTGTCTCAGAATTATTGAACAGAGGAATAGAAGTCATAGCCTTCGGACGTTCTCAAGAGAAATTGAATGAAATAATGAAGGAACATGATAACCACCCCAAATTAACATATAAACTGGGTGATATATTTGATTATAAAACCATTGTAGAAGCTGCCAAAGATGTAGATGTTATTTTTCAGTGTGCGAATGTCAAATATCAAGAGATGAAATCAAAGCTATTATTACTTGGAGAGAGTGTAATGAAAGCAGCTGATACTTTAGGGAATAAAATTGTTTTTGTAGATGGGATTTACGTGTATGGGCACCAAGTTGCAAAAGGAGATGAAAATCATCCACACCAGCCCCATACGAAAAAAGGTAAACTTAGAGTGGAATTCGAGCAACTGATTTTCAGTTCTAAATGGAAAAGTGCTAAAGCATTAATTGTCAGGCTACCAGATTATTATGGACCCACGTCACAAAATTCCTATTTACAGCCTACCCTAGAAGGGATAGCTGCCAATAAAGCCTCTGTTTTTATTGGGAATCTAAAAACTCCTCGTGAGTATGTCTATTTGCCAGATGCGGCGAAGATGATTGTAAATATAGCGGAAAAAGACGATTCTTATGGAGAGAATTGGAATATACCAGGAGCGGGGTTAATTTCGGGAAAAGATATTATTAAAATAGCTCGTAACGTAACGGGGAGTCAAAAGATAATTATTCCACTTTCTAAAATTGCCATTCGTTTTATTGGGTTATTCGATGTATTTATGAGGGAAGTTGTTGAAATTATGTACCTTACTAAAGAAGGGTTTGTTTTAAGTGGTGAAAAATATGAAAAGCGAATTGGTGCCATTCCAAAAACTCCTTTTAAACAAGGCATGGAAGAGACATTACAGCTGTTGATGTATAAAGAAAATTTGGGTTAACGTAAAAACAAGGGCGGTTATTGCTAGAAGTGATTAAACCGCCCCATGCTTTGTTATCATTTTTGGACATTAATTATGGAATTACATTAACTAATAAGATTAAAACCAAACCATTCCTACTGATAATTAATAATCGCCGGATTAGGATCAAGCTTCAAGACCTCTTCTGGACTCAACACCGGCTCATCTTTGTTATAAAAGATTTTAAATCCTCCATATTGGACTGCTTCGTTTCGCACGAATTTACGATAGAGCGACATTTTGGTGGCAGAATCGCCCCAACCGTCATAGTTCAAGGCAACTTCTACATTTTCAGTTGGTTGAATGGCTTCTTTATTCGTTAATGCTTCATCCATAAACTGGTGGACGAGTACAATTTTATCTGGTAAATCATTTTCCTCCACCATTTCCGTTAAGTAATCCACCGCTTCTTGTACTTCAGCACCGTCTACTTGACCAAGATCGATACCCGGGGTTTCTCCCTCTTTTACATGGAATTCGGTATCAATAGCTAGGTGCACATGAGGCATCTTAAGCCATTTCTCTAGTGATTTAACTTGATTGATGACGGAATCTGTTCCGAGTTGGACATCCAGCATAAGTAACGCATCATTTTCTTCAGCTAGTTTGGCATATTCGTCAATTTTCTCTGGTGGAGTTGGATGGACGTACGTCCCTTCAGTCCCCGGGTCGCGCTGTGCTACGGTAGAAATGAGTTCAATCATTGGCACAGCAGGGCGTGAAGGATCTGCATCTGAATATGCTTGGGTCTGCTCTTTTAATTTCTCCATCAATTCATCTGGTTCCATTTCTCCCAATATCCCCATATTGCTAGAGTTAGGATGTCCGTAATAAGCTACGAGTCTATGATCCTTTAATGGACCATCGGTTTGATCCTCGGCTCCTTTTACCAATGTTTCTCCAACTGGAACCATTCTAGTACGATCCCCTCCGCGAGCTTCTTCACTAGGCATCTTCTCTAGTTCCTCTTCAGATAACGTTTCTTTTAGAGGAGAAGCATCTTTTGATGGTTCCATCGCTTTGTAAGGTTGAGGGGGCTTCTCTTCTTCTGTTTCTTTCTTGTCTTCCTTCTCATCTGAAGCGCCCTCTTCCTGTGCCGGTTCTTCATCACTTTTTTCATTCTCTTGGGTAGTGGTGTTTTCCGAACAAGCGATCAGGAAAAACAGGATAAGCACTCCTGAGAATAGCAAAGCTGATTTTTTCATGTTGTTCACTTCCTTATGTATTAATTTCTACTATCTATTATTCTAGATATATACCCTGTTTTCAATAAAGTTAACAGGGAGATTTAAAAAAATGGAGAGTTCAACTAGCGAACCCTCCAATCTGTTTAGTTTTGTTCTTGTAAAGGACGCTCTACTACAAAACTCTCCTTTGTCTTTTCGCTTCCTTTTGTTTTTCTTGTTAAAGAAATGACTGCGCATGCTAGG
The DNA here is from genome assembly GCF_022095695.1 of Oceanobacillus jordanicus. Lineage (GTDB taxonomy): Bacteria > Bacillota > Bacilli > Bacillales > Amphibacillaceae > Oceanobacillus_B > Oceanobacillus_B jordanicus. The sequence goes on from NZ_JAIFZM010000001.1 coordinate 55,735, forward strand.
GAGATGAGGACAATCACGCCACCAAACCAAGCTGTGCTGGAAACATTTCCGGTTTGATTTAGCACAACACCACCAAATGCTGATCCGAGAGAGATCCCGATTTGTAATGCTGAATTATTAAAGCTCTGCTGGATATCCGATGTTGCAGGATCTGTTTGAATCAAATAGCTTTGTTGTGGTGGAGCTAAACTCCAGCTTAATGCTGCCCAAATCATCATAATTGGCAGGAATACAATAAGTGAAAAAGTAGTAAATGGCAGTATGAATAGCACGACAGCAAATGAAATTATCACAGTAATGATGCTTTTTGGAGCTCCGATCGAATCGGAAAGAAAACCTCCGAAGGCGCCGCCGCTTACCGCTGCAATCCCAAATAATAGATAACAAATGCTAAGCCAACTAGAACTTAGATGAAGTTCTGTTTCTAAAAATGGTGTGAAGTACGCATAAAGCGTGTAATGTCCCGCAAGCATAAACATGGTTGCAAGATGTGCGCTACCTAATTTTGCGCTACTCACTGCTTTTAGTTGTTTTGATAGTGGGATCGTTTTTTCGCCAGGGAATCGATCTAAAAAGATGGAAATAAGCACAAAAGAACCGATCGATAACAACGCAATTCCGAGAAAAATTACTCGCCAGCCAAATTGATCGGAAATCAGAATTCCCAGTGGAACGCCCATAACAAGCGATGAACTAATTCCCATGTAAACAAGGCCTAGAGCTTTTGCTCGATGTGCTGGTGAAACCACTTTTGAAGCGATGGTTAACGAAAGTACTACAATGAGTGCTGTACTCATGGCGGTAATGACCCTTGCGACCATCATGAAGGTAAAGTTCGGACTGAAATAGGTCATGATGTTCCCAATAAAGAAAATAGACAAGGATATGAGATATAACTTTTTTCGCTCCATTTTACTCGTTAGAACTAGTAACACAGGACCGGAAACAGCATAAATAAGTGCGAACACCGTGATGAGTTGTCCAGCAGAGCTTAATGAGATGTTTAAATCGTTCGCGATAGTTGGGAGTATTCCACCAACGACTAATTCAACAAGGCCAACCGCTACAGTAGATAATGCGAGTATAAAAACTTTTAAATTCATCTTCTTCTTACTTCCTTTCGAATGAAAAATAATATAAAAAAATCCTGATTACAAAAAATGATTTAACTCATTTTCTGTAATCAGGATTTTAAGGTTCCTGGTAGACACCCTCAAGCCATATTCTGAGGTTATACAGGTTATATTAATTTATTATTTAGTATAAGCGAGCACTTTAGATAGTTTACTAGCTTTCATCTAGTTTATCAAGTAGCAATTTTTAGCTTTAAAATGTATAGTACTTTCTAAAAGTGTGAACAGTGTGAACAGAGTTCACGCGCTCATTATATTGATTAAGATTATTTCAAAGGGATATCAACTGTATCATTAGTAAATTAATAAGGTTGTCGGGTATTTTTCCTATAAAAAGTTAAGTGAATTGGTTCGGTTTACTACTACCTACCTTATGGGTATACTTAAAGAGTAAGCCGAATATATGAAACCTACCTAAAAGGTCATTCGTATATACACAAAAGGAGGGAACTCAATGTTTAAAAAGTTCCTAAAAGGCATTTCCAAAGAGATGAAAAAACGTGGTAGCAGCAGTGGCCGATCGAAATACCGCCGTCATGGCTCTAGTAGTGGAAAAAAGCGGAGATATTACGGAAGTAGCAGCAGCGGACGACGCGGACATAATGCCTATCGTGGCTCAAGCCATTACAGAAAAAAAGGCCGTTACGCTAGCAGCTGATCGTTATTTGAATAAAATACAAAAAGACTCCATTTGGTGGGAAGATTACACTCCCTGCTAAATGGAGTTTTTAAGTCCACACTATGTTCTGCTATCCCGGTGTTCCTTCTAATCGCTTGCTGATAGAAGACTGATTGCTTCCCAGATATCTGTAAGAATAGCTTCACACTGGTGATACGGCGGTTCAATCTGTAACAATCGTTTCAGAATCTGGGTTGTTTTCGGATGGAGGCTTAGCTCTTCAGTCCAGGGCCTATTCCTTTTCGTTTCCCCATCATAGGAAGAGTAGAGAAGAAAAAGCAGGAAGTCTCCTATATCAAAAAAGTCATCGCGTGCTAATTGTTCTCCGTTTTCTTTTGCTTTGTCGTCTGTATGCAAATTGTGTGCTAAACCAAAATCTATTAGATGAAGTTCATCGTTGTGAAGGAGCACATTTGGAATTCGGATATCACCATGGAACACGCCTTTTTCGTGAATATAGCAAATGATAGCAGTTAGCTTTTTAACGATTTCTAGACATTCCCTTTCACTGTATTTCTGCTTTGTGTCGAATAACGTGTCTTCTACGTTTTTCCCCTCGACAAACTCCATGGAAAAGAACTGCTCATCCTCATACTCGAATGTCTCTATTAATTTTGGAATGCCAGCATGGTCTAACATCTGTAGAATAGTTGTCTCTTGCTTGTAATTCTCCATATTTTCTTTCCTCTTGCTTTTACGCATTTGTTTGACCACACATCTTTGGTTGGCGTCCAAGTCCCAGCACAAATAGATGATGCCGTAACTCCCATTCTGTAACACTTTCTCTATTTCATATCGTCCAGCCAGTGTTTGACCGATCGAATATTGCTGATCCATTATCCTCTGTCGCACTTTCTTTATCATCCAATGTAGAACTTCCATGCGCACCTCTTCATTTACGTTTGTTTGTATTATATCAAACTTATAAAAATAAATTCAGAGCCATAGAATTTCTCGTGGGAAAGTGTTATGAACTAGAGGTAGGTTTATTTGCTTAATAAGTGAGGGAATTTCAAGGTATGGTGCTGGTTAATATGGTTCGGAGATAGCTACAGAATAACTGTGGTAAATTATACGGGACCACGGACGACAAAGGATGTAACTACAATGAAGGTAACCCTCGTATCAGGTGGAAAATAAAAAGAAAAATACCTCATGCATGGCATTCAGGAATAATGAAACGGCTAAGTGCATTTGCCAAGGTAGACATTATCGAAGTTGCTGATAAAAAGGCACCAGAGAATATGAGCGGAGCGGAAATGCTAGAAGTGAAACGAAAAGAAGGCGAGCACATCCTCTTCCGTACTAGCCAGGATACCTATGTCATGCCCCTCGAGATTAATGGTAAGATGCTTAGCTCCGAACAGCTTGCAGCAAAAATGGACGAACTCGCAACCTACGGAAAGAGTAAGATAGCCTTCGTAATCGCGAGGGGAACCTTCCCACAAATAGTGGAAAAATAAAGGATGGAAAAACTGAGTTAAGTAAAACGTTTAAAACAAATTAATTAATAAAATACACCCCTTTAATTCTCTAAAGAATTTGAAGGGATTTTTATATTAGAAATAATTTTTTGGTAATGGGAATATACGTTTCCCTTTTATTAAGCTATCTCTTGTTGAAATGGTATAATAGTACAAATAAGAAGGTGGTAATTGAACTTCAATTTAAAGGGAGTGATTACAATGCAGAATGAATCCAATATACTAATCTACCAAACGGAAGAAGGCAACACAAAAATAGACGTAAGATTAGAAAATGAAACAGTTTGGATGACACAAAAGGCCATAGCGGAATTATATCAGACCTCATCTCAAAATATTACGCTTCATATAAGAAATATTTATGCGGAAGAAGAATTACAGGAAGAAGCAACTTGTAAGTATTACTTACAAGTTCAAAATGAAGGGTCAAGAGAAGTGAAAAGAAAAGCAAAACACTATAACCTAGAAATGATCATCGCAATCGGTTACCGAGTACGCTCCCATCGTGGCACACAGTTCCGCCGGTGGGCAACAGATCAATTAAATGAATATCTTGTTAAGGGTTTTACCATGGATGATGATCGCTTGAAGGAAATGCGTAACTTTGGACAAGATTATTTCGATGAATTACTAGAACGAATCCGTGACATTCGTGCTTCGGAAAAAAGGTTTTACCAAAAGATTACAGATATTTACGCGACATCTGTAGACTATAATCCAAACGCAGAAATCACACAAGATTTTTTTGCAACTGTTCAAAATAAATTACATTTTGCGATCCATGGTCAAACAGCGGCCGAACTTATAGTAGACAGAGCAAAAGCAGAGAAGGAGAATATGGGCCTCACCACATGGAAAGGTGATAAAGTACGCAGAAGGGATATCACGGTTGCTAAAAATTACTTGTCTGAAAAGGAACTAAAATCACTTAATCGAATTGTCACGATGTACTTAGACTATGCTGAAGATCAAGCGGAAAGACAACAACCGATGCATATGAAGGAATGGATGGACAAACTGAATGCCTTTCTTCAGTTTAACAACCGTGAAATTCTTGAACACGCAGGAAAAATCTCTAAGTCTGTGGCTGATAAATTAGCAATAGAGGAGTATGAAATGTATAATCAAAAACAAATTAATACGAAGTCAAATGATGATTTTGAGCGCTTTATTGAAAATAATAACCTAAAGAAATAAACAAACATATATAACCTAAATACACGTACGTAGAGTTTTGATGGACATTATGTGAGTACTGCGGATAGTTTGAGCCAGTAATTACAGAAGGTCGCTCCAATGCGCAATGTTTGGCCATAAGTAGCAGAAATACTATTCTTTACCACCACTGATTTTACTTTAACTACTCATAAGCAGCTCAATTCATCTCCTATATTTATTCTTTCGATGAAAAATATTAAGTACTATTAAAAAAATCCTGATTACAAAAAATGATTTATTCATCTTCAGTAATCAGGATTTTAAGGTTTCTCTATCATACCTTATCTTTTAGTGATCTCATCTGTTTCAGTCCTTTTTGCCGTGGTCTAGTGGAATAAACAGGTATTTAAAAAAGGTGAGCCCTAACCTATTGATTAAGACTCCCTATATATTCTACTTACCTACATACTCTATATTTCCCTCAGCATCTTCCTTGATCAGTCCTTTTTTCGCATTTAGATTAATAGCTTCCTGAATATATATTTCCGTGTTGGAGGTGGTTCGGCTATAACCAAGCAGTTTAGAAATCTCCCGGACTAGATCAGCCTTTGGCAGTCGGAGTGCAGTCTTCATTATATTCATCACACCATTGGCGTACTCCACCTTGCTTATATCCTGTAGCCCTCTGCGATAGCGGTTCTTTATCCGAAAACCACTGTAAGAGGTGGACTGGTCCTTGTCTTTCCATAAGAATCTCCCCTTATCTTCGATGGTTTCATAAACCATCAATCCAGTAAGAGAGTCCTGAATTACTTTCTCAAGCTTGGCACCACTTCTGGAGAATCCCCAGGCATTTATAATTTCTTTAGATAATCTCGAAAAGCTCACAGGTGCCTCTTTATCAATAATCTGTTTAATCTGTTCATGGATTACTGGTTTGCCTTCAAACGTATAGTAGTAATCGTTAGGTAATGACACCTCTTCTAGTACAGCAGGATCATAATAATTCGCTTTCTGTTTCTCTTCTGGGGGCATCGTTAGGCCACTGATTTTTTCGTGAATCGATTCTTGCACTTTAATAGGCTTGGCTTGTGTCTCTTTCTTCGTGTCAGCACTAAGTTTTTCAGCTTTCTGAAGTTGTACAAGTAGGTCTTCTATCTGTTTTTCTTTATTGTGCCACCATTCAACTGACCAGACTTTGATGATTTGCCATCCCAGTCGGCCTAGCATTAGGTCTCCCTGTTTAACACGGTCCCTTGTAGTTGTAAAACTAGCAAATCGATGACCATCCACTTGTATTGCAGCAAGGTATTTCCCGCGATTATTACGATCAACCACCGCTAAGTCCACCTTAAAATCACTATTTCCCACATTTGTCTCTACTTGATAACCATTTTGCTGTAGAGCCTCTTTTATTTTGGGAATAATGACGGTGGAATTTACTCGTTTGCTGTCTCCCCGATTTTCGACATCGGTTGGAATTTTACCTCTCTTGGCAAACTCAATAAACGCTCTAAGGCTGTGCACGCCCTCAGCTTTTGTTCGGGAGAGGTTGATTTTATCTGGTTCCATGGATGCAAAAATCACCATTTCTTTTTTAGCGCGGGAAACTGCGACATTTAGTCGGCGCCAACCTCCATCGCGGTTTAACGGCCCGAAGTTCAATGTCATGTGCCCCGTATGGTCAGGTCCGTAACCTACAGTAAACAGAATGATGTCACGTTCGTCTCCCTGCACATTTTCCAAGTTCTTAACAAAGACAGGCTCCTCTACTTCGTCAGTAAAGTACTTCTCCAGGGAGGCATCTTGTCTTAGACGTTCATCAATCATATCTTCAATTAGTGTTTGTTGTGGCTGACTGAAGGTGACTACTCCAATACTCTCATGTTGTTTTTCTGGGTCACTCAGTCGTGAGAAGATGTCGTTGACTATCGCCTCTGCTTCATGCTTGTTTTGTTTGGTCTTCCCGCGGTCGTATACACCATGAACATTTTTAAATGATACTCTTGAGGCCATATCGTCTGTCGATGGGAAGGTTACCAATTTATTTCCATAGAAATGATTGTTTGAAAAAGAAATTAAACTTTCATGTTCACTGCGATAATGCCACCTCAAGTGTTTCTGCGGCAGCTGTACTGCAAGGCTGTCATCAAGAACGCTCTCCAGGTCCTGTAAATCAAAGTTATCCTCTTCCTGTTTTGTCCCAAAGAAGCTCGTTGGAGGTAATTGTTTAGGATCACCAACCACGATGACATTCTTACCTCTACCCATCGCGCCTATTGCTTCGCTCGTTGATAACTGAGACGCCTCATCGAAAATGACCAAATCAAACTTAGGGAATGATGGATCCAGATATTGAGCAACAGATAATGGGCTCATCAGCATACAAGGTTTAATCTTAGGTAATAGATTTTTAATCCTGTCAAATAATTGACGAATAGCAATACCGCGCCCCTTGCTTTTAATTGCCTTGGCCAGAATTCCTGGCTCAGAACTCTGGATGGTGTTATTCACTAAATCAGGTACACGGCTCATCAACTTAACGTACACTTCCAGTTTGGTCAGCTCACTAAGTTCATCATCAAAGGTATAAAATTTATCAAGCTTATTCTCAAAACTTGCTTTCGAAAACTGGGACAGCTCTTCTCTTGCTGAGATTTCTCCGTCTATTCTGAGACGGTAGAACCCATATAAATATGAAGATAGCAGTTCATCATGATCCAGGCTGCCAGACAGATAAGGCTTCGTTACATTCTTCAACCCGAACTCTTCCGCCTCTTTAACAATGCTGGCCAGTTTACAGTTATCTTTTAGACCAGGTAACGCTTCAATCAGGAGAGCAGCTTTACCTCTGCTATAAGCAGCCCAGTTTGCTTGATTCGGCTCGTGCAGGTTTTCAGCAACTAATTCCTTCTCAACTTTATTCCAGTGACCCATTATTGACTCATAGCCTTCTGTATAACTATTCATTTGTTCTTTTGCCTGGGTAGTGGAAAGGTTCTGCTTATTGGCCTGTAGAATCTTAGCAAAATTAGCGAGCATTTCCTGTGATGGCTGCAACTCGTTGATAGAAGTTCGGACATCTTCCATCCACTTTACTGCTGCCTCTATCCCATTCCAATCCCCTTTTCCATCATTCCACAGATTAGAGAAGTGCTTTTTCATCAGATCTTCACTCTGAGTTAAAAACTCTTTCTTTTCCTGAATATCACGGATTGCTGTAATTATGCTTTCCAATTTATCCGTTTCAATTTTATTTTTAGCTTTCAGAAACTTCTTAAGCTCCTTCTTAATCTTCCCTTTCTCCAGCTTTCCTTTAAGGAACCAGCTGTTCTCAGCTAATCTATAATCCTGTAGTAGGGTCTCCGCATTTATCTTTAAGATAGAGTTATCGAACCATTCATCGATTTTACCGACAGCCTCATCGTGCTCTCTGCCTGTAGTAATGACTTCCGTGATTTCTGGTTTCATTCTATCAAACTGATCGACCCCAATAAGCTCGATCTGAACATCCGGTATAGCTTGCAGTAAAGGAATTATTTTATAGAGGAAAAGGAACCAGCTATGATTTTTGAGCTCATATGTTATTCCCATTCCAGCTAAACTCTTGTCTAGCTCAAGAAGTTTGTCTGTATCAGCTAAGATGGAGGACAGCTCTTGCTTGACGGTATCCTGTAGGGCCAGTGAATAGTTCGTTTGTTTAATTCCCATCCATGGATTATCCGATACACGGCCACACGTCTCTCCGATAATTTCCAAATCCTCTATGGTTTGTTTGGTCCGTCGAAGTTTAACTTCATCCATTTCCATAACTTTATCTCTGTCGAACTTTATCATTTCTTTAGGTTCTTCGAGAGTGGAATAGGTTTCAATCATTTCGAAACTACTTTGGCCAAGTAAAGTGGTTTGGTGAAGCTTCTGTACATACTTATTCAACGCTTTTTTTAGAACTTTAACTTCCTCGAACTTCTCAGTCCAGTTAGTACCTTTTACAGTTCGCTGCGCTTCAAAGGATCGCTCTAGTTGATTAAGAATATCTTTCTTCTGTCCCTTATTCGAGTAAACTTCCAGACAAAAGTCACCTAGACCAATAGAGGCCAGTCGATTTTGAACAACATTTAACGCTGCCATTTTTTCCGCGACGAAAAGGACAGACTTTCCTGTTGCCAGCGCATGGGAAATCATGTTGGTGATCGTTTGCGACTTACCTGAGCCTGGAGGGCCATGCAGCACAAAACTGTTGTCTTCCCCGGTTGCCAAAATTGCCTCGGTCTGTGTACTGTCTGAGCTTAAAGGTGCATATAGCTTAGCTTCCTCATCTTCTTCTGTTGTCATGGAGCCTGAGAAAGAACCATCCTGTTTTCTAGTATAGCTTCCTTCCAGTAGGCTTTTAACCACCTTGTTTTTCTTCAGTTCATCTGAGTGATTGACAAGGTCATTCCACATAACAAATTTGGAGAAGGAAAATACACCAATGCTGGCGGATTCCTCTACATCCCAGTTCTTCATTTGCATAATGATTCGCCGCATGGTTGTCAGAACTTTCCTGACATCTGCCCCATGTTCATCTTTCGGTATGTTATAGAGCCTGGAAGCATCAATACCAAACGTCTGCCTCAGATATTCAATCAGAGAAATATTAATCTGTATCTCCTCGTCACGAGCTCGTATGAAGTAACCTTTTTTCGCCGATAGACGTACAAGGTCTACAGGAAGGAGTAGAATTGGCGCATAACGTTCCTGAGAATAAGATTTAGGGTCATACCATTTTAAAAAACCAAGAGCAATGAATAACGAATTAGCTCCTGTTTCCTCAAGTGTATTTTTAGCCTTTCTGTATAGCTTGACGAGTTCTTTCTCCAATTTCATCTCAGATAGAATCGACCTTAGCCTGTCATTTTTCATATCATCTGATAATATCTTACTGGTCAGTAATTCCTTTTGGTCTCTGAAATCTCTTACCTTATTGCGCCACTCGTTTGGTAAGGGTTCGATAAAGACCTTCTTGCCCATGGACAGGATGTCCTCAATCTGATCTAGCTTGGAGGTGACGACAGGGATTCCCTGTGTATGAATGCGGTAATTCAATAGGTTGTTGCGCAAACTCATATCAATTAATTTATTTTGCCAATAGGTAATCTTATCTTCATGCTCGCTTCTTTGATCTGGTAATTGCTCATCTACCTTAATGATTTCTACCTTTTCAAAAGCAAAGTTATTGTTGATCCGTACAGGTTCATCCGGCTGAACAGCAACCTGGATGCTAGCCCCCATGCTGGTTTTCAGGGAGAGAGGTTTTATTTGACCGATTCTACTTCTATGCACGTCCACAAAAAAGTCGAAGTAGTCCGGTTTATTTAAACTACTTTCTGCTGATTGAATAGCACTATTAAAGGTGGATTTCTCATTGGTTAGGAGAGTAGATTCCACAGCAACAATATCATTAATGCCGCCAGCCATACTCTTGGTTAGTACACTTTTGTCATCCTGATAACTCTCTGGGGAAGCATATTCTTTTAACCAGAAAGCTGGATAGGCATGCCCACGGAAAAATACGATGAGCGGATGAATCCCAATTGCTTCTGCACAAGCCGCATATAATAGCGTTAAGTCTAGACAGGTACCCAGTTTGTGTTCTTTTATCACATCAGGAAAACGAATTTTCTGTCCCTGTGCCTCAAAGCTCGCAGGAGGGTTGGCATATGTAATCATCTGAGCTTGAATAGCGGAATAGATGGCGGACAGTTGTGCAATAATGCGGTTGGGATCACCACTTTGATATCCATCCATTGCATTATTGTCGGTTTTTGTCTCCATAATTCTGGACGCCTGTTTAATAATCTCCATCACAAACGGCCGATTTGGAGTGATAAAGCTTGAGATAATCTCTGGGATTACGTTGGAGCCCGGCCACGAATCGAATGATAGAATATCAACAGGTAAACTTTTATCGTAAGCTTCCTTCTCGCCGATTAAAACTCTAATGCTAAAATACCCGGTCATGCTCTCTTCCAGGCTACTAAGGTACTCTGCTGATAATTGGATATCTGGATGCAGTTCAATAGATTCTTCAGGATTTAATGCATCAAGGTGAATTGTTTTGGATTCGAAAAACGAAGGGTTTGAAGATAGTTCTATCTTAATATCATTGTGTTCTGCTTCACTAGTATTCTCAATGGCCAATCGTTTAATAAATGGTACATGATTCTGTTGAAGGGCAAAGCTAACTCTCTCGTCATATTCATACTCACAAGCTATAATTCTTTCCACAGTCTTACCCCCTTTTAGGCTACTCCTATTTTATTAGGTCCATGTTACTATTATAACAACTTATCATTATCCTTTGTTACATAAAATGTAGAAAATTGTAAAAAGGATTGTTGTTTTGTGGAATAGGAAGTAGGGAGAAATAATGGGTAGGCTACAAAACCAAAGGGTTGTATTAAGGGTGATTACTACCTAAACAGCGGAATTAGAAGATCCGGAAGAGATAAAATACGGGTAGACCAAGCGACAGAATATGTCAATCTTGATTAGCTTTGCCAGTAGTCTAAAGCGGATTTGCTTCAACAGAAGAGGGGAGTCTTATCACTCAGGAAGAGTAATGAATCTGCTAGTGAAAATGGAGAAGGAGAAGAAAAGAAAGAAGTTGTCGCAGGTTTTGCAGTTAATAGGTATGAACAGTAGCTATGTGAAGAAATTGTACTAATTTTGGAATAAAAAGGCTATGAATTGACGGTGAAAGTTCTCTAGCAAAATATGCGAGTAAACCACGCAATGAAAGAGGGAGCAATTGATGCAAGTCAAGTGTTTTCCAAAGTACAGCATACATGGAAGGGATTAATGATGAGTTAGATTTGGCTATTACAGGAATTGCCTTTTCACTAACTGCACCAATAGGATTATATACTGTTAACCATGATTCATTAGATGCAGTACAAGACGGTAATACCGTTGCACTTTCAAATGATCCTGACAATCAAGAACGTGCAATACGTATTTTAGAAGAACTGGTTTGGGAAGAGCGCCGAGCCATTGTTTCTATCCACGGAGAAGATGAGATAGCCAATGGGCACATTAAAAAGCAATATATAAAATCCCCTGAAATTGAAGACTATGTTTATTCCAATGAAACGTTGGTGGATTTATCTTACTTGAAGCCGTTATTTGAACAATTATTCAAAGTGAAACGATTTCTAAAGATATATAACCACGAAAAAATGCCATAAAAACAACAACAACTAGTTTTTATGGCATTTGATGTATGGAAAAATATTGCATAACTGTTTTGTTACCTCTTAAGCTAGATACTTGCTTAAAGCTCAAACCGGCAAAACGATTTAAAACTTCTCCTCAATAAATTCAAGTATTTCCTTCTCTTCTTGTTCCGTAACAGAATACTGCTGCTCCAATTCTTCCAAGTATTCTCCAGCCTTTTTCAGTTCTACAACGCCTTTTTTCATATACGATTTGTAATTGTCATTTACTTTGTTAATTTCATCCGCATATTTTTCATCAGTTCCAGGTGTAACGGCCCCTTCGTATAAATCAATGACTTCTTCGTTCTCCTTTGTTGGAAAAAATTCATGGGGGTCCGTGCTGTCAAAGAGACAAAAATGTAAATCTGGAACCAACACCATATCAAGACTGTTTGGATCGAAACTACAATGATAAATCTCCGTATCATAACCATGTTCTATACAAGCACTTACTACTTTCTTCATAAAGGTAGATTTGCCTGTTCCAGCACGCCCTTTTACATAAAAGACACGGGAGAGGTTTTCCGTAATATGGGGGATGACATTGACAGGGCCATCCACGGTTGTCGTACCAAAAAGGCGATGGTATTCATGGGCATCACGGGTCTTCTTTGGCTGCCCTTGTAATCTTTCTTGAATAAATCTATCTGTCATTTCATCTGCCTTTTCAAAATGCATCTCTTTAATATAGATTTCTTCCAGGTCATCATGGATGCGTAATCCTGTTTCAAAATCTTTATATGCCTTTTCGGTGTGATGCTTGAAGTTTTCATTTTGAATGGTGTTTTTTACCGAGGGCTTCTGTGTAAAGTTCCTTAAATCCAGTTCGATAACCCCATCCATATCACTTGGCACAATGGAATCATTTAAAAATGCGATCCCTTTTTCACGAATAACAACACCATCCAAGTAATCCTCACCTAACGCACTCTTCAACACTTCCACTGCATTAGTAGATTCATATTTTAGAACCAATTGACGGAGAATCTTTGCTTTTACCTTTTGGGAAGGGTGTTTTAGACTAATGACTTGCTGCAAGCCCTCTACATTGGAAGGTAGTAAGTTCAGAAATCCCTTGGCTGTATTGGCCGTTACATAATAATAATTTTTCAAGGAGTCACTTCCTTAATGGATTAAATTTTGTGTTTCACTTAATCAGTCTCATTTTAAATAGCCTATGCCCAATCTGTCTTTTGGGTGAATGTAATGCTTTTTATTATAATGATGAATTGACCAATGAATTAAATAAGTCTTACTAGCATCCTCTTCCTCAAAGCATTTTTGGCTTAGAGGTATAAAACGTGTATAATGATTTTTAGTAATAGAAAGAAATGAGGTAGGTCAAATGGTCCAATCTATCAACACAAAAGTTGATTTAGTTATTAATGGAACCTCACATATAAGAATGACTGATTATGGTAAGATCATGATTGGTGATAAAGGGTTTGAATTCTACAACACTCGTGATGCTCGGAAGTTTATTCAAATTCCGTGGGAAGAAGTGGATTCTGTGATCGCTTCTGTTATGTTTAAAGGAAAGTGGATCCCGCGTTATGCAATTAAAACAAAAAGTGACGGGACATATACCTTTTCTTCAAAGGATCCAAAGAAAGTGTTGCGAACCATTCGGGAGTACGTGGACGAGGATCGCTTGGTTCAATCATTAGGTTTCTTTGATGTTATAAAACGTGGGTTTAAAGGGAGATTTAATAAGTAGTCATTTTACTAGATGTGGAAGAACGATTCTATTTTTGTAGGAGCATTTGACTATGCCGTTAAATAGGATTCGTAGTGAAAAGGAACTGCGTTAAAAATAATAACTTACTTCTTGAAATGGGTAAAATGGAGTGCTATAATACTCTTAGATAAACTCATTAAAGTATTAATATACTTATTATTTGAGGTATAATTGAAGCGTTTGCAACTAAAACTTAATAGCCATCGTATATTTTTTACGTGTTACTGATTCGATCAGGCATGAGTGAAAAGTATTGATTAAACACGAAGAACTAGGGTCCTACTATACCTCTACCTTCCTTTAATCTACTTTTTACTTATGTCTTTTTTATTTTTTTGTTTCTAATGTAATCGTTTTAGTTGAGCTGGGAAATAATACACTTTAGGAGTTTATCATATTCAAGATTTAACAGATCAAATTAATAGGAGGTAAAGTGATGGTAGGAATTGTCATTGCTAGTCACGGCGAATTTGCCACTGGTATCTTGCAATCTGGAGCGATGATCTTTGGAGAACAAGAAAATGTAAAAGCTGTTACATTGATGCCAAGCGAAGGGCCTAATGACGTAAAGGCAAAAATGAAAGAAGCAATCTCCTCTTTTGACAATCAAGACGAAGTATTATTCTTAATTGATCTTTGGGGTGGAACTCCTTTCAACCAAGCCAGCAGCTTGATTGATGAACAAGAGGGTAAATGGGCGATCGTTACTGGTTTAAATTTAGCAATGGTCATCGAATCTTATGCAGCGCGCATGTCTAAGGACACAGCGTATGAGGTTGCTGAACAGATTCTGGGAACAGCTAAAGAAGCAGTTAAAATAAAACCTGAAGAGTTGGAACCAGCGGATACCGCGAAGGCTGATGCCGGACCAGCTAGTACAGGCGCTCCTGGTACATTTGACTACGTGTTAGCGCGTATTGACACGCGTTTGTTGCATGGACAAGTAGCAACAGCCTGGACAAAGAATACACAGCCTACGCGAATTATTGTCGTATCCGATGTGGTAGCAGAGGATGAACTTCGTAAGAAATTGATCCAGCAGGCGGCTCCATCAGGTGTTAAGGCTCATGTTGTGCCAATTAAAAAAATGGTCGAGCTTGCAAAGGATGATCAGCACTTTGGTGGTCAGCGCGCGTTACTGCTTTTCGAAAACCCGCAGGATGTGCTTAGAGCAGTGGAAGGCGGCGTTCCATTAGAAACCATTAATGTTGGTTCGATGTCCCACTCACCTGGTAAAGTACAGCCGAATAAAGTATTGGCTTTTGATCAAAATGATATCGATACGTTCCGCAAATTAAAAGAGTTTGGCGTGGACTTTGATGTACGTAAAGTTCCAGCTGATCAATATGGCAACATGGATGAAATTCTAAGAAGAGCTCAAGCAGAGTTAGATAAACAGAGATAATTTTAATTACCAGACAAAAAGGAGGATGAATAATCATGGATTTGACTATTATTCAGATAATACTCGTTATTATCGTAGCATTCTTAGCTGGTGTGGAAGGAATTTTGGATGAATTCCACTTCCATCAGCCAATTATTGCTTGTACGTTAATCGGTTTAGTTACAGGAGAATTAATACCATGTCTTATCTTAGGTGGTACCCTTCAATTGATTGCTTTAGGTTGGGCAAACATTGGGGCTGCCGTAGCACCGGATGCTGCATTAGCATCGGTCGCATCAGCAATTATTTTAGTTTTAGGTGGACAAGGGGAATCTGGTGTTTCCTCAGCAATCGCGATTGCAGTACCACTTGCAGTAGCTGGATTACTATTGACAATTATTGTTCGTACGATTGCAACAGCGTTTGTCCACTTTATGGATGCCGCAGCGAAAGAGGGTAACTTCCGAAAAGTAGAAATGTGGCATATTATCGCGATCATTATGCAAGGTTTGCGTATTGCTATTCCTGCTGCATTAATTGTAGCAATTGGTGCAGGTCCGGTGAGAGACTTGCTCGAATCAATGCCTGCTTGGTTGACAGACGGCATAGCAGTCGGTGGCGGAATGGTAGTAGCGGTTGGTTTTGCGATGGTTATTAACATGATGGCAACAAGAGAAGTATGGCCTTTCTTGGCAATTGGTTTCGTAGTAGCAACAATTCCATCTCTTACGCTTTTAGGTCTTGGTGGTATTGGTGTAGCACTTGCACTTATTTATATTGCATTATCAAAACAAGGTGGCTCTGGTAATGGCGGAGGCGGTAATACTGGTGATCCGTTAGGCGACATTATTGATAACTACTAAAAGGAGGAGGCTTAAAAAATGGAAAAAGGATTGAAATTATCAAAAAGAGATCGTATAGCTATTTGGTTCCGTTCCATGTTCATTCAAGGTTCTTGGAACTATGAACGGATGCAAAACGGTGGTTGGGCATTCTCTATGATCCCGGCAATCAAACGATTATATAAAACAAAAGAAGATCGTTCTGCTGCATTGCAGCGTCACTTAGAGTTTTTTAATACACACCCATATGTAGCATCACCAATCATTGGTGTAACGCTTGCGCTTGAAGAAGAACGGGCAAATGGTGCTCCGGTAGACGACAAGGCCATTCAAGGGGTTAAAGTCGGTATGATGGGACCTTTAGCTGGTATTGGGGATCCATTGTTCTGGTTCACGGTAAAACCTATCCTTGGTGCCTTAGCAGCATCGCTTGCAATGAGCGGTAATATTCTTGGTCCTATTCTTTACTTCGTATTATGGAATCTGATTCGTATGGGCTTCATGTGGTATACACAAGAGCTTGGTTACAAAGCCGGTTCTAAAATCACAGATGACTTGTCTGGCGGATTACTTCAAGATATCACCAAGGGAGCCTCGATACTCGGTATGTTCATCCTTGGTGCCTTAATTAACCGGTGGGTAGCCATATCCTTTACGCCAACCGTTTCGGAAATTAAACTTGATGAAGGTGCATATATCGATTGGGAGAACCTACCTTCTGGTGCCGAAGGAATTAGAACGGCATTAGAACAGCAAGCCGCAGGGCGATCGTTAAGTGAGTATAAGGTCACGACCTTACAAGATAACTTGAATGACTTATCTCCTGGTTTAGCTGCATTGGCGTTAACCCTTCTATGTATGTGGTTACTTAGAAAGAAAGTTTCTCCAATTATTATGATTCTTGGATTGTTCGTTCTAGGTATTGTCTTCCACGTAATTGGTTTAATGTAATGCTAAACTTTATTTAAATATTGAAGTACCTCCTTGGATGACATCTGCTCATCCAAGGAGGTACTTTTACATAATGTTATAAAAGGAGATTACTATGCTTACTATTGGTTATATTGGAAATGGAAAAAGTACAAACAGGTACCATCTACCATTCGTACTGCAAAGAGAAAATATAAAGGTAAAAACGATTTATCGTAGAACGCCTGCAAATGATAGCTGGGATAAAATTGCAGGAGTCCATTATACTTCTGATTTAGATGCGTTACTAAATGATGAGGACATTCAACTTATTGTGATTTGTACAAAACATGACAGCCATTATGATTACGCTAAACAAATATTAGAACATAATAAACACTGTTTGGTTGAAAAGCCGTTTATGGAAACCTCAGAACAGGCTAAAGAAATATTTGCATTGGCAAAAGAGAAGGACTTAATTGTGCAGGCATACCAAAACAGACGTTTTGATAGTGATTTCTTAACCGTCCAAAAGGTCATTGAAGAAGGGAAAACAGGGGATTTATTAGAAGTAGAAATGCATTATGATTACTATCGTCCTGAAGTACCTGAGTCTGTGCATTCTTTTGACCCTGCTTCGTCCTTTTTATATGAACATGGCTGTCACACACTAGATCAGGTCATTAGTTATTTCGGCAAGCCAGATGATATTCATTATGACGTAAGGCAGATTTTAGGACAGGGAAGAAAAAATGATTACTTCGATTTGGATTTATATTATGGCGGGTTAAAAGTATCTGTGAAATCCAGTTACTTCAGACTGAAGGAAAGGCCTAGCTTCGTCGTCCATGGTAAGAAGGGTTCCTTTGTCAAAGAAACGAAAGATCGCCAGGAAGAACATTTGAAGCTATTTTACATGCCGGATAACAAAGACTTTGGTGTCGATACAATCAACCACTATGGTGTGCTGACATATATCGATGAAGAAGGTACCGTTCACGAAGAAAAAGTGAAGTCTGTGGATGGGGATTATGGAAGAGTATATGATGACATATACGAAGCGATCCTACATGGTAAAGATAAAACCATCACAGATGAGCAGACACTACTGCAAATGGAGATATTAGAAACCGGTGTTAAGAACTTAAAATAAATTACGTGGTTGGGATATTATTTACGCCAAAGAAAAATCCGAAAGATTTGCTTTTGAAAAACCGCTTCAGAAATATACTACGCTTGTTATATCGTTTATTCCGTCTTTTGGCTAATATGCCCTAGCCTCGTTCAGTGCCTTTAGAATCGACTCTAATTTAAACGCTAATTGAAAACTAAGCAATCCCCCTCACCTTTCTAGTGGAGGGGGATTTAAGCTTATACGTATATTATTTAATTGCTTTGTTTACTTTTAGTTTCTTTCCTTTGACCGTTGTATTCTCCATGGCTTGTATAACGACGGAGCCTTTCCCATTGAGAATATCCACATAAGACATTTGGTCATGGATGGTGATAATGCCGATGTCCTCTGCTGTGACGCCTGGGATTTTGGCAATTGTTCCAACAAAGTCAACAGCACGAATCTTCTTCTTTTTGCCACCATTGAAATGAAGTTTCATAATGTCCTGATTAATTCGGGCGGTTTTATTATTTCTTACAATGCGTCTGCTGCTAAGTTTTTCTTCGAAGGCAGCTTTTCCAGTAGCCACTTCCTGTGGGCTGGGAGCTTCTATAGTAGGTATTTCAAAGCCGATGTATTTTTCAATTGCTTTAAGGAATTTCCCTTCAAAAGGTGTCGAAAACGTCATGGCTTTTCCTTTATTACCGGCACGGCCGGTTCTTCCGGTTCGGTGTACATAGCTCTCTTTTTCCATAGGAACGTCGTAATTGATGACGAGTGTTACATTATCAATATCAATCCCTCTAGCAGCTACATCGGTGGCCACGAGATAGCGGAAGTTCCCCATTTTGAACCCTTCCATAACAGCGAAGCGATCTTCTTGTTCCAGTCCCCCGTGGAGTCTCTCACAAGGATATCCAGCTTTATCTAGTTCGCTGTACACTGTATCTACATGTTCTTTCGTTCGGCAGAAAATCAGGCAGCTATCTGGATTTTCTACAACGGTGATATCTTTAAGAAGTGAAATCTTTTCTTCTTCTCTCACTTTAATTAAGAAATGTTCAATGGACTCGGCCGTTACCCCAGTCGATTCAATCTCTATCTGAGTAGGGTCTATCATATATTTATGGCAAAGATTTTCAACATCTTTAGGCAAGGTAGCAGAAAAAACCATGGTTACGCGGTTTGAAGGTAATGCTTGGATAATCGCTTCCACTTCATCAATGAAACCTCTATTAAGCATCTCATCAGCTTCGTCTATAATAAGATACTTTATTTGATCCAAATCTAGGGTTTCTCGATCAATGTGGTCCTTGACCCGTCCGGGTGTCCCAACAACTACATGCGTTTTTTGTTTCAATTCATCCTTTTGTTTCGTAAAAGGTTCTTTTCCATAGACGGCTACTGCCTTCATACGCTTAAACCTGCCGATATTCGTGATATCTTCGCGGACTTGAACGGCAAGCTCCCGCGTTGGGGTAAGGATGAGAGCCTGTGGTTTCTTTTCCTCCCATTCAATCATATTGCAAACAGGAATACCAAAGGAAGCCGTCTTTCCGCTACCTGTTTGAGCTTTTACGACAAGATCTTGGTTCTCCATTGCTAATGGGATGACTTTACTTTGAACTTCTGTTGGCGTTTCGTATTTTAACACAGCAAGTGCTCTTTTTATTTCGTCGCTTACTTGATAATCCGCAAAACTTCTTTTACTCATTATATAACCTCTTTAATCGTTTTTTCGTCATATGTATAGGATTCTCTCCAGGAAATATCATATGCATGATCTGAATATGCTTCATTATACTTGAAAAATAGGAAAGATATTGGCTTTTCTACTAAATTTAATATTAAATGACCAATTTTACTTTTGATTTAGCACCCCATACTAAATGGTTATACCCTATGACATATTGGTATTTTTACAATCAAGGTTTGTTTGCTAAACTTTTAAAGTAGTAAGGTATTTGTTTTTGGGAGCTGGTCGATATATTCATTTTATATTTTATTATTGGTTTATTCGCCTCAACGCTTGGGGCTATTGCTGGTTTAGGTGGCGGGGTCATTATCAAACCAGTGTTAGATTTCTTTGGTGATTTTGATTTACCGACCATAGGTGTCTTATCCGCTGCAACCGTTCTAGCAATGGCAACCATGTCGTTAATCAAACTTAAGAATAAGGAAGTACAAATTGATAAAGCCATTAGTTCCATTCTTGCTGGAGGCTCTATTCTTGGCGGGGTTGTAGGGAAGAGTATCTTCAACGTTATTGCGGTGTCTATGAACATTCCAACCATCACGGCAATTATCCAATCCTCTGTCTTAGCGGTGCTGTTAACGCTTGTCTTTATTTATTTTCTAAAGAAAGATAAAGTAAAATCGTTTGCTTTTAAAAATAAAGCTGGTATTTTTTCCATCGGCCTTGCATTAGGTTTTTTATCGGCATTTCTGGGAATTGGTGGAGGGCCATTAAATGTTACGGTGTTGATTTTATTGTTTGCTATGAATACAAAGAGTGCGGCTGTTAATTCTATTTTTATTATATTTTTCTCTCAATTATCTGCACTGCTGCTCATTGCCTTTACCACTGGATATGCAGAATATGATTTGTCCATGTTACCTTACATGATCGCTGGAGGAATTTTGGGTGGGATTATCGGCTCAAATTTTAGCGTTAAACTGACAGATAACCAAATAGACAAGATATTTAGTGTTACGATTTTGGTTATTATTTTTATTAACCTATATAATATTGTGGAGGTCGCTTTCTTCTAATAAAACATACTAAAGATAGTATGTTTTTTTCGTTTATCACTTTATACTTAAAAAAATAACGTTATAAGAAGGAGGGATAAGCATGAATATAGATACATTAAGTATCTTCTGTCTCGTTGTAGATACAGGTAGTATAAGTCAAGCAGCTAAATTATCTTACGTTTCCCAACCGGCTGTTACTAAACAGATCCACCAGTTGGAAACAACGTATAATGCATTGTTATTTGACCGAACAGACGGCAGATTAACATTAACAGATAGCGGACAGACCCTATACCCGTTTGCAAAATCTATTGTAGCAGATTTTAATCGTTCAAAATCGGCCGTTTCCGACAATTTAAAGGGGTATCACGATTCCCTTAATGTTGGGGCTAGTTTAACGATTGGGGAGTACCTTCTCCCAGGGATGTTAGGTCAATTGAAAAAGAACTATCCAACTGTTAACGTATCGCTATTGGTAGAGAATACTCCACGCGTAATCGAAGCATTGTTAGATGATGTTATTGACCTTGCCTTGGTAGAAGGGGAGGTATTGAATGATAATGTTCTCGTGGAAGCTATTGCCGAGGACGAGTTAGTACTTATTCATTCCCCAGAACACCCATGGGTAGAGCGGGGTGCGATCAACATAGCCGAATTAGCGCACGAGCAAATGCTTTGGCGAGAACCAGCCTCTGGTACAAGGTTAATTATTGAGAATTTCCTCAGAAAGCATCAAGTATTGGATAAGATTCAAAGCTATATGGATCTAGGTAGCACTCAAGCCATTAAAAGTGCAGTAGAAGCAGGTCTTGGTGTTAGTATTGTCTCGAAATTAACGGTTGCAAGGGAGCTTGAACAAGGGTCGTTGTGTAGAACGAAGATAGAAAATGTGGAGCTTAAAAGAAATCTTTGGCTCGTTAAGAAGAAGCAACGCTTTAATAAAAATAGTGTAGGTATTTTTGAAGCATTTATAAAGGAAAACAGGTTGTAGAGTATCATTTTATATTTGTGCATTACATATAAGCAGCATTCATTTAGGGAGGATAAGATGGACATAGAACAACAGCTTTACCAATCAGCAATCGAATTAATAGAAGATAGATACCCTTCTGGATGGGGAGGCGCCGCTGCAATGTATACGGAAAGCGGGCAAATCCTCACCAGTGTAGCACCAGATGTTATTGTTGCTTCCACAGAGCTATGTATAGAAACAGGCGCTATTCTAGAAGCGCATAAGCTTAATACGAGAGTAACACATACTATCTGTGTCGTAAGAGATGATGAAAATGCTCCGTTAACGATTTTAACACCATGTGGTGTATGCCAAGAACGGCTTTTTTACTGGGGAGAGGAAGTAAGAGCAGCTGTAACCACTCCGTCTGGTGAACTTCAATATAAAACGTTAAAGGAAATTCAGCCGTATCATTGGTATAAAGCTTATAAGTAATGAATATTCCCCTACTTCCCTTTTTTAAAGGGCTGGGTTCATAGCAACCCTCATCCTTTATTTAAAAGCATAGGATTCTTATATTGACTTTGTTACTAAAAAAGTGGCAAAGATGATACGATAAGAACCACGGATTTACCAACTAAAATGGCAGAAATTTTTATCATAGGTAAAGAAGGTACGTTTATGAGTAAATGGTATAAAGTTGATAATGCAGGTAAGGTGTTTCATGCAGTAACAGAAGCTTCTAATTCCTCCGTATACCGTGTTTCTGTACTAATGAAAGACTTGGTAGACGAGGAGATATTGCAAGAGGCGCTCGATCACGTCATCAAACGATTCCCGACACTAGCTGTCAAAGTACGCAAAGGGATCTTTTGGGACTTTATGGAGAGTAATGAAGAAAAACTTAGCGTTCAGCAGGAAACGACCTACCCCTGTCACCCCATTCATCCAAAGGAGAATAATGGCTATTTGTTCAAAGTCTTATATTTTAACAAACGAATAGCGGTGGAAATTTTTCATTCCCTTACAGACGGAACAGGTGCAGTTGAGTTTCTTAAAACATTAATTTATCAATATTTAACTTTGCAAGGAGAAGACATAGCAGTAGACGGGGATGCGTTATTATTTTCGGATCAAGTGCCAAGTAAGTATGAAACAGAAGATAGTTTTGAAAAGTATTATCAGAAGTCGACTCGAAATTATCTTCAGGATAAAGTACAGCGAGCCTTTCAAATTAAAGGAACGCCATTTGACCCTTCAGGCGTAAATGTTATTCATGGCGTAATCCGTGCTTCGGCTTTAAATCATGTTGCAAAGCAAAAGGGCATGTCTGTAACGGAATTTATTACCGCAGTGCTCATCCATGCTATTTATTCCGAAACAATGAAGTACGGCGTATACAATGAAAATATTACAATAGCGCTGCCTGCTAATCTCCGTCGTAAATTTCCTTCCATAACATTAAGAAACTTCTTTTCCGTAGTCAATGTAAGGGTGGATGTTTCGGGTGACATTACATTAGAGGATATTATTAAAACAGTATCGGAGCAACTAAGAAGTAAGACGGATAGACAGCACTTACAGGATGGGATAAATCGACACGTGCAACTACAAAAGAGCTTAAAAACAAGAATTGTACCATTGTCCATAAAGTATCATGCGATGCGCTACGGGTTTAGACATTATGGGGAATTAGCGAAAACGCTCACCCTGACTAATCTAGGAAGCATTAATCTGCCTGACTCGATGAAAAGTTATATTGAAAGAATGGAAGTTGTCCTGTATCCCACCAAAAATAGTCCCATTAATTGTGGAGTCTCTTCTGTTAATGACCAAATGACCATAACGTTTGCGCGCTCGATTGTAGAATCGGAAATAATTAAGTCGTTCTTTAATCAACTGTCTCGTTTAACAGGCCTTAATGTGGAAGTTTACTCCAATAATTGGGGGGAGACGAAATGAAGTACTGCTATCATTGTGGGGTGTCGGTCGATCACGTGACATGTCCCTTATGTCATCGTAAAGTAGCTGAATCAATAGATAATGAGGTAAAGTTATATCCAGACTATCCGGATATGACACTGAAAAAAAGAAGGACATTTATCGCAAAGATAGTGACCTTTCTATCTATTGTTATGGCAAGTACATGTTTTGTTATAAACCTTCTAGTAAATCCCGACTACCTTTGGTCGCTGTATGTAGTAGGCGGGGCGCTTTATCTTTTCGTAACAATGAACCATACAATCCTTTCATCGGCACATACAGGCTCGAAAATTGTTTTACAGGTAATAAGCCTATCTAGTGTACTGGTAATCATGGACATTACATCAGTTTTCCAGCGATGGTCAGTAAATTTTGCCATCCCTTTGATAATTATTATGGCTACGCTTCTGATAACCATCATTATTTTGAAAAAGCGAATGCGCTGGCGGGAATATGTGGGCTATATATTAGCCATGATTGGGATCGGTTTTGTTCCGATTGGCTTGTATATTACCGGGATTGCTACAATCCTCTGGGCATGCGCAGGAACTTCTCTCTATGCACTGCTAACACTTATTGGCATGCTGTTATTTTCATCCAAAACATTTAAAGAGGAGTTCATTCGACGGTTTCATCTATGAGCGCTTTTTGTAAAAGGAAATCTACTTCTGTCCACACACCCAATTGACACGAACTAGTTTTCCTGTCATAATCTACTTAATTGCATATGGTACCTTTAATTCAGTCCAGAGAGGCTGACAAGGACAGCGGATTTTTACAATACACGAGGAGTAGGTGTGCTTTACCCTATGCTGGTGTATTGTATAAAAAAAGAGGCTAATTGTCAGGTTAACTGGTAATTAGCCTCTTTTTTTGCTGTATAGGAAATTGGAAAGTATGTGTGCTGTGGATAACGAAATAACTGAATCATCCACGTCCAGCTCCAGCGCCCAGAGACTAGCGAGACTTCCCTCGCCTCCGTACGATAAAGAAGACTTGCCGATTGGTGACAACCAGAGGCTTAGTCGCCCTTATACCCGGAGGGTGAAAGTCAACATCAGCTCTAAAGGGAAGGAGGGTCGACTAAAACCGGCCTTGACGGCCAACGTCGACATACCCCTGTTGCAGGGGCATGTTTCCTTTATCTCCTACGGCTCAGTCCAGTCCGTACGTCTCTAAACGGTCGCTTTCGCTTTTGATTTTGATTTTTGGTGCCGGAAAAATCATAGTTGGGGGAATAATGATGAAAAAAATAGATGTTGAGTATTCATTACAAGCAGTACCACAGTCAGAACGAAATAATTTTTGGAAGACATTATCCGTTATGCTCGGGTTTACGTTCTTCTCTGCAAGTATGCTAGCTGGTGGGGAATTGGGGGCTGGCCTATCATTCTCACAATTTATTTTAATCATGTTAATCGGAAATATAGCGCTTGGGATGTATACAGGATCGCTTGCTTATATTGCGGCAAAGACAGGCTTGTCTACACATCTTCTGGCTAAATACGCGTTTGGTGAAAAGGGATCGTATTTGCCTTCCTTTTTACTAGGATTTACGCAGGTTGGTTGGTTTGGTGTTGGAGTCGCGATGTTTGCCGTGCCTGTGGCAACCGCCATGGATTGGAATGTCTATGCTTTAATCTTTATTTTTGGAGTTGCCATTACAGCATCAGCTATCTTTGGCATGAAAGCTTTAGTCGTCTTAGGATTTATTGCTGTACCTGCCATTGCGATTTTAGGAAGCTATTCTGTATTTGAAGCAACAGAGTACTTGGGCGGTTTTGATACACTGTGGAGCTATGAACCTACAGAAACATTGACCGTAGCGGCAGCTCTTACGATTTGCGTTGGCTCCTTTATTAGTGGCGGAACGTTAACACCAGACTTTGCGCGGTTTGCCAAGACATCCCGTTCAGCCGTAGTAGCAACGGTTATTGCGTTTTTCTTAGGGAACTCGTTAATGTTCTTGTTTGGCGCAGTCGGAGCAATGTCTTACGGACTACCAGATATTTCAGAAGTCATGTTTTTACAAGGATTGATGATTCCGGCAATTATCGTGTTAGGGTTAAATATTTGGACGACCAATGATAATGCACTGTATGCTTCTGGATTAGGGTTTGCGAATATCACCAAGCTTCCTAAAAAGGTATTTGTTGTTGTAAATGGACTCGTTGGGACACTGCTTGCCATGTGGATGTACAACAACTTCGTCGGCTTCTTAAACATTCTGGGCGCCGCTATCCCTTCCATTGGGGCAATCATTATCGCGGATTATTTCTTTGTTAGAAAAAGGAAGTATGGTACGTTTAAAGAAATGACGTTTAAACCAGTGAACTGGGTTGCGATTGGGGCATGGGCAAGTGGTGTTGTAATTGCACAGCTAGCACCAGGAATTACTCCATTAAATGCCTTAATTGGAACAGCAGCTGTTTATATCGTATTTATGTATCTAGCATCAATAAAAATTAAAAAAGAAGAAGCGCCTGTTTTAAGGAAGGCCGACTAGGAACGGCTATATTCATACTTTTAGAAAAGGGAGATATCAAATGCTCATAAAAAATGCAACATTACGTGGAAAAGAAGGACATTGGCATATATTGATTGAAGATGGCAAGTTTGCTGCTATTACACAAAATCTTGAGGAAGTTTCGGGTATAGAAGAGGTAATTGACGCAAAGGGCGCACTTGTTTTACCGCCATTCATTGAGCCACATATTCATTTAGATACAACCTTAACTGCCGGGGAACCGGAATGGAATCAAAGCGGCACCTTATTCGAAGGAATTCAACGGTGGTCCCAGCGTAAGGAGTCGTTAACAGAGGAAGATGTGAAAACAAGAGCAACAAAGGCATTAAAATGGCAAATTGCACAAGGAATCCAACATGTACGTACACATGTTGATGTAACTGACCCAAGTCTGACTGCATTAAAAGCCATGATAGAAGTGAAGAAAGAAATGGCGGACTTTGTTGACATTCAGCTTGTCGCGTTTCCACAAGAGGGGATTCAATCTTTCCCAAATGGTGTCGAATTACTTGAAGAGGCATTGAAATTGGGTGCGGATGTTGTGGGTGGTATTCCTCACTTTGAATTCACAAGAGAATATGGTGTGGAGTCGATGAAGACAGCCTTTGATCTAGCGGAAAAATATGATCTTTTAGTAGATATCCACTGTGATGAAATCGATGACGAGCAGTCTCGATTTGTGGAAGTGGTAGCCAAAGAAGCATACGAACGTGGCATGGGCGAGCGAACAACTGCGAGCCATACCACAGCAATGGGCTCTTACAATGATGCCTATACAACGAAATTGTTCCGCCTATTGAAGTTGTCGAATATTAATTTTGTATCCAATCCACTTGTGAACATTCATTTACAAGGAAGATTTGATACCTACCCGAAGCGCCGTGGTCTGACGCGGGTAAAAGAATTACAGGAAGCTGGCTTAAACATTTGCTTTGGCCATGATGATATCTTTGATCCATGGTATCCACTCGGAACAGGGAACATGCTTCAGGTCTTGCATATGGGAATCCATGCATCGCAATTAATGGGCTATGAGCAAATTGTAAACTCGATTGATCTAATCACAAAAAACAGTGCGAAGACATTGCATATTGAAGACAAATATGGAATTGAAGAAGGAAAACCAGCGAATTTCATCGTAATGACAGCAGAGAATGAATATGAAGTCATTCGTAAGCAAGCAGCAGTACGATATTCCTTCAGAAATGGCAAGCTCATTTCTCAAACAAAACCAAGTGAAACAGCTATCACGTTGGGAAATGCAACAGAAAGAGTTACATTTAATCGATAATAGAAGAGATGAGGGCACACCTTTTGTTGGTGTGCTCTTTTTTTGATGGTCAGGTGGTAACTAGAATATTTCTGAGAGTTGAAACAATTTTGCCGTTCGTACGTATTGAATAAGGATATCCTTCTTACACATGTAGACCCTATTGTGTCGGAAGAACAAGTCGAGCAAATTTCTGACAAGATAAATTTTTGGTATGACTTCTATGAAAGAAGTTTAATTTGGCGGTATGGACACATCCCTGCTGAACGGAAAGAGGGAGAGAAGGAAGCGTTAGAACATTAAACAGGTGATTGTAATTAGTATGGATAGTTTAGGATTATTTCCCGGGTAATGCACTTTTTAATAATTCTAAGTAGTAAAATAACTGTTGGCCTTTTATAATATATAATAAGACATCTCATGTAACCAACTCCGATAAAAAAATCATGTGATTATTTAGGAGGGTATTAAATTGGGAACATCAAAAGAAATCAGAGTAGAAGCAACTGTTCAAGCACCAATAGACAAGGTGTGGAAGTATTGGACAGAGCCAGACCACATTAAACAATGGAACAATGCTTCAGATGATTGGCACACCCCATTTGCAGAAAATGATCTTAGAGTAGGCGGGACATTTGTTTCAAAAATGGAAGCCAAAGATGGCAGTACAGGTTTCGACTTTGGTGGAATCTATGATGAAGTAATATTACATGAGGTTATTGCTTATACCATGGCGGATGGAAGGAAAGTAAACATCACGTTTAAAGGTGATGACAAGGAAACCGAAGTAGTGGAGACGTTTGATGCAGACGCTTCACATCCAGCAGAGTTTCAGCAACAAGGTTGGCAGGCGATCCTAAGCAATTTTAAAAGCTATGTAGAACAAAATGAACACTAAATTTATAAGTCATTAAAATGGAATAATGGCGTATCTGTCTATGTAATGACAGATACACCATTATTATTTTTCTCGCTTTATCCCGCCTCAACTGGCAGTAAAACCCCCACCAAATGAAGTTTCACTTTATGACTCTTCCTCTAATTCCACGATTTTGTTGGTAATCAAATCCTGTTCCTGTTGTGCAACTTCACTCGAAATGATATCTTCCTTCAATAAATGCCCAACGGCTTCGTGTTGCGCGTAGAGCGAATGTTTTAAGAGGGCAATTTCCTGTTTTTTTCTAAGGTCAGGGTGTTTATGGAAAAGCGCATTGATATCATTGTGCAATTTGGTACGTTGCTTTTTATACTCATCGACAACAGATTCTGAAACCAATTCGGTTATAAACAAGTTCTTTTTTACCTTATTGATTTCTTCAATTCCCGTCTCGTAACGATGAGCACGGGCAATAAGGGCTTCATACTCTTGGTAACCTTCTTCTTTTTTATTTACGCCAAGCCATGTTATCAGCGGTTTAATGGAAAGTCCCTGCACGACGAGGGAGAACAAGACGACACTAAAAGCAAGAATCAAGATCTCCTCACGACCTTCAAAATCTCTCGGAAGACTAAGTACGAGTGCGATGGATAAGGATCCTTTTAGACCGCCCCAATTTAAAATATGCTTCCAGGAGAGTGGGATGTTTTTAAGGAACAGAAGGCTGCCATAGACTGCGAAGCTTCTGGCGATTAGCACGATTAAAATGGCGGTAAAAATAAGCCCCCAATGTTCTGCCACATTAATCCGTGTAATTTCTAACCCGACCATTAAAAAGACGAGGGAATTGGCTAGCAGTGTTACGACGTCCCAAAAATTACTGATGTTTAATTTGGTGGCAGGACTCATGCCAATCTTTGATCCATAATTTCCAAAAATAAGGGCTGCAACCACAACGGCAATAACTCCAGATGCCTCAAAGCTTTCCGCCAGTAAGAAGGCACCGTAGAAAAGAATAATGCTAAATATAATTTCTAATGGATAATCATCAAAGTATCGAGTAAGACGCGAAAAGCCGTAGCCAAGTAATCCTCCAATAAGTAAGCCTAAAGAGATGACTTTAATAAATTCCCATACACCATGTCCAGCACCTAGTATCCCCATGTCGAGGTAGGAGATCAGGGAGAAAGCGGAAATATTGAATAAGACAACCGCTAATCCATCATTAAACAGACTTTCCCCTTCAATTACAGTAGAAAGTCTCTTTTTCACACCGACACTCTTGAAGATGGATAAAACACTAACAGGGTCTGTAGCACTCATTAATGCTGCAAATACAAAGGCTGCAGGGATGGAAAGTCCAAGAAGCCATAAGGATGAAAAGCCAATGATTAGAAAGGATAAAAAAGTTCCGCCAAACGCAAGTGCCAAAATCGGCTTTTTGTTTTCATTTAAATGGGAAAAAGGGAGCTTTAACGCTGCTTCCCCTAATAAAGCAGGTAAGAACAACGTGATAATAACAAAGTTAAACACTTCTCCTTCTGTAATAAAGTCTTTTAATGGCTCTAATACAGGAATGTTCACAAGCCCAATGATTGCCCCGACAATGACTAACGCAATGGGGTAGGGCTGTTTAAATTTCTTTGCAATCGCCGTAATTCCAGCTGCAATCATAACTAAAATAAGTCCAAGTTGAAAAATATGATGTAAATCCAAGTCATACATGATTCGTTCCTCCCGTACATGCAATTTTTATCTCATAGTATTCATACTTCCCTATTGAGAGAAAAACATTTCTCGTTAGGTTGATTTAGAATCAATGAAAACTCTATAAAAAACAATGGAACCTAATTCCTGTATTGAAAAGGAGAAGAAATTTCATTACAGTAAAGAGGAGAGTCATATAAAATGCGTTATAAAGAGTAGGTGATAGATATGGCATTTATCATGTCTGATATTGTAGCTTCTCATGCAAAGTCTAATAATGAATAGGCGAATCTTTGCAGGAGTTACCATTAAAAAATATATTCGTCTAAAGTAGTTATAGGCTTTGCCCCTTATTTTCCATATTACGGATAAGGAGCTGTCTATGATGAGCTATGTTAAAGCGAATTCCATTTTACCAGAAGAGTTAATAAAAGAAATTCAGCAGTACATTCAAGGTGAAACAATCTATATACCGAAAGAGAAGTCAAGCTATCAAAAGTGGGGATCTTCTTCTGGAGCAAGAAAAGCGATTGCTGAAAGAAACGTTTCCATTAAAAACGCCTATAAAGATGGGTTTTCAATAGATGATTTAGCAGAAGAATATTATCTGTCAGTAGATACCATTAAGAAGATTATCTATTCTAGCTAGACATAAGGAGATCATGAAGCACTGGAAGTCTTTCTGAAAGGATGATTTCCGGTGCTTTCTTATATGCATACAACGAATAGAAAGGCTCTGCCTATGTACAAAACGTTTTCTAATTGTTTTCTGCATAGGAATAAGAGGGTTTCTTTTCTATAATGGGTAAGGAATCTGAGTTACGTTTAAAGATTGGAGAGATAGAAATGGAGCCTTTTATTCGGGTGGACCAATTCAATTTCATTGCACGGCAAGCGCAAGATTTAGTTAGTGGCCACTCAACTTCTAATGAAAAATCCGTATTAGGCGCATTAGAATCAATGGCTAAAGAAAGAGTATTAGCATTAATACCTGCAATCACAGAAGAACAAGCACAGTTACTTCAACCTATTACATTGGTGGATGATAAAGATAAAGCGGAAAGGTTTTTATTTCAGTTGAAACCATACGTCATTCCGTTTCAAGTGACAGAGCAAGGAATCAAAAAATTGTTTCCTAAAGTTAAAAAGTTAAAAATACCAGCTTTACAAGAATTAGACTTGCAGCAAGTATGTTATTTGAGCTGGATTGATTACAGTACGAATAAAAAGTTTATTGTGCTGAAACAAAACGGGAAATTAACGGGGTTACACGGTTCCTTCGATATGATAAACCAGAAAGGAATATGTTCAATTTGTCATAAACATGAAGAGGTAGGTTTATTCCTTGCACATAAAAAAGGAAAAGTACAAGGGACGTTTACCAAGAAAGGGAATTATATCTGCCGAGACAATGAAACATGTAACCAGAACATTACCTCACTCGATTATTTACATGACTTTGTAAATCGGTTAAAAGCTTAATCAGGTGAGAAAAATAACAGGCTTATCCACTAGGGACAAGCCTGTTTGCTTTTTAGATGGTCTCCAGCACATTACCTTGCTTCGTCTCCACGTTTCGATAAACCAACGCTAACAACATGGCTGGAATGGTACAAATGACCATGCCGATAAAGGCAAAGCGTGGTTCGATTTCATATAAAAACCCACCGAAAATGGTGAATACTGCAGTACTCCAGCTAAGCGCTAATGCAGAGTAGATGCCCTGTGCCTTTGGTATCTGTACTTGCGGAATATTGTTAATTAAGTATTTCATAAAGGCATAATGCGCCATTGCAAAGGAAAATGCATGTAGAACTTGCGCAATACTAAAGATAACGACGCTTGGAAAGGCAAATACAGCAATCCAACGTACAGAGGAACCAATTGCTGACAGTGTTAGTAAGGCTCCTACTGAAAAATTACCAAACCTTCTATCGGCAATTGAGAAAAAGATGATTTCAGCTATAACGCCAATGTTAATAATAAGACCGATTAAGTATGTTGGTGCATTAATATCCTGTAAAAAAATATAACCATAATTGTAGTAACTCGCATGTGCTGCCTGTAGCAATATAACAATTAGGAGTACGAGGCTAAAATGTTTGATTTTGAATACAGAGAAAAGGCCAATCTTTTGTGTTTGTTCCGCTGGTGGTTTTACAGATAAGACAGCGGGTGCTTGCAACAGACTAAGCACCACAAAAGCTACTATTCCTAGTAATAGCGCCCAAAAAATGATCTCATCGCCAAACCTCGCTGTGAAAATAGTAAGAACCATGCCAATTGAAACAAACCCAATCGATCCCCACTGCCGGCTTCTCCCATAATGTTTTAATTGTTTGTTTTGTACAAGCACACCAGCAGCACTATCTAACGCAGGCATAAGTGCTGGATAGAAAAGGTGCAGAAGGATGGTTGCTCCCATTAAACTCGTAAAGGATCCTGCCGGAATGTAAGCGATAAGGGCAATGAATGTCCCAATCCCCGCTATGTTTAATAATCGCTTACTGCTAACCTTATCGGAAAGGTAAGGAAAGGCAAATAAGGTAGAGAGTCCTCTTGCGACCAAGCCTACACTCATGATCAAACTAGCTTCTGAAACAGAGATGCCTTTTGTATAGATCATCCACCCGGCCCAATAGGGTAGAAAAATGCCCCATGTCATAAAAAAACTAAAAAATCGTATGCCCATCCAACGTTGTGTATTCATTCTATATCCCCCTCATTGATTGCATGGTATCATGGAAAGAAAATAGAAAATATGAGATATCTCCTATTTTGAGGTGAATAATGGAAATTTATAAAGCGAGCAAAAAACGCCTATTTGTAGAAAGACACTCAATTGAACATTTGTTTTCTGCCCCGGTGGAAGCGTATATGGAAGTACATGAATATCAGCGTGATGATTGGATTATTCAAGAAGGAACGAGACCTGACTTTCTATATTACGTGGTAGAGGGAAAAGCAAAGATCTATATCACCCATCAAAATGGAAAAGTATCGTTAATTAATTTTATCAATGCTAATGAATTTATTGGGGAAATGGAATTACTGCATGATGTGTATTACACAAAGGGGATTCAAGCCTCAACAAAGACCATTTGTTTCGCTCTGCCGATGCATTACTATCGAAGGCAACTAATGGAAGATGCGAAATTCTTGCGCGAACTAACGCGGTTTTTAAGCGTAAAGGCAACCCAGATGGCAATGAAATATACGCAAAGTCTTGCCTTCCCACTTGAAAACAGACTTGCTGATTTCATCCTGCAAACGGCGGATAACGGGGTTTATAAAGAGAAACATGTTACAGTTTGCGATTATTTAGGCGTGTCCTACAGACATTTATTACATGTGCTAACTCAATTCACTGAGAAACAGTACTTACAAAAGGAAGGCCGGAAATATCACATTAAGCAATATGATTCCTTGAAAAGTTTGTCCCAGATTTTAAGGAATAAGTAAGAAAAGCCAGGCCCTACAGTTTGGTGCAGTGGCCTGGCCTTTTTGTTCTTACACTCCTGGGAACCAACCGGGTGTGTTTATGATATTTTTCCAAAGTGGGTCTGGTACTACTAATTCTTCTTGCTTCTCTTTATTAATTTCCGTAATGATTTCACTTTCTCTTCCTTCGGCTATCTTTTGAACCCAATCAGGATCAATAATGAGCTCTCTACCTAGGGCAAGAAGTGGGACACCTGTATTGAATGCTAGTTTCGCATCTTCTGCAGTATAAATAGAACCTACACCGATTAAAGGTACACGCTCGCCAATTGTTTCAAGCAGGTGTGCGATACGAGTTTTCTCTAAATCTTCTACACCTCGTCTTGGCTTAGAGAAGAAATCGAACAAGGAAACATGTAGGTAATCTAGATTTTTATCTGCTAACACGTCTACTAAATGAAGTGTCTCTTCCATCGTAATTCCTGGTGTTTCAGGCTCTTCCGGAGAAAAACGATATCCCACGATAAAGGAGTCATCTGCATGTTCCGCAACGACGCTTTGTACTTTATCAACAATAGCAAGTGGGAAAGTCATGCGTTTTTCCAGGCTTCCACCAAACCGGTCCTCACGTAGGTTGGAATGTGGAGAAAAGAATTGCTGGATTAAGTAGCCGTTCGCTCCATGTATTTCCACACCATCATAACCTGCTTCAATGGCACGACGAGTTGTTTCACCAAAAGCTTCAATAATCTCTTCTACCTCTTCTTCGCGTAAAGGACGTGGCTTGGCAGCACCTTCTCGATCCGCTGGAACGTCACTTGCACTCACAACATCGCCATCTGGAACAAGATCTGTGGGACTCATTTTTCCAGCATGGAAAATTTGTAAAATGGCTTTAGCACCCTGTGCTTGAATTGCTTTTGCTAGTTTGCTTAAGCTCGGAATCATGGCATCACGATCTGCCGCAAATTCATTAGGAAATCCTTTTCCATTCGGTATAACATATGTTGTAGCCGTGATGACCATGCTTACGCCTTTAGAGCGGCGGGCATAGTAGTTTACCTCTGCATCCGTTACAGTTCCATCGGGATTGGATGAAGAGTTAGTCATTGGCGCCATCACTAAGCGGTTCTTTAATTCAACACCATTTTTTAACGTTAATGGAGAAAACAAATCTTGATATTCTGGGTTCATTTTTTACTCCTCCTTGTTCTCGATATGATAATAGATCAAGGTGGGTTTGTATAATATTATGCTCGCTAATCGCTTTCATTGGAGCGGGGTCGAATTCCTTAAAAAAGGCATGGAATCAGTGTTAGTACATCTTGATCCCATGCCTTTCATTTACTCCAATTCACCTAATCGCTCTAAAACGGCTTTTCTCAGCGGCATTCCTTTTTGTGCCCCGTAGTGCTGGACAGATAAGGATGCTGCCGCATTTGCAAAGGAGACAGCTTCCTTTAAAGCTAGGCCCTCAGCAATAGCAGAAGCTAATGCACCGTTAAATGTATCTCCTGCACCTGTGGTATCCACTGCTTTGACAGGGAAACCTGGAATGCGCACGAGGGAGGTGCCGTCATGGTAGAGTGCCCCTTTTTCTCCTTCTGTGACGATTAATTTGTTAGGAAATTGAGCGACAGCCTCTTCTGCTTCCATCCCAAAGAGTTCCTTACATTCTGTTTCATTAGGTGTGAGGTAATCAGCTAGTGCAATTAAGCCAGCTGGTAAGGCTTGCGCTGGTGCAGGATTTAAGATGACCGTAGTTCCTACCTTGTTCGCCATATCCGCAAATGCCTCTACCACGTCGAGCGGGATTTCGAACTGCAGGACTAACACATCGCTCTTTTGAATGATGGTCGTGTATTGCTTCCACTCCTCCGCTTCCCACGAGAAGTTAGCGCCTGGTATGACGATAATAGAGTTGTCACCTTCTGCCACCGTTATCGTTGCAATGCCTGATGAGCCATCCTTTGTTTTTACATATTCGGTTCCGACGTTTTGTTGGGTTAAGTTTTCTATTAATGAAACACCAAATGCGTCTTTCCCCACGTGTCCGATCATTTTCGTCGTGTTACCAAGGCGAGCGGCAGCAACTGCCTGATTTGCCCCCTTGCCACCAGGGTTTGTTTGAAAGTCTTTCCCTAACAGTGTTTCACCTTTGTTCGGTGTTCGATCCGTTGTGACGACAAGGTCCATATTGATACTTCCAGCTACCGTAATCATGTTAACCACTCCTATCAATGTGAAAGGTCACTCAAGAATTACTAGATTATGCTTTCACATAATTCCGCGCCCTAAAGTATATGATAAGCGCTACAATTAATCCCGCAATACCAAATGTGAGCAGGGTCAGTTTTACCGAAATCCCTATCGTTATAAGGGCACTGACTACCCCATATGCAATCGGGTCAAAACCATTCATGGCAAGAAAAATAATGCTCATGACTCTTCCCATTAAACGATTATCCGTTGTTTCCTGTACTGCTGTAAAAAACGGGATATAGACAAAGGACATGGAGAAGCCAATAAAGAAGACAAGAACTGTCAGTAAGATAAGGCTAGGTGCCTGACTAAAAATCAAAAAGCTAAGGATGGCAGCAAGTAGCCCAATAATAGATGCCCTTCCTTTTCGCTTAATATGAACTTTACTAAGGATAATCGTACTGAATATCATTCCCACGCCTAAGCTAACTTCCATGGCACTTAAATTAATTGGGCTACCACCATGCAGGTCAACAACAAGGGGGAAGGCAATGTTCAGTGTACCAAAAATGAAAAAGTTAAGTGTTATTAGGACAAGAATACCCGTTAATAAAAAGGATGAACGGCGAATATAAGAGATTCCTTCTTTTAAATCGTGTAAAGGTTTAGTTTGGTCCGTCTTTTCTACATTTCCTTCCTTCACAAATGGTGGAAAGATAATAACAGCTGAGAGAAACACGAAAATAGATGCTACGAAATAGCTTGTTGCCACACTGGATACTTCCATAATAATTCCAGCCAGGATGGGTCCGATAATGAAGGAAATCTGGTCGATACCTTGAAAATAGGCGTTTGCCTGTTGTAATTGCCACTTCTCCACAATTTTGGGAATCATAGAGGAGCTAGCAGGGCCGAAAAATGCATCAAGCATACCAAACAAACCAGATAAAATAAGTAGTAGCATAAGACTCATGTTATCGCTGGAGACCAAAAGAAAAATACTAAATAAAAGCATGCTTTGGATTAAGTTAGTCCAGAACATGATCAGCGATTTTTTATATTTATCTGCTAGAACCCCACCGAAAACCATCATAATTAAACGGGGGACCGTTGCAGAGATTAAGACTAGACCCAAGGAGCTGGCACTAAGTGATGTTGTAACATACCAGGTCGTTGTGGTTAGAAACATACTGAATCCCACAATCGCAAAGATCCCAGCGAGAAGTAATATAGAGAAAGTCCGATTTTTAAACAAAGATTGCTGTACCATTGTGAAAACTCCTTTCACCGACTATGACACCAAATTTAGACTGACGAACGTTCGGTAGTTAAAATCATAACCTCAATATAGTGATTTGTAAAGGAGGAGATTTTGTTGGTGAACTGGCCATTTGGTAGTATAGGAGAGTGAAAAAATGATACGTAAAAAAACCTCTATCCATAATGGGTAGAGGTTTTGGACTGTTTATTTTATACTTAACGAATTGTTTTCAATGCAGTAGACCAAGGGATAAGCTGGTCAAGCATTTGGTTAACGGAATCTGCTTGAACCGCAGCTGGCTTGAAGTCTGCTCCGTTTTCGAAGTCTGTGAATAAAGAAAGAGCTGGGTGAACACGAACATCTGCTACTAGCAATTCACCTAGGATTCCACGTAAATGTTCCGCAGCACGTGCTCCACCAACAGAACCGTAGGATACGATACCTGCAGCTTTGTTGTTCCATTCTACGCGGAGATAATCTAAAGCGTTTTTAAGTGATGCTGTAATAGAATGATTGTATTCTTGTACAACGAAAACGAATCCATCTTGTTTCGCAATTGCTTCTGCCCATGCAGCTGCACCTGAAGTGTCTCCGCCATTTTCGCCAAGTAGTGGCAATTTGTAGTCTGCAAGATCAATAACCGTATAGTTTGCATCACCGCGTTGGTCTGCTAATTCTTGTACCCAGTTTCCTACCTGTGGACTTAAGCGTCCTTCACGTGTTGAACCTAGAATAATACCAATGTTTAATTTTTCCATTGTTGTTTCCTCCTCTTTTTCTCTTCCAAAAAATCTATCGAGTAAACCCATTTCTTCCTCCATCTTAAAGCACTTATCTTGGGTTCCATTTGGCAACCGCAAGGAAAATTACTTTAATCAATTCATTTATTTTAAATTAAATTATCTTTAATTCAGTATAATCATAGCAGTTACTTTTAGTAACGTCAACCTTTTAGTTTTGAAGTCGCGTAAGAACACGCTCAAGTCGCACGGGAAGCTACAAAAGTCGCGTGGCCACTACCACAACTCGCGTATCCACCATCCAAACTTTCGTGATGGTACCTAAGGTCGCACCCCAGCACAAACAAAAAACCGTCTACCCTCACGGATAAACGGTTTATCTCTAACAAAAATTCAATTAAACTAAGAAATATTTACTTCAGGAGTTTTTAGGCCTTCCATCTTCTTATCAGACGGTACGAAGTTTAAGATGATCATGCCAATAATGAAAAGAATGATAAGACTTAAAATACCAGCATTGGTTTTTCCAGTGATTTGCGCTGTTGCACCTACTAGTATAGGTCCTGCAACAGATGCAAATTTGCCAAAGATATTGTAAAAACCAAAGAATTCATTGGCATTAGCTTTTGGAACGAGCTTCGCAAAATAAGATCTGCTTAATGCTTGAATGCCGCCTTGAGAGGTGGCAACGAGCATAGCAAGAACCCAGAAGTCAAATGCTGTTTCAAGGAAATAACCATAAATACATACGATCGTGTACACAATGATTCCTACGTTTAACATAGCTTTAGCGGAAAAGCGATCTGCTAGTTTTCCGTATAAAACAGCAAATGGAGCTGCTACAATTTGAGTAACCAAAAGGACGACGAGTAATATGGTGGAGCTAACGCCAACATCTGTCCCATATGCGGTAGACATGGAAATTATCGTTCCCACCCCATCTATATAGAAAAAGTATGCGATGAGAAAAATAGTTAAGTACTTATATTGGCTAATATTTTTTACTGTGTTTTTAAGGCGTAAAAAGCTTGTACGAATTGGTTTCGGACCGCGTTTGATTCCATGGATTTGTTTTACGTTTTTTAACATAGGAATAGAGAATACGCCCCACCAGATGAAGGTGATAACAAAGGCGATTTTACTAGCTGTCGTACTGGAGATGGGTATAATTTCTTGCTGTGCCATCAAAATGATTCCAATACTGATTACAAACGGGATAGCACTCCCGATATAGCCTAGTGCATAGCCTCGTGCTGATACTTTATTCATCCGCTTATCCTCTGTTACGTCAACGAGAAACGCGTCATAAAAGAGATTCGCCCCTCTTAATCCTAGCGAAGATATCGTAAAGATAATCAGTAATAGCAACCACTCTCCTTCAGGAACGAAGATGAGTGAAAAGGTGGAAACCAGACCTATTAATAAAAAGCCAAAGAAAAACTTTTTCTTGTATCCTTCATAGTCAGCAAAGGTTCCTAATATTGGTCCTATCATTGCCAGGATAAAGGTGAAAATAGCAATCGTGTAACCAAGGTATGCCGTAGAATCTGCAGCCTCTACACCTGCAGCTGTTGCTTGTGCTTTATAAAAAATTGGAAAAATGGCAGTAGTAATAATGATAGAGTAAGCACTATTTGCCCAATCATAGTACATCCAACTCGTTTCTTGCTTCGTAAACTTTTTCATCAACTCTCCCCCTTGGTTCTATTTTACTAAAATTTACAAGATAAAGAAGGCGAAGTTTAAAAAATTACAGAAATTTTATATAACTTCATAGCTTCTGCCAAGACATTCCCTTAATATAAAGCGTATGAAAGGATTTTATCGACGATGGTTATTATATTAATATGAAATTATGGCTGCCAGATATTCTCATTTATAGAGTTAAAATTGTGAAGGAAAGGGGCGAAAATAATTGAAGCACATCTACGCTTTCGAAAAGAAAGAGGAATATGAAAAATATCAGAGTATAATTGATCGATTTAGTAATAAATTGGTGAAGTTCCAAAGAGTACTAGAAAAAGATTTTGCTTTAAGAGATTTACCTAAAGGGATTGTTTGGACTTCGGAAGAGTTGGCGACCACTACTTTTTCCAATGTACCAATCCCAGCTTTTACAAATAAAGACCTTATTTATATTTCTCCAGATTTACCAAACTGGAGAAGATTATTTGTTGATCAACTAGAGGGACGGGAGAACGCCAAAGTAAAAACGTTTTATGAAAACCTTTCGGAAGAGCATATATTTACAATAGTGGGTCACGAACTAACACACCACTCTGATTTGTTTTTGGATGAATTTGATGATGAGCGAGAGGATGGAATCTGGTTCGAAGAGGGAATGTGCGAGTATTTACCTAGAAAACTGATATTAGATGAAATAGAGTTTACCAACATTACGAATGTCGAAAGGGAGCTAGTGGACATATTTAAAGATAAATATGGCGAGCGCTCTTTAGAGGAATTTGGCAGTGCTAGTTATCAAGGGAGCTTGAGTAGTATAATGTATGACTATTGGCGTAGTTTCCTCGCTATTACATATATCGTAGAGGAAAAGGCGAACCATGATATCCATCAGGTTTTCAGAGATTATCATAAGTGGCATAATGAAGGTAGAAAAGTACCTTTGACGGAGTACTTTGAGGTTCAGACCTTATTTGTGTAGCCTCACAAGTAAAGGTATGATTATACTGCTGTATACAAAAAAGATTTCACTGCAAAAAGAGGGCGAATAAACAAGGGGGAGTTCATTTGAAATTAGAAAAAGTTCGTTGGGGAATAATTGGTTGTGGAAATGTGACCGAAGTGAAGAGCGGGCCAGCCTTTCAAAAGGTGAAGAATTCCGAGTTAGTAGCGGTGATGCGACGTAATGGCGAATTAGCGAAGGACTACGCTGAGCGACACAATGTCCCGAAATGGTATGATGACGCGGATGCGCTTATACAGGATCCCGAGGTAGATGCAGTCTATATTGCAACACCACCTGGGTCACACAAGGAATACACGTTAAAAGTTGCCGCGGCAGGGAAGCCGGTTTATGTGGAAAAGCCTATGGCCATTGATTTCGAGGAATGCAGTGAAATGATTCATGCATGTAAAGCTGCCGGAGTACCATTATATGTTGCCTATTATCGAAGGGCGCAGCCGCGTTTTCTAAAAATAAAAGAATTATTGGATCGTAAGGCGATTGGAGATGTGCGTTTTGTTTCGAGTACACAGTATCAAAAAACAGCAGATGAAGTGAAAAAGGGAGAAGAACTTCCATGGAGACTGCAGCCTGCAATGTCAGGTGGGGGGCTATTCTACGATTTAGCTAGTCACACACTTGATATCTTAGATTTTCTACTCGGACCGATTAAAGACGTTCATGGAATTGCGTCAAATCAGGCTGGTTATTACCAGGCTGAGGATATCGTGACAGGTACGTACCGTTTTGATTCTGGTGTACATGGTGTAGGAAATTGGTGCTTTGCTGCTTTTGAGAATGTGGATGTAAACGAAATTGTAGGCAGTGAAGGAAAAATTACCTTCTCTACGTTTGGGGATGATCCAGTTGTATTAACAACTGCAGCTGGAGAGCAGCAATGGAAATTTGACCGTCCCCAGCATGTCCAGCAGCCTCTTGTAACAATGATGGTAGAAGAATTAACTGGAGTAGATACTAAATCCCCAAGTACCGGCGAAAATGGAGCTAGAGCTAACTGGGTATTAGATAAATTGGGGAAGCATTAAGGGTATATTTTTAAGCAAGTATGGCTCGTTTTTTAGATAAGGCTGAAGTATGGAAGCAGCAAACAGGACAGGGTTAGAGAGCCTCTTAATTATCCAGATTCCGAACCCACGAGGATACAATATAATTAGTAGGGCAGTCATTAACATGGCTGTCCTATTTTTCTTGGCCTTAAACGAAATTCAGATGATTATCAGTATGTTCCAATAAAACTTGTCAAACTAAGGTTGTTAGTTATATTATTAAACTAATGGCATTAGTTTTTAGGTAAGCGTACTTATTATAAGCTTGCTTAGAGCTTTTAGCATGTCATTTACAGTTGCATGGGCAAAGGGGGATTCACTGTGGTTTTAAATGTAATGCTTCGCTTTCTGTTAGAAGTTCTCGCACTAGTGGCAATTGGTTTTGGGGGATTCCAAAAAGGTAGTGGAATGATAACGAGTTTTCTACTGGGGATTGGAGTACCACTAATCATTGCAGTAATCTGGGGAATGTTTTTTGCACCAGCTTCCACTGTCAATGCACCACTTTGGCTGAAATTTGGCTTTGAGGTTGCGATCTTTGGGTTAGCCTTTTTTGTCTTATTAAGCATGAGATTTTCTACGAGTGCTTATATATTTGGCTTAGCTGTTGTAATTAACCAAACGTTGTTGTACGTATTTAAACAG
Organism: Oceanobacillus jordanicus; assembly: GCF_022095695.1. Lineage (GTDB taxonomy): Bacteria > Bacillota > Bacilli > Bacillales > Amphibacillaceae > Oceanobacillus_B > Oceanobacillus_B jordanicus. Next base: position 97,547 of record NZ_JAIFZM010000001.1, read on the forward strand.
TAAGTAATACTTATAATGACGTGTCATATAAAACAAGGGGGTTATACAATGGAAAAACTTCATCCTGTCATGTTCTTAAAGAGAACCTTTCCTGTCAATTGTTACTTAGTAGAAGAGGAGAATGAGTTAACACTTATTGATGCGGCGTTACCGTATAGTGCGAAAAAGATTGTAAGAGCCGCAAAGGAAATAGGAAAGCCTATCACCAAAGTAATATTGACACATGTTCATGGTGATCATGTAGGTTCACTTGATCATGTAAAAGAACTGCTTCCCAATGTAACGGTTTATATATCCAAGCGGGATGCGAAATTATTAGCAGGCAATCGCACTTTGGAGTCAGATGAGCCCCAAACACCAATTCGTGGAGGCGTCCCTAAAGGGATAAACACGAAGCCAGATGTGCTGATTGAGGAAGGTGATCAGATAGGTTCTCTAAAAGCCATATCTACGCCGGGTCATACGCCAGGTTCCATGTCTTTTCTCGATACAAGAACGAACGCTATGATAGTTGGAGATGCTTTTCAAATTCGGGGTGGGATAGCTGTAGCGGGACAAATGAGATGGACATTTCCGTTTCCTGCCATCGCTACATGGAATAAAGAGTTGGCACTTGAAAGTGCGCGTAAAATTGAAGCATATAAACCTTCCTGCTTGGCTGTAGGCCACGGAAAGCCGCTGAAGAATCCCTTAAATCAAATACGCCACGCTATAAAAAATGCGGAAAAAAATATACAAAGAATCGATTAAGGAGAGGTTACGTTGTCACCTATACCAGGACTTAACAAACAAAAATTAGTAGAAGCAGCAATCGAATTAGCAAACCAAGGCGGCATGGAGGCTGTTACCATGCATGCTTTAGCTAAAAAGCTAGAAGTGCGGCCACCTTCGTTATATAACCATATTAAAAGCTTAGAAGATTTACGTCAGCAATTAGCTTCGGTTGCCATAATCGACCTATACAACAACATGGAAAAAGTCGCTAAGGGAAAAGAAGCGCTTGAAGCAATTTCTGCGATCTCCAAAGCTTATATAGCATTTGCCCATAAGTACCCTGGTTTGTATGAGGCCACGTTAATTAAGTCAGATAATAGTATATTGGTAGTTAAGGAAACAGGCGATAAAATGGTTCAATTATTTAAAGAATTATTGGCAGTCTATCATTTAGATGAGAAGGAAACGATTCATCATATCAGAGGATTGCGAAGCATCCTGCATGGCTTTGCTACATTAGAGCAAAAGACAGGATTTGGCATACCGATTAATATAAATGAAAGCTTGGAATATGTATTACACACTTATTTTAATGGCATTAAAAAGGGCTAAATGATAAAGAGAAATCTGGCCAAAACTTTGCATTTAAGAGTTAAATAGATGAAGTATTCGTTAAGGAGCGACCTCATGAAAAAGATCATAATTATTCTAGTTCTTACAGCAGTAATTATTATTGGAATAGGTATAACAATTAGTGTGACTACAGAGAAAGATAGCGCTATCTACGTAGCAACTAATGGAAATGACGAGCAGAATGGCACCAAATCACAGCCATATCGTACATTAAACAAAGCTGCATCAGAGGCGAAAGCAGGAACAATCGTTTATCTACGAGAAGGGACGTACAAGGAAAAGCTTATCGTGCAGCACAGTGGTACAAAATCAAGACCTGTTGTTTTTCAGCCATATAAGCAAGAAAAAGTGGTGCTCAGCGGTGAGAAGCTACTAAACGAAGAGGGGGATACTGCCCTTGTCACAATAGAAAATCAAGATCATGTGACCATACGTGGCTTAACCCTTGAAGGTTTGACAACAAACTTAGCTGACGAAACAGTAATGGGAATGTATGTCACAGGAACTAGCAGTCATATTACATTGGAAGATAACCATGTACGCTCTGTGGAGACCCATTCAGATGATGGAAATGCCCACGGTATTGCAGTTTATGGCACAGGCCCCATGAGCGACATCAATATTTTGCATAATACGGTAGAAGATTCAAAGCTTGGTGCAAGTGAAGCCCTCGTCTTAAATGGGAATATTGATGGTTTCAAGGTTGAGGACAATCTCGTTCAGCGAAATGACAATATTGGAATTGATTTAATTGGTTATGAAGGTATTTCTCCTGATGATGATTATGTAAGAAACGGAATCGTTAAAAACAATGAAATAAACGACATCTCCTCATATGGCAATCCAGCTTATGGTGAAGATTATAGTGCCGGTGGCATTTATGTGGATGGTGGAAAAGATATAATCATCGAAGAGAATACCATTTATAAGAGTGATATTGGAATAGAAGTAACCTCGGAACATGCTGGGAAGTATGCCGAGAACATTGAAGTGCTGAACAACACAGTGTATGAGAACTTCTATACCGGCATTTCAATAGGAGGATATGACGAGGAACGTGGGGGAACGATCCATTCTACCATCTCACAAAATACAATGTATCTTAATGACACGGTGGGACTAGATGGTGGGCAACTTTTAATTCAGCATGACACGAGAAATAACGTCATTGAAAAAAACATTCTCACTGCAGGATCTTCCCGTCTGTTTATCGCCAACTATTTTACAACAAACCAAAACAATACGTTATCCCGGAACGTCTTTCATAAGGAAGAAGGCAAAGGAGCTATATGGGTGTGGAAAGATGAAGAATATACTTCGTTCCCATCGTTCAAAGCAGCATCTGAAAGTGATGAGGAGTCAGACTATCTGGAAGTGAATTATATTAATACTGAAGAAGGAGACCTTCAATTGGAAGAGAATTCTCCTGCGGCAGAGATTATAGAATGAAAATCTAGCAGCTTGCTAGATTTTTTTATGTTTCCATTTGCTCCGTGGCCTGTGGAGTGGGTGTATCGCCCGAGAACGAGGAAACATCAGCCGAGAAAACTGCGCCCGCCTGCAATAAGCTCCCCAGTTAAATAAGGGAACTTTTTCGGACTTGTGAGAAAACTCCTACAAAACAGTGAAAACTTTGCGAATTCAATTGACAAATTAAACATATACCTATAGTATCAGTAGTAATGATAATCATTATCAATTGAGGTGAACACATGATACAGGTAGAAGATGTGCAAGTCGGATACGGTGATGCACTTATTATAGATTCTTTAAACCTTACCATTCCAAAAGGAAAAATCACGACAGTAATTGGCCCGAATGGATGTGGGAAATCTACATTAATCAAGACAATTGCCCGAATATTAAAAGCGAATAGTGGTGCGATTTACTTAGATGGAAAAGCTATTAGTCGAACCTCTACAAAAGATATAGCTCGTAAAATGGCTATTTTGCCACAATCAGCGGAAGCACCTGCTGGTTTAACGGTGAGAGAACTGATTACATACGGTCGTTTTCCTCATCAGTCAAAGTTTGGGAAACAAAAGCAGGAAGACTTGGATGCGATCGACTGGGCTCTTGAAGCAACCGGGTTAACGGACTTAGAAGCCCGTCCAGTTGAAGCGTTATCTGGCGGCCAACGCCAACGTGTCTGGATTGCGATGGCACTTGCTCAGGATACCGAAGTCGTCATTCTGGATGAACCGACAACATACTTAGATATGGCCCATCAGCTTGATATTTTACAGCTGCTGGATAAGCTTAATAAAGAACAGAACAAAACCATTGTGATGGTATTACATGACTTGAACCATGCTTCAAGATTTTCACATAACCTTATTGCAATGCGAGACGGAAAAGTCTTACAACAAGGTGCACCACATGAAGTGATGACAGCACCGAATCTGCAGGATGTGTTCCAAATTCAGGCGATGCTGACAGTCTGTCCATTTAGCCAAAATCCAATATGTCTTTCGTACGGCATGAAGGAGGCATAGTCCATGTATGATGTAACCATAATAGGGACTGGTCCAGCAGGTTTATACGCATCTTTTTATAGCGGGTTGCGTGGCATGAAGACGAAACTCATTGACAGCCAGGCTGTGCTAGGTGGAAAAATACATGCGTACCCAGAAAAAATGATTTGGGACGTCGGAGGAATGCCACCACTTTTAGGTGAGCAACTTATTACGCGACTTTCTGAACAGGCTATTCTTTTCGATCCAACTGTTGTGCTCAATTCAAAAGTGGAAGGGATTTCACAACAAGGTGGAGGGTTCCTTTTATCTACTGAAACAGGAGAGACTCATACCAGTAAAACGGTTATTCTCGCAACAGGTAGTGGAATTTTAACACCGAAAAAAATTGGCCTGGCAGGTGAAGAGAAATTCATTCAAACAAATTTACATTATACGGTGAAATCTTTAGCCCGTTTTAAAGATAAAGTAGTGTTGATTTCTGGTGGCGGAAATTCTGCCGTTGACTGGGCAAATACTTTAGAGCCAATTGCGAAAAAGGTGTATGTCACATACCGTAAGGATCACCTATCAGGCCACGAAGCAGAAATTGAAAGACTCTTGAACAGTTCCGTAGATGTAATCTATCAATCTGTTATTACAGGGTTGAATGGTACTGATTATATTGAAAGTGTAACCTTGGATGGGTCAGAACAGCTTCCAGTTGAGGAAGTGATTATTAATCACGGTTATGATAGTCAAAACGATTTACAGCAGCAAAGTGAAGTGGATATTAAAATGCATCCTGAATTCGGAATTCAAGGAACCAGCATGGCAGAGACTTCAGTTCCGGGAATTTTTGCAGCAGGAGATGCGGTTAATTATGATGGAAAAGTTCATTTAATTGCCGGTGCGTTTCATGATGCAGCGAATGCTGTAAACCGTGCAAAGCAATTTATTGAGCCAACTGCTGTTAAAACAGCGATGGTTTCTTCCCATCATGAGTCATTTAAAACGAAAAACAAAAAAATATACGCAGAATTGGAGTTATAAGAAATGAAAAAGATCTTATTTATGTTATTAGTAGGGGTTCTTGTTTTAGCAGGATGTATGCAAAAAGATGAAGAGGATACTAGCTCATCCGAGTCAGAAGATACAGCAAGTGAAAAGATTGTAATTGAAGATGGTTTTGGTGAACAGGAGTTTGATGAGGCACCACAAAAAGTTGTTGCAATCGAGTGGAGTATTGTTGAGGAATTACTAGCTGTTGGTGTACAACCAGTTGGGGTTACGGATATTGAAGGATTTAATAAATGGGTAACCATTGATGAGGAGTTAGATGATAGTGTAACAGAGGTCGGACTGAGAACAGAGCCGAATATTGAAGAAATTGCGAAGCTTGAGCCAGATGTCATTATCGGCATGAAGGGGTATCAAGGCGAACTAAAAGAAGAGTTAGAGAAAATTGCTCCGGTCGTTATGTATGAAAACACCACCGATGAGGCAATTGGGGATTTATATGCAGACATGTTAAAAACATTTAAGCAAACTGCTAAGTTAGTTGGAAAAGAGCAAGAAGCAGAAGAACATATTACGAATCTAGAAGAAAAAATGTCTGCAGCAGCCGAGAATATTGAAGCGGCGGATTTACCAACGAAGGATTTTGTCTTTACACAAGCATATACGGTAAATGAAGCACCTACCTTCCGCTTGTTTACTGAAAACTCTACTGTGAGCCATGTATTGGAAGGTCTAGGACTAACCAATAAAATCCAGGATCAGGAACCACAATCTAGTGGGTTTATTGAAGCGAATGTAGAAGGTGTATCTAACTATGATGAGGCGCTCTTTATCCATACGGTGCAAGAGGATGATCCGTTGTTTGACAACTTGTCAGGAAACAGTGCATGGAACGGCTTAAACTTTGTAGAAGAAGATGCAATGTATGATGTAGGAGCAGGAGTGTGGACATTTGGTAGTGTTTTATCAATGGAGACGTTGATTGAGCATGTAGAAGAAGCACTCGTGAAATAAGGCTATGAATGTAAAAGCTACGCTATATTCTATTGGAAGTATCCTATTGTTTCTTGTCCTTGGGCTCATTCACGTGAGCCAGGGACAAGCTTCAGGTGGATTTTTTGCATTTTGGACAGAGGTTTGGCACGATGATCAACAAATGAATTTCTTATTACATAGTCGTATGCCCCGTTTTGTGATTGGTTGTTTGGCGGGTGCTGCATTAGCGGTAGCTGGAATGCTATTGCAAACGATGACGAAAAACCCACTTGCCAGTGCAAGTACGCTAGGTATCCATGCAGGTGCCTACTTTTTCGTCGTTTTTTTCACGATTTTCTTTCCAGGCATTAGCGGGGCTTCCCCAATTGCAGTTACCATGGCAGGTGGTATATTAGCGGCTCTCTGTGTAACGTTCCTTGTCGGAAAGTCGCTAGACCCTGTGCGTATTGCATTAACTGGAATGATTGTCACGATGTTGTTTTCCTCGTTTACAAGTGCATTGCAGCTATTGTTTCAAAATGAAGTTTCAGGGCTTTTCCTTTGGGGGGCAGGTACCCTCTTACAACTAGACTGGGGTGGGGTGCAATTTGCTGCACCATGGATCCTGATTACCCTTGTCGTAGCACTTATTGTAAGTCGAAGATTTGATATTTTACTATTAGGTGATGAAACAGCGATTGGGCTGGGACAAAATATTACATTAAGCAAGCTTCTAGGCTGGGCAATTGCTATTTTGCTAGCGGCGGTTACGGTAACTGTTGTAGGGCCAATTGGGTTTGTTGGTATTATAGCGCCACATTTAGTCCGCTTAATGGGTTTCAGAATGCATCGCACCATGATCTTTGGCAACATTGTTGTGGGGGCCAGCTTGTTAATCGCGGCAGACATTTTAGTACGTATCATCTCGCAAACTTCTGAACTGCCTGTCGGCGCAATGACCGCAATTGTTGGAGCTCCATGGCTTGTTTACTTAGCATTGAAAATGAGTTCCCAGTCACGCGCGGCAGGGAACGCCTTAGAAGGCAAAATACGTATCACGCGCTACAAACTGTTTTATCCCATTCTTGCCGTTGTAACATTACTAATTGTGATGACGAGTCTATCCTTCGGTGGAACCAGTTTTACGAAGTTGCTAGAATTACCGCAGGAAATCATGTATAACACATTTGTTTGGGACATCCGTGTGCCGCGTGTATTTGTTAGCTTCGGTGTCGGCATGATGATGGCAATAAGTGGCCTTTTGATGCAAACGGTGTTGCGAAACCCGCTTGCGGACGCTTCTGTACTTGGAATAACGTCTGGAGCTAGTGTGTTTGCCATGTTGTTTATCATCGTTTTCCCACAAGCTCCTTTTATATTCGTTCCAATCGGTGCATTACTTGGTGCCCTTATTACCATGGGGATCGTACTCGCAATTAGTGCACGTAGTGGGTTCCAACCTATGATTCTCCTTTTAATGGGGATCGCGATTTCTGCTGTTGGTGCTGCCATCATTCAGATTTTGCTGGTAAAGGCCAACGTGCATGCTACACAGGCCCTAACGTGGCTAGCTGGTAGCACTTATGGCGTGGGCTGGGGTCACTTTATCATCTTCATCATTGCGATGATTATTATTTTTCCAATTGTGGTTTCCTTGGCTACAACGTTTGAGATCATGTCCTTTGGGGATGCCGTTTCGATTGGTCTTGGGGTTAAAACAGATCGTATAAGATTATTAATGATTGTGCTAGGTGTGGTTTTATCGGCTATTTGTGTGTCAATTGTTGGTGCGATCAGCTTTGTTGGACTGTTATCTCCTCACATTGCAAGGCAGCTTGTCGGCCCTAAATTGCTACGATTATTGCCGTTAACCTTAGCGGTCGGTGGGATACTCCTGTTATCTGCTGATTTTCTTGGTCGCTTTGTCCTTGCACCTAAAGAAATACCAGCTGGGATCATTGTTTCCTTAATCGGCGCACCATATCTTCTATATTTATTGAAGAAAACCAATACGGTGAAGAGTAAATAGAAAAAAGCATCCTCCCCTTTATTATTGAGGTGTACTGCACCCCAAAAGTTAGAGTAAAATCTGACTTTTGGGGTGTTTATTTATGGCTAAATATAGTGAGAAGTTTAAACTAATGATAGTGAGAGAATATCAAGAAGGGAAATTAGGATATAAGCTTTTGGCTAAGAAATATAATATGAAAGATAGTACCCCAATTAAGAGATGGGTAAAAGTATATGAGAAATTCGGAGCGAAAGGATTAACGAGGAAAAATCATAAGGAAACTTATCCTGTTCAATTCAAGTTGGATGTATTAAGATTTATGGAGAGAACAGGTGCTTCAGAAACAGAAACTGCCCTTCAATTCGGGCTAACAAACCCTCCTATACTAGCTTCATGGAAGAAAGCTTTTCTAGTGGGTGGTGCTGAAGCCTTGGATAGACCGAAAGGACGGCCACCCATGTCTGATAAAGCTAAGGATAGTAGTGCCAAACACATAAAAGAAAGTGAAATGACGTATGAACAAAAATTGGAAAGAGAAAACGAACTTCTACGCTTAGAGGTAGAGTACTTAAAAAAGTTGCAAGCTTTTCAGATAGATCCGGAAAGTTATCTCGAAAAGCACAAGCAGCGTTATCATTCGAACTCAAAGAAAAATTCCGATTAAAAGATGTTCTGCAGATCGTTAGTATTCCTGAATCATCGTACCACTATTATATAAAGCAAATGAAAAAGAAGAATCCAGATCAGGAACTTGAAAGTTGTATTCAAACAATTTTCGTAGAAAATCATGGCAATTATGGTTATCGTCGTATCCACCTTGAGCTGAGAAACCGTGGGTTTAAAGTGAATCATAAGAAGGTTCAAGGTATCATGAATAAACTCAAACTTAAAGGAGATAAGTTTAGAAGAAAATCACGCAAGTACAGCTCTTACAAAGGGACTGTTGGCACTGTTGCGAAAAACCGCATTCATCGTCGTTTTTATACAAATGTATGTCATCAAAAGTTAACAACAGATATTACAGAATTTAAGTGTTTAGGCGGCTTGAAACTGTATCTAAACCCCATTATGGATATGTTTAACAGTGAAATTATTTCATATGAGGTAAGTAGGCGCCCAACCTTAGAACTTGTGCTTAAACCTCTAGAGGAAGCCCTAGAAATCGTAAAAGACGCAAGGTATAGAACGACTCTTCATTCTGATCAAGGCTGGCATTATCAACATAAAAAATGGGTAAAAACACTTAAGGAAAACAAAGTGTTCCAGAGTATGTCGCGAAAAGGAAACTGTATAGATAATTCACCCATGGAGAACTTTTTTGGTTTATTGAAACAGGAGATGTATCATGGAGAGGAACTGTGCTCGTTTGAAGAATTAAATAAGAAAATTGAAGACTATATCAATTATTATAATACGAAACGTATTAAGCAAAAATTGGCAGGCATGAGTCCGGTTCAATACCGTATTCACACCAGCCAATCAGCTGCTTAATATAAAACTCTAACTTTTGGGGGTCACATCAAGGGGATGGATGCTTTTTTTACTAGGAGAAGGATACCTCCCGCGCTTCGTCATTAAAGTGTTTCCTATTAACTAGTTTGCTGTCCACCCTCAACACGATATTCTGAACCGGTGATAAACTTACTTTCATCGGAAGCGAGGAAGAGACCAAAAGATGTGTAAAGATATCTTTACGTATCAGGATAACTTTGCTATGCTACGTGTAAAGATATCTTTACCATGACATGGAGGTCGAACATATGGGAGTGATCAATCACATTAAAAAGATCCGGATTGAAAAAGGGATCACGCAAATTCGAATGGCAGAGGATCTTCAAGTTACACGCCAAACAATTAATGCCATTGAAAAAAATAAATATAATCCGAGCCTAGAATTAGCTTTAAAGCTAGTAGATTATTTTGATGTTCCTATAGAAGAAATCTTTATCTTAGAGGAGGATGAAACGTGAAAACAAATGAAAGGAAAAAGTGGGTAGCGTTTTTCGAGAAATGGAGAGGGATTTTTATTATTGTATGTACTGCAATTGGGGCTAGTTTGGGAGCATCTCTCGTTTATCTTTTTAATGGAGAATTCCCTTATGAGGTTGTAGTTGGTAGTTTAGTTGCGGCAGTCATTCTAGCAGTGATAGAAGTGATCAAGAAAAAACGCAAAAAGGACAATGTACCGGAAGCCGATGAACGAGTAGCGCGCAATGTATTTCGCTTTTTTGCATTCACCTCGCATATCTTCCTAGCAGTTTTATTCATTGGGATGACGATCTTTACGCTTTTAGGGAATGAAGAAGTCCCACTGCTTTACTTATGGATCTTTTTCTTTTTGTTCATATGGATATCCGGGATAGGGGCATTCATTGCTAAAAGGAGATGATGCATTTAATGGTGTAGCAGAAGTTTTGTGTGCGAGGTTGTACTAGATCAAATTAGGGACTTAATTTTATCAGAAGCCTTCAAAGTATCCACCTTTCCTAATTAATGTGCTACATTAATGGAAAGTAACTATAAAAAAGAAGTCGTCTACTAGATATGCTCGGTCGCTAACACCCCGATTCGTTCAGCTAACAATCAGTGGGGAAAAAACGAAAACCTCCACTGATTGTAGTTTCACTTTATGAAGATTTAAGTAGAAAGACAGTGGAGTGACCATGCCTCTCTTTAGATAGAGGTACTTACGCTTTTAAAAGCGCCATATCTTGCTTAGATAGTGCTTGATCCATAATTTTAATCTGCTTCGTAAGGTTTACCTTATCTCCATGGATGGCAGCTTCAGGTAACACACAGGGGATGGCCTGCTGAATGGGTTTCCCTTCAAGGTCATAAAACACATAACCTTCCTTTTCATCTAGAAAAAAGGAGTTAATTTTCATATTTGGTGTGATCAGCAAGGTAATCTTCTCTTGATCATTCCACATTACTTTTAGAATCGTTTTCTTGCTTGTTTTCTTTTCAACGTATGCTTTTAGTTCTCTTAATGAAACGGTCTCTTCCATGGGTCAGCCTCCAAGTATTGCTGGTTGTTATTCGTTACTATTAACTTTAGCATAGAATTATATGAGTGATAAGCATCATCTGATTTTTAACCAAGTAGAGAGGAGTGCGCATATGGGGAAAAAGAAAGAGAAAGGATCAAAGAATCTTATCCGAAAATGGGTCATTACAATAGGTGGCTTTGTTGTGATGCAAATTGTATTCATTCTGACAGATGGAACGTTCCTTGAGGCAAACAGCAAAAAGCTGGGTGATGTGGCATATAATATAGTAGATTCGAAGTTCTTTTATGATTGGTTGATATTGTATGTAAGCCCGTTTTTCAATATTATTACATTGCTCGCTGTACTGCATATTATTTTTCATGGAACGAAAGATTTGGCCCGAATTAGCATTCCGAGAAGGTCATCTAATTAGGGGGGAGACCATGTTTGAAACGACTATTGAAAAGTTCATTTTATTTTCTGTAACAAGTATTGGTGTCATTTTCTTTCTTCTGTATGTAAAAATGCAGAAGCTGTATCAGCAAGAAAGGGAAAAGAATGACTTGTGATAACAGCTTCTCACCTCCCGATAGTAGCTAAGAAAATTAATAGCGAAACTTTACTTCCAATGTAGCACGAATGACAATCTGTCCTGGCTCTATAGGTGTTGCTCCAGCTTCTGCGGACAAGGCTAGTTTAGAAAAAGGGACTGGCATCGTATCTGTTCTTTCTTCGATTCTGAAAGGGATGGGGTTCAAGTTTACTTTCATAGATGTAGCAATCGCGTTTGCTTTATCATAGGCGTTGGCTAATGCCTCCTGGAGTGCCTGTTGTTCGTATGTGTCGCTATTTTGGACGGTGAATTGAATAGAGTTGACTTGGTTTGCTCCACTCTCTACAGCTGCATCCAATATATTCCCAATTTGATCGATTGCTGTTATCTCCACTGTAATCATGTTTGTTACCTGGTACCCTCTAAGAATTTGTTCCCCCTCAATGAAGTCATAACGTGGGTTCACTGTATAACTAGTGGTTTGTATGTTTTCCCGGGGCACCCCGAATCGTAACAGTGCTTCGATAACCTGGTTCATGGCAGTGGCGTTTGCTTGTTGAGCTTCTAGGAGGGAGACGTTTTCTGTCATGACTCCCAGTTCTACATTCGCAACGTCAGGCTGCACGGAAACGGATCCATTTCCTATTACCGTCATAACCTGGTTTGATCCGTTATGCTCGTTGGGCGTGTTTTGCCTATAAGCATTTACATATGGATAATACATACTTATTTCCCCTCTCCGGTCTTTTTTAAATACTATGCTGATTCAGGAGAAATGATTAGAATAGTTTATTTGAAAAAAGAGGAGTTAGGTATTCATATCAATTCACTTCGTAATAAACATGAGTAATGAAGGATACACAAAAGGCATTGGGTCGATACCCAATGCCTTTTCTTTTAAATACCTAATGTTTTTTTATATTCTTCTAAATATGGCATTTCAGAAGGCGATCCTTGTTCCATGGCAGCCATTACACGGTGCCATAGAGGATAGATTGGTGCCGGACGTGCGACAGATTCAATCTTGTCATGCTCTTCCTTTGTTAACTTTATTTTATAGGAGTCAATATTTTCCCGTAATTGTTCTTCGTTTCGGGCTGCGATGACCATAGGCCCAATATTAGGTCGATCTTTTACCCAAGAAAGTGCGATTTGCGGAACGCTCGCTCCGCGTTTTTCAGCTACTTCTTTTAAGGCGTCTATGACGTTGTATAATCTTTCATCATCCATTACCCAAGGCTCTGGCCATCCCTCGCCCTGTCTTGTGTTTTTCGGCGCACCGTTATTGCGATCAATTTTGCCTGTAAGCAGGCCTTCACCAAGCGGGCTCCAAATCATGGAGCCAATGCCCATTTCACTCGCTGCTGGTAGTAGCTCATATTCCGCTTCACGTGCTTCTGGTGTATAGTAAATTTGCTGACAAACCGGCGCAATATAGCCAGGTTTTTCGGCGATCGATAGCGTTCTAGCTAACGCCCAACCACTATAGTTGGATACACCCCAGTAGCGAATTTTTCCGGATTTTACGAGTTCTGTCATGGTTTCAACCGTTTCTTCAATCGGTGTACGTCCATCCCATAAGTGAACAAAATAAAGATCAATATAGTCTGTACCAAGACGCTCTAATGATGCATCAATGGAGTTTTTTAGATTGATTCGGGAAGCACCACGAGCGTTCGGATCATCGCTGAGAGGGAAGCCTGTTTTTGAGGTTAATATCACTTCATCTCGGCGCCCTTTGATTGCTGTACCTAATACCCGTTCAGCATCACCGCGAGAATAAAGGTTTGCTGTATCAAACATATTGATGCCAGCGTCCAATGCAATATCTACCATCTTGTGGGCCTCTTCTTCTTTTACATCTCCAGCAGGTTCAAAACCGTTTGTACCACTAAATGGAATCGTTCCAAGTATATACTTCGGTACACGAAGACCGGAGTTTCCTAAATTAATATATTCCATTATATCCCTCCATGTATTTTATAACGCTTTGTTATAGAAGTACCCTAATTGGAAGGGAGGGTAAACGTTAGGGTTCAGTAAACATAAGGAAATGGAAAGATGGTAAAATGACCAAACAAGGTTTGACAAAAACATCTCGGATTTCTATTTTACGCCATGGGTATTGATGGCAAAAAACAATTATAATCATTCTTTCCCTTGTGCTTACTGCCTGTCCTATGAGTTAATAAGGGTGTCGGACCGACAGACTCTTGTGAAAGGAGGCTGATTATGAATTACGCAGAATTTGAGGTGATTTCCGCATAGCGGGAATCTCAACGTTTGGGGTCGCATTAAGCGACCCCATTTATTATCTCGTTATTATTCGGAAAATTAGCATCTTTCCGTAACTGAAAAAGTCGATTATACTTAAAGACAAAGAAGTAGAAATAAAAAAACTGGAAGAAAGGAGATGAAGTTTGATGATTAATTGGAATCTGTTTGAACACCGTAGCAATGGAGACCTTTTGAAGGAGGACGTAAACCGTGCAATACAAAAATGGAAAAGAGGTTCTTCCCCCTAACCTTTTGAAAGAAATGCAGAAATATATTCAGGGAGAACTGATTTACATTCCCAAGAAAAAAAGTCAACGGGCGGGATGGGGAGAAGTAAACGGTTCACGGGAGATTATTGCCCAGAGAAATGAAGAGATTTTTAAGATGTCTAGAGAGGGAACCTCCCTTGAAGAGCTAGAGCAGATGTACAATTTGTCTATAGACAGCATTCGAAAGATCATATATAAAACGCGTAATATTTGCGATGAAACGTAAAAACGTTCATAGGAAAAGCCGAGTTGAATTAAGGAAAGCGTGGTGAAAAAGTGGCATCTTTTCATCACGCTTTTTCATGTTGCTTATAGTAACCCCATATTTTTTCTAAAGGATAGAGGGTGTAAAGAATGGTTATAACCATTCTTTCCCTTGTTTGGTAAGGTTGTTTCGTGAGTTAATGAATATGAAGCGATAGCTAATGGTGAAAGGAGGCTGCATTATGATGAATGCGTTAAATAAGGTGATTTTAGTATAGGTTGTTCAAAAAGTCCGGTAAAATTTTTTTGAACACACACCCTATAAACAGAAGTTGAAATAATTGGTATTACCACCTGAAAGTATGCTTGCTTTTATAAGTGAGTGGATTTCGGGGATATGTCTGTCACCATGCCGACCTGAAGCCTTCCCAGTTGTTGAGAAACAGGTAAAACAACGTAAGGGGGGAATCACCGTGTGTTATCATTTAGATATTTATAGAAGTATCACAAACGACCGTATAGAAAATCTAAGAAAAGAAGCTAATGGAAATAGAAGAATGAATGACAATGAGGTTATCGATTGGTGGATAAGTACAAACATGCTTTTCATATTGTTTTTTCGATCGGGGAAAGGCTAATTGAGCAAAAGGCAAGAGGTGGATATTACACTCTCGGAGACGAGTATGGTTTAACCTATATATTAATAAAATTTCAGTTTACTACTAAAATCATGGAAATGATAATTACAAAAAAGCCAAGAGCTAGTTTTTTTATAGACTCTTGGCTTTTTATATTACTCTTTACATTCTTAGCGGTTACTAGCAATCAGGTATAGTTTTTAATCACCTAATACCATTCCGTATGGAAAATTCCATCTTTGTCTTTCCGTTCGTACGTATGGGCACCAAAATAATCACGCTGTGCCTGAATCATATTGGCTCCACTTTGAGAAGCACGATAGCCATCATAGTATGTTAATGAGGCACTAAAACAAGGTAAGGACATGCCATTTTCCATGCCCTTCATCGTAACCTGACGAAGTGACGCTTGGTATTTACCTGCTTTTTCCTTGAAGTAAGGGGAAAGCAATAGGTTTGGTAAGTTAGGATCTGCCTTAAAGGCTTCACTAATCGGATTAAGGATATCAGCTCGGATAATACAGCCGCCTCTGAAAATCAACGCGATCTCATCGAGTTTCAATTCCCATCCATAGTGGTCAGATGCTTGTTTGTATTGATGGAAGCCTTGCGCGTATGCCGCAATTTTTCCCATGAAAAGTGCTTCCTTAACTAAGTTGAGCCATGTATCTTTGTCGATTTCCTCATCTATAATAGATGGACCCGTTAATTCAGATTCCGCTAAAACGCGTTCTTCTTTTAGTCCGGAAAGATATCTAGCAAATACGGACTCTGTGATGATGGAGAGTGGTACACCAACATCTAAAGCATTTTGACTTGTCCATTTACCAGTACCTTTTGAGCCGGATTTATCAAGAATGACATCAATCATTGGCTGCTTCGTCTCCTCATCCACATGGGTGAGGATTTCGCTTGTAATCTCGATCAGATAGCTTTCCAGCTCTGATTCATTCCATGATTTAAACACATCTGCAATTTCGTTTACATTAAGTCCCAGCTTTTCTCGTAAGAATTGGTAAGCCTCCGTGATTAATTGCATGTCCGCATATTCAATTCCGTTATGGACCATTTTTACGTAGTGCCCTGATCCTTCATTCCCTAAATAGGTGCAGCACGGCTTTCCATCAACCTGTGCAGCAATTCCCTCCAAGATTGGAGCAACCTGTTTGTATGCTGCCAGGTCGCCACTTGGCATGAGAGCTGGTCCGTTAAGTGCCCCTTCTTCGCCACCAGAAACACCCACGCTTAAAAAGTGAAGTCCTGCACGTTTAAGTTCATGGTATCTTCTGTTGGAATCTTGAAAATTGGAATTACCACCATCCATGATGATATCCCCTTTTTCGAGTAGAGGGATCATTGATTTAATAACAGAGTCTACAACAGGGCCTGCTGTCACCATCATGAAAATCTTTCTTGGCTTCTCTAAAGAAGCGATAAAGCTTTCAAGCTCGTAATGTGCCTCCGCATTTTCATTTGGAAATTCGGCAATGAAATTTTCTGTTAGATCCGGCGTGTAATTATAAACAGCAACCTTCTCTTGGTGGTTCACCATATTTTTTGCAAGGTTTGCTCCCATTACACCGAGACCAAATACACCTATTGAATTCAATTTATGACACATCCTTTAAACAAATATACTTAGTAGTAAAATGAAGCCTAGACCCACAACGGAAATCACGGTTTCTAGTAAAGTCCATGTGGAAAAGGTTTCTTTCATGGTTAGACCAAAGAATTCCTTGAACATCCAAAATCCTGCATCATTTACGTGTGAGGCGATTACACTACCGGCCCCTGTTGCTAAAACCATTAATGCTAGATTGACATCTGTTCCTTCCATTAACGGAATCACGAGTCCTGCTGTTGTTAATGCGGCTACTGTGGCTGAGCCTAGGGAAATTCTTAAGATTGCAGCGATAATCCATGCCAATAGAATTGGTGACATACTACTACCCTCAAATAATTCTGCCACAGAATCGCCAACACCACCATCAATAAGTACTTGTTTAAGGACACCGCCACCACCAATAATGAGTAACATCATACTAATGGAACGAATGGATTCTTCTGCAGATTTCATGACATCTTTCATTGGAATGCTTCGTGCAATGCCCATTGTGTATATAGCTAGCAACACTGATAAAAGCAATGCAGGAGTTGGCTCCCCGACCAGGTGAACAATTTCAAAAAATAGATTGTCTGAAACGCCCCAGACATCTTGCAGCAAATCAATAATCGTGGCGAACGCCATAAGAATAACTGGGAAAATAGCCGTAAATACGCTGATCCCGAAACCTGGTGTGTCTTCTATTTCAAATTGTTTTACTTCACCTAATGATTTAATATCCCCGGTTTTCTGGAAGGCATCCGGCACAAGTTTTTTTGCAACAATGGTAAATAGCGGACCCGCTATAACCACGGTTGGGAGTGCAATGATTAAACCATAAATTAAGACCATTCCAATATTTGCTCCGTATTGCTGGGCGATAACTGTTGGCCCAGGATGTGGTGGTAAAAATCCGTGGGTCACAGATAACGCTGCAATCATCGGAATCCCTAAATAAAGGGTAGAAACTTTTAGCTGTTTTGCAATCTGATAAACGATTGGAACTAGCAATACTAGACCAACCTCGAAAAATAGGGCAATACCAATAATAAAGGAGGCAATTACGACGGCCCATTGGATATTTTTTTCCCCGAATTTATTAATTAATGTAAGCGCGATACGTTGGGCGCCACCCGCGTCAGAAATGAGTTTACCTAAAATGGCACCAAACCCAAAGATTAGCGCAATGTCTCCAAGTGTATTGCCCATCCCGCCTTCAATTGAACTAACAATTTCATGAAGTGGCATTCCTAATGCTAAAGCCACTAAAAACGAGACAACGATTAGCGAAATAAACGTATTTAAATTTAATTTCATAATTAATAGTAATAAGACGACAACCCCTAAAGCTACGATAAAAAGGGGTGTGAGATTTTCCATTACAGACACAACATTCAGCTCCAATCTAGTTAGTAAGTGTTATTGTTTTATTGTTTTTTCTCAAATGCACTGCGCTTTTCTTGTCTAGCTCCGTGCGTCAGAAACTAGGCGGCTTCACGTATCGCCCTACGATAAGTCATCATCGGCTCGTAACCTCACCGTGATTCCTTTATCTCAGTTGATTCGTTCCATCCGCTACGTTTCTAAGCGACGCACTACGCTTTTCTTGATACTTAGCGATTTGCTCGTACTCATCTTCCAAAGATCTAGAGATCCGTATGAAAATGGCCATCAATTCACGATAAGATTCCGCGTGTGCGTTATCTGGCTCATGTTTGTTTGTATAGCCGATTAGGTCTTCTGCCACATCAAAGGAGTCAATTTTCCCTTCGGCATAAAGGCCTAATAGACAGGCACCAAGACAAGATGACTCATGGCTTTTCGGGATGATAACATCCTGATCAAAGATATCCGCCATCATTTGGCGCCATAACTCTGATCTGGCAAAGCCGCCTGTTGCCTTTATGGCCGTTACATCGGTATCCATGACCTCTACCAATGCTAGAAAGACAGAGTATAGATTAAAGATGACACCTTCTAATGCTGCACGTACCATATGTTCCTTTTTATGATTTAAGGTTAATCCAATAAAGGAACCGCGAACATTTGCATTCCATAGCGGTGCACGCTCTCCAGCTAAGAATGGATGGAAGAGTAACCCGTTTGCGCCTGGTTCAACACGACTAGCAATCCTCGTCAGAACCTCATAAGGATCGACACCTAAGCGTTTTGCCGTTTCTACTTCACTTGCTGCAAATTCATCACGAATCCAGCGCAACACCATGCCACCATTATTGACTGGACCACCAATAACCCAATGATCTTCAGTTAAGGCATAGCAAAAAATTCTGCCCTTTGCATCTGTTCTTGGCTCAGGGATCACGGTACGAATGGCACCACTTGTCCCAATGGTGACAGCAACTTCCCCTTCCTTGATGGCGTTTACACCAATGTTAGAAAGAACGCCGTCACTAGCACCGATAACAAAGCGCGTATCCGTTTTAATACCCATCTCACGAGCTAAATCAGAGTCACATCCAGTTAGAATCTCCGTCGTGGAAGCAAGACGTGATAATTGGTCTGCTGAAATCCCTGCGATTTCCAAGGCTTCCTTATCCCACTCCAATGATTTAAGGTTCATCATCCCTGTTGCTGATGCAATGGAGTGATCTACTACATAGTCGCCAAACAATTGATAGAAAACGTATTCTTTAATGCCAATGTATTTTTTGGCTTTCTGCGCAATTTCCGGCTTATCGTGCTGTATCCATGTAATTTTACTTAATGGGGACATCGGATGAATTGGTGTGCCTGTTCTTAAATAAACGTCATGCCCGTTCAAATCTGATTTGATTTTCTTAGCCCAATGGGCACTACGGTTATCTGCCCACGTAATACAACGGGTCAGAGGCTGATTCTTTTCGTCCATGGCGATCACACTATGCATGGCACTGCTGAACGATACAAACGATAGGTTATCAGGATCAATGCCTGAATGGTTCATCACATTTTTAATGGATAGGCGGACAGCTAAAAATATTTCTTCCGGGCTTTGCTCAGCTGTTGAAACATCTGGTGTACTTAGCTCATAACCATTGTTCTCCTGTGCCACTATTTCGCCCGTCTCACGATACAATACTGCTTTTGTGCTTGTTGTCCCAATATCGACCCCAAGCATATATTTATTTGAATTCAATACTTTCCCTCGCAATCTTCATCATTTCTTCATTACTCCATATCTTTTCTACTTTATTCTGGACATCATTAAAGTTTTTATAAAATGCTTGATTAATTAAATCGGTATCCTTGTTTTCGATGGATTCCATGATTAATTCATGATTGGCAATCACACGCTCAAAGTCTTTATCGTTTTCTTCCAATCGGTAGCGCATGGATAGAAGAATTAAACACTCCATTACGGGTTTAATGTTCGACCAAAGCATGGAGATATAACGATGATCAATGGATCGGATGATCGTTTCATGAAACTCTAGGTCGAGAAAAGAAAATTCGTCGATATCCTTATACTTGACCGCGATCTTCATCATTTCAATTAACTTTTCAAGCTCACCGACCAGTTTGCCGTTATCCTTATGCAGCAATCGCTCAAAGACAAAGGATTCCACCATCAGGCGTATATCATATATTTCTTCGATATCTTTTTCGGAAATTCCAACTACCACGACACCCATTCGTTCAGGTCGAACAAGGTTTTCAGTGGTTAATGTCCGGAGTGCTTCTCTGATGGGTGATCTACTTACTTGAAATTCTTTGGCAAGCTGGTTTTCGGTTAAAACGGTTTCATCTTTAATAGCCTTTGTAATAATCCGCATACGCAACTCTGCCACTACTCGTGCACCCATTGACGCATTTACTAGTCTCTTTTCTGGGTAAAGGGCTTTCATATGAATCAACATCCTTTAAATAGAAGATGAATACTTGTATACAAGTATCCTAACATATGTATTTTTTGTTGTAAACGCTTTTAATTGACTCTATTTAAGTTTGGATAATCGATGCTGTGGATGAAAGTATTGGTGTATAGCTTGAGCAGCCATTGGTAAATAACATTGTTAAGGAATGAGTTAAAGAGAACTGGTGCAAATTGCCATTGGTATTTTTAAAAAGGATTGTAATATCTTAAGGTACAACTTCCTGTATGATATTAATCTGCTGTGTAATCTACGGTTCTTATTAATAGGGGCACCTTCAAGTAGAATAATAGGTACATAGTTGGAATACAACATAATAATGATAGACAGCCCAATAGGTGTCTAATTGGGCCTTCATTAATTGGGCTAAGATGTTATTGTATCAACGTTGTAAGCGTTTTATAATTTGGAGGAGAGGTGGAGGGGTACTTTTGTTTGACCAGAGGTCCTATAGGCTTTTTGAAGAAATAACAAAACATGAACAGATTACGAAACAGGAGTTAATGAGGCAATTAAATTTGACTGATAGGCAGTTAATGTACGACTTGGAAAAAGTTAATCACGCATTAAGTTGTAATAAACTTCCTAAGTTTGATATTCATCATCCAACAATTCACGTTGACGATCAATTGAAAAAACTTCCCAAGGCAAACTTACTTCTTGAAATGCATACAAATCCATTCACTATTTCTGAACACGATAGAGTTTATCTGATTTACTTATATACTTTTATACGCAAGGAGCCAGTATCGAATTATCATTTTCAGCTAGTGCTACGTGTAAGTAAAAATACTGCACTAACCGATGTTAAAAGGTTAAAAGACATTTGTAAACAATGGAGTAGCGAATTTAATTACACGAGAATGGATGGCTATCATATTGTCGGACATGAGATGGACAAACGCAGAATGGCAATCTTCAGTGTGAATCATTTGCTTTCTCAACCTCTCGGAAAAGAAATTATTGTCTTAGCATTAAAGTCATGGGGAAATACAGAGATTTTAATAAAAACACAGCAGATAATAAATACTTTTTTGAAAGATAAGGGACTGAATCTTGTAAAAAGCAGAAAAGCGGAAATGATAATTCATCTGGCATTTATAAATGTACGTAATCAACATATGGATTTGTTGTTAACTGAATTTGAAAAGCAATTACTTGAACGGCAAAGCATGTTTAATTATGGGAAAGTATTGGCAGAAGAACTTTTCTCTGAAGGAGGTGGGAATGAGAGCTATTATGTAACGATTCAATTATTAACAGCACTTCAAGTTGTCACAAGTAAAGATAACCGCCCTTTGGAAGTTCTTGCGGGGCAAATCGTAGACGAATTTGAAAGAAATACACTCTTACCCATAAAGCAGAAAGAATTTTTGAAACAAAGTTTATTTGATCATCTTGTTCCTGCGTTTTTTAGAATTACGTTTGGAATACCATTAGTCAATACCCTAACGGAAACCATTAAAGCTGAGTATACCGAACTATTTCAATTCGTGGAACGGTCACTCGCTCCATTGACGCTCTGGACAGGTAAAGATATCAGTGAAGCTGAAATTGGATACTTTACAATGCACTTCGGAGGCTTTCTAGAAAACACGAAAAAACTTAAGTCCGATAAGATAACTGCTCTAATCGTTTGTTCAAATGGCTTAAGTTCGTCTATTATGCTTGAGGCCCAATTGAAAGATATGTTTCCTGAAGTAGTTTTTTGCAGAGTGAACAGCGGCGATAAGCTGGAGGATATTTCTACCAATACGTATGATTTGGTATTTTCAACTGTTCAGGTCGTATCTGTTAAGCCGTTATTTATTGTTAAACCGCTGTTGTCATTGGTGGAAAAGAACTATCTAAACCAATCTGTCATTAAGCAGTTCCCTAGCTTAAGCGAACGTAATTTCTCAGTAGATCAATTGATGGAAGTAATTAAAAAGCATACAGAAATTAAAAATGAAAACAAATTGTTTTCCGACCTAGTTAATCTATTTTACTCACATAACCAGAGCAAGGGGATGCATAAACCAATGTTATCAGAGTTACTGACACAAGAAACTATCTGTTTTACAGATGAAATTCTGGATTGGAAAAATGCAATCATGGAGGCATCACAGCCATTGATTCAATCCAATAAAGTAGATAAACGGTATGTTAATGCCATGATTACGAATGTAGAAGAAGTAGGGACATATATTCATATCGGTAAAGGAATTGCTATCCCACATGCTAGACCGGAAGACGGCGTTAACCAACTGGGCATGTCTTTCTTGAGAACGAGAAAACCGGTTTTATTGTTAGACCAAGATGATCATAAAATTGATATTTTTATCTGCCTAGCAGCTGTGGACAGTGAAGCACATTTAAAGGCGTTAGCGCAGTTGACTAAAATTTTAGGTGACAAAGATCTGCTTGAATCCATAAAGAGTGCAGAAACTGCTGAGCAGGTCATCGAAATAATAAAAAAGGGGGAGGAATAATGATGAAAATTTTAGCAGTGTGTGGATCCGGTTTGGGGACTAGTTTTATGGTAGAAATGAATATTAACCAAATTTTGGGTGAGTTAGGTGTTACGGATGTAGAAGTCTCGCATTCTGATTTAAGTTCAGCAGTTCCAGGAGATGCAGATGTATATTTCCTTGCAAAGGATATAGCGGATGGTGGGGCGCACCTGGGAGATGTTGTAGTCATGGAAAGTATTATTGATATGGATGAATTAAGAACAAAGGTAAAAAAGGTGTTGGAAGAGAGAGGAATCATTCTTTGAAAATAATAAGATCTTGGGGAGGATATGCTTATGAGTACACTGATTGATATTTTAAGTCAACCAGCAATATTAGTAGCATTAATTGCATTAATAGGTCTTGCTGCACAAAAGAAAAAAATGTCGGACACAGTCAAGGGAACGACCAAAACATTCGTCGGTTTCTTGGTGATTTCAGCTGGTGCGGGTATATTACAAACCGCTTTAACTCCATTTGGGGCAATGTTTGAAGAAGCATTTAATGTTTCCGGTGTTGTGCCTAATAATGAGGCAATTGTGGCACTCGCTTTGACTGACTATGGTACAAATACAGCACTTATTATGTTTTTTGGAATGGTTGTCAACATCTTAATTGCAAGATTAACTCGTTATAAATATATATTCCTGACAGGACACCATACTTTATACATGGCAGCTATGTTAGCAGTGATAATGGCCGTTGCAGGATTTAACACATTCGGATTAATTGCTGCGGGTTCTATTGCATTGGGTATTATTATGACTTTATCTCCAGCTATTCTTCAACCATTTATGCGACAGCTTACAGGGAATGACAATGTTGCTTTAGGGCATTTCAGTGCAGTCGGATATGCTGCAAGTGGCTTGGTTGGCAAACTGTTCAAAGGAAGTAAAGAAAACAACACTGAAAATATCAACTTTCCGAAGGGTCTTGGTTTCTTACGTGATAGTACGGTGAGTATAGCACTAACAATGATTATTATGTATGTTATTGTAGCTTTGTTTGCTGGCCCTTCATTCATTGAATCTGAATTAAGTGGCGGTACAAACTTCCTAGTATTTTCATTCATACAGGCTGGTAGCTTTGCAGCTGGTGTATTCATTATTCTATCAGGTGTTCGTTTGGTACTTGCGGAGATTGTACCTGCATTTAAAGGAATTTCTACCAAACTTGTGCCTGATGCCAAACCTGCATTAGACGTGCCTATTATATTTACATTTGCACCAAATGCTGTTCTAATCGGATTTTTTGCAAGTTTCATTGGTGGGATCTTTAGTATGGTAATTATGGTTTTCGCTGGGGGTGTCATTATATTACCAGGTGTGGTTCCACACTTTTTCACAGGTGCAGCTGCCGGAGTATTTGGTAATGCAACTGGTGGATTTAAAGGTTCCATTGCAGGGGCTTTTGTAAACGGAATCATTATCTCGTTCTTGCCTGTATTCTTAATGCCGGTGCTTGGAGAGCTAGGCTTTGCAAA
The DNA here is from genome assembly GCF_022095695.1 of Oceanobacillus jordanicus. Classification (GTDB taxonomy): domain Bacteria; phylum Bacillota; class Bacilli; order Bacillales; family Amphibacillaceae; genus Oceanobacillus_B; species Oceanobacillus_B jordanicus. The sequence continues at coordinate 121,734 of NZ_JAIFZM010000001.1, forward strand.
TACAACATTCTCCGATGCGGATTTTGGGGTTTCAGGCATATTCTTTGGTACATTGGCAAACTACTCCGGGCCAATAGCCATTACCATTGGTTTAATTGTAATTATTGCTTTAATGGCAATCCCTGCTAAAAAGAAAAAGTCTAGTCATAAAGGGGAAGAAAAAGCTGTTTAATTCAGGTTGTACATGGTGAAGTTCTGTTGAGCTTCACCATGTTAATGAATGAGCTACAGATAATTAATCTCTGGAGGTTTTGCAATGACAATATTACATTCAACAATACAGGACTTATCCATTAATACCATTCGTACTTTAACAATCGATAGTGTCGAGAGAGCACAGCATGGGCATCCTGGAATGCCGATGGGGGCAGCTCCCATGGCATATAGCTTATGGAAAAATGTGATGAATATTAACCCCGAAAATCCAAGTTGGTTTAATCGCGATCGTTTCGTATTATCCGCTGGGCATGGTTCTAACTTATTATACAATTTACTTCATCTTTCGGGATTTGACGTAACAATGGAAGATTTAAAGAATACAAGACAATGGGGAAGCAAAACTCCGGGTCATCCGGAATTTGGAATAACACCTGGGGTGGAAGCAACAACAGGGCCTCTAGGGCAAGGTATCCCTGTGAGTGTTGGAATGGCTTTAGCTGAAAGGCATCTTGCTGAAACGTACAATAAGTCAGATTATCCAATTGTAGACCACTACACCTATACAATATGTGGTGATGGTGACTTGATGGAGGGAGTATCTTATGAGGCAGCATCACTGGCTGGCCATCTAAAGCTTGGCCGTCTAATCGTCCTCTATGATTCTAATGACATCAGTTTAGATGGCGAATTAGATTTGACCTTTTCAGAGGATATTAAGAAGCGCTTTGAATCATATGACTGGCAGTATTTAAAAGTTGCAGACGGCAATAATGTAGAAGCGATCACAAAGGCCATAGAGGAAGCGAAAGCTGATGCGGAACGCCCTACGATTATAGAAGTGAAAACCGTTATTGGCTACGGTTCACCAACCTTGCAAGGTACACATAATGCACATAGTGATCCATTGGGAAAAGAAGAGATTGAACGTACCAAGAAGTTTTATAGTTGGAATCATGAAGATTTCTATGTCCCAGAGGAAGTCTACAAAGACTTTGGAAGTATAAAAGAAAATGGGTTGGCAAGAGAAAAGGAATGGAATAAGCTACTTGCTGAATATCAGCAGGAATACCCTGAACTTGCAAACGAGTTGGAAAGAGTTGAAGCCAGAGATTTACCTGTTAATTGGACTGATGAGTTACCAGTTTATGCAGAGGGTGATGAGCTCGCCACACGTGTTGCTTCAAGCGAAACGTTAAATGCTTTGGCTGAGAAACTAACCGAATTAGTGGGAGGGTCAGCTGACCTTGATTCATCTACCAAAACTAGATTAAAAGAATACGTTGACTTAAACAGCAAGGATTATTCTGGTAGAAATATCCGTTTCGGTGTACGAGAGTTTGCCATGGGGGCTATTTCCAATGGACTCGCGTTACATCACTTACGCCCATTTGTAAGTACATTCTTTGTTTTCTCAGATTACCTGCGACCAGCAATACGTTTAGCCTCGTTGATGAAATTGCCGGTAACCTATGTCTTTACTCATGATTCAATTGCAGTTGGCCAGGATGGACCGACACATCAACCCATTGAACAGCTTGCATCCTTCCGAGCAATGCCAGGGGTTTCTGTAATTCGTCCAGCAGATGCAAATGAAACTAGAGAAGCTTGGAAAGTAGCTATTGAGGAAACGGGTAATCCTACAATGCTAGTTTTGGGAAGACAGGGTTTACCAACATTAGCTAACACAGATAAATTGGCTACCAATGGAGTTCGAAAAGGAGCCTATACCGTTTCGGAAGCAGCAGGTAAAGCAGTTGGTATTATCATAGCAGCGGGTTCCGAGGTTTCGTTGTCAATTCAAGCTCAATCGTGTCTAGCTGAAGAAGGTATATTTGTAAATGTAGTTAGTATGCCATCGTGGGATTTGTTTGAAAAACAATCACCTGAGTATAAAGAAAGTGTACTGCCAGCCAACCTACCAAAACGCTTAACGGTTGAAATGGGTGCCAAAATAGGGTGGAGAGAATACGCAGGCTCAGAGGGGGCAGTGATGAGCATTGATACTTTCGGAGCATCAGCACCTGGTAATGAAGTTATAGAAAGGTATGGCTTCACTGTAAGTAATGTGGTTAATAATTTTAAGCAACTATTGTAAACTATAATGAGAGGGTAACCTTTTACAGGGTTGCCTTCTTGCTTTTGTAATGACAATATTACCATTCAATAGTTTTATAGCTAAATAGTCATAGGAGGAGACAAGATGTACCTTACAGATTATCATCATCATACAGATAATTCTTTTGATTCCAAAGCTAGTATGGATAAAGTATGCTCGGAAGCAATAAAAAAAGGGATTAATGAAATTTGCTTTACTGAACATTATGCAGTAAACCCTAATCTGCCTACATATGGTCATATGGATTTTCAAAGGTACTTTAACCAAATTGAACAAGTACGAAATAAATACGGCAAACATTTAGTAATTAAAGCTGGTATTGAACTTTGTGAACCTCATTTAATGATGGACACCTATAGGGAGGTTCTACAGGAACTTGAACTGGATTTCATTCTAGGGTCTGTACACAATATTAACGAAATAAAATTAAGAAAGTTTATGAGTGGTAAAACACCTGTTGAAGTTTATCAAAGCTATTTTAATGAAGTCTTCTCATTAGTGTCAAATGCTGATATAGACGTTATTGCACATTTGGATTTGATGAAGCGCTATGCTATCGAGGCAAAAGGTAATTACGATTTCAATTATTTCCGAAAAGATCTCGAAAGAATTCTCATTAAAGCAATTGAGAGAGGGATAGGCCTAGAAATTAATACATCGGGAATTTCTAATGTAAAGGTAAACGAAGCATTTCCGAACATAGACGTCTTAAAGCTTTACCATTCTCTTGGCGGACAAATACTGACCATCGGGTCGGATTCTCATCTTGCTGAAACAGTGGGCGCTCATCTTAAAGATGCTTTGTCAATTGCAAAAGAAGCTGGCTTTGAATACATCTATACTTTCGAACAAAGGCAGCCAAAGAGAATAAAAATTTAGCTTCCCTCCATGTCGTGCAACTTGTACTGGTATTCGTTATTGGGAAACTGTCAGAAGCAAATAGGATTGACATGTAAAAATGATTATGGTATTAAAAACATAGAGGGATTAGCACTCAAGCTAGTCGAGTGCTAATGAACAAAATACGAAGGGGAGTTATGTTACATGGCAAAGATGGAATTTAAAGCAGAATCAAAAAAGCTTTTGGATATGGTAATCAATTCGATTTACTCCAAGCGTGAAGTTTTCTTAAGAGAACTTGTTTCAAATTCAAGCGATGCAATGGATAAAATTTATTATCGCGCTCTTACAGATGATCAGATTTCGTTTGATCAAGATAACTACTACATAAAACTTGTCCCAAATAAAGATACACGAACTTTAAAAGTAATGGATACAGGGATTGGGATGACAAAGGAAGAACTGGAATCCAATTTGGGAACCATTGCTAGAAGTGGATCTTTTAACTTTAAAAATGAAAATGAAATTAAAGATGGGCACGACATTATCGGACAGTTTGGTGTTGGCTTCTATGCTGCGTTCATGGTGGCAGATAGAGTAACGGTCACTACAAAATCTATTGATAGTGATGAAGCGTATCAATGGCAATCTCAAGGCTCTGATGGCTACGAAATTAAACCAGTACAAAAGGACGAGCCAGGTACTGAAATAGTTTTAGAGATTAAAGAAAACACCGACGAAGATAATTATGATGAGTTTCTTGAAGAATACCGTTTACGTCAAATCGTGAAGAAATACTCTGATTTCATTCGCTACCCGATTAAAATGGATGTTACAGAAAGCAAACCAAAAGAAGGGTCAGAAGGAGAGTATGAAGAGGTTGTCTCCGAACAGACGATCAACTCTATGGTTCCAATTTGGAAAAAGAACAAGAGCGAGCTTACGGATGAAGACTATGAGAACTTCTATAAGGAAAAACATTACGGCTTTGATACGCCACTGAAACACCTTCATATTAACGTGGATGGAAGCATTCGCTATAATGCAATTCTGTATATACCAGAAAATGCTCCATACAATTATTACACGAGAGAGTATGAAAAAGGCCTAGAGCTGTACTCAAATGGTGTTCTAATTATGGACAAGTGTGCAGATTTGCTGCCAGATTACTTTAGTTTTGTAAAAGGGATGGTAGATTCTGAAGACCTATCCTTGAATATTTCCAGAGAGATGTTGCAGCATGACCGTCAATTGAAACTAATTGAAAAGAACATTAACAAAAAGATTAAAAAGGAATTGCAAAGCATCCTGCGAGATGACCGTGATAAGTATGAAAGATTCTTTAAAGCATTCGGACAGCAGCTGAAGTTTGGTGTATATAGTGATTATGGTGCAAATAAAGAGGTATTGCAGGATCTACTATTGTTCCATTCCTCAAAAGAAAAGAAACTAGTAACGTTAGAAGAATATGTATCAAGAATGCCAGAGGATCAGAAATATATTTACTATGCAATCGGCGACTCTATTGACCGGATTGATAAGCTTCCGCAAACAGAAATGGTAGCCGAAAAGGGCTATGAAATTCTTTATTTCACAGATGAAATTGACGAATTTGCTATTAAGATGCTTATGAACTATAAGGAAAAAGAATTTAAATCTGTTTCAAGTGGAGACCTTGGAATCGATGAAGAAGAGAACGAAGAAGCGAAAGAGAAAGAGGAAGAAAACAAGGAATTATTTGATGCAATGAAAGAAGTATTGGCTGGTAAAGTGAAGAATGTTCGTGCATCAAAACGATTAAAATCACACCCTGTCTGTTTGACTGCAGAAGGTGATATCTCTATTGAAATGGAAAAAGTTATAAATGCGATGCCAGATAACCAACAGATTCAAGCTGATAAAGTACTGGAAATCAATGTTGATCATGAGGTGTTCCAATCCTTAAAACAATCGTACGAAAAGGATAAAGACAAATTAAATTTATTTACAAACCTGCTATACAATCAAGCATTACTTATAGAAGGATTACCGATTAATGATCCAGTTGAATTCACACGAGATATTTGTAAAGTGATGGTTTAATAGAAATTGACCGGGTTCCCCACAAAGATTAAAAAGTAACAAAGGCGACATCTTCACAAGAAAAGAAGATGTCGCCTTTGTTTTTTACCTTAGTAGGGGCTGCTTTTGTAACTACCAATAGGTTATATTCCCTCTTTCATGTGAATATCTTTTACGATATCTTCAATTGTTACATGTTGAAGTACCTTTTCTAATGCTAACTGGGCGCTTGAGAGGATTGGTACAATCGTCTCCTGAATGTTTCTACCAACCTCGCATTTGGGACTTGGACTAGGGTGCACGTTAAATAGTTCGTTATCTTGTACGACATCAACTGCCTGATATACGTCCAGTAATGTAATATCTGAGAGCTTTCGAGCTAATGTTGTGCCAGCAACCCCTGGTCGCACCTCTACTAATCCGGCTTTTTTAAGCATGCCTGTTATTTTCCTAATAAGTGCAGGGTTTGTATTCACACTTGCGGCTAAATAATCTGACGAACTAACTCCGTCTTTATTGAATGCTATAAGCGTGAGAATATGGATTCCTACAGAAAACCTGCTGCTAATTGCCATATTAAATCACCTTCCTTGCAATATTATACCAGTATTTAAAAGTCTTGTAACGATAATGGTTACAGCACTTTAGTTGACATCTTTACAAGTTGTAATTAATATGATTACAAGTAACCAATGTGGTTACAACAGCCCTCGGGGGAGATCAGGAGGAGTCACAATGAAATTCTTAGTAACAGGAGCGACCGGAAAACTTGGTAGTAAGATAGTGGAGAAAATACTGGAGACTATTCCCGCAAGTCAGTTAGTGGTAAGTGTACGTAACCCGGAAAAGGCGACACATTTAAGCGAACGTGGGGTAGAGGTTCGCCATGGTGATTTTGACCAGCCTGAATCGATGGATGCAGCATTTACAGGGATTGATCGCTTGTTAATTATTTCCGCAGATGGTGATAATGAAACAAGGATTAGACAGCATACGGATGCGATCGCGGCTGCAGAACGGGCGAAAGTGAAATTTATTGCCTATACAAGTATAGCAAATGCAAGTGAAAGTAAGATGATCCTAGCGCCACCCCATCAAGCAACAGAAGCGGCGATTCTGAAAACCGGTATTCCATATGCCTTTTTACGAAATAATTGGTATTTGGAAAATGAAATTGCGAGTACTCAGGGGGTTCTTGCAGGTGCACCATGGGTTACCTCTGCCAAAACAGGGAGAACTGGTTGGGCATTGCAGCAAGATTACGCAGAAGCAGCTGCAACTGTTTTAATCGGAGAGGGTCATGAAAATAAAATCTATGAGTTATCTGGCACCCCGTTGACTCAAGAGGCTTTAGTGTCTGCTCTCGAATCGGTTCTTGAGAAAGACATAGCAGTACAACAAGTAGATGACGATACCTATGCAGATACAATGAAGGATGCAGGAGTACCAGAAGCTGTTATTCCCTTCCTGCTTGGAATACAAGAAGGTATACGCGAGGGAGAGTTAGACGTAGTGAGTAGTGATTTTGAAAGCGTGTTGGGACGTCCTGCAACATCAATCAAGGAAGCATTACGAATCATATTAAACCAAATTTCTTAAATGACATGCTGAAGCGAATATCACTAGCTTCAAAGTATTAAAAAGGCCGGGCGAATTGACTTCGTCTGGCCTTTTGCTCTTATAAATACTTATGGGTCTGGTTCTTGGTTTTGTTATTTTTTTGAGACAGTAATAAAACCAATTGATAAATACTTGAGATAGCGATAACAGACCCAATGATTACATATGCTGCTTGAAAGTCGTTTGCTGCATATGCATAGACAATAACGGAGGCAATTAGGGCAATAATAAGATGGAACCCTATCTGAAATTTTCTATACCCTTCTGACTTATTCATGATTCATTTCCCCCTGCTAAATTTTTCCTTCATTCCATTATACCAAGCGGCGGGACCATAGAAAAGTTTCTCGTTTAGAACACGAACACTCATTCTTTTTGCTCTACTCCCTATATGATACAATTAGAATACCAATTTGATCGGAATCTGATGAAAAGCAGGCGAGATGCTGTGAAAATTACGCTAACTGACAAAAAAATTATAGAACGATGCGGAGCGGTTTCCTTTAAAAAAGGTCACGCGTTTTATAGTGCGACGAAAGTAACGTTGGATACTGTCACAACAACTCATTGTGAAGCTGTTGTTGCAGGCAAGGAAAACTTTTATGTGACGATTGAACAAGCTGAAGGAGAAAAACTGCATACAACTTGTAGCTGTCCTTCTCTTGCTTCTTTTAACAAGGATTGCCAACACGTCGCGGCAGTGTTGCTTGCATTACGTGAGCGGCATCGTGAGGAGCTTGCCACAGGGTTTATAAACCTGTTTGATAACAAACCCGTTCGCCATAGTGGGGAGCAACGACATTTCGAGAACCGGGAAAACCTTCGTGTATCCTTTACGTTTAAGCCTATTAGTCTTAACACAGGAGAGACCCTTTTTGGAGTAGCATTACAATTGGGAAATGAAAATGTGCGAGATGTACGAGAATTTTTAAGACAGGTAAAAGCAGGGGGCTCCTATGTCCTGTCAGATAAGCTTACCTATGATACCACTAGCCATTACTTTTCCACAGAGGAAGATGCCATTATCCAACAGCTAGTCCGAGCGGTCCAGGATGAGATGGCGTATTTGGAAGGAGATACTGCCGTGACGGAGCGGGAGACACTTCTCCTCCCAACTTCTTCATGGAAAAGGCTCTTGCCACAAGTCCTTGGGATTTCTTCGATTACGGTACAAGACGGCGGACGAAGTTATACAGGGATCCGTTTGGCAAAAGGACCATTGCCATTACAGTTTAATTTTTCCGAAACAGATGGGACCCACTATACACTTGCTATTGATGGGTTCGAAGAGTTGACGATTTTACATGCTTACGAGTCTGTTCTAGCATCCGGGAATATCATTGAATTGAACAGGAAGGATTATACCTATTTGATTGAGCTTAAAAAGATGCTCGAGAACGCAGGGACAACCGACCTTCCAATCCCAGAAAATCAAGCAGCCTTTTTCACAGAGAAAGTCGCTCCAAGTCTAAATAAAATTGGCACCGTAAATATGGCCGGGACAGTAACAGACCACTTGCCCAAAACGCCGTTAGTGGCGAAGCTCTATTTAGATCGTGTGAAAAATCGTCTGCTTGCAAGCGTGGAATTCCAATATGAAAACAATACAATTAATCCATTAGAAGAAGAAATAGAACCTCATGGCATTATCATTCGCGATATGGAAAAGGAAGAGAAGATTATCGAGTTGATGGAGGAGGGCCAGTTTGCTAAAACAGACGGTGGTTACTTCTTACATAATGAGGAGCTGGAGTATAACTTTCTCCATCATCTGCTTCCAAAGCTACAGAAGCTTGTTAATGTGTATGCAACCACAGCGGTCAGAACCCGAGTAATGAAAAGCCCAGTTAAACCAAGGATAAGGGTAAAGCCCCACCGTGAGCGGACGAACTGGCTGGAATTTAAGTTTGAAATGAAGGGTTTTCCCGAGCGAGATATCCGGGAGGTGCTAGCAGCACTAGAGGAAAAACGAAAGTATTATCGGCTGCGAGACGGTTCCCTGCTCTCATTAGAAACAAGGGAATTTGAAGAAATTAAACGCTTCTTGCACGCAGTACCTGACCAGCATAACGAGCTAGATAGTGGGTTAGATGTACCGTTGCTTCAGGGTCTCCAGCTGCTTGATGTGGTAGATGACGATGTATTTACAAAAGAAGACTCTTTTCGGCGTTTTCTTGAACGCATTTCACACCCTGAAGCTAGCTCGTTTTCGATTCCAAAGAGCTTGATAGACGTGTTAAGAGAGTACCAGAAGGATGGGTACAGGTGGATGAAGACGTTAGCCAGCTATCAATTTGGTGGAGTGCTTGCAGATGAGATGGGATTAGGAAAAACGTTACAAAGTATCGCCTTTCTTTTATCAGAGCTTCCGGAAATTCGTAAAAAGAAGCTCCCCGCTTTGATTGTGTGTCCTTCCTCGCTTACCTATAACTGGCTACATGAGCTAAAGAAATTTGCACCAGCTATCAATGTCACCATTATAGATGGAAGTAAGGAAGCGCGGACTAACATGAGGCGACAGGCAATGGAATGTGATGTTGTAATTAGCTCCTATCCATTGTTACGACAAGATATCCATTGGTATGAAAAACAAGCATTTCATACCGTACTGTTTGATGAAGCACAAGCCTTTAAAAATCCGATAACCCAAACAGCACGTGCCGTGAAAAAGATTCAAGCAGATTACCGGTTTGCGTTAACCGGAACACCGATGGAGAACTCACTCGAAGAATTATGGGCTATTTTTCATGTTGTTTTCCCTGAGCTTTTTCAAGGGCTAAAAGAATACAGCAATCTAACGCAAAAACAGGTTTCCAGGAGAATTCGTCCATTTATGCTACGCAGGGTAAAACAAGAGGTCCTTGCTGAACTTCCACAGAAAACAGAGGAAGAGGAATCTGTGGAATTGCTAGAAGAGCAGAAAAAGCTTTATGCTGCCTACCTGGCTAAACTGCGCCATGACACTTTAAAACACCTGGACAAAGATACATTAAGGAAAAACAAAATAAAAATACTTGCAGGATTAACGCGTTTACGTCAAATTTGCTGTCATCCCGCATTATTCGTTACAGGTTATAAAGGAAAGTCAGCTAAGCTGGAGCAACTAAAGCGCTTGGTTGAGGAATCACGCCTAGCGGGCAGAAGGGTCCTTGTTTTCTCACAGTTTACCCAAATGTTATCCATTATTGGAAAAGAGCTGAGCCAAGAAGGCATCCCATATTTTTATTTGGACGGCCAAACGCCATCAGAGGAACGTGTGGATCGGTGTAATCGATTTAATGAAGGGGAGCGGGATATGTTTCTCATTTCCTTGAAAGCTGGTGGGACAGGTCTCAATCTTACAGGTGCGGATACCGTTATCTTATATGACAGCTGGTGGAATCCTGCTGTTGAACAACAGGCAGCCGATCGTGCGCATCGGATCGGGCAGCAAAATGCTGTGCAAGTAATTAAGCTTGTTGCACGCGGTACGATTGAGGAGAAAATGAATGAGCTTCAAGAAAGGAAGAAACAACTGATTGAAGCAGTTATTGATCCGAAGGAAAAGCATGTTGCTTCACTTACAGATGAGGATATTCGGGAAATTTTGCAGATGTAGAGCAAGAAAGAAACATTTAAGATATAGCGTATTCAGTCCTACGGAAAGTAGTACACTCTAATCCGACCCTGTTACGTAATCTAGTTTACCCACTCCTAGTTGTCAGGAGTGGGGTTTATTTTTGGCATAGATCTCCTACTTCTTCGGTAGTTTATCCTGATAGTCCTTTCTAACTTGGTGTAAATCGTGGAGGTTTTGTAGGGCATGTTCTCCCATTTGCTTTCCTACGTTAATCACAATGCTTTCAATTAATGCAATTGGCGCCACCATGGAATGGAAGTCCCCCACATCTCCTCTGCTTGTGAACAGCACATGATCCGCCTGTTCTAGCATGGGGGAGACAAGGAGATCGGTCATTAAAATGGTCCGGACTCCTTTTTTCTTGGCATAATCCAATAAAACATTGATTTCCACGGAGGCTTGAACAAACCCAAAAATAAACAGTACATCCCCTTCCTTAATATGAATGACCCCTTCAAATATCTCATGTCCGCTTGGTGCAAGGGTGTATACGTGTGGATTAAAACGTTTGAGGCGAAAGCTGAGCAATGTAACAAGACTTTGTGCTGAACCAGCACCAAATAAATGTACGTTTTCCGCTTCGGCAATACTATTTACTGCCTGCGTGAAGTCATCATCGGCCAAGTGCTTTTTTGTTTCCGCTATATAGGTGGTAGCATGATCAAGCATTACTTGGACATAGGATTGCTCATGCTGCTTCAATGCGGATTCTACTTTGCTTGCAGGTGTGACGGAAGCGTCTTGCAAAAGGGAGTGTTTGAACTCACGTAGGTTTTTAAAACCAATGGCACTCCAAAAGCGAGATACTGTCGCAGCGCTTATATTGCAAGCTTTTGCTAGCTCGGATTCAGTCATATATGGGACAACGTCTATGTTTTTATGTAAGTAGTCTGCTATTTTTTGTTGGCTTTTAGAGAGGTTCCATTTCGAGAAGTCTACCAAATTCCTCATCTCCTTTATAAAATCCATTATACAACAAAAATGAAAGAAAAATTTCATATAATACAAAAAGAAATAAAATTTACACACAGTTAAAACTGGCTTCATATTTACCCCTTATACTGAAAGTACAATACAAGAGGGAGTGAATGAAATGAAGAGTATTAACCAGGAAAGAAAGTTAACGCAGTCGCAAAAAATGATGGTGTTTGTTTTGTCCATGTCACTGTTCGGTTTATCTAAAATGATTACAGAAATTCTTCCTTCCAATGAAGTAGGTCCGATTGAGTTTTCGATTTCCTATTTTGCATTTATTCCACTTATCTTGGCAGCTTTGTTTCATCCTTTGTATGTAGCGCTTGGTGCTTCCGTTGGTAATATTGTTTTCGCCGGATTGTTAATGGGTGACTTCGGTGGGATTGGAGAAATTGAAGGGTTCATTGAATTTACGTTGGCAATTTATGTAGCTGGTCTGCTTGTACGTAACCCGTTAAATAAAATGCAGTTAGCAGTTGCAGCACTCGTAGGAGTTGGGATTGATCAGTTACTTAGTACAATCGTCGATATTGGGAAGGTTTGGTTTGGTGTCGAAGGCTTTGATGCAGTTCCTGGCCTACCGGAAAGTATTGTAGTACTAGAAGGTGTGAGCTTCTTAAATGAAATGATAATCACAGGTGTGTTATTCGGACTAATTCCAACATTACTTCTTACGCCTAAACTTTACGGTAAAATTGAACCATTATTGGGCATGAATCCACGAAAGGCTAAAGTACAAGTATCGGTTGGTGCTTATATAACACCAGGACTAATTTTCTCCATAGTGGTCTTGACCTTTGTGGCTATGATCGCAGAGTTTATTGCAGAGATGGATATGAACCTAGCCTTCTGGTCTGGAGACTTTATTGCGCAATTTGCGGACGATCAAAAATGGATAGGCTATAGTGCTTGGGCCATTTTAGCAGTAGGTATTATTTATGTAATCTTTAAGTTTGTGAAAAAGAATAAAAACAACAAAATGGACTTAGACGAGGCAGCTTAATTTATTTATGGAAAGGAGAGAGATTATGATAACGTTCGATCACGTATCATTCCGCTATCCTGGCACAGAGGATTGGATCTTAAAAGATGTATCTGTGACGATCGAAAAACATTCGTTTACCGCGATCATTGGGGGAAATGGTGCAGGGAAGTCCACGTTCTGTAAAGCAATTAATGGCTTAATTCCCTTTTACTATGTAGGTGACTTTGAAGGGAAAGTACAGGTGGATGGGATTGACACGGCTACGGCAAATGTCGCTTCCCTTTCAAGAAAAGTCTCCTATGTCTACCAAGACTTTGAAAACCAGCTCGTAAGACCAAGAGTAATTGATGAGGTCATTTTCTCTCCTTTAAATTATGGCTATGAAGATTTTCAGGAGAGAGGAAAGCGTGCACTCGAACTTCTCGATTTAACACACCTGGCAGAAGAATATGTGTGGCAGCTAAGTGGTGGACAAAAGCATCTTGTGGCGTTAGCTGGAGCTTTGGCACTGAATCCGGATGTTTTAATTATTGATGAGCCTGTTGCCCAATTAGATCCAGCACACGCTATTGAATTGTATGAAAAACTAAAAGTGTTACATGAAGACCATGATATTACCATTATCGTAATTGAGCATCATACGGAATTTATTGCCTCCTATTGTAATGACGTCATTTTATTAGAGCAGGGGAATGTGAAGTGGAAGAAACCTGTGCGGGAAGCCTTGAACGCTGTTGATGAGCTTACAGAAAAGCAAATCCATCCACCACAGGTAACAATGGCAGCAGCGAGCCAAATGCAGCAGGAGAGAATGCTTCCAGTGACAGTCAAAGAAGGTGCTGAATGGTTTAAGGAATATAAAAATCACCCGCGAAAAATGCCTAAGTTGGTGGTTCAGCCTGGTTCAACGCCGCTTATTGAATTTGATCAGGTGAGTTATGGGTATAAAACATTATCACGCAAGCGTGTTCCAATTATAAAAGACTTGCAAATGCAAATTAGGCAGGGAGAGCGAATTGCCCTCGTAGGTAGTAATGGCGCGGGGAAGTCAACGATCCTTAAGTTGATTTCTGGACTGTTGAAGCCCCTAAGTGGTGAAATATGTTTCCAAGGAAATTCCACAATCAAGACTTCACCAGAGAAACTTGCGGAAAAGATTGCGTACATTTATCAAAAGCCTGAAGAAATGTTTATTGAAGACGAAGTGGTGAAGGACGTGGCATTCTTTCTGAAAGTCAGAGATAACCCTAATCTGGAACAGGTGACAGAAAAAATTATGCATCAGTTCCACTTAAATGAAATTAAACATAGAGACGGAAGACTGCTAAGTGGAGGACAGCAACGAAGGGCTTCACTTGCGATCGGGCTGGCGATGCAGCCAGAGTTGGTTTTGTTGGATGAGCCAACAGCGAGCTTGGATATTGCCACCAAGCGAGAAATGATCTCCATGCTTCAAAAGCTAGATAGTCAGGTGAAGGCCTCTGTTGTGGCTACCCATGATATGCAGCTTGTGGCCGAGTGGGCAACAAGGGTTGTTGTACTCAATCAAGGACGTATTATTGCGGATGTTTCCCCTATGGAATTGTTCTCGAATGAAGCGCTATTAAGGAGAGCCTCCTTAGTCGAACCGCAAATTGTTTCCCTTTGTCATCAGCTGCAGATCCATCCAATTGAGTTATCCATAGAAGGATTTTTAAACAGAATTTATTTGGAGGAGGCAGCCAGTGAGCGTTTTTCAGAAGTTTTTTAGTAAGTTGACAGTTGAAAATATAAAAATTGAGCTAATGCGGACGGCATACGGAAATGAACAAACGCCACTAGCCAGACTCGATCCTAGGATGTTGATTCTGTGGGTACTTGTCTATTCTATTATCCCGTGGCTTACCCATAATATGACCATTCTTATTGGTTTAACACTTTTCACAGCAGTATTGGCATACTTGTCTAGGGTTAGTCCGCTGCTTATTATCCTACTTATTATAGGGGTTATTTCACAGTTTACGTACCTCGTATTTGCGGCCACGTTTTTAGGAAATAGCTATGCTGCACTGATTGCGGTTATACCAGTAGCACTTAAGGTTTCCTGTGTTTCGCTTGCTACAATGGCAGTCTTCACAAGTATGGACCCAGAAAAATTCAGTGATGCCCTATTGAAAATGGGGGTCCCAGGTAAATTCAGCTTTGGGGTCTCCTATGGCTATCGGATGCTACCAATACTGATCGAAGAATATCAAAGTATCATACACTCCTTTCGATTACGAGGAAAGCAACCAGAAAAGCCGGGCTTCTTGTATGTAAGGTATATATATTATTACGCAAAAATGTGTGTGGTGGCATTTTATCCTATGATGCTAAACACGGCAAAGCGTACGCGGACTACAGTTGAAGCACTGGAAGTAAGAGGATTCAGCTACACCTTGGAAAACAATGTAGCAAAGGATTTAAAGCTTGGTTATTTAAAAATGAAAAAGTATGATGTGCAGTTTTTAGCAATCACATTATTGGTGACAGCTTCAGTTTACACAACGGGCGTCCTTATGCCTCTATAGGAAGGATTGGTTTAATTGAAAATTGATTTTCATACACATGTAAAGTTAGCAAAGCGAGTAGACTTTGATATTAAATTTTTTAACGAGGTTATCTTAAATGCACAGGAATCAGGCTTGAACGCGTTAGCGATGACAGAGCATTTTAACACGAAAAATTTCTATGAAATTTATGAGCAACTTGATCAGCATTATCCTTATGTCGATGACTATTACAACGTAAATGGCTTTAAAGTATTTACAGGAATGGAGATTGATGTAAAGGAGGTTGGCCATATCCTTTGTATCGGAAATAAAACGAAGCTGCTAACAATTAGAAGGTTGCTTGACGGACATACAGATAAAGATAACTTTGTTCTATTTGAGGAGCTACTACAGTTAGGTGAACTGCATAACTTATTGCTTATCGGCGGCCATCCATTGAGACCTTCAACACCATTACATCATCATGACCCATCATTACTGAGGAGGCTTGACGCCTTTGATTTAAATGGAAAAGACATGCATGAACATGGAATTGACCGGATGAGAAAAGATGTTAAAGCATTTGCTGAAATAATTGGATTACCTGTTGTATATGGTAGTGACTCTCATCATCCGATCCACATTGGAGCTGTGCAAAACACGTTTGAAGGTGAGTTTAATACGGTAGCAGAATTGAAAAAAGCTATTGCAGAAAGAAACTATACGAGCTACATATCTCCGGTTTTGCACACGAAGATAAATGCAGCTAAGATTGTAAAGAAAAAAATGAAGGAAGCATTAACGATCTAACGCATCACATCAATGGAAATTTTTTAAACGAAACGCTTTCCACTTTTTTCTATTCGCTTTATACTTAATGAAAGAAAATTAACTGGATAAAGTGAAACTTCAAGCAGTGGGGTTTTCATTCTTCCCCCACTGCTTGTTAGTTGAACGAATCGGGGTGTTAGCGTCCGTTTACTCCCACTAAAAACTAACGGCTTCACTTCATGTTTTGAAGTGGGAGTCTTACGGACGGTTGCACCGGGATAAAAAGACCTTTCACTTTAATAGTGTGGAGGCGTCTTTTTATCTTTTTACTTAATTATAGATAAAGGAAGAGCAGTGTTTTTCGAGGAGGGATTGAAATGGGTGGAAAGGTAGCAGTCGGAATGGTTTTATTTGCAGCAATGCTCTGGGGGACAACGGGGACGGTGCAAACTCTTGTTCCAGAGGGCGCACATCCTGTGGCAGTGGGTACTGCCCGTTTAGCAGTAGGTGGTATCGCGCTAACCATTATTGTCTTACTAATGGGGAAATTAGATCTCAAAAGCTGGCCACTCAAGCCAACTATTTTGGCTGCGATCAGCATGGCTGCCTATCAGCCGTTTTTCTTTACTGCAGTCAACATGACAGGCGTGGCAATTGGGACAGTAATCGCGATAGGTAGTGCCCCCATTTTATCTGGGTTACTGGAATGGGTGATCTGGAAAAGGCGTCCTGTAAAGGTCTGGTGGATTTCTACACTTTTAGCTATTCTCGGCTGCCTGTTGC
This sequence comes from Oceanobacillus jordanicus, assembly GCF_022095695.1. Lineage (GTDB taxonomy): Bacteria > Bacillota > Bacilli > Bacillales > Amphibacillaceae > Oceanobacillus_B > Oceanobacillus_B jordanicus. Next base: position 138,173 of record NZ_JAIFZM010000001.1, read on the forward strand.
TTTTTTTAAACCAATCATCTGTTTATGTAGATCCTCTTGGTATTTTATTAGCACTTGGTGCAGGACTATCCTTTGCAATTTACACGCTTGTTAGTAAGGACTTAGTAAGGGAATTCACCTCTATCTCCGTAGTTGCTGTGGTATTTACCCTAAGTGCTATTTTGCTGTCACCTTTATTGTTTATCTATGATATGACATGGGTTACAGAGCTAAGTGGAGCAGCTGCTAGCCTTCACCTAGGATTAATTGCGACTGCCTTGGCCTATTTTCTATTTGCAAAAGGACTCGCGCATATCCCATCTTCTACTGCTGTCACATTGTCGCTTGCAGAGCCCTTAACGGCAGCATTTTTAGGAGTTTTCTTTGTTGGGGAAGAATTAAGCTTCATTTCCTGGATCGGTGTCAGCTTTCTTCTGCTAGGAATCGGCTTTCTCATTAAGGGCACAGAAAAAGAGGTACCTCGGCGAAGGGAAGATAACGGGTTCGAAAAAAGTGAAAGCACTCAATAGTGAATCGAGAACGAGGCAAAGTGAATCGAGAAAGCCAGAAAGTGAATCGAGAACATGGCAAAGTGAATCGATAATACCAGAAAGTAAATCGAACCACCCCAAAGTGAATCATCAATGAAAAAGCCGTGCGATTACCCGAATTATGATAGTGAATTCGAGTAATGCCGGCTTTTATTCCCTTTACAATATGTTCTAGTGTACGTTGTTCCCTTGTTGGGGAACGGTGGCATAGCTGTTAAGCATTTGCTGCATGTCTTGTTCCATTAGCTGTGGGACCTGGTAGTAGCCATGTTTGTTCTGGTACAGGAAGATTTCGTAGCTGAGCTCAATAAAATTGGGGACACTATCGGCGACCACACGACGTAATACAGGATTCGTGATTTCGGCGGCTGTCATGGCAAGCAGGGACGTTAATGATTTTATGTTCCCGAGCATGTATGCAGAAAGGCCTTGGTCAGAAAGCTGGCTGACAGAGCTGTTCGGTTTCTTTGGTTGCCCTGGCTTCAATCCGTAAACAACTTCATTTTCCTGTTGCATATGATATTGCTGAGTTGGAACAGAAGGATCCTGCCCTGTTTTAAAGCACTCCACCATTGTATTATACAATTGGGTAACAAAAGTGTATTGTCGGTGGGCAATGTTCTTCAGTTCTTGATCTTGTATATGTTGATCATACATTTGATATTGGTCAAGCATACTAATGATCCCTGCAAGTACTTCATGGGCGTCAAACATTTCATGGCCACCGTGGTTTTTAGACATCGCTTGATTCATGGCAGCATTTGGATTGGATTGTTGGTTCTGATTTTGCATCATGATGATTCCTCCCATTTATCAATATTTCTTATTTATCCCGGTGCAACTGGCCGTTAGACTCCCGCTAATCGAAGTCTCACTTTATCTTCTCCCTGTAAGCCATCTTCATGTATGGATAATCCTACTAGAAAAGATTAAATGACCTCTCCCCATTAGCGTGTATCAGGATAAATAAAAAGCGGCCCCTTTTAAAGGGACCGCTACTCGTTACTTATTCGTTTTGTTTTGAATTCTGGCTTCTTCTGGGCTTGAAAACTTTGTTGTATCTGTTTTATGCATGGCTTTCTCGCGGCCAGATTTCGAACGACTTGTTGCTTTTGCATGTTTATCCTGGTGGTCTTTATTCAACTGTAACACCTCCTAGATGGAAAAAAGGTACAAAATTCCGCATTATCGGTGACATCTAATTTTGTTTGTCATAGTTTGCTGATTCCATGTTAGGTGGTGCGGGCTTTGTTGGGTCTGGACTGTTATGAATATATGCAGGTGCCTGTTGCAGTTGAGGAATCTGCCCCATTGCTTCAGGATTTGCAACATATTCAAAGTTGCTTTGCTTATCCATGCTTTCGCCACTGGCCCAACGACCTTGTGCACTTTCTTCCCCTTGGGAAAAGTTCATAAAGGAATAGGAAACCTCTTGCTTTTCCAAGTTCTGTGGGAAGGTACTTGGTACAATCGCCTTTTGTGCTTGTTCCAGTTCTTCAATAGCAGCCATCCACTGGTTTTGGTGCATGGTATCTCTTGCGATAAGGAAAGATAGCATGTCTCTTACACCAGGATCAGTAGTTGATTCATACAAACGGACAACCTGTAGACGTCCTTGAGATTCAGCATTTAAATTGGCTCGGAAATCAGCCAATAAATTCCCACTTGCTATTGTATAACGTGCATTCCATGGGTACCCAACACTGTCTGTCGGCGTTGCGCCAAGTCCAGATACGATGACATGCTGTGGGTTCATCCCCCCAAGTACTGCTTCAACTGCCGGATTTTTAGCAGCTTCTTCCTGGTCTCTAGCAGGCGCCCCGTCCAGTAACTGTGCGATCATAGTCGAAATCATTTCTACATGGGCAATTTCTTCTGTGCCGATATCGAGAATCATGTCTTTATATTTTTGATCTGCTCGGCAATTCCATCCTTGGAAAAGGTATTGCATCATAACGGTAATTTCACCAAATTGGCCACCGAGAATCTCTTGTAGCTTTTTAGCATAGACCGGGTCTGGCTGAGTAGGTTTAGCGTTGTACTGCAGTTCTTTAATATGCTTAAACAAATGTATTCCTCCGTTTTAATTTATTGTCTTTATTTATCGTAATTATCCTGTGGATCAAGCTCTTCAGATGCCTCTGTACCTAAGTTCATTCTCCCTGTTGCATTAGGTGTGGAAGAGTTGTTCTCCATCTGCCTGCTCACATACTTATGGAAGAATGCTTCAAATGCAGCGACACCGATGGAAGAAATTAGTGCAGGAATCATCCATTCGCCTGCTGGTTCTAACCCTTCACTCATCATATATATAACAGCGAAAGCAAGAACAAAGTCAGAGATAGAAGCTACTGTATTATTGGTTCGGGGAAGAATGAATAGGTCTCCAATCAAGTATGATAGAACGCCTAAGGTTATTGTAATAAACAAAACGTCGCCAAATGGCATCTCGTAGACAAGCCCTAACACAACAAATAGTAAAACAAGTGTGGCGATTGCCTTAATTGCAATGGATTTTATGTGGTTCATATAGATCCTCCTTTTTTTGTAGCATTTGTAAAAAAGGTAAAAGCTATGCGTTGCTGTAATAGCGTAAAAGGAAATGAGGGCCACCACTCTGTGAGGACCCTCGTATATAGGTTTACTTATGGCCGTCGTTTAATCTTCTGGCTTCTTCTGGACTAGACATTTTAGTTGAGCCGGGATAACGTAGACCGGTATCACGATCGGACTCCACACGCCCACTAGCCTTTAACTTCTTTTCTTGACGATCTTTCCCCATAAATAGCACCTCCCACACTTAAGTTGGATGTTTTCGCCTAGATTATTCGTAGAGTGAAATGAAGTTTTTGAAATGACAAGCACTGTCCATAGTGGGATAATACTATAAGGGGACAGCATATAAGAAAAAAAGAAAGAGATGATTAGAATATGAAGAAATTACTTTTAGCCGGGGCGCTAATGTTACTATTAGCAGCCTGCGGAAACGAGAATGACGAGGGTGCAAAGGAAGCAGATAATAGCATGAATGATACAGACACTACAGCTGAGGATACGGATGAAAATGCTGAGAATGAGGGCAATGTGGAAGAAGAAACAAACATGGATGAAGAAAGTGATACAACAGCAACGGAAGAACAGGAAGAAGATAGCGAAGTAGCGGAAGAGGGAAATTCAGAAGAAGCTGATTCTGATATGAAAACAATCTATCGTAACAAGCTAGTCGATTTAGAAGAAGAATTGGCGGCTGAGGAACAGGAAATAGGCTCTACACAGCGCGCATTAACTGAATTTGCCGGGAAGAGCTTTAATATGTGGGATGATGCATTAAACGAAGTATATGCTGAATTGGAGAAGCAGCTTCCGGAGAAAGAAATGGAAAACTTGAGAAAAGAGCAACGGGAATGGATCAACATTAGAGATGCAAAAGCAGAAGAAGAGGCAGCCAAATATGAAGGTGGCTCCATGGAAACCATGCAATATATAAGTACACAAGCACAGCTAACAAAAGAAAGGTCTTATGAATTAATTACGAAATATATGGACTGATACCGTAACCTACTAGCAGTAAAAGGAAGGGAATGAGACAATGCAACAATTAGTTTGGGAACAAGCATGGGATAAGACTATTTCACTTGGGGATAGAAAACAGATAGAAATAACATTTGAACAGGCTAACGAAGAAGCTACCCGTATAAAATATATTCCTTTTTGGCAAGCGCGTAACTATCGTGGAGAGCTGCTTATTACAGTAATTGTCCAAAATTTTAGTGATGAAGCTATGCCCTTCACTCAGCTGCCATTAAGGTACATGGAAGAAGGGGAGCTTGTTGCTAGTCATACTTTTTCCTTTCCTAACCTGGAGTTAGCGGAGAGAAGCAGTATGCCATGGACATTTATTTTTCCAGAAGACACCATTGAGCGAGAACCTAACCTGATTGAAGGAAAGTTAGAGGATATAGATGCTTAGCCCAAGGGTATGGTGCATATCATCAGAAATTAGGGTATAGAGTAGATAAAACAAACTTTTAGAGGAGAGGGTTCGTAATGTCCAAGCGTAAAATTGTAGTCAATCTTGATCTAGATGAAAAATACATCGATGAAATCAAAGAAGTAGCTCCCGACTGGGAAATTGTTTCAGGGAAAGATACGGATGAACTGCAAGAAGATTTAAAAGATGCAGAGGTCATCCTACACTGGAAAAAAGCAATCGAGCAAACGGTTTTGGAGCAAAACAATGACCTGAAATGGGTACAAACTTGGAGTGCTGGTGTTAATAACTTGCCACTTGAACAACTAAGTGAGCGTAACGTATCCATTACGAGTGCTAATGGTGTGCACGCCTATCCAATTTCCGAAACGATTTTTGCTTTGATGCTTGGACTTACGCGCAAAATTCATACATATGTCCGCCAGCAACAGCAAAAGCAATGGGAGCATGCAGATCTAAAACTTGAAATTCATGAGAAAACAATTGGAGTGCTCGGTGTTGGAGCGATTGGTTTGGAGACAGCTAAAATAGCCAAGGCTTTTGGTATGAAAGTACTCGGCGTGCGACATTCAGGAAAAAGCACAGATTATGTGGATGAAATGTATACACCTGATCAGTTATCTGATGTGCTTCCACAATGTGATATTGTCGTAATCACACTGCCACTTACAGATGAAACAACAAACCTATTCGGGAAAGAACAATTCGAGCAAATGAAAAATAGTTCTATTCTGATCAATATTGGCAGGGGGCTGATTGTAAAAGAAGATGAGTTAGTTGAGGCCCTCCAATCTGGCAAAATTGCTGGAGCAGGACTTGATGTGTTCGCAACAGAACCATTACCGGAAGATAGCCCACTATGGGACATGGAAAACGTGATTGTTACACCACATACTGCTGGGTCAACAGAACATTATACGGAGCGTGTTGTGCGGGATGTCTTCATTCCAAATCTTAAGAATTACCTTGAAGGGGAAAAACCTTCTAAGAACCTAGTTGATTATGATAAGGGATATTAATAACGCTAAAATGGCATACGAAACGTCGTATGCCATTTTGTTATGATAACAATATTAATGCTCTCTTTTCTCAACAAACAACAAAATGAGTGTTGCAATCGGGCCTAATATAAGAGAGAGCAAAAACCAGTTTAATCCTGTTCTATTCTTGCCTTGTGCGAGCCCAGCGTTTATTAACGCTAGAGTACCCCATCCTACAAAGTATTGATCCATTGACCTCCCCCAAAAACTATGGTAAGCACGAAGCAGGGCTAACAAGTAGCTATAAACCGCCATAGTTGCGAAGCACCCAATTGGCGAAGATGATTCCCCCAATTGTATTCACTACTGCTAACACCAATTATCTTCCTCTTAATAAAGTTCACTATCTATATGAATCGTGAGTTGGAGAGAATAAGTCTTCCTCCGCGTCTCTGACTACTGAAAAATGTTCAACGTTATAATGACCATGAAGGGTTTCATTATGATGTTTTATAATCTGGGCTGCACTTAATGTAACACTGTCCGGCGTCGAATGCCCATCACCTACCAATGTGACATCAAAACCACTGATAGTTGCTGTTCTAACTGCACTATCTATACAGTGTTGGGTTGCACATCCCATTATAACGATATGCTTGATTTCTTGAGATGTTAGATGATTTAAAAGCCCGGTACCATGGAAGGAGTTCGTAGCAGCTTTATCAAAAAACATTGCTTTAGTGGGTGAATGAATTTCTTTATGAACCTGAAAACCTTCTCCTTTGCCTTCAGCTACTTCTAGATCCCTAACAAAAACAACAGGGACACTTAATTTAATCGCTTTTTCAATAACTAGATTGATATTCCTAATAAGTTGCGCTTTATTATAAACAGCACTTTCTTCACGGTTTCCTTCAATTAATTCTTGCTGTGCATCAATGATTAATAATACTTGGTTCAGATGATTTTCCCCCTTTAAATTATTGGAAAAGCTAGCTACATGTAACTAGCGCTTTCCCCTTAATATACGTTACGTCATTGCTTTTTGGTGTATGTGATAATTATCGTTCCTATAAGAGATTTATATAGTAAACTGCAAGAAGTGTGTTACTTGGATGGTTAGTTGATATCCACGTGTAGTAACGGCTTTTCTTCACTGTATCTAGAATAGGTCCATCCTTCATTTGATACATTTGTACAATTTTCATCGGTACATGTAAAAATATAAGACTGTTTCTCAGTTTGAACAGAAACTTCATAATGAAATATCGAAGACGGATCGGAGACATTGAATCGACTTACACCTTGTTTAATCGCGTACACCTTCTCATTAGAGGCAATCTCCTGGTATTGCTCATTTTCTAATACCATCTTTGTCATTTCTCCTAATATCTGCTGGTCATCTGGATTGGGAGTGTAGGTGCTTTTAATATAACTCGTAATTCCCAAATAGAGATTTAAGACAACGCTAACAGAAAACAGGATAGTTAAAATAATAAGCAGTCGTTTCTTGTTCATTTACATACCTCACTTTATTTTGAAAAGTCGCTTAGATTAAAGCGCCCCCAAAAGTGTTAGGGATTTTTACCATTTGTTTTGCGGTTTTAAAAAGGTATGTATTGTTTGTTTAAAGGTTAAAGATATTGTCTACCAGTGATTCGGCATCATCAGCCCCGTTGGTAATATCGTACTCTTATCTCCCTTAGCTGCATTCACTTGCGCTTGTGTTAGGAAAATACAGTCCCGAAGGTTTGCTCCTCGAATGTCAGCATCACGTAAATCTGCTCCGATAAAATCTACCCATCTCAGGTCTGCCTTTCGTAAATCTGCTGCTAGCAGCAAAGTACCTCGCAGGTTCGCTCCGCGTAAATCTTTTCCTTTCAGATTGGCGCCAATCAGATCTCTTCGCTTAGATGGATTTACCTTTACAGGAGATTGTTTCCGCACCAGATCACTAACTTGTATCAGTAAAGTATTTACTTCTGTTCGGTGGTCCATAACAGAGAGTTTGAGTAAATCTGTTGCCGGTAATCTTGTAAGCTCTTCTGTTTTATCTAACATGTGCCGTAATGCAGACTGGATAGTTGCTGTAGCTTTATTTTCAATTGCTTCAACCAAATAATAAAGCATCTCATGCAACTGTTGCATAACCGGGAAGACGTCGAACATTTCCTCAGCGATTGTAGGGTTTTCTCGCCAGCTTACACCATTATAGGTTACCTGAGAAACCTTTTGCCCTGCTCCAAAACACTCAAAGACGCTACATCCCTTAAAGCCCTTCACACGTAAATTTTGGTGAATCCCACATTTAAAGTCCTCTCTTAGATTGCGGCAGGGACTACCACCTTGTTTATCAAAAGGAAAATCAGCAGACTTTGCGAAGGGTAATGCTGTGCAGCAAAGTCCAAAGCAATTTGCGCAATCTGACTGCAAACCTTTTTCCATAGTCGAGTCCATTTCATCCACGTCCTTCGGCTGTCTCTATTAAACTAATATTACCACAAATTAAAATAGTTTAGCCGACTTTTCTGACTTTTAACACCCACCAAATTAACACAAATTGCAGGGGTAGACGTAACCATAATGCAAAGGCAGGAATACTGTACTGCTCTGGTTCTAACGCCATATAAATATTCACTGGGAAGATTAATACTAAGAATATTGCAATGAGAATTCCTACTTTTCTCCGAGTCGGCTTGTATAGCAAGCCAATGCCTAGTAGGATCTCGATGACTCCTGAAATATAAACAATTGCAGGTCGGAAGGGAACCCAATCAGGCATAGCCCCTGTGAAGAAGGGTTCCAGCACAAAATGGGATATCCCAGCCAATATAAAGAGAATGGCAAATACATATAATGCTATTTTTTTCATATTAAGACTCCTTTACTGTGGCGATACGATCTGCGATGCTATTCCCTTTAAAAGCTTCCACTACACCAATAAATGTTTCTACGTTCTTTTTGCTTCGCATAACAGGAGAATAGATATAGGAAAGAGTTCGTGTGAATTGCACATCCTCCACTTCTAGCACCGCCAGTGATCCATGCACCTTTTCCCGGGAAATAACACTGCGGGATAGCAGAGACAAGCCCATGCCTCTCATGACACTCTCTTTGATTCCCTGGTTGCTACTGATGCTAAGTAATGATTTCACAGAGAGACCGTTGCTACGAATCACATGGTTCAAGAACTCCCTGGTCCCCGAACCATCCTCTCTTGTAATCCATGTTTGCTGTTGCAAATCCTTGATTGCAATATGCTCTTTCTCAGCAAGTTCATGGTCATTAGAGCAAATGACCGAGAGTTCGTCCTTCATAAACGGCTGGACTGTAAGTTCTTTTTCATTGCTTTGGCCTTCAATCAAGCCCACGTCAACCTGGAAAAGGCGCACTTGTTCAATAATTTCCTCCGTATTTCCAATGACAACTTCTAATTCCAACGCAGGAAAGTCCTCCTGTAGCCTTTGAAGAAACATAGGTAAAATATATTCACCGATTGAGAAACTCGCCCCTATCTTTAGTTGGCCTTGGATGGATTGATGATGGGTGGCAATATCCTCCTTTGTTTGCTCATACATCGCGATGATTTGTTTAGCTCGATCATAGAGGATCTTTCCTGTTGGCGTAATCTGTACTGATTTAGGTGAACGGATAAAGAGCTCTGTGTGGAATTCTTTTTCCAGGTTTTTAATATGTAAGCTTACACTTGGCTGTGAAATGTGTAAGGCTTGCGAGGTCCTTGTGAAATTGCCAACGTCAGCAAGCGTAACAAAGGTTTTAAGTGCATCGTAATACATGAAACCCCTCCTTGCGATTAGTATTTCTAATCATAACAATAATTTATATGTATTTCACTAATAGATAATTATTAGATAGAGTAGGTGGAGAGAGAAGAAGGACGTGGTTAATTTATGGGTATACATATGGGAAAGACTTTGCAAGAAAACAAGGGGAAAGGTTTTATTACTGGCATTGGGTTAACACTTTTGCTGGCCTTATTGGCAGGATTACTGGCAAAATTGCCCTTATTAGCAATCATGGGCCAGCTCGTTATCGCCATTATCTTGGGAATGATATGGCGGGCGGCATTGGGATTACCTGAAGTTCTACAAAAAGGCGTAACGTTTTCCAATAAAAAACTTTTACGATTGGGGATCATCTTGCTAGGTATGCGTTTAAATCTCGCGGACATCTACAATGCGGGAATAAATGTGTTTATTATTGCATTCCTTAATCTCATGTTTGCGCTTGTGCTTGTTTATTTGTTAGCGCGCTGGTTTGGTGTGGATCGAAACCTAGGAATACTTACAGCATGCGGAACAGCGATTTGCGGGGCGGCAGCTGTTGTAGCCATTGCCCCGATAGTTAAAGCGAAGGAAACAGAAACCGCTGTGGCTGCTGGTATCGTAGCATTATTAGGAACCACTTTCACCTTGGTGTACAGCTTAATCTACGGATTGCTACCATTATCTTCAACAGGCTATGGCATTTTTGCAGGGGGTACCTTGCATGAAGTGGCACACGTAGTAGCTGCCGCGGGTGCTGGAGGAGAAGAGGCCGTTGATATGGCGGTTCTTGTTAAGTTGACACGTGTGGCATTGCTTGTCCCTGTAGCCTTTGTCATTGGTTATCTAGTGCAGAGAGGAAGTAAAAAAACAGCAGGAAACAAACCGGGTCTGTCTATCTTCCCGTGGTTCATTTTAGGATTTCTGGCCATGAGTGGTTTTAATACATTAGGAATTGTTTCAGAGTCTGTAGCAAATAGCATTGTCTCGATTGCTTACATCTTAATTGCAATGGCAATGGCTGGGCTTGGGTTAAATGTAGAGGTCAAGACCTTCCGTAAACTTGGCATGAAAGGTTTCGCTGCAGGTGTGGTTGGATCAGTTTTCTTAGCGGTTTTTGGTTATGGGCTTGTAATGCTTTTTCAACTAAATTAAAGATGAAACTATTTACAGATGTGCTGTATGTATAAAATGGCACATCTGTTTTTTAGTGCGTAAATAGCTATTTGGGGAGGGGTATTGATGGAGTTACTGCCAATTGTCGTTTGGGTGTTATTTATAGAAATGGCTGTTTTCCAAGTATTGCTATCACTTGGCTTTCCGATAGGGGAATGCGCGATGCAGTTTTATTGTTAGGTATGTGCTTTGTTTTAATGCAGTATGCTGACATTGTAAACGGCTTTGACTTTTTTGCAAGTATCTTTGCTGGCGTGGATCATTACTATCATTCTTGGCCTTAACACAATTGCAAACCTAGCTTCTAGAACATTGTAATGAAGCTAATTAACGGAAGTGTATAGTTTAAATGGCAGAAAAAAGGAAATATTTTAAATTTATTATTGAAATATTTGTAAAAATATGTTATATATATCATATACAGCAAATTATGGACTAGATAAGATGTGGAATTAATTTTCTTAATGTTCAGATTGTATGAAAATAAATGGTAGGAGGATTTCTAATGAAAAAAATACTATTAGCTTCACTGTTTACTTTTACACTACTTTTGTGTTTTGCTGGGGTTCAAACTTTTGCTGAGGATACAAAAGAGACAGAAAAGATTGATATTCAGTCTGCTGTTAGAGCATATGTTCCAGGGGTAGTCTATGGAACTCATTATGTGCCAAAAACAGTGACAGTACGTTCAAGTCACGGAGGAAGTAACCACTTTACATTTAGACCGGGTGATGGTAAAGAGTATTCTGGCTATGAAGGTACAAGCAGAAGTTTCACTCATACTTATAAAAACAACACTTACAAAGAGTATACAATATCTGCAAGAGTAACTAACATGGAATATGGTCCTAGTCCATGGGCTTACGGTACAGCCAGAATTTCATATTAGGTGTGAGTATATGAATAGTAAAATAAATTTATACAGCAAGAGAACTTTCTACATAATGATAACGGTGCTTGTGCTAATCATAAGCACCGTTTCCTATACCTTGGCTACTTTAGCGGATGCGAACGAGCAAGTAAAGCAGAATATTACCAATTTTTCGAGGGGATCCTACGATATTTTGCTAAGACCACCTGATGCCAGGACCGATTTAGAACAAAAACTGGGTATCATTGAAGAAAATTATCTTGGCTCAGGGGAGGGGGGGATCACTACAACACAGTGGGAGGATGTAAAAGAACATCCACAGGTAGAAATTGCTGCGCCAGTTGCATCAGTTGGACTATTTACGGCTTTGAAACGTACCTGGATGATCAAAAAAGAAAATGATTTGAGATATTATGGAGTGGATTACAGTACAAGTGATGGCGTAAATGATTATACTTATGGAAAAGAAACTTATATGTATGATTTTAGCAGTGATATGAAATCTATTCACCAATATCCTTCCTCTCTGGAAGTCTTAAATAACTTTTTTATGGAAGAGATAGCATCTTTCTCCTTTCCTATTTCCTATCATCAGGTTGTAGCGGTAGACCCGGTAGAGGAAAGTAGATTAACGGATTATAATTTAAGTCTGTTAAATGAAGGTATAGACGATGGTCTTACTTTAAAATATATAACGAAGCAGGAGCTTGCTATTCCTATTATAAGTTTAAAGGATGTCCCGGTCCCTAATACGATTAAATTAACAGTGGATTCATTAGAGGAACCTACAGAAGAAGAGGTAAAAACATGGTCAAGTAAATTTGTAGACAGTAATCCGATAAAAACAATGGATCTAAATCCGATTCAATATGAAAAAGTGATACAAAACTATATTAGTAAGAAACGTCGACATAATGAAGAGGTGTACGTCTTCCGTCCGGAAGATGGGCCGTCGCCCTTTGAAATTTTACCATTTTATGTAGATGAGAAAGGAAAACTTTCTCCAGATGATGGAACAGGGGAAGACTATTTAGGCGGGAGTAGAACTCCGTTTTCTCAGCAAATTGGTTATAAACTATCTCCTGTCCGATACGATATCAAAAATGAAAAGGAGCTTTCCGTAACCCAAACGGGGATCAACGATGATTATCACGCACCTACATATAGGGAAATTGAAGAGGTAGAGTATTTTAAGCTTAATGAGAATGACGATCCTGTAAACGAACAAGAAGCTTTTGAATTCGCCAATGTAGGTTTTTTCTCTATTAAAGAAAATACGGATAAACTAGCTTCGGCTCCACTTGGTATTTATGGTAGTACCTCTCCATATTTGGCTTCTGACCCTTCAAAGAAGCTTCACCCTTCAGCGGTACCAGGAAGCTTTATTACGACGCCTGCTCATGGGCTTATATCATTGAACTGGGCAGAAAAAATAAAAGGAGAGGCGCCAATAGATGCAATTCGGGTGAAAGTAGCTGGGCTCACAGGGTACGATGAAGAGGCAGCAGCGCTTATTCGAAAACTGGCAAATGAATGGGAAAAGGGCGGATTCACGGTCGATATAGTAGCAGGGGCTTCTTTACAAGAGCTTTCGGTAGATGTAGAGGGTATCGGGGAAGTAATGCAATCCTTTACGACATTAGGAGCAGCAGATACGGTTGTATCTAGTTGGAATCTGCTGCAAGTTGTGATTACAGTACTTTATGTATTGGTTGCATTTATATTTATTGGGTTTACGTTGTTTCATTTACTTGAAGATCGACAGAGAGATGAGCAGCTATTGGCAAGGCTTGGCTGGTCTCATAAACTCATACGCCGGCTACGTTATAAGGAATTAGGGCAAATCCTAGTTATTCCGATGTTACTTGTTTTTATAGGTTTTACTGTCTATGGCATCATCCAGGAAGAATGGCTGCCCCTTATCCTAGCAGTTGGTGTCAGTCTTTTAACCCTTTTAGTATATGCTTTTACGACAAGCATACAGAAACGTAAGCCGAAAAAAGTGAAACAAAGCGGAGGAACTGTTACACAGCAAAATATTTGGTTCTATCGGTTTCGATTATTGGCGTCTGGGTTACAACTTTTAATCGTTACCATTTTGACATGCTTCTTACCCTTTTTCTTATTACAAAGTGTGGAACAAACTACGCAAACGAGACTTGGAAATTACGTTCATGGGGAAGTAGAAGGCTTATTCATTCTCATAATTATCCTGTTGTATGGACTTAGTCTAACTACAGTTTATCAATCACTCAAAAGACTTTGGGAAAAAAGAGAAAATGAAATACAGTTATTCCTATATCTAGGTTGGGGAGCAGGTGCTATTAGAAAATATTACTTAAAAGAAGTACTGTTCTGGGCTGGAATTGCTATTTTGGCAGGATGGATAGGAAGTATTTGTATATCACTTTATTTCTTGGATGTTTCAACTGTCAGCGTTTTGATAGGTGTACTGGGAGCTATTTTCATTTTAGCTCTAACCTTAGCTGGATCACTCTATATATTGCGTTGTTTAGAGAAGAAAGGGGGAAGAAATTTTGCGAATTGAGGTTAAACAAATGAGTAAAACATATCAATCAGGAATAGAATCGGTTAATGTACTAAAAGATATCACGTTTACGATTGAATCAGGAAGCTGGATGACCATTACAGGGCCATCTGGTTCCGGGAAGACGACTTTTTTACGTTGCTTATCGACCATTGAAAAGGCCGATAAGGGTATTGTCAAAATCGGGGACTTAAATGGAATGAACGCAACTGAAGAAGAACGTAGTCATTTTCGCAGAACCTCGCTAGGTTATATCTTTCAGGATTTTCAACTTTTTGAGCAATTTGATGTACTGACAAATGTGATGATCCCTCTATTACCATATATGCCAAAACAAGAAATAGCGGAAAAAGCAAAGCAAATGCTGGAAAGTGTTGGTCTCCTCGAGAGGAAAAACTTTATGCCTAATCAGCTATCTGGTGGGGAAAAGCAACGAACTGCTATTGCACGGGCATTAATGAATGATCCGGAGCTATTACTCTGTGATGAGCCTACTGGGAATCTTGATTTAGAAAATCGTGATAAGATGATTGCAATTTTGCAACAAATTAATAGAAGTGGAGTAACTGTTGTGTTGGTAACCCATGATCCAGAACTTGCTGGAAATGGTGATATTCATGGTTTGATGAGGGACGGGGAATTAACTGAGAAATCGTTGGAAGTATTGTAAAATATTCGGAGGGTGGGACACCTATAGAGAGATCATCTTCTATAGGTGTCTTTTGGTATATATGAAAGCTCGCCAGTTTTTAAAGTCGACCTGCTTGAGATATGGTAAACTAACGGTATGTTAAAGGAGGTTCTACCTATGAACGAACTACCAAGTTGTCCAAAATGCCATTCAGAATATACATATGATGATGGGAACGTTTTTGTTTGTCCAGAGTGTGCACATGAGTGGACGGGAGAAGCAGAAGCGGATCAGCAAGATGAAGTGAAAGTGTACAAAGATGCCAATGGAACGTTGCTTCATGATGGAGATGCCGTTACGGTAATCAAGGATTTAAAAGTAAAAGGTACATCCTCAGTCGTAAAAAGAGGAACCAAAGTTAAAAACATCCGTTTAATTGATGGCGATCATGACATTGATTGTAAAATTGATGGCCTTGGCGAAATGCAGTTAAAAACCAAATTTGTGAAAAAGCTTTAAAGAATATCTCGTACATATCTATAGTGTTACTATAAATTATTCTTCCATTAAGCAGTGTGATCTTGTGCGTTAATGATTCAGGGCTATTCATAGCGTAGGAAATACATGAAGACTCCGGCGGGATTAATAGGCATAGGTGAGACCCCCTTGTGCGAAGCACAAGGTGGCTCACCAGCCGCCCGCGGAAAGCGAAATGTATTTCTGGAGCGGTAATTATAGATCTTACCTAGTTCGCTTAACTTATATAATTAGCCTTATAAAATGAAACTTCAATCAGTGGGGGTTTTCTTTCTTCCACTGATTGTTAGTTGAACGAATCGGGGATGTTAGCGTCTGTTTACTCCCACTAAAAACTCGGCTTCACTTCATGTTTAGAAGTGGGAGTCTTACGGACGGTTGCTCCGGGATAAAAAACTATTGTCTTTTCTTCGTTTTTTTGTTATTCAACTTTTCTGCTGTGGTTAGTGGCTCGTTAGCAAATTCATGGTCAAATTGCTTTGACAATTTTCCTCTAACTGCTTGCTCATCACTCATACCAGCACGCTTTTTCTTTGATTCACTTGGCATTTCAACACCTCCAGGATCTTATTATGACACGGAGACAAAAAAATATGATTAGGGTGTAGAAAAGTGCAGAGATTGGAGACGAATAGAAATAACATAAAAAAGAGGTGCACATTCAAATGTGCACCTCTTTTTGTCTTATATTATTAGGGATTTAGTATACTTTATCGCCATTAAAAATGGAGTTTTTCACAACAACATAATCAACAGTACGGATAGAATCCAGTGTGCTGCCTCCAGCATAAGAAATGGAGGACTGTAGATCCTGTTGCATTTCAGTTAATGTATCGTCAAGAGAGCCTTTGTGCTCGACATACATTTTCTTGCCTTCCACGTTTTTCTTTTCGCCTTTTTGGAATTCAGAAGCAGAACCAAAGTACTCTTTATAAAGCTTTCCTTCTTTTTCAATTGTTTCTCCTGGAGATTCTTCATGTCCAGCGAAAAGGGAGCCAATCATCACCATCGTAGCGCCAAAACGTACGGATTTAGCAATGTCTCCATGCGTACGGATCCCGCCATCCGCAATAATTGGTTTCGTTGCAGCTTTGGCACACCAGCGCAATGCTGCGAGCTGCCAGCCACCTGTACCGAAGCCTGTTTTAATTTTTGTGATACAAACTTTCCCTGGGCCGATTCCGACCTTGGTAGCGTCTGCTCCCGCATGTTCCAATTCTCTAACTGCTTCAGGAGTCCCTACATTTCCTGCGATGACAAAGCTTTTTGGTAAATGCTGTTTAATATGCTTAATCATATTAATCACGGCATTAGAATGTCCATGAGCGATATCGATCGTAATAAATTCTGGAACAACTTCTTCGTTTGCTAATTGCTCAACAAAGCTATACTCTTCATCTTTAACCCCTACGCTGATAGAGGCAATTAGTCCACGGTTTTGCATGTCTTGGATAAATCCAAGGCGCGTTTCTGGTTCAAAGCGGTGCATGACATAAAAGTAACCTTTTTCGGCTAAATGCACGGCAATTTTTTCATCTATAATAGTCTGCATATTTGCTGGTACGACTGGTAATTTAAATGTATGTCCGCCTAGTGTAACGCTTGTGTCACACTCTGAGCGACTGTTTACAACACATTTTGCTGGAATTAATTGAATATCTTCATAATCAAATACGTTTTCCACTTTATACACTCCTAAAACCGAATGTTATTTACGAACTAATAATTATCGTTCGTCTATTGCTTAATTTACACCATTTGCGAGTGAAAGTCAATGAGCTTAGAAGTTACAGACAGAGTGATTATTCGGTTCTGGGGAAAATAGTGCACTATCCAGCCTGGATTATAAGAATACAACAGGCTTTTCCCGGATTTTGTAATCCGAGTCTGTTCGATTACTTCAACTCAATTTCTTGATTTCTATCTTGGTACCATGCAAGAAATTCGTCAGCCCATTCTACCGGTACGTCATCCATGGTAGTGTGTAATACTGGCTTGGCACGGTTTACGGTTGCGAGTGATGCCAACCCAAGCTTCTTTTGTATGATATTTCGTGAGACACCAACCTCTATAACGCTACTGCGCTTGGAAAGAAACAAATTTGTTCCGAAGCCACCTGTTTTTAACTGAATAAATGTATCATTTATGGTGTAGCGTGTATGCTTATAATCCAGAACCCGTGACATAACGATTAGTATTAGTAGGATAATCGAAAAAGCCCACCAATATTCAGAAAGACCAAAAAGGTCAGGCTTCCAGACAAAAAGCACACCAGTAGCAATGATCCAAAACCAACTTGGGCGCAGCATGCGGAACCAAAATGATTCACGAGGTAGGGACTCCATCGAATCTGTCAGTCGATAAGACGGCAGGATTTCCTCTACGAGTTGTTGGGCTTTCTTTACTGGTAAAAAAGGATAAAGGCTATTAACGTCCGCACCATCATCTCCAAGCGCCCCTGCGACCACGAGCTTCACCTCTGCTAGTCCAAGTATCCGCTTCATAAAGGACTGTTGAATTTGAATGGCCTGTACATTTTTCTTCGTAATGGAAAAAGCAGTCTCTTCCAATACCCCTTTTGTGATATACACCTTATCTTTATCAGAAGCAATTTCATATTTGCCATACTTTAAAAAGGTCCAGATTACCCCGCCGATCATTAATAGGCCAACAATTAATATAATTGTCAGGGCAATTAGCCACCAACGATCAAGAATAAATCCAACCATTCCCTCTGCTTGCTGATCGTTAGGAAGAATATCATCAAACTTATTTACTTGGGATCCTAAGATGGGAATTACGGCAAGGAAGCTTAAGGAGGTAAAGGAGGCCTTTATCACCTCTTTTTTCGTTGGACTAAAGTGAACAATACGACCTGTTTCTGCCTCTGATTCAACTTCTGAACCTGGTTTTGTCTCATCCACGGAGTCGACAACGGCTTGATCCGCATCTTCCACCCCCGCGTTTTGCTGAGAAACCTGATTTTCCAGCCGGATTGCCTCAGCTGGTGTCACAACATGAAATGTCACAGAGCTATCATCCCCTTGTGAGCTTGTTTCAAATGATATGGAAGTGACACGGAAAATCCGGTGGAATAACTTGGTTTCTCGCTTCGCATGCTGCACTTTGGAATAAGGTACGGTTTTTCTTTTCTTTGAAAAAACCCCCTCAGTTAAGACGAAGGCTGTTTGTGTAAGTGTATATTTGTTTGTGAACCATTTAAACACGAGATAAATGATTGTTACGGCAACCAATGTCAGAAATGCGATCCTCCCATACTTGACCAGCCAGGAGTCTGAACCTGCTTGAAAAACAAACAGGATGACAATAATAAAAAAGGTGTTTTTAATAAATCCCCAAAGATCATAGGCGATTTGCAAGGGATGGTGTCGTTTGGCTTCATTCATTCCTCCATCTCCTCCACCTTTGCATACTTGGCAATGGTATTTCGCAATTCAGTTGCAACTGCTTTTTCTAGTGCCGGGATGGTATGGGTAGACCCCATCGTTTGGACGGTTACCGCATATAACCCATATTTACGCAATAATGGCCCTTGTTTCGTTGAGACAGATTGTATCTTTGTCATGGGTACAAGCTGGTGTTCTTCCTTTATAGCACCGGATTTCAGCTGGAGAAATTCCTCGCTTATATCGTACCTCCAATGCTTGTACAATAATCCAGGTTTAATATATCCCCAAATGCCGCCAACAATCCCAATAACGACTAACCCGATAAGAATCCAACCAATCCAATAAACCCAAGAAAAGTAATAATCCAAATAAAACAGTATAGATAGCACGATAATACTAATAACGTTGGAAAGGCTTTCGGTAAGCCGCCAGACCTTTACTGCTTTCTTGGAAAGTTTTTTGTTGGGAGATAAAAGACTTTCCGACATATGTAACACTCCTTTTCTACTACGTTGCACCACCATATTTGGTGGAATGTTGCTCATGTGTTTTAACGGTACATGACGTATTACGAAAAGATCAGCTCAAATGTTTCAGCGTATCCAGACGATTCAATAAGTTCCTGGCGTAAAAGCGTCAATATTTTGTTAGAATAGTTAATAGAGAGGGAAAAGACTGCAAGTTAATAGGAGGGAGGCTGTACGAATGCAATGGGAGGATAAGCAAACGTACCTGGAAGCTGGAAGTCCGAGTCACTTTCGTTTTGATGAAACGCTTGTTTTCTTAAAAAGGTCTGATCAAGAGATCCTTCATTTGGTTAAAGGGAGAACCGTTTTTAAAGCGTTGAGGTTGGAGGACGAAGTTGTCTTATTTTCGATTACCGAAGAGGATGGCAAGCTATACATTCAGTTTTTAAACGGAAAATTCAACAAAGCAATCAAGGATTTTGTTGCTGATTATGTAACAAAGTGGTTTGATTTGGAACGTGATGTAGAGCCTTTTTATCAACTAGCACAGCAGGATCCATATTTAAAGGACCTTGTGAAAACGTATAGTGGATTAAGGGTGGTAGGGATTCCTGATCTTTTTGAAGCATTTGTCTGGGCCATCGCAGGACAACAAATCAATCTGACGTTTGCGTATACATTAAAACGCCGATTTGTGCAGCGCTTTGGGGAAAAACTGGATTGGGAGGGAGAGACATACTGGATATTTCCCCAACCGGCAGTTATCGCTGACGTGAACATCGAAATAGTAAGAGACTTGCAGTTTTCTTCCCGAAAAGCGGAGTATGTACTAGATATAGCAAAGAAAATGCGAGATGGTACCTTATCATTACAAGAGCTTGAAGAGAAAAGCTATCCAGAATTGAAAAAAGCGTTACTTTCCATTCGGGGAATTGGTGCTTGGACAGCAGATTATGTGCTTATGAAATGTTTTCAGATGCCCAATGCTTTCCCTATTGCAGACGCCGGCATTCACCAGGCATTAAAACAACAACTTAGCTGGAAGCCAACTGTCGAAGAAATAGCGAACATTGCGAAAAATTGGGCAGGGTGGGAAGCTTACGCAACGATATTTTTATGGAGGTCATTATATGAATAAAGTAGATTATAAGTCGCCAATAGGTGTAATTGAAATAACGGGAACGGAGGAAGCGATCTATGAAGTATCCTACACAGAGAAACAGCAGGTAGAATACGCCTATTCGGACAGCCTTCCTCAGACGCTGAAAGATTGCTATAAACAGCTGGATGAGTACTTTAACGAGGAACGTTTGGAATTTGACCTTCCCTTTAAACTGGAAGGTACCCCTTTTCAACAAGAAGTTTGGCAAGCATTAAGACAGATTCCTTATGGGGAAACAGGTAGCTACAGAGATATTGCGATATCCATTAAACGTGATAAGGCAGTACGGGCAGTGGGAAGTGCGAATAGCAAAAACAAAATTAGTATTATATTCCCATGTCACCGTATTATTGGTACAAGCGGAAAGCTAACTGGCTATGCGGGCGGTTTGTGGCGCAAAGAATGGCTACTGGAGCACGAAAAAAGAATTATTAATAAATGAAGTGGCTCTTCTAAAACTAGTATATAAGGGTAACTTTAAAATTTATTAAGGGGAAATGCTAGGAGAAGAAAGCGTTGGAATGTATAATGCTTTCTGGGGAGAGTTAGTCATACAGACAGCATTTGCTTTAAGTTTAATTTATGAATTCTTATAATAATATGTATAATTTTTAGATTTTCCCTTCCGCTTACCTATAAATATAGTATAATCAGCATAGGTAAAAACAACCAGATTCACAAAGGGAGAGAGAGTATCATTGTTAAAATATATTTTATTGGCAGGTGCCACCTTGCTTATTCTTTTTTTAGTTGCTTGCGCCGGAGAACAAGGGCTGGCAGAAAACCGTAAACGAGCAGCTGATCAGGGTACGCCGACAAATGAAATTAAGGAAGCCGACATAGACTTTTTTACATATAGTGAACAAGAATTATTAGATATTGCACAGGGACTAAAGCAGAAATACGATCAGCTTTTAGGCGCGCAAACAAAAGAAGAGTTTGATCAAGTGAAAATGGATTTATTTACGAAAGAAATGTTAGAAGAAGAGAGTGAACTTATTCAATTCACTGGTCCTAAACCAAAACTAGTTACAGAAGTTAGAAATGAAGTTGTAACGAAAGCTACATCTTATTTCCTTTATGATTTTGAGTATAAAGAAGTCTATGAGGAAGAAGATGGAACGGAAGTAGAGCAAGAAAGCTATTTTTCCCTTGAGATAAAAAAAGAAGGCGATAAATATAAAATTAGTGCAATCCGTTAATCTTTCGCTTAGTAGAAATGAGGGTTGAGAATGGAGCATTTTCATACAATTAAAAGTCCCGGTAAATATTGGCTTGTAGACCAGTTAAAGAAGGACGGCATATCCAAAGAATTATATGAGACTTCATTACACAAACTCGTTAAGGAATGGAAATCGAAAGAGTATGGATTCATTTCAGTGCTTTTAGAGGAAACCTCTGAAGCAGTATTGTTGGATGAGGGATTTAATAAGGTATCGACGATCGTAGAGTATACACGAACGTTGGATAACATAGAAGAACATGCTTTTCCCATTCGCTGGAACAACTTAAGTGAAGGGCGCCTAACGGATCAAGATTATGCAAGCCTCTATGAGCGATGTCGTTCCGGCTCAGCGAATAAGAATAAAAAACAGCCGATAGAGGAAGTAATGAACTCGATAAAAAGCGAGCTTGGTCCTGCTTGGCGAGATTTTTGTTATTCCTTTACTTACGAGGGAGAGGCGTGCGGCATAAGTATCCCTCATATTGAAGAAGGAACAACAGACGAGGGCAGAATGTTCTACTTTGGCGTTGTCCCAGAAATGAGAGGACGTGGATTAGGAGCTTCTATGCATCTAGCTTCCCTATCCCTTCTTAAAGAGAAGAACGCAACCTATTATGTTGGCAGCACGGATACTAGCAACCAAGCTATGATAGATATTTTTATAAAAATGGCTGTACACTCCGTGACCGTAAAGGAATATATCGATTAGAAAAAAAGAGAAAGTAAGAGAGGCTTCCGTAAAGGGAAGTCTTTTTTTCTGTCTAATAATTTATTGAAACTTTTTGAAGGTCTGCTTGCTCTAATGATTGAAAGGGGGCTTGGAAATGGATATAAAACTTGTCAAAAAGGCAATTAAAGGAAATGAAAAAGCATTTGAGATGCTAGTTAAGGCAGACAGTGAAAGAATCTATAAAACGGCTTTTCTATATGTGCGAAATAGAGAAGATGCATTAGATGTAATGCAGGAATCGATATATAAAGCATATATGTCTGTACGATCAGTGAAACGGCCAGAGTATTTCAAAACGTGGCTGACAAGTATTGTCATTCGGACTGCTTTAGACATATTACGAAAAAGAAAGCGACTTATATTAGACGAAGACATTGTACATATGGCCGAAAGTGACCCGGAAAACTTAGACGAAAGAATAGACCTACTTCAAGCAATTACAAAGCTAAGTTCTGAATACCAAACAGCAATTATTCTTTTCTATTTTCATGACATGACAATTTTAAAGGTAGCTGAAACGATGGGAAAATCAGAAAACACGGTTAAAACTTATTTGCGCAGGGCGCGAATTGAGCTTAAAAGTATTCTAAAAGGGGCGAGGTACTATGAACAAGAAGCATTTTCAAACTGAAATGGAGAACATTGATTTCCCCAAGATGGAAGCAGATACAGCAATCGATAAAGGGATACAACGTGCAAGGGATCAGAAAGGAAAAGAGCGAAAAAAGAAATATAAACTTATTTCAACGGTATCCTCAACAGCTGCTGCCTCCTTTTTAGCAGCAGGATTAGTTTTTGCTCCTGTGTCTAATGTACTTGCAGCTGTTCCGGTTATAGGGTCCATCTATGAGAAATATGGATTAAATATTGGTGAGAATTTGTGGAAGGGAAATCTAGTAACAGAGATAAATGAGTCTACTTCTAACAAGGGAGTAGATATCACAATATCGAATGCTTATTATGACGGTAACGTAATTGGAGTGGCTTTTAAGGCAAATGGAAAAGCACTGTCATTAGATAACCTCGGAGAAAATAAAGGACCGGAAATAGGTTACAGCTATCATCTATTTAACGGTGATGAACAAAACCAGTGGTCAAGTGGTGCTACAGGAATAACAGAGACAGAGGAAGGTTATGTCGGTACCATGGAATTTTATAACCCTAAAGCAGATCTTTCCGATATAGAAAGTCTACCATTAACGTTTACATCCATATTAGGAAAAGAAGGAAATTGGCAATTTGATGTTCCAATAGAACAAATTCCAGCGGTAGAAAGTGATGTAGAAGGCCAAGTTGTATGGGGAGGTTACACGCTGGAATTAGAAAAGCTTGTTAAAGGAAAAGCAACCACTATGTTATCTTATCGTACTACACTTCCAGCTAGTGGAAAGCATGATAATATTCAATTGACGGTAACAGATAACCTCGGTAATCGTTTATTCAAGCACCATGCAGACACCATTTCGGCCGAAGAGAATGGAGATTCCGTAATGAAAAACATACGTGAATTGTTTGGCAGCAAGGTAGAGGGAGATGCTAGTAAACTAATCATTCAACCAGAAATCAGACAGTATGAGCAGGAGACAACCGCGTCAATTGATCAGACACTCCCTTTTGAAATTGAAAGTGAACGATTTAGTTATTTTATCCGTGTTACAAATACACAAGTAAAAGATGGCCAGCTTGTTGTTGATTATGCATTAGTGAATGTGGATGATCAAAAACTGTCCCAGGATATAATCGATAACTTTGCCAACTATATTATGCTAATTGAAACAGATGATATACAGACAGGGGAAAGTGGAGAGACAGATCCAAATCAAATGATCAACCATCAAATCAGGAGTGTTAAAACAGAATTGATTAACAATGAATCACTCCAATTTCAATCAAGCTTTCCGGTGGATGCTGCTTTAACTATGAGTGATTACTCGCTAATTGTCCCATTTGGTACATTAAGTTCGAATCAGCCTATTAAAATGGACCCGTTAGAAATAAACCTGGAGGAAAGAGAATAAAGTGAGTACACAAAAGCGATCTGGTAGCTATACCAGGTCGCTTTTGTGTTTGTCTAGAAAATTATAAAATATGTGTTGTGGATAACTAAACAACTGAATTTGCCACGTCCAGCTCCAGCACCCAGAGACTAGCGCGACTTCCCTCACCTCCGTACGATAAGTCAACAGCAGCTCCCTACGGTCGCTGTGTTTCCTTTATCTCCTGTGGCTCAGTCCAGTCCGTACGTCTCTAAACGGGTGCTTGCACTTTTGTTCCTAGTTATTCAAGATGCTTTCTTCAAGTACTTCAGTTTTATCTCCATATACCTTCGTAATGTGGGTTTCGCCCCATGCACATAATGAATCAAGAATCACTTCAAGGCTACGTCCGTACTCGCTTAGCTCATACTCTACTTTTGGGGGCACCTGGTTGTATATGATCCGGTTGATAATACCGTCCTCTTCTAGTTCGCGGAGCTGTTGAGTTAACATTTTTTGCGTAATAGTTGGCATTAATCGCTTAAGTTCACTCGTGCGCTTTTTCCCATGTGTTAGATGACATAGAATGACACACTTCCATTTTCCGCCGATAACCTCCAATGTGGCTTCTACTGATATATTGTATTTTTTCTTCTTCATTATTTGCCTCCTTCTTATAGGTACTAAAAAGTACCTACATTACAAAAAAGTATCTATAGCACTTTAAAGTGCGTTCTTTTCTTTTATACCTGTATGTTACATAATATCATTTGCCGGCAACAATTTACCATCTTTTTTTAAAAATTTAAATACAGGAGGTCATTTTATGGCTTTAGATAAGAAAAGAAGCTTTTTCGCATTAATGGCCTTGGCGGTTAGTGCATTTGCTATTGGAACGACAGAATTTATTAGTGTCGGTCTTCTCCCGCTTATTGCGGATGATTTAGAAATATCCGTTACCACAGCTGGTTTAACGGTTTCCTTATATGCACTTGGCGTAACGTTTGGTGCTCCAATTCTTACAGCGTTGACATCCACTATGTCCAGAAAGGCATTGCTGTTAGGCATTATGATCATTTTTATTGTGGGAAATAGTGTCGCGGCAGGAGCAACCAGTATTGGCGTGCTGCTTGTAGCAAGGGTGATATCTGCTTTTTCCCATGGTTTATTTATGTCGATTGGATCGGTAATTGCCGCAAGTCTTGTAACACCAGACCGGCGTGCGAGTGCGATATCTATTATGTTTACTGGGCTTACAGTAGCGACAGTTACAGGTGTCCCGATCGGAACATTTCTTGGTCAGCAATTTGGTTGGCGATTGGCCTTTTTAACGATCGTAGGAATAGGAATCGTAGCATTTGTGGCTAATAGTATCCTGGTTCCAGCCAATTTGAAACGTGGAACCAAGTCAACGTTTGGTGATCAATGGAAGCTCATTACCAATGGTCGACTACTGCTTGTCTTTGTCATTACAGCTTTAGGTTATGGTGGGACATTTGTGGTCTTTACCTATCTTTCCCCATTGCTTCAGGAGGTAACAGGATTTTCTAGTGAAGTGGTAGCTGTTTTACTTCTCCTTTATGGAGTGGCCATAGCTGTAGGGAATATGATTGGAGGGAAATTATCCAACAAAAACCCGATAAAGTCCCTATTCTTTATGTTCATATTTCAAGCGGTAGTCCTTTTTCTTCTAACCTTCACTGCACCTTTCAAAGTGGCAGGGTTGATCACCATCATGCTTATGGGGTTATTTGCGTTTATGAATGTGCCAGGACTTCAAGTGTATGTGGTGATGCTTGCAGAGCGATTTGTTCCTGGTGGGGTTGATGTAGCTTCAGCGATTAACATTGCTGCATTTAATGCTGGTATCGCAATTGGTTCCTTCTTAGGTGGAATAATTACGGACTCAATTGGTCTATTGCACACAGGTTGGATCGGTGGATTAATGGTCACAGGAGCAGTGTTGCTGACAGCTTACAGTCGAAAGCTTGAAAACAACGATGTAGCAAAGGAAGAATCATTACAGAAGGGTAGTTAAAAAAAGGAGATGGAATTTAAATGGAAAATTTACAAAGTAAGCTGACATTACAAAATGATGTGGAATTGCCTTGGCTCGGTTTAGGTGTCTTTAAAGTAGAAGAAGGGCCAGAGCTTGTGCAAGCTGTAAAGGCAGCTATAAAGAATGGGTATCGCCTAATTGATACAGCGGCTATTTATGGAAATGAGGCTGGAGTTGGCCAGGGCATTCAGGAAGGACTTCAGGAAACGGCTATTAGCAGAGAAGAGCTATTTATCACCTCCAAGGTATGGAATGACGGGCTAAGTTATGATGAGACCATTTCAGCTTTTCATGAATCATTGGAAAAACTAGGATTAGATTACCTTGATCTTTATCTCATCCATTGGCCTGGCGTCGATCAATACAAGGAAGCGTGGCGAGCGTTGGAGGACCTGTATAAGCAAGGGCTTATTAGGGCCATTGGAGTGAGTAATTTCCAAGTACACCATCTGGAAGATTTGGCTAAAGTAAGTGAGGTTAAGCCAATGATCAATCAAGTCGAACACCACCCGAAACTAACTCAAGGAGAGTTACGTCGTTACAGTAAAGAAAATGCTATTCAGTTACAGGCATGGTCCCCACTTATGCAAGGCCAACTTCTAGATCATCCGTTGCTTCAAGAGATTGCAGTGAAGCACGGCAAGTCTGTTGCACAGGTGATTATTCGCTGGGATCTGCAGAGTGGAATAGCAACAATACCAAAATCCACGAAGGAGCGCCGAATTATTGCAAACGGTGATGTGTTTGATTTCAAATTATCAGGAAAAGATATGGAATCCATAAATGCTCTAAATGAAAATCTTCGGGTAGGTCCCGATCCAGATACGTTTAACTTTTAATATAAGGAGGCTCCCTAATTACTTAGGGAGCCTTATTTATCTGTTAAGGCATGAACAGAGGGGGCAATCGATACTTCTAAATCAAATGCCAGGTCTTTTAAATCTTGCAATACATGCCGCGCTTCCTCACTATATTCCGTTAAAGGGCTACCACTACATAAAGGAACCTTGCTATATATCTTTCGAATAGCAATCGGATAGCCGTCCCCTGTTTTGGCTGAGTTGATCTTAATTCTATGAGGTTCATAATGAATAATATGTAGGAGGGATCTTGCTTCGTTTCTTTAGGAGACATGGAAAGAGTTATTTATTTTGTATTCTTTAGCTCTTCATTCCACAGAGAGGCTTTTGCAAGTGCCATGGTGTCTTGTACCACTTCTTTTGGTTTGTTTCCTTTGGCGATAATATAATCGGCAAACTCCATCCCCAAATACTCACAAATTGCTTGAAACTGTAATATTAAAGGAAGAGCAGCTGTTCTAGGGTGAGGATTTTCTCCTGCTGTGATGACATATATTTTTTTACCCTTCATTGCTTCTTTAAAATTTATCCGTTTGTCCTGCATATATTGGCTCCACCTATCAATGAATGCTTTCATCTGAGCTGACATCCCAAACCAGTACAATGGTGTTACAAAAATGATAATATCCTGCTCCAGAAATTCAAAGAACAACGCTTCATAGTCATCCTCTACCTTATCAAATCCACTTGGTACATGGCGTTGATCTATAATAGGTTCAATCTGCTTTTCACGCAAGTAGATCTCTGTATGTTTAATTCCTTCTACAGCTTTATTAACAAGATACTCCGTATTGCCATCCCTGCGTGAACTACCCAATAGTGTCATAATCTTCATAGATACTCAGCTCCTTGTGTTATTGCTAATTCCATCATATAGTATATATATAGTTCAGTAAAACGGATGTTTTTGATATTATAGTTCAATAATATTGAACTTTGGAGAGGGATGCAAAATGGAGCTTAGACAGTTAATAACTTTTATAACGATTGTTGAATTGGATGGATACAAAAAAGCAGCAGGTGAATTGGGGTATGCGCAGTCATCGATTACTGCACATATGAAAGACTTGGAGCAGGAATTAGGGACACCTATTTTTGATCGCCTGGGGAGGAAGATGGTTTTAACAGAAGCAGGGAAGAAATTCCTTCCCTATGCAGAGAAAATCGTCAGGCTCTATGCTAAATCAAAGGAAGCCATTCAGAATACCACAGAGCCTTCTGGACAGCTGACTATAGGAGCTAGTGAATCATTAATGATCTACTGGCTTCCTACGATCATCAAAAGATTTCGCGAAAAATATCCACTTGTGGAACTGACCATGAAATCTATTCAATATGATAATCTCACCGGCCAATTAAAGAAAGGGGATATAGATGCAGCAATTTTGGTCGAAACGTTAAATTTCAATCCTACTGAGTTAGTAACAAACCTGATTAAAAAAGATGAACTTATCCACGTTACAGCTGATGCTGCTATAATGCCAGATACCATGCTTGTAACGGAATATACGTGCAGTTGGCGGCCGTTAGTAGAGGAGTATTTAAAGGGAGTAGGAAAAGAGTTTATATCACGAGTTGAGTTGCCCAGTGTTGAAGCCATCAAGCAAAGCGTACTATGTGGGCTAGGAAACGCGATGCTACCTACATTTACAGTGGAAAATTTCATGAAAAGTGGAGACCTGCAGGAAGTACACAACTCCAAACGTGAACAGGTGGGGATATTTACCGCTATGCATAAAAATAAATGGGTCTCTCCTTCTATGAGAGCGTTTCTAGAAGTACTTGAGAGTTAACCCCAAGAAAAAAGCAGCACCATCGTTCGGTGCTGCTCCTCAAAATACTAAATTTCATACCACTCGCTTACGCAAGAATCCTGATATCATATCAACGAGCACGACCATTACGATAATACCGAGTAGAATAATGCCCACTCGCTCCCAATCTCTCGACTGCATGGCGAAAATTAATGGTGTTCCAATTCCACCAGCGCCGATGATGCCAAGAATGCTTGCCGAACGTAGGTTAATCTCAAAGCGGTACAATGTATAGGATATGAATCCCGGCAGTACTTGAGGGAGAACAGCTAAACGAAGTGTCTGAATTTTGTTCGCACCTGTAGCAGCCAAGGCTTCGGACGGGCCGGGGTCAATTACTTCAACTTCCTCAGAAAATAATTTTCCTAGCATTCCAATGGAGTGAAGGCCTAAAGCTAAAACCCCTGCAAATGAGCCTGGTCCTACTGCTTTAATAAACAGGAGTGCCATTACTAGCTCGGGGAAAGTACGGATAAAACTAAGCATAAATTTCCCAGTGCCTGTCGTAAATCTCGCTCGATTCATATTCTTTGATGCCCAAAAGGCGAACGGAATACATAATATAGCAGATATAAACGTTCCTAGCACTGCTATTGCTAAGGTGTCGAGCAGCCCACGGAGTAGATCCTCGCCCTCAGGCAAGTAAACATAATCCCAGTCTGGTGAAAATATCCCACTAAAAATAGCTTTTGAGATCTGACCGGCAGTATCTTTAAAGCCATCCATGGGAACACCGGAAAATGCCCATATGTAAAGTAGTAAAAGCGATCCATAGATTAATATATATAGTCCAATTTTCTTCTTCGGTTTTTGTGGTCG
This sequence comes from Oceanobacillus jordanicus, assembly GCF_022095695.1. GTDB lineage: Bacteria > Bacillota > Bacilli > Bacillales > Amphibacillaceae > Oceanobacillus_B > Oceanobacillus_B jordanicus. The sequence continues at coordinate 167,744 of NZ_JAIFZM010000001.1, forward strand.
AATCATAGTAATTTCTCCCTAAGCTTTCCACTAAAGTAGTCAATGATAAGCACAACAACTAGAGTAAAGAGAATAATCGTACTTACCTTATCGTATTCCAAGAAACCAAGCGTACGGTCGTAGTAAAGACCGATTCCTCCGGCACCAACAAGGCCGAGAATTGCTGCGGCACGTATGTTTACTTCAAACGTGTACAGTACATATGTAATAAAGTGAGCGGAAATCTGTGGGATAACCGCACAGCGAATCCATTGCAGCTTATTTGCTCCAACAGCTGTCATAGACTCCAGTGGTCCTTTATCAATCGATTCAATCGCCTCGTATGTTAGTTTAGCAATAATTCCAACAGAAAAAATCCCCAATGCAAAAATCCCAGGCAAGGGACCTAAACCAAAGATGGCTACAAAGATTGCAGCAAGTAAAAGTTCAGGAATCGTACGCACAAGGTTAAGCACAAAACGAACCGGATACCAAATCCAAAAGCTTTGAAAGACGTTACTTGCAGAGAAAAGCGCAATTGGGATTGCGAATACTGCTCCAATGGTTGTTCCTACTACGGCCATACGAATTGTTTCCAGCATTGCTGGTGTGATGTTATTAATATAAGCCCAGTTTGGTGGTACCATATCCACAAGGAGCCCCGTCATATTTGGTAAGCCTGTTAATAACTCTGAGAAAGTGCTATTCGTTTGGTAGGCACTTGCAAAAAGAAAAAGTGCTAGTAAGAAGATGGTGAAGTAAAGCTTTAGTTTTCTTGGTGGTGTCGGACGTAAAGGTTCAGCTAGTTGCGACATAAGGCACCTCTTTTGCTTCTTCCTCAGTGGTTTCTAACTTTTGGCCATAAATTTCTGCTAATTTTTGATCTGTTGCCTCTTCTACCGGTCCATCAAATACAATTTCTCCGGCATTCAGGCCGATAATTCTGGTGGCGTATTGTCTTGCTATATCGATGAAGTGTAAGTTTACTATTGTGGTAATACCAAGCTCTTGATTGATCTTCTTCAAATCATCCATCACTTGCGTTGTAGTCAAAGGATCAAGTGAAGCTACTGGTTCATCAGCCAAAATCACCTTTGCCTCCTGGGCAAGTGTGCGGGCGATGGAAACACGCTGTTGCTGTCCACCAGAAAGCTGATCAGACCTAGTATAAGCTTTCTCTACAAGGTTCACGCGTTCAAGAGATTGTAAGGCAAGCTCCGTATCGGCCTTTGGATAAATACCAAGCATGGTACGGAAGGTAGAATGATAGCCAACACGTCCAGACAGAACGTTATTTATAACCGTTGTTCGTTTTACTAGGTTAAACTGTTGGAAAATCATGCCGATGTCACGACGCATTCTCCTTAATTGCTTCCCGTTTGCTTTTGTAATCGAAGTTCCTCCAACAAAGATTTCCCCTTCGGTAACTTCATGCAATCGATTAATGGAGCGTAAAAACGTGGATTTCCCTGCCCCAGACAAACCAACAATAACGACAAACTCTCCCGGATTGATGGTAACATTGATATCCTTCAATCCCTTTGTGCCATTAGGATACGTTTTGGATACATTTTTAAACTCTATCATGTTAAAACCAACTTTCTTTAGAAATAGGTAGCCAGGACGAAGGATCGCCTGGCTACGTTTTAAGCATATAGGTGGATGATGTAAATGCTATTCCGTCTTTACCTTTTCTGCGTAATCGCGAACGATATCGAAATTGCTATCTTCTGATTCTACATAGCCTTCATGTGTATAAATCTCTTTAATAATTTCATGTCCTTCTTCGTCTTTTCCAATGTCAATAAATGCTTCGGTGATCTTATCTATCCATTCTTGGTCCATATCAGATCTTACAGCAACAGTGTCGTTTGGAATGCCTTCGGTGAATTCAATAATCTCGGTTTCATCAAATACTTCTGGATAATCGCCAGCAACGGTATTACGTGCATCCTGGAATACAACAGCCGCGTCAACGTCACCGTTTAATACGGAAATAATTCCTTGGTCATGCCCTTTTACTGTAATTCCCTCTACATCTTCAAGTGGATCCAACCCAGCATCCATCAATGATGCGGCCGGCCATACATAGCCTGCTGATGATGTAACATCCTGGAAGGCAATTTTCTTTCCTTTTAAATCTTCAAGACTTTCAATACCAGAATCCTTTTTTACAACAAAGATAGATTTATAAAAATCAACAAGTTCATCTGTTGGTTGTCCCGTTTCGTCTTCTACTCCGTAGCGTTGTGCCTGGAGCATTACCTCTGCGGCACCTTTATCTTTTGCAAGTACGTAAGCTGTTGGTGGTAAGAAGCCCACATCAACTTTTTTAGAGTCCATTGCTTCAATGATTGTATTGTAGTTGGTTGATACACTAACTTTAACTGGGATATCCAGTCTCTCGGAAAGCAACTCTTCCAGTGGTTTTGCCTTCGCTTCCAATGTATCTGCGTTTTGAGATGGAACGAATTGAACAGTTAATTCCTCTGGTTTGTAGCTACTTGACCCCTCTGCCTCTCCAGAATCTCCACACCCACTTAGAATTCCAGCAGCTAGTCCGACAGTTAAACCTAATGTTGCAAACTTTTTAAGCATATTCTACCTCCACATGATAAATGTTTTGTGCCTCTTTAATATAACAAGCAATTATTAAGCCAATTTACAGTTAGTGTAAACAATATGTTAAAAATTTCTAGAAGTGTGAAAGCTGCATATACCTTCTGTTGCCTTATGGAATACCTTGTACAAAGGAGGTGGCAATAGTGAGAGGGAGGAGTTGCAGGGGGATTTGTTTCCCGAAAGGATATAGGTACTGTGGTCCGGGGTGTAGCGGACCGGGACCGCCAATTAATGCGGTTGATGCTGCATGTCGAGAACACGATCGTTGCTATAAACATTATGGTGGGCCGAACTGTATGTGTGATCGCGTGTTTATGGAACGGTTAGCTAAAAAAATTAATCCATACACGAAAGAGGGTCGACATGCACGCATTCTCTACCAATATATGAAAGTACAATCCTTTGTTGGGTGTGGGTTTCATAAAAGGTAAGGGTTTTTCTGAAAAAAGGCATAAAAAAGAACCGTCTCCTTGATGATCTGGATAACGATTCTGGTGTTTCGTACGATATAGATGGTCTTTTTTTGTCTTGGTTTTTCTTGTTTGGAGATCTAGCTCAGTATATGGACTGCGTAACTTTGCTGGATCCATTCTACCTTCCCTTATCTGCTTTTGCCGATATTTTTGTGCTTTTGATCTACTCATGTTATCACTCCTCAAATGTCGTTCTTCTAAAGTATACCTTATCTTACCAGGTGCTGCGAGCTGTTTAAACGCAGCACCTGCAAATTATGCCTGCATATTTTGGAAAAGAGAAATGGTTAGTATTAGAGTCGATAAGCAACCTGCATACATTAACGTTATTATTTTTCTTTTACTTATCTCTTTTTTTGGATTTAAAAGCTCTCGAGACGCTGCAATCCATATAACAATCGAAATGAGAGATATTATTGTAATAACATCTGTGGACATAATTAGTCCTCCCATAATTTATATTCTTCAATTCTGTTGCTTTGTTTCTAAACGAGGCAATGCGTTTATGTACGACTATTTACTTTTTTTTGCTGTGAATAGAACATATGCACCAATTCCAGCATAGGTGATGATCGTACTCCAAATTAGCATTGTCTCTTCGTTCATACTCGTAAATCCAAGTAGGTATTCTGGTAGAACGAGAAATGCAGCAATTACTGGTAGAACGAGCGTTTTCGCCCATATAGATATGGATATTAGAAAAACAACTGTGAGGCCACCGGCTATCCATGTTCCAATTAAGCCGAACTCTACTACTGGTGTGGTGATGGATCTAGTTGCAAATTCAAGTCCAATAAATAACCCCAGAGGGACGATTGCGAGTAGGAAAAATAACAGTCCTTGTATACCGTAAGTAAGGGATCGAGACGAAACGAGCTTAAATACCCAGAAGGTAAGCATAATAAAAAGCAAACTAATTACAAGAGAACCACCGATTTCTAACAAGGAATATGAAATTGGACCATTAAGTATGTCACCAATAATAGAAATCGAAAAGACGCCGGCAATGATGATCACAAAATACTTCATCCATGTTTTATAGTCAATTTTCATTTCGTTTGATAATTGCTGCATGTAGGTTTTCGGAGATTTGCCGATAATATCCTCGGTGGACTTCCCTCGCTTCTCTGCTTCTATTAAATGATCTTCAAGCTCTGTGACGATTTCCTCGATTTCCTCTTCCTTTTTTCCACTGGAAAACAAATAAACACGCAAGTCTTCAATAAATGTCTGGCTTCTTTTAGACAATATAACTTCTTTCATCCATGATTTCTCCTCTCTTACTATATTTTTTTGTTTAAAACGTTGTTAACCGTCGTTTGTAGGTCGCTCCACTTGGTTATGAAAATTTCTAGTTCCTGTTCCCCTTTAGGTGTCAGGGTATAATACTTTCGTTTTGGACCCGCAGTAGATTTCTTTAAAGTAGATGTTACGAGCTCTTCCTTTTGCATTCGCAGTAGTAGTGGGTAGATGGTTCCTTCGCTAAAGGAATGGAATCCATAGCCTTCTAGCTTTTCTGCCAACTCATATCCATAAACCTCTTTCTCGCTTATGATTGAGAGCAGACAACCATCAAGAATCCCCTTCATCATTTGTGTTGTGGACAAGTATTTTTCACCTCATTCATCTATATCTTGTTATACAAGGTATACAGTGATTATAAAACCATTTACCTTGTAATGCAAGGGTTTTTTTATTTGAACTTTGTACTTTTACTTGATACTCTATAAAATTTAATCCGTTTCAAGTATAATGGAATTATACGGAATAAAAGGAAGGTAACCCATGACGGAAGAGAATATAACGCGAATACATATAGATGAGAAAGAATTCATCCTTATCGGCACGGCGCATGTTTCTAGACACAGCGCAGAGCAAGTGAAGGAAGTTATTGAAAGAGAAAACCCAGATGCCGTTTGTGTGGAACTGGATGAACAGCGATTCCAATCCATTCAGGATGAAAACCGCTGGCGTAATATGGACATCTTTAAAATAATTAAGGAAAAGAAGGCCACGCTATTATTGATGAATTTGGCTATATCTTCATTCCAAAAAAGGATGGCTAAGCAGTTTGATATTAATCCGGGGCAGGAAATGATCCAGGGGATTGAATCGGCTAAAGAGACAGGGGCAGAGCTTGTGCTTGCCGATCGCAATATCCAAACGACCTTCTCTCGTATTTGGCGGGGGATTGGTCTTAAAGGGAAGGCTACCTTACTGATGCAAGTAATCGCAGGCATATTTAGTAAGGAAAGCATTTCAGAGGAAGAACTGGAAAAGATGAAGAACCAGGATACGATTAATACGATTCTTCATGAATTCACAGAGCATTTTCCAGAGTTAAAAACCCCCTTAATTGATGAACGCGATCAATATTTATCGCAAAAGATCAAGGATGCACCTGGTAAGAAAATTGTTGCCGTACTTGGAGCAGCGCATGTGCCAGGGATTAAAGAGGAAATAAACCGGGAGCATGATTTAAACAAACTAACGGAGCTCCCGGCAAAATCATCTTGGCCCAAAGTCATTGGCTGGACCATCCCATTTATTATTTTGGCGGTCATCGTCTACACCTTTATCGCTAATCCGACGGCTGGTTGGCAGCAAACAATAAGTTGGGTCGTATGGAACGGTGCCCTTTCGGCTATTGGGGCTATCATCGCACGTGCCCACCCGCTGGCTATTTTGACTGCCTTTATCGTGGCGCCACTAACCTCTTTAAACCCACTGCTTGCTGCAGGGTGGTTTGCTGGTTTTGTGCAAGCGTATTTCAAGAGGCCTAATGTGGGTGATTTTGAAACCCTTACTGAGGACGTATTTACCGTGAAGGGGTTTTTCCATAATAAAGTAACCCGTGTGCTATTGGTTATATTATTGACTAACTTGGGAAGCTCACTTGGAACATTGATTGGTGGAGTGGATGTTATCCGTCGATTTATCGAAAATATATAAGAACAAGGAACCCTGGTGCCTGCCAGGGTTTTTGTTTTGCCTTTTTAATAGGTCCTAACAATTTCTGATTATTCTCCATCGTGAAAAATAAATTTCTGTTAATCTAGTCATTTTATATTTACTTTTCTATCATTTGTGTCTAATATATTTAGGGACACGAAATAATAAGGCGGCGAACATCATGCGATTTATTCAAGAATGGGTAACGCAATTCAAAACATACAATAATAATATTAAACTAGCTATTTTGGCAAATATTTTTTCCCAAGTTGGTCTGGGGATTTTTATGGTTGTTTACAACTTTTATATACGGGAGCTTGGCTATAGTCAGGATGTAAATGGCCAGGTCATTGCGCTAACAGCACTTGCCACAGCGATTATTCTCGTACCAGCTGGTTTTCTCAGTGATAAGTTGGGACGAAAACGCATTATGGGGTTTGGCATCCTCGCAGCAGGGCTGGTACTTTTTTTACGGAGTATTATAGAATTGGAATCTTTGTTACTGGTAGCAGGTTTTGCTACAGGGATATTCACTGCCTTTTTGCAGGTTTCTACGGTACCATGGCTTGCAGAGAACTCTGCTCTAAAACAGCGCGTGCATCTGTTTAGCCTGCATGCTGCACTTGTCACGGTTGCGAATGTAATTGGGAGTATCCTTGGAGGTACCTTGACCGATTTGTTTTCCCTTTTAACAACAGATCTGCAAAGTATTCGGTATACCTTAATTATTGGAAGCTTGTTTTATTTTCTATCCTTCTTTCCTATATTAAAGCTGAGCGAACAACGTAAACCGAAGCCTGAAAAGAAACAGAAATTCAATATGAAGCAGTATGTCAGCGAAAATAAGTTTGGTTTTAAAATTATCGCGCTTTTCGCCATTGCGCAGTTATTAATTGGGTTCGGTAGCGGGCTTGTCATTCCATATCTTAACCTGTATTTTGCCGACAGGTTTTCTGCCTCAAATTCTGTAGTTGGTCTGATTATTTCCATCGGTCAAGCGGCTACGGCTATTGCCATGTTTGTTGGGCCTTTTGTTGTGAGCAAGATGGGCGAGGTACGTGCTGTTGTCACCTTACAACTCCTTTCACTGCCTTTCCTGCTATTGACCGCTTATACGGATAATTTACTGTTGGCAACGGTTGGGTTTTTATTCAGGCAAGCTTTAATGAACGCTGGGAACCCAATTCAGTCCTCGCTCATGATGTCACAGGTGGACGATTCGATGAAAGGCCTGGCGAACTCAGTAAACCAGATGGTATTCAATTTAGGTTGGGCATTTATGGGCCCTGTTTCTACCGGAATTGTGCTTAAGTATGGCTCCTATTGGGGCTATGCTAATGTGTTTACAATTACGGCCTGTCTCTACCTAGTCGGTTCCTTGTACTTCTATTTTGTTTTCCGTTCTGTGAAGCGGACGAATGAACCTGTGGAAAACAAACCGGCATGATGAATAAGCCTGCTGCATAAAATGTATAAACCATGCCCTAGATGGAGGGAACCTAATGGATATACTAAACAAAGTGAAGCAGTATCGTGAAGAAGAGAAAACATTGAAGTGGGAAGGCACGTTTGCAGATTACCTTGCAATCATAAGGGAGCGGCCAGAAGTTGCCCAAACTGCGCATTCGCGTGTGTACAATATGATAAAGCACTCCGGTTTAAGTGAAAGAGATGGTAGAAAGATGTACCACTTCTTTGGGGAAGAGATTTTTGGGCTGGAGGAATCGATTGAACGACTAGTGGAGGAATACTTTCACCCAGCAGCGAAACGACTTGATGTGCGAAAACGGATATTATTATTAATGGGACCGGTCAGTGGAGGGAAATCTACCATTGTTACCATGCTAAAGCGTGGTTTGGAGCAGTATTCAAGGACGGACGAAGGTGCAGTTTATGCCATAAAGGGCTGCCCAATGCATGAGGATCCCCTGCATTTAATTCCGAAGCATTTACGCGAGGAGTTTTATGATGACTATGGGATTAGAATAGAAGGAAGTCTGTCGCCATTAAATACAATGCGACTGGATAAAGAGTATGGTGGGAAAATTGAAGATGTTCTGGTAGAACGGATTTTTCTCTCGGAAGATAAGCGAATTGGAATCGGCACATTTAGCCCTTCTGATCCCAAATCACAGGATATTGCAGATCTTACGGGGAGCATCGATTTCTCTACGATTGCAGAATACGGGTCTGAGTCAGATCCACGTGCATACCGGTTTGATGGGGAATTAAATAAGGCAAACCGAGGGATGATGGAGTTTCAAGAAATGCTAAAATGTGATGAGAAGTTCCTTTGGCATCTGCTTTCCTTAACACAAGAGGGTAACTTTAAAGCCGGACGATTTGCGCTCATAAGTGCTGACGAACTAATTGTTGCCCATACAAATGAGTCAGAGTATCGCTCCTTTATTTCCAATAAGAAGAACGAGGCACTTCATTCCCGAATTATTGTCATGCCAATTCCTTATAACCTTCGGGTAAGTCAGGAAGAACGTATTTACGAAAAAATGATTAATGAGAGTGACATGAAGCACGTCCATATTGCTCCCCATGCCCTGAGAGTTGCAGCGATATTTTCTATATTGACAAGATTAGAAGATTCTAAGAAACAAAGTGTTGATATCGTGAAGAAAATGCGTCTATACGACGGGGAAAATGTGGAAGGGTTTAGTCAGATAGACGTAGAAGAATTAAAAAAAGAATATCCTGTTGAGGGCATGAATGGAATTGATCCACGTTATGTTATTAACCGTATATCCTCTGCCATTATTAGAAAAGAAGTGCCTTCCATTAATGCATTGGATGTATTGCGATCGTTAAAAGATGGACTTGATCAGCATGCATCGATTTCAGATGAGGCAAAAGAAGATTACATGAATTATATATCGGTGGCCCGGAAAGAGTACGACGAGATTGCTAAAAAAGAAGTACAAAAAGCGTTTGTCTATTCTTATGAAGAATCTGCTAAAACGTTGATGGATAACTACTTGGATAATGTAGAAGCATTTTGCAATAAGAATAAGCTACGAGACCAGTTGACCGGGGAAGAAATGAGTCCGGATGAAAAACTAATGCGTTCGATTGAGGAGCAGATTGGTATTTCGGAAAATGCGAAAAAGGCTTTCAGGGAAGAGATTTTGATTCGAATTTCTGCATATGCTCGAAAAGGAAAACGATTCGACTACAATTCTCATGATCGTTTGCGTGAAGCGATCCAAAAGAAATTATTTGCTGACTTGAAGGACATTGTTAAAATTACCACCTCATCGAAAACACCAGATGAGTCTCAATTGAAAAAGGTTAATGAGGTCATTTCGCGCCTGATTGACGAACATGGCTACAACTCTGTATCTGCCAATGAGCTACTGCGGTATGTGGGAAGCTTGTTGAATCGATAAGAAAAGCGCAGGCAAGATAGAATGAACATGTTTTAAAAATAAAAAAGCTTCCTTTTGAATTTACTTTCAGGAGGAAGCTTTTTTCGTTTGATGTAGTTAGGAAAGCTTCTCTATAAAGTAGGCTGACGTTTTGGGAGGATTTGATTCTTGTAGGTAGTCACTATATATTCTTACCTTTTGGTTAATTTTAAGATTGTGAAACAAGGGTTTGGCTTTGTGTAGGAGAAGAGGTGCTATTCAATCAACCATGTATGTGGTCCAATCGATCAAGAACGTTGTTCTATCAATCAAGAAAGCAGTCCAATCAACCAAGAATGCGGCTCAATCAATCAAGAGAGCGTCCCAATCAACCAAGATTGCGATCCAATCGATCAAGATTGTAGCCTAATCAATCAAGAGAACAGCCCAATCAACCAAGAATGCGACTCAATCGATCAAGAGAACGGCCCAATCAACTAAGATAGCAATCCAATCGCCCCCAGCCCTTCCCGAAAAATTAATCCAGCCGCACCCCAATCCAATTAATACGTCCAAAAAGTTTAAAAAATGCAATAATTAAGTTGTCTTTGCATAGTATAGAGAAAGCCATTATTGCTTTGATAAGTTAGTAGGAGGAGAGGTTATGCAGGAGAAAAAGGAAACCTTTGTTGTCTCCCAGGAAAACTGGTCCCTCCATCGCAAAGGCTATCAAGATCAAAAACGACATATTGATAAAGTAAAAGATGCGATAAAAAACAACCTCCCCGATTTAGTAAGTGAGGAAAGTATCATTATGTCGAATGGCCGCGATGTTATTAAAATACCAATACGTTCATTGGATGAGTATAAGATCAGATATAATTACGACAAGTCAAAACATGTTGGGCAAGGGAATGGAGACAGCAAGGTTGGAGATGTCGTCGCCCGTGAGCCAAATAAAAAAGGTAAAGATGGTGCTGGTCAGGGTAAAAAGGCTGGAGATAAGCCAGGAACAGATTATTATGAAGCAGAAGTTTCTCTGGCAGAATTAGAAGAAGCATTATTTGCGGAATTGGAGCTGCCAGACTTGGAACAAAAGGATCAGGACAACATCATTACTGAGAAAATTGAGTTTAATGATATCCGGAAAAAAGGATTGATGGGGAATATTGATAAGAAGCGGACGATTCTTACTTCCATAAAGCGTAATGCTACAGAAGGAAGACCTGGCATTATGCCAATATATAATGATGATTTACGTTTTAAAACGTGGAATGAGGTGACGAAGCCTGAGTCAAAAGCAGTCGTACTTGCAATGATGGACACAAGTGCTTCTATGGGAACATTTGAAAAGTATGTAGCACGTAGTTTTTTCTTCTGGATGACCCGTTTTCTTCGTTCCAAGTACGAAACAGTAGAGATAGAATTTATCGCCCACCATACTGAAGCAAAGGTAGTTTCAGAAGAGGATTTCTTTTCTAAAGGGGAAAGTGGTGGTACGATTTGTTCCTCTGCTTATTACAAGGCTTTAGAGCTAATCCAGGACACGTACAGACCATCCAGCTATAATATTTATCCTTTTCATTTTTCTGATGGGGAAAACATTACGTCTGATAATCCAACCTGCATTCGGTTGGTAAATGAAATTATGGATCTATCGCAAATGTTCGGATATGGTGAAGTAAATAGCTATAATCGCCCGTCCACCTTAATGCGAGCATACAGCACGATATCGAATGAAAAGTTCCGACATTATGTGTTAAAAGAAAAAAAGGATGTCTACCACGCAATGAAGCAATTTTTTACTACTAAACCTGCATTAGTATAAGCAACATACTGCCGCCAGCATAGAAAAAGCTGACGGCAGTTTCTATTCGATTACTTCAATAGTATAAATACCTCTGTCCGTTGTTAAAGAAAAGCGGGAGCCATCAAATTGGTACAGCGAAGAATCCTCAAGCGGAATTTCGTAAACAGAAGAAGGGAGCTGTTCCATATTCTGTGCACTGTTTTCTACTTGCCCTGTCCCATTCAGTTGTAGGGAATGAAGGGGGGTGTATTCATCCAGACGGTGGGGATTTGATTCATAGGTGACAGCCCGGAGGTCGATAATCAATTCATCACAGTCGTCGATTTCCTGTTTGACTACCCGTACTTTTTTCCCGTTCCACTTCGTTAATAACTTATTAAATTTTTCGATCGTTAAGTATTGATCCATTGTCATCCCTCCATTACCGTATTTTCCCCTTTTTGAATAGAAACATACCTAGAATTAAAAGCGAAACAACCTAGCTTGCGATTCGTAATTAGACGAAAAAGGAAGTGCGCACGTCAAAAAAGGCTCCGGTTTTTAGCCAAAGCCTTGCTCATATATCTAATGCATTTACGTTGTACGTAATCGTTTAAAAACAAGTCCATGCCTTGGACTGAATAAAAAGGCAAGGATAAATAATATGCCCGTAGAACTAGCCATCGATCCAGCAATTGAAACATTAAAATATACGGCGCTTCCATAGCCAATTAAGGCAGATAAAATGCCGATCGCTCCACTCATCCACAACATCGTGAAAAATTTGTCTGTTAAAAGATAGGCCGTCGATCCAGGTACGATAAGCATCGCTACTACGAGAATAGCACCTACACTGTCAAAGGATGCAACGGTTGACAGGGATACCATAATCATTAGCAAATAATGAATAAAAACAACTGGAACGCCAATCAGCAGCGCATATTGCGGATCAAAGGTAGATAGTTTGATTTCTTTGTAAAAGATTGCGATTAAAAGTAAGTTAACGAAGAGCACCCCTCCAAGCATCCAAACAGCTACAGGGCCCAAGGAAACTCCCCCAATTTGGAGCGTGTTCCATGGCACAAAGGCAATTTCCCCCATCAAGGCATGTTGTACATCCAAATGGACTTGATCGCCAATAAAGGCAATGAGTACTACCCCAAGTGCGAAAAGGGAGGTGAAGACAACACCAATTGCTGCATCCGACTGCACGCCAGAGCGATGTAGTGTCTCCACAAAGAAGGCGGTAAGTAGGCCAACAATTGCTGCGCCAATTAACATCGGAACACCATTAAGAGACTGGGTTACAAAGAAGGCACCGACTATGCCTAGTAGTACTGTATGGCTGATCGCATCAGCAATCATGGACATCTTACGCAAAACAAGAAGCGAGCCCGTTACACCACATGTAAGCCCTACTAAACAACCAGTTATTACAATCCATAATGTATAGGTCATGCCTGTCTAACCCTCCTTATGACGAGCCCTTTCTTCTTACCAAACAACAAAGATATAAAAAAGATGAAGGATGCACTGAGTACGATTACCGGACCAGTAGGCAAGCCAACTATCGTGGTACTGATAACTGCCCCGAGCACTCCAGATATTGCGCCGAATATTCCGGCTAGGATCGCCATCACACCCAATCTCTCTGTCCAATATCTTGCTGCAAGAGGGGGAGTAATTAATAAAGCGGCAATTAAAATGACCCCAACCATTTGGATTCCGATTACAACGATAGCAACAACAAGGAACAACATTAAGCCATTTAGAAAGCTAACAGGTAGACCTATACCTTTCGCAAACTGTGGATCGAACAAGGTTAGCTTAAATTCTTTAAAGAAGAGCATAGAAATTAATACTAAAAGGAATGCTCCCCCTGTGATAAGCTGAACATCACTTTTCACTAGTGATGCTGCCTGCCCAAAGATAAAGGTGTCCAGACCCGCTTGGCTACCGGTAGAATTTTGCTGAATATAAGTTAGCAATACAATACCAAATCCAAAAAATACAGAGATAATAATCCCAATTGCAGCATCTGTTTTTATTCGCGATTTGTTAATAATAAACTGAATAGCTTGGGTTGCCAGGAAGCTCGTAATGGCTGCTCCAATTAAAAGGATAGGTATACTTTTCACTTCAAAGATTAGAAACATAATACAGACTCCAGGCAGTGCGGCATGGGCCATTGCATCACTAATTAGACTTTGTTTTTTTAGTAATACAAAGCTACCAATAACGCCGCTGGCAAATCCTAAGAGCAGACTCCCTACTAACACCCATTGGAAATTAGCATTACTCAGACTCGAAAGCAAGGTGTCCATGTGCGTGATGCTCCTTTTCTGTGCTCGGCGTTTTTTGTAAAAAGGCAATTTTCCCGCCGTAGGTTTTTTCCAAGTTTTCCAGTGTGAAAACCTTTGGAGTTTCCCCAAAGTCTACTAGCTGTTTGTTCAGAAGCAAGACATGGTCGAAATAATCTTCTACTGTTTGCAGATCATGGTGGACTACGATAACCGTCTTACCTTCCTGCTTCCAATTTTTCATCAACTGAATAATAGCCCGCTCTGTTGCTGCATCAACTCCGGAAAATGGTTCATCCATAAAGTAAACCATGGCATCTTGAGCCAGTGCACGTGCCAGGAAGACACGCTGTTGTTGGCCGCCTGACAGTTGGCTAATCTGCCGTTCGGCATAACCCAACATTCCCACCTTTTGAAGACACTCTCTAGCCCAGGTGATTTCCGCTTTTTTGGCCCGTTTAAATATGCCGATATGGCGGTACCTTCCCATCAGTACGACATCAAGCGCATTGGTTGGAAAGTCCCAGTCGACTTCACTGCGCTGTGGAACGTAACCGATCAGTTTCTTTTGTTGCGCATATGGTTCCCCATATACTTTTACTTCTCCAGTAATAGATGGGATTAGCCGCAATATAGATTTTATTAAAGTGGATTTTCCTGCGCCGTTAGGCCCGATGATCCCTGTAATTGAACCATTCGGAATGGAAAAAGATACGTCTTCCAAAACAGGTTTTTTATCATAAGATACAGTTAGATCTGAGACATGAAGTGCATGCATTGGTTCTCTCCTCCTTTTTAAGTATTACTTATTTTAAAGAATCTACGATGGTGTCGACATTATGTCTGAACATTCCAATATAGGTTCCTTCCTCTGTACCTTCTTCACCCATGGCATCGGAATATAGCTCTCCACCAATGGAAACATCGTGACCTGCTTCCTTTGCACCTTCTACAACAGCATTAATTGACCGTTCAGACACACTGCTTTCAACAAATACCCCTTTAATATTCCGTTCTATGAGGACATCGATAATGCGTTGAATATCGTTTACGCCATCAGATTCAGTACTCAATCCTTGTAGTCCGATAACCTCAAAGCCATACGCTTCCCCGAAATAATTGAACGCATCATGAGCAGTTACTAGTACACGGCTCTCCTCTGGTATTTCGGTAAACCGATCTTTTGCATAGGTTTCTAGTTCTTGCAATTCGGTTAAATACGCTGATGTATTTTCTTTATACACCGACTCATTGTCTGGATCTAACTCAATTAACCCATCTCGTACAGCTTCTGTTGCTCGTTTCCATAGACCGATATCAAACCAGACATGTGGGTCGCTAATATCCGGACTGGCTGGATCTGCCAAAAGCTCCTCATTCGGAATACTTTCAGCAACCGCAATCGTTGGCTTTTTTTCCTGCATATTTTGAAAAATCTCATCCATTTGTCCCTCTAAGTGTAGGCCGTTGTAGAAAATGATATCTGCTTCGTTAAGCTTTTGGATATCTCCTTGAACGGTATTGTATAAATGTGGATCAACGCCAGGCCCCATTAAACTTTCAACTTCTATCGTCTCTCCACCTACTTGCTTTGCTATGTCCCCAATTTGGGCAATCGTTGTTACTACTTTGACTGGTTCCTTGCTAGAACCTCCATTACTTTCTGTCTTGGTGGAGCAGCCAACCAATCCAAATAACAAGAACACAAAACCAATTAAAAATAATTTTTTCATTTTCATTTTCCCCTCTCTCTATTTTGTTTCCTTTGTGCAAAACTTAAGCAAAAAAATATAATGGCATTTTATGCTGTGCTAGTAAGTGTTGTGATTGCGATAAATATTTATACGATAGTTAAAAAGTTTACCTTAGGCAAATTATATTCGGTAAACTAAAAAAATGCAACGGTTTTACAATAAAAAAATAAAACGCTCCCTAATTAAAAGGAGCGTGTAGTTTAAGCGAAATTTAGAACTGTAGATGATGTCGTGTATCCACCATTAAATGAGTAGAAATTAAAATGAAGAGGACGTGTCATCTGACACGTCCTCGTTAAACTTTATTGAAGTGCTTTATTTAATGTTTCTAGATTTTTTTTCATAAGACTGAAATAGTCTTCTTCATTTTCCGCATCTTCCTCCGTTAGAACGGAAAGATTATGCAGTTGCAATGGCTCTGCACCAATTTCATTACGGATTACTTCTGCTACTTTTGTCGTTACGTTTTGCTCAAATATAACATATTTCAAGTCTTTTTCCTTTGCAACACTAATAACTTCTGTAAGTTCCTTCTGGGACGGCTCTTCACTAGAAGATAGTCCTGAAATCGGGATTTGTGCAACACCATAGTTTTCTTCCCAATAGCCGTACGCAGCGTGTGAAACAATCATCTCAGGGTTTTCTTTCGATTCTATTAAAGTATGAAACTCTGCATCTAAATTCTCTAAGTCTGCTTTCAATGTTTCAAAGTTTGCTTCAAACGTTTCTTTTTCTTCAGGCTTTAATTCTACTAACTGGTCTTTAATATTTTCCGCAAGGGCGATAGCACGAATTGGATCTAACCATACGTGTGGATCCATGTCCCCGTGATCATGATCATGTGTAGCTTCTTCGCCTTCGTGATCGTGCTCTTCCGTGGTAGCATCTTCGCCTTCGTGATCGTGCTCTTCCGTGGTAGCATCTTCGCTTTCGTGGTCATGTTCTTCCGTGGTAGCATCTTCGCCTTCATGGTCATGCTCATGGCTGTGTTCCACTGTCTCAATTCCCTCTGCAGCTTCTATTAGGGCAACGACTTCGCCTTCAAGTGCTGAAGACATGCTTTCTGCATAGGATTCCATACCCATTCCGTTATAAATGAAGGCATCAGCTCCGGCGATATCCACCATTTGTTTGGAGGTTGGTTCAAACGTATGAGCATCTGCGCCGAGTGGCATAATGCTTTCCACTTCAACAAACTCACCACCAATTTTCTTAGTGAAATCTTCAAGTGGATATAAAGTGGTATAAATCTTAAGCGGGTTATCTGATCCGTCATTGTTTTCAGCAGACGTATTTTCAGACTCGCTATTACATGCAGCTATGAATAACAGTGAAAACAATAGTCCGGTTAGAACTATGTAATTTCTTTTTTTCATTTGTTTGCTCTCCCTTACGTTTATATCGTTTTGATCTTTTCATATCATAACGTAATGGTTACGGTTTGTAAATAGTAATTGTTTCGATTTGCGAGAGTTTCTTTGCTAAATGTCTGGATGTTAGAAAGTTGTTCATCATTAATAGCCCTTCTCATACACTATATAAAGCATGATAGGAGGGATATTCGTTGACCGACACGAGAGCACTTACCCGTGCAATTGAAGAAATTACCGAAATTGCAACCGGATTTGGTTTGGATTTTTATCCGATGCGTTATGAAATTTGCCCTGCTGATATAATTTATACATTTGGTGCCTATGGGATGCCAACCCGTTTTTCCCATTGGAGCTTTGGTAAACAATTTCACAAAATGAAGCTGCAATATGATCTTGGCTTAAGTCAAATATATGAGTTAGTCATTAATTCAAATCCTTGTTATGCTTTCTTGCTTGATACAAATAGTCTCATACAAAACAAATTAATCATCGCACATGTCCTTGCCCACTGTGATTTCTTTAAAAATAACGTTCGTTTTTCCAATACACGGCGTGATATGGTGGAAAGCATGACAGCTACGGCGGAAAGAATTGCTAACTATGAAATGGTTCATGGCAAGGAAGAAGTGGAGCAGTTTTTAAACGCAATTCTTGCTATTCAAGAGCATATTGATCCATCCATTGTTCGGCCAAAACTCCCTGCTTATAATTTGGAGGATGATGAAGAAGAAGAGCCATACAAAGCAAAAACGGCTTATGATGACCTTTGGGATTTGGATAAAACAACAGATAAAGGAAAACGGTATGTGAAAAAGCGGAAAAAGTTCCCGCCACATCCAGAAAAAGATTTACTATTATTTATTGAAGAGTACAGCACGGAGCTAGAGGATTGGCAACGCGATATTTTAACTATGATGCGGGAGGAAATGCTTTATTTTTGGCCACAGCTGGAAACAAAGATCATGAACGAAGGCTGGGCTTCGTACTGGCATCAACGTATTCTTCGTGAGATGGATCTTAGCACAGAGGATACCATTGAGTTTGCCTCATTAAATGCAGGTGTGGTGCAACCATCCAAGCAAGGCATTAATCCTTATTACCTTGGGTTGAAAATCTTTGAAGATATAGAAGAACGCTATAACAATCCAACAAAGGAAATGCGAGAACTCGGCATACAGCCTGGATCGGGTAGAGAGAAAATGTTTGAGGTAAGGGAAATAGAAGCTGATATTTCGTTTATTCGCAACTATTTAACAAAAGAGCTTGTACAGCGGGAGGATCTTTATCTCTTTGAGAAGAAGGGCAGAGACTATACGATAACCGATAAAAAATATGAAGAAGTGCGCGATCAGCTTGTGTCCATGAGGGTAAACGGAGGGTTTCCTTACATCACTGTAGAGAATGGAGATTACTTGCGAAATGGCGAGTTATATTTGAAACACAGCTATGAAGGTATGGAGCTCGATATTGGCTACCTAGAAAATGTTTTGCCCTACATTTATCAGCTATGGGGGAAGACCGTTTATATGGAAACCTCTGTAGAAGAAAAGCCAGTCGTCTACTCCTATGATGGGAAAAAAGTGTATCAGCGGAATTTGTAAATTAAAATGCGCTGTTACCTGGTGTTAAATGTCTAAGTTGAAAAGAGGAGCAGCTTCCATAAGCTGCTCCTCCTTATTTTTTATTCCTAGCGAGCTGTTCCCTATTCCTTGTACCTGGTGGCTGTTCTAGCCAATGGTTCTCAATCATTAGATCTGCGCCACTTTTCGCTAGTTTCGCTACTTCAAGCGAGAGGCGTTCATAATTAACGGCTAAATCTAATCTTTGGCTGGCCGCAGCAGCAGTGGCGTAATTTCCAATCCCAGCAGAAATTAACAAGGACATATGAAACATGATCATTTTGTCAGAAAATGTTTCTGTCGTCGAGTTGCTAACAGCCACATCTGGAAGTTGTGGTGTTTCAATGTTATTGTCACTTAAGATGGAATTAAATATTTTTCTGTGCTTTTTGGAAATCTCCTTTGATCTTAAAAGGAAATCCTGTACCTTTTTGTTAGGGGAAGTTTGAGCAAAAGCAAGACATAGTTTCATGCCAACATAATTGGACAGGGCATTCATGTATAAATGAGAGATCTCGATAGCGTTCAACGGGCGTTTATCACTAAATGGATTAAGCCCGCTATAATACTCTTTGCTGTTAATGTAATCTGCTTTTTTAGGTACTTCAATATAAGGAATGCGTGGATTAACCCCTTTATGTGTCGCAATTTCAACTGTTTGATTATATAAGGAAGCTGTTTGGTTTAGGGAAGTAGTGAAGTAATCCCGGATGGAAGGCTTTGTACTCATGGACAGTAACCCGCTGTAGGATAGCATGCCAACCTTTGCCAAATGGCCTACATAGGTTAGACAGAATGTATCGGAAAACAGCCATGGGGCATCTAAATGAACATCCTTACTCGTAAATCCATTTGGAATCGCATATTCTTCCGCTTCAAAGATGGCTGTTAGCTGTGTAAGATGGCCATCTGAAATATCCAAGGCATGCTGAATTGCAGGCTTAATATCAGGGTCTTGAATATGCTGAATCATAAACTGGAGGATATAGATAGACATGCTGTCATTTACATAGGCTGTCCAAAGGGAGGCGATTTCACCTGAGTCTAAGTGAATCTTTTTTTCTTCGTTCATTTCTTCACTCCTAGCTAGTTTAGTTACTTTCTAGCTTCTCTCAAATACCATTTATTATGTAAATGTTGTTTTTAAAATAGATGGCATTGAATGATTTGGAAAATTTTAATATTTCCGCTAAAGTTCTAAAAATGTATGGACATATTTATTTTGCGTGGTAAACTTTAAGTAAGTATATAAAGTGAAAACGTCAATCAGTGGAGGTTTTCATTCTTTCCCCACTAATTGTTAGTTGAACGAATCGGCGTGTTAGCGTCCGTTTAATCCCACTAAAAACTAACAGTTTCACCTCATGTTTTGAATTGGGAGTCTTACGGACGGTTGCACCGGGATAAAAGGGGCTCGTAGTATGAAACTTTGGCTAAGGAAGGCGGCAGTCGTCCTCATTACCATAATGACGCTGGGAATGTATGTCCCGCCAGCTTTTTTAAACGCTGATGAGAGTAAAGACGATATCTCTGCCAAAACCGATATAAAAGAAGATATTTCCACCTCTGTAGCAGAAGCAGATAGTCCATTAGAAGAGGAAAGGCAAGAAGATAAAAGCGTCTCCTTTGTCCAGTCAATGACATCAGAGGCAAAGGTACAAACGATGAAAAAACTTGGCCCGAAAATTTCGTCGCAAATTGATCCTGTATTCTTAGATACCATTTTATTTGGTGTGGAAGAAGCAGTAACCAAAACATTGGCTACAGTTGATGAGTCGGATTACCCTTTTATTGGGATCACAGATCAACCAACAGATGGATGGGGAGAAAAGATATTTAACCTCTATGATGTTCGGACAGATAAAGCCCTCGCGAAGTTCCATGTACGCCGGGATAACCGTCCAATGGAAGGTTATTGGTTTAATTTTCATTACCATGTAAGTAATGATCGCTTCGAAACACACCGGGAGATTGGTGAAATATTTTGGAATAAAAACGTTCCTCCGAAATGGATGGCATAGTTGATAATGAAAGGAGCTGGATTATACATCCAGCTCCTTTAATATGTCTCCAATATTGCGATTGTGGATAACAAGATCCGCATAGTAATCCAAGTCAGTTTCCTCGCGGTTAATAATGACAAGTTTTGCTCCACTATCTTTTGCAATTAAAGGAAATTGGTTTGCAGGAGTCACACTTAGAGAGGAACCAAGCACCACAAACAGGTCACAGGCCTGTGCTTCTGTAAAAGCCTGTTGGAAAGCTCTTTGTGGCAATGCCTCTCCGAATAGAACAATAGAGGGGCGGAGAATACCACCACAATCACAGTGGTATTCTTTATCAAGATACGCTTCACTGCTATATTTCTTGTTACAGGACTGGCAATACAGTGTTTGCAATGTACCGTGTAACTCCGCTACCTTTTGGGAACCTGCTTTTTGATGGAACCCATCGACATTTTGGGTAATAATCGATTTTAATTTTCCTTGTTTCTCCCAGTCCGCTAAAATGTAGTGACCTTTATGGGGCTCATAGGTTTTCACTCCGAGCACTCGTTGGCGATAGAATTCTGTAAAGGCATGCACATTTTTATTTAAAGCATCAGTACTTGCAATTTCACTTGGGTCTAGGTTATTCCATAACCCTTGCTTTGCAGAACGAAAATCAGGCAATCCACTTTCGGTTGACATACCAGCCCCTGTAAATACTACAGTATAACTTGCATCATGAAGCCATTGCTCTAGCATCCTTCCACCATCCCATCTAACTTTTCGTGTCCAATTTAACAAAACGAAGATATTTAGTACGTGTTGCTCTACTACTAGTGTATCAAATTTCTAACTACTGTCCCATCATCCATGTCCTTGCATATTCTATATGGAAAGAACCCAGAAAGGATGACAGGTATGGGGCTATATATGGATCGAAACAAGCATCGAAACTTGTTTAAAAACAAGGAACCATTAAAAGAGCCAAACCAAGGGATCTATATAAAAAATCATGTAGCTGAAATGATAATGGAGCAAAAGAAAGTAAACGAGTCGCTTCACCAGACGCAAGTAAAAATGAAGCAGCATTTTTATAGACAAGAAGGAAAGAATGCTGGGCAATGGCGGGAAATGCTAACGGAGTTAAACGCATTACAACAAAATAATTCAATGCAAGACAGACGTGATGCAGAGATGATTCGCCTTTTGGAGCAAATGGAAGAAAAGCATACAAGAATGGAAAAGCTACTAGAAGATACACAACGAACAAATAAGGAGCTTTCCGGGAAAGTGAACCATCTACAATTGGCCCAGTCAGATATGACGGATCATATAACGTCCCGGAAACAAGAGGATAAGGATTTACGAACTAGTTTGCAGCAACAATCTGAGTGGCAGGAAAAAATCGAAACAAAGCTAACGAAACAGGAGGAGCATCAGAAAGCTGTCATGGCAAGTCTGGAAAACCAGGAAGCCTTAACGGAAAAATTGGCGAGGCAGCTTGACCATGTTCGTTCTACCTTGTTCGAACGAACCAGTCATTTGGCAGAAAAAATTGAAGAGAATTATCGTCTAACCACCACATATATTACAAAGCTCTTCACTGGCTCAGAAAATCAAATAGCACACTTTAAAATGGATCGAAGGCAAAATAAAAAGTAGGGAAATTCCCCGTCGATGTGCAGTACATGGACGGGGCGGTTTCCTTACTAATGTTTTACTGGAATGGTTTCCGTTAGTCTGCTGATTTCTACCATCTGTTCATGGTCCATCTCATCGAGTGGAAAGACAGTAGCGGTGCCGTTATCTTCTGCAACTGACTGGATATAAACCGGTATCCCAGCGTAATCAACTTGAATTAAATTCGGAGCTTCTAGGATTTCCCTTACGCGTTGTTTTTCCATAGGTGTGGCTCCTTAATGCCGCTTGTTTGGAAGCTTTTTGGCCGGGTCATTAAACCCTTGGCGCTTTTTATTTTGTATATCCTTTTGCTTTGTTTCATTAAACTTTTTAACGAATTCATTTGTACTCTCCATTTAATCCCCTCCTGAAGAAAATGTCCCCTTTAATAATTTAACCAGTGGTGACCAAATCATGTGAGGATTTTCGTTTTCCTTTTCAAGTGGGGGGTAATACTTTATTATATGGATAATATGAAGAAGTGCATTCATCCAAGGAGGAATTTACCAAGTGATTATTGCTATAATCATTTTAATACTTACATCGTTTTTCTTTTCCGGTAGTGAAACAGCTTTAACTGCAACGAATAAAATGAGATTACAGTCTAAGGAAGATAAAAAATCCAAAAAATTACTCGATATCGTTTCAAAGCCTGAGCAATTTATAACCGCTATTCTAATTGGAAATAATATTTCAAATATACTGCTGCCAACCTTGGTTACCATGGTTGCCCTAGAGTATGGATTTAGTGTTGGTTTGGCTTCTGCTATCCTAACAGTCGTGATTATTATCTTTGCAGAAGTTATTCCTAAATCGGTTGCTGCAGCTTTTCCGGATCGCATTTCGTATATTGTTTATCCGGTTATTCGGTTCGTTATCATAATTTTTAAACCGTTAACGTTCCTATTAAATTCGATTACTGGCTTTATTATAAGGAGTCTATCTAAAGGACAGGATAAAGAGGCATCTGTATCGAAGGAAGAAATTAGAGCCATGGTGGATATTGCCCGGACAGAAGGCATTTTTAAACAAGACGAGTCCCATCGAATTAAAGGGGTTTTAGAATTCAATAATTTAAATGTGAAGGATGCCTTAAAAACTCCTAGAGTAGATCTTGTTGGCTTGCCAAACAACGCTACCTTTGAGGAGGCTCGTGATGTCGCCATTCAAAATCCTTTCACAAGATATCCCATTTATGAAGAAGATGTGGATAATATTATAGGGGTATTTCACTCGAAATATTTATTATCTTGGTCGATAGACCCTGATCAAACATTGGAATCCTTTAGTGATATGGACCCGCTTATTGTGTTTGAGTTCCATTCGATTGAATATGTTTTTCGTAAAATGATCCAAGAGAAAAAGCATATGGCTGTGGTGTTAGATGAGTATGGGGGAACAGAAGGGATTATCACGCATGAGGATATCATCGAAGTGTTAATTGGACTTGAAATTGAAGATGAGACAGATGTCGTGAGTGAAGCCCTGGTGGAAAAAGTATCAGATAAGGAAATCGTGTGTCACGGAAAAATACCGCTCCACCGCTTAAATACCATTTTTCATACGAATATTCCTGAAGAGGAAGATGTGCTTGCTGGCTATTTAATTAAGGAGTTTAATTATTTTCCTGAAGAAGGGGAAACGCTTACTGCTGCTGGATTAACCTTTACTATTTTGCGGACAGATGACCGAACGTTAAAACGTGTCCAAATTTTGAAGGAACCCGAAAAGGGAATTAGATAAGCAAAAGGCATGCTGCTATGTAGTAGCATGTTTTTTGTATTGCGTATATAATCATATAGTTATATACTTATGCAAAAGAGGTGATGGCGTATGGTAAAGGCGAGTGTTGAAATGGAGCAAGCAGCAGTGATCCTTAAACTGCTCGGGGATAGAACCCGACTTACGATGTTAAAGCTGTTGGATGAACATACCTGCTGTGTGTGTGAGTTTGTGGAAATTTTTCAAGTGAGTCAACCATCAATTAGCCAACATTTACGTAAGCTCAGAGACGTTGGTCTTGTGAAGGAAGAACGAAAAGGCCAGTGGATTTTCTATTCGCTGAACAAAACGAATACGTACTATACTTTTCTTGTGCCCTTATTAGAACAGCTTCCTGATCAGCGTTATCGTTTAAAGGAGCTTGAGGAGAACGGTACAAGAATAAATTGTTGTTAGGGGGAAATATATTGTTATCTGTCATCTTAGCGTTACTCATTTTCCTGGTGACCTTAATCTTTGTCATTTGGCAACCGAAAGGATTATCTATTGGCTGGTCAGCTTGTTCCGGTGCAGTACTTGCTTTATTGGTGGGGGTAGTGGACTTCCATGACGTGGCCGAAGTAACCGGTATTGTATGGAATGCTACACTTGCCTTCGTAGCCATTATCCTTATATCATTGGTGCTTGATGAAATCGGGTTTTTTGAATGGGCAGCACTACATATGGCCAAGGCGGCAAAGGGTAATGGGGTTAGAATGTTTATCTATGTTAGTATCCTTGGAGCAATTGTTGCGGCCTTTTTCGCAAATGATGGCGCAGCATTAATCCTCACCCCTATTGTGCTTGCTATGGTGCGGAATTTAAAGTTTAAAGAAAAAATGATTTTTCCATTTATCATGGCAAGCGGGTTTATTGCAGATACGACCTCTTTGCCCCTCGTGGTAAGTAATTTGGTAAACATTGTGTCAGCGGATTTCTTTAATATTGGATTTGTCGAATATGCTTCTCGAATGATCATACCGAACTTTTTCTCCCTAGGAGCAACCATTCTAGTTCTATTTCTATACTTTAGAAAAAATATTCCTGCAACCTACGATGTCACGCAGTTAATGAAGCCGGCAGATGCTATTAAGGATAAGAAAATGTTCCGTCTTTCCTGGTATGTACTTGGAATATTACTTGTTGGTTACTTTATTAGTGAGTTCATCCATCTGCCTGTTTCGATTGTAGCTGGTGTGGTAGCCATTTTCTTTTTATTCATGGCTAAGTCAAGCAAGGCTGTTAATACCCTTGCTGTAATCAAAGGAGCACCTTGGGCGATAGTCTTTTTCTCTATTGGAATGTATGTGGTGGTCTTTGGTTTACGGAATGCAGGGCTTACGGACATTTTAGCCGTCGTGATCCAAAAGAGCGCGGAGCAGGGATTATTTTTCGCAACAGTAGCGATGGGGTTCATTGCAGCAATTCTTTCCTCGGTTATGAATAACATGCCGACTGTTATGATCGATGCTATTGCAATCGCGGAAACAGATACAACAGGAGTGATTAGAGAAGCGCTGATTTATGCGAATGTGATTGGATCAGATCTTGGACCGAAAATTACGCCAATTGGTTCATTAGCAACTTTACTGTGGCTCCATGTTCTCTCGCAAAAGGGAATTAAAATATCATGGGGGACATACTTCAAGACAGGGATTATCCTTACGCTCCCTATTTTATTTATTACATTAATTGGTTTATATTTAACGTTAACTTTACTATAGGAGGTAGAAAAACATATGGCTAAAAAAAGCATTTATTTTTTATGTACTGGAAACTCATGTCGTAGCCAAATGGCGGAAGGCTGGGCAAAAAAAATACTTGGTGATGAGTGGGAAGTGAAGAGTGCGGGTATTGAAGCACATGGTTTAAATCCTAAAGCGGTTCAGGCAATGAAGGAGATCTCCATCGACATCTCTGACCAGACCTCTGACATAATTGTTCCGGAAATTTTAAACAATGCAGACTTGGCAGTAACGTTATGCGGTGACGCGGCTGATAAATGCCCAATGACACCTCCCCAAGTACGTAGAGAGCACTGGGGATTTGATGATCCAGCAAAAGCAGAAGGAACAGAGGAAGAGAAGTGGCAAGTTTTTCAACGTGTTAGAGATCAAATAGGTGAAAGAATCAAGCAATTTGCCAAGACGGGGAAGTAAAGATTTAAGAGAGACTGGAACAGTTATGGTAAGTGTCTAATTTTCGCTACGGATAAATACTACGCTTTCCGTGGGCACGGCCTCAGCCTCCTCAGAAGCAAAGGACGCTTCTGAGGGGGTCTTCGGACTCGTGCTGTTCCCACTGGAGTCTGCGTATTTTCCTCCGCTATATAGCGTATGTAAACCAATCCCCAACGTGTAGGAAGGGGAATCGTATTCGAAGGCTATATGGGCGTTCCCGGGTTTGAGTTTCAAACCTCTCTTGTCCCGGTCTTTCTTTTAGTAAGTGATGTTGCTCTATGCCCACCACATGTCGCCCATGGATTCTTTAACCATGACTGGCTTGAGGTTTTCTACTGCTTTCGTGAAGCCTTCGTCTACTGACATGAGGCCATCTTCGTGTTCAATGCTAACTACATAATCATAATTCATTAAACGTAGGGTGCTCACAATATCGGCCCATGTTTTCGTGTCATGACCAAATCCGACACTTCTAAAGTACCACGCTCGATCACGCATTTGGGAATAGTCGGTCATATCTGTAAGTCCATTTCGGTTCATATTTGGCTGGTCAATGATCGTATCCTTCGCATGGAAATGATGAATCGCATTTTCACGGCCAAGAATTTTAATCGATTCAACAGGATCAATGCCTTGCCACCACATATGGCTAGGATCAAGGTTGGCACCAATTGCCGGACCGCACGCTTCCCGAAGTTTCAACATGGTTGCAGGAGTATGTACAGAGAAGCCACCATGTAACTCAAGTCCAATCTTAACACCATGTTTTTCTGCAAAATCATTTTTTTCCTTCCAGTACGGAATAAGCTTTTCTTCCCATTGCCATTTTAGTACCTCTTGGAAGTCGTGTGGCCAAGGTGTCACTGGCCAGTTTGGATAGAGGGCACCTTCATGGTCTCCTGGGCATCCAGAGAAGGTATTTACAACCGGTACACCAAGCTTCTCAGCAAGGATAATCGTTTTTTCTAATATTTCATCTGCAGGTTCTGCAATTTTCTTTTGAGGATGAAGAGGGTTTCCGTGACAGCTTAGGGCACTAATCATTAACCCGCGTGATTCCACTTTTTGTTTGAATTCGGATAATTTCTGTTCATCGTTGAGTAGTTCATCAACCTTACAGTGTGCATCACCAGGATAACCACCTGTTCCTAACTCTACCGCTTCCAATCCTTTGGAAGAAACGTAGTCTAACATGTCATCAAATGACTTATCGGAGAATAATACTGTAAAAACACCTAATTTCATTTGAACAACCTCCTCTATTAGTCTTGTATATTCATTTTGTAATCCTTTACATTACTAAACATATATAATTCAACATGATAAATCAACCATTTTGTATATATTTAAAAAATATATTGACAGAAAATTGGGACTGTATTACTATAAAATTGTAAACGATTACAATTGGCGGCATTTGAAAAGAGGGACACCATAATGACCAACATCCACCACGTAGCAAAAGAAGCAGGCGTATCTGTCGCCACGGTATCACGTGTATTAAACGGGCAAAATAGCGTTACATACAAGACGAAGCTAAAGGTTGAAGAAGCAATCAACAAGTTGAATTATGAACCGAGTGTACTGGGCAGAAATCTACGAAACTCTGAAAGCAGAATACTATTGATTCTTATCCCGCAAATTTCTAATCCCTTCTACACAGAAATAATTAAAGGAATTGAGCAAACTGCAATTAGTCTTCACTATAATATTTTACTTTGCGAGACAGATTCAAGTCCACAACGTGAGAACATCTATTTTGAGCTTGTGCGCAACAAGATGGCTGATGGTATTATCTCTATGGACCCTGCGGTAAATCGAGAAACCTTACTTAAACTGGCTGAGAAGCACGCGATTATCCAATGCAGTGAATATACGCCAGACAGTGGGATACCGTATGTAACGATTGATAATGAAGAGGCTGCCTATCGTGCGGTAAATCATCTGATTCAAATTGGCCACCGTAACATTGCGATGATCAACTCTGATGAGACCTATCTCTATGCACAGCAGCGGAGACAGGGCTATCAAAAAGCGTTGTTGAAGCACGACATTCCAATCCGACCAGAATATGTCCTACATGCTTCTGAGCTGGGGTTTGATAATGGACAGCAGGCAATGAAAAGGATTCTAAAGCTGAAAGATCGGCCAACAGCCGTTTTTGCAGTGTCAGACTTGTTGGCTATCGGTGCACTAAAGGAAGTGAATAATCAACGATTACAGGTACCAGAAGATATGGCCATTGTTGGTTTTGACAAGATCGATTTTTCCAATATGACCTATCCAACTTTGACGACCATCTCCCAGCCAATGTATAAGATGGGAAAGATTGCAGCAAGCATGCTCATTGACCGGATAAAAGGAAAACAGGTTGAAAGCGTCATTTTAGAACATGAACTTGTAATTCGTGGCTCAACTGCAGGATAACTACCTAAGACTAGCGCTCTGTTATTAAACGTCTGCTTTAATAGTAGAGCGCTAGCCTTAGACAGATAAATGTAAACGTTTACAATGGCTTGGCTAGTATTTTAAAAACACAAAAGGGGTGGTTGGTGTGAGAAAGCTTTGGTTGTTTTTGTTGGCATTATTCGTTATTGGTTTAGTTGCTTGTGGAGAGGAGAGCAGTGGGGATAGTGAAGATGGAGGTGATAGCGTAGATAGCGATCTAACGATTGGCATATCCCTTCCTTCTGCAACCCATGGGTGGATGGGGGCATTAATTGATAATGCGGAAAGTCAGGCGAAGGAGATACAAGAGGCAGAAGGTATTAACTATATTATGACGAATGCAGCAGATCCTAACTCTCAGGCAAATGATGTGGATGATCTGATATCACAGGATGTAGATGTAATTGTTATGCTTCCTATTGAATCTGCAGCACTGTCGCCAGTAGGGCAAAAAGTAAAAGATGCCGGTATCCCATTAGTTATCGTCGATCGTGAGCTGGAAAATGATGCAGCAACAGTCGTCGTGAAAGGGGATAATGAAGGAATTGGTGTAAATGCTGGGGAGTACTTCATTGATAAGTTAGGCGGAAAAGGAAAGATAGTCGAAATTACCGGACCTCCTAGTTCTGTTACAGAACAACGTGGTGCAGGCTTTAAAGAGGCAATTGAGAGCACAGATGGCATGGAGATCATTGCATCTCAAAGTGGAGATTTTTCAACCGAGACTTCTTTAGAAGTAATGCAAAACATTTTGCAAGCACAACCGGAAATCGATGCCGTGTTTACGCAAGATGATGGAATGGCATTAGGGGTAGTGCAAGCAATTAAAGAAGCCGGACGCGAAGATATTCAATTTGTGACAGGTGCAGGTGGAGCGAAAGAGGTATTTGAAAGTATTAAAGATGATGGCCTTATTTCGGCAACTTTCCTTTATTCACCAACAATGGTTCGAGAAGGTGTGAAAATTGCAGCAGAGCTGGCTAAGGGAGAAGATCCAGAAGAAACAATGGTTATTATGGAAGCGACAGAAATCATTAAAGACAATGTAGAAGAGCAATATGATCCTGACTCTAAATTCTAATTAAATGGTGAGGAGGCACAATGTAAAAAGGTTACAACATTGTGTTTCCTTTAACTCATTTGGCCCAAGCTGGGTAGATTGGTTGGTGTTCCATAATAGCGGTACTCTAAGCTTTTGATCGTCTAGCTTCGAGCACCAAAAACTAGGCTACTTCGTGAATCGCCCTGCAATAAGTCATCATCGGTTCGCATGCTCACCGTGATTCCTTTATTTCAGTTGATTCACTCCAGTCGCTACGTTTTTAACCGGTGCTCTAAGCTTTTGTTTAATAAAGGGGGATAGTTATGTCGAATGATTGGATTGTAGAAATGAAGGATATTGAAAAGTCGTTTAACAGGATCCCTGTATTGAAAAAGGTCACGTTACAAGTGAAAAAAGGGGAAATTCATGCACTGCTTGGAGAAAATGGCGCTGGAAAGTCTACCTTGATGAATATACTCGGCGGGGTGCATTTAGCTGATAAAGGATTCATTATGGTGGATGGAGAAAAAGTTGCGATTACGACACCAAAAGAATCTCAGCAACTTGGAATTAGTTTTATTCACCAGGAATTAAATGTCGTTGGCGATTTACGAATCTATGAAAACATGTTCCTAGGTTCAGAGCTACGTAACAAGTTAGGCATTCTAAAAGTAGAAGAGATGTGCCGACAGACCAAGGACATTTTAGCAAAGCTGGGTGTCAGGCTTGACCCAAAGGAATACGTTCGTAATTTAGATACGTCCTACAAACAGCTTATTGAAATTGCCCGCGCCCTTTTACACAGATCCCGCATTATTATCATGGACGAACCAACGACAGCCCTTGCAGAGCATGAAGTGGAAAGATTATTCAGTTTCATGACAAAACTCCGGGAGACAGGCGTCTCCATTATTTATATCTCCCATAAGTTAAAGGAAATTAAAGCGATCTGCGACAGGTATACTGTACTGCGGGATGGGGAGTGGGTCGCAACAGGGAGCTTAAAGGAAACAGAGCTAGACCAGATTACAAACATGATGGTTGGTAGATCCGTTTCAGAAGAGCGATTTGTGCAGGAACATTCCTTTGGAGATACGATACTCGAAGTAAAGGATTTAGGCTGCGAGGGTGAATTTCGTGATATTAACTTTGTTGTAAGGCGAGGAGAAATAGTTGGCTTTACGGGCCTTGCGGGCGATGGGAGAACTGAGCTTATTGAAACGCTATTTGGCTATAGAAGGAAATCGACTGGCGAAATAAAGGTGAATGGCAAGCAGGTGAAAATAAATCATCCTAAACATGCTTTAAAAGCGGGGCTTGGCCTTGTTCCGAAAGATCGTAAAGAAAATGCGATTATTAAAGATTTAAATGTTATCCATAATCTAACGCTCTCCTCCATGAGCCACTTTGAACAGGCTGGTTTTATTCAGGAAAAGAGAGAAAAGAGTAGGTTTTCTTATTACCGCGATAAATTAAATATAAAACTTCACGATCCAACTGTCACGATAGATAAATTAAGTGGGGGAAATCAACAAAAAGTCGTCATTGCGAAGTGGCTGGAAGTAGGTCCGGATGTTCTTATCTTTGATAACCCTACTCAAGGGATTGATGTTGGTGCCAAAAGAGAGGTCTACCAGCATATTATTGACCTTGCTGCGGAGGGGAAAGCAATCATTATCCTTTCTTCTGAAGCACCGGAAATAATGAAGGTTTGCCATTATATCCACGTCATGTATCAAGGAGAAATCACAGCTAGTATCAATGGTGATAAGGCGACAGAGGATCTGATTATGAGGTATGCAACGGGATCGAAAAGGGAGGGTGGAAAAGGTGGGAAATACAGAAATGCAGCCACAGCAAAAGAATAGACAAGAGCGTTCGATTTTGAAAGATAAGCTATCTTGGCTGTGGTCGGAGTACAGCGTCATTATAGCCTTTTTAATTATTTTTATTGCAGCATCTTTTATGAGTCCAAGGTTTCTCGATATTAACAATCAGATGAACATTCTTATGCAAGTTTCCATTATAGGGATCATCGCACTTGGAATGACTGTTGTCATGCTGTCTGGAGGGATCGACCTATCGGTAGGATCTGTCCTTGCGTTGGTCGGTGTCATTGCTGTTATAGCATTAAATGCAACGGGTAGTATTATTGCAGCAGTTTTGACAGCTTTTATTGTCGGTTCCTTTGCAGGGCTCCTTAACGGATTAATGGTCGCAAAGGGAAGGATAGCTTCCTTCATTGCCACCCTTGGTATGATGGCAGCTGCCAGGTCAATTGCCTTGTATATTGCTAACGGAGGAAGTATCTCAGGAGAAGTATCTGGTTTTAGTGCGATTGCCAATAGTGAATTCCTCATGATTGATTACCCGATTATTATTTTTATTATCATGACAGTGTTTGTCTATTTGCTTATGCATAAAACTAGATTTGGGCGATACGTTTATGCAATTGGAAGTAATGAAAAAGCAGCCATGTTATCGGGGATTCGGGTAGATAGAGTGAAAATAGGGGTATATAGTTTAACAGGGCTTTTGGTTAGTGTTGCAGCTACAATTGAAACCTCTCGCCTCAATTCCATTTCCTCCTCAAGTTCGGGAGTGTCCTACGAACTAGATGCCATTGCTGCGGTCATTATTGGTGGAACAAGAATGACTGGTGGAAGAGGGAAGATTATTGGAACATTTTTCGGTGTTCTCATCCTAGGTATCTTAAATAATATGATGAACTTAATGAATGTATCCCCCCACCTGCAAGGCTTTGTTAAAGGGTTAATCATCATCGTAGCGGTAGTATTTCAAAAACGCGAGTAGTAGAGGGGCGATGAAAATGAAAGCAGGTATTATTGGGTGTGGATCGATTGCAAAATTGCGCCACGCACCAGAATATAAAGCAAATAAGCAGATCTCGGAAATTGTGTTTTATGACCGAAATCCCGAGCGATCAGAACGCCTTGCTTCCATGTTTGATGGCTCTGTGGCGAGGTCAATTAATGACTTGTTAGAAGACCCCACAATTAAGGTGATCAGTGATTGTTCCTCAAATGAAAATCATCATATTTTCTCAACGAAAGCTTTATTATCTGGAAAGCATGTACTTTGTGAAAAACCCATTTCTCTAACTGTAAAGGACGCACAAGAGATCTTGGAAGCAGAGAAGAAATCAGGCAAGGTATTGATGGTGGATCATAATCAACGCTTTACTCGCGCACACCAAAAAGCAAGAGAGATTATTCGAGGTGGGGAGTTAGGTAAGGTTCTCACCTTTAGAACGACCTTTGGCCATAAAGGGCCAGAACACTGGGGAGTGAATAAATCAAATTCTACATGGTTTTTTAAAAAAGAACGTTCTGGATTTGGAGTGGCGGGTGATTTGGGAATTCACAAGCTCGATTTAATCCATTACCTTCTGGAAGACGAGATTACAAAGATTAGTGCTTTTCAAGGAGCGCTTAATAAAGTGGATGAACAGGGTAAGCCAATTGAAGTCTGTGATAATGTCGTGGCCAGTATGCAAACAAAAAAAGGTTGTCTCGGCTCGGCATCCTTCTCCTGGTCCTATTATGGAGAAGAAGATAACAGTACTGTTCTTTATTGTGAAGCAGGTATTTTGAAGATTTATCACGACCCTGAATACCAGTTGGAAGTGATTAAAAGCACTGGAGAGAAGATTAATTATCAGCTGGAAACTATTCAAACAAATGACAACCAAACCAATACGGGTGTTATTGACGCGTTTATCCATTGTGTAACAACGGGTGAAAAACCAATTGCTTCTGGCCAGGATGCCCTAGGGTCGTTAAAAGTAGTACTAGGAATGCTTCAAGCAGCAGAAACTGGTCGTGTTATCAGCCTAAATCCGTCTTAAGAAGGAAGTACACACATAGCACCCTCCGCTTTTCTTTTGCCCTCTGTTCTATGAGATAGTAAGATGTAGGGGAATGGAGGGTTTGTATGAACCTTTTAGCAAAACAGCCTTATTTTAAAATGGAACGGAAGGTAACGAGCATAGAGCAAATTGACATCGAGCATGAGCGCGTACTGACGTTATTTGATGAGAAGATTACTACCCAAAATAGAGAGTTTTTGATGAAAGATATTCTAGATGTTTCCTACCGTGAAATAGGTACTGACGGTGGTGGCCTTTTATACTTACACACATCACAGGGCG
Source organism: Oceanobacillus jordanicus (assembly GCF_022095695.1). Classification (GTDB taxonomy): domain Bacteria; phylum Bacillota; class Bacilli; order Bacillales; family Amphibacillaceae; genus Oceanobacillus_B; species Oceanobacillus_B jordanicus. The sequence goes on from NZ_JAIFZM010000001.1 coordinate 201,231, forward strand.
TCTATTCCTATACGGTCAGGGAATCTCCTATGGCATTTGTTGAGGCCTACCGCTTACATTGCCAAGCATAATTGTGTCTAATAAATGACACCAAGTCATAATGTATTGAATTATGACTTGGTGTCATTTATTATGGAGATATATCGAAGTGACACATTGTCACATTTGGAGTGAATTGTATGCCAACCTTAACGTTTTATAATCTTCCTGAAGAAAAGAAACAAAAACTAGTTGCTGCTGCAGAGCAGGAATTTTCCCGGGTACCAGTTTATGAAGCCTCTATTGCGAATATTGTAAGGCAGGCTGGAATACCGCGTGGAAGCTTTTATCAGTACTTTGAAGGGAAAGAGGATGTGTTCTTTTTTCTGTTGAATACACAAGCACAGAAACGCAGACGTACTTTTTTTTCTCTCCTGGAGAAGCATGGCGGTGATATATTTCAAACAATGACCGAAATGTATGCCATCCTATTACAAGAAATTCCAACACAAGAGAATCTCCAATTTTTAAGGCATGCCTTTCTTAATATGACGCATAAAGTGGAACAATCGCTTGCAGAGATGTTCAGTTATGGGGATAGGAACGAAATGATAGATGGCCTTAGACCTTATATTAAAATGTCTGCTTTAAATACGAAATCTGAAGATGAGCTTGTACATGTTATGCAAATCATAATCGCTGTTACAATGCGAAATATTATGGAGAAATTCTCACGAAATCTTTCTGAGGAGCAGGCAATGGAGAATTACAAAATAGAATTGAACTTATTGCAAAAAGGGCTTTGCAAATGATATCACGAGAGGAAGTTTAAATTGGTCGCTGGAGCTGTGAATAATCTTAAAACATTAAAAGTAGAATTAACTAGATTTATGATGTCCTATAAATTTGCTTTACACGAAATGAATACTAAAATCGATATTCTTAAACAAGAGTTTCATTATATTCATGAGTATAATCCAATTGAGCATGTGAGTTCTCGGTTAAAAGCACCCGAGAGTATATTGAAGAAAGTTAAAAAGAAAGGGTATGAGTTGTCACTTCCTGCCATTAGAGAGAATGTTCGTGATATCGCGGGCATACGAATAACATGTTCCTTTATCGGTTTTGGACAAGAAGACTCCATCCTCAAGCTTAGCTAGGGTGGAGAAATTGTCTGGTTTTCATGTATTACATACAAATAACGAACATTTGTGCGTGTTTTTCTGATATAATAGATGTACTATTCATATAAGAAAGTTGTGATAAATATGTCTATTCACAAAGCCTATAAGTTCCGAATCTATCCAAATGCACCACAAGAAGTCTTCATTGCGAAGACGATTGGTTGCTCCCGTTTTGTGTTCAATCATTTTCTGAATCAATGGAATGAAGCTTACACCAAGACGGGAAAAGGCTTGACATACAAGGCTTGTTCCGCCCAGCTGACACAACTCAAAAAGCAATTGGTGTGGCTCAAAGAAGTGGATAGCATAGCCATGCAGTCAGCGCTTAAACACTTGGCTGATTCATACAACCGCTTTTTTAAAAAACAAAATAAAGCCCCACGTTTTAAGTCCAAGAAAAACCCTGTTCAATCTTATACCACGAAGTATACCAATCATAATATAGCGGTTGTTGGGAACAAACTCAAATTGCCAAAATTAGGTCTTGTCAGATTCGCCAAGAGCCGTGAAGTGGAGGGGCGGATCCTGAGCGCTACGATAAGACGCAATCCGAGTGGGAAATATTTTGTTTCGGTTTTAGCTGAAACAGAAGAAAAACCGTTACCCAAAACTGGTTCTGCTGTTGGAATCGACGTCGGCCTCAAAGATTTTGCCGTGCTTTCGGATGGGACGGTGTATGCGAATCCGAAATATTTTCGTACATTAGAGTCCCGCTTGGCAAAAGAACAGCGTATTCTATCCCGGCGTAAAGAGCTGGCGATAAAGCAAAAACGAGCCTTACAGGACGCCATGAACTATCAAAAACAAAAGCGTAAAGTAGCACGCCTCCATGAGCGTATTAGCAATGCACGGCATGATTACCTGCATAAAATTTCTACTGCTATTGTCAAAAACCACGACTTTATCGGTATCGAAGACTTACAGGTGTCCAACATGCTGAAAAATCACAAATTAGCAAAAGCCATCAGTGAAGCGAGCTGGTCACAATTTCGACAGATGCTAGAATACAAAGCGGCTTGGTATGGAAAGCACGTGATAACCGTTGCCAGGAATTTTCCGTCTAGTCAGCTTTGTTCCACACCAGATTGTGGCTATCAAAATAAAGCCGTTAAAAATCTCGGGTTGCGCCAATGGGTTTGTCCCCAGTGCGGCGCACATCATGACCGGGATAAGAACGCAAGCTTGAATCTTAAAAACAAAGCGTTACGACTTCTAACTGCGGGAGCGCAGGGATAGCCTAATAACATAACTTTCGGTTACGAAGGTGTTCTTAGGAATCCCCCCTTCAAACGTCTGTTAAGTTGGGGGTCATTCAAATCAGATATCTATGAAATAAGTGACATGCTTCAACGTCAAAAGGATATTACAGTGATTGAATGTAAGGACTATATTAAAAACCCGAAGCCAAATGGATATCAGAGTCTTCACCTCATTTTGCAGGTTCCCATTTTTATGTCTGATCGTGAAGAGAATATGTATGTCGAAATTCAAATTCGAACGATTGCCATGGATTTTTGGGCTAGTTTGGAGCATAAGATCTATTATAAATATAATAAAGAGGTTCCAGCACACCTAACGGAAGAGCTGAAGGAAGCCGCAGACTCTGCGACGAAGCTGGATCGTAAAATGGAAGAGATTCACCGCAAAATGGCCCAGATCAAAGAGGATAATAATGAAGAAAAAGAAAATCCACTGGAGCTTATGTTGCTTAATGAGCGTTTTGCATTACCGGAAGATTTCCTGGAAAAAGAATAAATAAATCAAAGAAAGGCATGGCTTCCTGCCATGCTTTTCTTTGAAAACTATTGATCGAGTTTTCGTCTTCCCCATAGACCGAATGATCGATTTACATAAATGATGATTGCTCCCGCTACTAACAACACGAGTGGGATAACCCAAGTAAATCCAAAAGCCACCAGCATAGGGGCAAAGGTAACAATCGCAATATCAAAAGGTGCTACACCGATATACGCTAGTGCATAATCATCGGTCGTTTTACTCTTTAGTTCTGGGTCTACAATCCGTAGTAGGGCAAGTCCCATTGCCACCGTACCAGTACTCCAACCCCAACCGAACAAGGATTTTTCCACCCAAAAGTCTTTAAAGATATTAGGCCCAATAAAACGAAAAAGAATGTATGCCCAAATCGTCCCAAATAGGAAGAGCAGAGCTAGCGGAAGTGCGTAATCTACCACAACCGTTATATTAATGGAGGCAATCCCAATCGCTACAAGATAATCTGTTGCTGTTCCACCTATACGTTCCATTACCCGTTGATCCACATACTCATCTGCCTTTACTTTGCGGCTTGCGACTTGAAAAAGCAGAGCCAGAATAAAAGCAATACTAAATAATGGGATGGATACTGCAGGAATGGCCTTTTGTAAAATGTCAGATACCCAATAGGAAACCCCAATGACCAGCGCAATAATGGAAATATGCAGAACAAGCGGGTCAATTGAGCTAGGTGATACAGTCTCTTCACCCATTGCAGTGCGTTCTGTTTTTCCCATTAACCCTGTACGCAATTCGTTTGGTAGATCCTTAAAGCTTTGGATGAATTTCGTATGTCCTTTTTCAGTACTGCGTTTTACTAAAACCAATCCACCAAGTACTGCAATTAAAATTCCGATAGTAGCTGACGTCATGGCAAGGTCCATAGCCTCATCCCAACCGTAATATTGGAAGCCTTCGCCAATTGCTGCAGCTGTTCCGTGTCCTCCAAGGAAACCAGCACCGAGAATTAAGCCAAAGCCGCTTGGCAAATCTGAGAAAAGGGGTACTAACACGATTAGCCCAAATAGTGCACCAGCTCCCCACATAAGAAGGGTTAATAGCATGGAAAACGACCACATCTCTCTTACGCGATGAATAATTTCCTTCAAGTTTACCTTTGCTGCACCGATTGGTATGGCTGCAAAAATAACCGCAATTAGAAGTCCGGGATAAGAACTAAATTGGTCTGAAAAGGGCAGCCAATCGAAACCACTTGGACCAAAGGCTAGTCCAATAAAACCGGCTATCATGCTTGCAGGGAGAAAGAGTGCCTGCATCCATTTTAGCTTTGCTCGCAGAATCGTTCCTGCTAGTAATAATCCAGAAATAATACTTATATCAATCATAAATGCTACTATAGTAAATTCATTCATTCAATTTCCTCCCTTTTTGTTGTGTATTTACGAGATTTTGTGTCTAAAAGTCTCTTGGGAGAGCAAAGCACCTCTTAGAATAGGTTTCGTGCAATGTGTTTGGTACTTCAGGCACCAGGTATGGCACAGAATATAACTTATCTTAAGATTTAAGCTTAGGGATCAATAATGGCCGATGATGGTATCCTCTATGAGGTGAAAAAACGTGTGGAATAACTCAGTTAAGCATGGTTTGTGATTTTTCCTTGTGGGCAATGGATATGAAATAAGATCTTATAAAGTGAGGACATATCACGAAATGTTTTTCAATTTAGTCTTTCTTTAAGTAAAGGCATGACCATACAACAACTGAGTATTTCCTTATAAATATGGTGTATCTTGTGGCGTTTACGCTTGTATAGGGGAGCGTTACCTTGGAAGGTGGTTTTTCCGTTTTAAAAAATAAATGGGCCTTTTCTATAAGCTTTTAATTTCTTTTCCAAAAAGATAAGATAATGTACCGTTTGAGCAGTCCCCCATATTTAGAAGTCCTTTCTTACTATATATCAAAAAGTAGGGAAAAAGGAAGACTTTTAGGCTAAATTATATCTTTCCAAATTTCTTAATGATGAAAAAAGAGAGTTGTATCATTGGAGAGAAGGGTAAAGGGGCAATCGGCATGGGTAATTGGATAAAAAGGAAAAGCCGAGCGGGGTACGTAAACCGCTCGGCATGGTAATTTGATAGTATCCTTAACTTATTGCTTCTCAATTTGAATGATGTTTTTTTCGTTTAATGCAACCTTACCTTGCCTTTGGAGGGTAAGCATTTCGCCTTCTTGAAGATTTGTAAAGACAACTGGCGTCATAATCGATGTAGCATTCTTTTCAATATAATCCAGATCTGCACTTAGTAAAGGCTGTCCTGCCCTAACTGTATCACCTTGCTCAACTAGTGTTTCAAATCCAATTCCATCCAAGTGAACCGTATCAATTCCAACATGAATTAAGATTTCTCTACCTCCATCGGATTCGATTCCAATTGCGTGTTTTGTAGGGAAAACATTGACTACTTTTCCGTTGACTGGAGAGACGATTTTTCCATCTGTTGGTATGATAGCAAAACCATCGCCCAACATTTTGGCAGAGAAGACTTGATCCGGTACGTTTGTAATAGAGACAATTTCGCCTTCTAGTGGTGTGTGGATCGCTTCATTTGTTTTGCCATCGTTCTGCATCGCTTCCGGATTTATTTCTTCCATCTGTTGCTTAACTTCTTCCTGTTGATTTGTTTCCGTAACCCGCGGTCTTCTACCTGAAATAATATCCTGCATTTGTCTTTTCAATGTTTCGGATCGCGGTCCGAAAATCGCCTGAATATTGTCACCGACTTCAAGTACTCCAGCAGCACCAAGCTTCTTAAGTCTGCCTTTGTCTACATCTTTTATTGATTTAACGGATACACGAAGTCTGGTAATACAGGCATCTAAATGCGAAATGTTTTGCTGTCCACCTATTGCGTCTAACACGTTATAAGCAAGGTCACCAGCTTCTGTTTTAGTGTCGTCTTCTAATTCATCATCTTCTTCACGTCCTGGTGTCATCAAATTAAATTTTTTAATGAAGAAACGAAAGATAAAGTAGTAAATGACAGAAAAAGTCAATCCAAGAATAATGGTAATCCACCAGGGTTCCTGGTTAGGTAGTATTCCAAATAAGGCGAAGTCAATCGCACCACCAGAGAACGTGTATCCTACGTTGACACTGAACATGGTCATAAGTACAAAGGACAGTCCATCCAGTACAGCGTGAAGGAAAAACAACAGTGGTGAAATAAACATAAATGTGAATTCAAGTGGCTCTGTAATCCCTGTTAAGAAGGATGTTAACGCAGCAGAACCTAATAATCCTGCAACGAGTTTCTTTTTAGCTGGTTTTGCTGCATGGTACATTGCAAGCGCTGCAGCTGGCAGTCCGAACATCATGATTGGAAATTCACCTGCCATAAAGTTACCAGCAGTAATATCAACGCCATCTTTTAATTGAGCGAAGAAGATCGTCATGTCCCCACGTACAATATTTCCTGCAGCCGTTGTGTACGAACCAAATTCATACCAGAAAGGCGCGTGAAAAATATGATGCAATCCAAATGGGATGAGTAATCGTTTAATAAATCCAAAGAAGAATACTGCAAGATAAGTTCCCTCTTCAATTAACCAGTGAGATGCACTATTCATCGCGTCTTGTACAGGTGGCCAGATAAGGAGTAGCAATAAACCTGCTACAAACGCTATAGCAGCCGTAATAATTGGTACAAACCGTTTACCTGCAAAGAAGCCAAGGAATGAAGGCATTTCAATATCATGGAACCGGTTATAACAAAATGCGGCAATTAGCCCGACAATAATCCCGCCGAAGACACCTGTCTGTAAGGTAGGTATCCCCAATACAGTCGCATAGCCAGGATCTGCCACTACCATCTCAGGTGTCACGCCAACCCAGGAACTCATTACCTGGTTTAGTACTAAGTAGCCTACAATTGCAGCAAGACCTGCTGTGCCATCACCGGCCAATCCGATTGCTACTCCGACTGCAAATATAAGTGCTAAGTTATTAAAGATAATGCCACCGGCATCTTCCATTACAGTTGCCATAAGTTGAATCCAGTCTGCACTTAGAAAAGGCAGATACTCAAGCATCGATTCTTGTTGAGCTGCGTTACCAAAACCAAGTAACAAACCAGCTGCTGGCAGGAGTGCTACCGGCAACATTAAAGCTTTTCCTACTTTTTGTAGGATGCCAAAAGCCTTTTTAAACAAAGGAAACCCTCCTATAATATAAGGACTTAATTGATTAGTTAATGAGAGCAAATGAGAAAAAATCACATCAGCTTCTCTTTTAGCGAATATGTACGTGATACTCGGGAATTCAAAATTTAACTGCCTCGTCATTGCTTCTAAGCTAGCTAAAATTTTATACACTCCTAGCGTACAAAAAAGGCATGAACAGAGACGATGAAAAAGATGATAGGACTAATTTCCCCATATCATTTTTTCATAATCGTCTCTACTCATGCCTGACCGAATCAGTAACACGTATAATCGTATGTCATTATTTTGTTATAAGCCGTTGAAGATGCATTGTCAGATATACCGCTTCAGCTTCGTAAACGGGCTTTTTTAACGTTTGCTGCATAATTTTAATTATCTTCCACGAGAGATTGTAGCATGTTGGATACTCAGATTTCAATAGGGAAGCTATTTTTTCCGGCTCCTGTACTATTTCATCATTTAGTACCCGCTCAATGGTATAGCGTAAGTGCCGGAGTAAACGGGCGTATTCCATCCCTTCCCGGTCAATCGTTACGCGCAACTGCACTTCTATCATCTCAATCAGCTGAATAATGAGTTTGGAGTAGCGATTCACATCGGAGACGGCTTTATCCGTAATCGCACTGTGGACGTGTAAAGCAATAAAGCCAATTTCGCCTTCTGGCAAGTCTATTTGCATGGAATGGTTGATAAATTCCACTACCTCAGCGGCAACCTCATATTCGAATGGATAGAGCGCTTTCGTTTCTGTTAAAAACGGATTTTTGATAGCCATTCCATTTAATAGTCTTGTAGTGGCAAACAGAATATGATCTGTCAGCGCAACATGGACCTTTTCACTAAGTATAGTTCGTGTTCTTCTTCGAATGATCTCAATAGAAGAAATGATAGTATTTAGCGTGTTTTCGTCTAAATCAGGGATTAGGCTCTTATAATGTTCTTGCGCCTTTTCATTACGCAGAACAAATAGCTTTTCCACTGTATTTTCAGGAATGATGGAATCTTTACTTTTGTTAAAGCCAATCCCTTTACCTATTAAGACTACTTCGCGCTGATTATCATCCAGGGCGATTAGTACATTATTATTGAGAGCCTTTACGACTTTGTAATCATTCATTTTTTATCACGTCCTTAAAGCTCTATCATAGCATTATACCAGGGAATATGAAAAGAACTTTAATTATGTGATGGATAAGAATAAAGCTACTATCCTTTAAACTTCTTTTACTACAATTGCTTGTGTTGACTTAATCTTTTTACATTCTTCAAACATTTCTTTCTCTACTAGTCCCAATTTAATTGCTGCCTCTAACTTTTCTGTATCTGGTTTTTTTTCAATGAGAACAAAATCCTGAAGATTAGCCTCTTCTAGCTTTTTAATTGTTAGGTCTGTTTCATAAGCAATACTAGATCGAATTTGGCGCTTTAGCTCATAATGGCCACGACTAATTTCTCCTGCTTTGTCTTTTCCTAACTCTTCATCTAAGTAAGTATGAAATTTTTTCTTTAATCGATTCATTTCTTGTTCCAGTTCTTTCTTTTGTTTATTTAATATATCGTAGCGCTTTACATCTTCTTCAGAAACGATTTCGGTGTTATTCATCATCATTCCCCCTAGGTTCCCTTATGAGTAATGTTTATGAAAAGAACCATAAAATCATGACAGGCAGAGAGCCAGTTTGTTAACAGAATGTGTATTTTTCAGAACAGTGCAAATTACCATTTAAATTTCGGGAAAATGTGCTATGATATTAACTATACAAATTTTTAACAAAAGGGAGTTTATGGTTAAGCAGGAGGTACATATGAGCGAGATAGGGGATAAATTAAAGAAGCTAAGGGAAGAAAATGGGTATACTCCAGAGGAAATTGCAAGGGAGTTGCACTTTACCAAAAGCGTTGTTTGGAGCTATGAACTTGGAAAAAGAGAACCAAGTCCTAAACACCTTTGCCAAATGGCGCAGTTATTTGGTGTAACGGTTGATGATATTCTTAAAGAAGAGAAACATAAAATAGTAATCGACTTGCAGCTAGATAAAACATGGGAAGACTATAAACTCTTTGTAGGTCATATGGAGCTAAGCAAAGCAGAGGTAGAAGATGCCATCTTACTTATCAAGGCTCGTCGTATGGTGAAAAGCCAAACGGAACGAAGACTAAACGGTTCTTACGGCAGAAGACACTGATCTATAACGCAAATTCTAATAATCAAGGATAGGCAAATAAAAAGCGACTGGTTTTACTGAACTAGTCGCTTTTTCGTGTTCATGGAGCTTATCTAATCATGCACTCTATAGAATATTTGTGTTTAATTTCTTTGGCCAAATGGAATAATACCTATAGATATAATAAAAGGAGTGTATATCCATGGACAACCAGAATGAAATCAAAAAAGAGGTTGAGCATATACTTGATAATAGTCATGTAGGAACAATGGCTACTGTAAAGAACAACAAGCCGCATTCCAGGTATATGACTTTTCATAATGAAGGGTTAAAACTTTATACACCTACGAATGAAGATACGGATAAAACAGAAGAGATAGAAGAAAATCCTTATACGCATATCATTTTAGGCTATGAAGGGGAAGGATTTGGAGACAGTTTTGTGGAATACGAAGGGAAAGTACGTTTCAATGATTCGGAAGAGGTAAAGAAGGCTTTATGGAATGCCCATATGAAGCTTTATTTTGATGGGCCGGATGATCCGAACCTTGTCGTGCTGGAAGTTGAACCAGTAGCAGTTCGGTTAATGAATAAAAAAGGGCAGCCACCAAAGGAATTAGAAATGTAAAAAAGGAAAAAGGGTTGGGACATAACGTCCCAGCCTTTTTAAAAAACAAAAAATAAGAAAAAAGACTGCTTAATCTCCGCTACGGAAAAAATGCTCCGCTTTCCGTGGGCACGGCCTTAGTCTCGGGCCAACAGGATGTTGGTCACGAAGGCGTTGCCACAGGACGTGGCGCTCTTAGCCTTTGTTCCTTCGCTTCTTGTGGGGCCTTCGGACTCGTGCTGTTCCCACAGGACAAGTAAGGCTTCGTCAGCGATTCATCGCACGCAGAAAATGCGAATGCATTTTCAAGGAGTCTCCGCATTTTCCCTTCGCTAAAGTGTGATTCAGATAACAAAAAATTAGGGATTATCCGGAAGTATTCGAACTGTTTTTACAATACTTAAGTGTCCTTTTTTCTTGTATAATTTTCTTTTTCCTCATCCATTTGAATATATCTCTTCGTTAGTTCTGCTTACCTGTTATTTATTTAAGACTTGATGAGCAGGTAGATGAAATAAATACCGCCGATTACGGAAACGACTAGGCCTACGGGGATTTCAGAAGGAGAAAGAATGTTTCTTCCTACTGTGTCAGCGACAAGAAGAAGAAAACCACCCATCAGCGCTGTAATTGGCAATATAGCTTGATGTCTCGTTCCTACTAATTTTTTAACTAGATGTGGTGTGACAAGGCCAAGAAATGCAATACCGCCGCCTACGGCTACACTTGAGCCTGCAAGGGCCACCGCAGCGAGCAATAAGAGCATTCTTTCCCTTTCCACCCTTGTACCAAGGCCTTTCGCAATATCATCCCCAAGGTTCATCGTGTTTAGTGTATTTGCCTTTAAAAAAGTATAGGGTAAAAGAATTAAGATCCATGGCAATAAAGCATAAACGTAGGTCCAATCTGTCCCTGAGATATTCCCTGATAGCCAAACGGTGGCTCTCGTAAAATCGTTTGGGTCCATTTTTAATTGGAAAACGATGATTAAAGCAGAGAATGCTGCGTTAATTCCAATCCCGACAAGGATAAGACGAATAGGGGATACCCCGTTTTTCCAAGAAATCGCATAGATTAAGGTAGCTGCCACGACAGAACCGATTAAGGCTGCTGCTGGCAACAGAAAGATCGAAGCAGTGGAAGCTGTTATTGTACCCGATTGAAACAGGTAAATAGAAAGAACCACAGCAAAGCCAGCACCAGCATTTATTCCAATAATACCTGGGTCGGCCAATTCATTTTGTGTCACGCTTTGCAGGATTGCCCCTGAGACGGCCATTCCTGCTCCAATCAGAAGGGCAATTACCATGCGTGGAAGACGAAAGTCAAATAGAACTAAGCTGCTTTGCGATGTTCCATTACCTGTTAGGGTTTTCCACACATCGACAGGCGAAATTTGCATAACTCCTAAGTTTAGACTAATTATAAGCGTAAGAAGAATTGCTATAAATAAAGAAACGGCCACTAGCCAAGCTCTTTTTGTTGGGGTTAGCTTTTTCATTGCTTTGCCCTCCCTTCACGGCGTGCAAGATAGAGGAAGAAAGGCACACCAACTAATGCCGTAATGGTGCCCACTGGTGTTTCAAATGGTGGGTTAACCATTCGGGAAACCGTGTCAGCTGCCACTAGTAAAATACCCCCGAGTATGGCGGAGCACGGTATTATCCAGCGGTAATCGGTTCCTACAAGAAAACGTGTAATATGTGGGATGACTAGCCCAATAAATCCAATAGTTCCCGCAATGGAAACCGCAGCCCCTGTCAACAGCAAGACAACGAGGGTCCCAATGATTTTGACTAGAAATGTTTTTTGGCCAAGTCCCCTTGCAAGGTCTTCACCAAGATTGAGAACGGTAATAGAACTGCTTAATGTCAGTCCAACTATTAAGCCTATTACAACTATAGGAGCCAGCAATTGGACATGGACCCACTGCACACTGGCGACACCGCCTGCATACCAAAAACTTAAATCCTTTGCTATATTGAAGTGAATGGCAATCGCAGAGGAAATGGAGCTGAGTAAAGCAGTTACCGCTGTACCAGCAAGGGCCAGCTTTACAGGTGTCAGTCCAGATTTGGACAATGACCCGACACCAAACACGATCCCTGCACCCAAACCAGCACCGAGAAACGCCCAAACCATAACGGTAACATTTGAAGCACCTGGCATAAGGGCGAAGGAAATGGCCATCATAAACGTAGCACCAGCAGTGACTCCCATAATAGAAGGGGAAGCTAGTGGATTACGTGTCATTCCTTGCATAATAGAACCAGAAACAGCAAGAGCCGCACCAATTAAAGTAGCTGCCAAGGCCCTTGGAATTCGTAGATTACATATAATTTGATGAGATGTTTGTAGTGTGTCAAATTGTACGAAGCTCTGCCAAATGGTACTTACTTTAATATCAGCACTCCCATAAAGGATAGAGAAGGCAATACAAAAAATGAGTATTACCGAGCCGCCAGTTAAGATAAACGTAGCCACCATGGGCCTTGATTGCTTGTACCCCTTTGCAGCAGAAAATCTATTTAAAAAAGACATAAAAGTTACTCCCCGTATAAAACAAAATTAAAACTGTTGCCATTATATTATAAGGGATAGCATGCAACAATAACATAAGAAACACTCTTGAATCTGGAATAAATAATTTTATTGTAAATGAGAATGAAAATTGTTATCATTAGGAAAGTTACTGAAATATTCAACATAAAGGAGAACAATGAGAATGAAATTAAATAAAAGTTTCGTGCTAATAGGCATTTTATTTTTAGTTTTATTGCTTGCAGCTTGTGGAGGAAACGAAGATAGTGAGAATGCTTCGGAGGACGGAAGCAACGAAGAAACGCAGGAAGGACAAGCTCGTACCCTGACAGATGCAGCAGGAAATGAAGTAGAGATACCTGCCAATCCGGAAAACGTTATCGCCTCCTACTTAGAGGATTATTTAGTAGCACTTGATATTACACCTGTTGCGCAATGGTCCGTTCGTGATGGAGAAGATGTGCAGGACTATTTACAGGATGACCTTGGTGACGTTCCAACTATACCAAGTGACCTTCCATACGAGGCCGTGGCAAGCTTTGAACCAGACTTGCTTATTATGGATTCAGCAGAAATGGTAGAAGGAAATAAATATGACCAGTATTCTAAGATAGCACCAACTTATGTAGTAGGAAATGAGCAAAATAATGAGTGGCGTGCTGAGCTTGAAGAAGTAGCAAAAGTGTTTGGAAAAGAAGACAAAGCTGAACAAGTACTGGCAGAATATGAAGAAAAGGCAGCGAGTGCCAAGGAAGAAATCAATACTGCTATCGGTTCTGACTCTGCCGTAGCCCTTTGGTTATTTAGTGATACTTTTTACATTGTAAATGAAAATCTCTCTAGTGGGGATGTGCTTTACAATGATTTAGGAATAACTACACCGAACGTCGTGAAAGAAATTTCAGGAGATTCGGTTCAAAACTGGTCTGAAATTTCCCTGGAAAAATTGGCTGAATTAGATGCAGATCACATTTTTCTAGCAAACGATGACAGTGATAGTGGATCAAAAATGCTTGAAGATCCAATCTGGCAAAACATCCCTGCAGTAAAGAAGGGAAATATTTATGAATTCTCTGGGGATTCAGCTTGGCTTTACACTGGCCCTATCGCCAACTCTCAAATCATTGATGATGTACTCAAAAGTGTAAAAGAATAAGCACAGGAACACCTCGACTCCGTTTCGCTGAGCCAAGGTGTTTTTTTGTTGTCTAGGAAATTATAAAATTCTAGTGCTGTGGATAACGAAACAATTGAATTTGCCACGTCCAGCTCCAGCGACCAGAAACTAGGCGACTTCACGAAATCGCCCTACGATAAAGAAGACTTGCCGACTGGTGAAGACCAGAGGCCTAGTCGCACTTATACCCGAGGGTGAAAAGAAGACTTGCCGACTGGTGAAACCAGAGGTCTAGTCGCACTTATACCCTTGCGGTGAAAGTCATCATCGATTGGGTAAATAGAGGTAGGTCGACTAAAAACGTCCTTGCCGGCCAACGCCGACATACCCCTTTTGCAGGGGCATGATTCCTTTATCTCAGTTGATTCGTTCCACTCGCTACGTTTCTAAACGGGCACTTGCGCTTTTGTTCTACATGAATTTACTGATGTCTGAAAAAGATTGAACAGATATGCTACTATAAGAATATCTAACATGATTGACACCTATTGCTTGGCAACATAACATTCCAAGGAAGGGAAGGTATGTACATGTATGAGCAGAAAACAAAGGAAAACGAGGCAAGTGTAGTGGAGTTTATTGAACAGATAGAAAACACTGGAAAACGAGAAGACGCATACAAGCTTTTAGAGATTTTTACGGAAACCTCAGGTTATCCACCCAAGATGTGGGGAGCTAGTATAATCGGCTTTGGGTCATACCACTACAAATATAAAACCGGTCATGAGGGGGATGCAATGCTTGTCGGCTTTTCACCTCGAAAGGCAAATTTTAGTCTGTATTTTGCTACCGGTGACACAGAAAGAGAAGCATTGCTAAAAAAGATTGGTAAGCATAAGTCCGGGAAATCCTGTGTGTATATTAATAAGTTGGACGATATAGATGTATCTGTCTTAAAAGAGCTCATTACGCAGTCTATTACCTTTCTTAAAAAAACATATCCAGTAGAATAACTCCCTTAAAGGTGCCCTCGAGTGGGTCCTTTTTTGTTTGAATAAAGAAAGGCTTTGCGTAGAGGGTAGGACAATGAAATAAATGTCAAAGTTTGTAGAGACACGAATTTCTACAGCATTTTCGTATGGATGATATTTTTAATTATAGTGGGTAAGCCGTTACGAAATTTAAAGCGTTTAATCATTTCCGCTATATGACGGAAAATCAATGTGTTCAGTTGAAAGCGCTTTTAAAATATACTTGATGTAGTAGAAAAACAAGGAGGAACCAACATGAAGAATATAATGCTAGCATGTTCAGCAGGTATGTCTACAAGCTTACTCGTTTCCAAAATGGAAGAGAAGGCTGCAGAGAAAGGAATAGAAGTAAACATTTGGGCAGTTGCACAGGACAAAGTGGTGAAAGAAGTCGAAAAAGCAGATGTGCTGCTAATCGGACCGCAGATGCGATTTATGAAAAAGAAGTACACGGTAGTTGCAGAGGAACACGGCATCCCGCTTGATGTGATTGACCCAATCGCATATGGGAGAGTGGATGGAGAAGCTGTCCTCAATAAGGCCTTAGAGTTAATGGAGAATTAACAGATGAAGAGGGGGAACGATCATGAATAGTAAGTTCATGAATTTTTTAGAGAACATGTTATTGCCAATTGCAGATAAGCTAAATAATAATCGTTATTTGTCTGCCTTAAGAGATGGATTTATGGTTGCATTACCACTAATCATTTTTGGCTCTATCTTTGTCGTAATTGCTAACTTTCCTTTTCTGGATAAGATGATCAGTGAAGAAGCATTTACGGCATATCAAAACGCGCTTGGACCGGCTTCGGCAGCAACATTAAGTATAATGGGTGTCTTTGTCATGATAGGTATTGGTTATAAACTGACGGAGCACTACGGTGGTGAGGCCATCTATGGTGGAGTAGTAGCCTTAGCCGCATTCTTAATTATGACACCACAGGTTCTGGATGGGGTATCTGGTGTTATTCCTACTTCCGTTCTTGGGGCAGAAGGAATGTTTCTAGGTATCTTTACAGCGTTTATATCAGCAGAATTATATCGCTATTTTGTAAAAAAAGATTGGACCATTAAAATGCCAGCGGGTGTCCCTGGTGCTGTGTCCAGGTCGTTTAGTGCACTAATTCCGATAACGTTAACCTTAACGGTATTCTTGTTAATCCGTATCATATTTAGTTATACAGGCTTTGAGACAGTACAGAACTTTATTTATAGTGTTATTCAACAGCCTTTGACTGTACTTGGAAGCGGTCTACCTGCAACAATCATAGCGGTCTTATTAATTCAGGTCTTCTGGTTTTTCGGACTGCATGGTCAAATTATTATCAACTCCGTATTTGACCCGATTTGGTATACGCTTAATGATCAAAACCTTACAGCATTTCAGGCAGGTACGGAATTACCGAATATTATAACCAAGCAATTTATAGATTCGTTTTTAGTAGGGATGGGCGGATCTGGTATGACGCTTGCAGTAATTATTTTAATCTTTATGATTGGAAAGAGTAGACAGTTAAAAGAGCTAGGAAAGCTCGGGGCGCCAGCAGGTTTATTTAATGTGAATGAACCAATTATTTTTGGATTGCCAATTATTATGAACCCATTAATCTTAATTCCATGGTTGGTTGCACCTGTAGTAGTAACACTTATCACTTACTTTGCAATGTATTCAGGCATTGTGCCACCACCAGCTGGTGTTATTGTTCCATGGACGACACCTCCTATATTAAATGGATTCCTAGCCACAGGAAATGCCTGGCAGGGCGGTGTATTACAAGCCTTTAACTTACTGGTAGTAATCGTCATATGGTGGCCATTCTTAAAGATTTTAGATAAAAACTATTACGAGACAGAGAGAAAAGAAGCTAAGTAAGTAGGATTCTAGATTATTTCAAAAAGTAAACGTGTAACGATAATAATAGACTTTCGAGGTGGATAGCTTGTGGAGACAACAACAGAAATTGCTTTTCAAATAATACTATTTGCTGGAAATGGAAAATCCAACGTTATGGAAGCAATCCAGGAGGCAAAAAAGGGAGATTTTGCTGAGGCAGATCGATTGGTAGAAGAAGCTGGGGAAGAGTTAGGGAAAGCCCATTCTTATCAAACACAACTCCTACAAAAAGAAGCAAATGGAGTAGAGAACCTGATCAACGTTATGCTAATTCATTCACAGGACCACTTAATGACTGCGATGACTGTACGAGATCTTGCGATTGAAATTATTGAAATTTACCGGAATAAGTAATAAGGCATCAAGTGCAATAGGAGGAATAATAAATGGAAAAACAAACGAATTATTCATTCCCTAAGGATTTCTGGTGGGGAAGCGCGACATCTGCTACCCAGATAGAAGGAGCAGCAGATAAAGGTGGAAGAGGTAAGAATATTTGGGACCATTGGTTTGAAACAGAAGAAAATCGTTTCTTTGAAGGCGTGGGACCCGAGCAAACATCTGATTTCTACCACCGTTACAAAGAGGATATTGCCCTGATGAAGGAAATTGGCCATAATACGTTTCGCTTTTCGATCTCCTGGTCCCGCCTCATTCCTGGTGGACGGGGAGAGGTCAATAAGGAGGCAGTAGCGTTTTATAATGCGGTAATTGATGAATTGTTAGATAATGATATTGAACCGTTTATAAATCTCTATCATTTTGACATGCCTTATGAATTACAAGAAGAGGGCGGTTGGGAAAGCCGCGAAGTAGTGGAAGCCTATGTGAGCTATGCTACGGAATGTTTCCAGCTGTTTGGCGAACGCGTGAATACTTGGTTCACCTTTAATGAACCAATTGTGCCAGTTGAGGGCGGTTATTTATATGATTTTCATTACCCAAATATTGTCGATGCTAAAAAGGCCGTACAGGTTGCATACCATACGATTATTGCCCACGCTAAAGCAGTAGAAGCATTTCATGGTTTACCAGGACAAAAGGGAAAGATTGGTATAATTTTGAACTTAACACCTTCTTATCCAAGAAGCCAACATCCTGCAGACTTAAAGGCTTCCCGAATTGCCGACTTGTTTTTTAATCGTAGTTTTTTAGATCCTGCCGTATTAGGGGAATATCCTGAGGAATTAATTGAACTTCTAGGAGAACATGGGCAATTGCCAGAAACGCTGCCCGGGGATAAAGAGTTAATAAGCGCCAATATAGTAGACCTGCTAGGTGTTAATTATTATCAGCCACGACGCGTCAAAGCGAAGGAGAATGAACCAAATAAAGAGGCACCGTTTATGCCGGATTGGTTCTTTGATCAATATGAAATGCCTGGAAGAAAAATGAATAAATACCGTGGGTGGGAGATCTATGAAAAAGGCATCTACGATATTATGATAAATTTAAAAGAAAATTATGGGAATATTGAGTCGTTTATCTCAGAAAATGGTATGGGAGTGCAAAATGAGGAACGCTTTACCGAGGGCGGAGAGATCCAAGATGATTACCGCATTGAATTTATTCGAGAGCATCTGAAATGGTTGCACATGGCAATAGAAGAGGGTTGTAATGCTAAGGGCTACCACCTTTGGACTTTTATGGATAACTGGTCTTGGATGAATGCATACAAAAATAGATATGGCTTCTTCTCCATAGATCTTGAAACGATGGAAAGAGCACCGAAAAAGAGTGCAAGGTGGTTCAAGGATGTATCTATAAATAACGGGTTTTAAACAGGTGTATTGCCACATTTGCACACTGGGAATATAAGAGGACCGTTAACTTTTTAGGTATACATGAAGAAATAATGCACGTGTGTAGAGGAGAGTCATGATCATGAACTCCAGAATGAAAGTGATATTAAAGGAGCTTATGCAGTCGGAAACGTATGTAACGGGTAAGTATCTCGCAAATATTAATAAAGTAAGTACTCGAACCACCAGGGACGATATTCGAAACCTAAATATAGAACTGGCAGATTACGGCGCTCTAGTGGAATCTATAATGAGCAAAGGATATAAATTAGTTATAAAGGATGAACAGCTCTTTCGGAATTTCTTGACTGAGATGTCAGAGTATTTGTACATGAGGGATGATGTACACCCACAGACACCGAAAGAGCGTGTACACTTTATTATGGTTCGATTACTGCTTGAGGAACTTTATATTAAGCTTGAAGATTTGGCAGAAGAATTGTTTGTCAGCAAATCAACAGTTCAAAATGACTTAAAGGATGTCAAAAGAATTTTGCTTGCTTATGACATTACTCTCGATTCCCGCCCAAACCATGGATTGATGATAAAAGGGGACGAAGTAAAGGTCAGGTTTTGTATTGCCGAAATTATGTTTAACCGTACGCAAGGGGACGGGTTTAATTACCTTGACCCTCTATTTTCCTTTTTGACGAAGGCAGAACTTGATACAATTCAAGACATTATTTTAACACAGATTAAAGCACATTCTATTACGTTATCTGATATTGCCATACAAAATCTTGTCGTACATATCGCGATCGCTTATGAACGGATTAGGAGCGGTAACCATGTTACATTGTACAGATTGGATGCACAACAAATTGAGGAACAAACGGAATACGTTGTGGCTCACAATATTGTAGATAGTATTCAAAAGACATTTCTAATCACTTTTCCGCAAGAGGAGACAGCGTATATCGCCATCCACTTGCTAGGCACTAAGATGCTTACCTTTGATGCTAAGGGAGATAGGCTGGAGCAGGTAATGGAAGCAGAGATCCTAGAAACTGTGACCAAGATGCTTGAAAGAGTAGAAAGTGAATTAAGTCTGGGTGTGAAGGATGATCAAGAATTGGTCATGGCCTTATGTCTACATTTAAAGCCAGCGATTAATCGGTATAAATACGGCATGAATATTCGCAACCCTATGCTTGCTGATATAAAAAGGAATTACCCACTTGCTTTTGAAGCAGGGATATTAGCAGGATTAGTGATTGAACAACATACCGAAACGAAAATAAATGAAAATGAAATAGGCTATTTAGCACTTCATATAGGAGCCGCCATTGAAAGGAGAAAAATCACCTCAGGTCCATTAAGGTGCCTGGTTGTTTGTGCGTCAGGGCTGGGGACAGCACAATTAATTTATTACCGGTTAAAAAACCGATTTGGAGAGAGTTTGGATGTTGTAGGTACAACAGAGTATTACAAATTGAAAAAGCGGTCTTTAGAAGGTATTGACTTTATTATTAGCTCCATCCCAATTAGAGAGGAATTTCCAATTCCAATATTGGAGGTAAACGCAGTATTGAGTAGTAACGACATGGAAAAGGTTGATCGGTTTTTGGCAAAAGAGCAAAACAATACATCTAGGTTGTTTAAGCGAGAGCTGATGTTTCTGAACATGGATTTCAAATCTAGAGAAGAAACAATGACGTATATTTCCGAGCAACTTATGCAGCGGTCTCTTGTAGAAGAGACATTCCTTTCATCTATTTATAAAAGAGAGGAAGTAGCACCAACCTCATATGGGAATCTGGTCGCCATACCTCATCCAATAACACCGCAATCATCCCAAACGTTTTTAGCAGTATGTACCTTACAGGAGCCGATAGAATGGAAAGAAAAACAGGTCCAATTTGTTTGTGTACTTTGTGTGAAAAAGAATAGCCAGGAGGACCTCCAATTTATGTACGAAGCACTGGGGGAAATTGTAGCCAGCAGGCCACTAGTAGAAAAATTAATCAGTGCGAAAAACTATGACGAATTTATGAACCAACTTATAAGGGAAGCAGAATTATAAGGAATCTATTCTAGTTGAATAGATTCCTTATTTCATGTTAGGACAAGATAATAAAGCCACATAATGCCTTGTAATACACGAAGTATTGGGGAAATCTAATAGTGGACTTACTTCTTTATTCATGATATATTTATATTGAATTAAGAATATATTAATTAAGTATAATCGAACATATAGGAGGTACGGATGGTGAACGAATTAAAAGGAATCCACCATGTTACAGCAATTACGAGCAGTGCAGAAAAGAATTATGAATTTTTTACGTATGTACTTGGAATGCGACTTGTTAAAAAGACAGTGAACCAGGATGATATTCAAACATATCATTTATTCTTCGCAGACGATAAGGGAAGTGCGGGAACGGACATGACCTTTTTTGACTTTCCTGGTATCCCCAAAGGGAGCCATGGCACGAATGAAATCTTTAAAACGTCCTTCCGGGTTCCAGATGATGCCGCGCTAGATTATTGGGTGAAACGATTTGACCGCCTTGAAGTTAAGCATTCTGGAATTAAGGAGCAATTTGGTAAAAAAACGTTATCCTTCATTGATTTTGATGACCAGCAATACCAACTAATCTCTGATGAACATAATGAGGGAGTAGCTTCAGGTACACCTTGGCAAAATGGCCCGGTACCACTAGAGTATGCCATTACTGGCCTTGGCCCTATCTTTGTTCGAATTGCTAATCTAGATTACTTTAAAGAGGTGCTAGAAAAAGTATTACAATTTAGAGAAGTTAACAGTGAAGGCGCCTTTCATTTATTTGAAGTTGGTGAAGGAGGCAATGGTGCACAGGTAATTGTAGAGTATAACCCTGTTTTGCCAAATGCAATTCAAGGTTTTGGAACAGTGCATCATGCAGCCTTCCGTGTAGAAGATCGTAACGTACTTGAGGAATGGATTAAACGCATGGGTGACTTTGGTTTTCAAACATCCGGTTATGTTAACAGACACTTTTTCGAATCACTCTATGCCAGAGTAGCACCACAAATTCTGTTTGAGTTTGCGACAGATGGACCTGGATTCATGGGGGATGAGCCATACGAAACATTAGGAGAAAAACTATCACTTCCTCCATTTCTAGAGCCGCAAAGGGAAGAAATCGAAAAAATGGTACGTCCGATCGATACTGTTAGAAGTACCAAGGATCTCACAAAAGAATAGCATGTAGAAAACCTGTCAGCAGCGAAAATTTGCGTTGGCAGGTTTTTTAATTTATACACACTATCTACTTCTTTTGTATGTATGTTAAGGATTATCTAACAAATAATATGCAGGATAAACCTTAAAAGGAGAGATAACATTGCAACTTGCATCCCATGAGTTAAACGAGTTAAGCGAGCTTATAGCCGGCTGTTTTAACACAGTAACCTGTATGTCCAGTTTTATAAACCAGGCACAAGACCCAGAATTGAAGGAAATGCTTCAAAGGCATTTTCCCCTTCATGTAGCGGATTATAACCTTAAAGTGGAGTTTGTTCAAAGCGCTACCACGCCTGATATTAATAAATTTCAGCCAGCAGAATTACTCCCAAAGCTGGATTCATATACAAAGGCTCCGGTAAGTCAATTCCCTTCTTCTGCTCCACGTACTGACGTGCAAAAGCATACTGACAGAGAAATTGCGCTAGCCTATCTTCTAGGTCAGAAAGCTTCTGCCAAAAATTATGCTGCAGCTACGGTAGAATGTGCTAATCCCGATTTAAGAACATTCTTAGAGAAAGCTTTCCTTAATAGTAGCCACCATGCATATGAAGCTTGGGAATATATGACGAAAAATGGTTATTATCCACTTATGCCAGCGCCCCCTGAAGCAATTCAAGCCATTGCTGGCATGTATCAGCCTGTACAACACCAGTAAAGAAATAAGAGAAATAAACCGATATGTGATCGTTACATATCGGTTTCTATTTAACGATTACATATCATAATAATGTTTCCGTCAGGATCCTTTACAGTGAAAAAAGCCAGATCATCATACCGTTCTATTGGCGAATCAACGTGGTAGCCTAGTTCTTTTACAAAAGAATAAGCATTTTCAATCTCATCGGTGTGGAAATTGAATATCGGATGTTTCGACGGATACACTTGCTTTTTCTCTCTGCGGGGCCCTGCGTCTAATAGTAGACCCGTATAATGATTGATATTCATTTTATATACTGGTTCTCTCACTTCTTCTGCTTCATATGTTTGTCCAAGTAGGCGACAATACCATTCCACCGATGTAGGTAAGTCGTTAACATGGATAAATACTGTGTTCATTTGATTTTTAATTGGACTCTTCATCGATTCACACTCCTTATTTAAGTCATTGCACCTTGCCCAACTTTCGTAAATGGTAGTATCTTGTCTTAAACTTTGTTGCCCTCTTTGGTATATATAAATATTCTCTACGGTCACTACTTTTCCTGCATTTTTCTTTCTGGCTGGAATAAAATATGGGGGAAATTTATTTACCGATACTGCAGGAAATTACAATAAAGAAGATGAATAAGATAAGTGGGATTATAACGAGAAGAAACGTGGAGGTGGAAGTAATATGACGAAAAATCAGGAGTTTTTTAGAAAGATAAATAATGCTTTTATGACGGGTGATGTGGACACAATCTTTGCAAATATTTCAGAGAATATTGTTTGGAATATGGTAGGGAGTAATGTTCTGGAAGGGAAGGATACCGTAATAAAAGAAATGGAGCCAATGAGGGGTTTTGAAACAGCCCATCAAACAAAACAGATCATTACACATGGGAAGACGGCTGTTATTGAAGGAACAATGGCAATGGAGGAAGAGGGTGTTCATAAGAAGTACGCTTTTTGTGATATCTATAAGCTGGACAAGCATAAAGATGGGAAAATAAGTGAAATCACAGCATATTTAATTGAGATAGAATAAGGGGCTGGGAGAATGGATTCAATTCTTTTTATTCACAGTGCGGGTCCACAGGAAGGTCGAGAAGGTAGTCAGTTGCTGGCCCATTATTTGAAAAAGGAATGTGCTAACACGCATAATATTATTCATCCAGCAATGCCATCGCCTTTGGATCCTTATTATGCAGAGTGGAAGAAAGAGATTCGGAGAACACTAGATTTGGTGGAAGGAGAAGTTACTTTAATTGGCCATTCATTAGGAGGTTCTGTATTGCTTAAATATTTGGCTGAAGAAGTAAACATACCATTTAACAAACTGATTTCCATTGCCGCACCCTTTTGGGGTATTAATAAAGGATGGCAAAGAAAAGATTTTATCCTTAAGTCCAATATCTCAGGGGAAATTCCATACGTTCCTAATATTTTCTTTCTTCATAGTAAACTTGACCCAATTGTCCCAATTGAACATATGCAACGTTATTTAAAGCACTTTCCTCAAGCTAAATTTATTGAACTTGAAGGGGATGCTCACTTGTTTATGGATGGATTGCCTAAGTTAGTTGAGGTGCTAAAAGAAGCGTAGTAACTTCATAGTTCAAATTAACTAAAAAAACTTGCTGTTCTGTCTAACTGTGTTATTCTTTTTTTAACTATTAATCAGGAGGATGCAGTATGGAAGAACCTTTATTTAACATTCCTCACCACACTTATTCTACACTAAGCCAGGCCGAACGTTATCTGCTCGAGTACATTCACCAGCATATTGGAGATATTGCAACAATGTCGATTGTGAAGCTAAGTGAGCAGGCCAATGTATCTACAGCTACGATTGTAAGGCTTATGAAGAAAATTGGATATAATGGGTATACATCTTTTAAGTATAGGCTTAAACAAGATAAAAAAATGATGGATGCAGATGATTCACTGCGAGATATTGATGACGATATTAAACAAGTCATTCGTAAAAATGAAGAAGAAGTACACAAGACCATCCAATTACAAAGCGTAGGACAGATAGAAGACGCTGTTCAAAAAATACATGACGCAGAAAGAATATATATTTTCAGCAGAGGTTTTTCTGAAATGATAGCAAAGGAAATGATGATCAAGTTACAAGCCTTGGATAAGATATGTGAAACACACGAAGATCCTAATATTATCCGTGTGAAATCTAGGAAGGTCGGTAAAAATGATTTAGCTATTTTTGTCTCATTGAATGGTGAAACAGCAGAGTTGGTTGAAGCATGTCAGAATTTAAATATTCGTCAGGTAACAACCATCACCTTAACGACGAAGGTAGACTCTACACTCAGTGAACTATCTGATATGACGCTTCTTGGTTATAAGACAGATCATTCCTTGTTTCAAGAATATGAAGTACGTTCTAGACTTTCCCTAAATGTAATAGCCCGAATATTACTTGACGCCTATGTTATCCGCACAAAGAAATAGCTGTTTTACCCCCTCTCTTATTAGAAGAGAGGGTTTTTTAGTTTTTCTTATGTGCTTTTGTAAAGGTTTACAAAAGCTGAAAACATTTACACAAAAAATTATGTAATACTTAAAATAACAAAAAAGAAAGAAGGTGTGACTTTGATTTATACTTGCACCATGAATACAGCAATCGATTTATATGTCGCCTTAGATCACTTAGTTCCTAATAAGGTCAACCGTACTCGCGACGAGGATTATCAGCCGAATGGAAAAGGTGTAAATGTTTCCATCATGTTAAAAAAGTTGGGTATTGAAAATACCGCCCTAGGATTTATAGGGGGATTTTCTGGTAAATATATCGACGACTCATTGAGAGACTTACAGATAACAACCGAATTTATAGAAGTGGATGGTATCACTCGAATCAACGTCTTTGTCAATGCCGAAGAAGAGTACAAAATTGTTAACCAGGGACCGACGATAAAGGCAGAAGAGGTACAGCACTTATTGCAAAAAGTTCAGGGTATTAAATCGGGTGATACGCTCGTGGTTTCAGGTAGTCTGCCGAAAGGAGTCCCTGAATCGGTTATAACAGACATAGCGTCTATTTGTGCGGAGCAGCAGGTGAAGTTGGTTCTTGATACAAGTGTTGATTCTGTACTAGACACACTTTCATACCAGCCATTCCTTTTAAAGCCAAACGATGAGGAGATTGCAAAGTGGTTCCAAAAAGATCATCCCTTAACTGAAGAAGAATTACTGATATACGGACAAGAGTTGCTAATAAAGGGAGCACAGAATGTAATCATTTCTAGAGGAGAAAAAGGAGCGTTATATTTAACTGAAAACATGCAGTTAAAAGCTAATGCGCCTAAGGGAGAAGTGGTAAATACAGCGTGTTCTGGAGATGCAATGCTTGCTACTTTTATCGCAAGGCAGAATCAATCAAGCTCAATGGAAGAAGCACTGGCCTATGCCGTCGCAACTGGGGCCTCTACTGCATTTTCCAAAGGCCTCAGCGATTTAGAGGATGTATCAAACTTAAGAGAACAAATTGACATCACTACTTTATAAGGGGGAGTAATAATGAGCAAGAAAAAAATTGTTGCGGCAACAGGATGCCCTACAGGGATAGCTCACACGTTTATGGCTGCAGAAGCTTTAAAGAAAGCAGCAGAAAAATTAAATGTTGAAATAAAAGTGGAGACACATGGTCAAGTAGGTGTTGAAAACGCCTTGACCCCTCAAGAAATTAAAGAAGCAGATGGGGTTATCATTGCGGCTGATAAGGACGTTAATGCCGATCGTTTTCATGGAAAGCCATTGGTTGACGTACCTGTAGCGAAAGGAATACGTACTCCGGAAGATCTCATCAATCAAATTATAAATGGAGAAGCATCCGTGTATCGAGCAAGCGATTATGAAGGAAGTAGTGAATCCAATACCGAAGACACAACTACTCAACACGATAAGCAGACTACTTCAGGAAAGAATTGGGGTCATACCATTTATAAACACCTAATGAATGGTGTTTCCCACATGCTTCCGTTTGTTGTAGGTGGCGGTGTGCTTATAGCCATATCGTTCCTATTTGGAATTTATTCTGCAGACCCTGAAAACGAACAATATAACCAGTTCGCAAAACTATTAAATGATGTGGGCGGTCTGAGTTTTAGTGTAATGGTACCAATTCTAGCTGCATTTATTGCAGAGTCTATTTCCAAACGACCCGGAATGGTAGTTGGGTTTGTTGGTGGTCTTTTAGCAGATCAGGGAGGAGCAGGATTCCTTGGCGGTATTCTCGCTGGTTTTATTGCAGGTTATATTATCATCTTGCTACAAAAGCTTTTGAAAAAAATGCCACATTCTTTAAATGGGCTAAAATCAATCTTTTTATACCCAGTACTTGGTATCTTCCTTATTGGGATTATTATGACACCTATCATCGTGCCATTGACTGGCCTTAATGAAGGACTAATGAGTTTTCTTGAATCTGTTCAATCTACTAACCCACTACTCTTAGGTTTAATTGTAGGAGCGATGTGTGGATTTGATATGGGCGGACCTTTTAATAAAGCTGCCTATGTAACTGGCACACTACTTTTATCTGAAGGAAATCTCTATTTTATGGCAGGGGTCTCTGCAGCATGTATAGCGCCACCTTTAATTATTGCTTTTGCAACTGTGATCTTCCGCAAATACTTCACGAAAGAAGAGCGTAATGCAGGTGCTGTAAACTTTATTCTTGGTTCAACCCATATTACAGAAGGAGCAATCCCATTTGCAGCTAAAAACCCCGTCGTTGTATTGCCGATCATTATGTTAGGTTCCGCAATCGCTGCAATCTTGACCTATATGTTTGGCGTGCAGGTCCCTGCACCACATGGAGGATTTCTAGTTTTACCAGTTGTCACTGGAGCATTTCAATGGGTTCTATCTATTTTAATTGGTTCCCTTGTCGGAGCATTCATCTATGGACTGTACAGAAAGAAAGCAGCTAACAACCAACCAATTAAGGAGTGACAAAAATGAAAAATATGATCAAATCAAGTTATGTTAAATTACAAGCAACAGCATCCTCGCAGTTAGGTGTTTTTCAGGCAATTGCCGACATAGCAGTTGAAAATGGGATAGCGGATAACGCCGATGAAGTGGTTAAAGGACTTAAAGATAGAGAAGCACAAAGCACTACTGGGTTTCAGGATGGCTTTGCCATCCCTCATACTCAGTCTACTTCGATAACAAAGCCAGCGGTTGTGATCGTACGTACGGAGACAGGCATAGAATGGGAATCATTTGATAACCAACCAGCCTTTTTCTTCATCTCTTTGTTAATTCCAGAAGCTGAAGCAGGAACTACGCATTTGCAGGCTCTTTCAGCCCTATCAAGAACACTAATGGATGAAGAGAAGAGGCAGCAATTGTTAGATGCAACAACTACGGAGCAGCTTTCATTATTAGTAGAAAAATCTATTACACCAGAGGAGGCAAATTAATATGGGTTTATTATCAACTACACCAATGCTACAGAAGGCTAAACGAGACAAACATGGGATTGTTGCATTCAACGTCCACTCATTCGATAGTATTTTCTGGGTTTTGGAGGCTGCAGCGGAGCTGAAATCTCCTGTCATTCTCCAGACAACCGTAGGAACGGTTAAATCACTTGGCGCAGAGAATATTGTGAAGGTAGCAAAAGCAGCCTCAGAGCATTATCAGATACCAACTGGTTTGCACTTGGATCATTGCACAGATTATGAAGTGATTAAAACAGCTATACGTGCTGGCTACACATCTGTCATGATTGATGCGTCCATGCATGCTTTTGATGAGAATGTGAGACAAACAAAAGAAGTTATGGACTTGGCAGATTCCCTAGGAGTAAATGTAGAAGCTGAACTTGGAAAAGTTGGTGGAGTGGAAGACGACATCGTTGTAGCAGAAGAGGATGCTCAGAAAGCTGTGCCAAAGGACTGCCAAAGGTTTGTTGAGTTAACGGGTGTTCCAACACTTGCACCTTCTATTGGCACGGCTCATGGTATCTACAAAGGGGATCCTGATATTGATTTTGACCGAATAGAAAAGATTGCACAGGTTGTCGATGTACCACTTGTGCTCCACGGTGGGTCTGCCGTTCCCGACCAGGATGTACGGAGGTGTGTTGCAGAAGGAATGGCTAAAGTCAATGTATCTACTGAACTTAAAAACGCTTACTCCAAAGCAATACGTGAGCATTTTGAGCAGGAACCGGATAGTCTTGATCCACGAGCATATTTGCAAAAAGCGAAAGATGCAGCGAAGGAAATGGCTAAATCAAAGATTCGAATGGTCGGAAGCGAAGGAAAAGTTGTTCCCGTATTTTCTGAGTGATAAAATAAAAGAAGTTGGTCTTTCTCTGTTGGGGAAAGACCGTTTCTTAATGGAGGGAATAAACAATGAAGCTTATCGCAATTGATTTAGATGGAACACTTCTTTCCAGTAACGGCACAATTAGTGAAGGAAATGTAAAAGCTATTAAGTCAGCACAAGAGGAAGGTCATGTCGTTGCTATATCCTCTGGGAGGTCATTGCACGACACGCGGGAAATAATGCGACGTGCTGATATTACATGCCCTATTATTACAGGGAATGGTGCAAAATCGTACCATGCAGAGGAATATATCCATAATTTATACTTTTCCGATCAAGTGCTTAATTCTATGATGGACGTTTTAATTGATAGTGGCCTGTATTTCGAAATTTATACGAAAGACGGGATTTTGGTCGAGGAAAATGGAAGAGAGCAGCTTGAGCAAGAAATTAGAGACCTTGGTGAGGATGATCCAAGCTGGGCTGAAAAGGTCGTAGAAATACAGTACCAGCAGCATGGTCTGCAGTATGTCCCACAATACACGGACATTGACTTTGCCGGCAAACAAGTTTACAAGCTATTTGTCATGTCCTTTCAGAAAGACGAATTAGATAAACTTCGAGATCACATTGCTGAGAGAACGGATATTTCGATTACAACCTCAGGCAGGCAAAAGCTTGAAATTGGGCACCCAAAAGCAAGTAAGGGACATGCTTTAGAGCTCATCGCTGATTATTTTTCTGTACCGTTGGAGAACACGGTGGCAATTGGGGACAACTTTAATGATCTTTCCATGTTTGAAAAAGCTGGCATAAGTATCGCAATGGGGAACGCGGAAGTGGAAGTAAAGCAGCGATGTACATATGTAACAGGAGATCATGTTGAAGATGGCGTGGCAGAAGGATTTAGGAAATATATTTTAAATTCGTAATAGGGAAGAGGACAGTTCGTAACTGTCCTCTTTCTGTATAATGTGTGAAAAATGTACGTGATTCGGGAACGGGTCTGAGTATGAGTGTTTCTAGCTTTCACTTATAATATAAGCATCAGGTATACCAGCTTTTTTTACTTGATTAAGCTGATTTTCTGCATTTGACCGCTTAGAAAAAGCACCAGCTTGGACTCGAAACCACAGCACACCAGATAGGGTTAAACTATCCACATATGAGGTGATTCCTTTTTTCTTTAAAGCCTCAACTCGCTGCTCTGCATTCGCTTTGGATTTAAAGGAGCCTGCAATAACTTTGAATAACTGGTCATCACTTCCATTACCTTCTTCCTTACGCTGAAGGTTAAAAGCTTTAACAAGACCGTTGACATGCCCCTGGGCAACCCGTTGCCTCCATGAAGCGGTTCGCATTAAGGCAGCATCCTGTTGGTTGTCAATGAACCCATTTTCCGATAGCATTGCTGACATAGTAGATTCCCTTAACACGTGAAAATTTGCTTTTTTCTTGCCGCGATTGCTTAACTGATTGACTTTCGTTATTTCAGCGTGTAATACGTTGCGATATCCTGCGGTTTTGGAGGAATCAGATAAATTGCTGTGAATATAATCTTCATACCCTCTAGCACTCCCGTTAAAAGCATTACAATGAATGGACAGGAAATAGTCCGCTCCCCAGTCATTCGCCTCGTTTGTCCGTTGCTGCAAGCTTTTACTACTATCAGAGGAACGACTTAATCGGACATCCACATTGCGATAATCACTTACCAAAATGCTACGTATCCGTTGGGCAATATCTAGTGTAATATTCTTTTCACTCAAACCATTCCCCTGTGCCCCGGGGTCATTCCCTCCATGGCCGGGATCTAAATATAACTTCACTAAGAACGCCTCCTATCATTTTTTAAGCTCACTAACAGCTTATGAAATATGTCAGATTAACTGTTGGACAAACAACATCAGAATGACATAATTCCATGTCTGCCAATGCCCTTTTACTCCCTATTATCGAAAGAAATAGGCTTTTCGGGGCGTAAACCTAGCGTAACCTGTTAAAATAGAAAAAAATGGGCTTGTGGAGGGGTAGAAATGATAGAGCAAATAGATCTTAAAGAGATACCAGTATTGGTAACAGAGCATTATGTGCTTCGGGGTGTAGAGAAAGAAGATGCAAAAGAGCTATATCTCTTTATGGGGGATCAAGAGACAATGCAATATATTACGAGAAGTTTGCTCTAAAAAAGGAAATTCCATGGGTGATTCTAGACAAGGAAACTCGGAAAGTGGTTGGCCAATTCCGCTTTCATAAGTTGCATCTTTGGCATAAGAAGGCAGAGATGGGCGCGGTGATACGGAAAGAATACCAAAATAAAGGTGTCATGACCGAAGTACTTGAAGCTGTGTTAGACTTTGGCTTCCATACATTAAGGTTAAATCGTATCGTTGGGGATATATTTGCAGGAAATGAAGGATCAAGGAGACTTATGGAGAGGTTTGGTTTTAAAAAAGAAGGCGTATTGCGACAAACCGATTTTGATGGGGAAAAATATCATGATACGGTTGTTTATAGCTTACTACAGGCAGAATATAGAAGAATATAGTAGAGGCATTCGCAGGAAGTTAATCCTTTGAATGCCTCATTATACTTAACATTATGCTTCTGTAACTTTTGGCTTTTTCTCTTTCTTTTTGCCAATTAAGACGGCTTTTGCTTTTTCCCTACTCTTTTTGTGACTAAGAACGTAAAGCGTATCGTTCATATGAATGACGGAATTTCCTGTAGGTGTGATTAGCTCGCCCTCACGAATTATCCCAATAATTAACGTGTTATCAGGTAATATCAAATCAATCAGTGATGTATCGACTGCTGGTGACTTTTCAGTTATAGCAACCTCGATTATTTCTGAATCAGTTGTACCTAAGTTAATAATTTCGAGGCTTGGCAGTAAATCTTCTTTTTCTTTCCCCGTTAGATTAAGCTTTTCTGCCAGCCAGGATAGACTGCTACCCTGGACGAGAGCAGATATCAATACGACGAAGAAAACAGCATTGAAGATGAGTTGGCTACTCTCTATGCCCGCTATAATAGGGTATGTTGCTAGTACAATCGGAACAGCCCCTTTTAATCCTGCCCAGGAAACAAATACTTGCTCCTTCAAATTGTATTTCATGAAGACCAGCGAGAGAAAGACTGCAATAGGCCTTGCTACGAACATTAAGATGATAGATAGGGCAATCCCTTGCCAGAAGACCTCCAATAACTGACCTGGAAAGACTAATAACCCTAGCAAAATAAACATTAGAATTTGCATCATCCAGGCAAATCCCTCGTTAAACCGTAAAATTGTGAAGCGATAAAGGAGGTCATTGTTGCCTACAACGACAGCCATAACGTATACAGCAAGTAGTCCACTACCGCCAATTGAATCAGTTAAAATATAAGTGAGCGAGGCCATTGCTAAAGCAAGCACGGGATAAAGCCCAGCCGTATCAAGCTTGATATGATTGATAATGAGTACAGTTAACTTTCCAAGTGCCATTCCAAGTATTAGACCAAGCCCCATTTGCAAAAAGAAACTACCGACGGCTGTCCAGATAGAACTATCAGGTATTTGAATGATCTCAATAAAAGCGACGGTCAAAAACACAGCCATCGGATCATTTGAGCCAGATTCCGCTTCGAGGGTAGAAGTTAACTTGCGTTTAATATTTTTATTTCCTAATACAGAAAAAACTGCAGCGGCATCGGTTGAGCCAACGATGGCTCCGAAAAGCATACCTTCCAATAAGGAAAAATTGAGGATGTACATTGCAGCTAATCCCGCAATAGCTGAAGTTATGAGAACCCCGAAAGTTGCCAGGATACTTGCTGAGCCAATGATCGGCTTTATCTGGGACCACTTCGTTTGTGTGCCACCTTCAAAGAGGATTATAATAAGAGCCATTATTCCAATCAATTGGGTGATTTCAACATTTTCAAAGAATACAAATTGGTTCATGCCCATTCCGACAAGGAGGAACAAGACTAGTGAGGGTAAACCGAGACGGGTAGAGAATTTAGTGGCTAGAACTCCCATGAGCAACATAGAAGTAAATAAGAAAATCATTGTTTCTATTGACATTATATGAACAGCCCTCCGATGCAAAAAGATTATACTCTTCTATTTAATTTTAAACTTTATTTCAGAAAAAACAAAACATAACGCACTTTAATAGCTAATTTTATATCCATGTATATAAATGACAGTCTGCGTAAAACTAAAAAAACCCTAGAAAAGGAGAATGTGCAAATGGACGAGAAAAATAACCAGTTCAAGGAAAACAAAAATCATGGTGAACACCGTAACGGACGAAAAAGCCAATATAAAAACAGCAATTCAAAAGGCGGAGACGAACCAAATCAATTTATCTCAAAAAAGTAGAACGTTTAGAGGTGACCATCCAGTAAGTGGATCGGTCGCTTTTTCATTTTTTAAGGAAGAGGATTGTCCAATAATGACCTCTCTATATATAAATGTATGCTGTTTCCCTAATCTAAAGGACTAAAAAGGGTTGCATTCTATATAAAGTTAGTGTAAGTTCTTTATATAGAACGAAGGGTTATAACAGTCTATAATCTCCGTAAAATTACTTAAGTAGCAAAGTTTGTTTAAGAATAAGGGGGATTACTTAACTTTTTTGTTCTTTATTGAGTACGAAATTAATTGAAGTGTTAAACAAGAAGTCACCTGGTATAAAACAAAACGGTTTAAGCAGGAGGATCTAGTTAGAAAGGACCGTTCTGCATAGTAGGAAATCATTCAAACTAGGAGAAGATAAGAGGTGCGGACAATGCTAATCCAAGTATTTATTGCCATCATACTCGTTCTTATAATCATAAATGTGTTGATTAATCTAAAAGGCGAAAAACATACCGAGGACAGCGTTATTACAGAACAGTTTATTGTAAAGTGGTTGAAGAATGATAATGGCACATTGGCGACATATATCAAGCCTGACAAGCAGTTGGATGAAGACCTTGTTTCAGGTAGAGAAGCTCTTTCAGAATCGCTTGGATTATGGATGCGTTATGCAATCGAAAAAGAAGATAAGAAGATGTTTGATAACGCCTATATGCAGTTGGTTAATCATTTTCTTAAGCAGGATGGAATGGTTTATTGGAAGTTGACGGAGAAGGGTAAAAGTGATGTGTACACCAATGCATTGGTAGACGATCTACGGATTATTGCCGCCCTGATGGATGCCAATAAGAATTGGCCAAAGAGTAGCTATCCATACAGTAAAACGGCAAAGCAAATCGCGAAATTTCTGAGTACCTATAGTAAAAGTGGAGATGTATTAACCGATTTTTATGATAAAGGAATGCGATACAATAGTAATTATCTTACCTTATCTTATATCGACACTGCGGCATTGAGGCAGATGAGAGGAAATGGACTCATAGCGGGTTCACTATATGAAGCTACTGTAGATGTCCTATTGCAGGCACCTGTTATAAATGGCTTTTTTCCAAAATCCTATCATGCCACAAGTGAGCAGTATATCTACGAAAATGAAGTCCATATGATCGACCAGGCGTTAACTGCGTACCAACTGTCTTTGGAAGGGGAGAACTCCGAAGTGTTTTTAGATTTTATTAAGAATGAGCTATCAGAGAATGGCAAGATATACGGTAAATATAATCGACAGACGAAGGTTCCAACAGTCGAATACGAATCTCCCGCAGTTTATAGCCTCCTCATCCTCTATTGTTTAGAGGTTGGAGCAAAGGAAGTAGCAGATGGACTGTATAAACGAATGCTTGATTTCCGAAATGTCGAGGCAAATGATCCATACTATGGTGGTTATTCCGTTTACAAGCAAAATACACATATCTTTGATAATCTTCTTCCATTACTAGCAGAATTGAATGTATCTAGTTCAAATTAACTATTCTTTACAAAGAATTTACAGTAACTTAATACCCCCTTGATATACTTTTAACAATAGAGTACTTGGGGGTGCACCATTGGGTAAAATGAAACATACTTTCTATTCAAAGATCAGACAAGCATTGACTAAGCTAAGTCTACGCAGTAGATTGCTCGTCCTTTTTATTTCTATTTTCATTATCTCGGTTTCCATAGTTGGCGCAGTTTCATATGTGAAAGCAAAAAATATGACGACGGAAACCATTGAAAACCGCTTACTTCGAGAAGCAGAGCTAATGGGTTATATAGCGGATAATTTAAAGTTTCTATATGTAAGTGATGAGACATATTTTCAACAGCAACTTGTGGCCAATATAAGGACACAGCAAGAAAAACTGTCTGATGAAGGGATCCAGTCAGACTTTTTTTACATAACAGACGGGAAAGCGACCCCCTTTGAAACAGGTGACCAAGGGCTTCATGCTGTACCGGATCAGATGATTTCCCAGATAACCAAAGAACAAAATGGCATTCTAAACGGACAAGTAAATGGGAAGGATTATACGTTTACTTTTCAAGAGATGGAGGAGATCAATGGTACCTATGTTATTGCAGTGCCTGTCGCTTCCTATATGGATCCTGTTCAGGAGATGGCTTATTCCACCATATTTGTAATAGCTATAAGTATAGCTATTAGCATACTACTGATCGTTTTGTTTGTTAGCAGTTTAACAAAACCGTTAATCGTATTGCGAAAAGCGATGAGACAGGTAAGGGAAGGGGACTTACAGCAAGCTGTTGCCATTGACACGACCTTACCGGAATTTATTTCTCTTAAAAAAAGCTATGACGCCATGATGGAGCAAATGGTACAGTTGCTACTCGATATACGAAAAACAACGTTACAGCTCCAAAAACACGGGAATGAATTACAGCAATCCTCTGAAGGGACGCTTGTCTCCAACCAGGAGTTAAACCAGGCAATTCACGTTGTGAAGGAAGGTGCAGAACAAACTGCTGCAAGTTCAGAGGTAAGCGCGGAAAACTTCCGAGAGATGAAACAACAAATGGAAGAAATGCTTGTCAATATGGACTCTGTCTTCAAAAGTTCTGATGACATGCACGCTTCTGCTGAGGCGGGTAACCAATCGATGTCTCAGCTAATTCAAACAGTACATAGCTTTGAAAAAGACTTTGCTCAATTGACGGAAACGGTACGACGGTTGCAAACGGACGCGAGGTCTATCAGTGACCTAGTTGGCTTGATTCAGGGTATTACAGAACAAACGAAGCTCTTGTCCCTAAATGCGTCGATTGAGGCTGCGCGTGCAGGTGAAGCAGGTAAAGGTTTTGCAGTGGTAGCAGAGGAGGTTGGGAAATTGGCGCAACAATCCTCACAAGCTGCCTCGCAGATTACTACTTCAATCCATAACATGGAAAGTATAACCAACCATGCAACGAGGGAGTTTGAACAAATGCTTCAAAAAACACATCACACACTGGAGATGTCAAACGGCTCACAAGTTTCCCTTGATACATTACTGAATGAAATCCATGATGTCGGCAGTAAATTAAGGGGAATGCAGAATGAATTAAGTGGAGTAAAAAAACAGTTACCTTCGCTGGAACAAATCGCAGCCGAGTTTTCCTCTGTATCACAGGAGACATTGGCAAGTGCGGAACAGATGCTAGGGAGCAGTGAACTGCAAGTACAATCTGTTAAGGCCACCCATGAAATAGGTTTAAAATTGAGTGCTACATCTGAATCCCTCTCTTCCAAAACAGAAAGATTTAAAATAGAATAAAAAAAACAACCAGGCAGCAGTCGTGCTATGCCTGGTTGTTTTTGAATTATTTCTTTGGTTCAGGTGCTTCCTGGTCATCATCATCTAAAAGCTCATTTGTGGATCGTTTAAATTCAGATAATGTTTTACCAAAAGCCGAGCCAATTTCCGGTAGTTTCTTTGGACCAAAAATAATGAGGGTAATGACCAAAATAATAATTAAACCTGGAATTCCTATATTTGATAACATCGCTCTCCCTACCTTCTTATAAGTATAGCTAGATTAGGCTAAAATACCGCCACTCTTCTGGTATTTAATAACCCCCTCAGCAGCCCGATATGCTAGCGCACCTACTGTATCAGTAGGATTGTATCCGCTGTTGTGCGGGAAAGAAGAGGCACCGACAACAAATAGGTTGTCCATATCCCACATTTGGGAGTAATTATTAACCGCAGAGGTGTTTGGATCGTCGCCCATGATCACTCCACCGGTATTATGGGTGGATTGATAGGTCGTAATATTGTACGGGCCAAGCTCTTTCATCGTATCAATTTTATCTGCGCCCATCTCTTTTAGAATTCCCTCTGCCTTTTTAGCGGTAAATTGTGCAAGATGGCGATCCTGGTCTTTGAAGTCATAGGTCATGCGGATGACAGGATCTCCAAAGGTGTCTTTATAAACGGGATCTAAATCAAGATAGTGCTGTTTAAATGGAAGGCTGGCGCCCATCGCGCTAACAGACAATGTTTTATTGATATATTTTAACGAATTTTGCTTGAATTCTTTCCCCCAAGTTGGTGATTCTTTTGGTATTGGGTTATTTTGAATTGGGCGTTGCCCAGTTTGGGTCAAGGCTAAATAACCTCCATGAAGGAAATCGACATCAGAGTGGTCAAAATTATCCCCATTAAAATCATCAATAACCATTCCTAGTGCGCCTGCCCCAGCAAAGTTGTTAAACTTTTCGTCTTCAAAATACCCAACTGCAGAGCCTTTAACAACTTGATAAGCATAGTTCTTTCCAACAACGCCTTTCCCTGTTGAAGGGTCATAAGGTTTTCCAATCTTAGAATTTAATAATAGTTTTACATTATTAAACACATAACTGGTTACCACGACAGTATCAGCTGGTTGTTCAATTTCTTCTCCTGTTGTCACATCCGTGTATCTAACTCCTGTTGCTTTTCCATCCTTATGTAGGATTCTTCTAACCCAAGAATGTGTCCGTAAGTCAAACTTTCCTGTCTGTTTTGCAACAGGGATGACGGTTACGACAGGGTCTGCTTTCGCTCCGTACTCACAACCAAACCGTTCACAAAAAGCACAATACTGACATGCAGCCCGCGAAATGCCATCCGGATTTTCATACGCCTCTGAAAGATTAGCCGATGGTACCGTATAAGGATGGTACTTTAATTTTTCTGTTGCTTTTTTAAACATCCTCATTTGAGGAGAATGCTTCATAGGAGGG
The DNA here is from genome assembly GCF_022095695.1 of Oceanobacillus jordanicus. Taxonomy (GTDB): domain Bacteria; phylum Bacillota; class Bacilli; order Bacillales; family Amphibacillaceae; genus Oceanobacillus_B; species Oceanobacillus_B jordanicus. The sequence continues at coordinate 238,799 of NZ_JAIFZM010000001.1, forward strand.
GTTGGATACTTGTCTGAGCGTTTGCCGCCAAGAGGGTTTTCTTCTCCCGAAATACCTGCCATTTTTTCAAACTTATCATAATATGGCTCAAGTTCATCATATGTGATGCCCCAATCCTGGAGAGTCATATCTGCAGGTATTTTATTTTTACCATATCGTTCAATGGTTTTACTGCGGATCTCAAAGTCATATGGAAGAAAGCGAAATGTTTGCCCGTTCCAGTGAACGCCTGCCCCTCCTAAACCATCCCCGAGTAAAAAGGAACCATATTGTCTCATTGGGAGGGCACGTATTTTTTCATTCCCTCTGAATGTAAGGGTATCTTTAGATAAGTCTTGCATTAATTCATAGCGTAATGCGTAACGTAGCTCATCATGAACCATATAGTAGTCCTCTGTCTCACGCTCTCGGCCTTTTTCTAAGCCGACTACATTTAATCCCTGCTTCGTTAGCTCTGAGGCGATAATTCCACCAGCCCAGCCAACTCCTACAATTACAACATCTGTTTTTGGTAGTGTTTTAACCATCTTCTAACATACTTCCTTTCTTGTGCATTGGTTGCTTCTATTTCATGCTTGCCATTGCTACTTCGACTCTATTTACATATGGTCGCGAAGACTATTAGGAGGAATCTCTTTAAATTCACCTTCAATAATATCTGTGTAATTCATTTGGTTACCTGGATAGTCCCGCATTTTCCAACCATCCATATCCTTATTACCACCATAAAGGGGATCACTGTAAACGCCTTCTAATGTCATCGAACGCATTAATTGAAAAAAGTTTCCAGGTGAAATAGTTGTGATATTCACTTTTTCGTCTGCAAAATCAGTTAACACCTTATCTTGGTCTTCCTCGGAAAGTTCTGTGAATCCTGTATCATAGTTTTGGTGGCTATAATTTTGCATCTCTCTAATTCCGATTCTGTAAATCTCTCTGCGATTTAATCTTCCTTGATAGCCCTGTTCTTTTTCACCGTGGAAAAACGGTGGTTGCATGTAATCACGAGCATTAAAGCCGTAGGCGCCAGCTAATTGGTGATCAATGTAATATGCCACTCCAAGTTCCCGAGCTCCTGGCCCATTATCATCTTGTGGGAAGATGCGTTCTGTCGCAGCTTCAATGGTACGAAACTCTGCTTGGTTGAAATACATTAATGCTTGATTGAAATTTTTTGTTTCTTCCTGTTGTTGCTGAGTATCTTCTGCCGTATCTGCGTTCCAAGGGATAACACTCCCAAGTACCCCACCAACTGCAAGGCCGCCAACCGCAATCCCTGAATTACGTAGGAACTTTCTCCTGGATAGGTTCTCCTTTTCAGCTTGGTTATTATTCTTTTCTTCTGACATTGTTTTTACCTCCCTGCATATTGCTTGGGATTATTATGTCACCATAAATAACCATTCATGCATTTTTTTTAGTTGGGTATACTATCCCGTGAATAAGGAATGGAGGGTATTGAAAATGAAAATAGGTAAAATGAGTTTGCTAATTATGATGACAACAGGCCTATTGGCGGCTTGTACAGAAGGGGACAATGCAGAGGAAAGTACCGAACAACCCAATATGGAGGAAGTGGGTTATTCACATGAGAATATGAATGATCCAGATATTATTCCAGGAGTATCACGTGATAAGAAGGATACAACAAATAATAGCGGCAGTACCTATAGTGGAATGGGGCAAAACCTTTACAGTACAATTGGTACTTCTGGCGTGCATGAAGGTGGCATATCTTCTTATTTTGAATCAATTCTTGAAGGGGAAGGGATTACAGGAGTAAAAGTATTTGTAGTGGATGATTCAGTGATTCTTGCAAGAAACAAAGCGGAAAATACAAGCCATGAATATGACACAATGCAGCGTAATCTATTAAGTAATACAGAAGGAATGTCAGGGAAAGGTGAGCCTGATGGAGCGGGCAATGGAGCACAAATTGATGATAATTTAAGTCAAGCTATGAAGAAAATGGATGAGATGTTTAATGGGAATGTTAAGGTGTTGACCGTAACAAATCCAGAATCAGCTGATTTAATTGAAGGGATTAAAGAAAAAATAATGGATTCGTCATACGAAGAAGCTTCAAGTGATCTACTAGAATTACTAAACATGACAGAGTAAAGACTTATTGCATGGCACTACGGGAAGTTGTTGCCTAGTTTTGAGCACGCGTAGCTAAATGAAACAAAAGCGAAGGGCCTCGGTTTTCAGGGAACGCCGATTAAGTACAACCCGTCTTAAGTCAACGTCGGTATGACCCAAGTCCTCCGGGTCTACTTATAAACCTACAAGAAACCCTCTGCCTGGTCTAGACAGAGGGTTGTTTATATCGTTCAAGGGAAGAACAATGTATCGAGATTTTCTAACCAAAGCGCCCGGAAATATAATCTTCCGTTCTGCTGTCGGCTGGTTTTGTAAAAATGGTGTCCGTTTGGTCAAACTCAACCACTTCACCATTTAAAAAGAAGGCAGTTCTATCGGAAATACGTGCTGCCTGTTGCATATTGTGGGTCACGATAATGATAGAGTAATCTTTCTTTAATTCCTGCACAAGTTCTTCAATGCGGAGCGTTGATTTTGGATCGAGTGCTGAAGTAGGTTCGTCCATTAGAATAACATCAGGTTCGATGGCAAGACAGCGTGCGATACAGAGACGTTGTTGTTGGCCACCTGACAATCCATAGGCATTTTCTTTAAGTCTGTCTTTTACTTCTTCCCAAATAGAGGCTCCGCGAAGACTTTTTTCCACGATTTCGTCTAGAATTTTTTTGTTGCGAATTCCATGAATCTTAGGGCCGTAAGCGACGTTGTCATAGATAGATTTAGGGAATGGGTTTGGTTTTTGAAATACCATTCCTACCCGTGTGCGCAAATCTTCTACTTTAAACTTTTTGTCTAGAATACTCATGCCATTATAAGTGATCGATCCCGTGGTACGTACGGTTGGGACAAGCTCTACCATGCGATTAAGTGTTTTAATATACGTTGATTTTCCACAACCTGAAGGTCCGATAATCGCCGTAACCTCTTTTTCATAAATCGATAAGTTTATATCCTTTAAAGCGTGGGTCTCCCCATACCATAAGTTCAAATCTTTTGTATCGTAAACAACATTTTTATTTGGAAAAGTCTCTTCAGTATAATTGGTGAAGATAGGCTTGCTTGCAGTTTTAAGACTCATTAGAATACCTCCTTATATTTGCGCCAGAACGTTTGTTGACTAGTATCTTTGCTGAAATTTATTACGGATAATGACGGCAATCGAATTCAGGATAAAAAGCATGACCAGTAATACAACGATGGTTGCTGCTGCTAGGTTTGCATACTCTGATACAAGGGATGAATCAATTGTCCAGTAATAAATTTGCATCGGCATGATCGTAAAGGTGTCGAAAATGCCCCCAGGAAATGGTATCAACAATGCTGGTATTCCGATTACAGTAAGTGGAGCAGTTTCTCCAATTGCTCGTGATAAAGCGAGTATGGAACCTGTTAAGATCCCAGGGAGTGAAGCTGGCAGGACGATGTTTTTAACAGTCTGCCATTTTGTAGCGCCCATTCCGAAAGATGCCTCGCTTAGGTGTTGTGGAACAGCACGTATTGCTTCTTGGGAAGCTACGATTACGATAGGTAGGACGAGGAGAGATAAGGTAAGCCCTCCTGCAAGCACAACATTCCCTAAATCCATAGCTCTAACAAAAACAGTTAGCCCTAGTAAACCGTAAACAATTGATGGGACACCAGCTAAGTTAGCAATGTTTGTTTGAATAATAGCTTGGAATTTTCCTTTTGGAGCATATAATTCCAAATAAATAGCTGTGGCAACACCAAGAATTAGTGTAACTGGTATGACAACAATCATTAGCCAAAGTGTGCCTAGTATAGCACCCATAATACCAGCTCTGTCGGCGCTAGTCGAAAGCTTTCCTGTAATGAAATCCATATCAATCCAAGCAAGTCCCTGTGTTAGAACACGAATGATTAGGATGGCTAGAACGACGATTCCAAACATGGTTGCAAGAGCGAATAACGTCTTAAATATATTGTTTTTTACTAATCTGCGGTTCATTTTACTCTGAACTTGTTCCTGGTTTATATATTTCATTTTAATATTCCTCCCTAAACTTACGAGAGATGTATCTTGCCAGTAAGTTCATAATTAGGGTGAAGACAAAAAGTGTCATGGCAACAGCATAAAGGCTGTAATATATAGTCGATCCAGCAGGGGCTTCACCACCGGAGACTTCAACAATGTATGCAGTCATGGTTTGCATAGATTGTGTAACATCAAAAGTGAAGTTCTTTGAGCTACCACTTGCAATCGTAACAATCATTGTTTCACCAATTGCGCGGGATATCCCAAGAACGAAGGATGCGATAATTCCTGACAATGCTGCTGGTATAACAACACGGAAGGTTGTTTCCAACTTGGTTGCGCCAAGTGCTAATGCGCCCTCGCGCATCGCATTGGGTACAGAAGTCATGGCATCTTCAGAAAGGGAGGCGATCATCGGAATAATCATAACTCCCATTACAATTCCTGGACTTAGAATGTTTGTTGCTTCCAGTGTAGGAATAATCTTTTCTAGCACAGGGGTTACAAAGGTGAAAGCAAAGAATCCATAAACAATCGTAGGTATTCCTGCTAGCACTTCAAGTATAGGTTTTAAAACTCTTCTAACTTTGTCGGTTGCATACTCACTCAGGTAAACAGCGGTCATAATACCTATTGGACCAGCTACGAGCATCGCGATCACGGAAGATATAATCGTACCGTTTATTAAAGGTAATACTCCGAACTCAGGGTTTTGGCTTAGTGGCTTTAAAACTGTCCCGGTAAAGAACTCAGTAAAGGGTACCGCTTTGAAAAATGATATTGTTTCAGTTAGCAGGGTATATACAATGCCTATTGTAGTTAAAATCGAGATGGCTGCGAATAGAAACAGAAGTCCAGGAATCATTCTCTCTGTATAGTTGGACATATTGCGTTTCTGTTTCTTCTCGTCTATTAAATGCCGAATAGAACTTTCCTTATTCAAATCCCCGTTAGGTGTCATGGGATCGCGATCCCCCTTTCAATTTCCAGATACGTAATGATGTTACTTGTTCTCTTTATAAATTTAATTAAAAGTCACAATAAGATGAGAGCATTGGAAGCTCTCATCTTAAAATGAGTATGTTTAAGTGCGTGTTCAAAAAGGAGGATATAAAGGACCAAGAAGTTCGAGGCGGCGTAGCTTTGAGTACCGGAACGTATGCAATTAATACGTGAGGAACGAAAAAGCAAGCCAACGAAGAAATTCGATGTGTCATTTTTACCGGACTTTTTGAACAACCTTTTTAAGTTTTAATGAACATTTTATTTAAGTGCTTCTAGTTCTTCAATAAGTGTTTGAGCTTCATCCTCAGGAATAGGGGCGAAGCCTGTTTCGCCAGCGAATTCGTTGACATTGTTCATTACATATAGTGCATAATCAAGAACTTGTGGTTTTTCTTTTGCTTGGTTTACATTTAGGTAAGTAAACACTGGACGTGTGAAATCTGCATAGTCGCCATCTTCGGCAATTGTATCAAGTGAAGGTTCTACAGCGCCGTTACCGAAGTCCACGTTTACTGCTTGTAATGAATCTTGGTTGTTAGTATAGTAACCAAACCCGAAGAATCCGATAGCGTTTGGATCATCTGCTACTAATGTAACAAGTGTTGAATATTCTTGTTGTAGGTTGATATCACTTACTAGATCTTGTTCTTCAAGAATAGTTTCATAGAAGAACTCATAAGTTCCGTGATTTTCGTTAGGCCCTACAGGATTGATTTCTTCATCTGGCCATTCAGGATTAATATCAGACCAAGTTTCTACCCCGCCATCAGCAAGGAAAATACTCTTAATTTCTTCTGGAGTCATTTCAGTAGCCCAGTCATTGTCAGGGTGGATAACAACTGTTAACCCATCCAATGCGACTTTAAGCTCTTTTGTTTCAATCCCAAGCTCGTCCGCTTTGGCTTGTTCTTCATCTTTAATTTGACGGGAAGCATCATTGAAATCTGTTCCGTCTTCTACAAGGAATTTTTCAAAGCCAGCGCTTGTACCTGCGCGGCTAACTTCAACTGATACGCCTTCTTGTTCAGTTGTCATATATTCTTCAGCAAGTCGTGACATTAGAGGGTAAACCGTACCTGAACCGTCAATTACGACATTTCCTTCTAATTCTGCAGAGTCGCCTTCTGCGCTTGCCTCTTCTGAAGATCCGCTTTCAGATCCACTGCTTGTTTCGGAACCACTCTCATCCTCTGAGTCTGATCCACAAGCTGCTACAATTACAGCTAGACCTGCGATAAGCAGAATCATTAAAAACCTTTTGAAATTCATATAAATTGTCCTCCCCTTCATGCACTAATTAATTTTTGAAAGATTTTCTCTCTCAACTGCTAGTATAGTAGGGGAATGTTAAGTGAGTATGATCAGAATGTAAAGGTTTTGTAAATTAGGTAAAAAGTCCTCAGTAGATTAATAACGCTTGATGTTATAAGCGAATGAGAAGAACATGAGGTTGCATAGTGTGTATAATGGGGTTGCTACTAATTATGAACGCGCTAGTAAAAGGACATAAAGAATAGGAGAGCTAATCATGAAATTAATCGCAACAGACTTGGACGGAACACTATTAAACGCAAAAGGGCAGGTAAGCTTAGAAAATGCTAGAGCAATGAGAAGGGCTTTAGATCTAGGTATAAAGATAGTTGTGGCCACGGGAAGGTCCTACGGGGCTGCAAGAAAGCCTTTAAAAGAAGTAGATTTAATTGCTCCAGTAATTTGCTTGAATGGAGCTAATACATATTCGGAAAAGATGGAACTCTTAAGAGAAGCACCATTAGATAAGTCTACAGCACGAGAGGTACAATTGCGCTGTGAACAAGAGGGCATTTATATTGAACTCTTTACAAGCGATGGAGTCTATTCAACTAGTAGAGAAAAGTTTATACAAGTCATGATAGACATATTGCAGACAGCAAATCCTGATATGTCAGAGGAAGATATACGGAAAGATGCAGAGAAACGTTTTCAGAATGAGGACGTTCATTTTATTGAAAGTCACGACGAGCTGTTTGAACGAGAGTCTTTACAAATCCATAAAATACTCGCCTTTTCACTGGATAATAAAAAGCTCAAAGATCTGCATTCAATATTTGATTCTAATCCTGGTTTGGCAATCACTTCTTCAGGTGAAGTCAATCTTGAATTTAATCATCCAGACGCACAGAAAGGGATAGCTTTAGAAGAATTAGCAAAAAATATGGGGATTGAGATGAAAGATGTTATGACATTAGGGGATAACTTTAATGATGTGAGTATGCTCAAAATGGCTGGGCGTGGCGTTGCAATGGGAAACGCCGTTGAAGAAATTAAGGCACTATGTCAATATACAACTAAATCAAACGATGAACATGGTGTGGCATATGCAATTGAAGAGATGTTAAAAGAGTTGTAATGCAAGCTATGTATTAATGAGAGGTGTGGTGAACTGTGCAACCTTCCTATGTTACGAGTAAAGAAGCGGTAAGACGATTTCTTCTTGAAACGCAATACCTACTACCTGAAGAGGATCGGAAAATTTCTGTGATACAAATGATTCGAAACTTGGAGTGTGTGCAGCTCGACCCTGTAGCCTCAGTCGAGCGCAATCAACACCTTGTTCTTATGGCACGCGTTCCCGACTATCAACCGGATATGCTTCATCAACTACTCACTAAAGGGGATCTGTTTGAATACTGGGCAAATGCTGCATGTACGATACCTGTAGAAGATTACCCTGTATTTAAAGCGGTACGTTCTCGTTTACGGAAGCTGGTTCAGCCTGAACTTGAAAAGCTTTCACCTATAGTCCGACATATTCTAGACAGGCTAAAGGATGAGGGGGAGCTACCATCCCGTGCCTTTCGATCAGACGAGCGGGTCCATGGTGGCTGGGACACGGCCCAACCTAAAACAAAGATAACCTCTCGGGCATTAAATTTGTTGCTTGATGCAGGAATCATCCGTGTCGTTCGCAGAGAGGGATCAGAGAGATATTTTCACCTAACGGAAGAGAGTCTGCCACAATGGTTATTGAACCAAGCTGATAAAATAGAGGTAGAAGAGGCAGAGCGCGCATTGCTAGCAAAATATATTCGAGCGTATCGTGTGATAGATGCGCGTGATCCCCGGTTTGGCTGGCAAAAGCTTAAAGCAATGGAACGAAAACAAGCCATGGAGACGATGGTAGCTAGTGGGGAGGCCATTCGACTTACAATAGAAGGAATAAAAACAACGTACTACATATTAGCTGAAGATTTGGACCGACTCAAAAGACATGAAAGGACACCTAATCCGTTTTCCATTGAGCATGATGATGTGCGTTTTTTGCCACCATTAGATAATTTGCTTTGGCGACGTGACCGACTTGTGGACCTATTTGATTTTACCTACCGGTGGGAGATCTATATCCCAAAGGAAAAACGGCAATACGGTTACTATGCCATGCCAATCCTTATTGGAGATCAGCTTGTTGGAAGAATGGACCCTGGTCTTGACAGGAGTTCCAATCAGCTGCATATTCGCCAGCTCAAGCTAGAACCAACTATAAAGGTAACAAAAGAGCTTCATGGTAACATTTGGCAAGGGTTGGAGAGGTTCGCTGCAGCCCACTGCGCAAAAGGGATTACGTTAAATAAGAATATGTGCGACATTTAATGTGTTTAAAAGGGGGCCAAACGCTTCTATTCAACTCAAATCACATGTGATAGACTAGTAAAAATAAAGTGAAACTTCAATCAGTGGAGGGGTGTTCTTTCCCCACTGATTGTTAGTTGAATGAATCGGGGTGTTAGTGCCTGTTTACTCCCACTTCATGTTTTTTGAAGGGAGTCTTACGGACGGTTGCACCGGGATAAAAAAAGGGGAAGGGGATAGAGATGGCTGACAAGGAAGCATTAGACAGGGCTACAGGAAGCACCGAAGTAAAACAACTAGATTTCCGTTTGGGGGCTTTTGGAGCAGCGGTACCTTTATTGTTCTTTGTAATATGGGCGATTACTACTAGCGTGCTTCAACTTTCATCGGAAATTGGCCTTGTTCTTGGTGCAGTAATAGGATTAACATTAGGATTATTATTATCAAAAAGTAAATGGGAAGACTACGCGCAGGGGATGTTTGATGGGCTTGCCCAACCAATCGGTGTGATTGCAATGGTGGCCTGGTTTTATGCAGGGATGTTTGCCCAAATCTTACAAGTCGGAGGATTAGTTGAAGGACTTGTTTGGATCGGGGCAGTTACTGGTTTGACAGGGGGCCTGTTTGTTGCATTAACCTTCTTGCTTGCCGCTACCTTTTCTACGGCAGTTGGGACAGGCTATGGAACAACCGTAGCATTTTGTACGCTAATGTATCCAGCTGGAATAGCGGTGGAAGCAGATCCGGTTATGCTGTTTGCAGCAATCCTTGCTGGAGCAGTATTTGGAGATAACTTAGCACCAGTGTCGGATACGACAATCGTGTCTGCCACGACGCAGGAGGCTGATGTCCCAGGGGTTGTACGTAGTCGTTTCAAATATGCTATTGGAGCAGCAATCCCTACCATTATATTGTTTGCCTTGTTTGGTGGAGGTGAAAATGCAACTGCGGATCAAGCTGCTATTGGGGCCATGATGGATCAGACTAATCCGAGCGGACTTTTAATGCTAATTCCATTTGCACTTGTATTAATTCTGGCCCTATCCGGCCAACACTTGATTACATCCTTAACATGGGGGATTATTCTAGCTATTCCACTAATTTGGGTATTGAAGTTAGGAACAATAAGTCAAATTATTTCATTTAATCCGGACTCAGACAATGTTGTAGAAGGTGCTTTAATTGAAGGGATTTCCGGTTATGTAAATATGGCAATCCTCATCTTGCTTATTGTCGCAGCTGCCCATTTATTAAAATTGGGCGGAACAATGCAGGTGATCACAAAAGGACTTGTGAAGTGGATTGGGAAATCTGTCCGAAAAGCTGAACTCTCCATGTGGGGAATTGTAGCGATGATGAATAGTGCGATTACCATTAATACAGCTGCTGAGATAGCCGCAGCACCATTTGTTAAAGAACTTGGTGAAAAATACCGTATTCACCGATACAGAAGAGCAAATATGCTAGATGCTGTTACCTCTGCATTGGGATACATTTTCCCATGGGGTGCACCTGTTCTTTTAGGTTGGACTACAATTCAGACGATGAAGGAAAAATATGAGTGGCTTCCTGTTGTGTCTCCAACAGAAGTTTTCCCGTTTGTCTTCCAGGGTTGGTTCCTTGTGATCGTTATGCTAATCGCTGCCTTAACAGGATGGGGATTGTGTTATGAAGGGAAAAATGGGGAAGAAGTAAAAGAAAGACCATCAGAATAACTTTAAAAAGGGATGGGGCCGGGACGAAAGTGTTTTAGTGAAAAGAAAATCCGAACTATGATTTTTATCATTTAGTTCGGATTTTCTGTTGCTTGAAAAAAATGGCATTCTAATCAGCGTAGGAAAATGCGAAGACTCCGACGGGAAGAAAGGCCTAGGTGAGACCCCGAAGTGCGTAGCACGAGGTGGCTCACCAGCCGCCCGTGGAAAGCGAAGTGTTTTTCCGGAGCGGTAATTAGAGATCCATTCATGAAAGGGTGATTGTATGAAACCGGATATTGCGTATAGGCAGCCGAAGTCTATTTTAAATAAAGGAAACGGTTATCTCTCTGGCTATAGCCATTCGCTTAATCCATATGCGGGCTGTACCTTTGGCTGTTCATTTTGCTATGTTCGGAAGTTGCCTGTTTCTTTATTCAAAGGAAAAGAGTGGGGAACATGGGTAGATGTGAAACAAGAGGCAGAGAAGGTTTTAACAAAAGAACTGATAAGGGAAAAGAAAAAGGGAGAAGTGACTATTTTTATGTCTTCTAGTACGGACCCATATCAGCCAGTGGAACGTAAAGAGCGAGTCACAAGATTTTTACTAGAAACGATGGTAGAGAATCAGCCGGATTTTCTTTTCGTGCAAACGAGAAGCCCGTTGGTCAGACGTGATATAGATATATTAAAACAATTTGGAGACAAGGTACGGGTCAGTATGACAATTGAGACAGATGATGAAGCTGTCCGCCAACATTTTACCCCTCAAGCCCCTAGCATATCCTCAAGGTTAAAAGCATTAGAAGATTTGAAGAAACATGGTATACGGACCCAAGCAGCAATTGCCCCTGTTTTGCCAAGTACAGAAAAATTCCCCTCTCTTTTAAATGGTATAGCGGACCGAGTATGTATTGATGATTTTTACATGGGAGATGGTAGTGGTGGTAAGCGGACAGAACGATTAGGGATCTTTGACTTATTTGATGACATCGATAAAAAGAATTGGACTGTGGATACCGCGTACAGGATAGTGGAAAACAGAATGTATGAAGTATTTGATAATGAAGATGTCTTAATTAGTCAGGAGGGATTTGCCCCATATTAAACAATCGGCAGATTTATCCCGGTGCAAATCCGTAAGACTCCCACTTCAAAACATGTAGTGAAACCGTGGTGTTTAAGTGGGAGTAAACGGACGCTAACACCCCGATTCGTTTAACTAACAATCAGTGGGGGAAGAACGACCCCCCCCACTGATTGAAGTTTCACTTTATTGTGTACCAGTTCCATTTCATGAAATACTAGTAAATAAGAAGATATTATAATGGGAAGGGGGTTGACGATGAAACTGTTTTTAATTGGTGCAAACGGACAAATTGGCAATCAGGTATTGGAACAAATAAAAGCCAATGAGAAACATTCAGTTAAAGCAATGGTAAGAAAACAAGAACAACTTGAAAAATATCAGGACGCAGGGGTGGATGCCGTACTGGCCGACCTGGAAGGAAGCGTAGCTGATTTAGCTAAAGCGATGGAAGGGTCTGATGCTGTCATATTTACTGCTGGTTCTGGTGGTAATACAGGCGATGATAAAACCTTACTGATTGATTTAGATGGAGCGGTTAAAGCAATCGAAGCGGCAGAACAAAGTGGTGTGAATCGGTTTGTGATGGTAAGCGCCATGCAAGCCCATAATAGAGAAAACTGGCATAAGGATTTAAGAACCTACTATGTTGCCAAGCATTATGCAGATAGAATGCTTCGGAACAGTAATTTAACTTATTCCATTGTACGTCCTGGATTATTGTTAAATGAGCAGGGTACCGGTAAAGTAAGCATTGCGGAAAACCTAGGTCAAGGATCTATTCCACGTGAGGATGTTGCCAAGCTTGTTATAACGGCGGTGGATAACGAGAAAACCTACTATCGCTCCTTTGATCTAGCTTCAGGTGAACAATCTATCGAACAAGCAATAGAATCATTATAAGGAATCAGGGGGCAGCCGAATGATGGGCTGTCCTTTTTCGATTTATGTTATTTAGTGTGGTCTTTCCTTTCTACCAAATAGAATGCCTAATGTTAGCACGGATAAGATCGGTGCAAGGGCCACTAGCGCTACCATTCCAAACCCATCAAGCAAAGGATTTGTTTCACCAATTTCTCCTGCAATACCAACAAACATAGACAGAATAAAGGTAGCAGTCATCGGCCCAGTTGCAACTCCCCCTGCATCAAATGCTATGGAAATAAAGGCCCTAGAGGAGTAGCGCATCATAAGGAAGGCTGCTATGTAGCCGGGTAGAATGAAGACCCATAAAGAAATGCCGATAATAAGTCGAAGCATGGCCACAGCGACAGAAAGTCCCACCCCAATAGAGATGGTGTACAGAAGCAATTTTTGCGGGATATATCCCCTCGAGGCCCGTTCCACCTGATGGATTAATACATTGACAGCTGGCTCTGCATAGGTGGCTACAAACCCCAATAGAAAGCCAATCGGCAGGAGCAACCAAATAAAGTCATACGTGCCAAGTTCTGCTCCGATAAGCCTCCCGATAGGTAAAAAGCCAAGATACACACCTTGGAGAAACAAGGATAGACCTAAAAAGGTGAAGAGGAAGCCTGTCATAATTGGTAGGATTTTTTTAATTGAAAGCCGGAAGAGTTGCACCTGGAAGATAAAGAATAGGAAAAGCAATGGAGTTAAGGCTGCTCCAACCTCCAGCATCGTTTGCCCGAAGCCCTGAAATAGTTGTGAATTCATCCGTACACCACTCCTAATAAAAGTACGGCAATAATGGGACCAATGGAAGCAAGTGCAACAAGCCCGAACGCGTCTTTGGAAGCAGTATTTCTTTTCATAACAGAGGCCACTCCAACGCCAAGTGCCATAATGAACGGTACAGTTAATGGGCCTGTGGTTACACCGCCGGAATCAAAAGAAATAGGGACGTAGGAAGGTGGAGTAAGGCTTGCAAGTAGAAAAACAATCCCATAACCGGCTAATAAAAGATAAGCTAAGTTCATCTGGAAGATAATACGGAGTAACGCAAGACTAATAAAGATGCCAACCCCAAGTGAAACAGACAAAAGTAACACGGGCTTCGGTATCGCCCCTTCGGAAACAATTTCTACTTGGGATGATAGGATTCGCACATCGGGTTCAGCTATCGTAACGACAACTCCTAGTAAAAAGCCGATCCATACAACAACCCACACTTTATTTGTTCTAGGCAAAGCGGAACCAATCATCTCTCCTAGAGGAAGCAGACTCATATTAACCCCGAGTAAAAATAAAATTAACCCAACACTGACCATCATAACGCCTAGAATAAAGGGCATAAATTGTTCAAAAGGAAGCTGGATTATCGTGAATTGCAACAGTGTAATGACTATCGTAATAGGCAGGATAGAGAGTAGAACTTCTTTTACGGTTTCTTTCATCGTTATCCTCCTCTGTCTATCTTGCCTTCTATTTTAAGTTGTCCCTTAAAAAGCAGGCATTTCTATTTATATTCATGGACAAGCATTTTATTACTGCCTAGGTTCTTTAAAAACTGTAATCATTTAATACATTTTAACTATTTTTAAAAAAACGTCAGTTTACTGTTGAATAATTATCCATTATATTGCATAATAATTCATAAGATAAGCAAAGATGAAGGAGTGTTGACGATGGGGAAGGAAAAAATTGTTTTAGCATATTCAGGTGGATTGGATACTTCAGTAGCTGTAAAATGGCTACAGGATAAATATAATTATGATGTGATTGCTGTCGCATTAGACGTCGGAGAAGGGAAGGACTTAGAATTTGTTAAAGAAAAGGCATTAAAAGTGGGGGCGATTAAATCCTATGTTATTGATGCAAAGGAACTGTTTGCCAACCAATTCGTCTTACCTGCTTTGAAGTCGAATTTGCTTTACGAAGGAAAGTATCCTTTAATTTCAGCATTATCCCGTCCGTTAATTGCCAAAGTCCTTGTTAACATTGCAGAAAAAGAGGGAGCGATTGCGGTAGCACATGGGTGTACAGGAAAAGGTAATGACCAGGTTCGCTTTGATGTAGCATTCACAGCATTGAACCCTAGCTTGAAAATTGTCGCGCCTGTTCGGGAATGGGCGATGTCAAGAGAAGAAGAAATGAAGTACGCGAAGGAAAATGGCATTCCTGTACCAGTCGATATTGATAACCCGTTTAGTATAGATCAGAATTTATGGGGACGCAGCAATGAATGTGGCGTACTGGAAGATCCATGGGCAGAAGCGCCTGAGGAAGCCTATGACTTAACGGTCAACCCTGTCGACGCTCCAGACGTTCCTGAAACCATCCAAATAACATTTAAGGAAGGCACCCCCGTATCACTTGATGGGGAAGCATTATCATTAGACAAACTAATTTTAAAGTTAAATGAAATAGCTGGAAAACATGGTGTTGGTCGTATCGATCATGTAGAGAATCGTCTTGTGGGCATTAAATCAAGGGAAATTTATGAGGCACCAGCAGCCCTTACCTTGATTGCTGCACATCAGGAGCTTGAAGCACTGACATTACCACGTGAGGTGGCGCAATTTAAACCGACTGTGGAACAAAAGCTGGCCCAGACTGTCTATGACGGACTTTGGTATTCGCCACTAACAAATGCCCTAAAGGCTTTTATTGAAGAGACACAAGCCCATGTATCTGGAACAGTAAAAGTGAAGCTGTATAAAGGGCATGCACAGGTGGTTGGCCGTGAATCGGCACAGTCATTATATGACTTTGACTTGGCAACATATAATGCTGCAGATGCGTTCGATCATAATGCAGCTCTTGGCTTTATAAAACTATGGGGACTGCCCACAAAGGTTCATTCCACAGTAAATCAAACGTATGTAAACAAGGACGAAGCCATTGAAAAGGCGATTTTGGATGTTAAAGAAGCTGTTAAACCATGAAGCTATGGGGAGGGAGATTTACCAAACCAACGAACCAGTTAGTCGATGAATATACAGCGTCCATTCACTTTGATAAAAAACTGGCATCGTATGATATTAAAGGTAGTTTAGCCCATGTGGCGATGCTGGAAAAATGTGAGATCATCGATGAGAATGACGCAAAGGATATTTCAGCAGGTCTCAAGGTGGTTCTAAAAAAGATAAACAGTGGGGAAGCAGTTTTAAGTGAAGAGCAGGAAGACATCCATATGAACGTGGAAAAGCTACTTATAGATGAGATTGGTCCGGTCGGTGGTAAATTGCACACAGGCAGAAGCAGGAATGATCAGGTAGCACTTGATATGCGGCTCTACTTACGTGATGCCCTGATGGATATAAGTCAGCTATTGGCTGCATTGCAGGAGGCTTTGCTTCAACAAGCAGAAGAAAATAGGGACACTGTTTTACCCGGCTATACGCATCTACAGCGAGCGCAACCCGTGCTGTTTTCCCACCATATGTTAGCGTATGTCTTCATGTTGCAGCGAGATGTGGAAAGACTCGGTGACAGCTGGAAACGTGTTAACAAATCACCACTTGGAGCAGGCGCTCTTGCTGGTACTACTTTTGCGATTGACCGACAGTTTGTAGCAGATCAATTGGGGTTTGATGGCATATGTGAGAACAGCCTAGATGCGGTAAGCGACAGAGATTTCGTTGTAGAGTTTCTTGGGAATGCGGCGCTTATCTCCACCCACTTATCAAGGTTGTGCGAAGAGCTGGTTCAATGGTCTAGTGCCGAATTTAACTTTATTGAGTTAGACGATGCCTTTTGTACAGGTAGCAGTATGATGCCACAAAAAAAGAACCCAGATGTAGCTGAACTTGTACGTGGGAAAACAGGTCGTATATACGGGAATCTGATTGGAATGCTGACGACACTCAAAGGCCTGCCATTAGCATACAATAAAGATATGCAGGAGGATAAGGAGGGCATGTTTGATACAGTGGAGACATTAAAAGGGGCTCTCGCTCTTTTTGCCCCAATGATGGAGTCGATGCATGTTAAGCGGGAAAATATGTATGAAGCTGTACGAAATGACTTTTCTAATGCAACAGATTTAGCTGATTATCTTGTTGGAAAGGGTATGGCTTTTCGAGAATCCCATGCCGTAGTGGGAGAGATTGTGCTTCATTGTATCCAGCATAACAAGTACTTACTAGACATGAATCTGGAGGAAATCAAAGAATTTTCCACCATAATTGAAGCGGATGTATTTGATTTCCTGACACCAGAGGCCGTAGTGAATGCGCGAGACGTTGCTGGTGGAACAGCGAAGAATCGAGTGGAAGAACAAATTACGATAGCTAAAAAGAATTTACAAGATACGGAAACCAGACTTTCGCAATGGGCGGAACAAATTCATTAAGAAAAGCTGCCATTGATGTTTTAAAGGTTCTGCTTTGTTTTCTAGTCACCTATGTGCTAAACTAAAGGAAATTAATAGATGAATGACTCTCAAAGGGGAGTAGCGGGTGGAAATGGTTAACCATTTCCATAATAAAAGTCGTCATTACATGGCTCTTGCCATCGGCTTTATTGACAGTAAACTGTTCAGCGAGACCTTTGCCTAACTATAGGCAAAGGTCTCGCTTTTTTATACATTGGAAAGTGAAATTTCAGCCAGGAAGCAATGACAATTAGTTGAAACGTTGAAATTCCAAGTATAAGAAAAACCAAACTCATTCGCTAAAGCGCGAGCGAATGCTAGTTTTTCTAATAAATATTTTCAGTATACTTACAGTCATTTATTTTGATAACGCGTCAATACTAATTTGCAGGAAGGAAGATATGATGGACTATTATCAGAAAAAATCAGAAGATGTGCTGGATCAGTTTAATACATCTGAAAACGGACTTACGAGCGCAGATGTGAAACAATTGATAGATGAGAAAGGTTATAACGAAATTGAAGAAAAAGAGAGAGATCCAATTTGGAAACTGTTTCTGGAGACGTTTAAGGACTCTATGGTCATTGTCCTTCTAGTTGCAGCAGGAATTCAATTGCTCTTAGGTGAAGTAATTGAATCACTCATCATCTTCCTCGTACTTTTAATCAATTCGGTTATTAGTGTTGTGCAAACAAGAAAGGCAGAAGGATCCTTGGAAGCCTTACGAAATATGTCTGCGCCAGTTGCTCAAGTGATTCGAGATGGCACAAAGCAGTCCATTCCTGCACGAGAGCTAGTGCCAGGAGACATTGTTTTTCTTGAGGCAGGGGATTATGTTCCTGCGGATGGAAGGGTACTAGAAAGCGGGTCTTTAAAAGTCGACGAAGGAATGTTGACTGGGGAGTCGGAAGCTGTTGAGAAAGAAACGAGGACGATTAATGAAGAAGTAGCTCTTGGGGATCGGAAAAACATGGTATTTAGTAGCTCCCTCATTGTATATGGCCGTGGAAGTTTCGTAGTCACGGGGACAGGAAAAGAGACGGAAATTGGTAAAATTGCTGGTATGATCGAAACCGCGGAGGAAAAACAGACACCGTTACAACGTAAATTGGATCGTTTTAGTAAAAAACTTGGAATAGGGATTCTGCTTCTATGTATTCTGATTTTTGCTGTACAGGTCGGTAGAATTTGGTTTGGTGATAGTGATGCAGATACAACTACAGCTATTTTAAATGCGCTTATGTTCTCTGTTGCCATAGCAGTAGCAGCAATACCAGAAGCCCTTTCTTCCATCGTAACCATTGTTCTATCTGTTGGTACAAACAAAATGGCTCGGCAGCATGCCATTATTCGTAAATTGCCTGCAGTGGAGACACTTGGTTCTACAAGTGTCATCTGTACAGATAAGACGGGTACATTGACACAAAACAAGATGACCGTGATGGACCACTATTTACCTGGAAAGCAAAACACAGAGCTACCGGAGGATAAGGAAGATTGGGATGAAGCACAAAAACTTTTACTTTACACCGCTGTGCTGTGTAATGACTCCTATATCAATGAGGAAGGACAGGAGATAGGAGATCCCACAGAAACAGCGTTAATTCATTTCGCTAATAAAGTATATGGGGGCTATGAAGAGATTCGCGAAGCATATGATCGAGAGGAAGAGCTTCCTTTCGATTCTGACCGCAAACTCATGTCAACCGTTTATACGATTGATGGCACAAAACGTATGCTAATTAAGGGCGGGCCAGATGTCATGTTTGAGCGGGCGGCCTATGTACTTGTCGACGGGGAAGAAAAGCCAATGACAGATGAACTGTTAAATGATCTGCAGCAAGCAAATGAAAGCTTTTCTGAACAGGCACTCCGCGTCTTAGCATATGGGTATAAACGCTTGAAGGAAGATCAAGGACCAGTTGGCCATCAGGATGAAAAGGATTTTGTCTTAATTGGATTAACAGCCATGATGGACCCGCCTCGTGAAGCAGTTTATGGATCAATCGAGGAATCAAAAAAGGCCGGGATACGTACGGTCATGATTACAGGTGACCACAAAACAACCGCACAAGCAATTGGCCGTGATATCGGGTTAATGGATCAAGATGATATAGCTGTAACGGGCCAGGAACTTGATGCTATGTCAGAAGCAGAACTTGAAGAAAAGCTGGAACAGATTTCTGTTTATGCAAGGGTTTCTCCAGAGAATAAAATCCGCATCGTGCGAGCTTGGCAAAAGCGAAACAGTATTACAGCGATGACCGGTGATGGTGTAAATGACGCTCCTGCATTAAAGCAAGCAGATATTGGAATCGCGATGGGGAGCGGCACAGACGTTGCGAAGGATTCGTCAGCAATGATATTAACGGATGACAATTTTGTCTCCATTGTTAATGCAGTGGGCGTAGGTCGAACGGTTTTCGATAATATCAAGAAAGCTATCGGCTACTTGTTTGCCGGAAACCTTGGAGCGATCATTGCCATTTTGTTTGCTGTTATTTTCAATTGGGCAAATCCATTCACAGCATTGCAACTGCTATTTATTAATCTGGTGAATGATTCCTTACCAGCAATTGCGCTAGGTATGGAAAAGTCGGAGCCTGATGTTATGAAAAGGAAGCCGCGCAACATTGAAGAAGGAATCTTTTCAGGTGGAACAATGCGAGCAGTGTTGACCAGAGGAATACTAATTGGGATTGCTGTTATCATCTCCCATTATATCGGACTACAGCATTCCGATGAAATGGGTATTGCGATGGCATTTACTACACTTATTCTGGCCAGAACCCTGCAAACCTTTGCTGCACGTTCTAATGTGCAAACTGCTTTTGGTGCTGGGTTCTTCCGTAACAAGTATGTGATTGGTGCGGTAGCACTATGTTTAGTTCTTTATACGGTCACCATTATGCCATTTGCAAGAGATGTATTTTCCATCCCAGATACATTCGGGTTTCAGGAGTGGGGAATTGCAGCAGGATTATCATTGGTAGCGGTAATCTTAATGGAGGTTCTGAAAAAGATTATCAACACTGTTCAGAAATAGGAAAAGAAAATAGCGATAGAAAAGGTGAGCAGTTGCATACACGGCTCACCTTTTCTGATGCTATAATAACTATATTCGCTTAAAAATGGAGTGTCAGACATCATGTTAAATTTGGGAAAGATAATCCTTCATACGATTGTGTTGATTGGGTTTTATCAGGTGGGGTTGTTGATTCAAACAACGTTTCAACTGTTTGTGCCTGGTAGTGTAATAGGAATGATCCTGCTTTTTATATTTTTATCTTTGAAAGTGATAAAGGTTACATGGATAGAAAACGGGGCTCGTTTTATCGTAGATAATCTCGCGCTCTTTTTTATTCCGGTCACCGTTGGGATATTAGAATACTATGATGTGTTTGCGGGAAAAGGTGCATTGTTAATTTTAATTGCTTTAGTTAGTACGATGTTAGTCATGGGAATATCAGGGGCGACTAGTCAATGGTTGGTCAGACGGAGGGCAGAAGAGCATGATTGATTTTTTAATTGGCATAGCCGCCATTATTGGTACATGTATCGCGTATGTTTTTTCGGTACGTGTTCATAGAAAGTGGAATGTTACCATTACAGCGCCTGTGATCATTTCTACTGTACTCATTATTTGCGTGCTCTTAATATTCCGAATCCCGTATGAAACGTATATGCTTGGAGGAGAATGGATCAATCATTTACTCGGCCCAGCAGTTGTTGCGTTAGCATACCCCTTATATAATCAACGAAATACCCTGAAAAAATTGTTAGTTCCCTTAATTGTTGGCACAACAATGGGAGCTTTAGTGGGAATTTCCTCAGGTGTTCTAATGGCAAGATGGGCGGGGTTTGAGGAAACGATTATTTATGCTTTAACGCCTAAATCGGTTACGACTCCTGTTGCCATGGCTGTCACGGAAACGCTGGGAGGCATCATTCCACTGGCAGCAGTATTTGTAATGTTTGCTGGAATTGGTGGTGTCATGATCCATAATCTTGTATTTCGGTTATTCCGTTTGGATCACTACCTTGGAAGAGGGGTTGGGATGGGCAGTGCATCCCATGCTATCGGTACAGCAACATTGATGGAAGATAGCCAATTAGAAGGATCTGTGAGTACAGTTGCCATGGTAATGAGTGCCGTGGTGGTCTCTATTATCTCCCCAGCTCTTATCTCGCTATTATTATAATTTATGAAAACCCAAGTCTACTATCGGCTTGGGTTTTGTTTATACATGGTCACTAAAAGTCTAGCAAATACTAGTATTTCTAATGTCGTTTGTTTAACCATAAAACACCGGACTTCGCCAGTCTTGGCAGGAGGCCTGTCATCGGTTTTTGCATCATGTTACCAAAACCATCGGACTTACCTAATGATCCTAGTGTCCCTTTTAATTTTATTTCCTTCGGTTTTTTCGGTTCTTTATCGTGTAAAACAGCTAGTAAGACCTCTGCAATTTGTTCCCCTTGCTGACCAGCAAGCTGAGCGCTTGGAGAGTATTCAGACGATGCACAATCCCCGACTACATAGACGTTTGGATGATCTGGCACCTGATAATAGTCATTCAGGATGACCTTTTCCTGTGTATCCTTCTTAAAAGGAAGTTCTCTTACAAGGTAGTTCGGCTGTACACCTGCTGTCCAGATTGTTACATCGTTTACATAACATACACCATTATTACAAACCCCATCTTTTTCCACGTATTCCACGTTGGAATGATGCAAGACGTCTACCTCGTTTTTCACAAACCATTCTGCAACATATTCTTGAATTTTACTATCGAAGGCTTTTAATACAGAGGCCCCACGATCAAGCAAGCGAATGTTTAAGTCTGATCTGCTTTCTCTAATTTCTGAAGCTACTTCGATCCCACTAAGTCCAGCTCCTACCACGGAGACTTTTCCATAGGCCTTTAAATTACAAACCGCAAGCCCTGCTTTTCTAGCCTTTTCAAACGTTTGTACACTATGAGTGAATTCTTCTGCTCCTTCTATGCCATGATAATTGTCTTCACATCCGAGCCCAATTACCAAGTAATCATAGGATAAGATTTTACTAGAATCTTTAAACGAAATCTGTTCCTTTTCCGTGTCAACCTTCATAATTTCTCCATAAACATATTGAACGCGGTCATCATCTGGAAAGCTTAAACGAACGTCCTTCTCTGCAGATGTCCCAGCAGCTATCGTGTAAAACTCTGTTTTAATAGAATGATATGGATTTCTATCCACTAGGGTGATCTCAATAGATTCCGGTAACTGATGCTGTAATAATCCGAGAACTACTTTTAATCCCCCATATCCTCCACCTAATACGACCAATCGCTTCATAACAAAACCCCATCTCTAAGTACAGAATAAATATGTATAATTCTATTTTAGCGAATCTGTAAGCGTATGTCACCATAAGACTGAATTCTTCACAAATCGACATATCCTTTATGCTATACTACGGAAAAAGGAGGGGTTTTCATGGCAGAACGGATTAGTACAGCTATTCAGGACACCTATGATGAAAAATATTCCTGGTGTTACGGCTGTGGGAGATTAAACGAACAAGGCTTACAAATTAAGACGCGTTGGGAAGGGGAAGAAACCGTAACGGCCTATCTTCCACGCGCAGAGCATATGGCTATACCCGGATTTGTCTATGGTGGATTGATCGCTTCTATTATCGATTGCCATGGCACTGCCTCAGCGGCGATGGCCCTGCATCGGAAAAATGGTTTTGAGCCAGGGGATGGGCCGGAACCTCCGCGGTTTGTTACGGCATCTCTTCATATTGACTATCTTAAGCCAACCCCACAGAATGTTTCGCTTACTGCAATCGGTAAGGTAGAGGAGATACACCCTAAGAAGTGGCGGGTCCGTACGGAAATGTATGCAAAAGATACACTTTGTGCAAAAGGAGAGGTTATTGCAGCGATTATGCCCAAAACCTTTATAAAGTGAACCTTCATTTGCTCGAAGCTTTCACATGTGTCGGAAAAGATATAGCAAGTGACAGAAGCATCTAAATCACGTATAATTACTCTTTTAAACCATGTTAAAAGAGGAGTATTACATGACGAAACCAAATGCGCTTCCGTTTACTGTTTCAAAGACAGAAAATTTCTTTGACCGGCTTGGGGATTATGTTGGAGATGTATTTTATGATATCCTGCCGGAAAAAGGGTATGAGCTACGGGATGAACAAATATATATGGCCTTTCAACTGGAACAGGCTTTTAAGAATAAACGCACTATTTTCGCTGAAGCAGGCGTGGGAACTGGTAAAACCTTTGTGTACTTGCTATATGCGATTTGTTATGCGAGATACAAACGAAAGCCAGCGATCATTTCCTGTGCGGATGAGACGTTAATTGAACAGCTTGTTAAAAAGGGCGGCGATATTGAAAAGTTAGAAGAAGCGCTAGGCCTGAACATAGATGTTCGTCTTGCCAAGGCGAGAGAGAATTATGTCTGTATGAAAAAGCTTGATCCTATTGCGAATAAAACGGCTGATGAGGACATTCTCCGGGTACATGATGAGATTCCTGATTTCGTATTTGATACTGGGGCATCCATGCAATCCTTTGAACGATATGGGGATCGAAAGGAATACCCTTGGGTACCAAACGAGAAGTGGGAAGAAATTGGGTGGGACCAATTACAACAGTGCTCGACCTGTGAATGGCGTCATCGAAGTGGACAAACGTTGAACAGAGAATACTATCGTCATGCTACTGACTTAATTATTTGTTCACACGACTTTTATATGGAACATATTTGGACAAAAGAATCACGTAAACGAGAAGGGCAAATGCCTCTCCTTCCAGAATCAAGCTGTGTTGTTTTTGATGAAGGGCATCTTTTAGAATTTGCTGCACAGAAAGGTCTCACATATCGCTTTAATTTTCATGCACTAAGTAAGGTGCTGACTGGTTATATGGGACAGGATGTAAGGGAAGAGTCCCTTTACTTAATTGAAGACATAATCGGTATGAATGATGACTGGTTTGATTTACTGGAAGAGAGCGCGGTAGCTGTTGAAGGGTCAGAACGTCATGAGATAACCTTCAATAGTAAGTTAAAAGAACTTGCTGAAAAGCTTCATCATAACGTACAGGAATTACTGGAGCAGCTTGTCTTTGACGCTGAGCTCTTTACCATCGATGATTACCACATTAAAATCATTGAAGAATATTTAGAGTTTTTCTCTTATGGATTATCCATCCTAATGCGAGATGATGAAGGCATTTACTGGCTGGAGAAAACAGATAGCGAGACAAGTCTCGTCATCATGCCGAGACTAGTGGAGGAAGTTCTAAGGAAAGAAGTGTTCTCCCAGGACATTCCGTTCGTATTCTCTTCTGCTACATTGGCACAGGGAAAAGACTTCACATATCTAGCAGACAGCCTTGGTATCACGTCCTACGATTCCTTCTCCGTTAATTCGCCATTTGATTATGAAGAAAAAATGCAACTGTCTAGTCATGTCGAGGTAGATATACTTGAGAAATTTGAAGCGATTCATAAGGACATCAAAGAGAATAATGGGAAAACCTTGGTGCTGTTTGCAACGGCTCAGGAGATGAAGGCATTTCGCAAATGGGCAGACGAACAGCAATGGGACTTCCCTGTGTTGTATGAAGGGGACAGAGAGATTAGTGAGACAGTCAAAAGCTTCCAACTCGATGATTCAGCTGTACTTTGTGCCTACCATCTTTGGGAAGGACTGGACGTTCCAGGGGAAGCACTGACCCAAGTCATTATTGCATCCCTGCCGTTTCCACCAAAAGACCCTGTTTTTCAGGCGAAACGGAAGCATGTGGCCAATCCAGAGGCAGATGTAGATGTGCCTTATATGTTGCTTCGCTTACGCCAAGGTATTGGACGATTAATTCGGACAAGCAACGACCATGGGACTATTCATATCTGGATGACAGAGGAAGATAAGCAGAAATACTTCGCGGAGATTCAAAAAGTATTGCCTGTAAAGATCACATAGAATGATTTAGATTAAAGTCACGCATTTACGCGTGGCTTTTTTATGAGGAGTTTTTTATGTGGGCATAAAGTGAAACGCCCCTGCTGTTGAGTTGATAGTTAAATGCCGCTCTATTCAATTGCTTGTATGTATACCATGCTTAAGACAAAACTATAGGGTGAAAGGAGTGCGTTTTTCAAATGAATAAGGCTGTATTTTTAGATCGTGATGGTGTAATCAATGAAGTTTTAACAGATAGAGTGAAATTTGTGAACACGCCAGAGGACTTTTATTTGCTGGAGGGAGCAGGGGAAGGGGTACATCTGCTTCAAGAAGCTGGTTACAAAGTTTTTGTTGTGACTAATCAAGGCGGCATTGGGCTCGGATTTATGGATGAAAAAATGCTGCATAACGTGCATGACCATATGAAGGAAGAATTGCGATATTATGATGCACATATCGACGAGATTGCGTACTGTCCACATAAACCACATGAAAATTGCCCTTGCAGAAAACCAAAGCCTCAGATGATTCATGATTTGGCAAGAAAATGGGATATCGCTTTGGATAAGAGCTACATGATTGGGGACCGCGAGCCAGATATTATTGCTGGTAAGGAGGCTGGAACGAAAACGATACTTGTCGGCACACGGGATAAAGAGAAGGTAAAGGCAGATTTGGTATTTGAAGATTTGTTGGAAGCGGCGAAGCATTTAACTGATTCGCTTTAATAACTAAAACATAGAACATGTAAACCTGCTTTTGTGGAGCAGGTTTTTTTATGAAAGTAAATCATTCTAAAAATATTGAACAATAAATTCTAATAATATAGAATGTGGGAAGGAGGTAGGTATGAGATGGATTTAATAAATGCAACGAGTCTGAAAAGAAGAACCTATCAAATCGATGTAAAATGCTCTTTACTGTGGGAATGTGCACTTGGTATAGCTGCTGTAACAAATACACCCTTACTGGATTCCTTGGAAAAACCGATGCAGTACTGGAGAACGGTTAGAGATTCCTTTTCTGAGGAAATGAGGCAGCAGTTAGGATTGGTGGAGAAGCACAACACATGGAAGGCTTTGCTACAGGTGCTACATCAAAGAGATTTTTTAGATCTAGAGGATTTTGCAGCTTTTGTCCATAGCCTAGATGGAAAGGAATTCCGCTATATATGTATTCCTTTTGTGGGGGTTGAGGAACAAGAGATAAGGAGAGATGCTGCCGATGGAAACCAGGAAGCAATGGAGCAACTACAAACGAAGACAGAGGAAAATCCGTTCTTTCCTCGTTATATTGAATATATTTGTAAAGTAGCTGTGGAAGATCTGAAACGTCATTTGGTAGCAGTGATGACCGGATGGTATGACGCCATTATAGCTCCCGATAAAGAAAATGTGCAGAAAATCCTTCATACCGATATAGAAGCTAAATGGTTAGCAAAAGAGAAAATGCCATCAGAAGCATTGGTATCCTGGGCTACCTCTGGAATTAACTATGCAGCAGAACCTGGAGTCCATCGTGTGCTTTTAATCCCACATATGATTTATAGGCCGTGGAGCATTGTAGCCGATTTAGAGGGTACTAAAGTGTTTTATTACCCAGTGGCAAATGAGAGCATAGCTCCTGAGGATCCATATATGCCAAATGATTTTCTCGTACTGAGGCATAAGGCTTTAGGAGATGAAATGAGGTTGCGCATGGTAAAGCTTTTATTTGAAAAGAGTCGTAGCTTAAATGAATTAACAGGTTTATTGAAGCTTGGAAAATCAACTATTCATCACCATCTTAAAATACTTCGCTCTGCTAAATTGGTAGAGGTAAAGAACTCATGTTATGTCCTGAAACAACATGCGCTTTTCTCTCTCTCAGAGGAACTGGAATTATACATTCACCAAGATTAATCAGGTAGTCGTAAATGAAGGGCTGGCAATTAGATGAATGTATTAAGAAATAAAGCATTTACAAGAATCTGGCTGGGAAATGCCATTTCGGAATTGGGAGGATCATTTGGCACGTTTTGCAACAGTCTACTTATTTTTACATTGACAGGTTCCACGATGGCCTTAGGAAGCATGTGGCTGCTTTATTTTCTGCCATCCCTTATATTACAACTATTTATTGGGCCTTATATTGATCGATGGAGCAGAAAGTGGATTATGGTTATCGCTTTATGGAGTCGAGGGTTCTTATTTGCTTTGCTTTTCCTTCTCTTCATAACAGATATGCTTCAAGTTTGGCACATATATGCTGTGCAATTGGCTGTTGGCCTCATTACACCACTATATATCCCAGCTAACCAGGCAATTTTGCCATCTATCATCCCAAAGGAACAGTTAGCTACTGCCAATGGATATGTGGATGGGACAAACCGTCTTATGATGTTTATAGCCCCTGTTACAGCAGGGGTTGTAATAGAGTACATAGGAATACAGTCCACTATGCTATTTGTTTGGACCTTTCTCGTTGTTAGTGGTTTTTTACTTTTACCGATTCATGAAAAAAGGGTACATCATCCTGTCCGTAGTACATGGTTACAGCAATTCACCGAGGGGCTACAATACTTCTTTAAGCAAAAAATTATTGTCTGGCTTGGTGTTTTCCTTGCATTTGTGCAATTTGGAGTAGGAGTGACGATGGTAATAAACCTTCCTTATGTTACGTATGAACTGAATGGAAATACTGTGGAATATGGATATTTCATGGCGGGTTTCCCACTGGGGTATGTGCTCGGTTCTATTCTGGTAGGAAAGATTAAAAAAGGAACTCGAAGACAAATCATGCTTGGGGCTTTAACAACTGGAGGAGCAACCTTTATTATTCTGGGTTTCTCCACCTCTTATCTCCTTGCAGTTACAACAGAGGTGATAGGTGGGATAGCCATGGCCGTTTTCAATATACATAATCTAACGCTGTGCCAGAAGCTAGTTCCAAAGCGTTTAATGGGGAAGGTGTTTTCTGTGCGATTACTCATTATTAGGGGAGCGATGCCCCTCGGTGTGCTTTTAGGAGGTGTAGGCAGTACATTATGGGGGATAAGGCCGTTGTATATATTAATCGGCGGAATAATATGTGTAGCAGCTCTCCTAGGAATGCTCCTACCCCAATTTGCATTATTAAATCAACCAAACTTAGAAAAGGAAAGCAATATATCCTGAAAAACATGACAACTGTCATATATGCTTCTTGACGTTTATGACTTATAAAATCGCGCTAATTTTTATATCCTATATATAAGAGATAGATCGTCATCTAAACGTAGGAGGATATGTATGAGTAAACAAAAACAGGCTCAATTAAGAAACAGTGTGAAAACTTTTGCAGGTTCAGATCGTAGGGCTAGTATTATACAACTTCTAAACACGGTACTTCCTTTCTTCTTGTTATGGTTTCTTGCCTATCAGAGTCTAGCTGTTTCCGTGTGGCTTACACTAGCATTAGCTGTTGTTACATCAGGATTTGTCATTCGAATCTTTATCATTTTCCACGATTGTACCCATGGTTCATTCTTCCAGGGGAGTAAAGCAAACCGAATAGTCGGCACTATCACAGGTATCATTACCTTGTTTGCCTTTGAAAAATGGAAAAGAGACCATGCCATCCATCATGCTACAAGCAGTAACTTGGACAAACGCGGCACAGGTGATGTATGGGTTATGACAGTGGAAGAATACAAAGCAGCCTCATTTTGGGGAAGACTCGCATACCGCTTATATCGTAATCCGTTCGTTATGTTCGGTTTAGGACCGATTTACTTGTTCCTAATCGCCAATCGCTTTAACCGAAAAGGTGCAAGGAAAAAAGAAAAAATGAATACGTATTTAATAAATGCTTCAATCGTGTTGATATATGCATTGTTAATCTGGGCGATTGGCTGGCAGGCATTCTTGATTATCCAGCTGCCTATCCTGTTTATTTCGGGCTCTCTCGGAATTTGGCTGTTCTATGTACAGCATCAGTTTGAGGATTCCTACTTTGAAAATGAAGCAGAATGGGATTATGTAAAAGCTGCCGTAGATGGAAGCTCCTATTATAAATTGCCAAAAGTTATGCAATGGTTAACTGGTAACATTGGATATCATCATGTTCACCATCTTAGCCCGAGAGTACCGAATTACCGATTAGAAGAAGCCCACGAATCCACACCACCGCTTCAAAAAGCGACGACGATAACACTGAAGACTAGCTTGCAGTCAATTCGTTTTCGTTTATATGACGAGGCGAGTCGAACGTTCGTTAGCTTTAGAGAAGTGAAGGCGTTATTGAAAAACCAAAAGACTAACCTGAAGTTAAACGCAGGTAAGACAAGCTTTCAGGAAGAGTAATCATACAAAACCCTTCAAGATGTCTTGAAGGGTTTTGATTTGCCTTCTTTTGGTATAGTATAGAGAAAACAGCAAAGGTAAAGAGGTGTCATCCATGCAAAATTGGTATCATATTTTCCCGAAGAATACAGGGCTTAGTGCGTTTGCATGGCTTGTTTTTTGTTTGCTTCCTTTTTATTTTATTTTCCGATCGACCTCTCTTGTGGAAACATTGCTAGGAATTGTGATGATTCTGCTCTTTTTCGCAACCTATCGCCTTTCTTTTATTAAAAAGGGTTGGACAGTGTATGTTTCTGTTTCTATAGAAATGGCGATTAGTATAGGTATGATTCTCTATTTCGGCTATGTCTATTTCTCGCTATTCCTGGCATTTTACATAGGTAATATAGAAAATAAAGCAGGTTTTCTCGTTCTCTACATTGTTAACTTTGTTACAACCGTTTCGGCGGTCAGTGTTGGTTTTCTTATGCAAAGCCCGCAATTTATTGCCCAAACTCCTTTTATTGTAGTTAGTATCGTCGGTGTAATCCTTCTTCCCCTCACGCTAAATAGTCGGAACAAACGGGAGCGGCTCGAGAGGAAGCTGGAGGATGCAAATCAGAAGATATCCAGATTGATGGTAATCGAAGAGCGGCAACGGATTGCTAGAGACCTTCATGATACACTTGGCCAGAAGCTTTCCCTTATCGGGTTGAAAAGTGACCTGGCAGGAAAAATTATAGAACGCGATCCAGAAACAGCCAAAAAAGAAGTCGAGGATATTAATCAAACAGCACGTATGGCACTCAAAGAAGTTAGAGAAATGGTATCTGATATGAAAAACGCAAAACTTAAGGATGAGGTCATTCATGCAAGACACATTCTTGAGGCTGCAGGTATTTCTTTTCAATTCAATAGAGAAGACACAAATAATGAGTTGCCACTTTTAGTGGAAAATGTGCTAGGAATGTGTTTAAAGGAAGCTGTGACCAATGTGGTAAAACATAGTAAAGCGACAGCATGCCAGGTTAAAATTAGCAATACCGCAAGCGAGCAGGTCCTCATTATCCAGGATAATGGGGTAGGATCAATAGAAAACAGTGAGATCCAAAGAGGAAACGGCCTTCAGGGTATAAGGGAGAGGCTGGATTTTGTAAATGGGAATCTGTCTATCGACACAACAAATGGCACAACCCTCACGATAAAGGTTCCTAAGGTGATTCAGCAAAAGGGAAAGGAAGGACTTGAATGATACGAATTGTCATTGCAGAAGATCAAGGTATGCTGCTCGGTGCGCTAGGTTCCTTGCTTAATTTGGAAGAGGATATGGAAGTGATCGGGAAAGCGAAGAATGGGGAAGAGGCAGTCAAAATGGTGAAAAGCCTTCAGCCGGAGATTTGCATTATGGACATCGAGATGCCTGTAAAAAGTGGACTTGATGCAGCAGAACAGCTGAAAGACGAACCCTGTCACATCATTATCCTAACGACCTTTGCACGAAGTGGGTATTTTCAGCGGGCACGTTCTGCCAATGTGAGTGGCTATTTATTAAAAGATAGTCCTAGTGAGGAGTTAGCAGATGCAGTACGCACCATTATGGATGGCAGACGAGTATATGCGCCAGAATTAATTGATATGGCGTATCGCGAGGAAAGTCCTTTAACAGATAGAGAAGAACAGGTGATTAAACTCATTGCTGATGGAAAGACGACGAAAGAGATAGCCAAGGAACTGTATCTTACCACAGGTACAGTACGAAACTACGTGTCGGTCATTTTAGATAAGCTAGGGGTCAGCAATAGGATAGAAGCGATCTCTAAATTCAAGGAGCAGGGCTGGTTCTAGTATTGTAGATAAAGGATCTCTAAAGCCAAAAAAGCCATCTCTTTAGAAAGAGAAGGCTTTTTGTATTTTTATGAAATTATAGTTGTAAGCAAAGCTAAGTTGCTTCGATTTAAGAAAAACATCACATTCACTTAAGGACGAATGCTAATTTATCTAAAATTAAGATAAGCGGCGGATCCGTTCATTAAGATCTGGATGGGTGGAGAAGATACTTGATTTACGTTTTCCATTAATCTTTAATGTAGAAACAGAAGTATCATCACCGCGTACACGGTTAGCATATGCTTTTAATGATTCGAGTGCGTGCTTCATTTTATCTTTACCAGCTAGGTCTGCGCCCCCACGATCGGCATGGTATTCGCGGTGACGTGAGTAGGCATAAACAACCAAGCTTCCAAGTATTGAGAAAATAATTTGGAAGAAGATAATCGCAAGGAAGTGGACAATTGGTGCAAGTTCTTCCTTAACAAATCGTGTAACGGCAAATGCAGCAATTCGTGCAAGGAATACAACAAAGGTGTTGACGACCCCTTGTAATAGCGTCATCGTTACCATATCTCCATTCGCAACGTGAGCCACTTCATGCGCGATAACGCCTTCTATTGCATCGTCGTCCATTTCGTGAAGTAATCCTGTTGAAACGGCAACTAGGGAACGCTTTTTAGAAGGCCCTGTAGCAAAAGCATTTACCTCGCGTGAATCATAAATTCCTACCTCTGGCATGTGCATTAATCCGGCTGTGCGTGAAAGTCGGTGTACCTTTTCGACAACCTCCCGCTCAGACTGAGATAAGGCGCCACTTGGATCAAGGACACGAACCCCCATCATTTTCTTTGCCATCCATCTTGACATAGCTAGTGAAATAAACGAGCCAGTAAAACCGATAACAGCACTAAAAATAAGTAAAGTGCCAAATTGAATGGTGCCATCTGGTCCAATATAATTCCACGCGCCAGGTATTAGCATGAAAATAATTGAAATGGTTGCTAGTACTAAAACATTCGTTAGTAAAAAGTAAAAAATTCGCTTACCCACGTCCTCACCCTTTATAATAGATTTTGAGATTTTTACAATGTTTGCAGTGAATTTGTGAAGCCTTCACATAGTCCCATTATATCCTTTGATAGGGGAGTTATCAACAAATAACCTAAGAATTTGTAGTGCTTTGGGCATAATACTTACTTATTATAAGCTTGTTATTTGACTTCACTTTCTTTCTCTATTACGATAGTGACGTAAAGTAAGCAGTTTATTATGATATAGTTTGCCTTGCATAAATTGTGATGGCAAGTGAAAAATATAGGCTGGGTACATTACAACTAACATAATTTAAAAGGCAGAAGGAGATCGAACAATGGCAAACGTAAAATTAGCAGTAATTTATTATAGTTCTACAGGAACGAACTATCAAATGGCAAAATGGGCAGAGGAAGCAGGAAAGGAAGCTGGCGCAGATGTACGTGTAGTAAAAGCACCTGAATTAGCTCCTGAAGCTGCAATTGCTTCAAATCCTGCATGGAAAGAGCATTATGAAGCGACAAAAGATGTACCAGAAGCAACTTCTGATGATATTGAGTGGGCAGATGCAATTATCTTTAGCATGCCGACACGTTTTGGCAATGTTCCATCTCAAATGAAACAATATATTGATTCACAAGGTGGTCTTTGGGCTACTGGTAAAACAGTTAACAAAGCTGTTAGTGTCATGGTTTCAGCATCAAATGCACATGGCGGACAAGAAGCAACAGCACTTTCCTTCTACACTACAATGATGCACTGGGGTGCAATTATCGTAGCACCTGGCTATACTGATGAGTCGATTGCCCCTGCAGGTGGAAACCCATACGGAACAAGCGTAACGCAAGGACAGGATGGGAAAATGGTTGAAAACGTTGAACCAGCAGTGAAGCACCAAGTAAAACGTACCGTTGAGGTTGCTGCAAAACTAAACAGTTAATATAGAGATGAATTTTGAGAGGGCTGATGGTGACATCAGCCCTTTTCTTTTTTATAAAAAGCTTTTTCAGACGGTGGCTGATCCCAGATCATACGAGCGTTTCAATCAACCACACGAGCGGCTCAATCGCTCATACGAGCACTTCAATCAACCACACGAGCGGCTCAATCGATTGTAGGAGAGCTCCAATCAACCACACGAGCAGTTCAATCGATCGTAGGAGAGCTCCAATCAACTACAAGAGCACCTCAATCAATCATAAGAGTGTTCCAATCAACCACACGAGCGGCTCAATCGATCATAGGAGCACTTCAATCAACCACACGAGCAGCGCAATCGCTCATAGGAGAGTTCCAATCAACCACACGAGCGGCTCAATCGATAGTAGGAGCACTTCAATCAACCACACGAACGGCTCAATCGATCATAGGAGCACTTCAATCAACCACACGAACGGCTCAATCGCTCATAAGAGTGTTCCAATCAACCACACGAGCGGCTCAATCGATCATAGGAGCACTTCAATCAACCACACGAGCGGCTCAATCGATCATAAGAGTGTTCCAATCAACCACACGAGCGGCTCAATCGATCATAGGAGCACTTCAATCAACCACACGAACGGCTCAATCGCTCATAGAAGTGTTCCAATCAACTCCACAGTTCAAACTACACTACCTTAGAAAACACTACACTCAATGAATTTACCTTCTCTCCCTGTTTCAGAAATTCAGACATGGGTAAACTTAAATTAATAGCAAATATAAGCGAAGGAGTTGTCATATAGGTGAATTCAGGTAAGCAAATACCAACAGAAAAAGGCATGGACCATAGTGTGGCATTATTGCGAGAGGGATATCGCTTTGTTCCGAATCGACTCCAAAGATTTCGCTCCGATATATTTCAAACCCGCATGATGGGCGGTCAAAAGGCTCTTTGTATTAGTGGAAAACAAGCAGCCGAATTATTTTATGATAATGAACGTTTTAAACGCCAAGGGGCAGCACCAAAGCGAATTAAAGAAAGCTTGTTTGGTGTAGGCGGTGTGCAAGGAATGGATGGGGAAGCTCATCGCCATCGAAAGCACTTGTTTATGTCGCTTATGACCAAGGAAAGTCTGAAGAAGATTGCAGCGATTTGCCGAGAAAAATGGCAACAATCAGCTACGGAATGGGAAACGATGGATTCGATTGAATTTTTCCCGGAGGCAGAAAAGATTATGTGTCGAACAGCCTGTGAGTGGGTCGGTGTACCACTGTGGGCTAAAGATCTCTCCATACGCACTAAAGATCTTAGTGACATGATCGATGCATTTGGTGCAACAGGCCCACGTCACTGGAAAGGCCGGGTGGGTAGAAATCGAGCTGAAAAATGGATTAGAGACATAGTAGAACGCGTTCGCAACGATGAATTGTATGTAGAGGAAACAAAGCCATTATATGTTGTGGCGTGGCATCGTGACCTTCATGGGAATCTACTTGATACACAAACCGCTGCTGTTGAAATTCTGAACCTTTTACGGCCGATTGTGGCAATTGCCCGGTTTGTTACGTTTGGTGCGTTAGCGCTTTATGATTTTCCTCAAACGAGAGAAAAACTAACACATGAGGATGGACAATACGCTAAGTGGTTTGTGCAAGAAGTACGTAGGTACTATCCGTTTGCACCCTTTACAGGGGCATTAACAGCGATAGACTTCGACTGGCAGGGGTACCATTTTAAAAAAGATACCTTAGTCATCTTGGATATATACGGAACAAATCATAGTCCAGAACTTTGGTCTGAGCCAAATCGCTTCAAACCAGAGCGGTTTAAAGACTGGCAAGGAAGTCCTTTTGACTTTATCCCACAGGGTGGGGGAGATTATGATAGGGGTCATCGTTGTGCTGGTGAATGGTTAACCATTGAACTAATACAAACGAGTTTAACCTTCTTAACACAGGATCTTTCTTATGAAGTCCCACCGCAAGATTTATCATATAGTATGACGCGTATTCCAACACACCCAAAAAGCAATTTTATTATGGAAAATATAAGGGTTAAGTAAGGCTTGAGGATCCTGAAGGCTAAGCAGCAACCAATTGGCCACCAGGATCCTTTCATTTGTTTTGGCTCATTATATAAGAAAAAGATGATGCTGACTGCAACAGCATCATCTTCCAATTAGATACAGCTTAAGAAGAAAGTATCTTTTCCTCACCAAGTACTACTTTAACTGCTATTCTCGCTTCCTTAATGACATCAGATCGCCAAACCTCGTCTTGAGGATAGAACATTTCTTGGAATTCATTCAAAATATAGTTTCTATTGGATTCCTTTTCAGCACCTTCCCAATAAAGCTGGTTCTCTAAAACAATTGTCATAAGTTCTCTTAGTTCAGCTTTTTTGTCATCGCCAAATGTTCCAAATTCAAATAATGCAGAAAAAAGCTTTGTATCAGGGTAATTCTTTTTTTGCAAAGTATAAAAGTGTTGATTTGAATCGCCAACAACTTTCTTGTCCGAGAACTTCATAATATTTTTTAGTGGATAACGTGATTGAATCTCTTCCAGGTCTTGTTCCTCATCTGGCGGAACGACCATTGTTAATTCGTTACTTGGTCCTAAAGCAGTATGCCAATCCATGTGGACAATATGATTATATTGTTCAAGCAGATCTACTTGTAAAGATCGTACGTATTTTGCGGACTCCTCTAAAGCCTTCCCACCATAATATACACCACGCTCAAACTCATATTGCCCCATGCTTTTAGCATGCTTCATGTTCGCATAGCCTTCTTTAGCGAGTGCTTTCGTCAGTGTCTTAAATAATCTGTTCTGTTCTTCAGTGATATCCTTGATCTTCCCATTTGGGAGGAAAAGCTCTTTTTCTTTTTCGTACTTTTTATTCACATCTATAGGTAATGGCCCTTCTTCTTCAATATAATTTCGATTCAGATCAATGTTGTTTTCTGTAACTCTGCGGAAATTCCGCATCCCCCAAGGGTTAATCGCATGTACGAGGCAAATGCCAGTCGTTTCTGGCTCTATGTGCTCTATACATTCCTCGACAAACATGTGAATACAAGCAGCGCCAGCATATCCTTCTATCCCATGCTCTCCTGATGAAAGTAGTGCAATCTTGTCTTTTTCACTTGTGGCGTCAGCACGGATGATATCAATGGTGTTGTCATCTGCTTCATTTCCGATGTTTATTGTCTCTAAGGAAGCATTGGGCCAGATGGATTTTACTTTGTCTAAGTGACTGCGAAAAACGGCTCTCGAGGTTTCATAATCTGTTTGAAAATAAGATTCCACTTTCATCTTTCCTTTCCATCTCTTTTTCTTCTCGATTCCCGTTTGGGCACATTTAAAACTAAAAGTGACAAATGAGGCACTACTAAGTAAAATGGATGAAGAGGGGGATAGCACACATGAAACAGATTAAACAGTTTTGTGGGCAGATTGCGGAGCATCCTTTGTTTACAAGGGTGATTATTACATTAATTGTTTTTAACGCACTGCTTGCTGGATTAGCCACATATAGCATCTTTGCTAATGCAGAGTGGATATACATAGCAGATCTAATCTTGATCTGTATCTTTTCAATAGAAATAGTTATTCGATTGCTTGGGGCAAAATCCTTTGGAGCCTTTTTTAAAGACTTCTGGAATGTATTTGATTTTATTATCGTTTTGCTTAGCCTCGTATTGGTAGGCTCTCATTATATAACCGTTCTACGAATTGTACGTGTCTTGCGAGTGTTGAGAGCAATCTCTATTATTCCATCACTGCGAAAAATAGTAAATGCATTGCTTCTCACAATCCCATCTATGGGGACAATTATGCTGCTACTTGGTTTGTTCTTCTATGTATATGGTGTGATTGGTACAACGCTGTTTCACGCAATTGCACCGGAATATTTTGGGACATTGCATGATTCGTTGCTAACGTTATTCCAAGTTATTACACTTGAGTCATGGGCTAGTGGCGTTATGCGGCCGATTTTGGCAGAGGACCCATCCTCATGGTGGTATTTTGTCACCTTTATTTTATTCGGTGCCTTTGTCATCGTGAATCTTTTTGTTGGTGTCATAGTAAATAATGTAGAAGAGGCTAACCGAGAGGAAACACCTTCACCAACAGACGTTAAATTGGCAGAGGTACAAAAAGAATTGGCTGAGATTAAAACGTTGCTAAAAAGAAGGGACGAATAATATTTTCTATGGAAAAAGCCGAACAAGTTCGCGTTAGTTTGCGCATGCTTGCTCGGCTTTTTTGATGATCAATGATTAGCAAGGATTAAGCTTCATCCATTAATTCTGCTACAATTTCATACGAACGTAAACGATCTTCCATATGGTAGATTTGGCCACTAATAATCATTTCATCTGCTTGTGTCTCGTTAAGAAATGCTTCGAGCCCTTTTCTCACCGTCTCTTTGCTACCAATAATGGTAGTTCGAGGATCGAGCGATTGTTCCACTGCAGCCTTCTCCATAGGCGTCCAAACTTCATCCATGTTTTCTACTGGTGGTTGAAGTTTTGTCGGATTCCCTTTGCGGATACTTAGGAATTGCTGTTGTTGGGATGTGGCGATATATTGAGCCTTTTCATCCGTGTCGGCTGCAATAACATTAACCCCTACCATTGCATATGGTTTCTCCATTTTCTCCGTTGGCTGGAAATTCTCCCGGTAAAGACGTAATGCAGGTATGGTGTATGCTGGTGCAAAATGGCTTGCAAAAGAAAACGCGAGCCCTTTTTGTGCAGCAAGCCTTGCGCTAAAGTCACTGGATCCAAGCAGCCAAATTGGAATATCTAATCCTTGACCTGGGACAGCTTTTACTCGTGATACAGGTTCGTCTGAGAAATAGTCCTGCAATTCATTTACTTGCATAGGAAAGTCCTCTACACTCATTCCAAGTGTTCTTCTTAGTGCATAGGCAGTAGCCTGGTCACTTCCAGGTGCACGTCCTAAGCCCAAATCGATTCTACCAGGGAATAAAGACTCCAATGTGCCAAATTGTTCGGCAATGACGATTGTGGCGTGGTTTGGCAGCATAATACCACCGGCCCCCACTCGGATTCTTTCTGTCTTTTCAGCTATATGCCCCATAATGACAGAGGTTGCAGAACTGGCAATACCAGGCATGTTATGATGCTCTGCAAGCCAATATCGGTTAAAGCCTAGCTTTTCCACATGCTGTGCCAACTGTACGCTATTTTGAAACGACTCTCGTGGATTACTTCCTTCTTTTACTGCTGCAAGATCAAGGACAGAGAGCGGTATATTTTGAAATGTTTTTGATTTTGTTGTCATCGTATTCACTCCTCACGATTTCTTATTAAGAAATATTACGTCTAAAATCACCAAACGTCCACTAATCAGCCTGCCAATTTTCTGGTAATAACAGACTGAAATATTTTAAAAGAAGTTGGTAAACTTAGTTTGTTTCAAGGTTTAAATTTAAAACAAAGAAACGAAAGAAAAATGTCATAAATTTAAAGTTTTTGTGAATTTTCCTGTAGTAATGTAAAACCCTTGTCTTTTATGCATTGTAAGCGTATATAAAAAGAGTGAATGTTGATTTGGTAGCGTTTACATTTATTGAATTTTTATAAAAATGCATGAACATAACTTATCAGAATTTTGAGTTAAAAAGTAATTTATGGTATGATATTTCTACTATCCTTTTTTACACGTTAGAAAAGTTAGAAATCTTAGCTATATAAGAATAGTCAGCATAGCTAACATTTTTAACTTCCACATTCGCTAAAAGATGAGCGAATGCGGATGCTCTAACCACCCTGGTTTGATCCCCCCGTATAAACTTTTTCAAGGACCAAAATGTACGCTTAAAGATAGAAGGGAGATGTTGTGATGACAAGGAATGGCTTCCCGCAAAGGCAGGGACTTTATCATCCGGATTTTGAGCATGAGGCATGCGGCATTGGGATGATTGCAAATATAAATGGTAAACCAACACATAATATTGTTCAAAATGCGATCAATATTCTTTGTAATTTGGAGCATCGAGGTGGGCAGTCAGCTGACACGAGCACAGGGGACGGAGCAGGGATCTTAACGCAAATCCCAGATCGTTTTTTTCAAAAACAATGTGCCAAGGAAAATATTACGTTACCTAACAAGGGTGATTATGGAGTAGGAATGGTTTTCCTTCCCCAGGATCATGAGGTAAGGATGCGGAGCAAGGAATTGTTTGAAGAGATTATTGAACAAGAAGGGCAAACATTTCTTGGTTGGAGGCCGGTACCGACAAATGAATCATTCATCGGAAAAGTAGCAGCGAAAAGTAAACCAACTATACGGCAGATTTTCATTGAGAAGTCAGAAGATATTAAGGATCAGATGGCGTTCGAAAGAAAAATGTATGTGATCCGGAAGCGAATCGAACAGGAAGTGGCAAAGATTCCTGAGTATGATGACATTTATATAAGTAGTTTATCTTCTCGCACCATTGTTTATAAAGGAATGCTAATACCAGAACAGTTGGATGCGTTCTATATTGATTTAAACCATCCAGATTTTAAATCAGCATTGGCGCTAGTTCACTCACGGTTTAGTACGAACACATTCCCAAGCTGGAAACGATCACATCCAAATAGATATACCATCCACAATGGAGAATTTAATACATTGCGGGGGAATGTAAATTGGATGCGCGCTCGTGAGCAACTATGTGCATCAGAGCATTTTTCAGAAGAAGATATGGAAAAAATCCTCCCTGTAATTGATGCAGATGGCAGTGATTCCTCTATCTTTGACAATACATTTGAGTTTCTTCACTTATCAGGACGTTCCCTTGCGCATACAGCCATGATGATGGTACCTGAGCCATGGGCAAATGATGCGTCCATTAAGGAAGAAAAGCGTGATTTTTATGAATATCATAGTACATTAATGGAGCCATGGGACGGTCCGGCAGCACTAGTGTTTACTGATGGTAACCAGATAGGTGCCTGTCTTGATCGTAATGGTTTGCGGCCGGCACGTTATTATGTAACGAAAAGTGGGATGATCGTGCTAGGCTCGGAGGTTGGAGCACTTGATATTTTCGCAGATGATATTCTGTATAAAGACAGACTACAGCCTGGTAAGATGCTTCTTGTTGATTTGGAAAAGGGAATTATTGTCCCTGATGAAGGAATTAAAATGCAGGTTGCCTCAGAAGAACCGTACAAGGAATGGTTGAAAAATAAAATTGATCTTAAAGACATTCCTGAAGTCACGAATAACCAACCATCGTATAAGGGGAAGCAGTTACTTGAGCAGCAGTTCGCTTTTGGTTATACAAGAGAAGAATTGAATAAAATTATTAAGCCGCTAGTTGAAGATGGGAAAGATCCAATTGGTTCGATGGGCTACGATTCACCGCTTGCTGTTCTATCGAAAAAGCCACAGCTTTTATATAACTACTTTAAGCAATTGTTTGCCCAGGTTACGAACCCTCCTATTGATGCTATTCGTGAGAAAATCATTACAATGGTCGAAACAACAATTGGTGCTGAAGGAAATCTGGTTGCGCCTCAAGCTGACAGCTGTAAGCATATTCGCCTTGAAACACCAATCATGACAAATGGTCAGTTGGAGAAATTAAGAGTTCGTCAAATTGATGGGTTCCAGACCGCAACCATTTCCACTTTATTTAAACGTAGTAAAGCAGAGGGAAACCTTGTGCAAGCAATGGAAAAGCTATTTATTAAAGCAGATGAAGCGATAGCGGAAGGGACTACCCTGTTAATTCTTTCCGACAGAGGAGTAAGTGAAGGAAAAGTTGCTATCCCAGCATTGCTGGCCGTATCTGGGTTGCATCACCATTTGATCCGCAGAGGGATACGTACAAAAGTCAGTTTACTTGTAGAATCTGGGGAGCCTAGAGAAGTGCATCACTTTGCGACACTAATTGGTTATGGTGCGGAAGGAATTAATCCATATTTGGCCTTTGATACTATTCATGAGTTAGTAGATAAGCAAGAGTTAGAGGCTATTACACCTAATCAAGCTGTGGAACAGTATGTTCACTCTGTGACGGATGGTATTATCAAGATCCTTTCGAAAATGGGGATTTCCACTATCCAAAGTTACCGTGGAGCGCAGATCTTTGAAGCAGTTGGTATCCATACAGACGTAATTGATAGGTATTTCACCGGCACTGCCTCTCGTTTAGGTGGAATTGGAATGGACATGATTGAAAAAGAAACCATCATGCGCCATGAGAAAGCCTTCCAAGAAGCACGTGGTTCCAATTATGCCTTAGAAGCTGGAGACGAATTTCAATATAGAGGAAATGGTGAAGATCACCAATACAACCCTAAAACGATTCATACACTACAGCATGCTTGTCGTACTAATAACTATGATGTGTTTAAGGAATATACGAGCCTTTTGACTGATGAAACAAACAATCTTCAGTCACTACGAGAGTTACTAGCATTTAAAAAACGTACTCCGGTCCCAATTGAAGAGGTTGAGTCAGTTGAAGAGATTTGTGCACGATTTAAAACAGGTGCCATGTCCTACGGCTCGATTAGTCAGGAAGCGCATGAAGCACTGGCCATTGCCATGAATCGAATTGGTGGACGAAGTAATACAGGGGAAGGCGGAGAGTCTGCTGATCGTTTTACACCTGATGAAAACGGAGATTCCAGAAGAAGTTCGATTAAACAGGTTGCTTCGGGTCGTTTTGGCGTAAATAGTCATTATCTTGTGAATGCTGACGAGATTCAAATAAAGATAGCGCAAGGGGCGAAGCCAGGAGAAGGTGGTCACTTACCTGGTAAAAAGGTATACCCATGGGTTGCTGAAGTCCGCGGTTCTACACCTGGAGTTGAGTTGATTTCTCCGCCACCACATCACGATATATACTCTATCGAGGACTTGGCAGAGCTGATCCATAATTTAAAAAATACGAATCCAAATGCCAGAATAAGCGTGAAGCTTGTATCTGCTGTCGGTGTAGGAACGATAGCTGCAGGTGTTGCAAAAGGGAGAGCAGATTTAGTTCTAATTAGCGGTTATGACGGTGGAACTGGCGCAGCCCCGCGTACAAGTTTGAAGCATACAGGTCTTCCTTGGGAAATTGGCCTTGCTGAAACCC
Source organism: Oceanobacillus jordanicus (assembly GCF_022095695.1). Classification (GTDB taxonomy): domain Bacteria; phylum Bacillota; class Bacilli; order Bacillales; family Amphibacillaceae; genus Oceanobacillus_B; species Oceanobacillus_B jordanicus. The sequence continues at coordinate 280,758 of NZ_JAIFZM010000001.1, forward strand.
ACCAAACCTTAATGCTGAACGGATTACGTGATCGCATTGTGGTAGAGACAGACGGAAAGATGATGACAGGCCGTGATGTCGTGCTTGCCGCCTTACTTGGAGCAGAGGAGTATGGTTTTTCTACAGCTCCGCTCGTTGTGCTTGGTTGTGTCATGATGCGTGTTTGTCATATGGATACATGTCCTGTTGGGATTGCCACACAAAATCCAGAACTCCGCAAGAAATTTATGGGAGACCCTGAGCATGTCGCGAATTTCATGCGATTTATTGCTAAAGAGGCACGTGAATTAATGGCAGAGCTTGGTTTCAGAACGATAAATGAAATGATTGGCCGTACAGATGTACTTGAAGTGAATGATGCGGTTGATCACTGGAAAGCGAAAGGAATCGACCTTAGCCCATTACTCTATCAGCCAGATCTTCCTGCCAAAGTAGGTAGATATGCGACTATAAAGCAAGACCATGGAATTGAGAGAACATTGGACTACCAAGAGTTACTTCCTAATTGCAGAAAAGCTATTGAAGAAAAGAGACCTGTGGAGTTTACTACCGCAATTCGAAACATTAACCGGGTTACCGGAACGTTACTTGGGAGCGAAATAACCAAATTATACGGTGAAGAAGGATTACCAGAAGATACAGTCAAGCTGAATTTTAATGGATCTGCCGGACAAAGCTTTGGTGCCTTTATCCCGCCTGGAATGACGTTACGTTTAATTGGGGATGCCAATGATTTTGTAGGAAAAGGCCTATCTGGTGGTAAAATTATCGTCCATCCAGATCCAATCGTGACATTCCCACCTGAGAAAAATACCATTATTGGAAATGTGGCATTTTATGGTGCGTCTCGTGGGGAAGCATACATTCGTGGAATAGCAGGTGAACGTTTTGCTGTAAGAAACAGTGGTGCCACCATCGTTGTAGAAGGTGTTGGGGATCATGGCTGTGAGTATATGACAGGTGGGAAGGTTGTTGTGCTGGGGACAGCAGGCAGAAACTTTGCCGCAGGGATGTCAGGTGGTGTTGCTTATATTCTCGATGAGGACGAAAGCTTCCACACCAAAGTCAATGCAGAGCTCGTAAATGTAGAGCAAGTCAAGGATAAAGAAGAACTGGATGCATTGTACCAGCACATTCAACAACATGTCCTTTACACGAATAGCTCACATGCTGAACGGATTTTAACCTATTGGGATAAATATATACCGCAATTTGTTCGGGTAATTCCAAAAGCTTATGTAAAAGTCCAAGATCGAATCAAAGTATTGAGAGAAAGTGGATTAACCAAGTTTGAGGCTGAAATGACAGCTTTTGAAGAAAGTAAGCAGCCAGTAGAAAAAACGAAAACCGTAACAGCAGTAGGCGCTCTGCAATAACGTGTTCCAAGTATAGAAAAGGAGGACCTATCGATGGGGAAACAAACGGCTTTTATGGAATATGAAAGAAAGGTCAGGGACGAGAGGGATCCTGAGGTCCGAATTAAGGATTGGAACGATTACACAATTCCGATGACAGAAAAGGAAGTACAAGTACAAGGGGCACGTTGCATGGATTGCGGCGTCCCTACCTGCCATGTGGGATTGGAGCTAAATGGGGTTACTTCAGGCTGTCCAGTTTATCACCTTATCCCTGAATGGAATAATCTAGTCTATGAAGGTAAATGGAAGGAAGCACTGGAAAGAGAGCATGAAATGAATAATTTCCCGGAATTCACAGGGATGGCTTGTCCTGCTCCGTGTGAAGGGGCATGTGTTCTAGGAATAAATGAACCACCTGTTGCAATAAGGACGATTGAACGGTCCATTATTGAGAAGGGCTTTGAAGAAGGCTGGGTTGTAGCTACGCCACCTGAGAAACGTACTGGGAAAAAGGTGGCTGTAATCGGTTCAGGACCAGCTGGGCTGGCTGCTGCAGCGCAACTTAACAAAGCAGGACACACAGTAACAGTGTTTGAAAGAAATGACCGTGTCGGTGGGTTATTGACTTATGGTATTCCGGAAATGAAGCTTTCCTATGATGTAGTAAAACGCCGTGTCTCTATTTTAGAAGAAGAAGGGATCACGTTTATTACGAATACGGAGGTTGGGAAAGACATTTCGGTGCAGGAACTTAAGGAAACTTTTGATGCTACCATCCTTTGTGGAGGAGCCACCGTGCACCGTGATATCCAAGTAGAAGGAAGTTCGTTAAAAGGAGTACATCCAGCAATGGATTTCCTGCATGCTAATACGAAGAGCCTCCTTGACTCTAATTTGGAGGATGAAAACTATATATCAGCTGAAGATAAAAATGTGATTGTAATTGGCGGTGGGGATACAGGAACAGATTGCCTGGCAACCTCTGTAAGACATAATTGCAAGAGTCTCACACAATTTGATATTTACGATAAAAAAGGGCTGGTTAGGGATATCGAAACGAATCCATGGCCTCAGTACCCGACAATACATCGTGTAGAATATGGACATAAGGAAGCCTCCAGTGTACTTGGTGAGGACCCTCGTGCCTATGCTGTCATGACCAAGAAATTTGTTGGTGATGAAACAGGCCATATTAAAGAAGTCCATACGATCAATGTAAAGCTTCGGTTTGACGAAAATGGAAATAAGGTACGAGAAGAAATCCCAGGGACAGAAAAAGTCTGGCCGGCGGACCTAGTATTAATTGCCATCGGCTTTAAGGGACCTGAGCAAGACCTTATTAGCAAAATGGAAGTTGAAACAACAGCTGGATCTACAGTGAAAGCAACGTATGGGGAATACACTACGAACGTAGATGGCGTTTTTGCTGCAGGTGACATGCGCCGTGGACAAAGCCTCATTGTTTGGGCAATAAACGAAGGCAGAGAAGTGGCAAGAGAATGTGATCGTTACCTAATGGGAGAAACAGTTTTACCATAAATATACACAAAACCACAGCCGTATAAGGCTGTGGTTTTTGGTTCTAGCTTGACAACTTGTGACATAAGGAGTAACATTCCTTCAATTGGGTTTGCAAGAGAAAGCGACATGAAGTAATATAGTATGGTAAGTAATTTGCAATGCTTTTTAAGTGAATTCTCTTCTCTTGAAGAGGAGTTACTGGAAATGAGGGTAAATATAAAAATGAGTAAACAATCCATTTATGGACTGACATATGATCAATTATCTGATTGGTTAATGGAACGGGGCCAACAACGGTTCCGAATTGACCAGGTTTGGAACTGGCTTTATAAAAAGCGTGTTGGCCAGTTTTCTGAAATGAAAAACGTCAATAAACAGACGATTGAGCTTTTAGAAGAAAATTTTGTGCTTCACACTTTGGATGAGGAAATTAAGCAAGAATCGCAGGATGGAACAATTAAATTTCTATTTAAACTTGCGGATGGCAATTTAATCGAAACCGTGTTAATGCGCTTCAATTATGGCTTGTCTGTTTGTGTTACGACACAGGTCGGCTGTAATATCGGTTGCACCTTTTGTGCAAGCGGATTGCTAAGAAAAAACAGAGACTTAACAAGCGGAGAAATTGTTGAGCAAATCATGAACGTACAGAAGCATTTGGATGAACGTGGAGACGGGGACAGAGTTAGTCATATCGTCGTAATGGGAATCGGCGAGCCTTTTGATAACTTCACAAATCTAATGGACTTCCTATATGTCGTAAATGATGATAGAGGATTAAATATTGGTGCACGCCATATCACTGTATCGACTAGTGGACTTGCGCATAAAATTTATGAATTTGCCGACACAGGTATTCAAGTAAATCTTGCTATCTCGATCCACGCTCCAAATAATGAGCTAAGAACGAGAATTATGAAGATAAACAAAGCATTTCCAATTGAAAAGCTGATGAAATCTGTAGATTATTACCTGGAAAAAACAAATCGCCGTATAACCTACGAATACATCATGCTACGTGATGTTAATGACCATAAAGAAGAGGCGGAGCAGTTAGCAAAATTACTGTACAACCATCGCCATTTAGCCTATGTTAACTTGATTCCGTACAACTCTGTTGATGAGCATAACCAATATCAGCGAAGTGAATCTGCTACCATTCAAGCATTCTTTGAGACCTTGAAAGAAAAGGGGATCAACTGTGGCGTTCGTTGGGAAAATGGCGCAGATATCGATGCAGCCTGCGGTCAGCTTCGAAGTAAGCAAATAAAGAAAACCAATGCAGTATAAGAAAAAACCTGAACCGGGCCTATTTAGTACCTGTTCAGGTTTTTTCGTATGATTGAGCATAAAGCGATTCACGACTTATTTAAACCTAGCGGATAATGGGAGGGTCGATGTACCATTTTTTGCTGTGACCCGATTTTTCCCCGTTTCTTTTGACTGTAACAGTAGATCATCTGCGTAGACGTAGGCCCGTTTTATCTCCGTTTCAGCCCCTGTTTTATAATAATATAACCCAAACGAGGCAGTATAGTTGATGTCTAGCTGTTCTGACTTGTATTCTGTGTGGACTGGACTGCTCTCGACATCCAGTCGTATTTTTTCCAAAAGCTCCACACATTGTTGGAATGAACGGTGCCTAAGGAAGATGGTGAACTCTTCGCCACCACTTCGGATTAAACAGTCATTTCCCTGGAGATTGTTCTGCAATGTAGTAGCATAATGCTGAATCACGTGGTCTCCTACCGCATGATTATACGTATCATTAATTCGTTTAAACGTATCGATATCGGAAACAAGTACCCCGATACATTCACCGCTTTTATTCAATTCCTGCATGATTTTATCCATATAGGTGCGATTATACACTCCTGTTAAGAAATCAGTATACGCCATTTGTTCAAATTGATCTCGCTCCAATTTATGCTGGATCGTTTGAGATTTCACCATGAAAGAGCGACTGACAAGATAGTTCAAAATAAATAGGGCAATTACCATTTCCCATTGCTGTTCCATGAGAAGTAGGACGAGCAACCCATTCGAAAATGCTGTTTTTCCCATGTCAAGCATGCTGCGGCTTCTTAAAAAGTCCCATGCTTCTTTTTTTGAGTTAATATCCCCAGTGAAGGAAAATATGGTAATTAAATATAGATCAGATAGTAAAGAGACAACGATTACAAGTAAAATTACTAATAGCCAAAACCCAAAGGGAATGGTCTGAAATGAAGGGTACAGGGCCTGAAAAAGGAAAAAGGCAATAGAGTTATTTAATGTAAATGCTCCAATATTGTAAAAGGTATGTAGAAATTCATCCGGATCAGCGGTGTTGGAGTATTTACGATTAAGGTAGACAATAAAGCGTTGAACAAATTCAAAAATGAACAGACCAAGCGGACCTGCCAACAGTCCAAAGGAAAGACCGTAAGAGATACCGTAGTCCATGTTTACTTTTCCCTTTTTAACAACAATAGTTAGGTTGGAGTAAAGTGTAGAAAAAAGCCAATATAATAGAATTGCTTTAAAAAACAATGGTTTACTTATTATAATCTCACCATAAAATAGTGCGACAATCAGCGAAACAATGAAAATACTTATTATAAATAGTTTCAGTCGCATACATAATCTTCCTTTCTAGAACGTAGGCATAAAATCCTACTTTCACTTTAATTTTAGCACATTTTTTTCCAATATGTTCGAAATATTATCATAATTATTTATTAATAGGACAGCCTTGTTGTTTATCACAATTATCCTCCGGGTAGAGTTTAGGGGAGAGTCTAGTTACAATACCATTTAACTAACATTTGAGGAGGCTAAGGCGCATGAGTGATAAGCGTAAAGTAGATGGCAACAGTAAAAATGAGCAACTGGAAGAATACCGAGTAGACGACAAAGGAAAAGAGCTAACTACAAATCAAGGATTAAAAGTAGCTGAAGATGAGTTCTCTCTTAAAGCAGGTGAAAGAGGTCCGACGCTAATGGAAGATTTTCATTTCCGTGAGAAGATGACACACTTTGACCATGAGCGTATTCCGGAGCGAATTGTGCATGCACGAGGCTATGCAGCACACGGGGAATTTGAATTATATGAATCAATGAAACCTTATACAAAAGCTAAGTTCTTGCAGGAACCGGGTTCTAAGACGCCGGTCTTTGTTAGATATTCGACTGTAGCCGGATCGAAAGGTTCTGGTGAACTGGCAAGGGATGTACGTGGATTTGCAACCAAATTTTACACAGAAGAAGGAAATTATGACCTTGTTGGCAATAACATTCCTGTATTTTTTATACAGGATGCAGTGAAGTTTCCGGACTTAATTCATGCTGTGAAACCAGAGCCGCATAACGGGATACCGCAGGCGGCATCTGCACACGATACATTTTGGGACTTCGTAGCAAACAATCAGGAAACAGCACACATGATTATGTGGCATTTATCAGATCGGGCAATCCCGAGGAGCTTCCGCATGATGGAAGGGTTCGGAGTACATACTTTCCGTTTTGTGAATGAGGAAGGAAAAGCACATTTTGTAAAGTTTCATTGGAAGCCAAAACTGGGAATCCACTCAACCGTGTGGGACGAAGCACAAAAGATTAATGGGAAGAACCCTGACTTCCATCGTGCTGATTTATATGATGCAATTGAAAGTGGCAATTACCCAGAGTTTGAATTTGGAGTCCAAGTTATCCCTGAAGAAGAAGAGTTTTCGTTTGATTTTGATATTCTTGACCCAACAAAGATTTGGCCAGAAGAAGATGTTCCTGTAAAAATCATTGGTAAGATGACTTTAAATCGGAATGTTGACAATGTATTTGCCGAGACAGAACAGGTTGCCTTCCATCCGGGGCATGTTGTTCCAGGGATTGATTTTACCAACGATCCATTACTACAGGGGAGGTTATTCTCCTATACAGATACACAGTTAATACGTCTTGGAGGACCTAACTTCCATGAACTGCCTATTAATCGACCTGTATGTCCTTTTCATAATAATCAGCGGGATGGGTACGGCAGACACACAATTAATAAAGGCCAAGTAAGTTATCATAAAAACAGCCTAGCTGATAATACTCCTGAGACCGTAGCTCCAAAAGACGGTGGCTATGAACATTACCAAGAGAAGATGGAAGGGAGAAAGGTGAAGGCAAGGAGCAATAGTTTTAAGGATCATTTCTCACAGGCTACATTATTCTGGAATAGCATGAGTAAACCTGAAAAAGAACACATTATAGAGGCTTTTTGCTTTGAGCTTGGGAAGGTGCAAAGCAAAGATGTTCAGCAGCAAGTAGTGGATATGTTTGCAAATGTTAATCTAGATATGGCCAGAGAAATAGCGGACAATATTGGTGTAAAAGAACCGACAGAGGGCGGATCAGAAGTGACAAAGGTTTCTCCAGCCTTAAGTCAGGAAAACAGTACAAAATCCGTGGCAACACGTAAAATCGCTGTGTTACTAGATGAGGGCTATAACGGAGAGGTGGTAAACAATATCGTGCAGCAATTGAAGAAGCAGGGGATGGAACCAGAAATCATTGCTTCGAAATTAGGGAAGTTGAAAACAGACAAAGGTCCTCAACTTGAAGTAGATAATACCTTCCTGACAGTAGATTCTGTCCTATATGACGCCGTTTATGTAGCAGGTGGTGCCGGGCAAGACAAAACCTTCCGGGACAAGGCTGGTTACTTCATGAAAGAGGCCTTTTCACATTTCAAGCCAATTGGTGCTACACATGAGGGAGAGGAACTGTTAAAACATCTCGATATCTCCTCCATAGCTGCTGGTGTAATAACAGAAGATTCTACAGAGAGCTTCGTTTCCCGATTCACAGAGGCTGTAAAACAACACCGTTTCTGGGAAAGAGGTGTAGGATAAAAACAAAATAAACTAGTGCGTTGGTAAGATAAAAGATTCCAGTTATCAAATGTGATAACTGGAATCTTTTGTGTTGTAACATTAATAAAACTGGTTGAAATTGCGGATTTTAATATACCCTGTACTTATTCTTTGTCTGTAAAGAGCGTTACGCTAGGTTCACCGCCATTCTTCTTATAGAAGCGATAAACATAGTCGTCGGTAATAGCTTTAACTTCTTTGCTAAGGAAAAGCATTGGTATCACATTGAAGATGACCACAAAGGCAAGCATCAGATCAAGAAACTGCCAAACAAATTGCAAGCCACCAATTGCTCCAATATATATTGCCACAAGGTATACGATACGCATAGACTTCGCTGCGGTTAAACCTGATAAGAATTCGGCTTGTTTTTCTCCAAAGAATATGAGAATCCCAATCGTGGTAATAACAAAGAACAATAGGAATATAGCAACAAATATGCCACCAAATGTTGTTCCGTAGAAGTCGGAAAAGGCAACGGTAATCATGCTAGAGGCATTTGCTGACTCAACTTTTGTCCATGCACCTGTGATGAGGACAAGGATACCAGATACCGTACATATGACGATGGTATCAATAAAGACACTAAAGACTCCCCAGAAAGCCTGTTTCGAAGGGTGATCTGTCTGTGCAGGAGCATGTGCGATAGGCCCAGTACCTAAACCAGCTTCATTGGAGTACAACCCGCGAGCGATCCCCCAGCGAATGGCCTGAGCAATTGCTGCACCGGCAAATCCTCCTGTTGCAGAGATGGGGGTAAATGCATGGGTGAAAATTAAGCTAAACACAGTTCCTAGCTGGTCCGCATTTGCGATAATCACAATTAAAGCTAGAGTTAGATACGCCAAAACCATAAAAGGGACAAGTTTATCGGTAACGTTGGCAATCCTTTTTATGCCACCAATGATAATGACGCCAATTACAAGAAGTACTCCGATGCCTGTTGCTTGTACTGGCCAATTAAATGCCCCCTGAAGCTGTGTAGCGATTGAGTTTGACTGCACCATAACGCTAGGAATAGCTTCAAGCATTAGAAAGACGGCAAACAGGATGGCTATCGTCTTCCAGCCTAATGCCTTGCGTATATAGTACTGCGGGCCACCTACCCACTCACCTTCTTCATTTTTCTCTCTGTATTTCATACCAAGTACAATCTCACTATACCTCGTAGCCATTCCTATTAAAGCTACCATCCACATCCAAAAAAGGGCACCCGGTCCACCGAGTGAAATGGCTACGGGAACACCAACGATGTTTGTAGCACCGGCTGTTGACGCGAGAGCAGAAGTGAATGCTTGAAAGGGAGTAATGGTTCCCTTGTGTTTGTTCTTTTTAAATACTTGTCCAATTGTCTTGCTAATGATGTGACCAAACATCCGAAATTGAAGGAACTTTAAACGGAAGGTGTACAATAACCCCGTAATGATTAAGAGAAAGGATAATACATAAGTCCAAAAGAAATCGGATATGGTTGCGATTAAATCCTCAAATCCTGTCATGTTGTCATCTCCATTTTTATAATTTGTTTTTCTCCGATACCCGATCATGATAAAAGTTAGTCATTAATTTATTAAGAAATTCATGTTTGCACTATTTGTAAACATGTAAACAATAATGTATACAAAAGTAAACAATAATGAAAACATATATACAAATCTGTTTACAAGCTGATATAACAACGAATGCAAAAATGCACACATGTATACATAAAAGAATGCGAAAATAGTAGGATTGCTATTTTCCAAAAAAACTATTAACCTAGTAATTACGGTTAATGTAATAAGAAAAGCGAGATCGGCCGTTAAGCAATGGACATACTGGAGAGCTGCTGAGGAGATAAAGGAAACCCGCGGAACGAAGAGAAGCGAGGTTGACTTATTGAAGGAAGAAGATCGAAGTATGCAAATTGCTGGGCGAACGAGCTAGACAAAGAAAAGCGAGAAGCCCGTTAAGCAATGTGGAATTGGTGGATTTGCTAGTCTTACTATTATATTTTCCTATCTATATAAAAAGGAGATTTTCTATTATGACAAAATCAAGAATTGCAGCAGTGGATGTAGGAAATGATGCCTTGAAAGCAAACTTTGGAAAAATGGAGAATGACGTCTATATTCCAAATGTGGTTGCACAGGACATGGAGGACCGTCCAGTTATCGGAATAGAAGAATTGGATGAAAAAGATGTATTAGATAATTTACATATTCGTGTACACTCCCCTGCCCTAGAGGAGAACAACGTCGTTTATCGTGTTGGTAATTTAGCTACAAAAACAAATAACTCAACAGAGCTGGACATTGGAAGTAATAAATCCGAAGAGGATCAAACACTTGTAATGCTATTTGCCTCTCTAGCGTTGGATGCAGTAGAATCAGGTGCATTCAAAGCAGGCAAAAACGATGTCATAGATGCCAACTACACGCTTGGTACTGGATTACCATTGCGTGAAGTAAAAGAAGGAAAGGATGTTGGCTACAGATCCCAGCTCCTAGGTTCCGTGCATCAAATTGAATTTTTAATTACACCTAAACATCAAGGTAAAAAAGTAAACATCAAATTTGATGAAGTAAAGGTATATCCAGAAGGCTTCGCTGCCTATGTTAACCTCATCATGGATAATGATCTTAACGTTATCAACAAGGAATTAATTGATAAACAGATTCTTATTCAGGATATTGGTGGTTTATCAACAGATATTGCGGTTATCCGAAATCGTAATGTGGATGACGATAAAGCACAAGGTTTCAATCTAGGTGTATCCGAGTCATTGGAGCAAATTCGCGAAGAAATACGGATTAAGCATGGCGTAGAGCTGGACAGCCGTAGAGATGTGGTTGACATTATAACGAGAAATAATGATAGACACCATATTATGGTAAAGGGAAGCAGAACTAATGTGCATGATATTACAGATCACATCTTGCTCGAGCTCGCCAAGAAGGAATATAGATTCCTCCGTAATGTATGGGCAAAAAACTCTCAATCCGAGATTTGCTATTTTGTTGGAGGGGGCTCTGCTGTTCTTAAAGATTATCTAAAAGCATTAAATAACAAGCTTGATGGGTACAATATCGAGTTCTTTGAAGATGAAAATGAAAGTATCTGGATGATGGCAAATGCTTACTACAAGCTAGTTACAGACTTTGCGAGAAAAGCAGAAAAAGAAAAAGTAAAAGAAGAGACAACTACCACAGCTAAAGCTAAGTAGGGTGAGTGTGCATGACAAAGAAAACAATTGAAAGAGGGCAGTCGATCACATTCCGTGTGCCTTCTGATACACCTGATTATCTTTTAAAGCAGCTACAACAATTAAAGGAAACGGCGCGCAGAAACTTCTCAAGTGAAATTGCGCAATTTGTCTTGAAGGGGTTAAATGAGGATCATACAAGGGAACGGGAAACCATTACCGTTCCCCTCCCCCAAAAGCTAACAAAAGAACAAAAAAGCTGGCTCAAGCATGAACATTCGGAAGCGCTGATCGGAAGTCTTATCTATCAGTTATTAAGTGATCCAATGCGTGCTACAACCTTGCTTGCTTCACTTAACAGAGACGCTTATGATCTAGATGAAGAACCACCTACGTATGAGGCTAAGGAGCAAACGAAGAAAGAAGAGTTCCAGCTTCCGAAAAATGTGGAGTTTGACTTAGATGATGTCGATATAGATGGCTTGGAGATAGAGCCAACAGAGAGTGTGAAGCAAGAGCAAGAAGAGGAAAATCCCTTAGGTGACTTCTTTGCCAGTATGAATAAATAGAAAGCTGTCATGATAAGTGAGCATACTTATTATGGCAGTTTTTTTTGTACTCGGAAAAGAATACAATTTAGTGGCCTTACATATTAAGGACACGTAAACGTTTGCTAAAGGAAGAGCAACGTTAACCACAAATATGTTAATACATTCACTTTCGTAATGAAAAATATAAATTAAATAAGCTATCTTCGAAAACTTTTGTGAGATTTTTAAGGTATATAGAGTAGAACGTTATCTAAAAGGAGGATTGGCGCTGTTGATGGATAGAGAAAGCAAGCTCATAAAGAAGATTAAAAAAGGCGATCAGCGAGCGTTTAAGAAACTGTATGACGTGTATGCCGACTACTCGCTCCGGACAGCGTATGGCATTACTGGAAATCAGGCTGACGCAGCTGATATTGTGCAAGAAGTTTTTATTAAATTATACCGAAACATACACTTATTCGATATGAAAAGACCATTTAAGCCATGGTTTTATCAATTATTAGTAAATGAGGCAAGGCGGTATATTGGAAAAAAGGCAAAGCAGGCAATCAGTGTGGAGTCAGAAGAATTACTTGATTATTTGCATACAGGCACAGAAGATGAAGTGGATTTTGAGGATCTCGAAATCGCAATGGATAAACTGGAAGAAAACCACCGTACTGTACTCATATTAAAATACCTGAACGATTTTACAGAAAAGGAAATAGCTGAAATTCTTGAGTTGAATCTAAATACTGTTAAATCACGACTGTATAAAGCGCGAAGGAAGCTGAAAACGTTAATGGGGGGTGTCGCAGATGAGAAATAAACAACAATTTGATGATAAATTGCGAGAAGAAATGCAAAAACGTATTCACGTTGATTCCGAACTAAAAGAAGAAACATGGAACAAAATTCATCAAAATATATTTGAAGCTAAACGCCCAAGCAAATCGAAGAAGAAAAGCTTCGTTGCGGCATTAGGCACTATAGCAGCAATCATACTCCTTACGTTCGGGCTTATGACAGATACTGGCCAGGCGATGATTCAAAATTTGAAAGATATGTTTGTAGAGGAAAAACAGGAAGAAATTGAAATAGAAGGTCAAAAGGAAGAGAGCAACACCCAACTGGAAACGAATGAAGCATTACGCTATGTCATCTATGTCGACGAAGACAGATACAAAATGGTCAAAGGAGAGGAAGTTGACCGTATCGAAACAAAGGAGCCGTTAGGTGATCGTTATCCTGATGTTTATATGGAGATTAGTCGAAGAGAGAATACGACAACGGAAGACGTTTTGCAAGATATCGAACAAGAAATCACAGCTGACGGATTAGAAGTAGTTAGGCAGGAGCATGTAACAGAGCCGATTGAAGCAGAAGTAATTCAAGGGATGGGAAAGAAAACAACGAACGAATCTGGCAAAACAGGGCATCAATGGGATACGCCAATTCACCGATACTATGTGACAGAAACAAGAGAAAACCAAGTGTTTGTTATTAAACAGGCATATTTCTTGGAGGCGGAAGAAGGGCACGGAGCACGTTTTCATTATATGTTGGAGAGCTTTGAAATAGTGGAATAGAAGAGGAGTGTTAACATGTGTGGTTTTGTTGGGATTTTATTAAAAGAGGATGCACTACAATTCAGCCCAGATCATTTAGACGAAATTAAGGCTAGTAGCGAGCTGATTCACCATCGCGGCCCTGATGAGGATGGATTCTATTACGATTCTACTATAGCCCTCTCATTTAAGCGATTAAGTATAATTGATCATGAAGGTGGCCAACAACCATGGGCATTTGGAGAAGATCGCTATCGTATGGTCTTTAATGGTGAAATTTATAACTTTACACAATTACGCTCACAACTTGAGGAAAAAGGCTATGAGTTTATTACAAAGTCAGATACAGAGGTAGTTGGTGCAATGTTTTTAGATAAGGGAGTAGATGCTTTTGTAGAATTACGGGGAATGTTTTCTATTCTAATATGGGATAGACAAGAAAAAGTAATATATGGTGCAAGAGACGCCTTTGGAATTAAACCATTCTACTATACGGAGAGTGACAGCGAGCTTATACTGGCATCCGAAAAAAAGAGCATTACCTATTTATCTCAACAGCAAACAATAAATCACAGAGCATTACAACATTATATGTCATTTCAGTATGTACCAGATCCGATGAGTCTAACAGAAGGGATAAACCGTTTAGAGCCGGGCCACTATTTTATAAAAGAATGGAAAGAGCCTATTAAAAAACAACGTTATTTTCATGCAACCTTTGAGCCGGTAATAGGGAATGAACAACAAATTATTCGTTGTGTCCGAGACGTGCTCATTGACTCCGTTGAAAAACATATGCAAAGCGATGCGCCACTGGGAGCCTTTTTATCTGGCGGAATCGATTCGACTTTTATTGTTGCACTTGCGAAAGAAATTAATCCGCACATTAAAACCTTTTCGGTAGGGTTTGAGGAGAACGGTTACTCCGAGGTTTCTATTGCAGAAAGAAGTGCCGAAGCAATGGGGGTACAAAATTCCAGCTATCATATCACGGCAGAAGAATATGTGAATGCGTTGCCTAAGATAATGTGGCACATGGATGACCCATTGGCAGATCCGGCTTGTGTACCGCTTTATTTTGTTGCACAAGAGGCGGGGAGGCATGTGAAGGCAGTTCTTTCTGGTGAAGGGGCAGATGAGCTCTTTGGTGGCTACAACATTTACCGCGAATCCGAATCTTTAAAGGTCTTTGATTATATGCCAAAGAAGCTGCTCCAACTCTTAAATCGGCTAGCGGCTATTTTCCCAGAAGGGACGAAAGGAAAAAGCTTTCTAGAACGTGGAACGACACCACTTGAAAAACGGTACATTGGGAATGCCAAAATGTTTGAGGAAGCGGATAAGGAGCAATTACTTCAACACTATTATAAAGAAGCGAGGTATGAAAAATGGACTTCACTACTGTATCGACATGTGGAGAATTCCCATAAGGTTCATCAGATGCAGTATATCGATATACACACATGGCTTCCGGGTGATATTTTGCTCAAAGCAGATAAAATGACTATGGCACATTCGCTTGAACTTCGGGTTCCTTTTTTAGATAAGGAAGTATTCGAGATTGCAAGACGTCTACCGGTGGAAGCCAACTTTACATCTGGTACCACTAAATCAATCCTACGAAAGGCAGCCGAGGGGATTGTTCCAGAACATGTGGTGGATCGAAGAAAATTAGGATTTCCTGTGCCAATCAGGGACTGGTTAAGAAACGAACTGTATGATTGGGCTAAAAAGCTTATAAGTGAAAGCGAGACCAGCCACTTGTTAAATAAGCAGGTTGCCATGGAGTTATTGGATGTTCATGCTACCGGTAGAAGGGATTATTCCCGTAAGCTTTGGACAGTTCTTATGTTCATGCAATGGCATCAAGTGTTTGTTGAAAAGGAATATGATGCAAGTGCATTCATTACACTTCAACAGCCTGCTAAGATGACTTCCTAATATAGGCATAATAAAAATGTTGTGTGTCAAACTAACTCTATTAACTATAGGTTATAGGAGTTGTTAAAATGGAATTTGATTGGATATGGAAGTCAATCATCATTGTATTAGGTGGAACATTCCTATTACGGTTAGCAGGAAGAAAATCAATCTCACAAATGACATTGACCCAGACGGTTATTATGATTGGGATTGGCTCCCTTCTAATACAACCACTGGCTGGGGAAGACATTTGGGTCACACTTGGTGTAGGAACGGTGCTAGTTCTAACATTGATTGCAATGGAATTTATTCAAATAAAAGGGGACTTTTTTGAAAATCTTATTACAGGTAAATCCAAGGTACTAATAAAAGATGGTGTTATTCAAGAAGCGAATTTGAAGAAGCTACGGTTAACGGTAGATCAATTGGAAATGAATCTGCGACAAAAAAATGTCCAGCGGATTAATGACGTTCAATGGGCAACACTTGAGCCTAATGGCCAGGTTGGCTTCACCTTAAAGCCGGATTCCCAACCAGTAACAAAAAAGGAGTTTCAACAGCTGGCTAATGATATAAAGAATTATTTACAAACGATGACACCAACGAAGGAAGTAGAACAGCTACGTAACCAGCTAGCGTCTTTATCAGCCCAGGTTCAACAATCTAATGTTGATTCAGAGGGGCTTTTCAAGGAAGTGCAATCTAAGCATCATGAGAATCCACCACCAAAACGGTTGCAGTAATCAATCTCTTAAAGGATTAGAGTCAGATAAAAGAACAGCATGAGATTATAATGTGCTATTGGTTCCCCCCCTAACGTTTAATTTATGTTAAGGGGGGGGATAAAGTCAAAAATAGATTTTCAGCTTATCTTATCTATCAAACAGCGCTTTCATGTCGACATTTTCCCTCTTTTCGGGCGGTGTCTCAAACATAGGTTTCTTTTTAAAACCAAAAGCGCCGGCTATAAGATTACGGGGAAAGGTAGAAATCAGCTGATTATACTTCCCTGTATGGGAATTAAAATTGCGACGTGCTGCTTGAATTTGTTCTTCGATATTATTGATCGAACGCTGAATGTGCAGGTAGTTCTCATTAAACTGGATTTCCGGGTAGCTTTCCATGTTCATCATAATATTAGGCATTTCTTGCTGAAGGGTATTGTGCGCTTTAATTTTTTTATTCATATTAGGCGCATTCATGACACCTGCTCTTAACGCTGTTACATCTTTCAATACTTCCATTTCTTTATCCGTTGCAACTCGAGCTGTTTGAACCAGATTATCCAGCTCATCTACTCGCTTCATTAAAAAAGCATCCAAATCACTAAAAGCATTTTCCACATTTACTTCCTGTTTCTTCATCTTGTTATAGCTCAAGATAAAAAATAAGATAAAAGTAACTGCTACAGCTACAATAATTATCATGCCAGTATCCATATAAACCCTCCTCGTTACGCTTTATTCCTTATTCCATATTCTTAAATTAAGATTTAGTTCATCCACTAGTTCTAGGGCAATATTAATGTCGTGAAAGTAACCCTTCATTACTTCTTTCGTTAAAGGCAAATAGATGCTGAAGGTAAAATGCTCTTTTTCTGTTGGTAACAAGAAATACATTTTGCCATCCTTAAAAGAGAAGTAAGGTGGATTTACAAAGTTTAATTGTGGGGAGTACCGTGCATTCATCGCAATCCGAGATGCTTCTTTAAATGAAGCTGGTTTGGGGATCTCTTTTGTTCGATCCCGTGTTGTAAAGGAAAGTAGCCTGTTCATGAAATTTGGTGTCAGGATATATCTCGCTGTAATCTGATCTGTTGTTCGAACATCAAAAGTATCCATAAAGTCGATGTCTTCCAGTTCTACCTCTTCTAACCTACCCTTACTGTTCTTTTTCTGCTTCTTCGCAACCGTCCGGTCATTTTGTGGGGTGACAATGGTAAGCCCCTCAAAATCTTTATTGAAATCAGCCACAAAAAAGAGGCCTTTGAATAGTGGACGGATACGTTGCTTTTTCTTACCTTCTCTATCTTTAAATGGAACAACATGGAAGGCTTTAACTTCCGAAAACATTAGTTCCGTTTTAGGTTGTCTGTTACCCGACGGATTTCCTTCTACACTGCTGCCTACACTTCCTTTAATAAAGTCATCCCCACTATACCGATTTGGGTCGATATCGAAAATGTTCGAGTTAATAAAATCCTCTTGCGGAACGTATCTTCTTCGAGAATAAGTAAATCTTCGGTTAATAAATTTCACAATATCTGTGACAAGCTCTTCCTTTATCTTTTTTTCAAGTTCCCTACGATTTCTTTCTATATCTTTAAAAAGAAAGGTACAAATAAAAAGGATGCCAAAAAATAGGTAGCCTATAATAAAAGGCCAAAAGAAATAGCTTAATAGTAATACGACAACAGCGGGCAATAGTTTCATTGCCTGCTTTTTGGTCAGGCCTATTGCTTTTCTTCTTTCAGCTTCCAGACGTTCAACATCGCTTTTTAGCTCTTCTTCATAATACGCATCAAATTCTTCCTCTGTTTTTGCAAACCGCTCAAGCTGGTATGCCTCATCCCACTTTTTCATCCGTTTCCTCTCCCGCTTTTTATTATGGATAGTATAGCAAATTATCCCAATAATCTAGGGAGAAATATAAAAAATAATCCAAAAGCACTATGCGCCAAGTCTTGTTTATCCTGATGGAAACAAAGGGAAATAATAAAGTGAAACTGCAACCAGTAGGAGTTTTACGGACGGTTGCTTCGGATAAACAACAGCAAATGAGGAGGAGAGGACATATGAACCACAAGAATGAAGGGAGAAAAATGCCATTCACATCTGTCGGGAGTGGAAACGTACAATTAGTAGCTGATAAGGTGCACTGCTATACAAACCAAATTGTGAACGTGTGTTATGTAGGTGATAAAAAGGAATGGGTGCTGGTTGATGCAGGGATGCCAGGTTCCGCTTCTAAAATTAAGGCAGAGGCAGAGCAGTTGTTTGGAGAAGGAGCAAAGCCAAAGGCAATTATTTTAACACATGGACACTTTGACCATGTAGGTTCTGTAGTAGAGCTTGTAGAGGAGTGGGGTGTGCCGGTTTATGCTCACCCCTTAGAAGTTCCATACCTAACAGGTGAAACGCGTTACAATGAACCCGATCCAAGCGTGTCAGGTGGCATGGTGGCAAAGTTATCTGCATTCTTCCCAAATAGACCAGTCGATCTATCAGGGCACATCCATAAGTTGCCACACGATGGGACGATTCCATTCATGCCTGGTTGGCAATGGATCCATACCCCTGGCCATACACCAGGACATATTTCTGCATTTCGTTTTACTGATAAGACGTTAATTGCAGGGGATGCGTTTACAACAGTAAAACAGGAAGATATGTTGGAGGTAGTACAACAGAAGTTGGAGATTCATGGGCCACCAAGGTATTTTACGCCTGATTGGGAGGCTGCAGAAGTGTCAGTGAAAAAATTAGTACATCTAAAACCACTTCATGGTGTCACGGGGCATGGTGTACCTGTTTCGGGTGACAAGTTGCTTGATGGGTTAACATATCTAGCTGATCATTTTAAAGAGATAGCCGTTCCGAATCACGGACGATATGTAGAAGGAGAGAAATAAGCAAAAATTGAGGGAAACACAAATGCCGAATGGTAGTTGAGCATTAATAAGTGCTAAAATTCATTCGGCATGTTTTAATAGAATCCCTCCTCTCTATTAACTAGAAAAATGGTTGAGAGAGAAAAAATATTTTTTAAATAGATAATGGGTGAAAAACAACGAAATGATAAGAAAACCTAGATTTTTATGAGCATTTTTGGAGTTCTTCTTTGCTTGATTTCGCTTTTGCAATATGGTAGTCTTTAAATACAAGATATTGGTGATTGTAAAGAAAAAAACACTATATATAGTGTTTTTTATAGTTTATAATATATTAGCAACATGATTAAAACACCCGAAAACGGCGCTGAAAAGCATAATAGCGCACGTTCTACTTTACCATAAAACAACCTAGAAAAGGTAGTTAAATTTTAGTGAACTTCTAGTTTTGCTTAACGTTTTGAATCTCCGTGTGTACTCTCGGTTAAAAACCGTTCATTATTAGTCTGATGAGCGGTTTTATATTGAGAAAACTAGGGGAAGTAATTACATAGATTAAGAGGAGGATTCATCGTGAATACCGTAATTCTATCCAATGAAGAAAAAATAATGCAGCTAATTGACGAGGCAGCACAAGGTTTGAATGTGAATACAGAGGCTTATAAGCAAAAAGCAGCAAAAGCCATTCATGCTGAAATGACTGATGAAAAAGTGACAGATACACTTGTTAAAAATGCGCTGGAAAATATTGATGAAGCAGCACCTGAATGGACATATCTAGCAAGTAGAATCTATCTGAATCGTCTTTATCGTCTTGCGGGTGAAAACCGCCATTACGCACCTGAGAAAAAATACGGGGATCTATACGAATTGATCCAGACACTAACAAATGAAGGGGTTTATGCATCAAACCTGCTAGATAAGTACAGCAAAGCGGAAATTGATCAGTTTGCGAACATGATCGCCCCTGAAAGAGATCTGTTATTTAACTATTTAGGACTGCACACCATTGCAACACGTTACCTTGCAACAGATCATGAAAAGAATATCTACGAGCTGCCACAGGAACGTTGGATGGTTATTGCGATGTATCTTATGCAAGATGAGAAATCCTCCCAAAGAGAGCAACTTGTTACAGAAGCGTATTGGGCTTTAAGTAACTTATATATGACAGTGGCAACACCAACGCTAACAAATGCAGGGAAAACACATGGCCAATTATCCAGCTGTTTTATCGACACAGTAGACGATAGCCTGCAATCCATCTATGACAGTAATACAGATATCGCCAAGTTATCAAAAAACGGTGGCGGAATCGGTGTTTATATGGGTAAAATTCGTGGTCGTGGTAGCTCAATCAAAGGCTACAAAGGCATGTCAAGCGGTGTCGTGCCGTGGATTAAGCAATTAAATAATACGGCAGTCAACGTCGATCAGCTAGGGACAAGAAAAGGTGCGATCGCAATCTATCTTGACGTTTGGCATCATGACATTGAAGCATTCCTTGACCTTAAGTTGAATAACGGCGATGACCGAATGCGCGCACATGACATTTTCACTGGTGTTTGCCTTCCAGACTATTTCATGGAGCAGGTAGAAAACAGGGGAGACTGGTATCTATTTGATCCACATGAAGTCCGTGAAGTAATGGGATATTCCCTCGAAGATTTCTATGATGAAGAAAAAGGCGATGGCGAATGGCGCAGGAAGTATGAAGAGTGTGTACAGTCCGATCTTCTTACAAAGAAACAAGTACCTGCTATTTCGATTATGAAACGCATCATGAAGTCACAATTAGAATCAGGTACACCATTCATGTTCTACCGTGACGAAGTAAATAGACAGAACAGTAACGAGCATAATGGCATGATTTACTGTTCAAACCTTTGTACAGAAATAACGCAGAATCAGTCGCCGACTGAATTTCTGGAAGAATACGTGGAGAATGAAGATACTATCGTTAAGAAGTATAAAGCGGGCGATTATGTTGTATGTAATCTAAGTTCCATTAACCTAGGTAAAGCTGTTCCTGACGGTGTTTTAGACCGCCTTATTAAAATTCAGGTTCGCATGCTTGATAACGTTATTGATATAAACACATTGCCAATCAAGCAAACGCAAATGACAAACCAAAAATACCGTGCTATCGGACTTGGAACATTTGGCTGGCATCACCTTCTAGCATTGAAGAACATGAAGTGGGAGACAGAGGAAGCTGTTCAATTTGCAGATGACCTTTATGAACAGGTTGCTTATCTGACAGTTAAAAACAGTATGGAATTAAGTAAGGAAAAAGGCAGCTATCCAGCATTTGCCGGAAGTAACTGGGAAACAGGAAGATATTTCACGAAAAAAGGTTATACCGACGAGAAGTGGACTGCATTAAAAGAAGAAGTTGCAGAAAACGGGATGCGAAATGGTTATCTTATGGCGGTTGCGCCGAACTCAACTACAGCTATGATTGCAGGCTCAACAGCAAGTATTGATCCGATTTTCAAGGCCTTCTACAACGAAGAGAAGAAGGACTTTAAAATTCCAACAACGGCACCTGACTTAAACCATAATACGTACGATATCTATCGTCGTTCTGCGTATATCGTAGACCAACGCTGGTCTATTAAGCAAAATGCTGCAAGACAAAAACATATTGATCAAAGCATTTCATTTAACTTTTATGTGCCAAATACAATAAAAGCATCTGTTTTACTTGATCTTCATATGCGCGCTTGGAGCGAAGGATTGAAAACAACCTATTATGTCCGTTCTACATCCAACGATGTCGAAGAATGTGAGTGGTGTCAAAGTTGAATGCACTAATAGCGTATCTTTCTTATAGTAGTAATACAAAAGAGGTAGCGGAACTTATTGGAGAACAGCTGGAGGCTGAGGGCCTTCAGCTGGATGTTCACCGAATTGGTATCGACCAGCCTGTAGATGCGCAGCATTATGATTTTATTTTTCTTGGAACTTTTACGTGGGATATGGGTTCCACCCCTGATGAAGTGAAGGACTTTGTGCTCGAAGTCGGCTACAAGCCTGAAAATGTAGCTGTCTTTGGCACAGGGGATACCCAGTTTGGGGGCGACGCGCTGTTTTGTAAGGCAGTAGATAAGCTCACAACATTTTATCACAGTAAATGGGCTGGACTAAAAATCGAACAATCCCCCCGTGGCAGCCAAGAAAAGAAAGTAAAGAACTGGGTGGAAGGAGTACTTAATTATGCAAGAAGCTATGCTTAAAAAAGCTAAAACACTAGAGCCGTTAAACCCAAACAAATCGACGGGAATTTTCGGTGGGAAATCCAGCGGCATATTAAACTGGAATGACATTGCCTACCCACACTGGTACAAGATGTACAAGCGACTGATCGGAAACTATTGGCAAGCAGATGAGGTCAATATGTCCAGTGATGTAAAACAGTTTGCTTCACTGGATAAGTCTGAGCAAGATGCCTATTTAAAAATCATTGGTCTCTTGTCAACATTGGACGCACCTCAAACACGTACAGCATTATTGCTTTCTTTGTATGCGAGTGATGCTTCTGTTCAATCGATTATGGCAGTAATCGCCCAGCAGGAAGCAGTGCATAATGAAAGTTATTCTTATGTGTTGTCTTCTGTTGTTTCCTTGGATGAACAGAATGAGGCATTTCAGCTTGGGCGGAAAGACCCCATTCTTCTAAAGCGAAATGAGAATCTCGTTAAGCAATACAATGCTTTTGTGGAAGAACCAACAATGGAAAACATTTTGAAAACGATTGTCTACACTTCATTACTTGAAGGGATGTTCTTCTATTCTGGGTTTGCCTTTTTCTATAATTTGGCTCGACATAATAAAATGGTCGGGACGTCTACGATGATTAGTTATATTAACCGGGATGAGCTAGAGCATGGCCGATTTATCGCGGAACTATTCCGGGCAGCATTGGATGAAAACCCTTCTTATAATACCCCAGAGTTCATTGAATGGGTATATGAGCAATTTAAAGAATCTGTTGACTTAGAAATCGAATGGTCCACTTATGTCCTAAAAGATGTAGAAGGAATCGATTTGGACGAGATGGCAGGGTATGTTAAATACCGTGCCAACAAAATGCTTCGGATGCTTGGATTAAGCGAGATTTATCCAGAGAACTTAGAGAATCCTATGAAGTGGATTCGCGCTTATGTGGATAACTTTGATGGTACAAAAACGGATTTCTTTGAACAGAAATCAAGACAATATACCAAAACAAGTGACCTAAACGGTTTTGATGACTTGTAAAATGATCGTTTAAATAAAGATGCTTGGATAATCTCCAAGCATCTTTGCTATATGAATCGAATCCTTATTCATCTGTACGTAATGTAACGACAACAATTTCGGGGCGGTTAAAAACTCTTAGTGGAAAAAGGCTGTTTCCGAGTCCTCTATTTACAATCATTGTCGTGTCGTTTGCTATATGTTCACCGGAAGTATACGTAGGTAATAGCCCTTGATTCGGGGCAATTAAACCACCTATAAATGGAATTCTAACCTGTCCTCCGTGAGCATGTCCTGAAAACACCAAGTCAATCCCATAGTTACTATAAAGAGATAATAATTCTGGTCTATGGGATAATAAAACTTGAAACGTCTCCTCATCGTCAACATCTTTTAAAGCACTCTCAATATAATTTCCGGTTGTCACGACGTCAGACTCAACACCACTGTTATGTGATGGATCATCCACTCCTATTAGTCTAATTTTCTCTGACCCTAGAGTGATTTCCTCTGTTGTATTTCTCATCACATGTACACCAGTATTTTTTAACTTTTCCTCTAATGAATTGAATTTCTGTGACCGCCATTCGTGGTTTCCTGTTACATAATACACTGGGGCAATTTCCACAATTTTTTCCATCAACTTGATACTAGGTTTCTCATCATATCGCCTTGAATCTATTACATCACCTGTAAATACAATGACATCTGGCTCTGCCTTTTTAATTTTTTCGACTAGGTAGCTTTGATCATCCCCAAAAGACTTGTTATGTAAATCAGATAGTTGCACAATTTTATATCCATCAAACACTTCTGGCAGGTTATCCGATTGTTTCGTATGTTTACTGATTACGATAGAATTGTTTTGATAATAAAAGAATACGATTAACAAAACGATCCCAATAAACACGTATAACCACCACTTTCTCAATATCTTTTTCAATGTGTCTCTCCTTTGTTATTTATCATGAATTACTTTAAAGGTGATTATAACATCTTAGAGATTTGCACAATCCTCTTAATCACGGAATCTACTTCTTCGGTATGCTTCATTACAAATAGATAGTCTGCTTCCTCCTCTTTAGGATCTACGATGTCTTCTAATTGGGATTCAGCTTGTTGCCTTAAAAGCACTTCCTCGAAGTTAGTAAAAGCCCCTCTGAATATATTTGTGCTGCGCTTGCTATGAAAAATTCTTTCCATAAGAACATCATCTGGTATATCAAAATGAACCAGAATACGAACAAACTGTTTTTTATTAAAGAGTCCTTCTAGTAAACGCAATCGACCTTTTTGGCTTCGGTTTGAGTTACAAACAATAAGATGTAAATCAGTATTTTCTATAGCATAATGAACGATTAACCGAGAGAGACTGTGTTTAAGTATGTTTGGTCCTTGTTCTGGCTGCAGTTTGGCATAAAAAGTGTTTAAGAACGCTGCTTGATTGTCTTGGTCCATTACGAAAGAGTTATCCAATTCTTTTTCTAAGGCTCTAGCAAATGTAGTTTTGCCGCTATGTGTTTTACCAACAGTCATAATAACTAATCTTTTCATTATTCCTCCTTCATACATACGGAGAGTATTAAAATCTTAATATGAACTTTTATATACTACTTCAACATAAACAGCCTAGATTCCTTCTACATAGTACTCTACCAATTGGAGCGGACAGTGTAGTATAAAGGTAAAAGGGATGAACCTTGACTAATTAATTATGGGATATATAATAATGGGTAATAGCATATGAGATAAGTTTTCTAGGGTTCCGCAACGAAACACGTTGGTCTGGTCCGAGAGAAAACTCACAGCCTTTGCTGTGTCACGGAAGGATAAAAGCCTGGGAGGAACGATTTTATAGTTCTCTCGGGCATTTTTATTTTTATCTCGGTGTAACCGTCCGTAAAAACATGAAGAGAAATCGTGAGTTTTTAGTGGGAGTAAAAGGACTAACACCCCGATTCATTCAACTAACAATCAATGGGGGAAGAAAGAAAACCTCTACTGATTACAGTTTCATTTTATAATACAAATGGAGGTACGGCTAAAATGAATGCAAACTGGGTTAAAGTAGTAATCGCCGCGATTTTCGAGGTTTTATGGGTCATCGGCTTAAAGCATGCTGATGGAATTTGGGAGTGGACTGGAACAATAATCGCTATTTATATAAGCTTTTACTTGATGATCATGGCTAGTAAACAACTTCCTGTAGGAACGGTGTACGCAGTGTTTGTTGGGCTTGGCACTACTGGAACGGTCCTTGCAGATTTTATGTTTTTTGAGGTGCCACTCAACTTACCTAAAGTCATTTTAATTTTGATTTTATTGGCAGGGGTAATGGGACTGAAGCTAGTTACTAAGGATAATGTAAAAGAAGGAGTGGAATCATAATGGCTTGGGCTTCTTTAATCGTAGCAGGTATATTTGAAATGCTTGGAGTTTCCATGATAAATAAATTGCACAGGGATCGTAATCTGCAGGCCTTGATTCTTTTAATCATTAGCTTTGGTGCTAGTTTTCTATTCCTCGCCTATGCAATGGAATCACTTCCAATGGGAATTTCCTATGCCATTTGGACAGGAATAGGTGCAGCAGGTGGTGCCATTTTAGGGATGATCCTCTACGGAGAATCAAAGGAATGGAAGAGAACTATGTGTATTACAATGATATTAGGTGCAGTGATTGGTTTGAAACTGGTTTCCTAACATCAATATAGAAAAGGCCAAGTCATAAGTGACTTGGCTTTTTCATTATAGTTCGTCTAATAAGATTACGTCACCGGTCGCAGCATTTACTCCGTAAGAACAATCAACTTTACCGCAAAGCTGATAGGTTTCACTATTAGGTTCATAAATATAGACAGGCGTGATCTCAATATAGCTATGCAATTTTTCAAATGCTTCGTCCTTGGTTAACACAGGAGATTCAGCTTCAGAGAAATGGTCAAACATCTCTAGTATAAACTCGTTATCTGTAAAATTGAGTACACTGTAAGTGGCTGGATCAATAAAAAGCTTTAGCTTATGCTGTATCACTTTTTTATCCTGCATCCTTGGCCAGAGCTCTGCAATCAGATAACCGTGTTCGCGGAAAATAGCATATAGCTTCCATTTGCCACTGTCCTCTGGGTATTTTTCTTTTGTAAAGGACCCTACAGCCTCAAAACTCCGTTCTATATCTTCTGGGGTTAAAGGACGTTTATTTTCGTCTGGCTTGTTTGCTAAAGCTTCCTCTAAAGACACCTCATGTGATAAGTCAATCTCTTGAGGAACGAAGGTTTCTTCCGTAGCCTCGAAGTCCCATTCTATATTTCTATCTACGATTTCATAGCTATCCCGCATTTCTGCTTTTTCAAACGGGATGATATGCTGCTTGTTATTGGTTATGAATGTAGTGGTAGTTCCAAAAACCGGAAGCCAACGCTCCTCCTCTTCAATAGGAATCTCCAATAACTGAAGCTGATTAAGGATAATGGGATCTACAATAGAAGAGGTAAGGGCGAAAGGTTCCCATTTAATCTGATCTTCTTGCGGAAAACTGCCATCCATGGAAAATTGAGATAGCATACCTTCTTTGTTAAACACTACTTCAATCGTACCAACAGGAAATACGGGAATGTTATCAGCTGCTGCCAAAAAGCGAATTCCGTTTTCGGCTTCTTCTTTTAGCTGGAACTGTCTTCCGAATTCCAGGCCGGTAGTTTCTTCTACCCATTCAATGATGGACTCACTACCGTCCTTTAACTGTGGAAAAACTTGTTCCTCCACTAAATTGGCACCTTGTACAAACGTGAAGTGACGTAGTTTCTTCGACTCAAGTTCTATTTCAATTACAGCAGTACCTGGAGGATTTAGCCCTTCCTCTACTTCTCCTTCTACGACTCTCGGAACCCATTCCATTGAGAAAAGAAAGGCGTTTTCTACGTTGCTGTTATCGTCACGAAAAAGATGGTATCTTTCTAAGTAATAGTTATCAAGGCCATAATTTTTCTGGCAGGAGTCGGCCAGCTCCTGTAATTGTTCATTCATGTTTAGTCCTCACTTTGCCTACAATTTCCTTTAGTATAACATGGTGTAATCATGGTAAAAAGAAAATGCTTTACCTTCTCGTCACGTTAACGTTTAGTATAATAGACGAAAGGTTGTGAGATTTATGTATATAAAAGAAGTAGCCAAAAAATTAGAGACATCAACTCGGACAATTAGGTATTACGAGGAAAAGGGACTTATTACTCCTGCAAAGGAAGAGAACAATCAGTACCGGTTTTTTAATGATGAAGACCTGATAAGATTGAGTACGATCCTGTCACTTCGTGAAGTGGGACTTCCAGTTGAAGCGATTCATAGCTTATTAAAAGATAAGGATATGCGAGTGGAAGATTATTTAAACGTGCAGCGAGGTGTACTTTATGAGCAATGGTTAGAGCTGAAAGACATGATCCAGACCCTTGACCTGATGACAGAACGAGCTGGAAAAGGAGATAGTGTTACCAACGACTTATTTGGATTGGCGAAACAATTGAAAACCCTTAAAGCAATGCGTAAAAATTGGCAGGATAAATGGAATTTTGATAGCCAAGCCCATGACTATGATCAAAGCATTAAAATGCATGGGTACAAATTTAATGTTCATCAAGATTATGAAACAGCGTTAAATAAGGTTGTTGAGTCGGTTCACCTAAGACCAGGTGATATTTGTCTTGATATTGGGATTGGCACGGGTAATTTGGGTTCACGGTTTATAGTGAGTGGAGCAAAAGTTATTGGTGTAGATCAATCCGAGGAAATGCTTGCTGTCTGTAAAGAGAAGCATCCAGAGATTGAAACGAGGAAGGGGCATTTTCTAGCTCTTCCAGTAATGAACATGCAGGTAGATGCCATTGTTTCCAGTTATGCCTTACACCATTTAACCGATGATGAAAAGCTGCTGGCATTGGAAGAAATGGATCGGGTTCTAAAAAGGCGTGGAGAAATCTGTATAGCAGACCTCATGTTTTTAAATGAGGAACATAGACAGCATATCATGCAAAGTTTTCGGGAAGAAGGCAATGTTGAAGCAATTGGGGCGATAGAAGATGAGTATTATGCAGATCGTTCACAACTAGTTGATTGGTTGCAGAAACATGATTACACGGTGGAAACGCATCAGTTTAACTCTATTTTAAGTATGATCTATGCTAGGAAGCATGTTGAAAATGAAAGGTGAAACAATGGAAAGGGTATCCTTACTGTTTTATTCCGCTGAAAATAAGGCTCAGATGCAATCGTATCATTTAACGAAGCAGCAATTAGAGTATACAGCGCATCCAATCGATGCACTGAAAAAATGTAAGGAAGATCCAAGTCGGTACCCTGTAGTCATTTTAACCGGAACAGTTCCTGCGGGATTTTTCGTACTTCATGAAAAGGAAGGGGTACGACCCTATTCGAAAAATCCTAACGCTATTCTATTGCGTGCCTACTCTGTTCAAACAGCATTTCAAGGTAAAGGTATTGCAAAAAGTTCTATTGAACTACTCACTTTGTTTTTAGCAGAATCATTCCCAACGATAGATGAAATTGTTCTGGCCGTTAATAGTGCAAATGGTGTCGCACAGCAATTATATAAAAAGAGCGGTTTCCGTGATACAGGTAGAAAAATCAATGGGAAATCAGGTGAACAATATATTTTTTCTAAGGTATTAAATTTAAAGACAGGCTATCCATAAAGGACAGCCTGTCTACATTTAATGAAAGTAATTTACCAATCCGTCTGCAATTGCTTCTGCAACCTGGTGGTGATAACCGGTAGTCTGAATGGTTGCATAGTCACCAGGATTTGTGAGAAAGCCTAGTTCAAGTAATATTGCTGGTGCATTATTCTTGCGTAACACCCGAAACTCTTCTTGAAATAACCCACGGTTATAAAGTGGGAGAGATCCGGATAGTTTATTTTGAATATCCTCTGCTAATGCATGGTCTTTATTCAGGGAGGAGTAATAAGTGCCTATGCCTTGAACCGATTGGACGGGAAACGCGTTATAATGAATACTAATAAAAGCATCTGTATTATATGTGTTGCTTATCTCTGCGCGCCTGTCGAGTGAGAGGAAGGTGTCCTTGCTTCTAGTTTGAATGACAGTAGCTCCCTTAGCGCTTAAGACTTTAGCAACTTCGCTTGCTGTTTGACTATTTACTGTTTTTTCTTCCGTACCATTTAGTCCAATGGCGCCTGGATCTTTTCCTCCATGCCCTGCATCAATTACGATATTATACCCATCAAGTGGGCTGCTAGTGGAAACCCCTTTTACCTCTTCGGCAACAGTTCCCGTCTTCTTGCCGGTTTGCTCCTCGGAAGCATCCGCCTTACTCGATTTGTCCGTTAACCACGAGGCAATCCATCCCGTTGAACCATCGTGTAGTTTAATTTTGTACCAATCAGCTTCTGTCTCTACCATGCTGTATGTATCACCTATAGTGGCAGAACCCACAATGGCAAAGTCTGTACTTGGGCCTGAACGGATATAAACACTTTGACCTGTTACCATAAGCTCTTGAGATTCATTTTTTGTAATGGTGTTCTCTTTTTTCTTGGTTAAATAATGTGCTGCAACCCATGCTTCCTCGCCATCATAATAGGTTTGTAGCCAGCCATAATGTTCATTAAAGGCAATTACCTGGTCTCCTTTATGTAATTTGCCGATTACAGGGCCCGTGCTAGATGGCTCACTTCTTACGTTTAATACAATGTCGCCAACTTCATAGACGTCACCACTTTCTGCACTCCCTTGTTTTGGTAGGGAGATAAAGGTTCCGACTAAGACAATAAAAATAATAAGTGCTTTACTAATCTTCATGATAGCCTCCTTTAATTGAATAACTTTATTATGGCATAGTATTTTCCTAGATTGCTAGAAATTAAACGTGCTTTATAGAAAACAAATCGGAAGGACTAGAATATAGTAAGAAATGAGAAGGAAGCAGGAAAAGGAGGACCATTGTAGAATATGTTTAGGTAAGAAGAACTTTTAAAGCGTGGAGAAACTACGAGAAAAGTGATCAGAGACTTGTGGACACAACCACACTCCTATCTATTTTTAGGAGTTGTATTATATTTTACACCTGTAGGATTTGGCTTTAAATTAGTGGTAATGGGAGCCCTGACTGTGTTGGGGCCATTAAATGTAGGTTACAACTACTACATGTGGAAAAAAAGAGAAGCGAAGGTAAACTAAAAACAGCTGTCCAAGCGGGCAGCTGTTTTAATAGAAATTATTGAAGTTCGCTAATTAACGTTGAAGCAGCTTCCAGTGCACGGCGGTCATCTACTATCGCTCCAGGCTTCCGGGCCTCTCCAATGACATAGCCTCCCACTTTTGTACCGTAGAATTGGCAGATGTATGTCAGTTGTTGTATAAGGGGCAAGCCTTTTACAGTTGGTTGGTCCCCGCCAACAAGAATGAAGTAGGCTTTCTTTTTACCCAGTTCTTCTCGAAAGTGGGCGTAATTCGTATCCCTCATTACTTGGGACCAACGATCAATAAATACTTTTAGTGGGCCGGCCATTCCATACCAGTAAATAGGGGTAGCAAAAACAATGATGTCATGTTCGAGCATTTGATCAACCAATTGTAAATGATCATCCTGTGTGTCGGGAAACCCTTCTGGTGAATGGCGTAAGTCTGTAATAGGCTGAATCTCATAATCCCTTAAATAGAAATGGGTGGCCTTATCCTTTGGTACGGCCTGATAAGCTAGATATTCCGTATTTCCTTTTTCTCTTGTGGAGCCGTGAAATACAGCGATCTTCATTAAATACCCTCCTTGTTTTTCGAGCTTTGCTGCATACTATTGCTACCATAACAGTGGTTGGAGGATAAGTTTCATTCATTGAGGTATATAGTAGCGGTCTAATTAAGTTTATTCATCATAATGTAATTTAGAAGTAAAGTTCTTTTCTAGTTAGGTTAAAAAAGTCCTATAATGGGAGTTGGAGTCGTGACCGTGGATTTGAAAAACGGGAGAGGCTTCCCACTCCCGTTTTTCAAATTTAAGCTTTAAGCCATTTTATGATTTCCCCTGGGGTCGCATTTTTTCCGTACATCAGAATACCCACTTTGAATATTTTTCCTGCCAGCTTCATGAATGCCCAAACACTTATAGCAAGAATAGCTAAGGAGATTCCAATTTCAATCCATGGCCATTCTTCTAGTGTGGTTAAGCGAAGCAGCAGGACTGCAGGCGATGTGAATGGAATATAGGTACCTATTTGGGCCATAAGTCCACTTGGGTCACTTAATACAGGCCCGATAAAGACAAATGGTAAAAACGGTAGCATCATGACAAAGCCTTGGAAGTTTCCTGCAGTTGTAACATCAGCCATCGTCGCTCCAATACCTACAAAGATAGAAGCGAATAGGAGATAGCCAAGAATTGCAATAAGTAGATACAATGCAAGCTCTGGAACTAATAAATATTCTAGAAGCGGTTCATCTAGTCGCCACATAAAAACTGGCAATAGAAGTACTGTAGAGACAAGCGTTTGAATGAGACCTAAAGCGAAATAACCGATAATCTTTCCCTGCATCAATTCAGTTGGCGTTAGCGAAGACAGAATGATCTCTGCGATCTTATCTTTTTTCTCTTGGGAAGCACTTTGGAAAATAGCCATCCCTGTAAAGACAACGGATAATAGGACAAAGCCACCAAATATTCCAGGTACCAAGGTTTGTAATGGATTTTCATCCATTCCTACTAAGCTACCTTCACTGGTCTCTGTAGCCGTGTCGTCACCAGCTTCTACGAATTGAACACCTTGGGAGATACCCTCAAACTGGGACTCTGTTAATCCTAGTTCTTCTATTTGCTTCGCTTGAATAGGACTTGCTAAGACCTGAACCTCACTCATAAAGAAGGAGTCCATATCTTCGGACGTATAAACAGATAATGCTCCTTCTTCAAGGCCTTCCTGGTCCACGAACACATAGGCTGTTTCTTCACTGTTTTCTAGATCTTCTTGTGCTTCAGCCTCTGTTAAATCTGTTTGCATGAAGTCCCAACTAACACCTGTTTCTTCTAACGTACTTGCCATGTCGTCATATACACCAAGTTGGTCGTTAACAAATACCGTTGCCGAATCTGATGTTTCTTCCTCGGAATCATCAAAGAAGCTACTAATCACCATAAATCCGATTATAAGGAGTGGAGTTAACAATAGGCCAATAATATAAGATTTATTTTTCATGTTTCGCTTAATTTCCCATTTGGCGACTTTCATCGTGTTACGCATACACTTCACCTGCTTTCTTTTCCTGTAAGAGGTTTTTATCTGATGCTATATCAATAAAGATCTCGTGTAAGGACACTCTGTTTATTTTTAGTTCAAGTATTTGTAGATCTTCTGGTAGCTGCTTAAGCCATTGATTTGGGTTAACATCTTTATCCAAATAGAGGATGGTACTTCCCTCATTTACTTCAATTCGCTGAACATCTGGTAGTAACTCTAATTGTTTAGGATCATTATTCCCATGAATGGTACATTTGAAGTTGGCATATTCTAGCTTCACATCGTCCATCGTCCCGTAAATAACCTTTTTTCCACGATGAATCATGAATAAACGATCAGCCATTTCTTCGACAAGGTTCATTTGGTGAGAAGATAGAAGTATAGCTGTTCCATTTTTTGCTAAATTGCGAATTTCATCTTTAAATAATTCCTGGCTAACAGGATCCAGCCCGGAGAATGGCTCATCTAAAATGAGTAGTTCTGGTTCATGAATTATCGAAGCAATAAACTGTACTTTTTGCCCCATACCTTTAGATAATTCCTCTACAGAAACCTTATCCTTTCCTTCCAAGTCGAACTTTTTTAAGTATTCAAGAGCTCTCGTACGCGCCTTATCTAGTGGATAATCTTTGAGGTCAGCCAAATATAGAAGAATATCCATTACCTTTACATTTTTATATAAACCACGTTCCTCGGGAAGGTAGCCGATTCGATGTCTTGGAATTTCCTTTCCATTGGTACTTTGAAAGTGAATACTTCCTTCATCTGGATACATGATTCCCATAATGTTACGTATGGTGGTAGACTTGCCGGCACCGTTAGGGCCTAAGATAGCCATGATTTCCCCTTTGTGTACATCAAAAGAGATGTTGGAAATTACTTGTTTGTCTTTAAAAGCCTTCCCCAAGTTTGAAACGGAGAGCATTTTATCCATGTTCCTCTTCCTTTCTTTTTCTTATTTATTTAGTAATAGGCTAAGGGATTCTTCAAGGTCCAACGTTTTCTGATTTACGCAATGGAGGTCATGTTCTCGCATGTATGCTTCCATTGCTTCTGGTTTGCTTGTAATAAACTGGTTCCCTTCCCTGGAAACTTCGCCGGGTAGGGACTCTGTAGGTAATGCGTCCCTCATCCAGAATTGACAATACATATGTTGAATCGTTTCTTTTTCATAGGTCCCCATCCATTTTCCCTCTTGTAATACGCACAAGTAGTCAGCAAGTTTCATAATATCGTCAACTTGGTGTGTGCTCATGACAATGGCACGATCCCCTGATTCTATCCATTCTATAAGCAAATCAATAAACTTTTGCTTGGAGGGAATGTCCATAAACGCTGTTGGTTCATCAAGAAGTAGGATGGAGGTGTTTCTCGCAACAGTTAACGCAAGAATAAGTTTTTGTTGCATTCCTTGAGAGAGCTTTCCAAACCGCTTATTTAATGGGACAGAAAAGGCTTGAATAATATCGTTAAATTGCTGATCATCCCATGCCGGGTATAATGGTGCAATAAATTCTCTTAACGCTTTGCCAGAAAAGGCATCCCAACCAATCATCGTTTGTGGCTGGTAGGCGATATGGGTTTTCCACTCTTCATTAAGACCGTTCACAAACATGTTGTGGATTTTAATATTGCCAGCATCTGCTTTAGCTTGATTCATCATCAACTTAAGGAGCGTACTTTTTCCAGAGCCATTCGTTCCTACTAATGCTGTTATTGTCCCGGCTTCAATCGCTAAACTTACTGGACCAAGTTTGAATTCGTCCACATTTTTTTGTACCTGTTTTACTTCTGCTAATGCCTTCATGTTTATGCATCTCCTTTAGGCTTGCGAGATTCTATAACTTCCGCGAATATTTCTTTCACTTGATCTACTGTATACTCGTAGCTGAGCGCGACATCTAAGGCACTTTCAAACGCCTGATAGACGGCTGTTACCTTAATCTGTTGTTTCTTTTCGTTGGCAACCTCTGCTACGAAGGTACCCTTGCCTTGTTCTGTCTGGATAAATCCTTGGTATTCCAAATTCTGATAGGCACGGCGAATCGTGATGACACTCGTCTCTAAATCCTTTGCCATAAGGCGAATGGAAGGAAGTGGAGACCCGGCCTTTAGATAACCACCAGCAATGAGCGCTTTTATTTGGTTCTCAATTTGATGATAAATTGGTTCACGAGAAGTTTTGGAAAGGCTTATTGGTAACTCCATTGTAAACATCCTTCCTTTATAGATAGTCCTGTTTCCCTATTCGTTTTTTCATGTAGGAAATCCAATATCCCATTGCCCCAACGGTAAGTAGTAATGCAACAGCTAGAGAGGCGACAGGTCCTTTTCCAATCGCTACTAAACTCCAATAAACGGGACCTTCTCCTGTGCTGACATGCACAGTTGTAAGGATCGTGAATGAGCCAATGAGTAAAATTAAACTGGCAAAAATAGACCCAGCGACTGTTGTAGTAAGCTTACTCGTATCCCCGGCGTCTGCTACTGGCAGGGCCGAGCCCAAAAATATGCCAATCAATAACCATAATGCCGCAAAAGCTAAATATTCTTGTGTACTTAATACATTGGTAATTGGAGAAAAGATATAGAAGGCGATTAAGAAAAGCAGTTGATATGGTATAGAGTAAAAGAACTGAATGATAAACCTGCTTTTCACCAACACAGAACGCTTTATAGGTAATGCCAGCTGCATCATTAAAATGGGTGATGCTAGGAGGACACCACTAACCTTTTGAATTTGAAATTCCTTTGGTTTTGCCCAAATAGCACCAACAGAAAATAAAAGTAGAAAAAAGAAATCATAACCAACGTACCCATTGTCCAAATAAGATGGCAATGTGGTAATAAGGAATAGTGTTACGAACATCGTGAGCACAAATCCGTAGATAAAACTAAGTTTTGAAGCCTGTAGCTCAAGCTTAGCGAGCTGATAGGCTTGATTCCATTCTGACATAATCTCAACCCCTTAACTGTTATACTGTATATATTTATATACACAGTATATGTCTGTAGTAGATTAAAAGTCAAGGGTGTTTTGAAATAAAACAGATGATGTGCATTTTATCTGGATTCTTCACTCGTTTTGCTCGTCATAGCCTCAATGATGTACAATCTGCCAAGGCATTTCTCTCGATTTGTCCGTCATAGCCTTAATGATGTGCATTCTACCAGGGCCTTTCCCTCATTTTACACGTCATATTTTCAAGATAAAACGCACCACGACACAGTTTTGCCACAACTTTATGTCTTAATTGTGAAACAGTGAGCAATCACCTTTTTTTATTGGAAAATGATGCTAAGATATAAGTGTAAGAAGGAAACACACAATATATTGTGAAACAGTGAGCAATCATCTTAAATAAAAAGGAGTCGGTAAAAATGATGAACAACTTTATTAGAAAAAGCAGTGTTGCAGCAGCTATTTTAGCGTTCTTGAGAGTGTATCTTGGATATCAATGGTTAACAGGTGGATGGGGAAAACTAACAGGTGGAGGATTTGATGCAACTGGGTTTATACAAGGTGCTATTAACAGTGCTGGTGGAGATCACCCAGCTGTGCAAAGCTGGTGGGCCACTTTCCTAGAAACGGTTGCTCTTCCAAACGCAGGCTTATTCAGCTTCATGGTTATGTGGGGTGAGATTCTTGTAGGAGCAGCGTTGATTTTAGGAATCTTTACAAACTTTGCAGCATTAATGGCAATTACAATGAATTTCGCTTTCCTATTTAGTGGAACCGTAAGCACCAATGCACAAATGGTTTTACTCACAGTATTTATTATAGCTGCAGGGTATAACGCCGGAAGATTTGGTGTAGACAGATGGGTTGTACCATTCTTGAAAAGTCATAAGCCTCGTCGTAATAAGAAAGAGAAAAAAGAATTAGCTGTCGCGTAGTCAAAAAACGATAACAGTGTGAAGAGCGAGTAAATCGAAAAAAGCCCGGTTGAAACCCGGGCTTTGATGTGTCCGCCAATCAAAGCAGGACTTCTAACGTTTAAATGCTCCCTAAATGGAAATAAATAGGGCTATAACGAAGGAAGGGAGCAATGAATGTGAAGAGAATGTACATATTTTCTGGTTTGACTTTTTTAGTCCTTCTCCTAACGGCGTGTGGTGGGGATGAGACCAAACACGAACAAGGCAGCAATAGCAATGAAAGCGATAAGAAGGAAAACAAGGAAACACAGGATGTCGCGAGTGTAGTTGAAGAAGAGGTGTTGGTTTCCCTTAAAGATGCTGCTGGAGATGTGGTAGCAGTTGCGAACTTAACGCAAGAGGATGATTACGTGAAAATAAAATTGGAAGGGCAAGGACTTTCTCCTGGTGAACACGGGTTCCATATTCATGAAACGGGGGAATGCAAGGCGCCAGACTTTACGTCAGCAGGGGGTCATTACAACCCAGAGGATACCAAGCATGGTATAGAGCATCAGGATGGATCGCATGCTGGTGATTTGCGTAATATTGAAGTGGCAGAGGATGGAAGGGTAAATACAGAGATAATTGCAGAAAAGGTTACCCTAAAAAATGGGGAGCTGAATTCGGTTTTTAAAGAAAATGGTACAGCATTAGTTATCCATGCAGGAGCAGATGACTACGCTTCCCAGCCGTCAGGTGACGCAGGTGATCGAGTCGCGTGTGGCGTTATTGGCGGTTAAGATAAGCCCGGAGGATTCCGGGCTTTTTTAGTGGGTGGATAATAGTATGTTTTCTATGTTTCTCACTTTTAAAATCCTATAGATACCGTCTATTCGTACCTTCCTTTTGCCGATCATCTCCTGTATACTATATTTCGAGTATCGAAGAAAGGGCGATCATGATGGATACAAAAAAAGCGATGAACGCACAATCTTCTTCAGATAAAATCTGGACGAAGGACTTTTTTCTAATATGTCTTGCAAACTTTTTTATATTTCTTGGCTTTCAAATGACGTTACCGACACTTCCACTGTTTGTTAATGAACTGGGGGGAAGTGATCAATTAATTGGTATTATTGTTGGTATTTTTACCTTTTCTGCATTGCTGTTTCGACCTTATGCCGGTCATGCGCTTGAATCTAGGGGTAGGAGATTTGTTTACATGACAGGACTTGCCATCTTCGTTATTTCAGTGGCCTCCTTCTCTATTATCAGTAGTATTGCAGTATTACTGGTTATGCGCGTTGTACAGGGAGTAGGCTGGGGTTT
The DNA here is from genome assembly GCF_022095695.1 of Oceanobacillus jordanicus. Classification (GTDB taxonomy): domain Bacteria; phylum Bacillota; class Bacilli; order Bacillales; family Amphibacillaceae; genus Oceanobacillus_B; species Oceanobacillus_B jordanicus. The sequence goes on from NZ_JAIFZM010000001.1 coordinate 318,043, forward strand.
TTCTACTACTGCAACAGGTACAATCGCAACAGATTTGATTCCTGTAAAGCGCCGTGGTGAGGGGATGGGATACTTTGGCCTTTCAGGGAACATTGCCTTGGCATTTGGACCTGCATTAGGTCTACAACTGGCAGGGATCATCTCCTTCATACAATTGTTTCTTATCTGTGCTGCATTGGGACTTGTTGCCTTTTTACTATCAGCAAAAATTAAATATAAAATGGTAGAAGAATCACCTGCTAAATCTACTACGGTGAAATTTGATATATTTGAGAAAACAGCTTTAGAACCAGCAGTATTATTATTTTTCATTACGGTAACATTCGGAGGGATAGCATCCTTTTTACCATTATATGCAGAGGAGAAAGGAATCGAAGGGATCGGTTTATACTTCCTAGTGTTTGCTATTTTTCTTATGCTCTCACGAACCTTTGCGGGTAAAATTTATGATAAACGAGGCCATATCTATGTATTTTTACCTGGGACGGTATTAATTTTTATTGCCATGCTTTTGCTTTCTTGGCTTCCTAGCACTCTTGCACTGCTTATTGCGGCAGGTTTATATGGATTGGGATTTGGCAGTGTACAGCCAGCGCTACAGGCATGGGCTGTTAATAAGGCCCCGGATAATCGAAAAGGAATGGCCAATGCTACGTTCTTCTCCTTTTTTGATTTAGGAGTCGGACTTGGAGCTATCGTATTTGGACAGCTCGCTTTTCAATTCGGTTATGCAATTATTTATTTAACCGCAGCTGGATCTGTACTTCTTTCTATCATTCTATATGTCTACTTGCTGTTAAAGGCACGAGCGCGGTACGTAGAAAATTAAAGTAAACTAAAAAAGGATGCTAGAATCTGTTGATTTCAGCATCCTTTTTTTATTAACTAGCAACCCTTTAGAACTGCTTAGGCAATACAATTCGCTTGTACATTTGCACTGTAATGAAATAGTAAATACCATAGATTACGAAGAACAATGTAAGCGGGATCCATATTTTTGTATATGGTTCGATAATAATAAAGGAAAACATCTGCATTCCCACGATAACATGGACAATCCCCACAATGGCTGGGAAGAGGAATAGCAGAAACAGCTCGCGGTAAATTGACCTAACGAGTAGTGTCTTTCTAACCCCAATTTTGCGTAGCATACTATAACGATGCACATCCGCGCCAGCGCTAGAAAGAAGTTTAAACATGAGAACACTTGCCATCATCATAAGAAAAGCGATACCAAGAAACACTCCCATAAAAATAGTTCCACTGGCAAACCCTTTAAGTGCTACATAATTACTGTATTTCCCACCAAGTTGTTCAACTTGATTACCAGTATATGTTTCAGCGAGAGACTTTTGGCTAGCATCCAATTTTTCCAATTCAGGTAGGTATGCTGTAAAATCATTTAATTTCGCTAATGTGACATGTTGTTCTTCTCCGTCTACCTCTTGGTAGCTAGATTCTCCATAAACAAAAATAGATCTGTTGCCAAACATGGAGCCTGCCCCTAATTCTGTACTAACTGCTGTCCACCAGTTTCCTGGTAATTCAGTCACGCCTTCTTCGCCATATAGTGCATACTCGTCCGCAGACAATTTTGCTTCAGGAGTAGTTGGTGAAAAACCTTCCGATCCTTCTTCAAATGCCATGACGTCAGGTGGTGCTGCTTCAAGGTCTGTTTTTAGAAAATAGACTCCCTCATCATTGTACTTATAGCGGTAATCCTCTTCTTCTGTCACATCCATTGTTGCCAATGTTTGTTTCTCAGTTTCGTTTGGCTCATAAAGTACAACATCATTGGCATGGAACATAGAGGCCTGTATCCCGATATTATGGTAAAAGGATGTCCCAGCTGTCATTGCCCCTAATCCTAGCGCAATAAGCATCGCCACAGTACCTAGTACCATCATCAGGTTTAGCATCCGGAATCGGAGTTGCCCCAATGTAAATGAGTTGATGCCCGTTTCATTTAAGTTGCGGTTTTGCTTCAGTCTTTTAACCAAAAATGGCAATAAGGAGATGAAGATAAGGTAAGTTCCCGGTATGATGGTCGCGGTCGCAAGTATGATACCGAACTGCATCAATTCTGCAATATGCACCATTGCATAGTAACCGACAGCAATCAAGATGACGGATAACAAAACGCCAAAGAAAGTACGTAATCCACTTGTTTTCACCTGATCTTGTTGCTGACCTGAACGCAACAGACTAAGCACACTTTTCCTGCCAACTCTCCAAGCATTTACAATGGAAGTAAGGAAGAATAAAGCGACATAAAATAGCACTGTGATCAGAAGGGAAGAGGAGTAAAGTGGCTGAAATCCTCCACCTTGGAAGTCAAGTTGCCACATAAGTAGCTCGGCGATGCCATAGGATAGTCCAACACCTAGCACAATCCCGATAATGAGGGCAGTTAAGCCGACAAAAAAAGTTTCCATAAACATTAATTGGGTGATCTTACGTTTTTTAGCGCCTAACGTCATGTACATGCCTAATTCCCTTTGCCGTAAAGATAAAAGAAAGGATGTCGCATAAAAAATGTAGAAAACCGTGATAATGCCAAGAATAAATGTCCCTACATGAAATACGAAGACAATAGAGCTAATAAGGGAATTCGCTTCAAGAAATACTTTATTTTGGGCAAGTGTTTCAAACATATAAAAAATCGAAATGGAAATTGTTAAACCAAATAATAAGACCAAATAGTCTTTTGCTAATTTTCGCATACTCGTTAAAGATAATTTTAGCAGCATATTGTTCACTCCCCCTAGTCCATATCCGGTGACGCAAATTGAGCAAGCACGTCAAGGATATCCTGATGAAATGCGCTTCTAGTGCTGTTTCGGTGAATTTCTTTATACAGTTTTCCGTCCTGGATAAACAGGATGCGCTCACAATAGCTCGCACTTAATGGATCATGTGTTACAAGCATGATCGAGGTGCCGTGATTTTCATTTAAGTGGACCATCGTCTCCATTAGGCTTCGAGCATTCTTAGAATCAAGCGCTCCTGTTGGCTCATCTGCAAGAATTAATGCAGGTTCATGTACTAATGCACGAGCAGCAGCTACGCGCTGTTTTTGTCCACCAGAAATAGTGACAGGGTACTTATTTAAAATTGCCTCAATCCCAAGCTTTGTCGCAACACTTTCTACAGCCGGTTTAATGTTTCGCACCGCAACACTTTGTAAGGAGAGGGGCAAGGCAATATTTTCATAAACCGTTAAATTCTCCAATAAATTAAAGTCTTGGAAAATAAAGCCGAGTTGACTTGAACGGAAATCAGCTAGCTGACCTTGTTTCATGGCGGTGATGTCTGTTCCAGCAATTTTAACGGAACCGTTTGTCGCGGTATCTAATGTGGAGATGACATTAAGTAACGTGGTTTTACCTGCTCCTGATGGCCCCATTACGCCAACAAACTCTCCTTCAGCCATAGCGAAAGAAACACTATTTAAGGCATGAAATTGTTTCTCGCTCTTTTTCCCATAAATCTTATTTAATTGATGTACATCAAGTACGGACTGTTTCATTACACTTACCTCCAATATTATTGAATCTATTTACAGTGTAAACAGTATAGAGAAAGGCTGCTATGTATCTTTCTTTCAGGTAGCTTACAGTTTTGTAAGAATGGATAAAGTGAAAGAGGCGGATAAGATAGAAACAACTAAAACGTATAATATAGCTGATGTCATCCTATCCTTAAGAAAGGGAATAGTTTAAAAACAGAGGGAACTCGTTTACAATGGAGAGAAGAAGAACGGTGGAAGGTAGGTTGCTAGTATTTTGAAAAGTTTCAGCGATATTAACATCCAAAAGCTTTTTCCGGCCATTATTTATAAGCGTGGGCTGGAATATTATAAACGAGGAAAAGTAATGGATCTTTTATACGATCTTAACTACCAGGTCTGGACCGCTACCGTGAAAGGGTCAGAGGACTACTTTGTAGAAATAAATATGAGCCAATTTGCAGACGGGTCCATTGATACGTATTGTGATTGCCCTGCATTCGATACATTTGGCTCCTGTAAGCATGTTGCAGCAACCTTGATCGGTATTTCACAGAAAGAGACGGACCGCCCGCCAGCGCTCCCTCATTTTGATTACCAAACAACAAATCATTTTATCCAGGCATTGACGAATGTACCGCAAACGACGGCAACACATGATATTCTTCCGGAAAAAAGGGAGATGCAAGTCCAATACTTCTGTAGTTGGACTTTAGAAAACAGCCTGCAACTTGAACTTAAAGCAGGTGAGAAACGCTGTTATGTTGTCAAAGATGCTGGACTGTTCTTAGATAGTGTTTTAGATGGAAAAGAGCATTATTTTACAAAGGCATTTACTTATAGCCCTGACCAACATTATTTTAAACCAGAAGATTTAGCAATTTTTGAGACATTGCGGGAAATATTAAACAATGAGCAGATGTATGAGGAACAAAGACAATTTTCTTCTTTTCGGAACAGTAATAAGGATACTCGCTATATAACCATCCCACCATTAGCTGCGAAAGCTTTGCTTGAAGAGTTGGTAAATCGCGATTTTACGGTGGATACCATAAAGAAGAGTTATCATCCTGTAGAGATAGCGCAAGAAAAGCTACCATTTCAGTTTTCTTTATCAAAAAATGAGCGGAATGAATTAATATTAAATATGCCAGAACTTCGAGGTGGCACATACTTACGCCATTACCATATTCTTTTTTCTGATGGTGTGTTTTATTTTCCTTCGAAGGAGCAGATTCCCGTTGTCGAGCAGGTAAGCCAATTTGGATTATCTGATTTACAATTGCCAATAACGAAGCAACAAGCAGACACCTTCTTATCTGAAGTATTGCCTTCATTGAAAAAAGTCGGGGAAGTGGAAATTTCTGAGAAGGTAACAGAAGAAATCATTCAGCTACCTTTACAGGCAAAGCTGTATTTAGAAGTGAGCGACAATTGGATTGTTGGGAAACTGGAATATTATTATGGAGAACATTACATCAACCCGTTTGGTGGCAGGGAAGAGCATGACATCATTATTATACGGGATGTGAAGAAAGAGCAGCAGATCATGCAGCTAATCGAATATGCCAACTTTAAATATAATGGAAAAGAACTCTATATTGAAGCAGAAGCAGAGGAAGAAATTTATGATTTTCTTTATTATGTCTTACCATTGCTTGATGAACACTTAGAGCTATTCTTAACCTCGGAGATTCGCAGCTTTATTATGGATAGGGAGCCTATGCCGAATACAAGTGTGCGACTTGAATCTTCCTCTAACCTTCTGGAAATTGGTTTTGATATAGAGGGTGTGAAGGATGAAGAGGTTTCCAGTATCCTTCAAGCGGTAATTGAAAAGAAAAGATATTACCGTTTAGATAGTGGTGCCCTTCTTTCTTTGGAAGGGGAAGAATTCAGCTCTATGAAGCAGTTCTTTCAGGATATGGAAGTAGATAAAAAGGATCTAAATGATGGTAATATACATGTACCTGTTTATCGAGGGACACAAGTGGATGCATTGATTGAAACGAATAAAAATTATGATCCATCCTTTAGAAAGCTGCTGCATCAGCTTAAGTCACCAGAGGAACAGGTTTATCCATTGCCGGAAGAGCTTCAAGCGAATCTGAGGAATTACCAGCAAACAGGATTTCAATGGTTTAAGTCATTAAGTCATTACCACCTTGGTGGAATTTTAGCCGATGATATGGGCTTGGGTAAGACGTTGCAGAGCATTGCTTATATCGCGTCAGAGCCTAGTGATTTACCACATTTGATCGTCGCACCTTCCTCTGTGGTATACAACTGGAAAAACGAGTGTGAAAAATTTATGCCAAGTCTGTCTGTGGCAGTGTTGACAGGAACCCCTGCAGAAAGAAGGCAGCGGTTGGAGGAAGAAAAAGAGAAAGATGTCTGGATTACCTCCTATGCAACACTACGGCAGGACATTGAATATTACAGGCAGTTACGTTTTCAAACCTTGATTCTAGATGAAGCGCAGTATATTAAAAACTATGTAACCAAAACCTCTCAGGCGATCCGGGAAATTAATGCTGGTAGAAGATTTGCGCTAAGTGGTACACCAATAGAAAATTCAATTGATGAACTTTGGGCCATTTTCCAAGTGGTACTACCAGGTCTAATGCCAAGACAGCGAGAGTTCAAACAGCTCTCTAATGAAAAAATAGCACTTATCACAAGGCCGTTTATCTTACGAAGATTAAAGAAGGATGTATTGAAGGAGCTGCCTGACAAAATTGAGTCTGTTCATGTTTCAGAGCTGACTAAGGAACAAAAGGATCTCTATCTCGGTTACCATAGGCAATTGCAAATTGAAGCGGCACAGTCCATGAAAGAAAGTGGGTTCCAGCAAAACAGGATGAAAATTCTTGCTGGTCTTACGCGTTTAAGACAAATATGCTGTCATCCGTCCTTGTTTATTGAAAACTATGAAGGGCAATCAGGCAAGCTTGAACAGTTAATGGATACCGTTAGGAACGCCATTGGCAATGGGAAGCGAATGCTAATATTCTCGCAATTCACAAGCATGCATGAGATTATTATTCAGCAACTAGAGAAAGAAAACATTGAATACTTTTATCTTAATGGGCAGACACCATCCCAAGAGCGAGTGAAAATGAGTGAAAGATTTAATAATGGGGAGAAAAGTGTCTTCCTTATCTCCCTAAAAGCTGGAGGAACTGGTCTCAATTTGACAGGTGCAGACACGGTTATTTTATATGATCTGTGGTGGAACCCTGCTGTGGAAGACCAAGCGACAGGGAGGGCACACCGATTTGGGCAAAAAAATGTCGTTCAAGTCATTCGTCTCTTAGCAGAAGGGACAATCGAAGAAAAAATTTACGAGCTCCAGCAAAAGAAACGAGAACTAATCGATCAGGTGATCCAGCCTGGAGAAACCATGCTTTCAGGACTTAGCGAAGATGACGTCCGTGAGTTATTAAATATATAATAAAATCTCCAAAGCCAAATGAGCATTCGAATGAACGAAATTCGAATTCATTTGGCTTTTTTGCATGCCTTGGTTAGACCAGTGTGAACAGGGGAATAGTTAAAACAAAAAGAAAGGATGTTTACACGATGACAAAAAGCTTTGTGGCATACTTTAAATCGGAAAATGATGCAGAAACAGCGAAGGCTAAATTAGAAAAACTGCGAGTTTCCAATGTTTTGGTTGATGAACTACCTGAACCCAAAAAGCATAACGCTTATTTCCCTATTGTTGGTATGGGTACTCCTGGGACGATGAGCACGGGGACTGGAGTTATGGGACTAGGGGTGGCTGACGTTTCGGATAACAATCGAGAGGAGTATGGTCAAATAACACACTTATTGGAAGGGAAGGTAGAGGAAGAAGACTACGATCAAGCGATTTCCATACTGGCAGAGAGTAAAGGGTATAAAAATCAATAACGTAGTCTTTCCTTATCTTAACGAAGTGCGAATAGTTTTCTTGGCCGCCCTTTTTGGTAAGGCTTCTCTGACCCGGCTACCTTAATTATTTCTGCGGACAATAGCTTATTTATTGTCCGCTCTGCACTTCGTTTCGTCACGCTGTAATAGTTAGCCACATCATGAGATGAAAATGGTTTATTATTTCGCATCTTAATAAATTCAATAAAGTTATAGGATAGTTCATTGTTTAATTTCGCTTTATGGATCAGTGATTGATATAGAAAAGATGGGTTTATTTGTTTTTTCACACCCACAGGTCCGATACTCGCCTGACTTTCATTGACGATATAGCACGAGCTACCTTCCTCGTCAGTTGTCATCTCTAATGCGAGTAATGCATGTTCCTGCGCCTGCTGATGTGTAAGCCCAAGTCCAAAGCCAATCCCTACAGGCTCCTTGATCTGTTCCTCGATTTTTTGTAGCGGTGGGAAATTCCCAAAATGATTAGTTAAATAATTTAATAGTTTTTTGGAGCCTATTAATACCATATCATGCTGATTGTTACGTAAGGCTATGGCATCTTGTTGTGTAGCAAATTTCTGCAAGAAAGTGTCTAATTCAGCCTGCCTTCTAAAAAGAATCATTTCTTTTAGTGAGCTTGGCAGTTGCTCAAGATGTTTAAAACGGAAGTATCCAATGACGTGTTGTACGGATGTATTGTTATGGAAGGTGATACGTCTTTCCGCCGTATCGAGAGCAGATTTAAAGCATAGGTCAGGAGTCGTAATAAGGCGCACTGGGATGTTTTCTTGTTGCAGACGCTTGGCTATTTCGTTATAAGCTGTAAGTGCAAAGTCGATGCTTTGATCCTCCCAAAGTTTGCGATGGTGGTCCACTATGTTTTCTACAGTCTGACCATCCCAAACATCTTCATAGAATGGAAATAAGTCAACTTGTATTTCCTTTAATGGTGTAAGGACATGTTGAACTACTTCTTCAGTTGTCCCATCGAGTGAAATACGCTTTTGAGGAAGCATATCGGACAGTGACTGGAGAAGAGCGGTAGTTAGAATGTATTCATCGCAATAAATTACAATCGTTGAAAGGCGTCGCTTTTTTGTTTTTTCCTTAACAAAACAATAGGCAATGGACTCGGTAAATAGAAAGATATCACATAGGAAAGCCTGTTCTAACAACTCAGGAGTTTGATTAGCTTCTGTATAGATAAAGGGGAACAATTCGTAGTTGGAAAATTCCTTCTTTAATTTTTGAATTCTAACGACCACATTTTCTGGACCAAACACCGCTACTTTTGCCTTCATGACGACACTCCTATTAAAAATTAGATAAAGTAGATTTTGATCTTGTTATTACATAATCGATTGCATGCTTTCCTATTTGGGCAATAGTGTGCTGTCCCTCTGCGTTTGATGGTAAGTGGTCACTTAGCACAGTTATGTATACCCTTTCTTCCTTGCACTCTAAAATAGCAGCATCATGTTCTATTCCACATAACTCACCAGTCTTATGAAAAATCGTTACAGGCATACTAGGGTGTAAAAAGTTCGCAAGTTTATTCGTAAACTGTTGTTTAGCTAGTATACTCCTCATAAACTTTCTACTTTTACTAGATATGTAATGGTTATCCTCTTCAGAAATTGCCTTCAATAACGTAACCATATCCAAAGCAGTAGTATAATTTTCAAGTCCTTCTTGCTGTGCTTTCGTATCCATGAACTTCCGCTGTACGACTGTGTTTTTAGCGCCAAGCTGCTCTATCGTTTGATTAACAGCTTCCATTCCCAGTGATTCGAGCAGAACATTGGCAGCAGTATTATCAGATACGATTATCATAAGTTCTATTAAGTTCATATAGCTATATATATGGGAATTTGTAAGATAGGATATAATGCCAGACCCTCCTACAAACTGTTCTTCCTCTATGTAGACAAGTTTGTCAGGGTGTAACCGACCACTTTCTATTTGCTGGCATGCCTCGATAAAAATTGGAATCTTGGCAAGACTTGCAGCTGGGCGTAATTGGTGTTCGTTAATGGCTAGGCTTCCATCGCCTGAAGTAAGAAGGACAGAATACTGTGCTTGCGTTTCATGGATTTCTTCACGGATAGATGTTTTAAGTTGATCTAGATTCATACAATCATTATCCTTTCCAAGTAAAGTAGCAGATAGAAAATATAGATCGTGATAACGTTATCAATAGTCCTATCTAAGGAAACTAGGTATATTGTAGGTAGAACGAAATTGAAAACTGCAACAACATTTAATAATTAGTTATATAGTATTGAATTTTCGAAAAATTGTCAAGAATAGCTTATCTAAAGTTACCTTAAATGTTTATGGACAAGGGGATAAAGAAAAGGGATTAGCTTATAGCTAATCCCTTATACAGTGAACGAAGTAATATCTTTTTTATGCGCCTTAACTGGCAGTAAAGGTACAAATTGTTCAACTAACCCTTGTTGGTAGAAGTAGGGACACTCCCAACAAGCGAAATTTTACTTTAGTTGGTAATAAGTTTTAACTTCCTCTCTCAGCTGTCGTTTCAGAAACTTACCGACAGACGTTTTAGGAATGTTTTTTAAGAATAAAATATCATCTGGTAGCCAATATTTAGCAAATTGTGGCTCTAAGAAGGACAGTAATTTCTCTTTGGTGCCCTCCTCTTTTATTCCATCTTTTAGTACAACACAGGCAATAGGCCGTTCCTGCCATTTTGGATCTGGAATTGCGATGACACTTGCTTCCAAAACATCCGGGTGACTCATAATAGCGTTTTCAATTTCAACTGAAGAAATCCATTCTCCGCCGCTTTTAATCAAGTCTTTGGTACGATCAACTATTTTTATTGTTCCTTCTTCGTCAACTGTCACGACATCGCCAGTATGGAACCAACCGTCATGGAACGCTTGGTCACTGCGATCATCTTTATAATATTCACTTGCTATCCAGTTTCCGCGTAAAAGCAATTCTCCCATTTCCTGATCATCCCACGCGATATCTCCCGTTTTACCTTTTACCTTCATTTCAAGGCCTGGGACAAGGATACCCTGTCTAGAACGCTCTTTTATCTTTTCCTCCTGGCTCAACCCCTGTTGGTAGCTCTTCAATCGTGAAATAGTTGCCAATGGTGTTGTTTCTGTTGCTCCATATGCATGATAGAAAGGAATATTAAATTTTTCTTCAAATGCTCGTATTAAGCCGAAAGGTGCAGCCGAGCCCCCACATAGTACTGCTCTTAAACTGGAAGTATCATAGTCGCCAGACTCTAACTCTTGGAGAAGTCCTATCCAAATGGTTGGAACTCCAGCTGATATGGTAACCCGAAACTTCTCTATAAAAGATGCTAGCCTCTTTGGGGTGAAATGGGGGCCTGGCAATACCTGTGTAGAACCAAACCATGTACAGGCAAAAGGTGTCCCCCATGCATTAACGTGAAATTGAGGAACGACAGGCATGGATACATCCGACTCAGATAGCGCTGCTGAATCTGCTAAGCCTAGTGCGAGGCTATGCAGCACAATGCCCCTGTGAGAGTATGTGACCCCTTTTGGCTTGCCCGTTGTGGCTGAGGTATAACACATGCCTGCAGGATCATTCTCATCGATTTCTTTTGTAAAAGGAAATGCGGCATCGCCGGTGCTGAGTAATTCTTCATAGGAGTACAATGGGTGTAGGGATGAATCAGGAAGTTCTTGTTTATCTGTCATTACAATAAAGGCTTCAACAGTGGTCAATTCGTCCTTTATTAGTTCAACAAGTGGAAGGATGTCTTCATCAATTAATAAAATTTTGTCCTCTGCATGATTAATGATGTAGATGATATGTTCTGGGGTGAGGCGAATATTAATAGTATGCAATACTGCATGCATACCAGGTGCAGCAAAGTAAGTTTCTAAGTGACGGTGGTGGTTCCAGGCAAGGGTACCAATTTTATCTCCTTTCTTCGCACCAAGTTCTGCAAAAACGCTCATTAATCTTCTGACCCTTTCGCCAATCTGTTTGTAAGTCAACGAATGTAGCTTGTCATGTGTCTGGGAGTGCACAAGTTTTTTAGGGAAAAATTTCTCTGCATGCTCCATCATAGCTCCAATAGTCATCGGGACGTGCATCATTTCTCATCAACTCCTTAAAAGTAGTATAGTACTCGTTCAAATATATCATAATATTGTAAAAATAATAATAATTATATTAAGAAAGCAACGAAGTTAGATACAAATGTACTAATAATGTAGAATTCTGGTTTTGTTAATAACTAGAAATTATTGGTACAAAATAGGGAGCGTAAAAGGTGTCAAACCTATGTTACTAGCCAAATTTGATAGTAGGATAAAAGTCTCTGAGTTGGGAAAAGTTTGACAACTTTATAGATTCAAAGGTAAAATAAAATTCACTATAGAGTATAAGGGGGAGTTTGTATGAAAAAGAAAAACTATCTATTTTCATTTGCTATGATTTTAGTACTTGCCTTGTTCCTAGCAGCCTGCGGTGGAGATGACGAAGGTGATAAGGCCGATGGTGATTCTGCTGAAGGTGGAGAAACACCTGAGTTTTTACAAATGCTAACAGGCGGCACTAGTGGTACATATTACCCACTTGGTGGCGAAATGGCCAAAATCATAACTGACGAAACAGGTATGGAAACAAATGCAGTATCTTCAAATGCTTCTGCTGATAACATGATTTCTCTTCAGGATGGCGAAGCAGAGCTTGCTTTTGTTCAAACAGACGTAGCCGCAAATGCAATTGACGGTGTTAATTCTTTTGATGGCAACCCAGTAGACAACGTATCAGCAATCGGTTCTTTGTATCCGGAAACAATCCAAATCGTTACGACTGCTGATTCAGGTATTGCTTCAGTTGAGGACCTAGCAGGCAAAAAAGTCTCTGTTGGGGCACCTGGTTCAGGTACATTCGTTAACGCAGAACAGATTTTAGAAATCCATGGTATGACGATGGATGACATTGATCAACAGAACCTTGACTTCGGTGAATCCACTGGTGGGATCCAGGATGGAAATATTGATGCAGCTTTCATTACTTCTGGTACACCAACTGGTGCAGTAGAAGGACTAGCGGCTACTGTTGATGTTAGCATTGTTCCGATTGAACAGGAAAAAGTAGATGAACTAGTTGAAAAATATCCTTACTATGCAGCAGATACAGTTCCAGCTGACACATATAGTGGGCAGTCTGAAGAGGTAAATACAGTTGCTGTATTGGCGATGCTTGCTGTTACCAATTCTTTATCCGAAGATGCTGTTTACGATATTACGAAAGCGATTTACGAAAACACGGATGGAATGGCGCATGCAAAAGCAGAGTTTATTTCAACTGATTCTGCTCTAGATGGTATCGGGATTGACGTACACCCTGGTGCACAGAAATACTTTGATGAAGTAGGAGTAAGTGCTGAGTAAGTAACTTGTAGTTCCTTACTTCATAACGTTCTAGGGAAGATTTGGATACACGGCTAATTAGCCTTATCCTTTTCTTTTGTTAGGCTCATACTGCCAGTTACATAAAGGATAAACATGATGTGACGAGCGGCCGACTGTGAATCCTTTAGTCAGGAGTTGCGTCGGTCGCTCCATTTTTTCATGTTATGTAAGTAGTTCAGAGTGGAGGCTTGCTCTGCGTGCATTGCGTAATTCTTTAAGATTTCAGGTGGCAAAATGATGAAACACAATAAAAAGATAAAAGTTTCAATTCTAATTATTTTACTCGCACTTTTCTCTCTACTTCTATTTGTTCCTTTCCGAACAGCACTTGTATTTTATAAAGAAAATACAGAAGAGATTGAGGCCTTTCTTCCAGTGCAGGAAAGGGATACCTTTCAAATTATATTTACACACTCCATACACCTGACAGATGTGGTAGAAAAATACATTGTTATGGACAACCACGATATTAAACAGTACGAAATTGTTTACGAAGAGTTTGGGATTGGAATGCCTTCCAATGCTCAAGAAGGGGAGAAGTTTGAATATAAGGATGGAAAATACCATATAACAGACCTTGACAATATCTTTCCTTCAATGAATGTAAGAAACGGCAAAACGGTCTCAGAAAACCGCCTCGTATGGGGAAAGAACGATGAACATCTCGTTTACTTTAACGAATATTTTGAACCAGGAGCATGGTTTAAATTAAAGGTAGAGAAACTCTCACTATGGCAGTCTATGAAAGGAGTGAGCATCCATGAGTGATTCAACGAAAGAAAACCCAACCGAAACAAACCAGGAAGAGTTATTACAAAAATATGATGCAGAAGCAAATACAAGAAAACTAGGTGGCGTTGCTGCCAAAGTTGTTTTCTTTGGGTTACTTGCATTCTCTCTATTTCAGCTCTATACAGGTGCTTTCGGCCAATATACAGCATATATTCAGCGTACAGTTCACCTAGGGTTTGCGCTATCCCTAATTTTTCTTTTGTTTCCTGCCAGTAAGAAGAAGGGGAATAAAAAGAAGGTTGCCTGGTATGATTATATTCTCGTTTTATTATCAATCATCGTTTGTGGATACTGGCCGGTATATTATGACACGCTAGTTCAGCAAATTGGTGGAATCGACCAGGCGCAGGTAATCATTGGTGGACTTGCTATACTTCTGGTATTAGAGGCGACAAGACGAGCAGTTGGGCTTCCAATTACAATCATTGCTATTTTATTTATGATTTATGCATTGCTGGGCCCGGACATGCCAGGAGGACTTGCGCACCGTGGTCTATCACTTGAGCAGCTAATTGATTCCATGTTCTTTACAACAGAAGGGATCTTGGGAACACCGCTACAAGTTTCTTCCACGTATATTTTCTTATTCCTACTATTTGGTGCTTTTCTTGTACAAACAGGTGTAGGGAATTATTTCAATGACCTTGCTATTGCGCTTGCTGGAAAACGTACAGGTGGACCTGCGAAAGTTGCGATCTTTTCCAGTGCGTTAAATGGAACAATTTCTGGAAGCTCTGTAGCGAATACTGTTACAACGGGCTCTTATACCATTCCAATGATGAAAAAGCTTGGTTACCGACCTAACTTTGCCGGAGCGGTGGAGGCAGCCTCTTCAACGGGTGGTCAAATTATGCCACCGATAATGGGTGCAGCTGCATTCCTCATGATTGAGTTTGCAGGTGTTGGATACTGGGAAATCGCGAAGGCAGCGACAATTCCAGCTATTCTATACTTCTCTGGTATTTGGATTATGACACATTTGGAAGCAAAGCGAATGGGACTGCATGGGTTGCCTAAGGAACAAATACCGAGTAAGAAATCTGTATTAAAAAAAATACATTTGCTCTTGCCAATTGTGGCAATTGTTCTTCTTTTGTTCCAAGGCTATAGTATAGAGCGAACCGCATTATACGGGATAGGAATTACTATTCTAGTTAGTTTATTTAGAGCAGACACACGGATTACCCCAGGTAAATTCGTGATTGCCTTAACATCTGGTGCGAGAACCGCATTAGGGGTTGCTGCAGCTACTGCATGTGCAGGGATTATCGTGGGTGTTGTAACCAAAACGGGCCTTGGTTTGAAGCTTGGAAACAGTCTTGTAGATATTGCAGGCTCACTTGCAAGTTCACCCGAAACTCAATTGTTGTTGACACTATTCTTTACGATGATCGCTTCCATTATTTTGGGAATGGGATCTCCAACAACAGCAAATTATATTATTACTTCCACAATTGCATTGCCTGCAATCTTGGCTTTGAATGACCAGCTTGAAGTAGCAATTCCTGTTTTAGCTGGACATATGTTTGTGTTCTACTTTGGTATCGTTGCGGATATCACGCCGCCTGTAGCACTCGCAGCATTCGCGGCAACGGGTATATCTGGTGGGGAACCAATTAGAACAGGGGTAAATGCTTCGAAATTAGCGATTGGGGCGTTTATTATTCCATACATGTTCGTACTCCAACCACAGCTCTTAATGATTGATACCCACTTCTGGGAAATAATTTGGATATTGTTTACGGCAATTAGTGGGATGATTGCTATAGGAGCTGGCTTAATAGGATTCTGGTACCGTAAGTTGCACTGGACACTGCGAATCGTATCAGTAGTAATAGGGTTATTCCTCATCTATCCAGAAGGGAATACAGACTTATTCGGACTAGGAGCATTTATTGTCATGATTGTTATGCAGCTTGTCTGGAAAAAAGGAAATCAGACAGATAAGAAACAACAAGTAAGTGATTGATCTTTTCGACCAACATGTGTAGATGAAGGTGACCGGCTAACTACTCGTTAGCCCGGTCACCTTTTCAGGTTTATACATTAGGGAAGTATAAAATTTCAGCAAGGAAGCAAAGTCGACGCAGTTGAAATTTTGAGGTACCAAGTATAAGAAAATCGTACACATTCACCAAAGGACGAGCGAATGCGAGTTCTTCTAATAATATGCTCTGCGGTGTTACTTGAGTAAGGAGTATAGTAAAATAGGTAAAGTGAAACACAAAAGAAAGAAGGAAGAAGGATGAAGAAACAGCATGATTTTACACAGGGTAATATATTAAAACAGCTCATACTCTTTTCTGGACCTATCATGCTGGCGAACCTACTTCAGACGTCTTACCAGGTTGTCGACAGTTTATGGGTGGGAAATCTGCTGGGCGCTAATGCACTTGGTGCTGTCGCAGTATCAAGTACGATCGTCTTCACTGTATTATCTTTTGTTATAGGAATGAATAATGCGGCGTTAACTATCTTATCTCAACAAAAAGGCAAGAACAATGCTACTGGGTTGAAGAATTATCTTAACGCCTTCGTTGTATTATTAACAATAATTTCTATCGGGCTAGGTATTGCAGGTTTTTTCCTGACAGATTGGCTGTTATCCGTTCTGGGCACACCTGAAGAGATGATGGGTTTGGCTGCAAGTTATTTAAGGATTAATTTCCTAGGGATTTTATTTTTATTTGGCTACAATTTCATCAGTACTATATTACGTTCGATAGGTGATAGCAAGACACCGCTATTGTTCGTCGTAACCGCTGTTTGTTTAAACATCATCCTTGATCCTTTGTTTATCAGTTATTTCGGTTTTGGTGTCGAAGGTGCTGCATATGCAACTATTTTATCCCAAGGAATTTCCTTTATGGTTGGATTGGTATTCATATTACATCGTAAACTAGTACCTTTTACTGTACCTAAGCTTCCGCAGCAGCATGAAATTAAGTTGATTTTAAATCTAGGTATCCCTTCTGGTTTACAAATGGCTGTTATTTCTGCAGGAGTGGCAGCTATTATGAGTGTGGTAACAGGGTTTGGGTCTAGTGTTGTGGCTGGATTTAGTGCTGCGCAAAGGCTCGATAGTCTTCTCATGCTGCCCGCCCATGCACTTGGCACCTCTGTTAGTAGCATGGCCGGACAAAACATCGGATCTGATGACTGGGGTAGGGTAAATAAGATTGCTAAATACGGCGTTTTATATAATTTTACGATTATGCTCTTAGTAGGGCTCCTTGTATTTCTCTTGGCAAATTACGGTATTCGGTTGTTTATCGATGATCCTCAATCTATTGCTTTTGGTACCACTTATTTGCAAATCATTGCCTTTTGCTATCCGTTTCTTGGCATAAATTTCATTTTAAATGGTATCGTGCGAGCAGCCGGTGCAATGTATCAGGTATTGGCATTAAACATCCTATCCTTTTGGGTATTGCGCTATCCATTAACAGCGTTCTTTTCAGGAATGCTAGGTGATACAGGTATAGCGATTGGGATGGGGAGTAGTTTTCTTATCAGCAGTCTGGTTGCTTATTTGTATTACCGGTTTGGCGGATGGAGGAAGAAGGAACTGTTTAAGAAAAAGCATGGAGGATAAATATGAAACGTTTAAGTCTGGCTTTCATAGGAATTATTTCGGGTTTATTTTTAGGGGCATTCTTGTGGATCTTTCAAATTATAACGACAATAAATGTATATACATTGTTAATAAATGTTGACTATATTCCTGTATTGAAGGAATGGAATATGCATCCTATAATCGAACTTGTCTTGCATCTTATCGTATCGGTAATAGTTGTTTTTGTCCTATATGCTATTTTCAAACGATGGGGCATGCAGCATCGTGTGCTCCCATATGTGCTGGCCAATGGTGTTATAGGTGTTCTGCTTTATGGGACAACCTCTTTCTCTACCAGGACCCCAGCGCTTCTTGACTATTTCGCTATCTTTTATTGGATACTCGGGCATCTCTTATACGGCTTAATCGTTGGCATCTTCTTGCAAAAGCTAGAAAGGACGTTCCCATGAAACGAAGGAAACGTCACATAAAAGCAATTAAACGTGCGACAATACTATTTTTATTATTTAGTGGGATATTTTTAATTCTTTCCTTTTTGACGAGTGAGAAAAGTAATATTACAGAAAATAGTAGGAAGCCAAAGATTAGTGAGGAAATCAGACAGTACCAACCTTTAGTTAAAATGTATGCAGAGCAATACGGTGTCGAAGACTATATGGATGTCATCCTGGGAATTATGATGCAGGAATCTGGGGGGAGAGGTCAGGACCCTATGCAGGCATCTGAAAGCTATTGTGGTGAAAGAAACTGTATCGAGGATCCAGAGCTTTCAATAAAACAGGGGGTTTCATATTTTTCCAAAACATTAGATGAAGCGAGCGGGGATGTCCAGCTTGCTGTTCAATCCTATAATTTCGGATTAGGTTTTATTGATTTTGTTCAAGAACGGTCTGGGGAATACTCACAGGAGACTGCCATCGACTTTTCACAGCATATGTATGAACAGGACCCAGATAAAGAAAAATATCGCTGTTTGCGAGAAGGCTCACGAGAGCTAGATGCATGCTATGGAGACATTTACTATGTTAATGCGGTGATGGGGTATCGAGACGTCATAGAAGCAGAAGCCCAGTGAAACATGATATGATGAACAGACAGGAATAATGAACACCTAATCAAAGGGAGGTAAAGTTTATGGGGAAGGCTATATTCACGAATAAGGCACCTGCTGCAATTGGTCCTTATTCTCAAGCAATCCAGGCTGGCGATTTTATCTATGTTTCAGGGCAAATTCCGATTAATCCTTCAACAGGTGAGGTAGTAGAAGGAATTGAAAATCAAACAGAGCAAGTATTACAAAATTTAAATGCCATACTGGAAGAAGCAAAGGTCACGTTTGAAGATGTCGTGAAATTTACGATCTATTTGAAAAACATGGATGACTTTGCAACCGTAAATGTAATTTATGGAAAGTACTTAACTGAACCATTTCCTGCAAGAGCTACCGTAGAGGTTAGCCGTTTACCGAAGGATGTCCTCGTAGAAATGGACGTCGTCGTTTATCGCAAATAATAGGAGGTTTATATATTGGAAAACTTTACGTATCATAACCCAACGAAGTTAATTTTCGGCAGAGGTCAGATGGATGCACTGCCTAACGAGGTTGCACAATATGGAAAAAAAGTGCTTATTGTCTATGGCGGCGGAAGCATAAAGCGTAACGGAATTTATGATAGTGTACTAACTAAACTCGATGAAATTGATGCAGAAGTATTCGAATTGGCTGGAGTGGAACCAAACCCAAGAATTTCTACTGTACGTAAAGGGGTAGAAATCTGTAAGACTGAAGGAATTGAGTTTCTGCTTGCGATAGGTGGCGGAAGCACAATTGACTGCACAAAAGCTATCGCTACAGGTGCTAAAACAGATACAGATATGTGGGACATTGTGACTAAGAAAGAACAAGCAACAGACGCATTGCCTTTCGGTACAGTTCTTACTTTAGCAGCAACCGGTTCAGAAATGAATCGTGGCTCTGTTATTACAAATTGGGAGACAAACGAAAAACATGGATGGGGCTCCCCGTACACAAGTCCAAAATTCTCTATCTTGGACCCAGCCCATACGTATTCCGTACCACGGGATCAAACAGTATATGGCATTGTTGATATGATGTCACATGTGCTTGAGCACTATTTCCATCAAACGACAAACACGCCAATACAGGATAGATTCTGTGAATCAATACTGAAAACAGTAATGGAAACCGCGCCAAAACTGTTGGAGGATATGGAGAACTATGAATACCGTGAGACGATTATGCTAAGCGGAACCCTTGCTTTAAATGATATGCTGAACATGGGATTCAGAGGGGATTGGGCAAGCCATAACTTGGAACATGCTGTTTCAGCAGTGCATGATATTCCCCATGGTGGTGGATTGGCAATTTTATTCCCGAACTGGATGAAGCATGTCATTGATGAGAAGAACGAAGGACGTTTCAAGCAGATGGCAGTCCGGGTGTTTGATGTAGAGACATCTGGGAAGTCCGACAGGGAAGTAGCCCTAGAAGGAATTGACCAGTTAAGAGCATTTTGGAGTAGCATTGGGGCACCTGCAACGCTTGCTGATTACGATATTGAAGAGAGCAGCGTCCAGGACATGGCTGAAAAGACGGTTGTAGCAAGTCCGGAATTTGGAAACTTTAAGAAACTAACCAAAGAGGATGCTGTCGAAATTTATAAAGCAAGTTTATAAAATCCGACGAAATATTTCCCGGGAAATTGTTTTGTCATATTATGTATAGAAGAGCGTGGATTCGCTCATTATGAACGACTCCGCGCTTTTCTACATAAAAAAAGAACTGACTGTTTATTGATAAACGGCCAGTTCTTCTTTTATTGCTATTCGTATTTTATCTAAACATTCTTCAGGTGTGTTACCGAAAATGCGTCTGTTATTAATAAGTGCATATGGTTTTACCCTGCACAAACCGCAAAAGGATAAACATTCGTTCATCAAAACGGCTACTTCTGGAAATTCCTTTTCCAAAATTTCTTCTATATTAATTGTAGTGATTGCATTTCCGTCACAGACCTCAACTACGACTATACCCATACGATCACGTACCTTCTATTGAAATTCTATCCTAATATAGGACTCTGTTAGTTTTAGCATATATTTAAAAAGAAATCAATCGTTTGGTTTTTTGTAACGTGCTGGAAGTGTATAAAAGTTTGGCTAGATAGCGTAGGCGTAGTGAACCAACTTGACGGTTATTGCTCTGTCCGATCAACAAAACTCATGCTGACCCAGTGGCGTTTTCGCCATCTACGTAACATAAAGACTCCTCTCAGCCATTCATCAGCGATAAACGCAATCCAAATTCCAATGAGGCCAAGATCTAAAAAGATCCCGAAGAACCATGCAAACGTTACGCTGATTCCCCACATGGAAGCAATGCCAATATAGACGGGAAATTTTACATCGCCAGCTGCTCGTAATGAACTGATCATTACTAAATTAAACGCTCTTCCAGGCTCTAATATGACAGTCATCAGTAGAAGGAAGGCACCGGTTTCAAGGATGGTTGGGTTGTCTGTGAAAATGCCAAGTAACTGGTCGTGCAGTATATAGACGATGCCTGCTGTTCCCAAGGAAATGAAAATAGAAATTCGCAGGCTCTTAATCGCACGTTCATAAGCATCTTCTATCTTCCCTGCACCAATCATATGGCCAATTAAAATCTGGGTTCCTTGACCAATGGCAATCGAGAATAGAAAAATGAACATCATGATGTTTTGGGCATATACTTTGGTTGTAATAGCTACTGTACCAAGCTGTGCTACAAAGTATGTAATAACCATTTGACTAGCATTATAGGAAAGCTGTTCACCGGCAGATGGGATACCAATCTGCAGTAACCCTTTTACATGCTGCCTTGGATAGCGAAGAAATCGCGAAAAGTCTAGCTCACCTTGCGTACGTTTAATAAGAAGTAATAACAGTACAACAAAACCAATGAAACGGCTAATGGCGGTGGAATAAGCAACACCAGCTACACCAAAGACAGGAAATCCGAACGGTCCAAAGATAACGAAATAGTTTCCGACCACATTTAAGATATTCATACCAATAGTGACCATCATTGTATCCTTTGTATGTCCATAGCTTCGCAAAATAGCACCAGTTGTCATAATGAGTGCCTGAACAAAAATAAGTCCCCCAACAATTTGCATATAGGCTGTAGCTTCACCCATAATTTCATTTGGAAGGTCCATGATACGTAGGATACCTTTCGCGCCAAAAAACAGTGCGACACTTAACAGGAGGGAGAACCAGAGGTTTAAGCTAATCGATAGTACAGAAATTTCACCGGCTTGTTTGCTGTGATTCGCCCCAAGGTTTTGTGCAATTAATATTGCTGCACCTTGTGCTACGAAACCGAACATAACAATTACAACAGAGAGTATTTGGTTGGATACACCAACAGCGGCAACTGCCTTATCAGAATACTGACTGAGCATAAGTGTATCGGCATTTCCCATCAGCATGTGCAGTAGTATTTCGACAAAAATAGGCCACGTAAGAGCGAATAACGTGAGATGCTTCGTTTTATTTTCTTTCATTCAGACCCCTCTTTCCTTTTAAAATAAAGAATATATAATCATTAACTAATGGCTTTATAAATGCAATTTGGTTTTGGGCAATAAAGACAGTCTACCTTTTATTTGAGAAAATAAAAAGGTACAAATTTATTACATTAATACCTATCCCAAATTGGACAAGTAGTCCCTCGCCATCTAGAAGATGACAATAAAAAAATCCCAAGGGGGCAAAGGCTCCCTGGGATGCTATAGAGCGTCATGCATTTTTAAAAAAATCTACTCAGTAAAAAGGTGGTAAACTAGCTAATGTCGTGAGGCGGAAAAGGAATGCCTGTGTCTTCCACTATATTCATGTTTATACCATGTCACAAGCATGATAATACCGCTTATAATGAGTAATACACTTGTCACTAGAAAAACAGAAGAGAAGCCGAAAAATCCAGACAGCGCTCCGCCTAACGCAGGACCAATAATGTTTCCTAGGAAGCGTAAACTGGTGTTATAGCCGAGCACTTCTCCTTGCATGGAAAGTGGTGCCTCCTGCCTTATATATGCTATACGTACGGGTATAATGCCGCCAATTGAAATCCCCAGCAAGAATCTTAGTACTACTAGTTGCCAGATGTTTGTAACAAAGGCACCAGGTAAGTAGACTATCCCTGCCATGAATAAAAGGAAGATGAGAATCTTAATATAGCCTATACGATCACCTAACCTGCCCCATCTCCTGGCCATGAGTAAGTTGCCGAGACCGGCTGCTGAGAAGGCCATTCCAGAAAAGAAAGCAATACTCACTGGGCCATGTATTTCGGCGACGAACAATGACAGAATAGGCTGAATGCTAAAGTGTGCTATTTGCACAAGTACGGATATCAGCATAACAACAAGCAAGACGGGTTTTCTTATAATATGAAGAATGACCTCTTTACTAGAGTAGGATTTATAATCCGAATCATCTTCTGAAATTCTCAAATTCAGTTCTTTAATGCCAAAGAAAACAATAATAGCAGAAAGAAATACGGTTAAAGATACCCATTTAAAGGTGCTCGCATAGCCAAATGCATCTGCGAGGACCCCACCGAGTAATGGACCCATTAACGTTCCTGTAATACTCCCGGTTTGCAGGGTTCCTAAGACTTTCCCAGCAACTTCTTTGGGAGTTTGGGTGGAAATGAATGCCTGTGACATTGGGATAAACCCAGTTACGATCCCCATAAACAAACGCAATAAAAAAAGCTGCCAGACTGTTGTGGCGTAGCCCATTAAAAATACAGATAAACCTAATCCGATGGCTAATATAATGAGAATTCTTTTTCTGCCGTATTTGTCACCAATTCTTCCCCAGATCGGCGAAAAGAGAAAAGCAGATACGAACGTAATAGCAAAAATCCATCCTGACCAATTTTGTACATAAGCATCAGAGAAATTCCCCATTGATTCTATATATAAAGAGATAAATGGCAGCACCATCGTGATACTTCCGGCAATAAAAAAGTTAGCTAACCACATGATAGCTAAGTTTCGTTTTACTAAACTATTCTGATCAATGATTGCAATGCCCTTCTTTCTTAAAAATATTTCGTTACCCTAAATATATCTTATTTTACCCTTTGTTTAAAGTTATTTGCATTCCTTTTCTTAACAATTCAACTGTATTCATTTAATCCCGAAAAAGGTATAATAGTAACGAGGGATATTGCCAAATGGACAGGCATATGCTAAAGAGAAGTCCAGAAAGCCTCATAGAGTTGGACCCTCGTACAACCTTCCTAGCATTCTAAGGAAAAAGACCTGCGGTAACATCTCAAGGAAAGATTGATAAGTTATTTGATTATCAGGGCACAAATCTTACAAAAAAGCATCACGAAACTAGACCAATAAAAAATTGTACATTACGGGTACCATTTAATAGGATTTAGAAACGACAGTTTCTTCCTATATCTACGCTCCTTACGGCGTGTAGATTTGGTTCTTGCGTAGTAGCGCATCAACCAAGCGTACAAATTTTCTTGCGGTTAGAACGAGTGCTCTTCAGGTGGTAAAGTGTCCGGGCTAGTGTATACGTCAGCACATGCCTTTGTAAGAACAACAGAGATTGTCCAAGTGATTGATATGAATTCATTGGAAGAGAAACGAAAATCAGGTTACCTAGAACGAATGGCGGCGACTCCTGTGGGAATAGCATGAGACTTGAGACCCCACAGAATGAAGGAGCAAAGGCTAATACCGCCACCTCCTGTGGCAACGCCTTCGTGACCAACCTCCTGTTGGCCCGAGGCTCAAGCCATGCCCCACGGAAAGCGTCCGTCTGTAGCGAAAGGTAACGGTGTTTAACTGTCTTAGGACTTTAAAAATGAAAGAAGAAATAGGCAAAAAGTGAATGCCTAAATATACTATACGAGGGGAAACGAAGATGAAAAAATATACGATTAAAAAAGTATTTACGCTTATACTTATTGCATTATTTATGTTGGGAACTTCCGTACAGGTAATGGCCGATAGTGGTGCCAGTGATTCAGACAGTATCAATGAAAAGCTTGGAGCTCCAATTGTTGTTTATGGTGACACTTTATCAGAATCACAGAGAGAAGAGGTTCGTAGCTTACTGAAGGTTGCCGATGCTACAGCAGTACAAGAATACAATGTTACAGGAGAGGATATAGCGAATTATATTAACGGTGATGTGCACTCCAATATGTATTCAAGTGCAAAGATAGTGCGACAAGAAGAAGGAAATGGGCTGACGATCAATATTGTAACACCAGAAAATATAACGGAAGTAACAAAGGAAATGTATGCAAATGCGTTGCTTACTGCTGGGGTTGAAAATGCCACCGTTGATGTTGCCTCACCTGTAAAGGTTAGTGGTCATTCTGCTTTGACAGGTATTTATAAAG
This sequence comes from Oceanobacillus jordanicus, assembly GCF_022095695.1. GTDB lineage: Bacteria > Bacillota > Bacilli > Bacillales > Amphibacillaceae > Oceanobacillus_B > Oceanobacillus_B jordanicus. The sequence goes on from NZ_JAIFZM010000001.1 coordinate 342,720, forward strand.
CGTATGATGTAGAGGGAGAAGAGCTCGACAAGGAACGGATGGAACTAGCTAGTGACGAGCTCGATGTTGCTACAGACCTTGCGGAAAAAGAAGGTATGGATCAAGAGAAAGTAAGTGAGTTATTAGCCGAGATCAAGAAGATGATTGCAGAGCAAAACCCTGCAACAAAAGAGGAAGTTGAACAAATTGTTGAAGATCAATTAAGCAAGTTGAACATCACGTTAAGTGATGCAGATAGACAAATGCTAGTTGATTTATTTAACAGAATGCGTGACCTTAATATAAATTTTGATCAGGTAAAAAATCAATTAGAAGATATTGCTTCAACAATTAAAGATAAAGCTGATGAACTCGGCTTAGATGAGGGCTTTTGGGAGAAGGTAGGAAACTTTTTCCGAGAAATCTTCCAGTCTCTCAGTAACATGATAAAAGGATTATTCAACTAGATATTATGGGGGGATGGGGAACAAAGATCGGAGTTATCCATCTCTATCTAATGATAAACCTATTTACAAACAATTTTATTTAAAGGCAGATTTTATAAATCACAATAAAAGCACTCTTGACCTCGCGGGGCTATGAGTGCTTTTATTGTGACTATTTTGCTTTATGGATACGTTAACTACGCGTTTTCCAGAATTACGCATGCTTTAAACAGACAGGTTATACAGCAATAATGTGCAAAGCATTACAGCTATTGTTATTACACCTACCATGAAAGGGATTAAGTAGTTTTGTGGTACGAGTTCTGATAGCGGACGCCTGTCCTTATCCTGCATACGACTAAAAAAATGCTGAAAACTATAAAATACAATATCAAAAAATCTGCCCTTCAACACATAGCCTGCTAATGAATAAAGGATGAAGAAGGTACCAACAATAAAGGAGACATTTGTATAGGACAGAAGGTTAATCCCGTTGTAAAAAATAAAAGTGAACAAGAGGATTAATAATTGTGATATTACAATCCACCACAAGACTTTTTTAAACATATTATCAACTTCCTTAAAAGAATATATGGATCATTATATCACTAGTTAGTTAAGAAATTATAAATTCTATATTATTGGAAAGAGAAATAGTGATAAAACAAGAGGTACCCGTTATCACTAGTTAGACTAAAGTCCCGTTGAATAAAATACCATTAGTTGGTAATTTTGAAAGAGTTTGGTATTTTAAAGATTGTAAAAATTATGAAATTATGTGCGGTTTTTGTCGAAAATTGTTAGAAGATTCCCCTTATAAACCCTTATAACATGCTGGTTTGACCTATTTTGCGACATAAAGTGTCAAATTTTATCGAATTAAAAGACAATTTACAATTAATTCCCTTGTTTGTATAATAACTATTGTGAATAAGAAAAGGGAGTGTAAAAAGTGAAAAAGTCAAAATATTATCTCATTATTGCTTTAGCTTTAACAGTAGGATTAGTACTTTCTGCCTGTAACTCTGGTTCAGATTCTGGCAGTGATGATGGAGGAGATAGTAACAATTCCTCAGAGTCAGGAAAACAAGTCCTAAATATGATAGAAACAGCAGAAATTCCGACTGGCGACCCGGCACTAGCTACAGATGCCTCAAGCTTTATTGTTTTTGGACAAACAATGGAAGGTCTATATATTTTAGATGAAAATGATAACCCTATCCCAGCAATAGCCGATGGGGAGCCTGAAATTAGTGAAGATGGAAAGGAATACACTTTTAAATTGCGTGAAGATGCAAAATGGTCTAACGGTGACTCAGTCACTGCAAACGATTTTGTTTATGCTTGGAAAAGAGCAGTAGATCCTGAAACTGGGTCACAATACGCTTACATGTTTTCTGGGATTATAGAAAATGCAACGGCGATCGTAAATGGAGAAGCTGATCCAGAAGAATTGAGTGTAGAAGCCACTGATGATTATACATTAAAGGTAACACTTGAAGAACCGGTTGAGTATTTGAATTCATTACTTGCATTTGGAACTTACTTACCATTAAATGAAGAGTTCGTTGAAGAAAAAGGTGACGATTTTGGTACAAATAGTGACAATATGCTAGCAAACGGTCCATTTGTACTTGAAGAGTGGGATGGCACAGGCCTAAATTGGAAATATACTAAAAATGACGAATATTACGATTTAGACAATGTAAGCTTAGATGAAGTAAATGTACAGATTTCTAAAGAACCAGGTACAGCGGTTAACTTATTTGAGACTGGAAAAGCAGATCGTACAGCTGCCTTAAGCGCAGAATATGCGAAACAGTACAAAGGTAACGAAAATGCTGCTACGTTTGAAGAAGGAAGCTCTTGGTATTTGAAGTTTAACCAAGAACGTAATGGTGAAGAAACTCCATTAGCTAATGAGAATATTCGTAAAGCATTAGCTATGTCTTTTGACAAAGAGGCTTATACTGAACAGGTACTATCTAATGGTTCCGTTCCAGCTGACGGTTATGTGCCAAGAGGCTTGGCAAAAAATCCGGAGACTGGTGAGGACTTCAGAGAAGAAAGTGGAAGTCTAATTTCATATGATGTAGAAAAAGCCCAAGAGTATTGGGAAAAAGGTTTGGAAGAATTAGGCGTTGATGAACTTAATCTAGATTATCTAAGTGATGATACAGAAAATGCCAAAAAAACGTCTGAGTATTTCAAAAACCAGTTGGAAACAAATCTTGAAGGTCTAACTGTTAATCTAAAAAATGTACCATTTAAAGTACGTCTTGATACAGTGACGAAGCAAGATTACGATATTGTAATGCATGGTTGGGGACCTGACTACCTGGATCCAATGACCTTCCTTGATTTGTATGTTACAGATGGAGGAAATAATAATACAGGTTATTCAAATGAAGAATACGATCAGTTAATCGACGATGCTAAAGTGAAATATGCAAATGATCCTGCTAAACGTTGGGAAGTAATGTTAGAAGCTGAAAAACTTTTAGTACAAGAGGATACAGTAGTTGCACCTATTTACCAACGCGGAAGATTAACACTAATTAAACCATATGTAAAAGGGTTAGAAGAACATTTATTTGGCCCAGATTATTCACTTAAAAATGTAACAATTGAAAAGTAAGATAAGTAATTAAAAGAATAACCAGCAAAATGGTAAAAGAGGGTATTTCATATACTCTCTTTTATCCGTTTTTGTACCCGTTTATTTAGAAAATTTTCATTTATTTGTGTTTAGGAGGAAACAGGATGGCGAAGTATATTACAAAGCGTATAATTTTTCTAGTTATTACGTTGTTTATTATAGCTTCAGTAACATTTTTCTTAATGAAGTTTCTGCCTGGTACCCCATTTCAAAATGAAGAAAAATTATCAGTTGAACAGCGAGAGATTTTAAATGAGAAGTATGGCTTGGATCAACCGGTACCTGTACAATATGCGAATTATATGATCAATATTGTAAAAGGTGATTTGGGAGTATCGTTTCAATTTGACAATCAATCTGTAACGCACCTATTAGCAAATAGAGTAGGACCATCATTACAGCTTGGTTTTCAAGCAATGCTAATAGGAACAATAATTGGCGTCTTACTTGGTGTACTGGCTGCAATGTTCCAAAATACGTGGATTGATTACGGGAGTACGTTCTTGGCTGTATTTGGAAAATCTATTCCATCCTTTGTATTCGCAGCACTTCTTCAATTCGTAATAGGAGTTAAGCTCGGATGGCTCCCCGTCGCTTCATGGGATGGATTTTCCTCATCGATCATGCCCACCATTGCATTAGCAATTTTCCCTATCGCAACAGCAGCTCGTTTTATGAGAACGGAACTGATTGATGTTTTAGGGTCAGACTATATTACATTAGCTAAAGCAAAAGGTAATTCCAGAATGGAAGTATCCTTCAAACATGCTGTCCGCAACGCGCTCATTCCCCTGATAACTGTACTAGGGCCAATGGCCGTTGGATTAATGACCGGCTCCATGGTTGTAGAGCAAATATTTGCTATTCCAGGAATTGGTGAGCAGTTTGTAAAATCCATTCAAACAAATGATTTCCCAATCATTATGGGGACAACATTGTTTTTTGCTTTCTTGTTGACAGTGATCATTTTAATCATCGATATACTCTATGGAATTATTGATCCAAGAATCCGCTTGGCTGGAGGGGATAAATCATGACAAAAAGTGCAGAAGAGATAGAAAAGCACCGGTTTGCACCTGCTCCTCAGCAGAATGGTGATAATGAGAGAATCGCGAAACCACAACTTTCATTTAGTAAAGATGCTTGGCTTCGTGTTAGAAAGAATAAAGGGGCGCTAATTAGTTTAGTTGTTTTGGCCCTTGTGGTTCTAATGGCTATAATAGGCCCACATCTTTCTCCTCACGACGGGTACGAACAAGATGTTACAAGAAACAACCTTGCGCCTCGTATTCAAGGTTTAGAAAAATTAGGGATATTTGATGGTACCCAGAAAATTGGTGGGGAAGAAGTAAATAAATATGATGATCTCAATGTAGACGATTATTACTGGTTTGGAACAGATAGCCTTGGACGTGATTTATTCACTCGTACTTGGTTGGGAACTAGAGTTTCATTATATATAGCACTTTTAGCAGCAGTTATCGATATGCTCATTGGTGTGATTTACGGTTTGATTTCTGGTTTCAGAGGTGGACGAGTTGATAATGTCATGCAACGAATCCTAGAGGTGCTTTCTGGCATACCGAATTTGATCGTTGTAATTTTAATGTTGTTGATCTTAAATCCTGGTATCTTGTCCATTACAATTGCCATGGTTATCACTGGCTGGATCGGAATGGCTAGGGTTGTACGTGGACAAGTATTAAAACTAAAGGATCAGGAGTATATTTTAGCTTCAAGAACACTTGGAGCCAAAAACAACAGGTTGCTATTTAAACACTTATTACCAAATTTGTCAGGCGTTATTATTATAAACACGATGTTCACGATACCAAGTGCTATTTTCTTTGAAGCTTTTCTAAGTTTTATTGGAATTGGGTTACAGGCACCGGAAGCATCCCTAGGTACATTAATTTCCGACGGATATAAAACGTTCCAATTCTTGCCTCACTTAATGGTTATTCCATGTATTGTGATTTGTATTATTTTAATAACATGTAATTTAATTGGAGATGGACTTCGTGATGCATTTGATCCAAAAATGCGCGATTAAAATTGAGGTGAAATGGATATGAAAAAACTATTGGAAGTGAAAGATCTTCATATATCGTTCCATACATTTGCAGGAGAAGTACAGGCAATCCGTGGAGTGGACTTTGATTTAAATGAAGGAGAAACGCTTGCGATTGTAGGAGAATCAGGTTCTGGTAAATCGGTAACAACCAAGTCTATTATGCGCTTGCTACCCCCAGGGAATTCTGAAATAAAAGCTGGGAATATCCTTTTTAATGGTAAAGATCTTACCAAAGCATCGGAAAAAGAGATGCAAAAAGTGCGTGGCCAGGATATTTCAATGATTTTCCAGGATCCGATGACCTCTTTGAATCCTACAATGACAATAGGAAAGCAGATTATGGAGCCTTTATTAAAACATCAAAAGTTAAGCAAACAGGAAGCAAAGGAACGTGCAATTAAATTGTTGGATTTAGTTGGAATTCCCAAACCGGAAATTCGCCTAAAGCAATATCCGCATCAATTCTCTGGAGGAATGAGACAACGTGTGGTAATTGCTATTGCACTCGCTTGTGCTCCTAAAGTACTGATTGCAGATGAACCAACAACTGCTTTAGATGTTACGATACAAGGCCAAATATTGGACTTAATGAAAGATCTACAAAAACAAATTGAGACATCGATTATTTTTATTACGCATGACCTAGGCGTTGTAGCAAATGTTGCTGACCGTGTAGCAGTCATGTATGGTGGTAAAATTGTCGAAATTGGAACAGTGGATGAAATCTTTTATAATCCACAACATCCATATACATGGGGACTAATTAGCTCAATGCCTAGCCTGGATAGTACAGAAGAGGAGCTCTATGTGATTCCTGGTACTCCACCAGACTTGCTTAATCCCCCTAAGGGTGATGCGTTCGCTCAAAGAAACCCTTATGCAATGATGATAGATTTGGAAGAAGAACCACCAATGTTCAAAGTGTCGGACACTCATTTTGCAGCCACATGGCTTCTGCACCCTAATTCGCCAAAAGTAGAGCCACCTACTGCGGTCAAAGAAAGAATGGCTAAATTCCAAGCGAAACAAGCTAATTCTTTGAAAGGGGGAGAGTGACTTGACGGAAAAGCTATTGGAAGTAAAAAATCTTAAGCAACACTTTAATGTTGGCAAACCAAAAGAAGTCCGCGCTGTTGATGGGATAACTTTTGATATCTATAAAGGCGAAACATTAGGGCTTGTTGGGGAATCTGGTTGTGGGAAATCGACAACCGGAAGAACGATAATACGTTTATACGATGCTACAGATGGTGAGGTTCTGTATAAAGGTGTCAATGTTCATGGAAAAAAATCTAGTTCTGAGTTAAAGGAATTTAACCAAAAAATGCAAATGATTTTCCAGGATCCTTATGCATCATTAAACCCAAGGATGAAGGTATCTGATATTATTGCAGAGGGGATGGACATCCACGGTCTTGCCAAATCACAAAAAGATCGGGCGGAAAAAGTCTATTCACTATTGGAGACAGTAGGCCTAAATCGTGAACACGCTAACCGTTACCCCCATGAATTTTCTGGTGGACAAAGACAAAGGATCGGGATTGCCCGCGCACTAGCTGTAAATCCTGAATTTATCATTGCTGATGAGCCAATTTCGGCTTTGGATGTATCAATTCAAGCGCAAGTAGTAAACCTGTTGAAGAAATTGCAAAAAGAAAAACAGTTAACCTATTTATTCATAGCGCATGATTTGTCTATGATTAAATATATAAGTGATCGTATTGGAGTTATGTATTTTGGGAAGTTGGTTGAACTTGCTCCAGCGGAGGATTTATACCGTAACCCCATGCATCCTTATACGCAATCATTACTCTCAGCTATTCCGCTTCCAGACCCTGATTACGAACGGTCAAGAGTGCGAAAAACTTATGACGCTAGTCAGCATAAGTATGAGCAAGGGGAAGAGGTAAAAATGCGTGAAGTAGCACCAGGACATTTTGTCAGCTGTTCAGAGAAAGAGTTTGCAGAATACAAAGCAAAGTATATTGTATAGGTTTCACTAGAGAGAAACTAGAACATAATTGCCTAGTTAGATAGAAGGCTCCGATTATCAAGTTTGGTAATCGGAGCTTTTTAGGTTATATGTATTTTAAATAGAGTAATCACAAAATTTTTTAAGTTAAAAACTCTTAATCCTACCAGTCTAAATCCAAGTAATAGCAAGGGTTTGAAACGTGTATAAATAAATAACTGAATATTTTAAATATCTAATAATACTAACTTTTTTGCAAAAAAGTAGTGAAATAATTCTAAATTAGTAGTATAATTTGCTCATGGGTAATTTCGAATTATCTGTTAATTATACTAGAGAAGAATTAGGAGGGTCAATGAATGTTAAAGAAGAAATGGTTTTTGCTATTAACTTTGGTTTTTGCTTTAGGTCTTCTATTAGCAGCATGTAGCGGGGATGATTCGGGAGAAGAATCCAGTGGAGACAGTAATGCAGGGGAAGACAGTTCAGATAATTCAGAAGGGTCAGATGGGGAAGAGAAGCTTGCTGCTGACCAAACATTTGATATAAACATAAAAACAGAGCCACCTTCATTAAATCCAGGGACCGCATCGGACACTACTTCCGGAGCTGTACTTGATCAGGTTTTCGAAGGTCTAATGCGAATTAACCAAGATGGCGAAGTTGAAGAAGCAATGGCTGAGTCATATGAAGTCTCAGATGACCAAAAAACATACACGTTTAAAATTCGTGAGGATGCAACTTGGTCAAATGGTGACCCTGTAACAGCACAGGATTTTGAATATGCTTGGAAATGGGTGCTAAATCCTGACCATGCAGATACTGATTATGCTTATCAGCTATATCCAATTAAAGGAGCTCAAGCAGCAAAAGAAGAAGGAGCATCCTTGGATGATGTAGGAATCACAGTAGAAGATGATAAAACACTTGTCGTGGAATTAAACCAAGGAACTCCATATTTCCTTGATCTAACAGCATTTTATACTTATTATCCAGTTAACCATAAAGTAGTAGAAGGTAATGATGATTGGGCTCAGGAAGCATCTGACATGTACGTAACAAATGGTCCATTCACTTTGGAATCATGGGCACATAAAGATCAGGTAGTACTTAAGAAGTATGAAGATTACTGGGATGCCGAAACAGTAAAACTTGAAACAATTAACATGTATATGGTTGACGATGCTAATACAGCATTAGAAATGTACAATGGTGGAGAATTGGATTGGGCGGGAGATCCGACAAGTTCATTACCACTTCCAGCAATTCCATCTTTGAAGCAGGACGGATCGTTAAATCTATCACCACTAGCGGGTGTATACTATTATGCATTTAATACAGAAGAGTCTCCTTTTGATAATGTAAATATCCGTAAAGCATTTGCTTCAGCGATTAACCGTGAAGGAATAGTGCAAAGTATTACGCAGCGTGAAGAGCAACCTGCAATGGCACTAGTTCCTCCATCAATCTGGGAAGAAAATGAAGAAGGGTACTTTGAAGACAATAACGCTGAGCAAGCAAAAGAATACTTGGAAGCTGGCTTAGAAGAATTAGGTATGGACGAATTACCACCAATAAGCTTGTCTTATAACACGGATGAGGCGCATGCTGCGATTGCGCAGGCCGTACAGGATATGTGGAGAGAAAATCTTGGTGTAGAAGTTGAACTAAATAACGAAGAATGGAACGTATATCTTGACAGCATGGGCGAAGGTAACTTCCAAGCAGGAAGAATGGGCTGGTTAGCTGACTTTAACGATGCGATCAACTTCCTTGAAATCTTCCAATCAGTAGGTGGAAACAACTACACAAATTGGGAGAGCGAAGAGTACTCCGATCTACTTGAGCAATCAAGAACAGAGGGCGATGCTGATGCACGTAAAGAAATCTTACGTGAAGCAGAGAAGATCTTTATGGATGAAATGCCAATTGCTCCAGTATACTTCTATACAAACGCATGGTTAAGTAAAGACAATGTTAAGAATATCGAAGTTTCTGGGCTTGGTGGAGTTCAATTTAAGTGGGGTTACCTAACAGAAGAGTAAAAAAAGATTATAAACAATAATGGAGTATAGGGGTATATAATTTATATACCCCTATACTCCCCATATCTTTTAACATAGAAAATTCCAGAAAATAACAACACGACTATTAAACTCCTAGAAAGAATAATGAACATAATAGCGAAGCTCCTACTAGAGCTTTCTTTATCAGCTGTGTATCTGACACCAACATGTTGGGTGACTCGGTACTTTTTAGGGGGTGAACCATTTCACTCCCTTTAAATTTGGAATTAACTAAATACTTCATTTATTTAGAAATAAAATTGGAGGTGTGTACATATGGCAAGATATCTGCTGAAACGACTTGTTTACATTGTTGTTTCCTTGTTTTTAATCGTAACCATTACTTTTTTCTTAATGCAGGCCGCCCCTGGTGGTCCCTTTGCTTCCGAAAAAAAATTGACCCCCGCCATAGAGGCGCAGATGAATGAGGCATATGGCTTGGATGAACCATTGCACGTACAATATATGAATTATGTGGTCAACGCTTTCTCCTTTGATTTTGGCCCTTCTTTTAAATACGTTGGCCAAGACGTTACAGATATTATTGCAAGAAGTTTTCCATATTCCCTAATACTGGGCCTTGAAGCTATTTTCATTGCTTTATCAATTGGTGTGTTACTCGGTGTGGTTGCAGCAGTAAAGCACAATAAATTTGGTGATTATACGGCAATGGTAATTGCGGTACTAGGTATCTCGGTTCCAAGCTTTATAATGGCGACTATTCTTCAATATATATTTGCAATTAAGCTGGGAGCGTTACCTGTGGGTAGGTTTGATACATTTTGGCATTCCATCCTTCCAGCCGTTGCACTAGCTACGACTCCACTTGCTTTTATAGCACGACTTATGCGCTCAAGTATGCTGGAAGTACTAAATTCGGATTATATAAAGACGGCGAAATCCAAAGGGATGAGTCAAAAAGTAGTAACGTACAAACACGGACTTCGAAATGCGATTTTACCAGTAGTATCCTATTTGGGGCCGCTGGTTGTCAGCATTCTAACAGGAAGTTTTATTATCGAGAGTATCTTTGGTATTCCCGGGTTGGGCAGTGAGTTTGTACAAAGTGTAACAAACCGAGATTACACGGTAATCATGGGTACGACAGTATTTTTCAGTGTGCTGTTACTTATATCTATTCTTATCGTGGACTTATTATATGGTCTCGTCGACCCACGAATTAAGGTTACTGGCAAGGGAGGCAAATCGTAATGGCACAAACACAATTGAAGGATTCAGATTTCGAACCACTATACGTGGATGAAAATGAAGCTGAGAAAATTGCCGGGGAAAGTAACTCCTATTGGAAGGATGCTTGGCGACGGTTTAAGAAGAATAAACTCGCACTTTCTGGGGTTGTCGTCATAATCTTATTAGGAATCATGTCTTTTATTGGTGGACCGATATCAGGGCATAATTATTTTGAGAACGACCTTTTAAGTGCAAACAAACAACCTTCTGCGGAACATTGGTTTGGGACAGACAACCTTGGAAGAGATATTTTTGCAAGAACGTGGTATGGTGCTAAGATTTCGTTGTTTATTGGACTAATGGCAGCCTTGATTGACCTTATTGTTGGAATTATTTGGGGTTCCATTGCAGGCTTCTTTGGCGGAAAAGTAGATGAGTATATGATGCGTGTTGCAGATATTTTATACGGTGTGCCATATCTTCTTGTTGTAATATTGCTTATGGTAATACTTCCACAGGGCCTATGGACGCTGATTATAGCGATGACAATTACTGGTTGGATAAATATGGCCAGAATTGTTAGAGGACAGGTTATGCAATTAAAGTCAGAAGAATATGTGTTGGCTTCACAATCACTAGGAGCGAGTAATGTAAGATTGCTATTTAAGCATCTCGTGCCAAATACAATGGGCCCGATCCTTGTTACGTTAACACTAACTATTCCGACTGCAATCTTTACAGAAGCATTCCTTAGTTTTCTTGGACTTGGTGTCCCTGCACCACTTGCGAGTTGGGGAACCATGTCATCTGATGCATTAGCATCGTTTCAGTACTTCCCATTCCAGCTATTCTTTCCAGCCTTTTTCATTTGTTTGACCATGCTGGCTTTTAACGTAATTGGAGATGGAATGAGAGATGCTCTAGATCCGAAAGAAAGATAGAAAAGGGGAAGATACAAATGAGTAAAATACTAGAGGTGAAAGACCTTTCGATAGCATTTGAAACGTATGGAGGAGAAGTCCAGGCGGTCCGTGGTGTAGAGTTTGACCTACATGAACAAGAAACATTGGCCATTGTGGGAGAGTCTGGTTCAGGTAAAAGTGTAACTGCACAATCACTTATGAGATTAACTCCGATGCCTCCCGGAAAATTTACCAGCGGCTCGATTATGTTTAATGGCGAAAATCTTGTTGATAAGTCGGACAAGCAAATGGAAGAGATTCGTGGAAGAGACATTAGTATGATTTTTCAGGATCCAATGACGTCTTTAAATCCAACTATGACAGTTGGAAAGCAAATTGCTGAAGGCCTGATTAAGCACCAAAATATGTCGAAAAAAGCAGCCCATAATCGTGGGGTTGAGTTGTTAAAACTTGTAGGTATTCCAAATCCTGAAACTAGAATTAATCAATACCCCCACCAATATTCGGGGGGAATGAGGCAACGTGCTATGATTGCAATAGCACTTGCTTGTGATCCAAAGCTATTGATAGCTGATGAACCTACCACGGCTTTAGATGTAACAATCCAGGCGCAGATACTTGACCTGATGCGTGAAATCCAAAAGAAAACTGGAACAGCTATCATTCTCATTACACATGACCTTGGCGTTGTTGCGAATGCTGCAAGTAGGGTTGCTGTAATGTATGGTGGGAAAATTGTAGAAACAGGGAATGTTGATGAAATCTTTTATCAACCAAAACATCCATATACATGGGGCTTGCTTTCTTCCATGCCAAGTCTAGATAGTAAAGAGGAAGAATTGGAGGCGATACCAGGGTCTCCACCAGATTTAAAGGATCCTCCAAAGGGTTGTCCTTTCGTTACCCGTTGCCCCTATGCAATGAAAGTTTGTGAGAATCACATGCCGGAATATACCGATGTTTCTGCTACACAAAAAACAGCCTGCTGGTTGCTAGATGAGCGTGCTCCTGATGTGGAACCACCTCAATCTGCAAGAGTTGAAGGGGTGAAGACACATGCATAGCAGCAAAGAAAAATTACTAGAAATAAAAGATCTAAAAAAGCATTTTAAACTAGATAGGAAAAATATATTGAAAGCTGTCGATGGTGTTTCATTTGATATTTACAAAGGTGAAACTTTTGGACTTGTAGGGGAATCTGGTTGCGGAAAATCTACTGCAGGAAGAACCATTATGCGATTATACGAGGCAACAGAAGGCGAAGTTGACTTCTATGGTGAAAACGTTCATGGGAAGAAACGTAAAAAGGAATTAAAGAAGTTTAACCAGGATATGCAGATGATTTTCCAAGACCCTTATGCGTCATTAAACCCACGTATGACGGTTAAGGATATTATTGCAGAAGGGCTTGATATTCATAAGCTGGCTCATTCAAGAAAAGAAAGAATGGACAAGGTAAATGAATTGCTAGAAACAGTGGGGCTCAACAGTGAACATGGTAACAGGTATCCCCATGAGTTCAGTGGAGGGCAGCGTCAACGTATTGGTATCGCCCGTGCATTGGCAGTAGACCCTAAATTTATTGTAGCTGATGAGCCGATATCTGCACTGGATGTTTCTATTCAAGCACAGGTTGTTAATCTTCTTAAAAGATTACAAAAAGAACATGGGCTTACCTACTTATTTATCGCTCATGACTTGTCCATGGTAAAACATATCAGCGATCGGGTAGGAGTTATGTACTTAGGGAAAATGGCAGAAATTGCGCCAAGTGATGATTTGTACGCAGAGCCTTTACATCCATACACACAGGCATTACTAAGTGCTATTCCTATTTCAAACCCAGAAGTAGAACGTTCCCGCGAGCGTATTATAGTGGAAGGCGATGTCCCAAGCCCTGTAAGCCCACCAAGCGGTTGTCGCTTTAGAACAAGATGCCCATTTGCTATGGAGTCTTGTGCTAAAGTGGAACCAGAATGGCAAGAGCATACAGAAGGGCATTGGGTTGCATGCCACTTGTATAATGATAAGTATAATCAAGAATACAAACAAAAACAGGCTAATTAATAGAAGAAGAGGACGGGACATAACAGAAAGTTTTAGTCAAAAGACGGATGATAGCTAGAATAAGCGAAGAATATTTCTGAAGCGGTTTTTCAGACACCATTACTTCGTGTTTATCATTTGCGTAAATAACTTTGTCCCGTCCTCTTTTTTCTGTGTGCATTTATGTAATAAGATACGTATATTAGCAATCTATTGTAATATTAGTGAGATATATAGGCAATTTGACACAAATCTATTATATTTGTAATATTTGAGGCTAGTTTTGGTAATGCTTGTAATAGACTCTTAAAAGTCTTGTAACTGCATTGACTCTACCCGTGTGGTACGATAGTCAATGTCAGAAATTCAAGGAGGGACTATCGAATGAGAAAATTAGTAGCTTCATTCGCAACAGGCATTATTATTGCTGGCGCTGCTGCAACAACTGTTTCAGCAGAAGAGTACGAGGTAAAACCTGGAGACAACCTGTGGGACATTGCAGACGAATATAACACAACCGTAGACGATCTAGTTGACATAAATGAATTGAAATCCACTGTGATACTACCAAAACAAACATTATTTATTAATGAAATGTATGAGGTAGAAAAAGGAGATACGTTAATTGGTATCTCTAAAAAGTTTGATACTACGGTAGAAGATTTGAAAGAATGGAACGAGCTAGACTCTGATTTACTTACAATTGGACAAGAGTTAAAAATTCAGGGTGTAAACGTTGCAGAGGACAACAAGCCAGCTGCCAAAGTTGAAAAGAAAGAAACAGAGGAAAAAGAAGTAACTACACAGAACAATGCTAAAGCCGATAAAGAAGAGCAAGAAACTAAAGCAGAGAAAACAACGAAACAAACTTCAAATTCCGATCAAAAAGCAGAAGGAAAAACGATCTCTGTAACAGCAACTGCGTACACTGCAAATTGTGATGGTTGCTCTGGTGTTACTTCAACAGGTGTTGATTTAAATAAAAACCCTGATGCAAAAGTAATCGCTGTGGACCCTAATGTAATTCCACTTGGTTCTAAAGTTTATGTGGAAGGTTATGGTTATGCCACAGCTGCCGATATCGGCGGAGCAATTAAAGGTAATAAAATTGACTTGCACGTACCAAACAAAGATGCCGCTTATGACTGGGGCGTACGTACAGTAGATGTTACTGTTGTTGAATAAGTAAACAATTAAAATTAAATATAAGCTTTATAAAATAAAAGGGAAGCATCGTTTAGTAGATGTTTTCCTTTTATTTTTTTATATTAAACATATATTTTATCTAAGATTGGACACTAATAGAATGCGAGTTTTCGTCAACTATTTCTGTTGCGTCATCATTGACTTGAGTATAACCAATTACGCCAAATCCGACGATGAGCACTGCAAATAAGGCTACAAGTAATTTCTTCATGCTGATGCCTCCACTAATTTATTTATCCTGCCTTAAAACTGGCAGTAATCCCCCCACCAATTGAAGGTTCACGTTATATTTTAAGTATAATCGAGATTGATATTCCTAGCTATGCTTTTTGGTTACATTTTTACAGGTAATTCTTACAAATTTGTAAGGGTTTTAGAAGAGTAAGACTATTTAACAGGTACCTACTTCCATTAAACATTTAGTTGGCTTTGTGTTAAACTTAAAGTAAAGAAGAAGTACAACAAAGTGAAACTTCAATCAGTGGGGTTCATTCTTAACACTGATTGTTAGTTGAACGAATCGGGGTGTTAGCGTCCGTTTTCTCTCACTAAAAACATACAGTTTCACCTCAAGAAGTGGGAGACTTACGGACGGTTGCACCGGGATAAATCCATGTGATTGCCATATAAGGAGGAAAAAGTAATGAGTAGTAAGATACTAAATAACTTTTTAAATGAAAATATTGCTGAACTTAAAGAACGTGGATTATATAATGAAATTGATCCAGTAATCGGTGCAAACGGCCCGGAAATTAACATTGATGGAAAGTCGTTAGTGAACTTGTCTTCCAACAACTATTTAGGTCTCGCAACAGATGATAGACTGAAAGCGGTTGCGAAAGATGCTGTAGATTCGCATGGTGTTGGAGCTGGTGCCGTACGTACAATTAATGGGACGCTGGACCTCCATCTAAATTTAGAGAAAAAGCTAGCTGAATTTAAAGGTACAGAGGCGGCAATTTCCTTCCAATCTGGTTTTAATTGTAACATGGCAGCAATTTCAGCTGTTATGGATAAAAATGACGCAATTTTATCGGATGAACTAAACCATGCATCCATTATTGATGGATGCCGTCTATCAAAGGCGAAAATAATCCGTGTAAATCACTCTGATATGGAAGACCTTCGTCAAAAAGCAAAAGAGGCAACAGAGTCAGGCAATTATAATAAAGTAATGATTATAACCGATGGTGTATTTTCTATGGATGGCGATATTGCCAAGCTTCCTGAGATTGTGGAAATTGCAGAGGAGTTTGATCTGATCACCTATGTGGATGATGCACATGGCTCAGGAGTACTTGGTAAAGGCGCCGGAACAGTGAAGCATTTTGGCTTGCAGGATAAGGTGGACTTCCAAATGGGAACACTTTCTAAAGCAATTGGCGTAATTGGCGGGTATGTTGCTGGTAAGGCAAACTTAATTGACTGGCTGAAAGTTCGCTCCCGTCCATTTCTTTTCTCCACAGCCGTTTCACCAGCAGATGCAGTTGCGAGTACCCGAGCTATTGAGTTATTAATGGAAAGCACAGAACTTAATGAAAAACTATGGGAAAATGCCAACTACTTGAAAGCCGGTTTGAAAGAATTAGGCTTTGATATTGGGAATAGTGAAACACCAATTACCCCGTGTGTAATTGGGGACGAAAATGATACCCAAAAATTTAGCAGAAGACTTTATGAAGAAGGCGTATATGCAAAATCCATTGTGTTTCCAACAGTTCCACGAGGCACAGGGCGTGTCCGTAACATGCCAACTGCTGCACACACGAAAGAAATGCTGGATAACGCCTTGAAGGTTTATGAAAAAGTAGGTAAAGAGATGGGCATAATCTAGCATCAACGAAGATGAGGGGTTTGAAACGATGAAAAAAATACTAGTGACAGGAGCCCTAGGCCAAATTGGCTCCGAACTTTTGGGCAAACTACGAGAGACTTATGGCACGGACAATGTTATTGGTACAGATATTCGAGAAGCAGAGGGCGGCCATAATGATGGCCCTTTTGAAATCGTCGATGTGACGAATGCTGAACAACTTCATGAAGTAGCAAACAAGTACAATGTAGATACAGTTATGCACTTGGCTGCATTGCTGTCTGCAAAAGCGGAGGTCTACCCAAAAGTCGCATGGGATATCAATATGGGCGGCCTTGTAAATGCTCTTGAAGTAGCGCGTGAGCTGGATCTAAAATTCTTCACGCCTAGTTCAATCGGCGCATTTGGTCCATCTACACCAAAAGATAACACTCCACAGGACACGCTCCAGCGTCCAAACACAATGTACGGTGTAAATAAGGTAGCAGGAGAACTATTGGCTGATTATTATTACCACCGCTTTGGTGTGGATACGAGAGGGGTACGTTTTCCTGGTCTAATTTCTTATGTCGCACCGCCGGGCGGGGGAACCACAGATTATGCCGTGGAGATATATTATGAAGCAATTAAAAAGAAGACCTATCACTCTTATATAGGCGAAGGTACGAAAATGGATATGATGTACATGCCGGATGCTCTGAATGCTATTATCCAGTTAATGGAAGCTGATCCTACTAAATTGGAACATCGTAACGCTTTTAATATTTCTGCGATATCTGCTGCACCAGAGGACTTCGAAACGGCGATCCAAAGGCATATACCAGATTTCAAATTAAGCTATGATGTGGATCCAGTCCGACAAAATATTGCCAACAGCTGGCCGAATAGCATAGATTCGTCTGTTGCTTCAAAAGAATGGGGATTTAAAGCAGATTACGATATTGATAGAATGACAAAAGAAATGCTGGAAAAAGTAGAACAGAAGCTTGTAAAACAATAAGAATTCAATAAGGAACACCCCGAAAAGTAGACCCTACTTTCGGGGTGTTTTTTAGGAAGACAAGCTTTTAGAAAAGAAGTCGAGTATTTAAGGTGAAAAAAGAACGAATTACGCTTGATGCGTAATTCGCTCCAATTTATGTTTAGGGTAACAGATTAACCAGCATACATTGCAGAAATTTCTTTTTGAAGCTTCTTATCTGCAACATACTCGTCATAGCTCATTTCTTTATCGACAATACCATTTGGTGTGATTTCAATTAGACGGTTTGCGATACTTTGCACAAACTGATGGTCATGTGACGTGAACAAGATAGAACCTTTGAATTTAATTAGTCCATTATTTAGAGAGGTAATGGATTCCAAATCAAGATGGTTAGTTGGTTCATCTAACATTAGGACATTGGCATTGCTTAGCATCATTTTAGACAGCATACAACGCACTTTTTCACCACCGGAAAGGACGCTTGCTTTTTTAAGTGCTTCTTCACCCGAGAACAGCATTCTTCCAAGGAAGCCTCGAAGGAATGTTTCTGTTTCATCCTCTGGTGAATATTGACGAAGCCAGTCAACTAATGGTAGGTCATTGTTTTCAAAGTAAGCAGCGTTATCTTTAGGGAAGTAGGACTGAGATGTTGTTACACCCCATTTATACGTACCCTCATCTGGTTCTATTTCGCCTGCAAGGATTTTAAATAACGTTGTTTTTGCAATGTCATTTTTACCGACTAAGGCAATTTTATCATCCTTATTCATAGTAAAGCTGATGTCATCAAGGACCTTCACACCACTAACAGTTTTTGTTAACCCTTCTACACGTAAAAGATCATTGCCAATTTCACGTTCAGGCGTGAAAGCAATGTATGGATACTTACGTGATGATGGCTTGATATCATCTAACGTAATATTATCCAACATTTTCTTTCTTGATGTTGCTTGCTTAGATTTAGAGGCGTTTGCACTAAACCTGGCAATAAAGTTTTGTAATTCTTTAATTTTCTCTTCTTTTTTCTTATTATCATTTTGTGCCATTTGTGCAGCCAACTGGCTGGATTCGTACCAGAAATCATAGTTCCCGATATAAATTTGGATTTTACCAAAATCTACATCCGCTATGTGTGTACACACCTTGTTTAGGAAGTGACGATCATGGGATACCACAATAACAGTATTCTCAAAGTTAATTAGAAATTCTTCTAACCATTGGATAGCTTGAATATCTAGTCCGTTTGTTGGCTCATCCAGTAGAAGAATATCTGGATTACCGAATAATGCTTGAGCAAGGAGTACCTTAATCTTTTGGTCTGCAGCAAGATCGCCCATTTGTAACATGTGAAGGGATTCGTCAATGCCTAGTCCTTTTAATAAAACAGCGGCATCAGATTCAGCTTCCCAACCATTCATTTCAGCGAATTCGCCTTCAAGTTCAGCTGCACGCATACCGTCTTCCTCAGAAAAGTCGCCTTTCATGTAAATAGCATCTTTTTCTTGTTTGACAGCATATAGTTCCTCATGACCCATCAGAACTGTTTCCAACACTTGATGATCTTCATAAGCAAAATGATCCTGTTTTAATACAGCAAGTCTTTCTCCTGGTGAGAGACTTACATTTCCGGATTGGGCTTCAACTTCACCCGATAAAACCTTTAGAAACGTTGACTTACCTGCACCATTGGCCCCAATTAGACCATAACAATTGCCGGGTGTAAATTTTAAATTTACATCCTCAAACAATTTTTTATCTCCATATCGTAAACTTACATTATTTACATTAATCATGTATAACCGATTCCTCCAATAAAAATGAAATTGCAGTCACAGTTAGATTACGGTATTTAAGAGGTTTCGTCAATGTATAACACGCATATATTATAATAGGAAGTAATCTTTTCTAAAAATTTACTTGTATATTTGTTCGTTTTTTGCAATAGTAGATAAAAAGGGATTATGAAACAAGCATCTTAACATATAGAGAGAAGTAAGATTGGAGAGGGGGGACTGATTTGCAAGAGCGAACAATTTATTTGCTATTTACTGATACAGGTACTTACTTGGCAAAGGCCATAAACTTTTGTACACGGCAATCGCTAAACCACGTTTCCATTTCTCTTGATGGAGAGCTAAGACAAGTATATAGCTTTGGAAGAAAACGTCCAAGAAACCCTTTTATTGGAGGATTTGTAGAAGAAGACGTAACAAGTGATTTTCTAAGAAACTCTCAGTGTGCTGTATACAGTTGTAGCATTTCAGCAGAAGAATGCGAACAGATCATGGAAAATATAAAAGAAATTGAAGCAAAGAAAGATAATTATCGATATAATTTCATTGGACTTTTTGGTGTATTATTTCATATTAAAATAAATCGTAAAAACGCCCTGTTTTGCTCACAATTTGTGGCGACAGTACTAGAGGGTGTAAATACAATCCAGGTAAAGAAACCATCCCATTTTATAAGGCCTGGTGATTTACGAACGCTGGAAGGTATGCAATTAATTTATCAAGGGAAATTAGAACATTATCCGCGTCATTTAATGAGGCAAGAGAAAACTTTGGTAACTGGAACGCAGACAGAACAAAAGCAATCATTTATTTTTCTATTATCTTCTAAAGTTAAACGATTTGTTATTCGATAAAAACGAGCTATTGCTCGTTTTTTTATGTTAGGAGAGAATTACGATGCAATTACGATTACTTTTTCCTCTCCCAACAACATTAGTCAATTCCTAAGGTCTGATAAGGGATTCGAATACGGAAAGCAAGATTATTTGCCTCAAGATCAATATGTTCTACACCAACTTCGAAATTACTTCGAATATCCATTTCTGTAACGGCAACATAAATTTCTTCCTCTTTTGGATTCACGGTCACCCAGTCTGGCATAGGGAGGTACTTTCCAATATACTCCATTATTTTTCGATTCGGTAATTCAAGTAACCCTATGGATATTGATTTTTGCTTCAATATAATATCCCCATTTTCCTGTACCAATGGTTCCAGGTGTGCAGAGAGCGGAACTGTTGCGGAGAATACAGGAAGTTCTCCAATCAGGTGTACATCCTCATCTAATTCGATACGGTAGTGATGACTCGTGCCCTTCAATAATTGGTCTGTATAAGCGTTTATTAGGTCGTTAAGATTTTGTTTTGTCGTTCTTACAACAAATTCTGAGCTTTCATCCTGAGATGTTGCCTCATTTTCGGGATAGGAAGCATCAGGGACTGGCCAGAAGATAAGCGCAAGGAGGATGACTACCACTACAACATTTATCGCTAATAAGCTATAAAATAACTTTTTCCATTTACTTTTTACTTTCCTACGTTCTTTTCGATCTGTCATTGTTTTCATCCTTCTTCACTTGTTAGATATTCAAGCACCCTTTTAGCAATCCGTTTATATCCCTTATCATTGGGATGAAAGTTATCTTCGGAAAACAGATCAGCTTCTGACCCTTCGAAAAGATCTCTCGTTGGAATATACATTGTATTATCCAGTTCCTCCGTGACCTTACGACTAGTACCATTCCATTCTTCAACGATAACGCTAAGCTCCTTAATTTCTCGGAAATATTTACTAAAAGGATCGTAAAAACCTAGCAAGTATATTTGAGATTTCGGACTAATATCGTGGATTTTAGAAAAGATTTTCCTTAATCTATCTTCGTACGAGTCCCGTGCTTCATCAAAGTCTTCCATTTTTAGATTGGTGAAATTTTCTTTTACCACTTGCATAATATCATTCGCACCAATCGTAATGAGGACAATGTCTGACTGATGTATGGAGTCGACCACCTCGGGATCTTCTAACCTAGAGAGTAACTGATCTGATCGATTTCCACGTATCCCAAGGTTATCAATTGCTACAAGATCCTCTTCCTTGTTAATGGAACGGTCCAATATTCCGACATACCCACCTTGTTCATTTGTCGCCCCAACCCCCTGGGTGAGCGAATCACCGATGGCCGTTACATGTGTCTCTCTTAATGAAAAGAACTCCAAGGTGCTTTCTACGACATTAACAACGATCTCTGAAAGGGGCTTTTGTTCTGTTTCGCTAGCTGACTCTTGTTCAGTCTGCTCCTCTTCTTCTTTTTCAAGGTCCTCTTTTTCTTCTTCCGGCAGTTCGCTTTCCATAATAGTTACATCTTTAAATTGCGAGTTAGGCTGGTAAGAATAGATAACAACCATGCCGATACCGATAATAAGAACGGAGAGCAAAATAAGTATTATTACATTACGTTTTTTCATCAATATCCCACACCTAGCTGTTTGAATTTATTTAACATGTCAGGGAGTGTAAGTTCCAACAGATTAATTTGTTGGTTTCATATTATCCTATGCAAGATAGGCCTGTATTACATGTTGTCAGGCTAGTACTTCTAAAATATCACACTAGATTATCTCATGAATTCCGTCATTTAGGAAGTGGACAACTTCTTTTGTATGTTATGTAGGAATACTAGGTTAGAAGAGCAACGTGGGCCCGGAGGATCCGGGTCATGCCGATCGTTAACCCAGGACGGGTCGAACTTCGTCGGCCTTCCTTAATACGTGCGCTCTGCGCTTTTCTTTGTCTAGCTTCGAGCGGCAAAAACTAGGCGACTTCACGCATCACCCTACGATAAAGAAGACTTGCCGACTGGTGAAAACCAGAGGCTTAGTCACCCTTATACCCGGAGGGTGAAAGTCATCATCGATTCGACAATTAAGGTCGGTCGACTAATAGCGGCCTTTGCGGCCAACGCCGACATACCCCTTTTGCAGGGGCATGATTCCTTTATCTCCTACGTAGGAATGCTCCATTAAAATCGCCACTTTGCGTGGCAACACGGAGCCACCTGGCATGGCCAGGCGCAGTTCGTACGTGGGCCCGGAGGATCCGGGTCATGCCGGCGTAGCCACAGGACGTGGCGTTCTTAGTCGGCCTTCCTTAATACGTGCGCTCTGCGCTTTTCTTTGTCTAGCTCAGAGCGCACAGCGACTAGCGCAACTTCCTTCACCTCCGTACAATAAGTCATCATCGATTCGTACCTCATCGTGATTCCTTTATCTCCTACGGCTCAGTCCAGTTCGTACGTCGCTCTTCGTGCGCTCTGAGCTTTTCTTTTAACATCAAAGAAAAATCGCCTTTTAAAAGGCGATATGTGAAAGAAAAGGGGTTATCTTTATTTTCCCCCATTTTGCAGAAAGATAAACCTGTTTTTCTGCAAGCTATTATATTAATTGTTTAGGAAGTGTTCGACCACAGGTCCCCATTTGTTGAATTCTGTTAGAAAACCATCATGGCCAAACTCTGTATCTACGTGAAAGTAACTTCCATTTGCCACTTCGCTTACGAACTGTTTCATGAAGGAGGGCTCAAAAATTAAATCCCTATCGTAGCTTATTGCAAGCAGGGGAGGCTTCATACTTCTTGCGGCAACCTCCCAACCACCTCTGTCCTTTCCAATATCATGCTCGTTCATTGCACGGAGCAACGTCAAATAACTGTTCGCATCAAACCTCTCTGTCAATTTTTTTCCCTGGTGGTCTAAATAACTACTAACGTCATATTTAAGTTGATTACCTTTTCGATCAAAACGCTGATTGAACAAGGTAGCACTTCTATAGGTGACCATGCCAATCATCCTAGCAATTTCCAATCCTTTTAATGAATGGTTCGATTCATACTGGCCATTTTTCCAGGCGGGATCCTGTTTAATGGATGTTTCAGCAATATGGTTGTAAGCAATCCCGTAGTCTGTAAACACTGGAGTAGAGGCAAGAACGATGAGTTTATCCATTTTATCTGGATAGAGGAGTCCCCATTCCATTACCTGCATACCTCCGAGTGATCCTCCCATCACGGCAGCAAGGTGGTGGATACCCATTATTGTCAATGCCTTGTGTTGAGCATGGACCATATCCCTAACCGTGATGTCAGGGAAATGACTTCGGTAGGCCGCATTGGTCTTGTTATGAATAGTGGTGGGACCTGTTGAGCCATGACAACCACCAAGTACATTAAAGGTGAGGACTTGATAGGCGTCTGTGTCAACATACATACTCTCGCCAATAAGACCACTCCACCAGCCGGGATTTTTATCATTTCCAATTGTATGCTGGTTCCCTGTTAAGGCGTGGCATACAAGAATAAAAGGAGCACCCTCTGGTCCGGAAATCTCATAACGGAGAGAAACCTCCTCAAGCAGCTCCCCAGAAGTGAGGAGGAGTGGTCCAATGGTGATGTCCCCAGTAGTAGCAACCGTTCTCTGGGAATTTGTCATAAAACGCCCTCCTTACCCTTGAAGAGTAGTGCTTTGGTTGATTCATTTATCACAAGATAACCTCCCAGGAAATTTCCATTCTCACACTCCTGCAATCACACTCTCAGGAAGCCCTCCCCTTAAGCGGATGAATTCATCATAGGGGGTATTTCCAGAGACAACTGTAATCCCGGTTGCCTCAGCATTTTCGATAAGTTGTGTATGGCCCTCTGCATAACGTACCCATAAGATACTGCTTTGCTTATTTATGAATTGTTCTAAAGTGTCAGATGGAAGGACGTTGTGATCTACATAGACAGCGTCTACTTGATAAGGTACATCTGCTAACTGAGTAAAACGATTCTCTTCTCCGTTGATTTCCTGCTGGATTGTTGGAACAAGGAATCCGAGTGCTTTAAGCTGTTCAATTGTTTTATTCACTTCTCTATTGTTTCCTTCAGTATAAACTGCGATTGCTTTTTGTCTTACTGTCCCATCACTTCGGTCGAATGGAGATCTGACGAGCCATTCTATTGCATCTTTTTCCGAAGGTTTTTGGTTCGTTGTTTTACCAACAGCCTGATTGATCGCCTCATCCAATGTGCTTAGCAGGTCAGAAGTAGCTTCTAACCCGATAGATAATCGAACTAACTCTTCCGACACCCCGGAGCTTTTCAACTCTTCTGGGTTAAGCTGCTGGTGGGTAGTCGAGGCTGGATGGATAATGAGCGACTTCGCATCCCCCACATTCGCTACATGTGACCATAATGATATGGAATCAATCAGTTTCCGGCCAGCTTCCCGGCCACCTTTTATGCCAAACGTTATGATAGAACCATATCCGTTTTTTAAATACTTTTTAGCTAGCTGGTGAGAGGGATGGTTTTGTAGACCAGGGTAGTTTACCCATTCAACAGCAGGGTGATCGGCTAGGTACGCAGCAATTTCTTGAGCATTTTTAGTGTGTTTTTCTATTCGCAAATGTAATGTCTCCAGTCCCTGTAATAACTGAAAGGCACTTTGTGGGCTTAAACACGCTCCAATATCACGTAAAAGCTCTACGCGTAATTTTGTCGCAAAGGCGGCTGCCCCGACATCAATAAAACGTAATCCGTTATAGCTTTCCTGAGGCTCAGTAAACCCTTTAAATCTCGCATTGTTCCAATTAAAGCGGCCACCGTCAACCACAACACCACCAATTGTTGTTCCATGTCCACCGATCCATTTTGTAGCTGAATGGACAACGACATCCGCTCCCCAAGTAAGTGGCTTGGTTAAGTACGGTGCAAACGTGTTATCAATAATGAGCGGGATGCCATGCTGGTGAGCGATGGCTGATACAGCCTCTACATCAAAGATATTTAGACTAGGGTTTGTAATGATTTCTCCAAAAATAGCTTTTGTCTTGTCTGTTATAGCATTCTTGATTTCTTCAAGATCGGTCCCATCTACAAATTTTACAGTTATTCCATAGCGCGGCAACGTGTGAGTAAATAAGTTGTAGGTACCACCATACAAATTGCTGTCTGCAACAATTTCATCTCCAGATCCGGCAATGTTTAATATTGCAAAGGATATTGCGGCCATACCTGATGACGTAGCTACAGCTGCAACTCCATCTTCCAGTTGGGCAATTCGTTGTTCAAATACATCAACCGTTGGGTTCCCTATCCGTGAATAAATGTTACCCGCTTCTGATAAACCAAATAGGTTTTGTGCATGCTCCGTATTATTGAACACATAAGAAGTTGTTTGATAAATGGGTACAGCCCTTGCCCCGGTAGATGGATCAGGCACCTGTCCTCCGTGAAGTAACGTTGTTTCATCCTGTTGGTAAGTAAATGATGACATGTAAATTCCTCCTTTAAGATTATGGACTGCCAGTCAACAGCTGTTCGATGTAAGACTGCAGTTTGCAGTGTAACCGGTCTGGGGGAGGAGGGGGGAATATAAAAAGCCCTCTTCCTAAGAAGAGGGCGTATTATTCACGTTCCTCCTCTTATCTTCCAGATCCAAGATGATCTGTAGGATTTAGCACCATCGGAAGCAAACAAGGTTTGCTTTCAGGTTGCCGGGCTTCGCAGGGCCTATTCCCTCCACCGCTCTTGATAAGAGATTTAATTTTTAAATTATTCACATTATAATACCAATTATACGCGATTGTCAACCGTTTATTGAAAATAATTGTATAGTAAAAAAACAAGAGGCAAGAACCTCTTGTTAAGTGACATACGGTCTATTCTCTCGCCCTTTTTCGAAAAGGGAAATAAGTTGATAGCATATAGTTGATGAGGGCTATCCAGATAAGAGAAAATGCGATTAAATGAGCAGTAGTGAAGGTTTCATTATATACAAACACACCGAGAACCAACATAATGGTCGGAGCAATGTATTGGAGAAACCCAATCATGGCTAGCGGTATTCTTCTTGCTCCACCTGCAAACAAAAGTAACGGAACTGCTGTAACGATTCCTGCGCCAATGAGTAGCAAGGTGGAGGACGTAAAGAAAGTATTAGCCTGAAAAATATTTTCCGGGATAATCAGTAAATAAAGGATAGCTATTGGTGTAATAAACATTGTTTCAATTGTTAAACTAGCAAAAGCTCCTACATTTAATCTCTTTTTAAATAATCCGTATAGCCCAAAGCTCATAGCGAGCAATAAGGATACCCAAGGGAAAACCCCGTAGCTGACTGTTAAAAATAAAACACCCGCACCTGCAAGAATAAAGGAAACCAGCTGTCTTTTTGTCAGGGTTTCTTTTAACACGAGAATACCGAGTAATATACTAATTAATGGATTAATATAATAGCCAAGGCTTGCTTGAAGAACATGGTCGCTATTCACAGCCCAAATGAAGGTCAGCCAGTTGAGTGTAATCATAATGGATGCAAAAATCACAGCAATTAATTGCTTTTTGTTGGTCAAGATTGCTTTGCATTCCTTGAGTACGGTGGACCACTTTCCTAGCAAGGCAATGAGTACTAGCATGAAGACGAACGACCATACGATTCTGTGTGCGAGAATTTCACCAGCAGATACATGATTCACTGCCTTCCAGTAGATCGGTAGAAAACCCCAGAGTAAATATGCCCCTGCAGTTAGTAGAATGCCTGTTTGTTCCTGTTTTGCGTTCATGCCAACCCTTCTTTTCTATACAAATTTGTCCCCCGTGTATTACTGCAGTAATTCCTAAACTTCTTTTATCAAATAAACTCCATTTTAAAAGAGTCTGATCTAAAAAGCAAAAAGCATGATTGTAGTTATAAGAAAACGCTTTCAAAAAGAGTGTGAATAGAATAAGATAGTAGTAGAATAAGAAATCATTTCAGGGGGGATCTTTGTGAAGAAAGACGATCAACATATCGAAACAGCAGTTATCCACCAGGGCTATGACGCAAAGGATATGCTGGGGAGTCTGACACCACCTATTTTCCAGACCTCCACGTTCACATTTGCTACCGCAGAACAAGGAGAAAGGCGGTTTGCAGGGGAGGAAGAGGGCTACATTTACTCACGGCTAGGGAATCCAACAGTAAAGATTCTAGAAGAGAGAATTGCTTCATTAGAGCAGGCTGAACGTGGTCTAGCTTTTGCTTCAGGAATGGCTGCTGTGTCTTCAGTGCTAATTGCTCTAACAAAAGCAAACGATCATATTCTATGTTCTTCAGGGCTTTATGGCTGTACCTACGGCCTTTTATCTATGCTACAAGAGAAGTACCAGATAAGCCATGACTTTTCAGTAATGGATACTGAAGAGAGTATCCGAGAAAAAATAAAACCAGAAACAGCATGTATTTATGTCGAAACACCAATTAATCCGACGATCCGGTTAATTAATCTTAAAATGGTTGCAGATATAGCAAAGGAGTATAATATTCCTGTTGTGGTCGACAATACATTCTCCACACCCTATTTACAGCGACCACTGGAACTTGGCTGTGACATCGTAGTTCATAGTGCTACCAAGTATATTGGTGGGCATGGTGATGTGATAGCAGGTCTAGTAGTAGGAAAGAAAGCGTTTCTTGATTCAGTTGCCATGACAACACAGAAAGATATTGGAGGCATTATTTCTCCATTTGATGCATGGCTGCTTCTTCGGGGTATGAAAACATTGCCTATCCGAATGGACCGGCATTGTGATAATGCAGAAAAGATTGCAAGACTGCTCGAGAACCATCCTAAGATATCGGCTGTTTATTATCCATTTAGTGCCCAGATGAAGGAGCAGAATTTTGATGAACAGATGAGACGCGGAGGCGGGGTCCTCTCATTTGAGATTTATGGTTCAAAAAAGGACGCCCAAACATTGCTTAACCATCTCACTTTTATAAAAATTGCAGTAAGCTTAGGGGATGCGGAGACATTAATTGAGCATCCGGCAACAATGACACATGCGGTTATCCCAGAAGACACTCGTATGGAGATGGGGATAACTGATCAGCTTATAAGGCTTTCAGCGGGATTAGAGGCATGGGAAGATATTTGGCATGATTTGGAACAGGCACTAAGTAAAATATAGTATTGATACCCCTTACAGAGGCACTCTGTGAGGGTTTTTTCTCGGCTTCTTCGTTTTTGTTTTTAACTAGGCGCTATTTGCTTGTCGTTTTTTCCTGGCATAATCTTCAAGCTCTGAGGGTAAATATATAAGATGGGATAGGTGCATGGTACCCATATGACGGTATATGGAAAGATGTGCTATATTATATAAATGATCCGTTTTAGACCGTGAGCAGAGTTTTGGAGGGAGCCTTACATATGGAAATCATATCCTTATTATTAGGTCTAACTATCTTTTTTAATATTGCGCTAGGCATCTCCATTATCTTTTTGGAAAGAAAGGATGCCACTTCTACGTGGGCGTGGTTGATGGTATTATTGTTTATTCCGATTATCGGGTTCTTTCTTTACTTAATTTTTGGAAAGCCAATAAGTAAACGTAGAATTTTCACTTGGGACACGAAAAGTCGTCTCGGTGTAAAGACTGCTGTCCAATCCCAACTGCGGGCCCTGGAAAGAAATAACTTTAGCTTTAAGCATGAGGAGATCGCCGAGTATGAAGATTTAGTTTATCTACATCTACGCAATGATGATGCTATTTTTACCCAAGATAATACCGTGGATATTTTTACAGACGGTAAGGAAAAGTTTGATGCTTTAATCCAGGATATGGAGAGAGCTACCGATCATATACATCTTCTGTACTATATTTTAAGAAGTGATCAACTAGGAGATAGAATTGCAGACGTATTAATCAAGAAGGCTAATGAGGGAATTGAAGTTCGGGTGCTCTATGATGACATGGGTTCCAGAACGCTAAAACCCAGATACATAAAAAGACTTCGTCGGGCTGGCGCTCAAGTAGAAGCCTTTTTTCCGCCAAAGATACCGAAGATCAATTTTAAAATAAATTATCGGAATCACCGTAAATTAGCCATTATTGATGGGAAAGTGGGCTATACTGGGGGATTTAATATTGGGGATGAATACCTTGGTACAGTCAAAAAGTTTGGATATTGGCGTGACACCCATTTAAGGATATGCGGAGATGCGGTAACAAATATGCAGACACGTTTTATACTAGATTGGAATCAGGCTTCAAGACATCATATTTTTTACGATGAACGATACTATAACCATAGCCATAAGGGAGATGTCGGGATTCAGATCGTCTCCAGTGGGCCAGATTCTGAGTGGGAACAAATTAAAAATGGTTACATCAAAATGATTATGTCAGCTAAAGAATATATATACATTCAAACCCCCTATTTTATTCCTGATGACAGTTTGCGAGACGCCATACGAATTGCGACACTGTCAGGGGTGAAAGTAAGAATTATGATTCCGAATAAGCCTGACCATCCTTTTGTATACTGGGCAACCCTTTCCTACATTGGCGATTTATTAAATGCAGGAGCAGAGATTTATATTTATCAAAATGGCTTTCTGCATGCTAAAACCATTGTAGTAGATGGAAAAATAGCCTCTGTGGGAACGGCAAATATTGATGTTCGCAGTTTCCGTTTAAATTTTGAAGTAAATGCTTTTCTCTATGATAAAGGGGTAACCGAAAGGCTAGTCGAGGCATTTAACAATGATATTGAACACTCTACACAAATGACGAAAAAGCTTTATGACCAGCGTTCTCTTGGGATTCGCTTTAAAGAATCTATTTCACGACTATTATCGCCTGTTTTGTAAAATACTAAAGAGAGATGGGGATGGGCTTTTGCCCATCCAATGACTTGTGGTAATATATATCAATACGTTTTAAAACAATTATTTTCTATACTTAAGTAAAATGAAAGAATATGAAGGAGGAAGTGCTGTGAATAGAAAGCCATGCTCTGAATCGCTAACAGTAAAGACATCCCATGTATTACCACCAGATACGAACACACATGGCACCCTATTTGGAGGAAAACTGATGGCCCATATTGATGATGTGGCCGCAATTGCTGCTGTCAGGCATGCTAGGCAACTAGTTGTGACAGCTTCTACGGATTCAGTAGATTTCCTACAGCCTGTTAAGGAAGGCGACTCCATCTGTATGGAAGCCTTTGTAACATGGACACATAATACGTCCATGGAGGTATTTGTGAAGGCTGTAACAGAGGATTTGCTGACTGGCAAAAGAAAAGTGTGTACCACTGCTTTTCTTACCTTTGTTGCGATTGATGAAGACGGGACTCCTATACCGGTTCCGCAAGTCTACCCTGTAACGGAACATGAAAAAAAGCTTCATGAAAATGGGGCTCTTCGTGCAGCCCATCGTAAAGAAAGAAGAAAACAATCCAAGGAGCTGGCGGAGGAATTCGGTACAAGTTTTCCTTGGAACAAAGAGAGATAAGAAGCCTTTATAACGGGGCTTCTTTTCGATTTGGTTGTCTGTAGGTTCGCATAGTCGAAAAAAGGGGTATATGAGCCCTAAGCAACCAACACAACAAGGAGGATAATCACATGGCATTATTAGAAAATATTATTGGTGATATAAACAATGTTCTATGGAGCTACATATTAATAGTTGTCTTAATCGGACTTGGTTTATGGTTTACCATTCGAACAGGTTTTGTCCAATTTCGTTATTTTCCAGAAATGATCCGGGTCCTTTTCGACAAGCGAACGTTAAGCGCGTCTGGTAAAAAGGGGACATCTGCATTCCAAGCCTTTGCCATTAGTGCCGCATCACGTGTCGGAACAGGTAATATGGCAGGGGTTGCTACAGCAATTGCAGCAGGTGGTCCAGGAGCGGTATTTTGGATGTGGCTCATCGCACTTCTAGGAGCAGCTTCTGGGTTTGTAGAGAGTACGTTGGCACAGGTTTATAAAGTTCCGGAGAAAAATCAATATCGTGGCGGGCCAGCTTATTACATGGAAAAGGGATTAAAAAACCGTAAGCTAGCTATTGCTTTTGCCGTTATTATTACGATCACATACGGTCTTATTTTTAACTCGGTACAATCCAACACGATTAGTTTAGCTTTTTCTGAACAATATGATTTGAATAAGGGTTTACTTGCAGGGATTTTATTCGTCTTTACCGCTATTGTCATATTTGGCGGAATTAAAAGCATTGCCAATGTGTCTCAAGTCATCGTACCAGTAATGGCTATACTCTATATTTTTATTTCTGTCTATATACTTCTAACTAACTTCACCGCAATACCTGATATGATTTCGATCATATTTACAAACGCATTTGGAATTCGAGAAGTAGCTGGTGGTGGATTTGGTGCTGCGATAATGATGGGAATTAAAAGAGGGCTATTTTCCAATGAGGCAGGTATGGGTAGTGTGCCCAACGCTGCTGCCACTGCAGAGGTAACACATCCGGCAAAGCAAGGGTTTATTCAAGCATTCGGAGTGTTTGTTGATACGATCCTTATTTGTAGTGCTACAGGATTCATTCTTATTACAGCAGGTGGTTATGAGGGGAAAGAAGATCTTGACGGGATTCAGCTAACCCAAGATGCTTTTGCTTTCCATATAGGTGATTGGGCAAGTACATTTATTGCCATCGCTATTCTGTTATTTGGTTACAGTTCTATTTTAGGGAATTACTATTATGGCGAAAGCAATATTGCCTATATTAAAAACAGTCGTTTGGTGATGTTTCTTTACCGTGTAGCCGTATTGCTTATGGTAGTATTTGGAGCGGTCGCTGCATTTGATCTTGTTTGGTCTTTGGCTGATTTGGCCATGGCAGTAATGGCTCTTATTAACCTATATGCCATAACGCGGTTATTTAAGATTGCCAACCGGGTATTACAGGATTATATAACACAACTTAAAGCCGGTAAGGATCCTGTCTTCTACCGAGATACACTTGAAGATGAAGACGGGATTGCTTTTTGGGGCAGAGATCAGAGCTCTGACAAAGAAAAATAAAGTAAAAGCTTAGTAAAGAAAAAGCCGATCGTGATTCGAAACTATCATTCGAAGTCGATCGGCTTTTTGTCTGTTTTGATGGTGTAAATACTGTGAAATAACGACGTTCATTGCTTCCTAGCCAAAATTCTATACTTTCCTAACATATAAAAAAAGGGCGGCAAATGCCGTCCAGTTTACTCACATTCTGTATTCAATTCTTCTTCTGTAACATGATTGTCGGCCCAGCATTGAATCTCTTGTATCACTGGCTCAAGAGCCTTTCCTTTATCTGAAAGAGAATACTCTATTCTAACAGGGAACTCTGAATAAATATTTCGCTTTACGATTCCTTCTTTTTCGAGCATTTTTAATCGATCAGAGAGTAATCGTCCGCTAATAGGTAAGTCAGATTCCATCTCCGAGAAACGCTTTGTCCCACCGAGCAAATCAGATAGTATTAAACCAACCCAGCGTGTGCTAAGAAGTCCCATTGCCTTTTCAAAACGTGGACATAATTTCTCCATGATCATCACCTCACTCTACGACGATATGCTCTAAAGCTAATAAATCTACATTAATTACAAAAAGTAACTACCTTCTTATTATCATAACACAACTCTTATTGGCCGTAAATAGAGATAAGAATTGTGGATTATAGTCGTACTATTTGAAAAGTTATTTTGGTAATTTCTTTCGTTTTATGAAATAATAACGGTATACGAAATTTATTTATTGGAGGTAGAAGGATGGTTAGTCAACAAACAAAAGAAAAGTATGCAGATTTAGCGCTTCGTAAAGGAGTTAATTTACAAAAAAACCAAGCGTTAATGATTAATGCACCATTAGAGGGAGCGGATTTCACTAAAATTGTTGTCCGTAAAGCCTATGAAATGGGTGCTAAAGATGTACATATTAATTGGGTTGATGATGAACTGACCTTGTTAAAATATGAAAATGCACCAGATGAAGTGATTGCGTCCTATCCAGATTGGAAGGTCCAATTACATGACAGCTTTGCTGAGGATGGCGCAGCGGTATTAAATATCCGTTCTACAAATCCTGATTTGCTTAAAGATATTGATCCAACAAGAGTAGCAAAAGCAAATAAGGCTGTAGCACAGGCTATGAAAAATTTCCGCAAATATACAATGAACGACCGAATTGCTTGGTCTATTATCTCTATTCCAACAGGTGATTGGGCGCAAAAAATCTTCCCTGACAAAACAAAAGAAGATGCAGTAGAGGCCCTTTGGGACGCTATTGTGAAGATTGTAAGAGTTGATCAGGAAGACCCAGCAGCAGCTTGGGATGCCCACAATGAGACATTGAGAACAGCGCGGGAGATTTTAAATAAAAAGGATTATAAAAAACTTTTATTTAGAGCGCCTGGAACTGACTTAGAAATGGAACTTCCAGAAGGACATATTTGGAAAGGTGGGTCTGCTGTAACAGAGGGCGGAACTACGTTCAACCCGAATATGCCAACAGAAGAAGTATTCTCTATGCCACATAAGTATGGGGTTAATGGTACAGTTTCTAGCACGAAGCCATTGAATTATGGTGGTAGCCTAATTGATAATTTTAGCCTGACATTAAAAGATGGAAAAGTTGTCGACTTTAAAGCAGAGCAAGGGGAAGACACACTGAAGCATTTACTTGATACAGATGAAGGGGCAACACGTTTTGGTGAGATTGCGTTAGTACCACATGAATCACCAGTTTCCCAGTCTGGGTTAATTTTTTATAATACGCTATTTGATGAAAATGCGTCTGTTCACATTGCGTTAGGTAAAGCCTATCCAACAAACTTGAAGGGTGGCTCTGCAATGGATGAGGAGCAATTGGATAAGCATGGCGTAAACGATAGCCTTACACATGTTGACTTTATGATCGGCTCAGAGCAACTTGATATTGACGGTGTCCTTGCAGATGGAACTACAGAAGCCGTGTTCCGTAATGGTACATGGGCATTGAATGTAAAATAGTAAACAAAAGCGCAAACGCCCGTATTAAGGAACGCCGACTAAGTTCGCCTCGTCCTGAGGGAACGTCGGCATGACCCGCAGCCTCCGGGCCCACGTAGCGGCTGGAGCGAGAAGTCGCCTAGTTTCTGGGTGCTGGAGCTGGACGTGGCTATTCCTGTTAATGAACGGCAATGAGAACAAGATCTTATGCTTTCCTATTTCAATTTAAAAAGAGGCCATACTTCGTTAATTCGAAGTATGGCCTCTTTCTCTTAGGATTACATCTTGTCATTCTTTACAAGGGCTGCTTTGATTTTGGTATAGTCGAAGCTATCGCCGAGCGTTTCTTTTATTTCTTTAAGTTTAGGTTCTTCTAATTGCTGGTGTACTGCAAGGACTTTTGCCTCTTCCTCTTCATTGAAAAATATTTGCCATAAGAGGGGATGTCCATCTTTGTAAGCTTTAAATAAATGGCTTTCTACAGTTTGCTTAGAAAGGTCTCGCATCGCGGCAATATCTTTTATAGACTTGCCAGATTGGAACAATTTATAACTAACAAGGTGACTAGGACCTTCCTCACTCTCTTTGCGTGGCTTTGCTCGAGGTGTGTCCGAAATGCGTACCCGTTCTGTTACATCTTGATTACCTTGGCGCCATTCCTGAATAACTTGGAGAAAAGTTTCTCCATATTGCTCGTATTTTTTCTCGCCAATTCCTTTAATGGTTAGCATATCTTCTTTCGTAACAGGGAAGTAACGACTTAGTTCCTTCAGTGTAGCATCAGAAAAGAGGACATATGGTGGAACGTTCTTTTCATCCGCTAATTCTTTCCGTCTTGCTCGTAACGCTGTAAATAAATCTTCATGATAGTCTGTCTCCTCAGATTGAGGAATAGGTGCAGTAAACATCCATACTTGTCGTTTACCTTTCAATACATCAACGGATTGCTGATTAAGTTTTAACACCGGAAATTTCCCTTCTTCTGTAGCAAGCAGTTGCTCTGCAATCAAAAAGTGGATCCACTCGGTCAGTTCTTTTTCAGTATAAGAAGAAAGGATGCCATAAGTTGAGATCGAGGTAAGCTGAAACTGGCTTATCTTTTTATCCTTGGATCCCTTTAACACTTTGGCGGTCATTCCTACACCAAATCGTTCTCCCATCCGTTTGACACAAGAAAGAATCTTTTGGGCTTCCTCCGTAATATCACTTTTCTCTTGGCGCTCTAGACAATTACTACAGCGACCACATCCCTCTCGTGAAGGCATATCGGAAAAGTAGTCTAATATAAAGTTAGTCAGACAACTATGCGTGTGACAATAATTGATCATTGCCTGTAGCTTTCTGTATTCACCTTGCTTTGCTGCTTCTTCCATTTGCGACTGCTCAATTAGGAATTTCTGCAATTGAATGTCTTGAGGGGAGAAGAGTAGGATGCAATCACTCATCTCCCCATCCCGTCCAGCTCTTCCTGCCTCTTGATAGTAGGATTCTATATTCATAGGCATGGCATAGTGAATAACATAACGGACATTTGACTTATCAATACCCATCCCAAAGGCATTTGTCGCTATCATGACCGTTGTTTCATCATGAATAAAAGCAGCCTGGGCTTGTTTCCGTTCTGTCTCACTTAACCCAGCATGATATTTTGATACCGAAACGCCTCGTTTGGTCAATTGCTCATGTAAGGCGTCTGCTTGTTTTCGAGTTGCCGTATAAATAATACCAGATTCGTCCTCATGTTTTTGAATAAACGAACGTATATAAGTAGGCTTGTCCTTTCCTTTTATAAGATGGAAGTTCAGGTTTGCGCGTTCAAAACCTGTATTTATAACATGATCCATCTGCAGCATTTGCTGAATGTCCTTAATCACTTCTCCCGTTGCTGTGGCGGTTAGGGCGATCAAGACAGGGACGGACTGTAACTTCCTTAGGTTAGGTACAATCGAACGATAGCTTGGCCTGAAGTCGTGCCCCCACTGAGAGATACAGTGTGCCTCATCAAAGGCAATAAGGGACAACGGAATACGTCGTATTACATTGATGAAAAAGGATGATTCAAAGCGTTCTGGAGCTACGTAAACAAATTTGTAACGTTTTGCAGCAATATCCTGCATGCGTTGCTGTTGTTCTTCAGTGGTTAACGAGCTATTTATATATGTAGCAGGGATCCCTAATGATTGGAGGGCATCTACCTGGTCCTTCATTAATGAGATTAATGGGGAAATAATAATGGCTGTGCCATCGAGAACCATTCCGGGAACCTGGTAACAAAGGGATTTCCCGCCGCCGGTAGGCATGACAGCCAGGGTATTGCGTTGCTGCAAGACATGTTGGATCGTTTCCTTTTGCCCAGGGCGAAAAGATTCATAACCAAAATAAGACTGCAGAATTTCTTGTTCTTTTGCCATCATAACGCTCCTCCTCTAAAAATATCCTATCACATATTCGTGAATAAAGAAGTATGTTTTGCCCCGGTGGAACCGTCCGTAAGACTCCCACTTCAAAACATGAGGTGAAACAGTTAGTTTTTAGTGGGAGTAAACGGACGTTAACACCCAGATTGGTTCAACCAAAAATCAGTGGGGGATATTAAAAACCCCCACTGATTGAAGTTTCACTTTATCGGAATATGGGGATTGCTGCTCGTTCGCTAAATTGAAAAAAAGGGTGTTCCACATAATCAAACAGCCTTGTGCTTTAGCGCTTTTGTTCTTTTATTTGTGTGATTATCAAACCTAAGAATACACCAAAAATCGCAGGTAGGATCCAGCCCAGTCCAATACCGAAAAAAGGCAGGTTTGCAACATATGGGTTTGCCCAGGTTAGCGGTACACCAAACTCCTTTAAGCCATCGTAAAGACTTATAAAGGCTGTAAAAAGAATGGCGAAACGATATACATAAGGAGAACCGTGAAACATCTGATTTAAGAAAGTAAGGATAATCAAGACAATGGCAATCGGGTAGATGAATACCAACACTGGGACGGAAAAACTTAAAATAGTGTTCAACCCTTGGTTGGCGATAATATAACTAACCATCGTTACAATCAATACTAGCCATTTGTATGGAATGGGCGTTACCTTGGAAAAAAACTGCCCACATGCAACGACTAGCCCTATTGAAGTAGTAAAACAGGCTAGGGTGACAATAATACCTAAAAGAATAACACCATATTCTCCAAAAATGGTGTCAGCAGCAAAAGAAAGGATATCTCCTCCGTTATCAAAAGAGCCATGTTGGCCCATCTTCGCGCCTATCCAGCCAATTGACCCGTATACTGCGATTAAGCCAATTCCTGTCACCAAACCAGACTTCAAGGTTTCCTTTACAATGGCCCGACTACTATGGATCCCTCTTTCCCTGTAAGCATTAACGACAATGATACCAAACGCAAGTGCTGCGATAGCATCCATGGTAAGATAGCCTTCTACAAAGCCATTAAAAAAGGGATTGCTTTTGTAATTACCGCTAGGTTCACCAAGTGGCTCTTTTAATAGAAAGAACCCACCAACTATGAGGGCAGTAATAACCAACAGTAACAGTGGTGTCAGGTATTTGCCAATCTGATTTACCACCTTCGAAGGGTTAAGACTAAATATAAATACGAGTATAAAAAAGAAAGTTGTAAAGATTAAGAGTGAAAGGGACCCAGTCTTAAATGGCTCGATAGACATTTCATAGCCTACGGTTGCAGCACGAGGGATACCAAAAAATGGCCCAATTGCTAAATAAACTACAGATGTAAAGATCAAACCAAATAAGGGGTGCACCTTGTCTGCAAGTTCCCTTGCATCATTTTTAACATAGGATATGGCGGTCACAGCAAGAAGGGGAAGCCCAACCCCAGTGATAACAAATCCGCTAATTGCGGTAAAATAAGATGTGCCAGCTTCTATTCCGAGAACAGGAGGATAAATTAAATTTCCCGCACCAAAAAATAAAGCAAATAACATAAAACCGATGATAATATTATCCTTATTCATTAAAAATAACTCCTTGGGAGAAAAATAGGTTGTGCCCTGTCCTCTAGAGAATGGAAAGGTCGAACCTCTGAGAAAAGGGCATCTGGTTAGAACTGCATTTTGTCTTATTTATTTTACTTTAGGAAAGTATAAAATTTTAAGATCCTTAGTCCAAGAAAAACGTTCAGCTTCCCTAAAAGAAGGGTGAATACTAGTTTTTCTAGTCTGTATTATCTGACAAAAAAAGTCATTTCATGCTAAAAAACAATTTAACGTACGGTGCTCTCCATACTTTGGATAGCAAAACAAAGGTAATCGTAACAAGAAGGGAAACACGCTGTCAATGGCTAGATTTTACAGCCATTGTAATTTAAATGAATGCGTGTACATAACATTAGCGATAAAATATAAGTTTAAAATTGTTTACTTTCTCCTAATAGACCTATAAAATGTCCTTATTAATATAGAATTACAAAGTGTGGAAAAGTAAGTCACACTATTATTAACGCTATCCTATAGGGGGTATGACATGGTTCCGTCACTATTATTTGAAGTTATGCTGATCGGTCTTCTCGGGATTGGCTCTCAATGGCTTGCTTGGCGTTATCGTATGCCGGCAATTGTTGTAATGTCCATAACTGGTCTACTAGCTGGTCCAATCCTAGGTATACTTAATCCTGAAGAAGATTTCGGCAGTTTATATAGTCCCATTATTTCCGTAGCTGTAGCAATCATACTATTTGAAGGCAGCCTAAATCTTAGTTTTAAAGAATTGCGTGATCTGGGAAAACCCGTATTCCGCATTTCCACTATTGGGGCATTTATTGCCTGGATTTTAGGATCACTGACTGCGCATTATATAGCAGGATTATCTTGGGCAGTAGCATTTGTAATTGGAGGCTTATTTATTGTAACAGGTCCGACTGTTATTATGCCTTTACTACGTCAATCTAAACTTAACCCACGCCCAGCAAAGATTCTAAAGTGGGAAGGGATCATTGTAGATCCAATCGGGGCTTTACTGGCAGTATTCGCTTTCGAGATTATCTCATTTATGACTGCTGATAATCCTGATGGTACAAAACTATTACTATTCTTTGCTGCTTCCCTGTTTGCCATAATATTTGGTTGGGCATGTGGCCGTGGAATGGGCTGGATGTTTGAAACAGGACATATTCCAGAATTCCTAAAGTCACCGGCTGTTGTAATTGTCGTCATACTTTGTTTCACAGGTGCAGATGAAATCATGCATGAAACGGGCTTACTGTCCGTGACTGCGATGGGGATTACATTAGCAAATATGGGGATAAGTTCTATTTCGGATATGCGCCACTTTAAGGAGAATATATCCATTCTCTTAATTTCGACGATCTTCATCATGCTGACAGCGTCATTACAACTGGAAACCCTTCTGCAAATTTTTAGTCCGAATATTATTGGGTACGTTATTCTTATGATGTTTATCGTTAGACCATTGTCGATCTTTCTCTCGACCATTGGAACAGGGTTATCCTTTAATGAGAAGGCGCTAGTAGGTTGGATTGCGCCAAGGGGGATTGTAGCACTTACAGTCTCAGGATACTTTAGTGGAGTTCTCCAAGAGGCTGGTTATGATGATGCAGGAATTCTGACAACCCTCACTTTTGGTTTAGTGTTCTTTACCGTACTAGCCCATGGTTTTTCAATTGGATGGCTTGCTAAAAAGCTCCATCTGTCAATGGAAGGAAAACCTGGTACATTAATCGTCGGTGCCAACAGATTTACTGTTGAGCTTGGTAAATCACTACAAAAAGCAGGGCTTCCAGTTATCATTGTAGATTCCTCATGGGAAAGATTGCGCAAGGTTAGAGAATCTGGTTTGAATTTCTATCATGGCAATATGCTGTCAGAGCAAACGGAGTATAACCTGGAT
The DNA here is from genome assembly GCF_022095695.1 of Oceanobacillus jordanicus. GTDB lineage: Bacteria > Bacillota > Bacilli > Bacillales > Amphibacillaceae > Oceanobacillus_B > Oceanobacillus_B jordanicus. The sequence continues at coordinate 382,554 of NZ_JAIFZM010000001.1, forward strand.
ACCATTCCGTATGAATATCTGCTTGCTGCGACAGACGATCGTGCGTATAATTCCCTCATCTGTACTACGTTTATGCCAGAGTATGGAAGGACGAATGTCTTTAAGATAAGTCCGTTTGTTGAAGGGAAAAGTACGAATTCAGAGATAGTCTCTAAGGTAGGCGGAAGAATCCTATTCGATAAAAAATTCTCAATGGATGATCTTACGGATAAAATGGCAAATCATTATATTTTCCGTCAGACTACATTAACGGCACAATATAATTATAAGCAGTATGTAGAAGATAAAGATCCATCTACCGTATTTTTATATTTAATCAAGCCGTCTGGTCAACTTAAGTTTTATTCTGAAGAGATGCGCACTGTCCCAGTAGTAGGGGATACCATCGTAAGTTTGACACCACCGAATAAGGAAAAAGCTAAAATACAGGCAAAGCTGGAAACAAATCGTAATAACAATCAAAATGGGAATCAAAACTAAGAAAGAGTGGGTGCCATAAAAAGGTACCCACTCTTTCTGTTTACAGTAGAATATAATTAATCGCTTGCTAGTACAGTGCTCTGCATTTAAATTTAGGCTTCATCCAATCTTTCACGAATGTCTGCAATTTCCTTTTCCAGTCTGATTAACTGCTCCTCAGCTGAAGAGACACGTCCCCGAACATACTCAAGCTTGTCCATGTCGCTTTGAATACGTACATAGTCTGACTTTAACTCATCCAATTTAGCTTCTAATGCTTGTTTATTCATCCGTATCACCTCTCTAATAAGTGTAGCCGATTTCCCCTTTGCAAAACAAGACAAATCTAATAATTGCTACATTTGTAAGGAGTTTGTGAAAAGCTTGGTTGTGGGTGTTAAAGATGAAAAACAACGAGGCTGGGACGTTATGTCCCAGCCTCGTTAGAAATCTTTCCCTATTCTATATGAGGGAATCTTCTTTTGTGTCCTTTGATTTCTGGTAAGTCTTATAAAAGTGAACGATAATGGTTTTTATTACCGCGTAGAAAGGTACTGCAAAAAGGATTCCTACAAATCCAGCAATACTACCTGCAGCAAGGATAACGGTGATAACTGTTAGCGGGTGCAAATCAAGCGCGCGTCCCATGACGTTTGGCGAAATAAAATTACTCTCAAATTGCTGAACAACCAGCATCACGATCGAAACCCAAACAATCATAAGTGGGTCTTGGAAAGCACCAACGATGAGAGCTGGCACCACTGCTATAAACGGACCGATAAAAGGGATCACGTTCATCACCATAGCGAATAAGGCAAGCGTCAAGGAATAGTCTAACCTGATGATGAGGTAGCCGATAAATAATAGAACACCTACAGCAAAGCTGACAATTAACTGTCCTTGGATAAAAGCGGTCAGGGTATCATCGATTTTACCAAGCAGACTACGCAGATTCTTTGCTTTTTTCTTTGAAAAAATTTGGGTTACAAATGGTACGAGTCTATCCCCATCTTTTAGCATAAAGAACAGGAAGAATGGTACCAATACAAGTGCTGCAATAACCGAAATTAACTGTCCGATAAAGCCAAACAGGTAATTTAAAACATTTTCGATATGGGACTGCAGATTATCCGTGAAATTGCTAATTGCCGTATCGACTTGTTCAGGGATCATTGTCTGGTTGGATTGCCAATATGTGATCATATCTTGTGCCCAGTCTACCATTTTCGGAATATTGTTTATCAAGTTCTTAAACTGGTTTTGCGCTATGGGAGCTATGTAGATCCACACGAGATATCCCAGTAAAATGAGGACAATGAATACTAGAAAGATAGATACAATTCGATTAATACGAAAACGTTCGAACAAATGCATTAAAGGCTTTGTCAGGTAATAGAGAATTCCTGCCCCAATGAGAGGTAATGCCACAGCACCCAAATATTTGATAACAGGATCAAATACAAAATTCGTTTCGGAAATTAAAAGGATGAGGAGAAATACTAATATAAAGTATACTAAAACCTGAAACCAACGTTTATTTACCAAATCTAACCCTACTCTCGTAATCTAATATATATATTTAAGTTTATCGTTTTATTAACGAAATAGAAAGCGGTATATAAGTTTTATTTTAACCTAAATTCCTTTAGGTTAAACACCTTGTCTATAGGAATAGAATAATTAATAAAAGTATGCTAGAATTTGAACATCTATACATATGTTGGGGGAAAAATGCATGTACAACTGGGAAAAAAATTTTCAAAAGTGGCGTTCTTTTCAAAATCTTGATTTATCTTTGCAACAAGAGCTAACGAATTTGGAAAATGATAAGACAAAGTTGGAAGATGCCTTCTACAAAGAATTAACATTTGGGACAGGCGGAATGCGAGGCATTTTAGGACCTGGAACGAATCGAATGAATATATATGTAGTGCGCAGAGCGGTAAATGGCCTTGCGAATTATCTTTTAAAGAATACCGTGAATGTGAAAGATCGCGGTGTAGTGGTTGCTTATGATTCTCGTTATATGTCACAGGAGTTTGCAGTTGAAACTGCTAAGGTACTTGGGGCACACGGAATAAAAACACATGTTTTTGAGTCGTTAAGACCGACTCCGTTACTGTCATTCGCGGTACGTTACTTTGGCACAGTAGCGGGTGTGATGATTACAGCAAGTCACAACCCTCCTGAATATAATGGTTTTAAAGTATATAATGAGGATGGTGGGCAAATTACACCATCTCAGGCTGAACAAATTATTGAGGAAATCCAAAAGACTGAGGATGAGTTGCTTGTTCCAGTTATGGAAAAGGAAGACCTAGAGCAAGAGGAATTGTTAGATTGGATTGGCAATGAAGTAGATAATGCTTATTTGGAACAATTAAAGCTGATCTCAAAATTGAGTTTAGAAGAACAAGATAGCGAAAAAGATTTAAAAATTGTCTTCACCCCATTACATGGTGCAGCAAATGACCTTGTGGTAAATGGCTTGCGACAATTACAATTTAACCAGCTAGAAGTCGTAGAAGAACAGGCTGTTCCAGACCCAGAATTTTCAACATTAGCTTCGCCCAATCCGGAGGAGCACCAGGCATTTACGATGGCAATTTCCCAAGGTAAGAAAATGGGTGCCGATATTCTGCTTGGAACAGATCCTGATGGAGATCGCTTAGGGGTCGCTGCTAAGGGAGAAGATGGAGAGTATCAAGTGCTAACAGGGAATCAACTTGGAGCATTGCTTCTCGATTATATTTTATCTCACAGCAATCACACTGTCTTAAAGAGCGCACGAATGCTCAAAACAGTGGTCACATCAGAACTAGGAAGAGCTGTTGCAGACGCCTACAATGTGAAAACAATCAATACGTTAACTGGATTTAAATATATTGGGGAGAAAATCCATCAGTTTGACGCAACTGGGGAAACCTTTATTTTTGGCTATGAAGAAAGTTATGGTTACTTAATTAGTAGTATGAGTAGGGACAAAGACGCGGTACAGGCTGCTGTTATGTCTTGTGAAATGGCCTCCTATTGGAAACAACAAGGCAAAACATTGTTGGAAGCATTGGACGTCCTTTATGATCATCATGGTTATTTCCTTGAAGGCATGTCTTCCCTGACCTTGAAAGGAAAAGCAGGTACAGATCAAATTGCTACCATTATGGAAAGCTTTAGAAACGAACCAATGGAGAAAATAGCTTCCTACAAAATTGAAAAGGTAGAGGACTATTTGGTAAGTGAGCGCACTATTCTTGACGGCGAAGGGAAGAAGTCAGAAACCATCGAACTTCCAAAAGAAAACATGCTCAAGTTTATTCTTCACAATGATAGTTGGGTAACGTTACGACCATCTGGTACAGAACCAAAAATCAAATGTTATTATGGAGTTTGCACAGACAGTAGAGAAGATAGCCAGCAAAAATTGGCTGCATTAAAAGAAACAATGGACAATAAAATTGCAGTTATTTTAGATAATGATAAGTAAGATCGTATAGCGAAAACCTATCAGGGCAACCTAAAATGTGTATAAAAATCCGCAAAGAGAAAGCAGTTTTTTCCATAATTAGATATATGGTAGGGTCTATTGTTATTGACTTTTTAGTCATAAAACGTTTTAATAAAGAAAGTAATATTCCTAAAGGGGAGTAGCTGTACAATTTAAGTCGTCATTACGAGAAATATTCTCCGGCTTATTTTGGCAACGGACGTTGTTTGCGAGACCTTTACCACTAACAGGTAAGGGTCTTTTTATGTTCTTATCTGTTGGTAGGATCATAAAAAGGAGAGAAAAAACATGCCAGTAGATTTATTATTGGAATACTTATGGGTACTTGTTGTTTTGATTGGTCTGGAAGGATTATTAGCTGCGGATAACGCATTAGTGCTTGCCATTATGGTAAAACATCTTCCGGAAGAGCAACGCAAAAAGGCATTATTTTACGGGCTGGCTGGAGCGTTTGTGCTGCGATTTGGCTCACTATTTGTTATTTCATTTCTTGTTGACGTTTGGCAGGTACAAGCATTAGGGGCATTGTACTTATTGTTTATGTCGATTAAACATTTGTATGACAAGTTAAAGCCAAAGCGAGAGGTTCAAGAACAAGAAGAATCCGAAAAGGCAAAAGGCAGTGGCTTCTGGATGACGGTCCTTAAAGTAGAGTTTGCTGACTTGGCATTTGCGGTCGATTCTATTTTGGCAGCCGTAGCTTTGGCTGTGGCACTTCCAGCAACGGGGCTTGGAACAATCGGGAGTCTTGATACAGGGCAATTTATTGTTATATTTGCAGGCGGCATGATCGGACTTATCATTATGCGTTTTGCAGCGAATATTTTTGTTGATTTACTTAACAAGCGCCCTGGCCTGGAAATCGCCGCATTCATCATCGTTGGTTGGGTTGGTGTGAAGCTAGCGCTGATCGTGCTTGCGCATGAGGATATTGCGTTGATTCCACATGATTTCCCACATTCTACTTTATGGAAGGCTATTTTCTATGTAGTATTGGTAGGGATTGCGGTTGTAGGTTGGTTTGTCTCTGGACGTACGGTCGAGAAAGTTAAAGATAATACAAATAACTAAGCAAGACGAGAGCAGTCATCTTTCTATAGAGATGACTGCTTTTTTTCGGTATAAGACGTCCTCACGTTTTTTCTTACACCCGAGCTTTTGAGCACCACGAAGGTAGATCGGCTAACAACAACGCCTTTAGCTGGAGCTGGGAGCGGCCACTTGAACTACCTTGCTTACTTCATTCGCTACTAAGCGGACGTTTCACTTAGCTACTCATCTTCTCAATTTGTAATGAATAGTTGTCTGGTAAAATATCTGCTTGCAAAATCCTTTCTATATAGCTTTCGGCAGCCTTGTAATTTGAGAATGTAATGATTTTGTCGTTCTCTGCGAGGTATGCGCGAATCCTGTTTTTTCCTATTACCATCACTTTGAACATGTCGTATCCCTCCTGATTAGTCCTTCCTAAAACACGCAAGCACTTCCAGTCAGACGCCGATGAATATTTTTCTGTATATCACTGCTATCTAAATGAAAATAAAAAAGCCGAGAAGGAAGAAAGATTCCTTTTCGGCTTATCTCTTGGCACTATTGTCCAGACATTCCCACCATTATTTAGTTGGATTTAATATTAATATGACGTATCCTGCGTCATCTGAAAAATCCCAATCGACAAATATGTCATCTATTGTTAAACCAAGCACTGCTTCGAGGTATGGTTTGTTTATTAGGCTTTTTTCTAGTTTCCTTTTAGCTAAGCGAAGCTGTTCATTAAAACCAGAACGTATTAACTCTTGTTCAATCTCCACAAATATTTTATCGCGTTTCGACACAATCGTTCGCGAATTTAGCTTATAAGAATGTAGCTTTTCTGGTACTTTTTGTGCCTGTTCTGTGAATCGGTTAATTTCTTCGTGTATGCCATCCTTTTCTGGATAGTCTTTAAGTCGATTATTTTCATAATTCTCATTTGAAACAAATTCTGCGAAGATAATACCTGTCTTTTTATCTAAGCACCAGTCATAATAAATGCCTTTAACTTGTTCATTTGTTTCCGCAACAATAATGTTTTGAATCTCTGGGATAAGTTTATTCATCAAGGCATCACGTGTTTCTTGTACACGTAATGGATTGTCCTGACTTAATAGCACATTTTCCATTGGGGCTAAAAAATCTCTTAAATACATCGTAATAAAGGGTTTGCCGACACTTACGTATATCGAGCCAGGTCCCTTCCCAAAATTATCACGAAGTAGTTTGCCAATCGTACTGGCTAAAGTGGTCTCTAACGTCTTTTCCATTCGTTTCGTTCCATCCTTCTTTTAGAGGAAGACACATTATATTGCTTTCCCTATTTTTTAGTATAACATTACCCACTATAGAGTGCCAACAAACCTTTCATGTAAAGATTATGTAAATTTTGCTTAACATTAGTAGAAAGTATGGTATTTTTATTTTAACTGTTTTTATAGGAGGTATTTATGAAGAAAGAAAAAAGACAATTAGAAATACTAAGATCCTCGCTAAAGCTTGGCCTTACTTCGTTTGGTGGTCCAGTAGCACACTTGGCATACTTTAAAGAAGAATACATAGATAGACGCAAATGGTTAAATGAAAAACTCTATGCAGACATTATTGCACTATGTCAGTTTCTCCCTGGTCCTGCGAGCAGTCAAGTTGGGATTGCGATAGGAATGATGCGTGGCGGCTTACTTGGAGGAATCGTATCTTGGCTTGGCTTTACCCTTCCATCTGTGCTGATCCTTGTTTTGTTTGCATTGTTTTATCAGAATTTCCAATTAGGGGATACAACTTGGATTGCAAGCTTGAAGGTTGTTGCGGTAGCAGTGGTGGCTCATGCGGTCCTGGGCCTTGGAAGAAAACTTGCGCCAGACAGGCCGAGGATGGGGATTGCCCTTGTGGCCATGCTTATTATGCTAATGTTCCCATCTGCTTTGGTGCAAATAGGGGTCATTGTAATGGCGGCGCTTGTCGGCTATGTAGGCTTCAGAAAGGGAAAGCAGCCTTCTCTATCAACGTTCTCCATTTCTATTACGAAAAGACAGGGTGTTTTATCACTTAGCATACTAGCTTTGCTGCTTGTTGGGCTCCCTATTCTTGCGCAAACTGTGTCAAATGCCTATATTCAACTATTCGACACGTTTTTTCGAGTTGGTTCCATCGTATTTGGTGGGGGACATGTAGTGTTACCGATGTTAGAGCAGGAAATCGTTCCTCCTGGATTTTTGACAGGGAGTGAATTTCTCGCCGGATACGGGATGGCACAAGCCGTACCAGGACCTCTATTTACCTTTGCTTCTTATATAGGTACGACGATGGAAGGAATACTAGGTGCGATTGTCGCAACGGTCGCTATTTTCCTTCCGTCCTTTCTACTGCTCATTGGTGCCTTGCCTTTTTTAAGTGAATTAAGAGGAAAGCAATCCTTTCAGGGTATGTTAATTGGTGTGAATGCTAGTGTTGTTGGTATATTACTTGCAGCCTTCTATAATCCAGTGTTTACTAGCGCGATTCTAAGTAGCCAGCACTTTGCCTTAGCGGTGATTTTATTTGCTCTAATGCAATTTTGGAAAATCCCTGCCTGGGCAGTAGTTGTGATTGGGGTCCTAGGTGGAGAGGTGTTACTCGGTATTCTGTAATCATGAAGCAGATTATTCCCTTGTTATAAAGTTAATTTGGTAGTATGGGAAAAGAGGTGATACTTATGGCAACACATCTATTTCAATTAAAGGCAGATTGGCCTGGTGGAAGAAATAGTGAAGGATTTATTGAAGCAGGGAATCTAAAAACCAAAATTTCTATACCGAAGGAAATGGATGGCCCTGGTATAGGAACAAATCCGGATGAAATGCTTTTAGGAGCAGCTGCCACCTGTTATCTTATAACGCTCGCTGCTATGATCGAACGGTCCAGTCTTCCTTTGAAACAAATGGAGCTTGAATCTGTTGGGTATGTTGATGTAACAGACGGCGTTATAACCTATAAGAAGATTGTCCATAAACCAACCGTGTACCTACAACCTACCGCAACAGAGAGGGAGCAGGAAAAGCTTAGACGGTTAGTTGATAAGGCTGAACAAAGCTGTATGATCTCACGTGCGATTAAAGGCAATGTAGACGTCGAATTAGAACCAACGTTAGGCTAGAAATTAAATGTAAACCGTACGAGATCGAATACCTTCTTAATTCGATTGCTCGTGCGGTTTTTGTCTAAGTGAACTGCTCCCACCACTTCCCACCCTTATGGGTTGCTTGAAGTGGGGGCTTCTTGGGTAATCATCACTTTTGGTAGCTGACGAAATAGACCAAGCTAACCCTCTTGTTCCAAGAGTTTGTATTTTCATTAGGTAGTTGCTAACAAGCGAATGCCTTCTTTTTTGATATTACGTGCTGCATTATAATCTCTATCCAGATTTAGTCCACACGAACAAGTGTATATCCTCACTTCCATAGGCATTGGTTGGGTCTTTCCGCAACTTGAACACGTTTTGGTAGATGGGAACCATTTGTCAATTTTGATAAGGTGTTTCCCTTGTTCTTTGAGTTTGTACTGTAAGAATGAAGTGAACATTCCCCATCCATTATCAGCAACGCTTTTACCAAATTTAAGTGCTTGTGCCATTCCTTTCATGTCTAAATCTTCAATTACGACAGCATCAAATTTAGAAACTAACGCCTTTGATTTATAGTGCAGAAAGTTCTTCCGTTGATTTGCTACTTTCTCTTGAATCTTAGCTACTCGAATACGCTGTTTATTCCAATTTGAAGAGCCTTTCTTTTTACGGGAAAGTTTACGTTGTTCTTTTGCTAATTTTTCAAGCATTAGTCGATAAAATTTAGGGTAATTGGCTTTCTCACCCTCGCTATCGACAAACAACCCATCCATCGCAAAATCTAATCCCACCACTTTTTCAATTTCTTTGCTTTCTATCTCCTTCTCATATTCTGTAAGAATAGAAATATAGTATTTTCCTGATGCACTCATAGATACGGTACAAGATTTTATTTTGTATTCTAATGGTATCTTTCTATGTTGTTTCATTTTAAGGCTTTTCAATTTAGGTAATTTGATATGACCATCCAACAACTGAATATTTCCATTAACGACATTCGTTGTGTAGCTTTGTTTATGTCGTTTACTTTTGAATCTCGGAAATCGAGCATTTCCTTTGAAAAAGGCTTTATATGCCTTATCTAAATTTAATTGTGCGTTTGCCAACGCTAAAGAATCCACTTCTTTTAGCCATTCGTATTCTTTTTTGAATTTAGCAGGAGTAGGATGTTTTACCTTTTTCCATTCTTCTTTATTCTCTTTTAAGGTTTCATACGTTTCTTTTCGTTCTGCTAACATTTTATTATAAACAAAGCGAACACAACCAAAGGTCTTTCGTATAACGAATTCCTGTTCTTTTGTTGGAAAAAGTCGAAACTTATATGCTTTATGTTGTTTAGCCATATCAAATACCTCACTTTATCCCTTGATTTTCAATGTATTTTTTCACCACTTCAATAGGAGAACCACCAGTCGTTAACAAACAAAAACTTCTTGACCAAAACATTTCTTTCCATAACTTTTTACGAACATGAGGAAAGTCCTTCTTGATAAGTCTTGAACTGGCACTTTTATAGGCATTGATAAATTTCGATAATTCACTGTTGGGTTGTGCTTTGAACAAAATATGAACATGGTCCATATCGTGGTTCCATTCCACCAATGTAATATTATATTTTTCACATAAAGACACAAATTTATCTTTAGCATAGTCTGAAATCGTATCATCTACTACTTTTCTTCGATATTTCACAACTAACACAAGGTGGTAATGCATTAAGAATACTGAATGATTATTGCTGTCTAATTTCATTGTATATCATTCCTTATACTTTATACGACTGATTATACCATGTTAAGGGAAAAGCTAGAAGAAAAGGCCTCTGGGCTATCGCCCAAACGAAATTCATCTCCCCCTTACCGTTGGGATATGCCCTTCACACGCTTGAAGAAGGGAGACTTCTTTCGTAAATACGTTAAAGTACTACATTTAATGTATTTTTCTCTCATTCCCTTTTAGCCATTTTGACAATGAAATTAATCCCTTGACACTTTGTATGATGCATTGTATCTTATTAAAGCATACTATTTTTATCGGAATTATATATAATATAACGTACGATAGAAGATCCGTCTGCATAGACTGGATTTAGGTAATTACCTAACTACATACATATCGTAGTTAGAGGATAACTAAAACAGGAGGAAAAGGAGGCAACAAAATGGATGTTTTATATATTGTATTAAACATTGTCGTGTTATTAGCAATCATCGGTTTACTTATTTGGATGCAAAAAAAGCATTTTTCTTTTACAAAACGCGTATTTACTGGTTTGGGATTAGGAATAGTGCTAGGTACGGTGTTGCAATTAATTTATGGTGCTGGCTCAGAGGTGCTTACCGAAACAACGGGTTGGTACAGTATTGTAGGTAGTGGTTATGTACGATTACTAATGATGATCGTTGTTCCACTCGTTATGGTTTCCATCATTCAGTCGATTATTAATCTGGAAAAAACAGCAGAGCTTGGTAAAATGTCTGCTTGGATAATCGGGACTTTAATTTCTTTAACAATGGTTGCAGCATTGGTCGGAATTTTAACAGCTACAGTTTTTGATCTTAGTGCTGAACAAATTGAAGCAGGTCAGGCAGAGAGTGAACGTGGTTCTATGCTTGAGGATAGGCTAGGTGATGTAGAGGCCCAGTCAACTCCAGATAAGATTCTTAACTTTATCCCATCAAATATCTTCCTTGATATGACAGGGGAGCGTTCCACTTCCGTTATTGCAGTGGTAATCTTCTCACTTATTGTGGGAATTGCAGTGCTCGGGGTAAGAAGAAAGAATCCGGAACAGGCAGAAACATTTACTAAAATTGTAAACTCATTTTACGCAGTCGTTATGCGTATCGTTACACTGATCTTACGACTTACGCCATTTGGTATTCTTGCATTAATGGCAAATACGGTGGCAAGTACAGACTTTGCTGGAATAATAGAATTAGGTAAATTTGTGATAGCTTCTTATGTTGCATTGGCTGTCATGTTCATCATTCATCTCGTACTTGTAGGTGTATTCGGCTTAAATCCAATGGTTTATTTACGAAAAGTAATACCTGTATTAGGATTTGCCTTCACGTCTCGTTCAAGTGCTGGTACGATTCCATTAAATATTCAGGCTCAACGAAACTCGCTTGGTGTAAATGAAGGTGTGGCAAACATGTCAGCATCCTTCGGGGCAACAATGGGGCAAAATGGTTGTGCTGGTGTATATCCTGCCATGCTTGCTGTTATGATTGCGCCGACTGTGGGAATTGATCCATTAGATCCAATGTTCATTCTACAGCTTGTGTTAATTATAGGTATTAGTTCATTTGGTATCGCTGGAGTTGGTGGTGGTGCAACCTTTGCAGCACTAATTGTACTATCTTCTATGAATATGCCTGTTGCGCTTGCTGGTTTGTTAATTTCTGTAGAGGCCTTAATTGATATGGGTCGTACAGCGCTTAACGTTAACGGTGCAATGGTTTCTGGAACGATTACTTCACGAATCATGAAAACTTTAAACCTTAAAACGTACAATGATAAAACCGCAATTGAAGAAAACACATCATTGTAATATAAAAACTGTTAAGTAAATTTAAAGCGAGAGCCGAAAGATCATTACGAATGGTCTTTCGGCTTTATTTATTTCACATTAGGAAAGTATAAAATTTTAGCTAGGAAGCAATAACGACGTAGTTAAAATTTTGAAGTCCCAAGTATAAGAAAAACGAATACATTGCTAAAAGACGAGCGAATGCGAGTTTTTCTAATCAGGTAAACAATGTAAGAATCGATTCAGTTTGTTGTTCCTGCTTGGCAAGTTGATAATTGGAAAAAGGGCAACCAAGTTCTTTTACGCGTCCCGGAACATTGTTTATCGTAAATTGCTCGGGTGATAGCCCATCCTTGACCTCATTCCAAAAGAGGGGAGTGGCAACGGTCGCCTCTGCTGTTTTACGTGTAGAGTATGGCGCAATTATGGTCTTATCTTTTCCATGCTGAACATAATCAATGTATAGACGCCCGCCACGATTTTTCTTCATTCTCTCCGTAGTAAAGCTTTTTGGTTGGGCTTTTTCAATTGTCCAGGCCATTGCCTGTGTAAAAAGGGCAGTCTGTTCATAAGACATACTTTTCTCAGGAAGCGGAATGTAAATCTGAAGCCCTTTGTTTCCAGATGTTTTTACAAACGATATCAAGTTAAGCTGATCAAGTAGTTCTTTAAGTAAGCTAGCTGCTTCAATGGCAAGCGGAAAACTATTTCGATCTGGTGGGTCCAAATCAAACACAATTTCAGCAGGATATTCTGAAGCCCGTTTTTGAAACGGGATATGGTATTCTACCGTGCCATGATTGGCGTACCACATGAGTGAATCAAGCCCTTCACAAGTTAGGAGAAATTCATTATCCCCAGCGGGTATTCGCTCTATAAAATCAGGCGCGTATTCTGGAAGGTGTTTTTGGTAAAAGAAATCCTCCTCCACGCCATCAGGGGACCGAATGATCGTTAAGGCTCGCTCCTTTAAGAAGGGGAGCATATAAGGCGAAATCTCCCTTACATATGTGAGCAAATCCCCTTTTGTATATCCTGGTTTAGGCCAAAAGGTCTTATCCGTGTTCGTCAGTTCGATCGTTTCAGGGAGCATTGCCATGTCCAGTTTTAATCGTTTTCTCGTCATTGCAGAAGGTTGCTCAAGTGGGAGAAGGGAAGCGAAGGCCGGTTCGCGAAGCTCATTTTTGTATAAATCTAAACTGTGAATCTGGGCACAAATAGCTGGCGGGAGATGATAGAAAGCACCTCTCTTTTCGCCATTTGTAAGAAACAATTCTTTCAATGTGCGAAAATCTGTTTCTCTCAGTCCATGGGCACATTTCCCAATTTCGGTTACATCGTCCTCCTCTTGATATATACCAATGGAAAAGTAGTTATTTTGTGAATCGTATGTGGTAAGAAATCCATGCAGCTTTCGCCAATTTTTAATTTTATACCAATCACGATGGCTTTTTCCGACTTGATACGTGCTATTTTTTCGTTTTGCAATCAGTCCTTCCCCTTTATGGTCAAAAAGAATATCCCATAGTTGCTTTGGATTAGAATGAGCGGGAACGTAGGAAAGTGTCTTGCCTTTGCCTATCTGCTTAAAAACAGTAGCAAGGGTTTCCTTTCGCTTCATTAGCGGTTCCTTCTCTATTGAAGTCCCATGCAGACCAAGGATATCAAATGCGAGGAAAGAAGCTGGTCGCTGTTCTGCAGCCTGCTTTATCCTTGTGGGGTCTTTTAATCGACCTCGTTGTTGAACAAGCGCAAAATTTGTCTGGTAATCAGTATTTAATACGACAAGTTCCCCGTCTAGAATGAGTGGGAGAAAATTAGCGACAGTTGACTCATGCTTTAAGCAAAATTCTACAATTTCAGGAAAGCTGTCTGTCAGATTTTTTCCGTTTTTACTTGTTAGTCGAATCCTGTCCTTCTCCCAATGTATCACACAACGAAAACCATCATATTTTATCTCATACAGCCATTCTTCGCCTGTTGGTATATCTGAGCTTGCTATCGGTTTCATTACGGCCATTTTCCCAACCCCTCTTTCCTAATGGATGAATGCTTTTTATCTCGGTGCAACCGTCCGTAAGACTCCCACTTCAAAACATGAAGTGAAACCCTTAGTTTTTAGTGGGACAACGGACGCTAACACCCCGATTCGTTCAACTAACAATCAATGGGGGAAGAATGAAAACCCCTGCTGATTGAAGTTTCACTTTATAGCTTTCGTTTTCCACTGGAAAAACATACAGTTTGGATAAAACGTTACAACTTCCGGCAAACTAGTGAAAAAGGAGGAATTCGGATGCACACCATGTGGAAAGGTACTATAAGCTTCGGGTTAGTAAATATTCCTGTCAAAATGCATGCTGCAACAGAGAACAAGGATGTAAGGCTTCGTCAGTTACACAAGGAATGCCAATCACCAATTAAGTATGAAAAAGTTTGCCCAATATGTGATAAGCCAATTGAGCAAGAAGAGATCGTGAAGGCTTACGAGTATGCAAAAAATAAATTTGTTGTTCTTGATGAAGAAGATTTAGCAGCATTGCAGAAAGAGCAAGAGGATAAAGCGGTGGAGATTGTCGACTTTGTAAAATTAGAGGAAATTGATCCCATTTATTTTGAAAAAAGCTATTACCTATCCCCGAATGAAGGGGGCACTAAGGCATATAGTCTGTTACGGAATGCGTTAGAGGAAACAGGTAAGATTGGGGTAGCTAAAATGATTATTCGATCTAAAGAACAGCTGGCTGTAATTCGTGTTTACCAAAATACCTTGGTCGCAGAGACCATTCATTATCCAGACGAGGTAAGGAATGTAGCGGATGTGCCGAATGTTCCTGAGGCATCAGCTAATTCGGAAAAAGAGCTGGATACTGCCAAAATGCTTATTGAGCAACTAACAACAGTATTTGAACCAGAAAAATATACAGATGAGTATCGCACAGCCCTGATGGAGCTTATTGAACAGAAGAAAAATAATGAAGAAACGACAACTCCGGTTGCAACGGAGAAAGGTAAGCCTACAACGGAGGGTGCAACGAATTTGATGGACGCCTTGCAGGCATCACTTGATCGTGCAAAACAGGATAAACCAAAACCAAAGCAACCGACCAAGAAAGTAAAGAGTACGACCAAAAAGAAAACTGCGACATAAAAATACGGTTTGTTCTATTTATCCCGGTGCAACCGTCCGTAAGACTCACCCTTCAAACATGAAGTGAAACCGTGATGTTTAAGTGGGAGTAAACGGACGCTAACTCCCCGATTCGTTCAACTAACAATCAGTGAGGGAAGGATATAAACCCCACTGATTGAAGGTTCACTTTATAAAGTGAACAATTTAATAAAAGAATCTAGGGTACTGCATACTTATCGCTACGAAAAATACAAGCTTTCCGTGGGCACGGCCTCAGCCTCCTCAGAAGCAAAAAACGCTTCTTCCGGGGTCTTCAAACTCGTGCTCTTCCCACTGGAGTCTTATATTTTCCTCCGCTAATTAATGCGTCTCGTATCCATAATGTTATAAAAAGTTCCGGACGTATTTAATAAATTCGTCCGGTTTTTGCTTTACCGATACTCCAATTTCCCAGGCCTTTTAATTCTAGCTTAGCAAGAACGTGAGAAGGTACTTTTGAAAATGTGGCAAATTACACCATGATCATTACAGTTTGAAGGCTTTTTTGCAAAACATTTACATGCTCCTAACAACTACATAAAATCGGCGGCCAACCTATATATTTTTATAGAAAAAGAGGTAAAGTGAAATATGCAACCTTAATTTAACTATTAGAGGATGAGAGATATGGAAAGAAATGCCTTTTTTGATAATGCGAAGGTCGTTTTAATTTTCTTCGTTGTATTCGGCCACATGATACAACCTTTCGTAGATGGATCAAGAGAAATGAGCACATTATATTCTTGGATTTACACCTTTCATATGCCTGCGTTCATTTTAATGTCTGGCTTTTTTGCTAAAGGCGCAGGGAACTTCAGTTATATTATAAATCTAGTTAAGAAGCTGCTCGTGCCGTACTTGATTTTTCAAGTATTGTACACCGGCTATTATTTCTTAATAGGGAAATCAGGATGGCAGACAGATCTTTTTAGTCCCCACTGGGCGTTATGGTTTTTGTTTAGCTTATTCAGTTGGCATCTTTTATTATATTGGTTTAAAAAAATGCCTCCATTGTTAAGTATTGCAATTGCTTTGCAAATTGGTTTAATCATTGGGTACTTTGGCGAAATTGGTCATACCTTTAGCCTGTCAAGAACCTTTGTATTCTTCCCGTTTTTCTTAATCGGTTACTTTTTGACTGAAAAGCAGATCATGCTTTTAAAACATAAAAGTGTTAAAATAGCTTCTCTTGTTATTATGAGTGCTGTTTTTCTAAGTATTTACTTTATGCCAGAGTTTAACTCGGGCTGGCTTCTTGCTTCTAAATCATATGGTGATCTAGGAATGGCAGAGTATGGGGGACTTGCTCGCTTGCTAGTTTATATTACGGCAGCTATCATGGTCGTCAGTGTGTTGGCATGGATTCCTAAAGCACACTATAACTGGACGAAATTAGGTGCACGTACATTGTATGTATACCTACTGCACGGCTTTTTCATCCAGTATTTTCGTCAGGCAGACGTGTTTCAGATTAACGGACTGCATGATTTTCTTGGATTAGCAGCATTATCACTGGGTCTCGTCTTTCTACTTTCAAGTAGACCAATCCTGGGATTATGGCAGCCAGTAATAGAAGGAAAAGCATCCATTCTAAAACAAAATCTGAAAACGTAAGTTTCCCTGAAACTAGGGAAAACGTCTCATTTATACAAAGAGTAAGCTATTTTAGTCAAATGAACGAAACAAATTCTCGATTAAAACGTATATATATGATACCCCCTTTTAATATAAAAAACAGACGGCCATTTAACGGCCGTCTGTTTTGCTGTTTAAAAGATTAGATGTGCAATTAAGATAATGACAGGTAAGGTAATGAGTGTACGGAGCAAGAAAATTACAACAAGATCCTTGAACGATACAGGAACCTTAGACCCCAATAATAATCCCCCAACCTCTGACATATAGATCAGCTGGGTAACAGATAATGCTGCGATAATAAATCGCGTTATTTCTTCCTCAATTCCTGAAGCTAGAATTGCTGGTAAAAACATATCGGCAAAGCCAATTAATATGGTTTCAGATGCTGCAGTAGCTGATGGGACTTGCATCCACTCCAATACTGGAATAAAGGGAACACCGAGCCATGAAAAGAGTGGAGTGTTTTCCGCAATAATTAATGCCGTCAACCCAAAAGCCATTACGACAGGTGCTACACCCATCCACATATCAAGGATATTCTGTAAGCCTTCTTTAATAAATTGGTAGAAGCTTGTTTCCTTTCTACCTCTATCAATCGCTTTTTTATAACCATAAGTGAAGACATTATAACCTTCTGGTATTTCCTCACTAACTCCGTCCGAGTTAGGATCGATATAACGATCCGCTTTTCTGGATAGTGGTGGGATACGAGGCATAATAAGTGCTGCTACAAAACCAGCAAATAAAACAGTTAAGTAAAATGGGACGAACATATGTTGAAGTCCGACTTCGCCAATTATGACAAGAGAGAAGGTAATGGATACAATCGAAAATGTCGTACCAATCACGGCAGCTTCTCGCTTGGTATAATTTCCTTCCTCGTACTGTTTACTTGTAAGTAGAATACCAATTGTTCCATCGCCAATCCAAGAAGCGAGGGAATCAATAGAAGCTCTTCCTGGTAACTTGAACAATGGACGCATAATCTTGGTCATCATCGTACCGACCAGTTCGAGTAACCCAAAATTCATTAAGAGTGGTAGAAACAATCCAGCAAACAAGAAGACTGCAAAGAGTACATGAAGCAGGTCATCAAGCAGCATTTTTCCAGTGTCTGCCCCGTGTATAAATGATGGGCCAAGTTCGAAATACACCATCACAGCGAATATAGCCGCTATCACACGGGTAATTGTCCAAAATAAACTTACATAAAATAGCTGTTGGAAAAAGGGCGTCTTTTGTAAGGCATCCTTACCGGACATTTTAGCTATTAAGGTAAACACTGCGGTTAAGACAATAATAACCATCATTATGGCAGAAAGACGGCCTGCAAGAGCATCCTGCACGATTCCTGCCAACAATGCAATTGGGATGGTCACTCCATCATCGGTTTTGAGCGGGAACATGAAGAGAAATACCCCAATTAAAGAGGGAATAATAAACTTAATATGATCACTAATTCTGTAATGATTTTTTTCCATATAAATACCACCTAGGTAACATAATTTTTCTGATTTGGTTTCTCCTGTATAGGTCTGTTTGATTTTGCAGGCATATAGTAATTACTATGTTCTTATGCATACATTGAGACTACGAAATATATAACGATCTAGGCGTGAGACCCTTTAAAAAACACACTACCGGAGAAACTCCCTTTTGTATTATAAGCGAGTATATTAGATTCGACAAATATTTATGCGTTTTTGTGTTTTTTTATAACCTCTCCTTATAGATTTATAGCTACTTAGCAAGAGAGCGTTGCTCCATCTTTTTATACCTTTTTCTTGGAAAGGTAAAACCTGTTTTATTCAAGGATAAAGTAGGGTATTGATAACAGAGGTGTTTACGTTGCGAAACAAAAGAAATTACAATCTTATTTATCGTTGCAGCATTTTGGTTTGGATGGCCTGCAAGTTTCTTGTGCAAATATACTCCTTCCATTTTATACATAGTATCTGGGATGAGCGGACAAGGCAGAAATGGGACAGGTTGTTAATGAAACAAGCTAGAGAGTATCGGAAACGGGCTGTTCAGCTAGGTGGTGTTCTTATAAAGGTCGGACAGTTTCTTAGTACGAGGACCGATTTTATGCCACAAGTTTTTATTAATGAATTAAGTGGTCTTGTCGATAAAGTGCCACCCATGCCCTATTCGTATGCAAAAAGCTTACTTGAGGATGAATGGGGTACGGAAGTTGATCAAGTGGTTGACCATATTGATGAAGATTCGATCGCCTCTGCCTCTATTGGAGAAGTTTACGCTGCGACATTAAAAGAAAATGGGGAGAAGGTAGCCATTAAGGTGCAGCGCTATCAGATAGAGAAAATCTTTCACATGGATTTTATCGCACTTCGCATCGTCTTTTGGATCCTCTCTGTATTCACTTCGTTTGGAAGAAAAGCTGATCTCAAATCGTTGTATACAGAGTTAATTACGGTCATGGATAAAGAACTTAATTTTCATCAAGAGCTAGATAATGCACTGTACTTCCAAGACCGATTTAAAGAAAATCCGCACATTCATATTCCAGATTATTATCGGCATCTATGTACAGAAAAGGTTCTTGTTATGGAATGGGTGGATGGTGCAAAGGTAACTGATATTGCCTTTATGAATCGAAATCACATTTCGGTTGAGCAGACAGCTAAGCGGTTATTCGAATTTTATGCTGATCAGATTCTTAACGAAGGTAGCTTTCATGCTGATCCACATGGCGGAAATATACTCTTACAGAAGGATGGCACCCTGTGTATTATCGACTTTGGTATGATCGGATCAGTGAGCAACCAAGATATCCATTATTTTAAGCAAATTATCCAAAATGTAATAATGGATGACTATGATCGGGTGATTGACGTCCTTGATGATATGAAGTTTATTTTGCCTAATGCAAACCGAGCAAAGCTCAAACAAATGATTAAGCACACGGTAGAGATGTATCAAAATGGATCATTTAAAACGCTGGATGCACATACAATGGAACAGCTGAAAGAGGACATTCGTATCTTTATAAAGGATCAACCAATTCAGCTATCTGCAGAATATGCTTACCTGGGTAGAGCAATGTCTATCGTCCTTGGGATTTTACTGGCAATCTATCCGGATGTCGAGTTGGATAAGTGGGTAAAGCGAAAAGTCAAAAAATGGTTTGGTGGCAGGCGGCTTATTGAGTCGATTTACAAACAGTACGCAAAGGATACAATTCAGCCGGTTTTTTCTTTTCCTAGAGCGATGTTAAATTGGCTGGAAAATGGGGAAAAGGATAGGCAATGGGACAAGAAGAAGCAGCAAATGAAGCTAAAGCATCATTTTCTTCTTGTGCTGGAGATCATGTTATTCTCTTTAGGAGTATTTAGTGGGAGTGTTAGCCTGCTTGGTTCAAATCTTGGCTCAACAGCTAGCATATTCCTCATGTGGGGTTCTATTGTCTGCTTCGCAGGTTTAGGGCTTAGTATGATACGCCATTACCGATTTCTACGGTCGGAACAGTGAGGGGGGTGTTTCAAGTGAATGAAGTATTAAAAAAAGGATTTTTACTAGGTATAGGAGCAGCTGTCACAAGCAAAGAAAAGCTTGACCAGAGGTTCAAAGCGCTAGTTGATAAGAATGAACTTTCCCAAGATGAGGCAAGATCTGTCATGCAAACATACATGGACAAGGGAGAAATGAAAAAGGACGAGTGGAGCGCAAAGCAATATGAACAAACGCAAAAAATGGCGAAAGACCTTGGTTTGGCAACAAAAGAAGATATCAATGAACTTCGCGCAAGAATCACAGAACTAGAAACAAAGCTTGGGCAGAATAGCGAACTTTAATAGAAGAACAATCTCAATATAGTTAAAGGTCGAACGATTACTCAATAGAGTACGTTCGACCTTTTTTGCATTGGAGCAAACGTTATTGGGTGCAGGATAAGAATGGTCACAAACCTTCTAGCCTCTCTATTCTTCTCTGGTGTGTTTAAGGGAATGTCATATAGGGAAATGGTTAGCGTTTATGCAAGTGTGATCTGACATCGTTTTTTGACAAAAACGATCGCGTCCAGCACCTAGCGCTTTGATCTGTTCCAACTACCAAAAAAGGATGATAGGTATGAAAAGACTTCTGGTAATGCCCTTCTTACTCCTATTAACGGGCTGTAATATAAAGGTATTAGATTCGCGAAGTGACACTGCGAATGATCAAGCTTTTTTAATTATATACAGTTTTTCCTTAATGTTGATAGTCGTATTGGTTGTTTCCATTCTTTTTATACGATTTGTTTTTAAATATCGGTATACGGAGGAAAGAAAAGATAATATTCCACCTGATGTAAAAGGGAATAAGTGGCTGGAGACTGCTTGGGTAATCGGCCCACTCCTCTTGCTTGCGATATTAGCTGTTCCCACTATTATGATGACATATGACCAGTCACCTGTGCTATCTACTGAATCCGAACAGGAGGGAACTTCGGTGCAAGTGACCGCAGAACAATTTAACTGGACGTTTGAGCACGCAAACGGGAAAACCGAACAAAATCGTTTGGTAATACCGGAAGGGGGAACAATCCTCCTCCATCTTAAATCAGAGGATGTCATTCATTCTTTCTGGGTTCCAAGACTTGGTGGTAAGGTGGATGTCATGCCTGATAGAGAATTAGTATATGAAATTAAGAATCCGCAAATTGGTACATACGAGGGAAAATGTGCGGAGTATTGTGGGCTGGGCCATACAAATATGAAGTTTGAGGCTGAAGTTGTTTCAGCAGACGAGTATGCCAGCTATTTAAATGAAAAGTAAACTGTCATGCAGGAGTGGTATAAATGAAATTTACTTTATTTGGAGTTAATATCATGTTGCCTTCTGATGTTCTTGCAGCATGGGTTTTCACCCTCCTATTAGGCGCTGTTGTGGTATTTCTTGTCTTGAAGAAGAAACGTTTAGGGCTTATATGGGAGTATATGGTGACGACCAATCATCGGAAAATTGGTATCCTCTATATATTATTTGGTATTATTTATTTTTTTCGAGCTGGGTTGGATGCATTATTTATCCGCACACAGCTAGCTTTTCCCAATAATGATTTTTGGGTGTTTCAAGGTGAAAAGTACAATGAGGTTTTTACAACACACGGTACAATGATGATTTTCTTTGTAGCGATGCCTCTTCTTTTAGGCCTAATGAATACGGTCGTACCGTTGCAAATTGGGGCAAGGGATCTTGCTTTTCCATTCTTAAATGCAGTAGGATTCTGGCTGTTTTTTTTCGGATCTATATTCTTTAATATTTCCTTCTTCCTTAATATGACACCAGAGATTGGCTGGACAGGCTATGCACCGTTATCAACAGAGCAATTCACACCCGGTGCGGGCAGTGATTTTTACATATTTGGTTTACAGATTTCTGGGTTGGGAACGATTTTTACGGCTCTAAATTTAATTGTAACCATTGTGCGCCATCGTGCCCCGGGAATGAAAATGACTAGAATGCCATTGTTTGCCTGGACATCCTTAATTACTTCATTTTTAATCCTAATCGCTTTCACTGTACTTGCCATTGCCCTTTATCTATTAATGTTTGACCGGCTATTTGGCGCAGGCTTTTTCTCAGGGACAGAGGGAAACCCGATTTATTGGCAGCATCTGTTCTGGATATTTGGTCATCCGGAAGTCTATATTCTCGCTCTTCCGGCATTTGGTATCTTTTCTGATGTTATTTCGACCTTCTCAAGGAAAAGGGTTTTCGGTTACCCAATTATGGTGCTGTCTGTGGCATTGATCGGCTTTTTAGGGTTTATGGTGTGGGCACACCATATGTTTACAGTCGGTCTCGGCCCAATGGCAAATACATTCTTTGCGATAACGACTATGTTAATTGCTGTACCAACTGGAATTAAAGTGTTCAACTGGCTATTTACCATGCGACTTGGCGTTATTCGCTTTACGACGCCGATGCTTTTTTCACTAGGCTTTATTCCATCCTTTGTTATGGGTGGCGTAACAGGAGTGATGCTTTCCGTATCTGCAGCAGACTTTCAATTCCATGATACGCATTTTGTAGTAGCACATTTCCATTACGTCATTATCGCCTCTACCATTTTGGGGATATTTGCTGGGTTGTATTACTGGTATCCAAAAATCACTGGGTATGTCTTGGATGAAAAGCTAGGTAGGTGGCATTTTTGGACCTTCTTAATTGGCTTTCATTTAACCTTCTTCCCTATGCATATCACTGGTTTGGAGGGGATGCCACGACGAGTTTACACCTATGATGATTCAGGCGGATTAGCAGAGCTTAATTTTATGAGTACAATCGGAGCATTTTTGATGGGGGTTAGCATGTTATTTGCTATTTGGAATGTGTATAAGACATATAAAGAAGGCAGAAAGGTTGGAAATGACCCATGGGATGGTCGAACACTGGAATGGAGTGTAGCTTCCCCAGCACCTGAGCATACGTTTGATCCCATGCCTGTTGTTGAAGGAATCGATTCATTTTGGTTTGCAAAGTCGGCTGGGAAGAAGATGCCTGTAACGGATCAAGTGCGAGCAACACCTCTTGAAGTGCAATCTATTTTACCTTTTCTTATCGGATCGACACTTTTCTTTCTGTCACTGGGTCTTACCTTTTCTTGGTATTGGCTGTCTATTTTATCTGCCTTCATTTTATTTACACTGCTTGTAGTACGTTCATTAAAGGATGAACGTGAAGACCATTATGGAAGGAGGAAATAGGATGAATCGTGCTGAACAAGCTTTATTTAACGATAAAAAAATGGGGTTCTTTATTTATCTGGGTGTGGAGGCAATTATGTTTGCCGTACTTTTTGCGACATATTTAATCTTCACTCCTGCTTCAAATGGTCCCCAACCATCTGAAATCTTTGAAGCTAAAACTGTCATTCTTTCCTCCTTTTTTCTTTTATCTAGCAGTGGTACTTTATGGTTAGGGGAGCGGGCTTTAAAGAGTGAAAAGCAAAATATTTTTTTAACAGGTTTAGGAATAACGATGTTATTTGCCATTATTTTTCTAGGCTTTGAAGTATATGAGTTTGCAAGCTTTGTAAGAGAGGGACACGGAATGGGGGTAAATGTGTTCATGTCCTCTTATTATGTGCTAGTTGGTCTCCATGCAGCCCATGTGGCGTTTGGAATTGGCTGGATGGCTGTTCTGTTTGTTCAATATTTTCGACAAATACCACTAACACTTTTCACGGAAAAGCTAAGCATTTTCTCTTATTATTGGCATTTCGTTGATGTTGTCTGGGTGTTTATCATTGGAATTGTTTACTTACCATACTTATTATAGTCGGATAGTTTGTTACTAGCATATGATGCCAAAAACTGCATCTCGATAAAAGATTGTCACAATGAAACGAAAATAAAATGTCAAAACCAGTAGTTATCTGTAAATTCAGCAAATTAGTAATTTACTTGTTGCCAATACGAGGAAATCGCGATACAATAGCTTCAAGATTAAAAGTGTCATCGCTTGGGGGGAACGTAGCGAAATGGAGAGCTTTTTGCAAATATGTGAAGATACCACAAACAGTTTGGGCAGACAGCTTGAGGCTAAAGAAGAGCAGTTTTTGCAATGGGTGTATGATCGCTATGCGGCAGAACAAAAAGAAATTATAAATAATTAATATTTTTTACATGGGACCTTGGTAATCCAAGGTTTTTTAGTTTGGGAAAATACCCTCGACCGCTTGATATATAGACTAGCTTCGCTTTAGTTCTCTCAATGAGTAAGCTCGTGTTATAATATGCACGAATGAACCTAATGAAGGAGCGATGGTGATGGCGGTTGCAAATGAAACCATCATACAAAAGATGATGAAGGAATTACAGCAGGCGAAAGCAAATAAATATGATGATCGCATCGTGCAACAGCATGTACGAAGTGTAAGATTATTATGCGATTTATTCCTTGAAGATGAGCAGACAACGCAGTCTGAAACAACAACAAAGATAGATGATATTTCAACTGAGGAACTAAAGGCAATGATGGGGAAAGATGCCACAGGGAAACAATCGAACAAGCAACATAATTTTCTTGACGATGATGAAGGGAACGGGGATTCCATCTTTGACTTTTAATAGAGAGGGGCTACAATAATGAAGTTATTTTTACTACTAGGTGTAATTAATGGGTTTTTAGCAGTCGCGCTTGGTGCTTTTGGAGCACATGGGCTTGAAGGAAGAATATCAGAGAAGGCCATAGCAACATGGGAAAAAGCAGTCACCTATCAAATGTTTCATACGATGGCATTGCTTGTAACGGGTTTGCTGATGGCTAAGTTCACAAGTGGTAGTCTTGTATGGGCAGGTTCCATGTTTTTTGCAGGAATTATTTTATTCTCTGGTAGTCTTTATATTTATTCCGTTACATCTATTAAGACGTTTGCCATGATTACGCCAATTGGTGGCGTGGCGTTTTTGATTGGCTGGGTGCTTATCGGTACAGCCGTTGCAAAATATTTATAGTTGAAAAAGCAGGTAGGTTGCAATAAGAAATATAAGGAAAGCGCGCAATGCATGCTTGGCCCCTTGAGCAGTTTGGTGAGATTGCCATTCAAGGAGTGCGGAACAACTAAAGCTAATAGTAACTAGGTACAGACTTGCTATTGTGAGAAATAGATAACCTTGAATAATGGAAATAAGACCGATGACCAGCGCAAGCGCAATGGTTAGCAGTTCGATGCGGATAATTTTTTCTAGCGGATGCCGCATATGATCACCCCTTTGCTTGGCAGTTGAATAATATTAGGAAAAAGGATGACCCAGGGATGCAGCTTCCCGGTCATCCTTTTTATTAAATGTCGAAATCGCAGTCCAAATTATCAATCTGTTATCTTGGTGCATAAGAGGACATGGAAGAGTTATTACCATACGGATAAGAATAATTGATCTCTTCATCAAAAGTTACATAATCAAGGTAAACCATAAGTAGTAAATATCGTTTTCCTGATTGTGGATCACTCAAAATAATGTGATCTCTTCCTGCAGCTTCAATAATTCCCCTAAAGACTTTGGCATTCCATTGACTATTTCCTTCAAAGGTCATATAGACGGTTGCCTGCTTGCCACGATTTAGACGTAGAATATTTTCAATATAAGATTCTTGTAGTGGAAGCATACCTTGCTCAGATCCTGAAGGCATTTGCTGCTGTGTCTGCTGGGTTTGTTGGGGATATTGTTGGCGTGTGTTATAGACAGGATAATATGCTGGAGAGGCCGTTGGGTAATAATAATATGGGTAACTTGGATATTGATTTCCTTGTGGTAATTGCTGGTTTTCTTGATTTTCTTGACTTTCACTCATGTAAATCCCTCCTAATAATTACTTCTATTTTCAAGGCCACATCACCGGAAGACTTGTAGTCGATCCATTGCTGGCATTACGGTGTGCCTTAAAACGTCCTACATTCCATCAACTGCTGGGTGGACAGTTATTATCCGATAGGCATTCCTCATTTCCGCAAAATCTTGGTGCAAAACTCACTATTAATAGATATGTAGGAAAGTAGGCAGATATGCAAAAAGAAATAGATGTGAAAATAAAAGAAAGGGGGCTGCCTGATCGACTTATCGACTTCTAGGCAGCCCCTTTTCAAACTAATTATATGGAAAGATAGGTCCGAAGATGCTCTTTTGGAAGATGGTTTCCTACAAAGAATTCACCAAATTCCCCGTATTTGGAGCTCACTTCATCAAAGCGCATTTCATACACGATTTTCTTGAACTCAAGTGGTTCGTGTGCAAATAGGGTAACGCCCCACTCCCAGTCATCAAGGCCGATTGAGCCTGTAATGATCTGCTTCACTTTACCTGCATATTTACGTCCTGTCTTGCTATGTTCATAAAGCATTTTAGCCCGAACATTTTTTTCTAATGTATACCAGTTCTCATCACCTTGGCGTCTTCTATCCATTGGGTAAAAACAAATATATTCCCATTTAGGAAGGATAGGCTTAAGACGTGCTTGCGTTTCAGGTAATGTTTCTGGATCAATCCCGTCTTTAGACTCACGGTATTTAGAAAGCTCTACAACAGATACGTAAGAATGGGCTGGTAGCAAAAACTCACCCATTTTAGATTTGCTAAGCTCTGTTTCCATTTCAGAAAGCTCATCCATAGTGGGGCGAAGGAACATAAACATGAGATCAGCTTTTTGACCAAGTACTTTATATAGAACCTGACTGCCGTCTTTCGCCTCTTCTACAGCTTCCCATTTATCAAGTAATTTGTGAAGGCTGTCGATTGCTTGTTTTCGTTCTTCTTCTGTAGCCAGTTTCCATGCATTCCAATCAATGGAACGTAAGTCATGCAAACTATACCAGCCATCCATGGTTTCTACTGCTTCGACCATATTTATCTCTCCTTAAATTTATAAATGTTATGTGTATGTTTTTACTATAGCATAATTAGGGAATGATATTCATGACATAGATTGTGTATGAGATGACGAATTCCCCTGAAATTTGATATATTGTCATAGGTCTGTCAAAAAAGTCTCCGTCAACGGGAGCAATTTCTTTGATTTACTATGCAAATCATCTAGAATTTAACTATAAGCAATCAGGAGGTTAAGAAACATGAGTCAATTATTTGATCAATTAAAAGAAAGAATCTCTTCAAACAACAAAAGCATTGTGTTCCCAGAAGGCACAGATGAGCGAATTCTTACAGCTGCTAGCCAACTAGGAGCGGAAGGCGTATTGAAGCCCATCTTAATTGGAGAGCGCGCAGCTGTGAAGCAAAAGGCAGAAGAAGCTGGAGTGGACGTGTCTACTTCTACTATTATCGACCCAAATGATTTTCCGGAATTCGATCTAATGGTGGAAACTTTTGTCGAAAGACGTAAAGGTAAGGCAACCAAAGAAGATGCACAAAAGATTCTGCTTGATGAAAATTATTTTGGTACGATGCTCGTTTATATGAACCAGGCAGATGGCCTTGTTAGTGGTGCTGCACACTCAACAGCAGATACGGTACGTCCAGCACTTCAAATCATCAAAACGAAGGAAGGTATCAAAAAAACTTCCGGTGTGTTCATTATGGTTCGCGATGACGAGAAATATGTATTCGCAGACTGTGCAATTAACATTACCCCAGACAGCCAAGACCTTGCTGAAATTGCTGTAGAGAGTGCGGAAACTGCAAAGCTATTTGACGTTGATCCACGCGTTGCAATGCTAAGCTTTTCAACAAAAGGATCAGCTAAGTCTCCCGAAACAGAAAAGGTAACAGAGGCTTTACAAGTTGCTAAGGAAAAAAACCCATCTCTTGTAATTGATGGTGAATTCCAATTTGATGCTGCATTTGTTCCAAGCGTTGCAAGCAAAAAAGCGCCTGATGCAGAAATTCAAGGGGATGCTAATGTATTTGTATTCCCAAGTCTAGAAGCAGGGAACATTGGTTACAAAATTGCCCAGCGTCTTGGTGGCATGGAAGCAGTTGGACCAATCCTTCAAGGACTGAACAAACCTGTAAATGACTTATCACGTGGTTGTAGTTCTGATGACGTGTACAAGCTAGCGTTAATCACTGCAGCACAAGCAGCTGAGTAATAAATAGCTAAAATAAATAAAGCAGAACAGATTCGGAGCATATGCTTCGACCTGTTCTGTTTTTTTGTTATCCACTAAGGTTCCTAATGTTAGTATGCTGATTTTTCCCAATCCACTTCCATTTCCTCAAGCATCTCATAAATAGGATTTTCACCAACGATTTCGTAGGTTGTGTAGCCGATGTTGATCAACTTCTCACTAACATCAATATAATAAATAGGTTGATTTTGCATGTTTAAACTATAAATCTCATCCCAGTCTACATTAACCTCTAGACTTTCGCGAACCTCTAGGGTAAACAGCGTATTAAACAAACGATTGATCAAGTTTGAATCCTCTATAGTAATCATCCGTTCATTTGACCTATCCCCGTTCCACATATAGTTTTCAATCTCCAGTTGTTCGATCGTTCTAGGATCGAATAGTTCTTCATCTTGTACGACTTCCTCAATAGAAATAATTCGTTGTGTAATATAAAGAATGCTGGTAAAGATAATAGCAAATCCAATCATACGGACAAAATGGAAAATATATTGTTTTTCTTCTTGGGCATATTTATATTCAACAAGAGATTGGTACCCGGTATAGAATATGGAAGCGCCCATTGCTATTAACAACGTTAATTGCAAGGTAGAATAAATGAATAAAAGAGTTACAATCATGATAAGCAGGAATAAAAAAATGCGCTTTATAATTTTTTGTCTGTGGTCGATAGGTTGTTTCTCTTCTTCGATATTGTAATGTTGTCGAATCAGATAATTCGCGAGCTGTGTTCCTAACAAAATAAAAGTGCTGAAAATGGAGATTCCAGACACGAATACTCTCCCCCCTTGAAGTGAAAGCGACTACAATTCTTTTCTCTTATCCTAACATATCAAAGCCACGGATTGTGCCATACTTTGGGAGGGAAATGTTTTTCGTCATAAAGTGAAACTTCAATCAGTGGGGGTTTTCGTTCTTCCCCTACTGATTGGTAGTTGCACCGGGATAAAAAAACCTACCTTAACCCGTTATGGTCGAAGTAGGATAGAATAATGCCATCTATTGAATTTTTTCATTGCGTTTGTGCATTTGTTTTAATCTCTTTTCAAAATGGGATATCTCTACATCCGAGAAATCCATCGTCACAACATTCTCTGAGAAAACTGCCAATGCTTGGGTGACACGTTGCTTCATATCCTGAACCGTCAAATCAATTCCGAGTAGTTCAGAAAGGGAACCCATTACACTTGGGTCGACATTTGGGTAACTAAAGGAAGTCTTCTCATTCTTTTTACCAATTTCATAAAATTGCTGAATCAGTGTTGCGCGTTCCTTACTGTTTCCTTCTACATCTAAGTAAATTTGAATGGCGGCGCCGTCCTTCACACGCCTTTGTGATATACCAGCAAACTTTCTGCCGTTTATACTTAAATCATAGTCTCCAGGACAATAGGATTGTACAATCTCATAAGCTTCAATAGCGTCTGTCAGATCATGTAGCATATACTGAACAAAGCTTACCATGGCTTCATAGCAGTCTTGAATGGAGAGTTGCTTTACACCCGGAAGTATTAAGGAAATGTTTAATACGCCTTTATCTAGGGCGACAGCAAGTCCTCCCGAATTCCGGATCACGACTTGTTTTTTAGCCTGTTGAAGAAATGCAATACCCTCGTCTATATAGGGTAGCTTTCCATCGGGTATCCCTAGGACAATTGTTTCATCATGTACCCATAGTCGAACAGCAGGTGGTGACTGCTCGTCGCTTACCGATAGTGCCAACGCATCATCGATAGCAAAGGAGGTCATTGCAGTATATGGTTCACCATGAAAGGTTGGTTGATTAGAATGGTCAATATAACGGAATGTTTGATGTCGGATAATATCTTTCCAATTTTTCATAAGTACTCCTTTACCGTTTAGGCTTTCTTTAAGAATTAGAAACATCTCTTTTTTATCATGCTTATCTATTATATAATAATACTATTATAAGAACGAACAGAAAC
Organism: Oceanobacillus jordanicus; assembly: GCF_022095695.1. Lineage (GTDB taxonomy): Bacteria > Bacillota > Bacilli > Bacillales > Amphibacillaceae > Oceanobacillus_B > Oceanobacillus_B jordanicus. The sequence continues at coordinate 412,537 of NZ_JAIFZM010000001.1, forward strand.
GGGTTGTAAAATAAATGGCATATAAAGACGAGCAATTGATAGAAGAAAAAGTTTTTAAAGACCCTGTACATAGATATGTCCATGTGAAGGATCGGGTGATTTGGGACTTGATTGCAGCTCCAGAGTTTCAAAGACTGCGCAGAATCAAGCAGCTCGGCACAACAAATTATACCTTTCATGGCGCAGAACATAGTCGCTTCAACCATTCTCTTGGTGTTTATGAGATTGTACGAAGAATTATTTATAACTTCCAAGGGAGAGAGCATTGGAATAATGACGAGCGATTGCTATGTCTTTGCGCAGCCTTACTTCATGACTTAGGACACGGGCCTTTTTCCCATTCCTTTGAAAAAGTGTTTAAGCTTGATCACGAGGAATATACGCAAAAAATCATTTTGGGAGAAACAAAGGTTCACGAGATTCTGGAACAGGTTGAGGAAGGCTTCGCTCAAAAAGTGGCGGATGTCATTGCCAAGACGTATCAAAATAAGCTTGTCGTTAGCCTGATTTCAAGTCAGATCGATGCAGACAGAATGGATTACTTGCAACGAGATGCCTATTTTACGGGCGTAAGCTACGGCCACTTTGATATGGAACGGATTTTAAGGGTCATGCGACCAATAGAGGATCAGGTTGTCATAAAAGCGACGGGGATGCATGCAGTAGAAGATTACATTATGAGTAGATACCAAATGTATTGGCAGGTGTACTTCCACCCTGTGACAAGAAGTGCAGAGGTTATCCTTACAAAAATTCTTCATCGTGCTAAATATCTGTATGAAACAAAGGAATTTGACTTCAAACTGAAGCCGACTCACTTTATTTCCTTTTTCACAGGTGACGTGAAATTAGATGAGTACCTAAAGCTTGATGAGGGTATCGTATCGTATTATTTCCAGCTTTGGCAGGAAGAAGATGACGAGATTTTACGTGACCTTTGTGAGCGGTTTATGAACAGAAGATTATTTAAGTATGTTGAGTTCAATCCAAATCTACAAATGGCGGAATGGATGGAGCTCTATAGGCTATTTTCTGATGCAGGAATTGATCCAGAATACTATCTTGTTGTCGATTCTTCATCTGATTTACCATATGATTTCTATCGTCCAGGAGAAGAGGAAGAACGACTGCCTATCCATTTACTTATGCCAAATGGTGATTTAAAGGAACTTTCACGCCACTCAGACATTGTGGAATCCATTTCAGGTAAAAAAAGAACCGATCATAAATTATATTTCCCGAAGGATTTACTTGAAAGTCTGCCTGACGAGGAAAAGAAAACACGGATAAAGGAAATTTTATACGGGCAAGGGGAGTTAATAGATGCTAACGAATCACGCTAAATTAATGCAGTTTTTTTCTGTAGCAAACGAGGTAACAGGCCGTAAAAAGCTTCAGAAAATGATATATATTCTGCAGAAGTGCAAGCTGCCGTTTGAGGAGAAATTCCAGTTCCATTTCTACGGACCTTATTCAGAGGAATTAACATTACGTGTGGAAGAGCTTTGTAATCTGCATTTCATCCAAGAGGAAAAGGAAGATAAGAGCAATTATTATCAATATCGTTACTCTATAACAGATGACGGCCAGTCTTTCTTAGATCAATTTGCTATGGATATGCCTGGTTTGGGGAATAAAATAGCGATGCTAAAAGGTAAAAGTTCTCGCTTCTTAGAACTTGTGGCGACAATGCTTTATTTTGATGATTTACCACTTGAAGAAAACATCCAGAAAGTGCATACTGTGAAGCCGAAGCAAAAATATACCGATGATGAGATAGAAGAGGCCATTACGTTTATTGCCTCTATAAGTGATGAAAACAGTTAAGATGAAACAACGCTTTAGCTGTGCTAAAATGGGATTCAAGAGTGAAAAAGGAGGATTCCAGAAATGAGTTCTGATAACTCTTCAAACAAGAAGAAACCAAATGCTTTTACTATTATAAAGGACGATTCAACAGACGGACATGGTGGTTATGGCGCCGGCACGATCAGTTTGGAAAATATGTCACCTGTTATTGTGGACCCTAACGAGAAGAAAGCTTATGTCGACATGGGGGCAATGCATGGACGAAGTGATATTGAACGTCGTGTTAAATTCTTGCCGAACAAGGAAGAAGTCCCGAATGGATTACTTTACTGGATTGTTTGGGTAAATGTAGAGCGTAACGAAAACGGAACCTATTATGCTGGTGTCGCAGGTAGTGAAATTAGGGTGGACCGTCCAATTAAGCGAGCATACAAATCTATGCCAGAGCACGTTACTCATATGGATAAGTCCTTAAAAGGTAAAATTATTTTAGAGCATATGGATGAAGAATCTAAAAAGCTTCTAAAGGATTTCCTAGTTGAATTTGATCCTGAAATGTGGGCTAATTCTACTGATGAATTAAAAGAAGTGCTTTCGGTTTAAAGACATAAAGTGAAACTTCAATCAGAGGGGATTTTCGTTCTTCCTCCACTGATTGTTAGTTGAACGAATCGGGGGAGTCTTACGGACGATTGTTCCGGGATAAAAGTGTCGATTTTGTGACAATGTTTAAACGATTCTAGAATAAATGTACCTGGGTTTGGGGGATTCGAGTATGCGAGCATTGACTCAAGAGCATGTCGGACTTAGTCGATGTTCCATCTACAGACGCTTGCGCTTTTGTACTGGAATTTGTAAAATATGTATACATGGGCTAACTCATGTATTACTAGGACAAAAAGAAGCTGATTCCAATCGGATGGGAGGAATCAGCTTCTTTTTGTCTTTTTTTAGGTCTACCAATCTCTAGGGAACGGAATGGCATAAGTTTTAGCTCGGAAGTTAGATACAAAGGCAAGGAGACTAGCTTATGGTCTTTTCGTAAACTCTTTTACCGAAATAAATTAAATAATTGTTCCACCATGCTTTTTTCCTCATCTTTATCCTCTTTTTGGTAATGTTCCGTGCAATATCCCTCTGGTTCTGTTCCTTTTTCAAAGTACATAACACGGCTTGATTCGCAATATGGTGTTGCTCGCAGTCCTGTTACAGGATCAATAGGAATTCCTACAACACCGCTTGGTGCAGTGAAATTTTCCACTGGAAGTTCTTCATGTGCTGCTTCCATGAATCCTGCCCAGATTTGCTTGGTATAAGCAGATTCTGCAACCTTCTCCATTGGTCGATTATCATCATAGCCAGCCCAAACCCCTGTCACAAGTGATGGACTATAACCAATCATCCAACTGTCGGAATTGGTTGTACCGGACTTTCCGGCATAGATTCTGGAGAGTTGGTCTGAAACCGACGAACCTGTCACAGACATATAGCCATCCAGTTCCCTATCAAACATACCAGTCATAAGTTGTGTAAGGAGAAAGGCTGTCTTTTGGTCGAGCTTCTGCTTCCCTTTTTTCGTTTTATGTTTATAAACGGTTTTACCTTCTCGGTCGACAATTTTTTCGATTGTATGGCCTTGAAGTTCATGGCCCCCGTTTGCTAGCATGCCATAGGCAGTGACCATTTCTTTTACATTTACAGTTGCAGTCCCAAGTGCTAGGGAAGGAACGGCAGGGAGCTTACTTGTTATGCCAAATTCTTTTGCAGCATCTACAAGCCTCTCTGGGCCAAGATACATATTTGTTTTTACCGCATAAACGTTATCAGACAAAGCGATAGCTTGTGCTAGTGTAATGGGTTCATTTGCATAATAGCCATTAAAATTACTTGGTTGGTACACGTTGCCATCTGCTAGCTCGAAGCTAGTTGGCTTGCTCATCAACATGGTATTGGGCGTATAGCCATTTTCAAGTGCAGCATAATATAGAAAAGGCTTAAAAGAAGAACCAGGCATTCGCTTTGCCGATGTTGTCCGGTTAAAGGGACTCTGATTATAGTCTCTGCCACCAAGCATGGCAGTAATCCCACCCGTGCTAGGATCGACCGCTAAAGCGCCTATCTCCAGTTCTGTTTCAGGCTGAACTGTCTTCTCTACTTGTTGTTCAAGTAGCTTTTGCTGTTTGGTGTTAAGTGTTGTATAGATAGAATAACCGCCTGCCCGGACTTCTTTCTGTTTCCTGCCTAGTAGCTCAGCGGCTTCCTTGATAACTGTATCTTGGAAATGGGGGGCGGTTTTTTCCTGGCTGTTGGGACTGTTTTTAGCATAGATTAATTCCTGTCGCAATGCCGAATCAAAAGATTTTTGGTCGATAATCCCTTTATCAAGTAAGTTGGTCAATATTTGTTTTTGACGATTTCGCGCCCTTTCTTCATCGTTTAGAGGGGAGTAATAGGTTGGTCCCTTTGGGATGCCTGCTAGCATTGCTGCTTCAGCAACCGTTAAATCTGTGGCTGGTTTATTAAAAAAATAGTTACTAGCGGCTTCGATTCCATATGCTCCGTGACCGTAGTAAATAGAATTTAAATAGCCCTCCAGAATGTCTTCTTTGGAGTAAAACATTTCAAGGCGCACTGTATAAAATGCTTCCTTGATCTTTCGGGTGAGGCTTTTTTCATGGGTTAAATAAAGATTCCTTGCATATTGCTGGGTTAAAGTGCTGGCACCTTCTTTGAGGGACCATGTTTTAATATCCTTTACAATTGCTCCCATGATACGTTTCAAATCAAAACCATGGTGATTATAAAAGTTCTGATCCTCGGTAAGTAGTGTGGCTGCTATAATTTCCTCTGACATTTCGCTCAGCTCAACCCATTGCCGGTATTCCGGTCCACGTTCTTCTCCAATCACTTCTTCATTAGTACTATAAAGAATGGTATTCTGATCCATTTGCAAATCTGGTGGGCCAAGCAGGAAACTAGTAAGGTAGATGGCACCCGCTCCAAGTAGGAAAACTGCCACTAGCCACACGATTAATTTTAATAGGAGTTTTGACCCCAAGTTATACTTTCCTTTTCCCATGATTCGTATCTCCAGTATGTGTGCATTTCTATCAGTATGGGAAAAGATAAAAAGATCTAAACAAAATGTGAGAAAAAGCTTGTCTTTTTGTAGAAATTCTCTATAATTTTATTGTCTTGATAGATGAAGGAGTGAAGAAAATGAGCATGTGGTTTACTGAAAATCAAACAGCCAATTTTGGCATTACAGCAAAAATAAAACAAACACTAGCTACTGTGAAAACAGACTTCCAGGAGCTTCAAATGATAGAAACAGAAGAATGGGGCAATATGCTTGTACTAGACGATATGGTCATGACAACAGAAAGGGACGAATTTGTTTACCATGAAATGGTTGCCCACGTACCATTATTTACCCATCCTAATCCGAAGCATGTCCTAGTTGTGGGCGGAGGAGATGGTGGGGTTATTCGCGAAGTACTTAAACACCCCTCTGTCGAAAAGGCGGTCCTTGTTGAAATTGATGGGCAGGTAATCGAGTACTCTAAAAAGTTTCTGCCTTCCATTGCAGGAACATTGGATGATCCGCGAGTAGAAGTGAAAGTCGATGATGGCTTTTTATACATTGCAAATAGCAAGCGTGAATTTGATGTCATTATGGTGGATTCCACAGAGCCTGTAGGCCCAGCGGTTAGCCTCTTTACAGAAGGGTTTTACAGCGGAATAAAGGATGCTTTAAAAGATGATGGCATTTTCGTTGCGCAGACGGACAACCCGTGGTTCAAAGCAGACCTCATTCATCAGGTATACCATGATGTGAAAAAGATCTTCCCTGTTACAAAGCTATATACTGCTAATATTCCTACGTACCCAAGTGGGCTGTGGACATTTACAATGGGAAGCAAAATACACGATCCGCTAAAAGTGAAGCCAGAACGTTTCCATGAAATCGAAACGAAATACTACACACCAGAACTGCATACGGCTTCCTTTGCGTTGCCGAGGTTTGTGTCAGATTTATTGAAATAGAGGAGGGACTCCATGCGATTCGATGAGGCGTACTCAGGAAAAGTGTTTATTATGTCAGGAAATGATTACGAAAAAGCACAGGCTGTCATTTATGGCATGCCAATGGACTGGACAGTGAGCTTTCGCCCTGGTTCACGATTTGGCCCTGGACGTATTCGAGAGGCCTCTATTGGACTGGAAGAATACAGCCCATATATGGACAAGCATTTAGAGGAAGTTTCCTATTTTGATGCAGGAGATATTCCACTACCATTTGGCAATCCCCAGCGTAGCTTGGACGAGATTCGTAAGTATGTGACAAAGCTTAGTGCAGATGGGAAATTCCCGCTTGGTCTTGGGGGAGAACATTTAGTTACCTGGCCGGTCATTCAGGCGATGCACGAGGTATATCCAGATATGGCAGTAGTTCATATTGATGCGCATGCCGATCTCCGCGAAGAATACGAAGGGGAAGCACTTTCCCATTCGACCCCTGTACGGAAGATCTGTGGCTTGCTTGGTGCAGAGAACGTCTATTCATTTGGGATTCGTTCCGGGATGCGTGAAGAATTCCAGTTTGCTAAGGAAAGCGGCATGCATATGACAAAGTATGATGTAGCGGATCCATTAGAAAAAGTATTACCACAGCTTGCAGGACGAAAGGTATACGTCACCATCGATATTGATGTATTGGACCCTGCTTTTGCTCCAGGTACCGGTACAGCTGAAGCTGGTGGGATCACATCCAAAGAATTGCTAAAAGCAATTCAACTAATTGCCGAGTCTGAAGTGAAGGTTATTGGTGCAGACCTCGTAGAAGTTGCACCAGCCTATGACCATTCAGAAAAGACAGCTATTGCAGCAAGTAAATTCGTTCGTGAAATGCTGCTCGGATGGGTGAAATAAAATTCAAGCCTCTACCTACGGGTGGAGGTTTTTAAATTTCAATATTGTTAAAACCTCTGGTCCATCAACCACATGCGCAGTCCAATCGATTACGAGAGAGGTTTAATCAACCATAGGAGCAGTCCAATCGATCATGTGACAGGTTTAATCAATCAGATGAGCAGTCCAATCGATTACGAGAGAGGTTTAATCAACCATAGGAGCAGTTCAATCGATCACGTGACAGGTTTAATCAATCATAGGAGCAGTTCAATCATCACGCAACAGGTTTAATCAATCATAGGAGCAGTCCAATCGATCACGCGACAGGTACAATCAATCACATGAGTTGTCTAATCACCGGCCAGCTAACTTCAATAGGATGCAAATTCAGGAATTTTAAAGGTAGTTCTGGCATTTCCCCCCTGATTAACGATATAATAGGTCATTATATGATTTTTTACGATTGAGGAGATTTGATGACACAACAAGGACGAAAAGTCATGATTGAGCTTTCTACCTCCATTGAAGACAATGGAAATGTGGAAAAAAGCCAGATGAAGCATACGGCCGAATTTTTTCAAAAAGGCAAGCTGGATGTGTTGCGCTATGAAGAGCAGGATGAGAATGGTTCTTCAACAAAAAATCTGATTACCATACAGCCAGATAAAGTGAGTATTAAACGAACTGGTGATGTTAGTATGAATCAGCAATTTCAGCAAGGTTACATTACCGAAAATGTGCTGAAGCACCCTTATGGTAGCATGCATATGGAAACATCTACCCAAACAATCAGCTATAATGCACCAACAGACCATTCTGAAGGGCGTTTAAAAATAGATTACACAGTTAAATTAAATGGCCAGGATGAACGCAGCCATGAGATCAAACTTACAATTATAGAGGAGGGTGCCAAATGAACGTGTTGGCCCAAACGGAAGAAATATTAAAACAAGCAATAGCAACAGCTGTCATACAGGCTGACCTAGCGACAGAAGAGGAGCTCCCTTCGATTGTTCTCGAAAAACCAAAAGACAAAGCACATGGTGATTTCGCAACAAATATCGCGATGCAGCTGGCTAGAATTGCCAAAAAGGCTCCTAGACAAATAGCGGAAGACATTACGGCTAACTTAGACAATACAAAAGCTTCCATCGAAAAAGTGGAAATTGCTGGTCCTGGATTCATTAACTTTTTCATGAAAAATGATTTTCTCGGTGAAATCATTCCAACTATTCTTAAAGACCAAGCATCATACGGAAGAACTAATGCTGGTCAAGGTGAAAAGGTTCAAGTAGAATTTGTTTCGGTTAATCCTACAGGCGATCTACATTTAGGGCATGCTCGTGGCGCAGCTTTTGGGGACGTACTTTGTAATGTCCTAAATGCTGCTGGCTACCAAGTGGAACGTGAATATTATATTAACGATGCAGGAAACCAGATTGATAACTTGGCGTTGTCCGTCGATGCGCGTTATCTCCAGGCACTTGGAAAAGACGTTGCGATGCCTGAAGATGGCTATCACGGTGAAGACATCGTGAAGATTGGCGAAAAGCTGGCAGAGGAGCATGGTGAAAGCTGGGCTGAGAAAGAACAGTCTGAGCGTCTAGCCTTCTTTAAGGAATATGGATTAAAGTATGAACTAGGTAAAATTGAAGAAGACTTAGCAGAATTCCGTGTGCATTTTGATAACTGGTTCTCTGAGCGTTCTTTGTATCAGGATGATAAAATCACGGATGCACTTGATGTATTGAAAAATGGCAACTATGTGTATGAGAAAGATGGTGCGACCTGGTTCCGCACTACAGATTTCGGTGATGATAAAGACCGTGTTCTTAAGAAACAGGATGGTAGCTACACCTATCTAACTCCAGACATTGCTTACCATAAAAATAAGCTGGATCGTGGTTTTAATAAAATTATTAATGTATGGGGTGCTGATCACCATGGTTATATCCCAAGAATGCGCGCAGCCATTCAGGCGTTAGGCTATCCAGTGGAAAAATTTGATGTGAAAATCATACAAATGGTGAACCTGTTTGAAAATGGCGAGAAACTACGTATGAGTAAACGGACAGGTAAAGCAGTAGCACTTCGAGAATTAATGGAAGAAGTGGGCGTCGATGCCGTTCGTTACTATTTTGTAACCCGTTCAAATGATTCACAGCTTGATTTTGACATGGATTTAGCACGTTCACAATCCAATGACAACCCAGTATTCTACGTACAATACGCCCATGCACGGATATGTACAATGCTGAAGCAGGCGGAAAGCAAGGGATACGAGGTGGAGGCGGGCTATGATGCAAGTCTGCTAACAGCAGAGAAAGAAGTAGACCTACTGAAAAAACTTGGTGAATTTCCGCAAACTGTTGCAGATGCCGCAGAAAAGCAAACACCTCATAAAGTCACACAGTATGTGTATGACCTTGCGACATTGTTACACAGCTTTTATAACGCTGAAAAGGTTTTGGACGAATCCAATAAAGAGCTGACACATGCCCGTATTGCCTTAATGAAAGCAGTAAGAACCGTATTACAAAACGCATTAAAGTTAATTGCTGTTACCGCACCAGAGAAAATGTAAAAAAGATAACTTATATGGTAAAAGCCGGGCTGATCAGCTCGGCTTTTTGCTTAGCAATAAAGAGCACGGGAGCATAGTCCGAGAAAGGCTGAACATCGGCCGGAAATGCGGGAACATCGCCCGGGAAAGATTAAACATCGGCCAAGAATACCTGAATATCGCCCGAGAGAGGTCTAACATCGGCCAACTTCGTATAAGTCCACTGCGCAAGCAACAAATATGGTTAAACAAAAACTCAAGATTGTGGCTTTAATTAGAAGCAGATGTATCTTGTCCCTTAGAACGAATATTTTACAGAATTTAAGTTGACTGAATGATCATTCATCGTTTAAAGTAGAGGTAGAAGTTATTTGTTTTTTACTATTCACAAAAATGAAATCGCTAACATCTTTTGGGGATAGGAGACATGCCAAGAAATGACAGAGGGGGAGCGGATAATGGAGACATTTTTGCTAATAAACGGATTAGCCTTTGCAGCCATCACACTATATGGCCTGTATTTATTCGCTAGAGTTGTAGCGACTAGGGTAGCGTACATTCGACTTGGGAAAAAATCAGAGTTTGACCGACAGTATAAAGAGCGGTTTCGCAGGATAGGGAAAATTGTATTTGGCCAATCAAAGCTTTTGAAAGATAAGAAGTCTGGTACCATTCATGTCATGATGTTCTATGGATTTATTCTTGTTCAGTTCGGTGCCATTGATTTTATTGTAAGAGGAATTTCACCGGGCAACCATTTGCCGTTTGGAATCTTTTATCCAGGCTTTGTATTTTTTCAAGAGCTTGTAACGTTGATGATTCTTGTTGCGGTTGGTTGGGCTTTTTATCGTCGTTATATGGAAAAGCTTGTCCGTTTGAAGCGCGGATTTAAAGCAGGGCTAGTTCTTATTTTTATTGGTAGTTTGATGGTTTCCGTGCTTGTTGGAAACGGAATGGCGCAAATCTGGCACGGTCATGAAATGACATGGACAGAGCCAATTGCTAGTTTAATAGCAGGAGCATTTAGTTGGATATCACCAACTGCTGCAATGGTTGTATTCTTAATTGCATGGTGGGTTCATACCATTACATTACTGTCCTTCCTTGTTTACGTTCCGCAATCCAAGCATGCTCATTTAATAGCTGCCCCGATTAATGTATTTCTAAGTAAGCGGGTCCCGGGTAAACTGAAGAAACTTGATTTTGATATTGATGAGGATGCCGAGGAAAGCGAAGAGGAGATATCCTTTGGTGTTGGAAAGATAGAGGATTTTGAACAACATCAGATGATAGATTTTTATGCATGTGTAGAATGTGGTCGCTGTACCGATGTCTGTCCTGCATCTGGAACAGGCAAAATGCTTTCTCCGATGGATATCATGGTGAAACTAAGGAACCACCTAACAGAAAAAGGTGCTTCAATCACAGGGAAATCACCTTGGGTTCCAGCTTACGCGTTTGCAGGTACACAAGGAAATCAAGCTACTTCAAATGAAGAAGCAGCAGCCACAGTGCAACATGCTAGTTTAATTGGCGATGTCATTACAGCGGAAGAGCTTTCTGGTTGTACGACATGCCGAAACTGTGAGGATGCTTGTCCAGTAAATAATGAACACGTTGGTACGATCATTGATTTGCGGCGCTATCTTGTGATGACAGAAGGAAAGATGGATCAAGATGTACAGCGTGCTGTAATGAATATTGAACGTCAAGGAAACCCGTGGGGACTGTCGAAAAAAGACCGTGTGAAATGGCGGGATCTTGATGAGACAGCTTATATTCCAACAGTAAAAGAACTGAAAAAAGAAGAGAAAGAATTTGACTATCTATTCTGGGTTAGCTCGATGGGGGCTTATGATAGCCGCAGCCAGAAAATTGCAATCTCCTTTGCCAAGCTTATGAACCAGGCAGGCATCCGATTTGCAATACTTGGGAACAAGGAAGCAAATTCTGGAGATACGGCAAGACGAATTGGAAATGAATTTTTATTCCAGGAAATTACCGAGAAAAATATAAAAGAATTTGAGAAAAATGGTGTAACCAAAATCGTAACGATTGACCCGCATGCATACAATATCTTTAAAAACGAATACCCCGATTTTGGGTTTGAAGCAGAAGTCTATCATCATACACAAATGCTTTATGATTTGGTAATGGAAGGAAAGCTAGCCCCTAAGCGGGAAATAAAGCAAAGACTCACCTATCATGATTCCTGCTATCTAGGAAGATATAACGGAGTGTATGATCCACCTAGAGAAATTTTGAAATCCATACCAGGTCTTGAGTTAGTAGAGATGACACGTAGTAAAGAGAATGGTATGTGTTGTGGTGCAGGTGGTGGCTTGATGTGGACAGAGGAAACGACTGGAAATCGGATTAATGTGGCAAGAACCGAACAAGCTATTGCCGTGCAACCGACAATGATCTCAAGCGCGTGTCCTTATTGTTTGACGATGCTTAGTGACGGAACGAAAGCGAAAAATGTTGAAGAGGATATAAGCACAATGGATGTTGCAGAGATCCTGGCATTGTCTGTGTTTACGGAAACAGAAAGCAAAACAGCGTAATTCGAAAACATAACTATGGTAAAATGACAGAGAGGGAGAAGGGAGACTTCCTTCTTCTTTTATGCACGTAATCTGAGCGAGCGTTCAATCAATTTCCATGCGGCTACTTGGTATGGAGTGATAGTTTAATAAGCCGTTTTTAAATAGAAGAAAAGGTGGTAGTGATAATGAGAAAATCTGTAATTGTATCTGGAGCGAGAACGCCATTTGGTAAGTTTGGTGGAGCACTTAAAGGATTTACCGCATCCCAGCTGGGTGGTAAGGCAATAAAAGCTGCTTTAGAACGAGCTGGAATGGAAGGTTCCGAGATTAACGAAGTTATCATGGGAACCGTGCTTCAAGGTGGGCAAGGACAGATCCCGTCACGACAGGCTGCAAGAGAAGCTGGGATACCATGGAATGTAAAAACCGAGACGATTAATAAGGTGTGTGCCTCTGGTCTTCGTAGTGTGACACTTGCTGATCAATTAATCCGACTAGGAGATGAAGAGATCATTGTGGCAGGTGGGATGGAGAGCATGAGTAATGCGCCATACTTTCTTCCAGATGCCCGTTGGGGAAATCGAATGGGTGATAAACAAGTAAAAGACATGATGATCCATGATGGTCTGACGTGCTCTTTTGAAGGGGTACATATGGGGAATTACGGCAATTCCACAGCAGGTAAACATGATTTAAGCCGAGAAGCACAGGATGAGTGGTCTTATCGTAGTCATCAGCTTGCTGTAGAAGCGATCGACAATGGTAAATTTACCGACGAAATTATTGCGGTGGAAGTACCACAGCGCAAACGTGATCCGTTAATTGTGGACACAGATGAAGCGCCTAGAAGAGATACAACGCAAGAAAAACTTGCTGGTTTACGTCCAGCCTTCGATCCAAACGGCACAATTACGGCGGGAAATGCACCTGGAGTAAATGATGGTGCATGTGCATTTGTTGTTATGTCTGAAGAGAAAGCAACGGAAATGGGCAAAGCACCAATGGCCTATGTGCTCGGTCATGCAGAAGTAGCAGTTGAGGCAGAAGATTTCCCAGAAACGCCTGGTCTTGTTATTAACAAGATTTTAGAAAAAACGGGCCACTCTAAGGACGACATCGATTTATTTGAAATTAATGAGGCATTCGCTGCAGTATCATTGGCAAGTGGTAAAATAGCTGGAATTGACCCGGGAAAAGTGAATGTAAATGGCGGAGCTGTTGCGCTAGGGCACCCAATTGGCGCGAGTGGAGCTAGAATTATCCTAACATTAATCCATGAGCTAAAACGTCGTGGTGGAGGGCTAGGCATTGCAGCAATCTGCAGTGGTGGTGGCCAAGGCGACGCAGTACTCATTGAAGTACCAAAACAATAAACAAAAGCGAAGAGCACTGTATTCTAGGCTGTGTCTTGAAAAACCATAATACCCCAGGTGGAAAAGGAAGCCGGGGTATCATGGTTCCTAACATGAGTTTTCCTAATTTTCGTTACATAAAATGAGGAGGGATGGCATGATCAAAAAAGTACTTGTAGTAGGAGCAGGTCAAATGGGTGCTGGAATTGCACAAGTTTGTGCCCAAGCAGGATTAGAAGTTTTCTTGCATGATCAAAAGGAAGAAGCTGTGCAAAAAGGACTCCAGTCCATTGGAAAACTGCTTGGCAGAGCAGTGGAAAAGGGACGGATGACGGAAGGGGAGAAAATCGCTACACAGCAACGGTTAACCCCCTCTACGTCATTACAGGACGCGGCGGACTGCGATCTTGTTATTGAAGCAGTTGTGGAAAAGATGGAGGTTAAAAAAGCAGTCTTCCAAGAGTTAGATGGGATCACGCCAAAGCATGCTATCCTTGCTACGAACACCTCGTCGCTCGCCATTACAGAAATCGCAGCAACAACAAAGAGACCAGACCAAGTGATAGGCATGCATTTTATGAATCCGGTTCCAGTTATGAAGTTAGTAGAAATAATCCGTGGCTTGCAAACAAGTGAGGAAACCTTTAAAGAAATTGAAGAGCTTGCTAAAGTACTTGGAAAAGTACCGGTGTCAGTAGAAGATTATCCCGGATTTGTCTCTAACCGAATTTTAATGCCAATGATTAATGAGGCTATCTTCACCGTATACGAAGGAGTGGCAACAGTAGAGGATGTCGACACGTCGATGAAGCTTGGGATGAATCATCCAATGGGCCCGTTAACGCTTGCAGACTTTATTGGGTTAGACACATGTCTTTACATTATGGAAGTGTTGCATGAAGGGTTTGCTGATAGTAAATATAGACCATGTCCCTTGTTAAAGCAGTATGTCCAGGCAGGCTGGCTTGGTAAAAAGACTGGCCGTGGCTTTTACCAATATGAAAAAACAACAGGATAGACAGGGGGGATAGAGATGGACTTTCATTTTACGGAAGAACAGACCATGCTTCAAAAGATGGTACGCGATTTTGCCAAGGAAAAGGTGGCACCAGAAGTAGAACGTATGGAAAGAGAGCATCGATTTCCTAAAGAACTAATTGGGGAGATGGCAGAGCTTGGACTACTCGGCATCCCCATACCAGAAGAATTTGGTGGAAGTGGGATGGACTTTATTTCCTATGTTAGGACTATTCATGAGCTTTCTAAAGTAAGCGCTTCCTCAGGGGTAATTCTTTCTGTGCATACCTCGGTTGGAACGAATCCGATACTCTATTTTGGGACTGATCAGCAGAAGCAATATTATTTGCCAAAATTGGCTAGTGGAGAATTCCTAGGAGCCTTTGCATTAACAGAACCTAGTGCAGGTTCTGATGCTTCCAGTATAAAAACGAGAGCTAAGAGGGATGGCGATCATTACATCATAAACGGGGCAAAAGTGTTTATTACAAATGGTGGTCATGCAGATACCTTTATTACATTTGCTCGTACAGGAGAGGGTTCTACTGCGCTTAGTGCCTTCATTTTAGAACGAAATACGCCAGGACTTGAAATTGGAAAAGAAGAAAGGAAAATGGGGCTCAATGGGTCCTCCACGGTACCACTAACATTGGAAAATTGCCGGGTTTCTAAGACACAGTTGCTTGGTAAAGAAGGGGATGGCTATAAAATAGCGATGAAAAACCTTCATGTCGGCCGGATTGGAATTGCTGCCCAGGCGTTGGGGATTGCAGAGGCGGCGGTCGAGCTTGCAACAGATTATGCGAAGGAAAGAGAGCAATTTCAAAAACCGATTGCAGCAAATCAGGGGATTGCCTTTAAGTTAGCTGATATGGCGACAGCTGCTGAAGCGGCAAGTCTATTAACCTACCAAGCAGCCTCTCTTGTACAAGAAGGTGTCTCGTGCTCAAAAGAAGTATCGATCGCGAAAATGTTTGCATCCAAGACAGCTGTGAAAAACGCCATTGAAGCGGTACAGGTGCTTGGTGGGTACGGGTACACAAAGGATTATCCTGCTGAGCGACTTTTTCGAGATGCTAAGGTAACGGAGATCTACGAAGGAACCAACGAAATTCAACATATGGTAATTGCCAAAGAATTGTTAAAGAAATGATTGGGGGATGAAGCAATGAATTTTCAATTAACCGAAGAACAGGAAATGCTACGTAAAATGGTTCGGAGTTTCGCGGAAAAAGAAGTGGAGCCAACTGCTGCTGAACGAGATGAAGAGGAACGATTTGACCGGGAGATTTTTGACAAAATGGCTGAGCTTGGCCTAACAGGCATTCCATGGCCTGAAGAATATGGCGGAATTGGTGCAGATTATGTCAGCTATTGTATTGCAGTAGAGGAATTATCGCGCGTGTGTGCCTCAACAGGGGTAACGCTTTCAGCACATCTATCCTTGGCAAGCTGGCCGATTTATACATACGGCAATGAAGCGCAGAAAACGACGTTTCTTAAGCGTCTGGCCACAGGAGAAGCATTAGGTGCCTATGCGCTGTCAGAACCGGGAGCCGGAAGTGATGTTGTTTCGATGAAAACAACAGCAAAGGAAGACGGGGCAGATTATATTTTAAATGGCAGCAAGGTTTGGATCACCAATGGTGGTGTAGCAGATATTTACATTGTGTTTGCTAAAACAGACACGGATGCAAAACATAAAGGGATTAGTGCCTTCATCGTAGAAAAGGGCACGGACGGGTTTACCTTTGGTAAGAAGGAGAAAAAGCTAGGAATTCGTTCTTCACCGACAACAGAGCTTATCTTTGAAAATTGTCGGATACCAAAGGGAAACATGCTTGGTGAAGAAGGGGAAGGCTTTAAAATTGCCATGACGACGTTGGATGGTGGACGAAACGGGATTGCGGCCCAAGCTCTTGGCATTGCCCAAGGTGCACTGGATGCAGCTGTTGGCTATGCAAAGGAAAGAGAACAGTTTGGCAAGCCGATCGCAACGAATCAAGGAATCTCGTTTAAACTTGCAGATATGGCGACAGACGTCGAAGCTTCAAGACTATTAACCTATCAGGCGGCCTGGTTGGAATCCGAGGGCCTTCCGTACGGGAAAGCTTCTGCTATGTCAAAATTATTTGCAGGGGATGCAGCAATGCGAATTACGGTAGAGGCTGTGCAAGTATTTGGCGGGTATGGTTACACCAAAGATTATCCTGTTGAAAGGTATATGCGGGACGCCAAAATAACGCAAATTTACGAGGGAACCAATGAAATTCAGCGGCTCGTCATAGGTCGTATGTTGACCAAAGCCTAAAAAAGAGTTTGCTGAGAAGAAGGGGGGAGTGCTCGGTGGCCGAGGAGCAGGTTTTTTCAGCAGTAAAAGATAAAGGATTAGTGGAGAAAAGACGCAAACAAATGATTAAAGGCGCCCTTAACCTGTTTAAAGAAAAAGGGTTCCACCGAACAACAACTCGAGAAATTGCCAAAGAATCAGGGTTCAGTATTGGCACGCTTTATGAATATATTCGAACAAAGGAAGACGTTTTGTTTCTTGTATGTGATTCTATCTATGACCAGGTCCAAGTACGACTTGAGAAGGTCATTAATGTCCATGGTTCTCCACTTGAAAAGCTTGTTTCCGTAACTGAAGCATATTTTCGTTTAATGGATGAAATGCAGGAAGAGATTGTCATTATGTACCAAGAAGTGAAATCACTGAAAAAGGACACGAAAGAGTATGTCCTGCAAAAGGAAAGAGAAATGGTGCAAATGTTAGAAAAGGTGATTGTGACCTGTTTGCCGGAAGAAAGCATTTCATCAAAGGATGCAATGCTTATGGCAAATAACATTTTTATTCAAGGACAAATGTGGAGCTTTCGTCGTTGGATGTTGCAACGTCAATTTACCTTGGATGAATATATTGAACGGCAGACCCAGTTTATTTTGCGCTCCTTATCGATTGGGGCATCTAAGAAAGGAGAGAAGTAAAAGCATGGATCAGACGATTTATAAACCGGAACATCCAGTTCGTTTTGTAACCGCATCCAGTTTATTTGATGGGCATGATGCTTCGATTAATATAATGCGACGAATTTTGCAGGCGAGTGGAGCAGAAGTGGTACATCTTGGACATAACAGATCAGTGGAAGAAGTCGTGCATGCTGCAATCCAGGAGGATGTACAAGGGATCGCGATGTCTTCTTATCAGGGTGGGCATGTAGAATATTTTAAGTATATGGTCGACTTATTGAAGGAGCTTGGTGCAGAGCATATAAAAGTTTATGGCGGTGGTGGGGGTGTCATCATCCCACGTGAAATTAAAGAACTGCATGCTTATGGTGTAGCACGAATTTTTTCCCCAGAAGACGGCAGGGAATTAGGGCTGCAAGGGATGATTAACTTGATGCTGAAAGACTGTGATTACCTGCCACCAATTGATACAGAGAAGGACCAGGAAGCACTTGTTAAGGGAGAACGTCAGGCAATTGCCAGGTTTATAACGTATATGGAAAATACCGAAGTTGACGCAGATGAAAAGCAGGCTGTTTTACAATCACTAAGGGAAAAGAATAACGGTAACACCCCTGTTCTAGGTATCACCGGAACAGGAGGAGCGGGTAAAAGCTCTTTGACTGATGAACTTATTCGTCGATTTATTCATGGGATTACTGATAAGAAAATTGCTGTTATCTCAATTGACCCAACTAAGCGAAAAACAGGAGGGGCCTTGCTGGGTGATCGTATACGGATGAATGCCATCTTCTCAGAACGGGTTTACATGCGATCTCTAGCTACGCGAGATTCTCACAGTGAATTATCAAAAGCCATTCAAGATGTACTCGATGTGGTACGCGCTTCAGGCTATGATTTTATTATCGTAGAAACGAGCGGGATTGGGCAGGGAGATGCCGCTATAACAGATGTGACAGATCTCTCCATGTATGTCATGACAGCAGAATTCGGTGCTCCTTCACAGTTAGAGAAGATCGATATGATTGATTATGCCGATTTTATTGTGATCAATAAGTACGAACAAAAAGGCTCAGAGGATGCACTGAATCAGGTCCGCAAACAGTATGAACGAAGCCATATGCTTTTCCATGAGGATAAGACGGAATTCCCTGTCTATGGGACAATCGCCAGCCAGTTTAATGATGCAGGGACAAATGCTTTATTTGCCTCGCTTATTGATACGTTAAACGAAAAATTTGACTGGGCAGACGAGGCTGATTTCAAACGTCATGTAATCGCAGAAAAGCAAAATATGATTATTACAAATGAACGCAGACATTACCTTCGAGAGATCGCGACACATGTACGCCATTATCACCAACACGCTAATAAGCAAAGCGATGTTGCAAGAAAGATTTATCAACTAAAAGCAGCAGCGGAAATGGTTGAGGAGGAATCTTCTAAAGAAAGTCTACAGAAATTAATCGAATACCATGAAGGACAACTGGATAGCAGATCCAAGCGCCTGCTTGACTCCTGGGAAGAAATGCAAGAGGCATACAGCAAGGATAAAATGGTCTTCAAAGTACGGGATAAGGAAATAGAGATGGATATTGTATCCGAATCCCTTTCAGGCATAAACATACCAAAAGTGGCATTCCCGAGATTTCAAGACTGGGGTGAGCGGCTATATTGGTTAATGAAAGAAAATGTACCTGGTTCTTTTCCATTTACAGCAGGGGTTTTCCCATTTAAACGAAAGGGAGAAGACCCGACAAGGCAATTTGCTGGTGAGGGGACTCCAGAACGGACCAATAGAAGGTTCCATTATTTATCAAAAAATGAAGAAGCAAAACGCCTTTCGACTGCTTTTGACTCGGTAACTCTTTATGGAGAAGATCCTGCACACAGACCTGACATTTATGGGAAAGTCGGCGAAAGTGGGGTGAATATTTGCACCCTTGATGATATGAAGAAGCTGTATGCGGGATTTGACTTATCAAGTCCGTTAGCTTCTGTTTCCATGACCATTAATGGTCCTGCACCGATTATTTTGGCAATGTATTTTAATACAGCAATTGACCAACAGGTGGATAAATTTAAACAAGAACAGGACAGAGATCCAACGGAAGCGGAGTATGCACAGATAAAAGAAGAAACCATCGCTGTCGTACGGGGAACCGTTCAAGCAGATATTTTAAAGGAAGACCAAGGGCAGAACACCTGTATTTTTTCCACGGAGTTTGCATTACGGATGATGGGGGATATCCAGCAATACTTTATTGATAAAAATGTACGAAATTATTATTCTGTGTCTATCTCTGGCTATCATATTGCAGAAGCTGGTGCCAACCCAATAACACAACTCGCCTTCACGCTGGCAAACGGATTTACGTATGTGGAGTATTATTTAAGCAGGGGGATGGATATAAATAAATTTGCGCCAAATCTATCCTTCTTTTTCTCCAACGGGCTAGATCCGGAGTATTCGGTTATTGGCAGGGTTGCAAGACGTATTTGGGCAATCACAATGCGGGACAAATATGGTGCGAATGAACGCAGTCAAAAATTGAAGTATCATATCCAAACATCAGGGCGTTCCCTGCATGCACAGGAAATTGACTTTAATGATATCCGCACAACTTTACAAGCATTGCTCGCCATTCAAGATAACACGAATTCTCTGCATACCAATGCTTATGATGAGGCGATTACCACCCCGACAGAAGAGTCTGTTCGAAGAGCGATGGCAATCCAATTGATAATCAATAAAGAATATGGGCTTGCTAAAAATGAAAATGCACTACAAGGAGCCTTTATAATTGATGAACTGACAGATTTGGTAGAGGAAGCTGTTCTTGAAGAGTTTGACAAGATGAATGACCGTGGCGGCGTTCTTGGTGCGATGGAAAGACAGTACCAACGCGGTAAAATTCAGGAGGAATCGTTGTATTATGAAGGGAAGAAACATTCAGGGGAGCTACCTATTATTGGGGTAAACACTTATTTAAATCCTACCCCACCTTCAGAGGACCAAATAGACTCCATGGAGCTTGCTCGTGCTTCCAAAGAGGAAAAAGAACATCAAATTAAAGAACTGCTTCGTTTTCAAAATGAGCATAGTGCCCAAACAGATCAGGCGCTAGAGAGACTAAAGGAAGTCGCAGCTTCTGGTGGCAACATTTTTGCGGAATTAATGGAGACCGTCAAAGTAGCAAGCCTCGGCCAAATCACAAACGCCCTATACGAAGTAGGCGGCCAATATAGAAGAAATATGTAAAAACAAAAGCGAAGAGCACACGTTTAGCGACGTACGAACTGCGCCCCGACCTTTGGGGTGGTTCGACCTGTCGAACATTCCTACGTAGGAGATAAAGGAATCACGATGAGGAACGAATCGATGATGACTTATTGTACGGAGGTGAGGGAAGTTGCGCTAGTCGCTGTGTGCTCGTAGCTAGCCGAAACAAAAGCGAAGAGCACACGTTTAAAGGAAGGCCGACTAAGAACGCCACGTCCTGTGGCGACTCCGGCATGACCCGGATCCTCCGGGCCCACGTACGAACTGCGCCCCGACCTTTGGGGTGGTTCGACCTGTCGAACATTCCTACGTAGGAGATAAAGGAATCACGATGAGGAACGAATCGATGATGACTTAAGAAAAAGGCGTGAAAGGAAGTAGAAAAACACGCCTTTTTCTTTTTTGCTATAGCATAAAGCCCGAATATTTGTTTATAATGAAGGATACGGTTCTTGTTGCTGTTGCAAGGAAGGCCAAGATGGAAATGGCGTTCGCTAAAATTTAACAGTTTAAATTACATAAGGACACATTTTACTTTATACCTTATTCTTGTTTATAGTATAATGAGTTTTATTACCATTTCATAATGGAAAAAGTAGAATGAAGATGCATTGGGCTGATTAAGCCTTGAATATATAAGTAAAGGGAGTGCGTTACCGTGAGCTTAAAGAACTATAGCCACGAAGAGAGCAAGAAGTTATCAATGATTGAACTGGCAAATGCCATAATGCTTGATGAGAAAAAAGGGATGAATTTTAAAGATGTCTTTGAGCAAATTGCAGACATAAAGGAATTCTCTGATGCGGATAAGGCAGCTAACATTGCCCAGTTCTATACAGACTTAAATGTGGATGGTCGCTTTATTACAATCGGTTCCAATGTGTGGGGATTGAAACGCTGGTACCCTGTAGAAACAATGGATGAAGAAGTAGCTGCTGCACCGAAAAAGAAAAAGAAAACGAAGAAGAAAAAGAAAGAAGAAGAGTCATTGGATCTGGTCGAAGAGGAATTGGATATTGTGGATGAAGACATTGAGGAAATGGCTGATGACTTCGACGATGATGAAGAAGATGAATTTGATGCTGATCTGGAAGAAGATCTTGAAGATGACGCCGATGATGACGAAGAAGTTGATGAGGAAGATACCAAAGATAAAAAGTAGCTTTACGCCTCAGAAATCTATCTTGACTTTTTGATAGAGGATGGGTACAATTCTTATTGGGCTCTTTAAATTAACTTTCAAAGCGTTTCCCCTACCTAGTGGGGGAGGCGCTTTTATTATTTTGTATACGTATAGTGCCATTTGTCTGATGCCAACCATCTACGTGTGTATGGATTAGCATACCTATGTGAAATAGAGGCACAGTAAGAGGTAGATAGAAAATACAATTCCCGAGCGTTTCCTAATAATGCCATATAGGCAATGAATAAAATGATAGAAAGAGGTAGTTGGATGACGAATTATATTTTTGTAACCGGTGGTGTGGTTTCATCGCTTGGAAAAGGAATAACTGCTGCTTCACTGGGCCGTTTACTTAAAAACCGTGGACTAAAGGTAACGATTCAAAAATTCGACCCATACATCAATGTGGATCCAGGAACAATGAGTCCATACCAGCATGGAGAGGTTTTTGTTACAGAAGATGGAGCTGAAACAGACCTGGATTTAGGTCATTATGAACGTTTTATTGACATTAATTTAAACAAATTTAGTAACATTACAACAGGAAAGGTTTACTCTAGTGTAATCCGTAAAGAACGTCGTGGGGATTATTTGGGAGGAACTGTACAGGTTATTCCGCATATTACGAATGAAATTAAAGATCAGGTGTTCCGTGCTGGAGAAGCAACAGGAGCGGATGTTGTCATCACAGAGATTGGCGGAACTGTTGGGGATATTGAATCGCTTCCTTTCCTTGAAGCCATTCGTCAAATTAAAAATGAGGTTGGCAAGGATAGTGTCATGTATCTCCATTGCACACTTGTTCCATATATTAAAGCTGCAGGCGAAATGAAAACAAAACCGACTCAGCACAGTGTAAAGGAACTTCGCTCATTAGGAATCCAGCCTGACGTAATTGTACTTCGGACAGAACATGCAATAAGCAAGGAAATGAAAGAAAAAATTGCCTTGTTCTGTGATATTAACGAAAAGGCTGTTATCGAAATGATGGATGCAGACACCTTATATCAGGTGCCAATTTCCTTACAACAACAGAATCTTGATCAAATTACGTGTGACCACTTTGGCTTAAATTGCCAGCCTGCCGAAATGAATGACTGGAAAGAACTTGTTACCAAAGTAAGATCGCTTTCGAAAAAAGTAGACATTGGCCTTGTTGGGAAATACGTGGAGCTCCCTGATGCGTATATTTCCGTTGTAGAGTCATTAAAGCATGCAGGCTTTGCTTATGATACAGATATTAAGGTTCACTGGATTAATTCAGAAAAACTAGATAAAGAACAAATGCATGAAGCACTTGATAATGTGGATGGTATTCTTGTCCCAGGTGGTTTTGGTGATCGAGGAATTGAAGGGAAAATTGAAGCTATTAAATATGCTAGAGAAAACAATGTACCTTTCTTTGGAATATGTCTCGGTATGCAGCTTGCAACCGTTGAATTTGCGCGAAATGTTATTGGTCTTGAAGGTGCACATTCTGCTGAGATCGATCCGACTACGCCATACCCGATCATTGACCTTCTGCCTGAACAAAAGGACATCTCGGATCTTGGGGGAACATTAAGACTCGGATTGTATCCATGTAAATTACAGGACGGAACAAAAACCAAAGCAGCATATGGTGGGGAAGATTACATTGAAGAGCGTCATCGTCACCGCTATGAGTTCAATAATGCTTATAGAGAGCAAATGGCTGAGAAAGGATTTATTTTCTCTGGTACAAGCCCTGACGGAAGATTGGTGGAAACCATTGAAATTGAAGACCATTCTTGGTTTGTCGCATGTCAGTTCCACCCTGAATTCACATCTCGTCCGACGAGAGCACAAGCTCTTTTCAAAGGCTTCATTGGAGCATCTGTGGAAAACCAATCCCAGACAAAATAGACCTTTTTGGCAAATAACCGGGTAGCGAAGGCTATTCGGTTTTTGTTTTTAGTGAATTGAAAGGGTCTACTATCTAAATGGTAATTGTTATATGATTGAGGAAAGTTTTACCACGATAAAAAATTCTGAAAACAGGAAGGATATTTCCGGTTTTTAGCGAAATATATACAGTAGAGGAGACGGATAATTGAACAGAAAGGAGTAGTGTTATGTGGTTAAAAAAGAGATCCTAATAGTCGACGACCAATTCGGAATTCGCTTGCTTTTAACAGATATACTGGAGGGAGAAGGATATAGTGTAGCCACAGCAGTAACTGGGAAAGAAGCGTTAGAAAAACTAAAAAAAAATACATATAGCCTTGTTCTATTGGATTATAATCTTCCCATTTTGCACGGTGGTGAAGTCTTAAAACAAATGGACGTAGGGCATATCGAGGTTCCAGTCATTGTGATGAGTGGATTATCCGATCAGGTGAAAGGCGAAATTAGCGACTATACTAATGTTAAGCATGTTCTTGCAAAGCCTTTCAACATCATGGATGTCCAAGAGCTTATTAAAATTACGTTGAGTTCTTAGCCACTATTGTTGCGCAGTAGTGTTGTTGTTGGTATTCTTATAGTGTAGTTAAAACTTATTTAATGTAGATGAAACCATTCATCTAAGAGGAGGACATAGTAATGCCATTAGTATCAATGAAGGAAATGCTTGAACAAGGAAAATCCAATGGTTATGCAGTTGGACAGTTCAACATTAATAACTTGGAATATATCCAAGCAATCCTTAAAGCAGCTGAAGAAGAAAAATCACCAGTAATTCTTGGCGTATCTGAGGGTGCTGGAAGATATATGGGTGGATTTAAAGTCGTTGTAACAATGGTAAAAGCTTTGATGGAAGAATATAAAACAACAGTACCTGTTGCTATTCATCTTGACCATGGTTCAAGCTTTGAAAAATGTGCTGAAGCAATCCATGCTGGTTTCACATCAGTTATGATTGATGCATCTCACGGCCCACTAGAAGAAAATATTGCAGTTACTTCTAAAGTAGTAGAACTTGCACATATCCATGGTGTTTCTGTTGAAGCCGAATTGGGAACAGTTGGTGGACAAGAAGATGACGTTATCGCAGAAGGCGTTATTTACGCTGACCCGAAAGAATGTCTGAAGCTTGTTAACGAAACAGGAATTGATTGCTTGGCACCTGCACTTGGTTCTGTACACGGACCTTATAAAGGTGAGCCTAACCTAGGCTTTGCTGAAATGGAAGAAATCTCTAAGACAATTGAATTGCCACTTGTACTTCATGGTGGAACTGGTATCCCAACGAAAGATATCCAGCGTTCTATTTCTTACGGAACAGCTAAAGTAAATGTAAACACAGAAAACCAAATTGCACAGGCACAAGCTGTTCGCAAAGTACTTGCTGAACAACCGGATCAGTATGACCCTCGTAAGTATCTTGGACCTGGTTCTGAAGCTATTAAGCAAACAGTAATTGGCAAAATGCGTGAGTTTGGTTCTTCTAACCAAGCGTAAAAAGTTAAACTGAAATCCTAGTATGGGGAGAATGGAGGCGACTGAAAGTGAAATTTTTTATTGATACAGCCAACATTGAAGAAATACGCTCAGCTAACGCACTTGGTATCTTGGCTGGTGTTACCACCAATCCAAGCCTAGTAGCGAAAGAGGGAATTTCTTTTCATGACAGACTTGGTGAAATTACAGAAGAAGTTTCAGGTTCGGTTAGCGCAGAAGTAATTGCTGAAGATGCAGAAGGAATGATTCAAGAAGGTAAGGAACTTGCAGCAATAGCCCCGAATATCACGGTGAAAATTCCGATGACACTAGAAGGTCTTAAAGCGGTTAAAGCTTTAAGTGATCTTAATATCAAAACGAATGTTACCTTGATCTTTAACGCAAACCAAGCGTTATTAGCAGCGAGAGCTGGCGCATCTTATGTTTCGCCATTTCTTGGACGCCTAGATGATATTGGGCATGATGGAATGAATTTGATTGCGACCATTGCAGAAATCTTTGACCGTCATGATATCCCATCAGAAATTATTGCTGCCTCCATTCGTCACCCATTACATGTGATTGATGCAGCGTTAAATGGAGCGCATATTGCAACGATTCCCTATAACGTATTAGAAAAGCTTGTCAAACATCCATTGACTGACCAAGGCATTGAGAAGTTTCTGACAGACTGGAATAAAAATTAATTGCATAAAATTGGTAACTAGTGCACAATCTAAAAAAGCAATATAACGTGTAACTTTAAACCAGCAAATCCAAAGTCCTTCTAAAAATGTGTATTACAACTCTTGTAGGAAAGTCGTCTAATCCGATTTCTTTAACTGCAGCTGTTTATCCTTTCATTTTTAGAGGGACTTCTTGTTACACATTAGGAAAGTTATAAATTTAGCTGGAAGCAAATTCGACGTAGTAAAAATCTGGGAGTTCTAAGTATAAGATAAACGTAGACCCGCTCTGAAATGAGCGCGTAGTTTTTCTAACTATACTGGTACTCGTACGTCCTGTACGTCAAAAAAGCGGGGTTTTTTTATCATGCAGAAAATGTTAGTAGAAGGTGGCCATCTATTAAATGGTCAAGTACGTATTAGTGGAGCAAAGAACAGCGCAGTAGCATTGCTGCCAGCAGCAATCCTTGCTGACTCAGAGGTTACCATTGAAGGATTACCGGAAATTTCGGATGTCTACACATTAGGTGATTTACTTGAGGAGATCGGTGGGTCGGTTTCTTGGGACGGGCAAACAGTTCATATTAATCCAGAAAATATGATGGCCATGCCATTGCCAAACGGAAAAGTGAAAAAGCTAAGAGCCTCCTATTACTTTATGGGTGCGATGCTTGGTAAATTTAAAAAAGCAGTTATCGGCCTTCCTGGCGGCTGTTTCCTTGGCCCACGTCCGATCGACCAGCATATTAAAGGATTTGAAGCGCTTGGGGCTAAAGTAACCAATGAACAGGGTGCAATTTACTTGCGTGCTGACGAATTACGGGGAGCAAGAATTTACCTCGATGTCGTAAGTGTTGGAGCTACCATTAATATTATGCTTGCGGCAGTTAAGGCTAAAGGTAGAACAGTTATTGAAAATGCCGCCAAAGAACCTGAAATTATTGATGTTGCAACACTACTCACTAGTATGGGTGCGCAAATCAAAGGTGTAGGAACGGACGTGATTCGAATTGAAGGGGTCTCTGAGTTGAAAGGCTGCAAACATACAATAATTCCTGACCGTATCGAAGCTGGAACCTATGCTATTGCTGCAGCAGCTCAAGGGAAAGAGGTTATCATTGATAATGTCATTCCACAGCATCTCGAGTCACTGCTTGCCAAGCTGAGAGAAATGGGTGTCACAGTAGAAGAAAATGATGAGCAGCTATTTATTGCGCCTAGAAATCCTTTGAAAAGTGTTGATATTAAAACGTTGGTTTACCCAGGTTTTCCAACAGATCTGCAACAGCCGTTTACTTCTTTGTTGACCAAAGCAATGAATACCGGTGTGGTGACGGATACGATTTACTCGGCTCGCTTAAAGCATGTTGATGAACTCAGACGTATGAATGCCGCCATTAAAGTAGAGGGCGGGTCTGCCATTGTATCTGGCCCGGTACAATTGGAAGGAGCGAGAGTAAAAGCTTCTGATTTACGAGCAGGAGCAGCTCTTATCATAGCAGGGCTTATGGCTAATGGAATCACCGAAATTACGGGACTAGAGCATATAGATAGAGGATACGATCATTTCACAGAAAAGCTTACCCAGCTTGGAGCCAAGGTATGGCGAGAGGAAATGACCGAGCAAGAAATTATTCAATTCCAGAATTCTTAGAATAATGTTAGAAAGAGGGCCTTTCTTAACAGCCCTCTTTCTAAACAAGGATTTTGGTGTAGGGATGATGGTAAGAAGAATAACGTTATAGAGAATAATACTGGAATCTAATTTGCTATAATGGTTAGATGAAAGTAGACGATGCAGCAATACGCCTTGTAATCAAAGGATAAGGTGTATTTTTGCTATCTAATGGGTAAACTATCTTTAGTATATAATAAGAGGAAGCCATACCATCTCGGCTTCCTTTTCTATTAAATTAATAAATCCTAAAAAATAGAGTTGAATAATAGTATTCAAAAGAGTAATATGGAATATGCTTAATACAGATTAAGGATATGATCTTCAAATCCAACTACAGTAACTTCTTCATTTCTACGAAGCTAGACCTTCCAACTAAAGAAGTGTGCAATTCTCAATTTTAAATATAACTGTACAGAAGGCCTTTCGCTGTGCAAAGCAATTATTTAATTATTATTTTTATTTTAAAAACAAATAGGCGTGGTGATCTTATGGCAGCATTAACAATCTCTCATTTGGAAACATTAAAATTAAAAGAAATCTATAACTTAGCGAGAGAATACAAAGTATCCTATTATGCAAAGCTAACCAAAAAAGAATTGATATTTTCAATCTTAAAGGCGCAGGCTGAAAAGGATGGCTATTTATTTATGGATGGCGTGTTAGAAATTATTCCTTCAGAAGGATTTGGTTTTTTACGTCCAATAAATTATTCTCCGAGCGCAGAGGACATTTACATATCTGCATCGCAAATTCGTAGATTTGATTTGCGGAATGGTGATAAAGTATCAGGAAAAGTTAGACCACCGAAGGAAAATGAACGTTACTATGGTTTGTTACACGTAGACGCAGTAAATGGGGAAGATCCTGAAACAGCAAAAGAGCGTGTTCACTTCCCAGCATTGACGGCATTGTACCCAGACCGTTTTATGAAATTGGAGAATCCAACGAGTCGACTCTCCACACGTATCATTGATTTAATGACCCCAGTTGGGTTTGGACAAAGGGGACTTATTGTAGCTCCACCAAAGGCAGGTAAAACAGTACTGTTAAAAGAGATTGCCAACAGTATTTCAAAGAACCATCCTGAAGCGAAGCTTATTATTTTACTTGTAGATGAACGACCAGAGGAAGTAACGGATATTGAGCGTTCTGTACATCCTGATGTTGATGTAGTAAGTTCAACATTTGATGAAGTACCAGAAAGCCACATAAAGGTCTCTGAGCTTGTTCTAGAAAGAGCAATGCGCCTTGTAGAGCATAAGCGGGACGTTATTATTTTGATGGATAGTATTACAAGACTTGCAAGAGCCTATAACCTTGTTATTCCTCCAAGTGGACGTACATTATCCGGTGGTATTGACCCTGCTGCCTTCCATCGACCAAAACGGTTCTTCGGGGCAGCTCGTAATATTGAAGAGGGTGGAAGCTTTACCATTCTGGCAACAGCGTTAGTGGACACGGGTTCAAGAATGGATGATGTCATTTATGAGGAATTCAAGGGTACCGGGAACATGGAACTTCACCTTGACCGCAACCTTGCACAACGCCGTATTTTCCCTGCCATCGATATTCTTCGCTCAGGCACAAGGAAAGAAGAGCTGCTAGTCGATAAAGCTCATTTAGATAAGATTTGGGCCATTCGTAAAACAATGCAGGATTCCAACGAATTTCTTGAACGCTTCCTAAGAAGATTGAAAGCATCGGAAAATAACGAGGAATTCTTTAAGCAAATGGATGAAGAGATGAAGCGTAAGGGAACGAAAAGGTAGTTATCCCCTTAGGTTGGAAATAAATTTTTAGTTGCTCACTATTGCAATCAAATACCCTGACTGTTATAATCTTTTTATGTGAGTTTTGATAAGGTATTGCACCTATGACGGCTCTTACAATAACTCTGTTTCGAAGGATCCAGGGCAAAAAGGAGTGGAAGAAATGAAAAAGGATATTCATCCAGAATACAGAAAAGTAGTATTTCTTGATACTAGTTCAGATTTTAAATTCTTGAGTGGTTCAACACAAAGCTCAGAAGAAACAATCGAATGGGAAGATGGTAACACATACCCATTGATCCGTGTTGAGATTAGTTCAGACTCTCATCCTTTCTACACTGGTAAACAGAAAGCTGACAAAGTCGGCGGACGTGTAGACCGATTCAAGAAAAAATATAATATGAATTAAAATGTGGAATGAAAAGCCTGTTCTTCAAACAGGACAGGCACACATTCTATTCAGGAAAACAGGCAAATCGTCTATAAATTTGCCTGTTTTTTTACTTTTATATATACATAACAATTTGGAAAGGAGCGCGTCGCTCATGTACGTGATGAAACAAAGTGGTTGGGTTGAAGTAATCTGTGGGAGTATGTTTTCTGGAAAGTCGGAAGAACTGATTAGAAGAGTTCGCCGTGCTACCTATGCTAATCTTACAGTGCGTGTATTTAAACCCGCCATCGACAACCGGTATGATAAGGAATCCGTTGTCTCCCATAATGGGACATCGATTATTGCCCGTCCTGTAAAAAGCTCGGATGAAATGTTGCAATTTGTGGATAAGCGAGTGGACATTATTGGGATTGATGAAGTACAGTTCTTTGATGAAAATGTCGTGGAAGTAGTAGAAGAACTTGCTAATCAAGGGATTCGGGTGGTTGTAGCTGGATTGGACACGGATTTCCGTGGTGAACCATTCGGACCGA
Organism: Oceanobacillus jordanicus; assembly: GCF_022095695.1. GTDB lineage: Bacteria > Bacillota > Bacilli > Bacillales > Amphibacillaceae > Oceanobacillus_B > Oceanobacillus_B jordanicus. The sequence goes on from NZ_JAIFZM010000001.1 coordinate 442,633, forward strand.
TGCCGAAGTTAATGGCACTAAGCGAATCGGTTACCAAATTAAACGCTATTTGCCCGGTTTGTGGATCACCTGCAAGCCGTACCCAACGCCTAATTAATGACAACCCTGCATCCTACGATGACCCCATCATACTTGTCGGTGCATCAGAATCGTATGAGCCGCGCTGCCGTCACCATCATGAGGTGCCAAATAAGCCGAAAAATCAAATTCTATCCGGGTTATCCAACCAATTAAAATAAAAGCGCCTAGGTAGGCGCTTTTATTTATGGTAAGAGTGTGAGCGATTTCAATGGGCCTGGAGTATCCTGGTCACGCCGGCATTGCCCCAAGACGGGTCGTTCTTAGTCGTCCTTCCTTAATACAGGCGTTCTGCGCTTTTGAATATAATTTTGACCTTCTTACATGAGTATACTATAATTATACTGTTAATCTGAAAGAGGTGACCGTGATGTTAGATCGTTTACAAACATTAGAAAACCGTTACGATAAATTAAATGAAATGTTAAGTGATCCTGAAATCATAAATGATACGACAAAGTTACGTGAGTATTCCAAGGAACAATCTGGACTGGAGGATGTGGTCCAGGCATACCGCGAGTACAAGGATACTACTTCTCAGCTTCAGGATGCGAAAGAAATGCTGGACGATAATCTTGATAGCGATATGTATGAAATGGTGAAGATGGAAATTTCAGAATTGCAGGAGTCCAAGGTAGAGTTAGAAGAGAAGATGAGAATTCTCTTACTCCCTAAGGACCCGAATGATGATAAGAACGTGTTCATGGAGATCCGCGGTGCTGCAGGTGGAGATGAGGCAGCCTTGTTTGCAGGAGATCTTTATAAAATGTATACACGCTATGCAGAGCAATATGGTTGGAAGACTGAAATCATGGAAGCCAGCACAACAGGTGTTGGGGGATACAAAGAAATTATTTTCATGATAAATGGAAATGGGGCATACTCCAAGCTGAAGTTTGAGAATGGTGCACATCGTGTACAACGTGTTCCAGAAACGGAATCTGGTGGCCGTATTCATACTTCTACTGCTACGGTTGCTGTTCTTCCTGAAGCGGAAGAAGTGGAAATAGATATCAATGAAAAAGATATTCGTGTCGATACCTTCGCTTCAAGCGGACCTGGTGGACAAAGTGTTAACACTACCATGTCAGCAGTACGACTAACTCACGTACCAACAGGGGTTGTCGTTTCTATCCAGGATGAAAAGTCGCAAATTAAGAACAAAGAAAAAGCGATGAAAGTGTTACGCGCACGAATTTATGATAAGTACCAACAGGAAGCCCAGGCAGAAATTGATGAGAACCGTAAATCAGCTGTCGGTACAGGCGACCGCTCAGAACGTATTAGAACATATAATTTTCCACAAAATCGGGTTACGGACCATCGCATTGGTTTGACCATTCAAAAACTGGACCAGATCTTACAAGGAAAGCTGGATGAGTTTATCGATGCTCTATTGGTAGAAGAACAAACGAAGAAATTGGAACAAATCGGTGAATAGCATGCATAACAGAAAACAATACGAAGTCCTCAAATGGGCTTCTCTTTTTTTGGAAGAGCACCAACGCGAGGCGAGAGTAGCGCAATTACTTTTGCAGCATCATTTAGGTAAAGGGAGCGCACAGTTTTATGCAGATATGCAAGAGACTGTTCCTGAAGCACTTATAGAACGTTATGCAAAGGATATAGAGGAGCATGCCCATACTGGGGTTCCCATCCAACATTTGATTGGGAAGGAGTCCTTCTATGGCAGGGACTTTAATGTTAATGCTAATGTGTTAATCCCACGTATGGAAACAGAAGAACTAGTCCAGCATGTACTTCATTCTGTATCCACAGACGCTCCTCTTAACATTGTGGATGTAGGTACAGGAAGTGGAATTATTGCCATTACGCTCGCTTTAGAATTGCCGAATGCGACGGTTTATGCGACAGACCTATCTCATGAAGCATTAGCAGTCGCTCAGCATAATGCAACGCAGCTTGGAGCTGAAGTGACTTTTTCACAGGGGAATTTTCTGCAGCCTCTACAGGATGCGAATGTGGTCGTAGATGTTCTAGTCTCGAATCCTCCTTATATCGCAAGATCAGAAGCAACTACTTTATCGGATACGGTGAAAAACTTTGACCCGGAGTTAGCGCTGTATGCAGAGGAAGAAGGACTCGCGGCATATAGAGAGATCGTTAAACAGGCAAAGGGCGTGTTAAAGCATGAAGGAATGATGGCAGTGGAAATTGGCCATTCACAGGCAGATGCTGTAACGGCTCTAATCAAACAGGAATTTCCTTCTTATCAAGTGAGAACCGTCAAAGATATAAACGGAAAGGACCGTATTATATCAACAGCCCTCTAAAAGTGGGCTGTTTTTTGTGTTTTTATGAATGACGTGCATATTGAGAAAAAACCGAGTGGAAGTGTCTGTCATAGACGTAATGACGGACATGTAGAGGAGAAAATGGAGTAGAACTGTCGGTCATGGAGTGAATGACGTACTTATAGAGAAGAAAATCGAGCTGAACTGCACGTCATCCCCACCAACTACTTCCAATGCATATAATAAAAACGAGATCTATCACTCTATCATTCTATTTTCAAAAACAAATTCAGTTTACTAGTTTAAAATCTTCTTGGCCTGCCCATACTGTTGCTAGTACCCACAGTTGGAAGGAGATTGAATGATGAAGAAACTAGTACTTATCGTCTTTATATTTATTTTATTACTTATAACGTTTCCTTTAATAGGAATGAGTCAGCTTGAAGAAAAACAGGGTGGAACAGATTATCAGGTTATTCCAGATGAGGCAATCAGGTTAAGGATTTTGGCTAATAGTGATAGTGATGCAGACCAAGAGCTAAAAAGAATGGTACGGGATGAAGTGAATGAAGTCATTACAGAGTGGGTAGCCGAAATAACGGATATTGAGGAAGCTCGTAAACTAATTGAAGCTCGAATCCCTGAAATAAATGAAATAGTAAAAGAAGTATTAAAGGGAGAAGGTTCTAGTGACTCCTTTAAAGTTGAATATGGTTCGGACATTACCTTTCCTGCCAAGCTATATGGAGATTATGTGTATCCAGCAGGAGAGTATGAGGCAGTGCTTATCACGATAGGTGAAGGGAAAGGCGATAATTGGTGGTGTGTGTTATTTCCGCCCCTTTGTTTCCTTGATTTCTCAAATGGAACTACTGTAGCGGCAGAGGAAGATACGGAAGAGGAGCCTCAGGTGGCAGAGGAAAAAACAGAGGTAAAGTTTTTCCTTTTTGAATGGTTTGGTTGGTCATAATCGTTTCATTTCGGCATACATTAGAATAATATAACAGATTCTATTAAAAATAGTAGAGGTGATCGAGTATGAATCTAATCCCAGCAAATCAAATGGATATGGAGAAGGTAGAGCAGTTTCTAGAAAAGAATGAGGGTATTAATAAAGCTAGTTTAGTAAGAGCAGGTTATGTTGTTGAGGTCGCCGGCGAAATCGTAGGGTGTTTTTCTCTAGAAACAATGGAAGAAGAAATTTACTGGTTAAAGCAATTATATATAAACCAAACGAACGCTTCCAAGCTTCCTGTTCTATTAGAGGCAATATTATCCTTAGCAAAGCAGCAACAGGCTAAAAGTGTTTATGTACACAGTCACCAACCAGTGGTGGATATTTTATTGGAAGCATTACAATTCCATCCACAGAAGGAAAAGATGTTCGTGGATAAGTACAAGAGAGATGAGGGGAATTGGTGGTTATACCACGTTTCTTGAGTAATACAACACTTATCCACAAAAACGGTGGATAACCTGTTAAAAAACTGTGCATAAGTAAGAATTACTGTTCATAACTTCTCTTTTGCTGAAGTGGAATAGTTTAAATAAAGGGAGTAGCCTGTGGATAACCACGGGCTGTTTCTGTTGTGGAAAAATCGATCGTTTCCATTTGTGGAAAACTTGTTCTCACCTTACCAATTATGCTACAGAACGCGAGACTTTGCGAAATAGGAGGGAATCTAATAAAATGGGGTAAGGAAAAGAGGGACATGAATGGATACGAAACGATGGTATGCTAACGATTTTCAACAGGATAAACAGGAGGCAATCCAGTCTGCAGCAGAATTATTAAAGGCTGGGGAAACTGTTGCGTTTCCCACGGAAACAGTTTATGGACTAGGGGCCGACGCGACAAACAAGGCAGCGATTAATAAGATATTTCAGGCGAAGGGGCGTCCACAGGACAATCCCCTCATTGTCCATGTGGCGACACCGCAGCAGTTAAAAGAGCTTGTAACATCGATCCCAAACTATGTGGATAAACTGCTTGAAGCTTTTACTCCTGGCCCCATTACGTTCGTATTGCCGAGTAATGGCCGTTGTGCTGAAAATGTGACTGCAGGATTGGATTCGGTAGGGGTTAGATTGCCTGGTCATCCAATAGCATTAAAATTATTGCAGGAAGCGGCTGTGCCTGTCGCTGCGCCAAGTGCAAATTTATCTGGAAAGCCAAGTCCAACCTCTGCAGATCATGTGTGGGCAGATTTAAATGGAAGGATTGCTGGTTTACTCGATGGCGGAACTACAGGAGTCGGATTGGAATCGACAGTGCTTGATTGTACACAGGCTATCCCCATCATTCTACGCCCGGGTGGAATTACAAAGGAACAACTTGAGGAAGTAGTAGGAACAGTAATGATCGATCCTGGTTTAGCGAATGATAAGGAGCAGCGTCCAAAATCCCCAGGCATGAAGTACAGGCATTATTCCCCAGACGCTCCTTTATGGCTAGTGGAAGGGTCTTCGGAAAAACTTCAACAGGTGATTGATGCGGAAATGAAGAAAGGCCATCGTGTTGGGGTGATGGCAGCCAGCAAGACAGTGACTGCAATAGAGGCAGATTTTAAAATAGACTTGGGCGCTAACATGGAGACAGTGGCTGCTACTTTATACGATGCCTTACGCATGTTTAATGAACATGATGTAGACCTTATTCTTTGTGAAGCTTTCTCGGAACAAGGGATCGGACAGGCTGTCATGAACCGATTAAAAAAAGCTGCTAGCGATTATATTAAGTAGAAAATAATTGGGTTGTCCTCATAATCCCTCTTGGACATGCATATAGTTTAGAAGCATGTTCAAGGGGGATCTTAATGTCAGGATATGTTGGTGAATTTATTTCAATTTTATTTCTAGCCTTTGCGCTTGGTATGGATGCATTTTCTGTGGGACTGGGCCTAGGAATGCAGCAGCTGCGTCTAAAACGAATAGCCCTGATTGGCATTGTCGTTGGGATTTTTCATATTTTAATGCCGTTTATTGGGATTGTATTAGGGCAATTTATTTCAGAAGGAATTGGGCAGATAACCATTTTATTAGGTGGCCTTCTGTTAGTTGGAATTGGCTCTCAAATGCTGTTTTCTGCTTTCAACCATGAATTGAAAAAAGTCATAGAACCAGTTGGAACAGGGCTCTTAATCCTTTCTTTTAGTATTAGCATTGATAGTTTCTCTGTAGGGTTAGGTCTTGGGATGTCAGGAGTTAAAACAGCTCTCGTGTTATTAATGTTTGGTGCAGCTAGTATGCTTCTATCGTGGATGGGAATGTTGCTAGGGAAGAAGGTCCGTGGCTTGTTAGGGGCATATAGTGAGATTTTAGGTGGTAGTATCTTAGTAGCATTCGGTATCAAAATAATATTTGGCTAACTTGTAAACGGCAAGGCTCTGGTTTAAATGCCAGGGCTTTTTTTAATGTATAAGAAGCTATAAATTTTATTTAGCTGTGGATAACTTAGTATACTGGAAAAGCCACGTCCGGCTCCAGCGCCCAGCAACTAGAAGATCTTTTGGTGGGGCGAGCGTTAGCGCAGTCCCAAGCTTCACATTTCTCCACTACGATAAAGCAGACTTGCCGACTGGGGTAAACCAGAGGCCTAGTCTCCCTTATACCCTTGTAGTGAAAGTCAACATTGGTTCTCACCTCACCGTGTTTCCTTTATCTCATTGCGAAGTGCTCCAGCTTGTACGTTGCTGAACGGGCGCTTCCGCCTTTGTGCTTGTCTACTAATTGTGGTTATCTTCGATGCTATTTCCTTATGGAACTGACATGCAATCCTGTTATGTGATATATTTAGAATAGAGAATTTTTACACGTTAGGAAAGTGAAAATTTTAGCTAGAAAGCAAGATGATGTAGTTGAAATTTTGAATTCCCAAGTATAAGAAAAACGTACACGTTCGCCAAAAGACGAGCGAATGCGCGTTTTTCAGCGGAGGTTCATTTATGAAGATATTATTTGTCTGTACTGGGAATACATGTCGTAGCCCGATGGCTGAGGCGCTTGTTAAACACAAAATACCTGAAGCAGAGGTACAGTCAGCAGGGGTTTATGCAGGTACTGGAGAACGGGCAAATGTAAATGCAGTAGAGGTTTTAAAAAAACGCGGGATACAGCTTCAACATGTCTCCCAACCTGTTACCGACAGCTTGTTGCATTGGGCCGACGTGGTAATGACCATGACAACCCAGCATAAACAATCCTTGATTATGACGTTTCCAAGCTACCAGGAAAAGTATTTCACCTTGAAAGAATATGTTTCAGAATCAGATAAAAAAGTATGGAATGAGCTAAAGCAAGCATATGCAGAATATGAAGAGAAGCGATCTTTGTTTATTCAAAAGAACCAACATAAATTAGATAACATACGGCTAGATAAAGAACTTAGGGGCTTTTTGGCAGACGACCTTCAGCATATAAGAAGCCTAGAAGCGATGCTAATTAACTATGATATTTCGGATCCATTTGGTGGAAGTGTGGAAGTGTACCAAAAAACACTAGACGAAATGGATAAATATATTGATCTCCTGAAAAAGAAGATTAACTAGGAAAGATGCTAGAATACTTTAAAAGAAATTCACATACCAACACAGAAGGGAAGAGGTCACGATGAAGGTTATTATTACGGCAGATCATGCTGGCATGACAGTACGCAATGTAGTAAAGGAATTATTAGAGGAAATGGGCATTGACTATGAAGATACAGGATGCAGCTGTGAATCATCGGTTGATTACCCTGATTATGCCCTGCCTGCAGCCGAACGAATAGCGAATGGGGAATTTGATCGTGGAATCTTTATCTGTGGTACAGGGATTGGCATGTCTATTGCAGCTAATAAGGTAAAAGGCATTCGTTGTGCGTTAACACATGATATGTATTCGGCAAAACTTACTAGACAGCATAATGACTCGAATGTGCTGGCACTTGGGGAGCGCGTGATAGGTCCTGACCTTGCTCGCGAAGTTGCTAGAGTTTGGCTTGAAACAGAATTTCAAGGCGGTCGCCATGAAAATCGCATTGGTAAAATTGGCACGTATGAAGGCAAGGATGCCTAAACGTCAACAAGATACAGACTGAGGTGGGTAACATGACGGAAATCTATGACAACCTTAAGGCAGAGTTATCAGAGATCGTACAGGAGTGGAACCACGGGAAGTATTTGCGGAAAAACCTTCCCTTCGTCATTGGCTGTTCTACTAGTGAGATAGCTGGAGAGCGAATTGGAACAGCAGGAAGTGACACCATCGCAGAGATTGTTTTTGCGTCGGTAAAGGAGTTGCAGGCTAAAACGGGTATTTTTCCCGTTTTTCAATGTTGTGAGCATTTAAATCGCGCACTCGTCATGGAGCGAGACGTGATGGAACACCTACAGTTGGAGGAAGTATCTGTTGTCCCTGTTCGAACTGCAGGAGGAGCAATGGCTACTTACGCCTTCCGACATTTAAAAGACGCCGTTGTAGTAGAAGCCGTACAGGCTCATGCTGGTATGGATATTGGAGAAACGATGATTGGGATGCATTTAAAGCATGTTGCTGTTCCATTAAGGTTTAAGCAACGATTTGTTGGAAAGGCACGGGTCACCACTGCCATGACTAGACCTAAACTCATTGGTGGTCAGCGTGCACACTATGAACATATACAAGCTAATTCTAGCTGTAAATAAATTTACATAGGGGGCAATACGTATGGAGCATGTAAAACAAGCAGACAAGGAAATTTTTGAGGCAATACAGGCGGAGAAAACCCGCCAGCAGGAAAAAATCGAGTTAATCGCATCGGAGAACTTTGTCTCTGAAGCAGTCATGGAAGCGATGGGATCTGTTCTAACTAACAAATATGCTGAAGGATATCCAGGTAAAAGATATTATGGTGGTTGTGAGCATGTCGATGTGGTGGAAAATTTAGCGCGTGACCGCGCTAAAGACTTATTTGGCGCAGAACATGTAAATGTGCAGCCACACTCTGGTGCACAGGCAAATATGGCTGTTTATTTTACCTTGCTTGAACCAGGTGATACAGTGCTTGGGATGAACTTAAATCATGGTGGACACTTAACACATGGTAGCCCAGTGAATTTTAGTGGAACCTTGTACAATTTTGTGGATTACGGTGTAGACAAAGAAACAGAACAGCTCGATTACGCGTCCGTGCTTGAAAAAGCGATGGAAGTAAAGCCAAAATTAATTGTCGCAGGTGCAAGTGCTTATTCTCGTATTATTGACTTCTCCAAGTTCCGTGAAATTGCGGATGCTGTAGGGGCTTATCTAATGGTTGATATGGCGCATATTGCTGGGCTTGTAGCCACAGGCCTGCATCCAAACCCAGTACCTTACGCTGATTTTGTTACAACCACAACCCATAAAACATTACGTGGGCCAAGAGGCGGCATGATCCTATGTAAAGAAGAGTACGCAAAGAAAATAGATAAATCTGTGTTCCCGGGAATGCAGGGTGGTCCACTCATGCATATTATTGCGGCGAAAGCTGTATCGTTTAAAGAAGCATTGAGTAATGAATTTAAGACATACTCTAAGCAAATTATCCAGAATGCGCAAACGCTAAGTAAAGCATTGAATGACGAGGGAGTACGCATTGTTTCTGGTGGTACGGATAATCATTTACTATTATTAGATGTTACCCCACTTGGCCTTACTGGAAAAGTTGCGGAAAAAGTACTTGATGATATCGGAATTACAACAAATAAAAATACCATCCCATTTGATACCGCTAGTCCATTTATCACAAGTGGTGTTCGTGTGGGAACTGCTGCTGTAACTTCTCGTGGTTTTGGGGAAAAAGAAATGAAAGAGATTGCTTCCATTATTTCACTAACCTTAAAAAATCATGAAGATACTGCAAAGCTTAACGAAGCGAAGGAACGTGTAGCAGAGCTAACATCTAAATTGCCTCTCTATGCATAAGATAAAGGATGTCCTTTTTGGGCATCCTTTTATTTGTATGCGAAGAAAGATGGTTATGTACGAAGCTTTTATTATTTAACTTGAAAGCATGGCTTTTTTTCAGTACAATTTGAAGGATGTATTAATTCTAAAGGAGTGATCGGCAAAATGGGTAACGTATTCGTACTGGATCATCCGTTAATCCAGCATAAATTGACCTACATAAGGAATAAGGAAACAGGAACAAAGGAATTTCGTGAACTAGTCGATGAAGTAGCAATGCTAATGGCTTTTGAAATCACACGAAATCTTCCCTTGCAAGATAAGACAATTCATACACCTGTTGTAGAAGCACAGGCGAAGGTGCTTTCAGGTAAAAAAATTGGCCTCATTCCGATATTGCGTGCAGGTCTTGGAATGGTTGATGGGGTTTTAAAATTAATTCCTGCTGCAAAAGTTGGTCATGTCGGACTATATCGTGATCCGGAAACATTTCAGCCTGTTGAATATTATATTAAATTACCATCAGATATAAATGAACGTGAATTAATTGTGATTGATCCAATGCTTGCAACCGGTGGTTCGGCAAATGATGCGATTCATTCCTTGAAAAAGCGTGGCGCGGAAAACATTCGTCTTATGTGTCTTATTGCAGCACCAGAGGGCGTAGAAATGATTAAAGAAGAACACCCAGATGTTGATATTTACCTAGGTGCCTTGGATGAAAAACTTGATGAGAAAGGCTATATTGTTCCAGGTCTTGGGGATGCTGGAGACCGTTTATTTGGTACGAAATAGATAAACTGGGTTAGGAGTGCTTGTCATGAAGAATCGTATAAAAGTAATGACCATTTTTGGGACAAGGCCAGAAGCGATCAAGATGGCTCCGCTTGTTTTAGAGTTGCAAAAACGAGCAGAAGAATTTGACTCCATTGTTACGGTTACGGCACAGCACAGGGAGATGCTTGATCAAGTGCTGGAAATCTTTAAAATCACACCAGATTATGATTTGAATATCATGAAAAAACAGCAGTCGCTTGCACAGATTACCACAAGAGCCCTCGAAGGTCTTGATGAGGTGATGAAGGAAACGAAGCCTGACATCGTACTCGTGCATGGTGACACAACAACTACGTTTGCTGCATCGCTTGCTGCTTACTATAACCAGATTGCGGTAGGGCATGTAGAAGCTGGGCTCCGTACATGGGATAAATACTCCCCTTACCCGGAGGAAATGAATAGACAATTGACCGGTGTAATGGCCGATCTTCATTTTTCGCCAACGGAAAAATCAAAACAGAATCTTCTAAATGAAGGGAAGCCTGCTGAACGGATTGCGGTAACAGGGAATACAGCAATTGATGCACTAAAAACAACAGTCGATCATGCATACACTAGTCCGATTATCGAAGCAATTGGTGATAAACGATTGGTGCTCATGACAGCCCACCGTAGGGAGAACCTTGGGAATAACATGGAGCAGATGTTTCGGGCTATTAAACGGTTGGTTGAGACACATGATGATATCCATGTTATTTATCCTGTCCATCTAAATCCAGTCGTACAAAATACAGCAAAAAACATCTTGGGTGATAATGAGCGGATTCAATTAATTGAACCACTTAGCGTAGTAGATTTTCATAACTTTGCGTCAAGAGCGCACTTGATTCTCACGGATTCTGGAGGGGTACAAGAAGAAGCTCCATCCCTTGGTGTACCTGTTCTGGTGTTAAGAGACACGACCGAACGACCAGAAGGTATTACCGCTGGCACATTAAAGCTTGCTGGGACAGATGAAGAAAACATTTTCACGATGGCTAACGAGCTTCTTTCTGATGACAAGGCACACAAGGAAATGGCGAAAGCCTCAAATCCTTATGGTGATGGACAAGCTTCAAAAAGAATAGCTGATGAAATTGTGAAGTATTTTAATTAAAGCTACAGAAAGTAATTAAGAATAAACAGCGATAAAATACCGGACGTTTTTCGAAATCTAACATGGTGGTAACTCTAGGCCGAGATATCGATAATCGTCCGGTTTTACATTTATCGTTTTATTTTAAGCTAAAATACAATTAACGGAGAAAAATAACGCAGACTCCAGCGGGAATAGCGCGAGTCTGAAAGCCCCGGAAGAAGCGCTTTTGGCTTCTGAGGAGATTGAAGCCGTGCCCGCGGAAAGACCAGCTATGAGTTGTCAAGGAGAGAAAGACATTTTTTTATAGTAATGCTTATTTAAAAAATCTCATGCCAAAATACACCTCTCTTTCAAGGTGTTATGGGGAACCTAGGTTCGTGAACATTTTATTTCACATGAGGCTCATATGGCTTTTGATCTCGTAAAATGGCAAAAATGATATGTGTTAACTTTCGTGCTACAGCTCCTACAGCGACTTGGTGGCTTTTCCCCCTACTTTTTAACCTTTTATAATGCTGAGATAATGCCGGGTCACATTGGCTCGCAGAGAAGGCGGCATACCAAATAGCTCGTCGTAAATAAGGGGAGCCTCTTTTGGAAATTTTCACGTAGGAAGCCTCAAAATTACCAGATTGTTTCACAGCCGGGTCTAACCCAACAAACGCTACTAACTGTTCAGGGCGTTCGAAACGTTTTATGGACCCTATTTCTCCTAAGATTACGGCTGCGGTTGGATAGCCAATACCGTTTATAGTTGTTAAATGTGTATTTTGGTTATCTACAAGTTTCATCAGCTTTTTATCAAGCTCATCTATTTGTTTGTCCAATAAAGATATCTGTTCTAGAAGCAGATGGATTTGCATCCTAAAGGCATCTGTTGCCATGTTGATACCGAAG